>NZ_RQIH01000004.1 GCF_003939025.1 Rhizobium sophoriradicis
CTTTTCTAAACTCAAGCAGTTCAGAAGGGTCGCGACGCGCTTCGAGAAAACCGCCGAAAACTACCTCGCCGTCGTCACTATCGCGGCGACAATGCTATGGATCAGATAACTGTCCACACGACCTAGTCCTCGTTCACTCGCCGGCTTTTTCGTCAGGCTCCTCGGCACGCCTCTCGGCTTCCCGGGTGGCGATCTTCCTGCTGTGATCGGTCCGCGCCTGCTCGAGTTCTCCCATCGTAGGAAGATCCCGGACAGCCAGACTCTTATCATCGGCCTCAGTGCTTCGGCGCTTTGTGAACCGATGCCGCAAGTTCTTTGCTTCACGCAGTTCCTCAACTGCGCGCGCTTCCTCGGCCGGCACGGCGAGGTCCGTGCGTGCGGCGACGGCATAGGCGATCAATTCCTTCGCGGAGGGATTGCCGTCCGGTCGCTTTGCGTTAGCGCCGAAGTCGTGGCGGTCACTGGCGGTAAGGAACTTGGCGTTGTTATGTCTCGACATTTGAATGCCTCTTTTTTCATGAAGTCATGAGCCTGCCGTTCGCGCGGGACGCGCTTTCGTGGCCGGCCTCCTGCTTGTCGAGCAGGCTGGGGAAGGTTGTGTATATATTCTGCAAATTCCGATCTTTGGACTTGCTGGATTATGTATTTCAGGAAAATAACGCAATAAAAAGGCGAAGACGGCTTTATTCTGCGGCTAGTTTAATTTAATTTTATCCAGGATAATATTTTATATTTGACCAGTAAATCTGAATAAAACCTTCAATTTAGGATTTCGTCCCAGTTGTGACGCAATTGGGGCGTAGAAGTCTCCTATCGTCGTTTGGCCCTGTGGCTCTCGTCCGTGTCAGAGACCTGAGGACTATCATCGCTCCGAATTCCGATCGCCATGCCAATGCCCGGAAGGAAGTATTCAGCGGGTCTTGGCTAACCGCCTTCAACTGGAGCCTTTCACCATGTCCGACATATCATCCACACGCACGACGGACACCATCGTCCACTTCTCCGCCCCTTTCGCGCTTCCCGATCTTGTTGGCGAGATGCATCCGGCAGGCGACTACAAGATCGAGCAGGATGAGGAGCCGATCGAAGGCCTGTCGTGGCTTGCCTACCGCCGCGTCGCGACCTACATTCATCTGCCGTCGATTGCAGAGGGGAACCGCTTGCGCAGGATCGTCCGGATCGAGCCGATGGCCCTCGCTGATCTCTTGGCAGCTGCGAACGCGACGCCGGACGGACTTGCCTCATAATTCCGGCGACAGTTCATTGTGAACCTTGCGCACGCCGTTGGTTCTCAGTGTAATCTCCTCAGCCCGTGACACCTCCGCTTTCAAATGCACCCATCCGGCCAGCGTGATGTCGCGGCCGCGCGCGGTGACGAAGATATAGCTGGGGTCGAGATCGCCGGCATGGGCGAGCGCGCTGTAGACGGCCGATTCAAGATCGCCCTGGTCGGGACAGCGGGTCGCCACGCGGCCCGCGACACTGAGATGTTTTCTGTCGACTGACATGGGTTCGTCTCCTGCACGGCATTGCCGGGTGTAAAAGTCTACCGGCGGATATCCTGCGCCGTCAGGGTGTATCGGTCTTTGCCGCCGCGGCCGTAGGCATGGGTGGCGGCTTCCAGAATGATCTCGCGCGCCATGTCGAAGGCTCTCAGGCACTCGTCCTCGGAGCGGCCGGGCTGGCTCGCGGTCCGCAAGGCGTTAGCTTCGACTAAAAACCGCACCTCGAACATGCCGTCATAACCGGAGAAGCGGACCGCATTCCGGCTCTCATCAAAACTACGGCTTTTATTGGGAAAGGTCAGTGTCACGCATTCGCTCCCGGAGGGTCAGTAATGCCCAATCCATTCGGACTGTAGCAAGAACATGCTGTTGGGGACGGAGTAGCCGGTCTCGCCTAAGACGCGGCAGGGCTGGTCAAACTGCCGGTGTGCTACGGATGCAGAAACACCATCATCCTCCTGCGGGGCGCCTGAATTCCCGCAAACGGCTGCAGCTTCGCAGTTCCGCTCCTATAGAAATATGGGGCGCGGCATTCGAATTGCAATGTAGGCCGGGTGGCTAGCCGTCTGCGCTTGAGGCGGTGACTATGGTTCCCGCTATTAAGCGCGCTTACCTAAGCTTAATTCTGTAGGAATCGCTGAAGGCGATGATCTCCTCGGGCTTGGCCGTCGCCGACATGCTGCAGATGATTGCATCGAACTTGCCGGCGATAAGCCTCGGGATCTGACGCTCTGCGTCTGCAGGTCCGTCCCAGGCGTTCAGTCGTTGCTTTCCGAAAGGCAAAAAAGTGCAGGCTGATATCATCAGCCATTTTGAGAGCGAGGGAGGCGCCGGACAGTGGACTTCGGCTGATCTTTAATCGCTCATGCAGGCACCACTGCGAAGATGGTACGGACGATTGCAGTCCCAGCCGTTGCCCGCCGAGTTAAGATGTGCGTTTTCGGGAAGCTTGACCTGCAGGCATTGATTGCTCCTCGTCTGGAAGCCTCGGTCGCATTTCCATTTTTGCCCGTAGGGCGTGTCGACGAAGATGGCATTCTCCGGAACCTGGACGGCGACACACGCCTGATCCTTCTTTTCAAAGCCTCTATCGCACCTCCACTCATTTCCGCCGGTTGTCAGATAGGCGTGGGCGGGGAGTTCGAGCTTGAGGCATGCTTGTTGTGTCGCGCGATAACCTCTTTCGCATTCCCAGCCGGATCCTGTGGTGGTTTCGGACAGGAATGCTTTCTCCGGGACCTTAATAAGGTCGCAACCCACATTGGTTTGACGGTATCCACGCAGGCATCTCCAGCGGTCGCCGGAAGATGGGTCGAGATATGCATTGGTCGGAATTTGGACGGCGAGGCACCGATCCCCCTTCTCGAGAAAGCCGTAATGGCAATCCCAGCCATTGCCAAAGGAGGAGTTCGTCAGGAACGCGTTGTCGGGAAGCTGCACCTCGAAGCAGGTGTCATCCTGCCTTCGAAAACCACCGTTGCATGTCCAGCCGGAGCCGTAGCGGCTTGCCTGAGCATTTTCAGGCACCGGCCTTGCGGTCTGGCCGAACGCCGAGGAGCTGAGTCCCGATGCAGTTTGCAGGAGGACGGTCATCGTGAGGGCCAGCGCTCTGTAATATGATTGGCGCATGAGTTGTCTCCAAAGGCCTGCATCTGCGATCTCCAGATCCGAGATACAACGCTGATGGTTAAAGAGGGAAGACAGATACGGTGCGAAGCTACCAGAGCCTTACTTTTTCTCGGGAGCTTTCTCAGGAAAAATGGGCGTCGGACGTATCTCACGACCGACAAGTGACGAGCCATGAAGCTGCCGTCTCTTGCGAACCATCGGAAAGGCCCGATGGACTTCCCGATTGCATGGATTGTGCCTGCTTTCGCCGTTGGCGTTCAGGAGCATTTTCTGAAAATAAAGCAGGAAGCAGGCATGTGAGGATCGGGACGTCATCGCGTCCTCCTCTTGTCGGGGCTAGGGCGCGCGCATGTCCCTCAGGCGGCAGCGCCCTGACCAGTTGCCGCCGACATCGCACTCTGGGCTTCATTTCCGCCTTTGGCAAGCAAGGTTTGCTATTCATGTGGTGCCTTGAAAGAGGCTGATCAAACCCTTACATAAACTGCACGTTTTCAGCCTTTCGGCTACCTGATCCTCCCGGCTGCGTCGGTTGCTTGGCAAACCCTGATTTTGCGAACGTTGCGAATTTCGCCATACTGGCTGGAGCGGTTTGTTTCGGATGTGTTCGTCCGGCAGGATTCCTCAGCAGATAAGTTCCCGGAGGCGAGAGATACGCCAAGATGCAGCAGCGTCTGCTGAACGGTTGGCCTGACTTCTTTTTTTCGTTGATACCGCAGACAGGACGGTGATGATCAACTGTCCTCGACAATCGCTCCAATCGTGAGGATCAGTTATGGCCGTTTTCGACTATAGTGCCGGCGCGGGGCTTTACCCGTGCAAGACGATTAAGAGAAAAAGCAGCCTCGCTTACAAAAGGTTTGATTCCGTCGCCGAAGCTCTTCGCTTTGCGATCGAGGACATGCCGGCCTCTCTCCTTCGAGGATCCGTGCTCGAAGTCGAGGAGGCGCGCTTCGATGGTTTGCAGATGCGCAAACTCTATGAAGCCGAGGCATATCCGCTGACGCGCCGGAAGTCGTGAGGCGGTGGTGCCAATGCGACCTGTTTGGCCGCTGTCTCTGGATCCTTCGAGCGCAGCAGAGGGACCGTAGGCGACAATTTCCGATATTTCTACCAGTGCCAGGCTAACAGCGAAAACAATCACGCTGACACCGCCCAGATCAGAGGCTTGAAGCTCGCCAAAGAAGGCGACCTCTTTCCACGGGAGGCGAATAAATGGACGCATCGCGATGCCTCCATCACCGACGCAAGAGCGACCGATTTGGGGAGCGGCCGCAAAAGGTCAAGTTTGTGACGTCGGCGACCTTAGGCTCATTGTTGGAGCGCGGACTGCTGCGCAGTCTCGATTCGGACGGGGGGACGCAAGGAGCAGCACGGTATCACCATGGCCGGTAAGATGTGGCTGCCTCCCGGCCGAATATTAAAATGGCTCCCCAGACGCATCCCGTTTGCCAGCTGCTTGCCAAAATACCATAATTGCGCCACCTAAATCACCCATCGACAAAGCAGCATAAGAATTGGATCCACGCTGAATGCGCATAGCCTACGTTTTTCTTGGTGCATTTGTTGCAATTGCGCCGTCCGCATATGCTGAAGTTGCACCGCCGCCTGTTTTGAAGCCGCTGGAGCGGCAGGCGGATGCGGCTTTGTTGAGCGCGCAGTTTCTGTCGCGCTATAGCTACAAGCCGGTGGCGCTCGATGACGCCTTGTCGGCGCGGGTGATGGATGGGTTCATCAAGTCGCTGGATCCCGACCGCATGCTCTTCCTGCAGGCCGATATCGACAAGTTCATGGCGGACCGCAGCAAGATCGACGATGCGATCGAGCGGAAGGATCTGAAGATCCCGTTTGCGATCTTCAATGCTTATGAGCAGCGCGTTGCCGATCGCATGATCTATGCGCGCAGCCTGCTCAAGCAGGGTTTCGATTTCAGCGTGAAAGAAGAGTATGCGGTGCTGCGCGAGAAGGCGCCCTGGCCGCAGTCGGAAGCCGAGAGCAACGAGCTTTGGCGCAAGCGCGTCAAGAGCGACTGGCTGCGGCTGAAGCTCGGCGGCAAGACCGATGCCGCCATTCGCGAAACGCTCGACAAGCGTTATGAAAACACGCTCGAGCGCGCTTACAAGTTCAAGAGCGACGATGTTTTCCAGTCGTTCATGGATGCCTATTCGAACGCGGTCGATCCGCACACGGATTATTTCGGCGCGGCCGCCTCGGCCGATTTCAATGTCTCGATGAAGCTTTCGCTGTTCGGCATCGGCGCGGTGCTGCAGGAGCGCGACGATTACACGACGATCCGTGAGCTCGTGCCCGGCGGCCCGGCGCAGCTCTCCGGCAAGCTTGCCGTCGGCGACCGCATCACCGGCGTCGGCCAGGGCAAGGACGGGCCGATCAAGGAAGTGGTGGGCACGCGCCTCGATGAAGTCGTGCAGATGATCCGCGGCAAGAAGGGCTCGGTCGTGCGCCTGGATATCCTGCCGGCCGATGCCGGCGCCGATGCCACGCATCGCGTCGTCAGCCTGGTGCGCGATAAGATCAGCCTCGACAAGCAGGCCGCCAAGAAGACGGTGCTGTCGGTCAAGGCGGGTGACGCCACGCGCAAGATCGGCATCATCACCCTGCCAGTCTTCTATGAGGATTTCGACGCCAAGAACAAAGGCGACAAGGATTATAAGAGCGCCAGCCGCGACGTCGCCAAACTTCTCGACGAGCTGAGCCAGGAGAATGTCGACGGCGTTCTCATCGATCTGCGCAACAATGGCGGCGGCTCACTGGACGAAGCGATCGATCTCACCGGCCTCTTCATCGGCAAGGGCCCGGTCGTTCAGCAGCGCGCCAGCAATGGCAAGATCGTGGTGAAGAGCGCGGATTTTTCAGCCCCCGCCTGGACGGGCCCGATGGGCGTGCTGATCAATCGCGGTTCGGCCTCGGCATCGGAAATCTTTGCCGCGGCCATCCAGGATTACGGGCGCGGCGTCATCATCGGCGAACCGAGCTTCGGCAAGGGCACGGTGCAGACGGTCGTCGATCTCGACGAGGTGGTTCACAACAGCAAGCCGGAGCTCGGCGAGCTGAAGGTGACGATTTCGCAGTTCTTCCGGGTCAATGGCGGCACAACGCAGCTGCGCGGCGTCACCCCCGATATCAGCCTGCCCGGGCTCTCTGATCCCAGCAGCTTCGGCGAGACGAGTTATGACAATGCCCTGCCCTGGGCAGAGATCAAGCCGGCGAAATATACGCCGGAAGGCGATGTCACGGCCTTGCTGCCTTCCCTGCAAAGCCGTCATGAGGCGCGGGTCAAGAGCGATCCGGATTTCCAGCGGCTGATCGAGGATATTGCCGAGCTGAAGGCGCAGCGCGAAAAAGGCGTCGTGTCGCTGAACGAAGCCGAACGCCGCAAGGAAGCGGCGGCTCGCGAGAAGCGGTTCAAGGACCGGGCGGAGGCGAGCGACGGCGAGGATCCGACCGGGGATGACGGCCTGCAATCAGACGAGCGCAGCCTCAGCGCCGATATCGCCATGGAAAACGCCCGCAAGAAGGCCAAGGACGTCCTGCTCGACGAAGCGGCCGCCATTGTTGGCGACGAGGCGGATTTGCAGCAGGGCGGCGTCAACGCAGCGACGACACAAACGGGAAAGACCAAGGGAAACTAAGGGCCTGCCCCGCGCGAACGAGGGATAGCGTAACGGCGATATCTTTACGATGCTTGTAAAGATGGTGTCGTTACGCTATTTGTAAAGCTCCAGACAGGAGTTTCCCGTGCCCGCCTCGTCTACAAACAAAAATTCAGAGGCAAGCGTGCCGCTGAATATGCGCATCAAGCCCGCGACCCGCAATTTGATCGACCGCGCCGCCGAGCTGCTTGGCAAGACACGCACGGATTTCATGCTGGAGGCTTCGGAGCGGCGCGCCGAGGAGGTGTTGCTCGACCGGACCGTATTCACGGTCAGCCCCGAGATCTATGCCGAATATCTTGCCCGCCTTGATGCGCCGGCTGAGCCCAATGAGCGTCTGAAACGGACGATGTTGACCAAAGCGCCATGGGATGAAGCGTGACTTTCAGCCCGCCGGCGCCGTTGGCCGATCATCACGAGCTGGCCGAATTCAATTCCGGCGTGGATGAACTGGATGAGTGGCTGCGTCGCCGCGCCCGCGCCAATCAGGCAGGCGGCGCGTCGCGCACCTTCGTCGTCTGCCGGGGAAACCGGGTCATCGCCTATTACGCGCTCGCCTCCGGGGCGGTGCGGCAGCCGGAAGCGCCTGGCCGTTTTCGGCGGAACATGCCCGATCCGGTTCCGGTTGCCGTGCTCGGCCGCCTCGCCATCGATCAATCCCACCAGGGGCGCGGTATCGGCAGGGCATTGGTGCGCGATGCGGGCCTGCGCCTGCTCAACGCCGCAGAAATCCTCGGAATCCGCGGTCTGCTGGTGCATGCGATTTCCGACGGCGCGCGCGCCTTCTATGAGGCGGTCGGCTTCCTGCCCTCGCCATCCGATCCCATGATGCTGATGGTCGGGTTGCATGATCTCAACAGCGCGCTGCGCTGAAGCCGGTCGCGACGCGCTGTTTGTTGACGTTTCCGTAATCACGGGTGGCGCCTTCGCTTGCCGCAACCGGCCCTTTCCTCGTAAGATTTCTGCGCCATGTCATGCCAGGGCAACCAGACAGGGTACGGTATGGACGCGCGCGTCGAACAGCTTCTCAACCTTTCCGCACAAACCGAAACGCTGATTGCGGTCTATGACGGCGATGATCGGCTGCAATATGCCAACAGCGCCTTTCGTTCGGCCTACTTCATCGAGCCGGATGAGACGCCGCTCTGGCCGGATCTCATGCGGCGCAATTTCGAGCTGAACCGGGGCACGGTCCTTCGGACCGATGATTTCGAGGCGTGGCTGCGCTCGACCCAGTCGCGCCGCGGAAAGATCGGCTATCGCGCCTTCGAGACGGATCTCAGCGACGGCCGCTGGCTGTGGATGACGGAGACGGTCCAGCAGAATGGCTGGATGCTGTGCATCGCCAGCGACATCACCCGGTTGAGAGCGCAGGGCAGGACAGTCCGGCAGGATCGCGATCAGGCGATCAAGGCGTCCTACACCGACGAACTCACCGGGGTCGCCAACCGCCGCTTCGTCATGGCCCGCGTCGACGACATGCTGGCCGCCGCCCGGACCGGCGGCAGCGGCTGCCTCGCCGTCTTCGACATCGACAATTTCAAGCGCATCAACGATCGGCTCGGCCACCACGCCGGCGATCTCGTCCTCCGCGATTTCGCCCATCGCATCCATCAGAATGTTCGCCGCAACGACTGTTTCGGCCGGGTCGGCGGCGAAGAATTCCTTCTCGTCATGCCGTCGACCGACCCGGAAGACGCCTTGGCCATAGTCGAGCGCATGCTGACGGTGATCCGCTTCTCGCGGCCGCTCGCCGACTCGCCCGACTTCAGCTACACCTGCTCCGCCGGCATCGCCGCCAGTCTGCCGACCGACACCGCCTCGGAGCTTTACCGGCGCGCCGACCAGGCGCTCTATGACGCCAAGCTGAGCGGTCGGGACAGGGTGCGGGCGGCGTAGGGTCTCAGTGTGTTGGGACTCGCTACTTCCCGCGTTTATTGCCCGCGATTTGCTGCGTTAAAGCCGTCACCGTGGCGTCAAGGTTGTCGAGATCGCTTTGCAACGCGCGCATTGGTTTGGGGAACGTGATTTTTCCGGCCTCATCGAGTTCAAGCGGAATTTGGTAATCGGAGGGCACCGGATCGACATTTGGTACCGTCTCGTAAACGGTGACGCCGCCCACGCCATTACTATGCCCGATCAGTACATAGAAGGTAGTCGGGTGATTTACGGCAACCTTCTCGAGTTTCGTACCCGTCTTAGTGTCCACGCAGGGACTATCGCTAACCCAGTCCTTCACTGTGAGCGATGCGTAGGCTTTCGAAATGTAAACATCAACCTTATATGGCATAATTGCCCTCCCGTTGCTGTAGACTCGACCTACTCGTTATTGAGGCGACCATTGCGATGCGCCATTCTAAGGGTGATGGCGTAGGAACTAGGCGACCTCTTGCCTGGTAACTGCGAATCCAGAATGAGGCTCCTTGCGTCACCAAAGGCCGTCGCGATTTCGAGGATTTGTTCAGATGCGGTGATCCGCCACATTTTGTAACCCAGATCTTTGTCAAAGCCGCAGCCCTTGGCCTCCTCGGCTTCTGGGCCGGTGATAATAAAGATGCGGGTTGAATCCAGCCTGTAGCAATGGCCCTCGAAAGCGTAGCCATAAGCAAGCACTGTGTAGCCGGTTACTCTTCCGGCATGCAGCTTTACTTGCAGCTCTGCTTTACTCACAAGCCCGACATCCAGATGGGCGATGCCGTTGGCATCATTCAAATCTATGCCGTAAAGTATAACCTCATCCGCTTTATAGCGGCGCCCAGAAAGTGAGGGTGCTGGAACGCTGTCGTCTGTCATCGATGCCTCCCGTCGTTGGTTAGAGAATGCCGCGCCACCTCATGCAATCGTCAAGCTGGTCGAGATAGGAGATCCCGCGCCCGCGGCTCGCCGCCTCGAGGAAGGCCAGGGCCGCCGCTTCGAAGGTCAGGCTGTCGGGATCGAGGTATTTCCAGGAGCGAATGAGCGCTTCGCCGATGACGTCGCGCGCCTCCTGCAGCGCGGCTTTCGCGGCGAAATGCATCAGCTCGTAGGATGCTGCCGATCCGTGCAGTGCTTCTTCCATCAGCGCCGGCGCCATTTGTTGGCGCAGATTGCTGAAGCGCCTCGGATCGATATCCGAAAGTCCGCGCTCGAACAGCAGCGACTGGTAGACCTCGATTAGGCAGTCGAAGAGGCCAGCTGCAAAGGGTTTTGACCGGTCGTGCACTTCCTGGCTGACATCGCCGATGCGAAGCGAATTGTTGAGCGATCTGACCTGCTTCTCGTCGCTGAGCTCGGCGAATTTATCGAGTTCGTTGTGCAGCAGCAGATTGCCGCCGGTGCGGCGCAGCAGTCGGTCGAGCGCCGTGTCGAAGTGCAGCAGTCCGAGCAGCGAGATGAAATCGGCGATCGCTTCGTGATAGGCAAAGAAATCGCAGCCCGATCCGTCGCTTTCGAGGATGCCGAGTTCGCTGAGCAGAATGAGGTGGCCCATTTCATGGGCGACCGCATCGAAATTCAGCGCGAAACAGGATGCCCGGCCGTGCTCCTCGCTTTCGCCGAGCTCGAGAAAGCCGAAGCCGGATTGGGCATTTTGCCAATGCGGGATGCAGGGAACGATTTCCAGCCGTTCCAGCGTCGGCTGGAAGAACCAGACGATCGAGCGGCCGAGATAGCTCTCGCAGATGTCGAGGACGCGGCGGGTGCAGGCATAGCTATGGGTCGCAAGGAAGCCCGGTGCGCCCGGCCCGATGTGATCAAAATGGCCGTCGGGGCCGGGCTCGGCCGGCGGCTGCAGCAGGCCGGGATAGGGTGGAATATAAGGCGCGGCATAGGGCGATTTTGCCTCGAGCGGATTTGCCACATAGATGCGGGCGTCGGACGGCCCCGCAAGGATCGGCCCTGCCGAAGGTCCGATCCACACCACTTCGGGTTTTTCGTAGCCGGGAATGAAGGATGGCTGGGGAAAGACAAGGAAACGTGTCCCAAGCGGCCGCTCTGCAGCTGCCCCTTGTCCTGCGCCCTCGTTATGCGTGATGGCATCCAATGCTGCCCCCACCGCTCGTTGCCCAACGTCAAGCGATCGTCGACTATACCAGTACTACGTGCCTTTCGACAAGACAGTACCGAGCATGTTGTAGTATTCCATGTCGTTGGCGAATGATTCCGTAAGTTCAAACTCGCGATGAATGGGTTTATTCGGACTGCTGATATTTTGCTTGGCCAGATATGTGAGCAGATTTACCGCATCGGTCCTTTTCTGGTTTGCAGCCCCAATTTTCAGCCAAGCCTTTAGTGCTTGAAGCGCGCCGGCCGGGGCATGGTTGTTTTCGGCCGCCGTCAGAAGCCTGGCGAATGATCGTTCGCTGAAGTGAAGCGCGCGCGCCAGCGTTTCGAGATCGCATCGCAGGCGTCTGTCGATGACGCCGGCGCGTTCGGCTCCTTTGAGCGTCAGCCTGATGTCGATGAGGGCGTCGCCCAATGCGCGTGATCCGAGTGCGGCGGGCGCCATCGGCACCGTCACGTCGGCATCGTCGGCGAGCGGGTGCCTCCCGTACCAGCGGTAGATCAGTCCATGGCCGATCATGCCCTCAGGCGCGAGTTCGGCCGCCCGCAGCGCGCCGATGCTGGCGGCGCCGTAGATGCGCACGCCGCGGGTCATCGCCCAGAGGATTTCCTGGTGGCGGACCGCCGGAAGCTCTCCGAAGACGCCGTCGATCAGCACGATCGCCGCGGGCGTATATTCGGCCACGGCCCGCACGACATCCGCGCAGCCGACGGGAGGACGATAGACCGCATCCAGATAGGTCCGGGCTTGCGTCTCGGAGAGGGTCGGGCCGAGAAAAACCACGATGTCATCGCGCAAGATCGGCCTCCGGATTGGTTTCCAGCGGCGGCGCAACGACGCGTACGACGTGAAGTGGGACGCGATCATCGGAATGAAGAACGACAAGAGCGGCCGCATGCGCGCCCGCCAGCTTCAGCGCCTCGATGACCGGCCGTAGGGACCGGTCGCCGGCGTCGGAACCGGGGGCATAGGAGCGGCCGCCTTTTGCGAGTTGTTCGCGCCACGCGGCCAGTTCGCTCACGTCGGCATGGCCGTAAAGCTCCGTCCTGATATCGTCGCGCGCCGCAGAGATGACGCCGAGGCGGGACTGGCAGGCTTCCAGCAATGCGCTTGTCAGCGCCGTATCATGGCTGAAATCGCAGCCGAAGCCTTCCGCCGGCAAAGGCGCAAAGGGGGCTTGGCTCGCATCTTCCATGACGTGACACCAATAGACCGGCAACGCGTGCGGCGCCGGGATCTGCCAGATTCCGACGACAAAACCTGTTTGGGCGAGCCGCTGCATGATGTAGCCGGCGCTTCCCGATTGCACCGACCGGCTATCGATCTGGAAGCGGTCGAAGAAATGCGGCGTCTTCATCGCCGTGCAGCGCGCCTGCCGTTCCAGAATTTCCAGGCAGGCATGCAGGACGGCGCCTTGCAGGCTCGTGCCGGCGGCGAGGCCCGTCGTGTCGCGGGCGATCCAATGGGGATGCGGCGACGGGACGAGATAGGCGGTATCGACGAGGGCAAGCGGAACCGCCATTTGCCCCCCCGAAAGGAGATCGAGCCCGTCAATCCAGGAGAGAATCTCCTCGTCGCGGCCGATGCCGAGATGCGACCAGTCTCCCCGGGAGTTCATGTCGCGCAGGCTTGCCATGAAGGTACGCTCCGGCTCAATCCGCTCCGAGGCCCAGCCTTCCAGCGACTCCATCAGGCCCGAGATCGCCGCCAGGGGAAAGGTCAGCCCCTTGCCCTGGCTGACGGTGACGGAGCGTGAGCGCGGCCGCACGACCTGGACGACCGGGACGCCGATCCGGTCGAGCCCGGTGATCGAACCAAGCCGGGTGATGCCGTATTCCGCTTTGCGCGCGAGGATATGCTGCACCGTCTGCCCGGGATCGGGAGGCGAGGGGGGCTCGGTATCAGCGAGGATATCGGCGATGTTATCGAGCATCCCTATGTCCATCGCATCCCTCTATCTCGAGCCAAGCAGTCCATCCAGGCTGCTCTTTGCCCTTTCGGCCAGCCAGGCGGCCTTTTGTCCCTCGGCAATCTGGATCGCGCGCGTGAGGTCTCTTCTGATTGATGACGGCGCACCGTTGAGATCGCCCTTCAGTTTGGCGCTGAGGCGATAGAGTTCGCCGAGCCAGAACCACTGGCCGCTGCTGCGCCCGACATTGATGGCATTCTGGACGATTGCCAGCGCTTCGGCAGGCTTGCCGAGCCGCTGCAGCACCTGCGCATGCATGTCGCTGTGCATGGAAAAATTATCGTCGGTGCCCAATTGCTGCTGCAGCAGCAGACCGGCCTCGAAGCGCGCCTCGCCGCGTCCCGCGTGTGAGCTCATCAGCTCAGCCCAGCCGCAATACATATTGGCTCGCGCCTGGCTTGCCGCCAGCCCGTGCCGCTCGGCGAGCGACAGCATCCGTTCGCCCAGCGCGTGGACCTCGGCATATCGGCTCTGGCAGCGGGCAAGCACCATGGCGTAGTAGAGCGCATGCACCATGCTCCCGGCGTGATCGGTCGCCGTCCCCCATTCCAGGCATTCTCGGATCGCATCCTCGCTGGCGCCGGTTTCGTTGAGCAGCAGGTAGGAGAGGGCGCTCTCGCCCAGCCCGCAGACCTTTGCGTCATGTCCGCCGAAGAAGGCGCGATTGCGCACCGCGCTGTCGGCCTCGTAAAGATCGAGGCCCTTGGCGACACAATCGAGACAGAAGGCGTGCTCGCCGGCATGGAAGCTCGTCGCCCAGCCGCAATGATAGGACTGCAGCCTCGTCTCCCGATCCTCGACCGCCTGCATGTCGCCGACGACAACCCGCGCGCGCGACTGCTGCGTCAGAATATTCGGCGCCGTGAACCACCATCCCCAATAGACCGGGAAGTGTTTCATCCGAACGGCCGGCGGCTGTTTCTTCAGGAGCTGCATGGCGCGGGAATAGACCCGGCGGGCGCTCTGCGAACCCTCGCCCTCGAGGGCTGCCGCCACGACGCCTCGCAGTTCGAACAGGCTCAAGGCGAGCTCGGTGCGGTCGGGATGGCGCCGCGACAGGCTGTCGATCTCCCGCCCGCAGAGCTCCAGCGAGACATTTGCCTCGCGCATGGCGGAGCGAAGCACGCAGGCTTCCGCCGCCGCCAGGGCAAATCGGGCGGCTGCATCATGCAGGCCCGCCTCGGCACATTGCCAGGCGGCGATCGCTGACGGCAGGCTCGGCTTCGCCTCGCCGATCAGGCGATCGGCGATCCGCCTGTGGATGCGACGCCGGTCGCTCCTCAATAGGCTGCCATAGGCCGCCTCCTGCGCCAGCACGTGCCGGAATTGAAAGGAGCCATGCGTGACGGAAGAGGGCTCGATGATGCCCTGAGCGAGAAGCCGCTCGATGTCGGTCTCGACCTTCTGGCGGCTCACGCCCTCGAGAAGGTAGGTTAGCAGCGAAATGCTGAATTCGCGGCCGATGACGCTGGCAAATTGCGCCGCCCGCCGCGCCGAACCGGTCGCTGCCAGTCGGGCGGACAGCAGATCATTGAGCGAGGAGACGCCGCCTTCCCGCAGCAGCCCTTTCCACTCGGACAGCGACTTGCCGAGCGGCTGCCGTTCACGCAGGAAATTGGTCAGCTCTTCGGCGTAAAGCGGCATGCCATCGCATTGATCGAGAACGAAATCCGACAGGCCGGGCGGGGGATGCTCGCGCCAGATCGAGGCGACGAGATCGCGAACAGCAGCAGCGGTCAGGCCCGACAGCTCGATCTCGGTTGCGAGCGCGAGGGATCGTCTGATCCGCGATGTCTGCACGATGAGCAGCGGCAGCCCGACCGCCAGCGCCCCCAGCCGGTCGATCAGCTCCAGCGTCATGTCGTCGGCCCAGTGCACATCCTCGAAAATGAGCAGCGTCGGAACGTCGGGCGCTTTGCATGTCAGCACGCCGGCGGCCGCTTCGATGACCTTGCGCCGGAAGGCGCGCCCGGCCAGATCGGAGACACGAATATTGCGCGACGGCGCCGCAGATTGGTCGGCGGTGAATGCGAGGATCGTCTCGACCGCGGCTGCGTCCACCTCTCGGCCGGATGCCTGAAGCGCCCGCATGAAGGCGCTGATGTTGCCATCCTTCAGAACCGAAGCGTCGCCGACGAGCCGCTCGAGAAACGAAACGAACGGATGCAGCGGCTGGCTCTCCAGCCGCCTGCCGCACTGAAAGACCACGGCCTCATGCTGGGTTGCCTGCAGATTTCGAGCGAATTCGCCGACCAGCCGGGATTTGCCGATACCCGCCTCGCCGACCACGGCGATCAGGCTGCCCTTGCTCTCGAGCGCCGAATTCCAGGCGCTCGCAAGAGCGGCAAGCTCTCTTTCCCTGCCGCGAATAGGCCGGTCCGGCTCCGCAGATGGCGCCGGTTCCCCGGCCGCAGGATCACGCTCCTGCGGGCGCCAGAGCCCGATCGGCTCGACAAAGCCTTTCAGCCTCGCCTCCCGCAACAGGGCGTAATCAAATTTGTGCCGTGTCAGCTGAACGGTGGAATCGGCGACAAGCACTGAATTGGGCTCGGCCTCGGCTTGCAGGCGCGCCGCCAGAACCGGCGCCGCGCCGACGATCTCGTCACCTTCTGTCGAGAAGACGACAAGGCCGGTGGCAACGCCGATCCTCAGCCGGAAGGGCGTGCGCGCCTTGCCCTTGGCCCCGGCCGCCGCGATGCGCAGCAGCTCCAGCGAGGCCCGCACCGCGCTTTCGGCGGCATCTTCGGATTGCTCGGGATAGCCGAAGAAGCAGCATCCGCCATCGCCGAGCCGCTGATGAAGAAATCCGCCGTGTTTCCGGATGATCGTTTCGGCGCTCTGATGTAACGCCGAAACCGATCGGAAGAATTTCTCCGGTTCGCTGCGCAGCAAAAGCTCCGTCGAACCGACAATGTCATAGAATAGGGCCGTGACCTGTCGCCGCTCACCTGTAAACCGAATTCGTGCGTCGAGGGTTTTCATAGCGGGGCGCCCAACACCACTGAAGCCGTGTTCAGGACATCCGATTTAATGCCTGCATGCAAGCTTTTCGTGCGGTGATGCTAATATATTCTGCTATTCGCTTGCGGTTCAGGCAGTCTCCGCCATGACAGTACGTCCGCCTGTTCCGCGGGCCATTGCTATCCCGCCAAGCAGATTGCGAAGGTCGGCCGCGATTTTGTTGGCGACGACGCCGAGCGCCAGGCCACCTGATATTGCCAGCAGATGAAAGAGGGGAACCGGCAGCACGGCCGCTGTCTGCGGCATCAGCAGTTCCGGCACGAAACGGTGCAGCAGGTAGGTGGGAAAGGCCGAGACGGCGCTCAGGCTCACGAGACGCCCCAGCCGCACGGGCAAGTGAATGCGCGGCAGGTAGAGAAGGGCGAGAAATGCAGCGAAGATCGTCAGATATTTGACCGTCGTTCCGATCCAGAGCGTTTCCCAGAAGGCGAGATAACCGAGCACGGCGGCGGCAACCGCCGTCAGGATGATCCGTTGCGTCTTCTTGCCGGCCAGGCCCGCGCACCAGCCGAACATGCCGAGATGCAGGCCCCAGTAGATGGTGAAAATCTGCCGCCTGCCGACATCGAAGAGGAGCGGCAGCGAAAACCGCGCTGTGACCGCCAGCGCCAGGAGGGCGAGCGAGAAGACGAAGGGTTGCGATCGCGCCAGCCTTCGTACCGCAGGCACGGCGAAAATCAGTGAGAAGACCAGAAGCGTCTGCGCATAGGCTTCGATGAACCAGTAGAGATAGGGAAGCATCTCGTGGCGCTCCGGCTCGGCATAGCCGAAATTGCCGGTCAGCGTAACCGAGGCCCAGGGAACAGTACGCCAGGCGAGCCCATAGGCGGCAACGATGAGAAAATAGGGAAAGAGAACATTGATTGCCGGCCGCAGCGCCTGGCGAAAATTGCCGGCGAGGAAATGGCCCGACTGGAAACGTGCCAGGCTGAAGCCGACGAGGAGCAGCATCACGCCCGATCCGCCGGGGATGGGCCAGAGCATTTCGTGATGGGTGACGACGAGCAGGATGGCGATCGCCCTCAGCACCAAATCGGTCGGCAGCGCCCTGACCTCTGCGATGTCAGTCCGTGCAACCTGCGGGCCGATATCGAGCTCGGCGATGGCCGTCTGCTCCCAGCCTTCCGGCAGCTCGATGCCAAGCCTGTCGAGTTCCATCGTCAATTGCAGGAAGCGGAGGGAATCGCCGCCGAGCGAGACGAAGCTGTCGCTGCGGCTCACATTGTGGGGGTAGAAGACCCTGATATAGGCATCGAGCACGCTGACCGCCGCGGCTCGTCTCGTCTCGCGCGTCGCCAGCATCTCCTCGTGGAGGCCGGCATAGTCGATCTTGCCGGAGGCAAGCCTCGGGAGCTCTCGTCGCACACTGACGGCGACCAGGCTCGCCGGAAGATGGCTCGCCTCGACGAGCATTCCGAGCGCCCGATCGGCGGAAGCGGCATCTGTCACATAGGCCTGCAGACCGTGATCGTCACCGACAACGGCAGTCGCGATTCCCTCCTCGGCCAGAACCTGTTCCATGATGTCGAAGCCGATCCGGAGCCCGGCGACCTTGGCGAAACGGCTCTTGCGGCCAACAATCCGGAAGAAACCGTCCTCGTCGCGCATGGCGATATCGCCGGTCTTCAATGCCGCGACCTCGGCGCCGCGCTGAAGATCGGCGCGCTCGGCGCCGTAGCCCATCATCACGTTCGGGCCGGCATAGACGAGCTCTCCGGCAACGTCAGGTCGGTCGAGCGGATGCCCGTCATCGCCGACGAGGCTGAGGCTGCCGCCGGGAATGGCGATGCCGATCCGCTCCTCATTGTCGGCCAGGCTTTCCGGCGGCACGAAGGCGATGCGGGCGGCCGCCTCGGTCTGGCCGTACATGACGAAGAAGCGGCCGCCGTTTGCGCGCATATGGTCGCGGTAGAGGCGGATAAGTTCGGGCGCCAGCCGCCCGCCGGCCACTGTCATGAAGCGCAGCGCCTTCAGCTCGTGGCTTCGGAAGCGCGTCCTTTCCATCAGCTCATAGGAATAGGGCACGCCCGAAAGATTGGTGCAGCCGCTTTCGTCGAGCAGTCTTGCAAAATCCTCGCTCACCACGGAGACGCCTGGAATGAAGATGCTGCCGCCGGCAACGAGGTGGGAATGGAGGACGGAGAGGCCGTAGGAATAGTGAAGCGGCAGGACGAGCGCGGTTCTGTCGGCAGGGGAGAGTTCGAGATAACCGGCAATCGCGCGCGCATTGGCGTCAAGATTGGCATAGGAAAGACGCACGGCTTTCGCGAGCCCGGAACTGCCTGAGGTCATCAGCAGCAATGCGAGATCCGGATGCAGCGGCGCGTCGCGTTGCCCGGGCCGGCTTTCCCGGACGAGCCGCCAGCGGCCGCCGGCGGGGCGGTAGGTGAAATCAGGCCGAAAGGCAGCCAGAAACTCTTGCCACAGCCTGTCATCGCAGGGCGGCAGCATCGCCACTGCATGGCCGGCGCGCAGCGCGCCGAGATAGGCGACGATCACATGTTCCGAAACGTCAGCCGAAATCGCCACAAGCCGCTTATCCCCGCGTCCCAGCCGCTCGGCAAAACGCAGCGTCCGGGCATTGACGTCGCCGTAGGAGAGCGTCCGTCCGTCGGCGAAGATAAGGGCCGGGCGCTGATCGGCGCGAGCGATTTCAGGAAACAGGTCGGCGGGGGTCATGCTCGCGCTTCGAATGGCAGAAACTGGCCGAAGCGCGTATAATCCCTGATAATCGCAGTCAAGTAATTTACGGCTACATAGCCCATGGGGCCTTTTGGCTCCCCGAGGCGGATTCCCGACCGGCGCTACTTGCCTATGCTGGCAAGCAATTCGTCGAGCTGCTCCAATTGCTCCGGCAATGCGACCGCCGAGCCCTGCAGCGCTTCCTCAAGCGCCTCCTTGGACGGATAGACTTCGTGGAAGGTCAGGAGTGTCCTCCCGCTCTGGTCCTCGAAGGTCACCGTCGTGATCGCGCCCTCTTCACCTTCGTCGTTGGTCCAGACGATGCGCTGGTTCGGCACCACCTCGAGATACTTGCCATAGAAGGCCATGGTGCCCGAACCGCCGGCGCCGAATTCCAGCCGATATTTGCCGCCGGTGCGGACGTCCATCTCGCACGATACGAGCGAAATGCCGGGCACCGATTTCGGCACCCACCAGCGCTGGAACAGCTCGGGCTGGCTCCACGCCCTGTAAACCGTGCCCGGCGGCGCATCGAATGTCCTGGTTACCAGGAGTTCGCGATCCCCTCTGCGCTCGACCGATGTGCGGTACTGCGCGCCACCTGCACCGTTTACCTGCTCAGTCATCGCTTCCCTCCTGTTGCATCTCGCTGATGATTTCGTCCAATGCTTCGAAGCGGGCCTCGAAGAGCTTGCGATGCGCCTCGATCCACTCGGCCTCCGCCTTGAGGCCGCGTTTCCCGAGCTTGCAGGTTCTCACCCGCCCGACCTTCTGCGTGACGACGAGCCCCGCCCGCTCGAGAACCTGGACGTGCTTCTTCATGCCGGTCAGCGTCATCTGGAACGTGTCCGCGAGACTGGTGATCGACGCGTCCCCCCGCCCAAGCTGATCGATGATCCCGCGGCGGGTCGCATCGGACAGCGCCGCAAACGAGAGATCGAGGGGAGGACTTACATACTGAACCATCTGGTTCAGTATGTATCCTGTTCGCGCGGGAAACGCAAGCGTTTCGAGCCGTCTGCGGTGATCATTTGAGGCCGCCATGGGCCAGCCCTGCCACGAGATAGCGCTGCAGGAAGAGCGCCACCAGATAGACCGGTGCGATGCCGGCGAGCGAGGCGGCTGCCATTTGGCCGAAATTGACCAGCCGATCCCCCTGGAAAAGCGAGATGCCGACAGGAAGCGTGCGCGTCTCATCGGAAAAGGTGAAGGCGGAGGCAAACAGGAACTCGTTATAGGCGAGGACCGAGACGATGATCAGCGTCGCCACGATGCCCGGTACAATGATCGGTACGACGATATGGACGAGGATCCGAAGAGGGCCGGCTCCGTCGAGTGCCGCCGCCTGTTCGATCTCCAGCGGCATGCGCCGGATAAACGGCGTGAGAAGCCAGAAGGCGACGGGGATATTGGCAAAGCCGTAGAGCGTCACCAGGCCGGCATGGGTGTTGAGGAGCCCGGTTGCCTTGAGAAGATAGAACAGCGGAATGAGAGCCACGATCGGCGGCGCCATGTAGCTCGACAGAGTGAGATCACCCAGCCACTTGCCGCCGATGCCGAGCCGCAGCACGGCGTAGGCGGCCGGCAGGGTAAGCAGCAAAGTCATGGCACTGGCGAGCAGCGAGACGGCAACGGAGTTGGCGATGAACCCTGAGAGATGGGCGGCCTCGAAAGCGGCCGGCCAATTGTCGAGCGTCGGGCTCGTCGGCAGGAAACGGCCGCTCAGCACGTCGTCCTTGGTCTTGAAGGACACCGACACGAGATAGGCGATCGGCAGGGTGAAGAAGACGAAGATCGGTGCGATCGCGGCAATGAGCGGGATATCGGAACGCCTGATCTTCATGCGTCTTTCCTCTCGAGATGCTGGTGGATGCGGATGACCGGCCAGAGCACTGCGCCAATCACCAGACTGTAGATCAGGGTCTCGGCAGCGGCGCGGGCGACATCGAACTGTTCCAATGCGCGGCGATAGATGGAGAAGCCGGTCGTCGTGGTGGCAAAGCCCGGACCGCCGAACGTCAGGACATAGACGAGGTCGAAGACCTTGAAGGAGAGGATGAGCTTCAGGAGATAGATCGAGGAGAGCGGCGCCGCCACGAGCGGAAGCGTGATGTGCCAGAAGCGTTGCAGAGGTGACGCTCCATCGATGATCGAAGCCTCGTGGACGCCTTCGGGAATGGTCGAAAGGGCGGCGAAGCTGAGGATGACGACGAAGGGCGTCCATTGCCAGACATCGGCGACCGCGATGGCGAACCAGGCAAAGACCGGATCGCCGAGGAAGCTCACGGGTGCGTCGACAATGCCAAAGTTCAGGAGGAGACCGTTCAGGAGCCCTCCGGCCGGCGCGAGGATCAACTTCCATGCGACTCCGACCATCACCGGCGGCGTCATCAGCGGCAGCAGGATCAGGCTTACCAGGAACCGTCCGGCCTTCAGGAGCCGGGTGAAGAGCAAGGCGATCAGGAAGCCGACAACCAGTTGGATGCTCGCCGTGACGAAAGCATAGGCGATGCTCTTAGTCACAGAGGTCACAAACAGCGGATCCTGGAGGACCTCCCGCACATGCTGCAATCCGACAAAGCTGCGGAAGGGTTTGCCGAGCGTGCTCTTGCTGAGCGCAAGGGCCACCAGGAAGAGTGTGGGGTAGACCAGGGTCGCGGCGAGCCCGAGCAGGATCGGAGAGATCCACAGCCAGCGGACGAGCCGGTGTGCCGAAATGCCGTGATCGGCCGTCGCTGAGGCGGCCCGTCGTCGAGCGAGGGGAAAATCGATCGCAGTCATGTCATCGCGCCTGTGGTCTTCATTGTTCTTCTCTCGAAAGGCGTGCCCCGCTCTGCCGCGAGGCACGCCTTCGGGTCCCATAGTCCACGTCGGCCAAGTGGGCCGGGGCTCAATAATCAGCCATTGGCTTCATTGATGTTCGTCCAGGCCTTATGGGCATCGGCGATCGCCTGTTCGGCACTCTTGGTCCCGGCAAGGGCCAGCGCGAGTTCATCGGTCAGCGCGTTTTCCAGCTTTGGGGCATAGACGGCGGTCGGCCAGGCGAGGCTGTTTTCCAGTGCACCGTCTGCCAGCAGCGGCTGGACGAGCGGCTGAAAGGCCTTGAACTTCTCCGAGTTGAGGCCGGAGTGACGGTCGGGATCGATGCCGGAGCCGGTCAGCGTGAGCAGCTGTTCGTGGTAGTCCCTGCTGGTCGCGAGCTTGATCAGTTCCCAGGCGACGTCCTTGTTCTTCGAGCCGCTGGTGATTGCGAAGCCGAAGCCGGCGTTGAAGGCAAGACGCGGCGTCTTGTTGGCTCCGCCGACGGGAATACGGGTGACGCCCCACTTGTCCACGATCTTCGAGCCCTTGGGATCCTGGGCATAACCGCCGAGGTCGGTCCAGAAGTCGATCTGGGCGGCCCTGCCGCTGAGGAAGGCGGGCAGACCTTCCTCGAAGCGCGTCTCGAGCGGCGTCGGCAATGAATGCGGTGCGGATGCGAGCAGCGACTTCAGCGCTTCCACGGCTTCGGTGCTGTCGAGGGCCGAGGTGCCGTCTGCCTTCAGGAAGTTGCCGCCGAAACCGGTGAGGCGGTTGGCATAGGTCGACAGGATGATGACAGGGATCTTCGCGCCGAGGACCGCAGCACCGTAGATCCCGTTCCTGGATTCCGCCTCGGTGATGACCTTGGCGTTTTCGGTGTATTCGTCCCAGGTCGTTGGCGGCTTGAGACCGTAACGATCGAACAGTTCCTTGTTGTAGAACAGAAGGTGGCTGTCGCCATCATAAGGCAGGCCATAGCGACGGCCGTCATGCAGCGTGTACTGGTCATAGATCGTCTGGATGAAGTCGTCAGGCTGGATTTCCGCCTTGTCTTTCTCGATCAGGTCGGTCACGTCCTCGATCACGCCGTCCTCGGCGAGCTGGCCCTTGTAGGTATAGAAATAGTCGATGACGTCGAATTCTCCGGCCCCGGACTGAAAGTCGAGGGTCGCCTTGACACTGACCTGGTCGTAGGGAACGGCGGTCACGTTGACCTTCGCACCCGTCAGCTTTTCGAAATCCTCGGCGATCTTCTTGCCCGTGACGACATGCGGCTGAATGATCAGGAGATTGAGGGTGCGGCCGGCGAACCGATTGTCCGCGGCCAGGGCGGAGGAGAAGACGCCCGATGAGAGAAGAGGGAGCGCTCCTGATGCCAGCATGGTCTTCAAGACCGTGCGGCGGCGATAGGCTTGGTCGATGATGGGGTTGGACATGAATTGATCCTCGGTTGCGACGGCGCCGGCCGCAGGAATGACCACGGAGCAATATTCCGTGTGGCAGCTGCGCCGGCCGTGTTGAGATCATTCGACAGATAACTCCTGCCGTTAACCAACAGGAATTTAAAGTACACAAAATTTATAGAATTTATTTCCAAGTTCGTCGACGTCTCACTTAAGAAATCGGGTCGAGCGGAAAGGCATGATCGGACGCGGTCGGATAAGGCCGGTCAGGCGTGATAACCGAGGCCCAGAGCCGCCCATCAACAAAGTCAGAAAAAATTTCCACGAAATAGTCCATAAAAAACATATAATAACTGTCAAATGGATGCCGTATCGGGATGCTTCAGGAACCACGCCTGAAATCCGGATGGGACCGAGGAATGACCAAGCAGATACATTTCAACGCCTTCGACATGAACTGCGTTGGCCACCAGTCGCCCGGCCTTTGGGCGCATCCCCGCGACAAATCCTGGAAATACAAGGATCTGGACTACTGGCAAGATCTTGCCAGGACGCTCGAAAGCGGGGTCTTCGACGGCATCTTCGTCGCCGACGTGATCGGCTACTACGATGTTTACAAGGGCAACAATTACCACGCCATCCACCAGGCGGCGCAGATTCCGGTCAATGATCCGATCCAGCTCGCGGCCCCGATTGCGCTCGCCACCGAACACCTCGGCATCGGCATCACCGCCTCGATCTCGTTTGAGCACCCCTATCCCTTCGCACGGCGTCTTGCCACCGCCGACCACCTGACAAAGGGGCGCGTCGGCTGGAATATCGTGACCTCCTATCTGGAGAGCGGCGCCAAGAACATCGGGCAAGGCGGATTGCGTGCGCATGACAACCGCTACGAAGTGGCGAGCGAATATCTGGAGGTCATCTACAAGCTCCTTGAGGGATCCTGGGAAGACGGTGCCGTGCTACGCGACCGCGAGAAACGCATCTTCACCGATCCCTCGAAAGTGCACGAGATCGGCCACAAGGGCCGCTTCTTCGAAGTGCCGGGCTACGCCCTGACCGAGCCGTCGCCGCAGCGCACCCCGGTGCTCTACCAGGCCGGCGCTTCCGGGCCGGGCAAGCAATTCGCGGCGGAGCATGCGGAATGCGTCTTCGTCGCGGCGCAGACCAGAACGATCCTGAAGAACTATGTGCTCGATGTCCGGCTGCGGGCGGCGGCCGTCGGGCGCGATGCGTCGAAGTTCCGCATCTACAATCTGATGACGGTCATCGTGGACGAGACCGACGAGAAGGCGCGCGCCAAATTCCGCGACTATCTCGATTACGTTTCCTATGACGGCTCGCTGGTCTTCATGTCCGGCTGGACCGGCGTCGACTTTTCCCGCTACGCACCGGATGATCTCGTGCGCAAGGTCGAGACCAACGCTATCCATTCGGCGATCGAGAGCCTTTCGGAAGGCGATCCGAACAAGCGCTGGACGATCAGGGAGCTGGCCGAATGGGGCGGTGTCGGCGGCATGGGGCCGGTGGTCGTGGGATCGCCCTCCACCGTCGCCGACGAGCTCCAGGCCTGGGTCGAGGAGACCGACGTTGACGGCTTCAACCTTGCCTATGCCGTAACACCCGAGAGTTTCGAGGATATCGTCGGCTATCTGGTGCCGGAACTGCAGAAGCGCGGCGTCTATCCGACCGGTTATCGCGCCGGCACGCTGCGGGAGAAGCTGTTCGGCGAAGGGCCTTATCTGCCCAAGGCGCATCCGGCCGACCGTTACCGCGACATCGAAGCTTTCAAACGCAACCAGGCAATTACGCTGGCCAATGCCAGCTGAAAATTCCAGTTCAACCCGACGAGGTTTTCCCATGGGAAGCATCACCGACACCACGATCGATTACAGCGTCCACCCGCGCGTCAATTCCACCGATCCCTTCACGCCCCGTCCGCGCCCGGTTACGCCGGCGCATGTGATCGGGAGCGACGAGGAGGCGATCCAGATCGCCGAGACGCTGGCCGCGAGCTTCAAGGTCGGGGCGGCCCTGCGTGACCGTGAGGGGCTGCTGCCGGTCGCCGAGCTCGACGCCTATTCGCAGAGCGGTCTCTGGAGCATCAACGTGCCGAAAGCCTATGGTGGTCCGGAAGTCTCCTATGCCACGCTCGCCAAGGTGATCGCCATCATCGCTGCAGCCGATCCGGCCATCGCGCAGATCACCCAGAACCATCTGGCGATCGTCGCGACCGTCGATCTCGACGGCACGGAAGAGCAGAAGAAACTGTTCTTCGGCTGGGCGCTCGAAGGGATCCGATACGGCAACGCTTTTTCCGAACTGAAGAGCAAGACCGTCGCCGATTTCGAGACCAAGGTCGTTCATGACGGCGACGACGTGGTCGTCGACGGAGAGAAATTTTATACGACTGGCGCGCTCCTTGCCCATATCGTGCCGATCGTCGGTGTCGATGAGACCGGCCAGGGCTATCTCGTCTTTGCCGACCGCGATGCCCCGGGTCTCACCGTCACCAACAACTGGTCGAGCTTCGGCCAGCGCACCACCGCGTCGGGTTCGGTCAAGATCGAAAACGTGCGCGTGCCGAAGGCGCGGGCGCTGAAGGTCACCTCTTTCGACCATCCGACGGTCGGCGGCCCCGTCTCGCAGATCATCCAGTCGGCGATCGATGTCGGCATCGCCCGGGGCACGATCGACGATACGATCGAGTTCGTCAGTAGATATAGCCGCCCCTGGATCGACAGCGGCAAGGCGACGGCCGGCGAAGACCTCTTCACCATCGCCCAGATCGGCGACCTGAAGATCAAGCTGCATGCGGCCGAAGCGTTGCTCGAGATCGCCGGTCACGCCATCGACGTCGCGCGCGCCAATCCGACGCTGGAGGCGGTCTCGGAAGCGACGATCAAGACAGGCGAATCCAAGGTTCTGACGACGGAGATTGCGATCCTGTCGACGAACAAGCTGTTCGAACTTGCAGGAACGCGCTCGACCCTCGCCGAGCACGGGCTCGATCGCCACTGGCGCAATGCACGCGTCCATACGCTGCATGATCCCGTGCGCTGGAAGTACTACCATGTCGGCAATTATTATCTGAACGGCGTCCATCCGCCGCGTCACGCCTGGAACTGAGCCCAGATGAGCACGAATGATCGCAAGCTGCACCGGGAGGCCGCGCTCACCGCCGGCCGTCCTGCGCCGCACATTGCCGCGCGTCGGAGCTTGGCCCATGTCGTCCGGGATGATGCCGAGGCCATCCGGATCGCCAAGGACCTTGCGCTGGAATTCGCGGTCGGTGCCGCCCAGCGGGACCGCGAACGACGCCTTCCGCTCGCCGAGATCGACCGCTTCTCGCAGAGCGGTCTCTGGGCGATCAGCATCCCGAAAGAATATGGCGGCGCCGGCGTCTCGGCGGTGACGCTGGCCGAGGTCACAGCCATCATCTCGGCTGCGGATTCATCGATCGGGCAGATCCCGCAAAACCATTTCTACATGGTGGAGGCGCTGCGACTGGCCGGCGGCGAGGAGCAGAAGCAGCACTATTTCCGGCGCGTGCTGGAAGGTGACCGTCTTGGCAACGCCTTCACGGAGATCGGCACGAAGACCCCGGTCGACTTCAAGACGCATTTCGCCGAGCGCGACGGGAAGCTCTATCTGAACGGTCAGAAGTTTTATGCGACCGGCTCACTCTTCGCCCATATCGTCGTCGCCGTGGCGAAGGGACCGAACGGCCGTGTCCATTTGGTCTTCATCGACCGGGCGACGCCGGGGCTCGACTTCGTCGACGACTGGTCGTCCTTCGGCCAGCGTTCGACGGGCAGCGGGACCGTGACCTTCGATGACGTCGAGGTGACGCCGTTCCAGATCGTCGACCATGATGGAAGCTTCGAAGAGCCGACGCCGATGGGTCCTTTCGCGCAGATCATCCATGCCGCCATGCAGGTCGGCATCGCGCGCGGGGCGCTCGCGGAAACGATTTCCTATGTTCGTGCCCATGCGCGGCCATTTTTTGAACTGACGATCGAGCACGGTTATGAGGATCCGCACACCATACACGGCGTCGGCGATGTGGCGATCAGAGTGCATGCGGCCGATGCGCTGCTCGCAAGGGCCGGCCGGATCGTCGACCGCGCCACCACAGAACCGACGGCGTCGAACGTAGCCGAGGCATCCATCGCTGTCGCGGAGGTCAAGGCGCTCGGGACGGAAGTGGCCCAGCTTGCCGCCACCAAGCTTATCGAGTTCGGTGGCGCGCGTTCGACGCTCGAAAGCTATGGGCTCGACCGCTTCTGGCGCAATGCCCGGACGCATTCGCTGCATGATCCGGTGCGCTGGAAATACCACCATATCGGAAACTTCTATCTGAACGGCATCCTGCCCCCGCGGCATGGCGCCCTCTGATTTCGGAATTCACAACCTCGCGACTATCTGCGACGGCTCCCGCGTTTCGACAGGAATGGAATAATGGCAATCGACAAGCCTCTCGACTTTCTATGGTTCATCCCCTCGTCCGGTGACGGTGCGTATCTGGGGTCGGACGATCTCAGCCGCCCGGCCGATCCCGGCTATTTTCGCGAGATCGCGAAGGCCGCCGACCGGCTGGGATATTCCGGCGTGCTTATCCCGACGGGGGCGGCGTGCGAGGAATCCTTCATTCTAGCCGCGGATCTCGCCGCCCATACCGAGCGACTGAAATTCCTGGTGGCCATTCGGCCGGGCACGGCATCGCCGGCCTATTATGCGCGCCTCGCCGCGACGCTCGACCGCGTTTCCAACGGCCGCCTGCTGATCAATATCGTCGTCGGCGGCAGTGCCCAGGAGCTCGCCGGTGACGGCATTTTCCTGCCGCATGACGAGCGCTACGATCATGCCGGCGAGTTCTTCCAGGTGTTCAACTCGCTGGTCGAGACCGGTAAGGCCAACCTCGACGGCAAGTATATCAAGGCCATCGATGCGAGACTTGGCCTGCCGCCCGTACAGGAACCGCGCCCTCCGCTCTATTTCGGCGGATCGTCCGACGCTGCGATCGCGTTTTCCGGCGGCATCACCGACAAGTACCTGACCTGGGGCGAACCGCCGGCGCAAGTGGCAGAGAAGATTGCCAAGGTCCGGAAGGCCGCCGCGGCGCAGGGCAAGCACGTCACCTTCGGCATCCGTCTCCACTTCATCGTTCGCGAGACCGATGAGGAGGCCTGGGCCGCGGCCGACCGGCTGATTTCCAAGCTTTCCGACGAAACGATTGCCGCAGCGCAGGAGGTGTTCGCGAAGAGCTCGGATTCGGTCGGCCAGGCGCGCATGGTCGCCCTGCATCAGGGGCGCCGCGACAAGCTCGAAGTCTCTCCCAATCTCTGGGCAGGGATTGGTCTCGTCCGCACGGGCGCGGGAACCGCGCTGGTCGGATCTCCGAAGACGATCGCGGAACGACTGAGGGAATATCAGGAGCTCGGGATTGATACCGTCATCGCCTCCGGCTATCCGCATCTGGAAGAAGCCTACCGGGTTTCCGAGTTGCTCTTCCCCGAAATCGGCCTGCCGGGCCCCCACGGGCAGATCCGCTCCTCTTTCGGCGAACGCCGGGTCTTTGGGGGAGGCGGACATGGCGGGAACGTGAAGATCGCATCCGCCTCCTGAGGAATTACAACGAACGCCTCCAGTCTCAAAGGACTGGGGGCGGCGGCGCTACGCTGCATGTTCCACGGCGCCCTACACCGCCACGCCGAAATCCGCCGCCAGCACCGCATCCTCAGCGCCCGCGAATACGGACGCTGCGGACTATCCAGCACCGTCCGCGCCTAGCCGCGCTCGACGATTTCGCTCTTGCGCATGATGACGATATTGTCGGTGACGTAATAGGCCGTCGCGAGATCTGCGTGAGCCCTCTGTCAGTTGACCGCAGCGCGTCGACGATCTGCTGGGTGACATCGTCCTGAACCGCGAATATGTCGGTCAGGTCGCGATCGAACCGCTCCGCCCAGAGATGGCCGCCGGTGGTCGCGTCGATGAGCTGCGCGGTGATGCGGAGCCTGTTCCCCGATTTGCGCACGCTGCCCTCAAGCACATGCCGCCGCCGAGCTTGGTGCCGACCTCCTGAACATGGACGTTCTTGCGCTTGAAAATGAACGACGAATTGCGGGCGATGACGAAGAGCTGCGACAGCTTCGACAGCGCCGATGTCTTCCGAGATGCCGTCGGCGTAATAGTCCTGTTCGGCATCGCCGCTCATATTGACGAAGGGCAGCACGGCGATCGACAGCTTCGGCGATGCTGCCGCCGCGGGTTGGCCCAGATGGATACCGATCCGGAACTCGATGCGACGGTCCTGCGGCACGCCGGCAACGACTTGGTATTCCTTCCCTACACGTCGAAATTTGTCGGCAAGACAATCATGTCCCGGATCGTGACATTGCGCGGGCGGGTCAGCATGAAGATGATGGCATCGGAGACCTCTGAGGGCTCGATCAAACTCCCATTGGCTTTTGCCTTCTCCAGGTTTTCCGCGGGCCAATCGGCAAGCAGAGCGGAAACAACCGGGCCGGGCGACACCTGGCTGACCCTGATGCCGTGGTTTTTCAGCTGCCGGCGCATGATCTGGACGAAACTGGTAATCGCCCATTTGGAGCTGGAATAGACCGGCTCCCACTGGATTGGCGCATGGCCGGCGACCGAGCAAGTGACCAAAATGTCCCCGGTCCCGCGCTCGATCATATGCGGAGCGATGTCGCGGACGTTCTTCATGACGGCGTTCACGTTGAGGTTCAGCATCCGATCGATTGCCGCGGTATCGGTATCAATAAGATCCCCGCCGATGTAGGACCCTGCATTGCAGTGCAGGATGTCGAGATGATCGACTTTTGCCAGGATTTCCGGCACCATGGCCGCACAACTTTCAGCGTCCAGAAGATCGGTGACCTGCATGACCACGGCGTCGCCGAACTCGGCAGCGTAGGTTTCCAGCGCCTGTCTGTTGTAGTCGACCATCACGACCTTGGCGCCGGCATCGACCAGGGCACGGGTCGTCGCCAGGCCGATACCGGAAGCTGCGCCGGTTACCGCAGCGATCTTTCCTTCGAGTGGTTTAGTCATTGTCCTGTCTCGCCTTTTGTTTTTCAGACAGCAAGGAAGCCGCCGTCGACTGGAAGGACTGCGCCGGTGATCATCGGGGCGTCCTCTGAAATAAGCGCTGCGATCGAGCGCGCGACATCGTCGACCTCTGCAAAACGCGCCATCGGGTGGCGAACGATCATCGGGTTACGTTTGGAAGGCTCGGACCAAGCCTTGGCGGCAAGCTCCGTCATGGTCACCGTAGGCGCCACTGCATTGACCCGGATTCCGTAGGCGCCGAGTTCCTTGGCCATGACACGTGTCGCGCCTTCCAGTCCCGCTTTCGAAGCGGCGTAAGCCACGTGATCCACGAAACCCCGATGTCCGGCGATCGAGGTGACATTCACGATCGTTCCGCCGCCTCCGTTTGCAATGCGAGCCCGCGCGAACTCCTGCGCACAAATCAGCGCGGCCCGCAGGTTGATGCCGAGGACCTGCTCATAGCCCTCCTCGGTCATATCGATGACGCTTTCAAGCACATTGGTTCCCGCGCAGTTGATCAGCGCGTCTGCCAGCCCCGCCTTCTTCATGGCGGCGCGTGCTGCTGCATTGTCGGCGAGATCGACTGCTATCACCGTCGCGCCGAACTTTGCCGCAAGATCATCCAGATCGGCCTGGGTACGCGACAGGGCTACAATTCGTGCGCCACGGTGGGCGAGCAGTTCGACGCAGGCGCGACCGATGCCCTTGCCAGCACCGGTGATGATTACCGTTTTTCCTGTAAAGTCCGACATGGTTGATCCTTCCGATGCCTGTTGCTCAGAACGGGAGTCTTTGCTCGGTTTGCTTGTCGAACACATGAGCCGCGGCGGGATTGACGTCGAGCCGTATCCTGTCGCCCGGCTTCAGCGCGTGGCGCTCGCGAAAGGCGCACAGGACCCGCTTGCCCGCCAATTGGACTGCCAGCAGAATTTCGGCCCCCGTCGGCTCGATCAGCTCGACAGTCGCCGGTACGCCCGCATCGCCGTTCGACAATATCCACTGGTCAGGACGGACCCCGTATATCACCTCCTGGCCGTTGGTTGCCCGCGTGCCTTGTGGAAGGGGAAGAGCCGACCCATCGGCGAGCCGCGCTGAGTTCAAAGAGAGATCGATTGTGGCCGGCAGCATGTTCATCGCCGGCGATCCGATGAAGCCGGCGACGAAGGTATTTGCCGGCCTGTCGTAAAGCTCCAGTGGCGCACCGATCTGCTCCACCTTGCCGTCGCGAAGCACGACAATGCGGTCCGCCATTGTCATGGCTTCAATCTGGTCATGTGTGACATACACGGAAGTCGCGCCGAGGCGCTGGTGAAGAGCTTTGATCTCCGAGCGCATATCCACCCGCAACGCGGCGTCCAGGTTTGACAGCGGCTCGTCGAAAAAGAACGCCTTTGGGCTGCGAACCATCGCGCGCCCCATGGCGACACGCTGTCGCTGGCCTCCGGAGAGCGCCTTCGGATATCGGTCGAGATAGGGCGTAAGCCGCAACATCTCGGCAGCCTTGTCGACCTTGGCGTTGCGATCGGCAAGATTCTCGCCGCGCAATTTCAGTGCGAAGGCCATGTTCTCCCGAACGGTCATGTGCGGATAGAGCGCGTAGTTCTGGAACACCATTGCCACGTCACGGTCCTTGGCGGCGATGTTGTCGACGCGATTTCCGCCAAGCTTGATCGTGCCGCCGGTGATCTCCTCCAGGCCGGCAAGCGACCGCAGCAGCGTGGATTTGCCGCAACCGGAGGGACCGACCAGCACGACGAACTCACCGTCGGCTATATCGAACGAGATGTCGCGCAGTGCGTGGTAGGAGCCGTAATGCTTGTCGACCTTGTCGAGCTCGATCGTCGCCATGTGTCAATCCTTAGTCAGTTGTGGTCGGGGCGGGTCCGCGGGCAGCGTCACCACGAGGTGTATCCTGCATCGGCAACGACGATGCTGCCGGTCATCAGGCTGGCGGCATCGGCCAGGAACAGGACGACAGAGGCAATTTCCTCGACTTCGCCCATGCCCGCTTCCGACAGGGCATCAGCGCAGGCATAGCAGATGTTGCGCCCCGCGCCGGTGACGACCGCCACTCTTCCAGTGAGATCCAGCTTCCGCAGGGACATGCTACTTCCCAAGCTCGATCTGGATCTTCACGGAGGACGGCTTCGGTCGCACGGCGTAATCGAACGCTTCGACAGAATCCTCGAAGGCGTAGGTATCGGTGATCAGCGCATCGACATTGATCTGGTTCGATCCCAAGAGCGCGACGATGCGGGGGTAAACATGGGCGTAGCGGAACACGTGCTCGATGCGCAGTTCCTTTGTCTGGGCGATGACGACATCGAGCGGGACCGGCTTCACCGGCATGCCGACAAAGACGATCGCGCCGCCGGGGCACCCATGGTGCGCCGTGTCTGCGATCACTTCGGCCGCGCCGGAACATTCGAAGACGACATCGACGCCCCAGCCGTCGGTTTGGCGGGCTATGACACTCTTCAGGTCCTGCGAACGCACGTTGACGGTGATGATGGCAGGGCCGAGGCTGCGCGCCACGGCAAGCTTTTCGTCGACAACGTCGGTAACGATAACTTTGGCGCAGCCAGCCGACAGCGCCGCTATCGCTGTCACCATGCCGATCGGCCCGGCACCCGTGACCAGCGCGATCGCCCCGGGCGTCAGCCTCGCCTTGGAGACTGCGTGAAAACCTACGGCCAGCGGCTCGACCATGGCGCCCGCGGCGTAGGAAACGTTGTCCGGAAGCTTAAAGGTAAAGGCCGCCGGGTGGACCACGCTCGGTCTCAGCACGCCATGCACCGGCGGCGTCGCCCAGAAGCGCACTGCGGGATCGAGGTTGTAGAGACCCAGCCGCGACGCGCGACTTTGAGGGTCGGGAATGCCGGGCTCCATGCAAACGCGGTCGCCCACTTTCAGGTTCTGCACCGCGCTGCCGACCTCTTCGATGATGCCGGCGGCTTCGTGGCCGAGGATCATCGGCTCGCGCACAACGAACGGACCGATCGCGCCGTGCGTGTAATAGTGAACGTCCGATCCGCAGACGCCAACGGTCTTGATGGCGATGCGCACGTCGGTGGGACCGAGCGCCTCCTTCGGGTCCAGGTCGCGAATGCGCAGTTCGTCTTTGCGTTCGAGGACGAGCGATCTCATGTCTTCAGCCCTTTCGGATAATGAATACGGCCAGCGCCAGGCAGAGCACCGTCGCCACCCATAGGGGCAACACGCCCTCGAGGAAGCGCATCCATAGAAGATGCACCAGGATCAGGATCACGACCGAGATGAAGCCCCTGTCGAAGCCGTTGGTTCGGATCGGCAGGAATCCGTCGCGTTGGGTTTTCTGGGGTTGAACGCCAGCCATCATCTTACCCTTTCAATGCGCCGAACGTGAGGCCGGTCACGATGTGTTTCTGGACGAAGCCGAGCACGATCAGGGCCGGGAGCGTGGTCAGGAACGCCATCGCCGCCATCTCGCCCCAGTTCGTTCCGGTGACGGAGACATATTCAGCGAGCGCTGTCGTCACGGTTCTGGCGTTAGCCGACGACGTTAGGGTCGCTGCGAACAGGTACTCGTTCCAGGCGAAAATCCAGGTCAGGATGAAGGTGACGGCCAATCCCGGCCGCGCCAGCGGCAGGATGACGTTGGACAGTACCTGGCCGGTGGTCGCACCATCGACCCGCGCCGCTTCGTCCAGCTCCAGCGGAATCCCGTCGAGCATGCCCTTCAAGAGCCAGACGGCGAAGGGCAGGTTGAAGACGCAATAGAGCAGGATCAGGCCAATCTTCGTGTCGAACAGCATGAAATCGCCGAACACGAACCACTTGGTGAACAGCAGGAAGAGCGGCAGCAGAAACACGGCTGGCGGCGCCATGCGGTTGGTGATCAGCCAGAAAAACACGTTGTCGCCGCCGCCGATTTTGTAACGCGACAGCCCGAACGCCGCGAGCAGGCCGAGCGCGCACACCAGCGCTGCGTTCGATGTCGCCACGATCAGCGAATTCCAGAGATACTGCAGGAAGGTCGAGCTGTTCAGCACCGCTAGGAAATTGTTCCAGTAAAGATCGTCGATGAGGAACGATTTCGAATAGAGCTTCACGCGGGGGCGCATCGAAACGACCAGCATCCACCAGACCGGAAGCAGCGTCAGAATGGTCAGGCATATCCAAAGGACGAAGGAGGCTATACCGGAGCGTTTCATTGTGCGCCTCCCTTGCGGCCGGTCATGGCGACGAACAGCAGCCAGCTCAGAACGATAGTGACGTAAAGCGTCAGGAGCGACATGGCCGCACCGTAGCCGTAATCGGTCTTCGGAAAGACGTTGATCCAGATATGAAGGCCGATGAACCGGGTGGCCTCAGCCGGACCACCCTTGGTCAGCATCCAGATTTCGTCGACCGAGCGCAGCGCGTCCATCAGCCGGATGAAGACGGTCGTCAGCAGCACCGGCTTCAACATCGGAACGATCACGTACCAGAAAATCTGCAGCTTGTTGCCGCCGTCGATCTGCGCCTGTTCGAGCGGTTCTTTCGGCAAGGCGGTCAGTCCCGCCATGAGCGACAGTGTCACGAACGGCGTCCAGTGCCACAGGTCCATGATGATCGCCGTGGCGAAGGCGTGATAGGCATTGGTCGAGATGTTGTAGTCGATGCCGAACCACAGTTTCAGGTAATAGGGCACGATGCCCAAGCCCGGAACGCAAAGCAGCCGCCAGGTGGCGCCGACTGCAATCGGCGCGACAACGATCGGCAGTGTGTGGATCGTGCGAAAGAACTGCCGGCCCCACAGGCGGTCTGCCATCAGCGCGCGGGCCAGGACGTAGCCCAACAACAGTTCGCTCACGACGACGAAGAATGCAAAGACCAGCGTGCGTGCAAGCGAGTTCAGGAATGTCGTGTCAAAAACGAGGCTGCGATAATTCTGGAGGCCGGCCCAGCGCAGGGTGGGGTCGACTGCGTTGGTGTTCCAGTCGAAGAAGCCGACATAGAGAATGTAGATGAAGGGAACGAACCCGACGACGAACAGGATTATCGTGGCTGGTGTTAGAAACAGCCATCCGATGTTGGATTGTCTCATCCTGCGCTCCGTCAGATCGTCCTTGACACTTGTTCGCCCGACTGCCTGCATCCCCGCAAACCGCAGTCAGGAAAGGGGCGGCCACCTTGCTGAAGGCGGCCGCCAACCGCTTGGGAGGTGCGGTCTTTACTTGCGGTAGCCGAGCTTCACGAGTTCAGCTTCGGCTGCGGGGGCGGCCTGGTCCAGCGCATCGTCCGGCTTGATCTCACCGACGATCGCTTTGTAGATGAACGGCGCGACAACCTGCAGAACTTGCGCGTGGAACGGGAACGGCGGAGCTCCGGCGAACAGCTTTCCGTCCTCACGCATCAGCGTGTAATAGCCGTTCATCTTCTTGTCCTGATCGACGATCTTGGGATCGTCGTAGGTCGAGTTCATGACGATGCGGGAGCCGGCCAGCGCCCAGTCGGTCTGCACTGAAGCCTGCCCGATATACTGCAGGAACAGCAGCGACGCGTCCTTGTTCTTGGACGAATGCGGGATGCCGAACGCGCCACCATCGTAATAGCCGATATATCCTTTGCCGGATTCGGCTGCTTCCATGACACCCGCCTCGACCGGGGGCAATGACACGCCCACCTTGCCGACGACCGTCGATTTGCTTTCGTCGGTAGCGATCCAGGCAGCGTTTTCACCGTAGACGAGGCCTTGGGCTGCGCGGCCGGCGGCAAATGTCCCGGCAACCTCGTCCCAGGTGGACGATGTCGATTCCGGCGGCGCGTATTTCAGCAGGCCGACCCAGTAGTTGAGTGCCTTTTTCGCGGCGGCGGAGTTCATCTGGCCGCCGTTGGCTTCGGTGGCCGCGAAGGTCTTGCCATCGATGCCCCAGTTGTACACGCCGAAGGTCGGCGCGACCGACTCGAAGAATTCGTAGAAGGCGGCGGGGTGGCTCGACGAGGCCTGTACGGTGGTTCCCCAGAGTTCCTTGTCTGCGCCGTATTCGGTGAAGAACTTGGCGATCTGGGTATACTCTTCATGCGTCGTCGCGGGCTTCAGATCCGCACCGGTGGAATCCTTGTAGGCTTTCTGGATCGCCGGATCATCGAAGAGATCCTTGCGGTAGAGGTAAGGCTTGATGAATGCTTCCATGGGGACGCCCATGACATTGCCCGACTTCGGATCCTTGAAATAGTTCAGGAAAGTTGTGAAATTCTCCGGCTTGAAGTCCGGCGAAGCGATCTTCGCATTATCGGCGAGCGACTTGGTGATATCGACCAGGAAGTTGCGGGCCAGATACGTATAGACGATGTCCTGCTCGATATAGACGAAGTCATAGATGCCGGTATTGGCCTCCATGTCCTTGATCGCCTTGTCGTACATCTGGTCCCAGGACGTCGCCTCGAATTCGACCTTGATGCCGGTCTCTTCGGTGAATTTGGGACCGAGCACCTGCTCGACATATTTCGACGCTGGGGTCGATTCCGAGATGCCCCGGATGGTCGCGCCCTGATAGGGCTGGGCGGCAGTCTTCCACCAGGAATCCTGAGCAAGGGCGGTCGAGCTCCAAAGGCCAAGCGAAATGAAGCCGACGCCCACGGCTTTGACGAAACTGTTCATTGTTCTCCTCCATTTGGATCGCAGAATCGGTCCGGTTGTGCGTGCTAAACTCTCCTCCGACACGCTCAACGGACCACAATATTTGTAGAAAGAACGGGTGGACACAAGCGCGGCCGTTGCGCGATACTGATACTTTCATGCGCGAAATGCCGAAAATATCCATGAAATGTTGTGTGCGTTGCACAATCCAATATTGATTGTCAGCGCAGCGAGCATCGCGGGAAGCACTGGAGGATGTCCGCAATGTCAGTTGTTTCGCCGACGGTCGCGAGATTTGAATATGTCTTGACCGGCGCGGACGAGTCGTTCCTCTGGCGCCGCGACGACTATCCGTGGGAGCGCAACGTCTGGAATTTCCACCCGGAGGTGGAGATCCACTACATTGCCAACGCCAGCGGCGTCCTGCTTGCAGGCGATCACGTCGGCGCGTTCACGCCGGGCCATATTTCCGTCATCGGCAGCAACCTGCCGCACGACTGGGTGACGCCGCTCGGACCGGATGAGCGCATTCCAGGACGTGACATCGTCATCCAGTTTCTGCCGGCCAAGCTGGAGCAGGCTTCGGCCTTCCTGCCGGAACTGGCGGGGCTGCGTGACTTTCTCGCCCGCGCAAAGCGGGGGCTCTCCTTCAAGGGCCGGGCGCGGGAACAGGCGGAGGCGCTGATACTCGCCATGGAGTTCCAGACCGGCTCGGTGCGGCTTTCGACCTTCCTGTCATTGCTCTCGCTGCTGCGGGACACTGACGAGTTCGATACGCTGTCTTCAGAGGCTTATGTGCCGGACCTGAGCTACGGTTCGCTCGAAGCCCTGCAACAGGTCTTCGCCTATCTCTTCGCCAATCTGTCGGAGGACATCCGGTTGCCGGATATGGCTCGCATGGTCGGCATGAGCGACAGCGCTTTCTCGCGATTCTTCAAGAAAAACAGCGGCCACAGCTTCACCGATCACGTCAACAAGCTTCGAATCTGGAAGGCGGGTCAGCTATTGACCGATACCTCCATGCCGATAACCGACATCTGCTTCGAGGTCGGCTATCGCAATCTGTCAAATTTCAACCGGGTGTTTCTCCGTCACCACAACTTAACACCGACAAAATACCGGAAACTGTCCACCAACCGCAGAACCGTTCCGTTAACTCAGACAGCGACAGATCAAATGCCTGTGCAGTGAGTCTAGCGATCAGTCGATGCTATTTGAAGAGCAGGGAAGATGTATTCTCTCCTTCCGCCTTCCGCTCGGCCTATTTCATCGAGCTGGAGGAAACGCCGCTCTGGCCGGATCTGATGCGGCGCAATTTCGATCTCGGCCGCGGCACCGTCATCCGCACCGATAATTTCGAGGAATGGCTGCGCTCCACCCAGTCGCGCCGCGGCAAGATCGGCTATCGCGCCTTCGAGACGGATCTTGCCGACGGCCGCTGGCTGTGGATGACCGAGGCGGTGCAGACGAACGGCTGGATGCTCTGCATTGCCAGCGACATTACCCGTCTCAAGGTCCATGGCCGAACTGTCCGGCAGGATCGCGACCAGGCAATCAAGGCCTCCTACACCGACGAACTCACCGGCGTCGCCAACCGCCGCTTCGTGATGGCGCGCGTCGAAGACATGCTTGAAGCCGCCCGGCATGGCAGCAGCGGCTGCCTCGCCGTCTTCGACATCGACAATTTCAAACGCATCAACGACCGGCTCGGCCACCACGCCGGCGATCTCGTGCTGCGCGATTTCGCCCACCGCATCCACCAGAATGTCCGCCGCAACGATTGCTTCGGCCGGGTCGGCGGCGAAGAATTCCTGCTCGTCATGCCGGCCACCGGCCCGGAGGACGCCCTTGCCATGGTCGAGCGCATGCTGACGGTGATCCGCTTCTCCCGGCCGCTGCCGGATTCGCCCGACTTCAGCTACACCTGTTCCGCCGGCATTGCCGCGGGTGTGCCGACAGACAGTGCTTCTGAGCTTTACCGGCGGGCGGACCAGGCGTTGTATGACGCGAAGATGGGCGGTCGGGATAGGGTGCGGGCGGCGTAGGGCAAACAGCGGAGGGTTTGAGCGGTAACGCCTGCTGATAGCCCGGTGTGAAGGGCCATCAGGTTCACCGCCGCCTACCTCTGCGAGGGCTATGGCCAGCCGGCAGCCGACGTCTACGGAGGCGACCGATCTGCTGGTGACGACAGAGGGGCTGCTGGTCGATCCCGTGATTCATGCGCGTTCAACATAGAAGCGATGTGATATGCCAAACATAGAATCTCCAGGACAAAGTGCCCATCCGAATGCCGCCCAAGTTGACTACACAACTGCAAAGCAGATCGGCTGTGTGTCACTTTCCAGCTACTTCGATCAGGACGGGGCCCGGAACTCGCATGGTGAGAAGTCGCATCTACGCTAGGCTATTTATCGAGCTTAACCAAAGCGTTGGAAAATTCCGTGGTTTATAGAATCTAGCATAGCGGACACTTGAAATATCTTGATGATAATTTACGGTTGTAAAGGCAATTTGCCTACTTGAGTCTCAACCATGTCCGTCACTTCCAATTTTTTCGCTACCATTGCAGCCAATGGCGGCAGTACCGATGTAATCCTCGTGCATGGTCTTTCCGGGGATCCAGTCGATACTTGGACTTATCAAGAATCGAGCGAGGCTGAAGGTGGATACTGGCCGTCTTGGCTCGCCAGCGATCTGCCGCAGCTCAATCTCTACACAGTCGGGTTTCCCGCAAGCGTCTTTGCCCAGTGGGCGAAAAAGGAAATGAATCTTTACGACCGAGCCAAGAACGTGCTCGAAACCCTAGCAAGTTACGAGTTTGGCGGACGGCCGATAATATTCATTTGCCACAGCCTTGGTGGGCTGCTGGTCAAACAGATACTTAGGACTGCACGGGAATCAACTGACGAGGATTGGCGGAAGATTGGTGAGCGCTGCGTTGGCGTCATCTTTATAGCCACGCCGCATAGCGGATCCAGCTTGGCAGGTTTGCTGAAATTCTTTGTCCACGGTTTCACCTCAGTTCACGTCGAGAAACTTATCAAGGACAATGCCGAGCTAACCGAACTTAACGAGAGCTTTCGTGCACATTGCCAGCGAACGTCGATGGCTGTTGCCGTCTACCACGAAAAACATCTCACCAAGAAAACGTTCCTTGTCGTTGATGAGAGAAGCGCGGATCCGGGCGTCAATGGAGCGATGCCGATCCCGATCGACGCTGATCACATCAATATTTGCAAGCCGAGCGACCGCAACAGCCTGATCTATACCAGCATCAGGCATCGCTTACGCAAATTGGCGCCCGCGGCATGCTCTTCTGATCCTTCCGGTCGTGGAGAGTTTGCCGATGACAATCTCGATGAGCCGTCCCCCGGTGACCGGCGGGACCTTATGTCCAAAATGGTCGCTGCGGGCCGCGAGCACCAGTATGACTTCGCGAATGACTCCCAGAGCAAATTTGCGCGGCCGTTTCTTCGCACAGGTTTGAAAACATCGATATCAACCGTTTACAAAAATTTGTTGGCCGATATCGAACAACGTTTTCAAAATCTAATTTTTCACCCGCTGATCTGTAGCGGTGCTGACGAAGCAACGGTCGCCGCCGCAATCCAGACCGAGATCGTTGACCCGCTCAGTCAGAAATACGCTTCGGACAATGCAACAGCAAAGACGATTATGAACGCTCTTTATTTTCTCACCGAGCGCTGCCATATCAGGTGGGATAAGCCATGACGTATCGTATGTGGTATGCGCAGCTGGATTTATTCGACACGGCTCGGCGTTACCTGGCGCTGTTGTCGCACTGGAAAGTAGAGGCGCCGAACCGGGACCGACTGTTCGTTTCCGACTTTTATTTCGTTAATCCCAGCCTTCTGCATCTTACTCATATGACGTCCGATGTTCGACGCATTTTTACCGCGCTACGGGTTCCAAAACCTGACGAGACCTTCATTCAATATCCATCTCCGCCAATTCTCTATAACAAAATGGGCGGCATTCAGGCTCAAGCGCTGCATAACCTTGTTGGCAAGGGCTTAGTCGAGCTGGAGCTCGTTAATCAGGACCAGTACCGCCTCAGTGAAGAAGGTCGGCATCTCGCATTTCAGCTGGGCGATCAGCTCGTTTTGCCAGGAGAAGAGAAGATCCTGAATTTCCTTGTGACAGACTACGTCACGATCGGCCGAGGTAAGGGAGGGCTGCGCGATATGACGGGACTAAGAAGGATCGGTACCTAGGGTGGTTTCTTTTTTTGCACTCAAGCGGGTCCGTATAACCCAAGGCAAAAATGTGGCCTACGATGAGTGGTTCCATCGTGGCGTCAACATAATCAGAGGTGAAAACGGATCGGGAAAATCCACGATCGCCGATTTCATCTTCTACGGGCTCGGCGGCGAATTCGATCGCTGGAAAGATGCTGCGCAGAATTGCTCGGCAGTTCGTATCGAGCTCGAAACAGAACAATCGGTCCTGACCGTTCAACGCGCTGTTGGAGGCAAACAGGAACCGATACTTGTCTACTACGGCTCCCTGGAAGCCTCACTCGACAAAGGAATTGACGAATGGCAGCGAGTACCGATCCGTCGCCCAGCCAGTGGGCTCGATTTGTCGTTTACGCAAATAATGTTTCGGGCGGCAGGCATTCCGGAAGCGCCAAACGCAGCGAATTCCAACATTACAATGCACCAGCTGCTGCGATTGCTTTACGCCGATCAGCAGACACCGCCGGGAAAGCTCTTTCGATTCGAGAGCTTCGATACACGCGAGATTCGCGAGACTGTCGGGCAGCTCGTCATCGGGGTAAACGGATATGAGCTCTACGAGAGCCTGATCCAACTCAGAGAATTGAAGACGGACTACGCGGAAAAAGACCGGCTCTACAAAGCAGCGGTCATGTCGTTGCCCAGCGCTGAAGGATTGACCTCTATCGCTATCCTAGACACGCGTCTCAGCGAACTGAATGTACGGAAGGGGCAGATCGCGAACGAGATTCGTAATGTCGATGCGGCCGTTGGCGAGGATCAAACCAAGCAGTTCGTCGCCGAACGCCAAGTGATGCACCGCCGACTGCAGAAGCTGGCCGGCGAACTCCAAGTGTCGGAGCAGCGTTTGAGCGACCTTGATGACGAGCAGGCCGAACTCCGCCAGTTCGTCGAACATCTCGAACAACAGCTCATCGCGCTCAGTGCCGCAGAGGATTTATCCAGTAGGTTGGGTAGTATTGAATTCCAGTATTGCCCCGCATGCCTGAAGCCGCTTTCGGACAAGAATACCCAGCACTGTTTAGTCTGCAACGAGGTAATCGACGAGGAAAAAGCCCGATCCAGGTATTTTGAGTTAAAGGTCGATAGCGAGCTTCAAATCAGGGAATCGAGACAGCTCCTCGCAATGAAGGCGGCCGAGACCGATCGACTCCAAAGTGAGACGCGGGCTCTTCGCCGGGCCTACTCGTCCACGATGGCAGATTTTTCGTCGCGCTACGACGTCAGCAACTCCCCACGCGAGAGCTATCTTGCAGAGCGGCACAAATTGCTTGGTGGTCTCGAACGAGAAGCCGAATACATGGAAGAACTGCGTGCGACCTTGCAACGGATTGATGAGCTCTCGACTCAGCGGGCAAAGCTCAATAGCGACATAACGATCCTAGAAGCGAAAATAAAGCGGCTAGACGCGTCCTCCACCGCGCGTGTTGAGAAAGCGATGAACCTGGTCAGCACGATCGGCAAGCGCGTCCTGAAAAACGACCTGAAACGTCAGGAGGCCTTCGAGAATCCGACCACATTTTCGATCAACTTTGGCGATGACGCCATGTTGGTGGACGGCAAGATGAATTTTGCTGAAAGCAGCAACGTCGTTCTTAAGAACACGTCCATCCTGTCGTTGCTGCTTGCTGCCTCCTACGATGCCGAGTTCTGGCATCCGAAATTTCTCCTGATGGACAACATCGAAGACAAGGGGATGGAGCAAATACGAAGCCACAACTACCAAAAGATGCTGATAGAGGAATCGAAGAACGCCAAGTTTCCTCATCAAATAATCTTTACGACATCGATGCCAGACCCAGCGCTCGAACAGAGCAAACTGACCGTTGGGCCTCACTATACGCGGGAAATGAAGACGTTGGCGAATATTTAACTGTCTCGAACGCAGAACCGCTACGGACGTAAGATGCCTCCCCCTTGGTTGGCGCTCGCCGGATTCTAACGACATACTGATTAACTCTAAGCTTCCCAACTGGAGCCGATGAAGATCGAGATGATTGGGCCTTGGCCGTTGTCGATTTGCCCTTTTGACATACAGCGACATTCGTCGAGTCCAATATCGGGGGCATAGGAGCGAGTTGAAACTTCGCATGAACAAAACCACCTTCAAAACGACGACTGCGACGAGGGGTAGCTTGCAATCCTCGACTGAGATCTAACAAGGTTTCGAAGGAGGACATTAATGGCCGGATTATCTTTTGGAGCCTTTGATTTTACAAAAATTATTGCGATGCTAGGTCTTTTGCTCAGCATTGCAAGCTTGGCTCTCGGTCTTTTCAATGCATACATCACGTGGCAAAACAGGAGGCTCGCTCTCAAGCAGGACGCCCGAAAAGTCCCCGCGCTGACGTGCTACCTGAGCCATGGCTTCCAAAAGACCGATGGATCGGGCCGCGCGTTCAGCCTTCTTGTCCAAGTACGAAATCCGAGCGACACTAATAATGCCATCGCGAATGCCGAACTGGCTGTTCGTTATCTCACGAAGGAGCGTGTCCTCATGACGCTGAAGCTTCCGGCCAATCGCGATGCCGCGGGGAGCTTTGTCCGAGGACAGGACGACATGCTGTCGCTTCCGGTCAAAGTCCCAGCCCACGAGGTAGTTTCAGGATGGTTGCACTTCAGGGCGCCAGTAGACCTCCTTTCAGGTATGGCGATCGACGGTTACGAGCTGGAAATCACTGACACGCACGAAGCAAAAACGACAATCGCACCAAATCTGATGCAGGAGTACCGGGATGAGGTTGGGTCGGCGTAAATATACAAGGATAGATATTAAGACGTTTGATCAAGGAAAAATCGTAAAAGTTGTCGCGGACCCTGTGATTGCCACGGCTGGCCGGGTCAATGGCAAGCTGATACCGCTGCTAATCTTGGACACGACTGAACGGCCGGATCTCGCTGAGCTTGTTCGCGTGCATCAAAACTTCGTCGAGGGAGACGTTACGGTACAGTGGGGAGCGTTAGAGGGGCGATTAGATCACATTGCCTTATTCTTGCGTTTTTTGAGGCCGGCCGAGCGCATCGCGATTATTGAATTCGAGATCACAAAGCAGGGGGCATTGGTTGATCAGATACTAACTGCTGGCGCCGTTTACCTTCAACCAGGCAAACCTGGCGACAAGTTGCTCCATGACCTCGAGGTGCCGAAAGTGATCGTTGAAATTCCGGACACCGGCTTTCGCTCCTATTGGGAGAAAATTTACCTGAAGAGCGTTTTCGGTCAATTGCGTAAATCCGGGTTGACCAGAGCCGAGGCGCAAAAGGCGGCGTCCGATGTCGTCTCGCGGATGCGCGAAATCGGTAATTTTCAAGTGACGTAGGACACCGTCAGTCACGTCAGAAAATTGGTCACGGAAGGTGCGAAGTGGACATTGTGCGAGTTTTTATAGATGCTAACATTTTCATCGAGATGAAAGATCTTCATTCGCTGGATTGGCACGCGGTGCTTCCTCGGGCAAAGGAAATCCGCATCCTTGTTTCAATCCATGTAGTGAAGGAGCTCGACAAGCTCAAGACTGATCGCACGGAACGCCGCCGGAAGCGGGCGCGGATGGCGCTACAGCTTATTGATGAGGCCTCGCGAGTGAGTGAACGGGTCCTTCGAGAGAACCCTTACCGTGTGACGCTTGAGTTGGCTTTCCCGCGAGCTCACAATTGGGATGATTACCATGTCCTGGACCAGAATGACCCCGACGACCGCTTGGTAGCACATGTGATCGAAGAAGGAGACGCGATTCTCGTTTCGGACGATAGCGGCCCGCGGATCAAGGCGTCCAAATACGGAGTCACTGCAATCCAGCCACCGCCGTCCTTTCGCCTTCCGGCGGAAGAAACGCCCGAACAAAAGAAGGTTCGAGAGCTTACCGGAAGAGTCAGGACGCTTGAGGATAATCGTCCGAAGATGATGTTGAAGCTCGGGTGCCCTTCTGATCCGATTGTCTTGCAAAGGCCCCTTCTGGGCCCGATGCCCGAGGAGCAACAGGCGGACCTTGTCCGCAGGATCCTCGATTTACATCCAAAGCTGAAAAGGCCGGCAGAGAATAGCGCTGCTGCAGTTCTTGGGGTCAGGAAGGCAAAGCTGGCTGACTGGACGGTGTACGAGGCCGCCTATGCCAATTTCGTTGAAAGGGTGAAGCGGCACGCAGCGGAAATTCACGAAAAGTTAAACGTCATACCCCTTGCCCTCGAAATTCCGTTCGAAATCATCAACATCGGACGGGTGACACTAACCAACGCCGACGTTGCCATCCGCCTAAAAGGAGATGCACGTCTATATGTGTACGAGGAGGAAGCCGATCACGATGAGGACCAGGACGACCTAGACAAGTTCGAGCTGAAATTTCCTGATCCGCCCCAGCTCGGCGAGTCCAGACATCCGCGCATTAGGTTTGGTGGTAGACCATGGATGGCGCTGCAAAAGATTAGGTATCCCGGCGCGGTCACGTTTCAATGGGACATAGTCCCCGATGAAAAAAACCCCCGTGTAGCCAACTTGTCGAACCGGGAGTTCCGGGTTGGTAAAAGTCATGCGGACAAAATTGCTGTTGTCCCGGAAGGAGTGCTCCCGCTTGATCTGACGCTGACATTCGATCTTGAAGCCAGGGACCTTGATGAGCCCGTCACGAAGGAATTTCGGGTGAGGATCGAGCCGGCGGAAAAGGAGTGGACTTTTGCCGATCTTGAGCGCGTGGAAGCGGTTCTCCCAGCAGCGAGTGTTGCCTATCTCTGACGCTCGCGTGGCCCAGATTGCTCGATCTAGTTGGCGAGATTTGCAGCTCCTGTTTCCCTTTATCCTGGCGGTAGCGTTGTCGGACGAAGTGGTTGGGCAAGTTTGCCGTCGCGGCAACCACTATGATCAGCTCTCCGGTTTGACCACCTTATAGCCATTGATTTTCGTTCGATGGATCTCGATGTGCAACGGCTGTAGGTTTGCACAGATCCGGTCTCGAATGTCTTCGGGAATCCTTGTTCCCAGGTATATCGATTTGATCGCGTCCGGCCCGTGCGCTGCCTTTCCCTTTCGACTAGAGAAAAGCCGCCATTCCCGTTCGTACGACCAGTTTAGGTGCTTCGTAGACAAGACAGCGCGAGCGCGGGCGCGGTCATCTTCAAGCGCCCGCAGATTAAGATAGTGGGGTTTGTCACCGTAGGCTACGCGAGAGAAGGTATTTGCTTGGGCAAGCCCGTTCAACAGGCTCGACATTGCGTAACATACACATATCCCGTGGAAGCCATCGGCATAATGTGCCCACATAGGTTGATTGTTCCAGGTTTCCGAAAAGGAAGCGATTCCCAATCCGAGTTTTTCATTGCGGAGTTGTTCAACGAATGCGTCATATTCGGGATGTTCAGATGCTTTTCGGCTGGATTTATAGACACCTTCCATCGGGTCGTTCATTTTCGTGAACTCAGCACAGAAAATATATCCATTGATAAGAGCGTCCATTTCCTCATCGAATTTCTTTGCACCATCCTTGGTGCCTTTCAACAATCCGGCGCCAATGGAGCGATATCGATAAAGCCATGTTGGCCGCGCATATGTTTCGATTGTTGCCATGATCTGCCGCCTCGTTTACCGTCATTGTCGTGGTAGCGTGGCCACCTTGCCTCAACTTAACCTCGCGGGCGGGTTGGCGGGCGAATAGTATTCTCCGTTGAGTGGCAATCTCGCCAGCCGGCGCGCCGTTGTAGTGTCCCTTGACAAACATTGTTAGAAGGCCGCTGTTTAGCTTCATTGAGCGCCTGCGGCGCATTACCCGCAAATCCGCGCGCCATGCGCTGGCTACTCTTAAGCGGCTGGAGGTAGGGCTGGGCAGCGAGCCGCGTTTGATTGATAGGCGCCCGCCCGCGACCACTGTATCGTGGAAATCTCAACTCGATATTCGCTCTGAAATTTCCCTGCACCTTGGTCTACGGGTTTTCTCTTGTGAGCTCTGTATTCGCTTAACCCTCTGAAATTCTACAGAGCGCACAATAACCAGTGATTTAGTCGCATTGAAGGACAAGGGCCGCGGGTCGATCTTGCGAGGGCTGCCGAATTGTCGGTCGCTGTGATTACTTGACTTGAACGAATGAACACCCTTTTCCGTCGCCCACTGCGCTCGCGCCCACCCCCTCTCCTCACACGACTCACACCGTCTCACTAAACTCCGCCGCCAGCACCGCATCCTTCAGCGCCCGCGAATACGCATGCTGCGGATCATCCAACACTGCTCGCGCCCGCCCCCGTTCAACAATCTCCCCCTTGCGCATGATGATAATATTGTCGCTGACGTAATAAGCCGTCGCCAGATCATGCGTGATGTAGATGATCGAAAGCCCGAGCTCGTTTTTCAGCCGGCCGAAGAGGTTGACGATCGCCATGCGTAGCGACGCATCGACCATCGAGACCGGTTCGTCGGCCACCAGCAAGCGCGGCTCGGGGATCAGCGCGCGGGCGATGGCGACGCGCTGGAGCTGGCCGCCGGAGAGCTCGTGGGGGAAGCGGCCCTTCACCTCTTCCAGCGTCAGGCCGACATGGTGGAGGGCGGTATCGGCCATCTTCTCCACCTCCCGCCGGTCCGGCCGGTTGCCGGAGGCGGAGAAGTTGCGGGCGGTCTCGAAGAGGTAGCGGTCCACCCGCTTCAGCGGATTGAAGGCTTCGAAGGGGTTCTGCAGCACCGGCTGCACCTCCTTCATGAAGGCCGTGCGTTCGGCCCGGCTGTGGATCGCCACGGTCTTGCCGGCAAATTGCAGCTCGCCTTCGGTCGGTTCGACCTGGCCGAGGATCATCGCCGCCACCGTCGATTTGCCCGAGCCGGATTCGCCGACGATCGACAGGATCTCCGGCTCGTCGCCGATCTCGAAGCTGACATCCTTGACCGCGGTGATCAGGCGCCGGCCGAGCATGCCGCCCTGGCGGTAGATTTTCGTCACATGCGAGAGGCTAAGCAGAGTCAAACCTGATCTCCCGTAACTGCAAAACAGGCCACGCGCCGCCCAGGCTCGACGGTGACGAGCGGCGGCACCTTCTGCGAGCAGATATCCATCCGCTTCGGGCAGCGCGGGTGAAACCGGCAGCCTTCCGGCGGCATGGCGAGGTTCGGCGGGCGCCCCTCCAGCGACGGCCGCGTCGTCGGGTCGCCGATCTTCGGCAGGCTGCCGACGAGATGCTGTGTATAAGGGTGGAGCGGCAGGCTGAAGAGCTTCGGCGTCGGCGCCTCCTCGACAAGCCGCCCGGCATAGACGATGCCGATGCGGTCGGAGACCGTCGCATGCACGCCCATGTCATGGGTGACGAACAGGAAGGATGAGCCCATCTCGCGCTGGATGTCGCGGATCATGGTCAGCACGTCGCGCTGCACGATCACGTCGAGCGCGGTCGTCGGCTCGTCGGCGATGATGAATTCCGGCGTCAGGATGGTGGCGAGCGCAATGGTCATGCGCTGGCGCATGCCGCCGGAGAGTTCGTGCGGATAGGCGTCGAGCAGCTGCGGGTCGAGTTTCAGCCTCTGCAGGTGGGCGGCGACCTTTTCGAAGAAGATGCTCTTGCTCACCGTCATGTGGCGGAAGGCGAAGTCGGTGAAGGAATGGCGGATCCGGCGCACCGGATTGAGCACGTTCATCGAGCCCTGCATGATATAGGAAAGATGGCGCCAGCGCAGCGCCATGCGCTCCTCCGGCGTCATCGCGTAGAGGTCCTGGGTGCCGCCGCCGAAGTGGAATTTGACATTGCCCGACACGACCCGGAGCGGCGGCCGGATGGCGCCGGCAATGGTCTTGATCAGCGTCGTCTTGCCGCTGCTCGATTCACCGGCGACGCCATAGACCTCGCCGCGGCGGATCGTCAGGCTGATATCGTCGACGGCCCGCACCTCGCGATCGACGCCATAGAGGAAGGCGCGGTAATAGGCTTTCAGATTGTCGATTTCGACCAGATTCTCCATGCTAACTTCCCATCCGGTTCAGCCGGCTGCGCGGATCATTGTATTCGTTCATCGACATGGACAGCAGGAAGAGCGCCAGGAAGAGAATGACGATGACGGCGACGGGGGCGGCGACCCACCACCAGATGCCCGAGATCAGCGCCGAATGCGCATTGGCCCAGTAGATCATCATGCCCATGGTCGGGGTCTCGATATCGGTGAAACCGAGCACCGAAAGCGTGATCTCCATGCCGATCGACCAGATCATGTTGTTCATCGTCGTGGCAAAGACGATCGGCAGCACATAGGGCAGGTGCTCCTCGACCAGGATCTTGCGCATCGTCATGCCGGAATAGACGCTCTGGGTGGTAAAGGGCCGGCTCTTCAGGCCGAGCGCCACCGAGCGGATGAGACGCGCATCATAGGACCAGCCGAGCGAGGCCATGATGACGATCAGCGCCACCCAGGTCATGTTGTCCTTCAGCACGAAATAGAAAAGGATCAGCAGCGGAAATTGCGGGATCACCATGACACTGTCGTTGATCGCCATCAGCACCCGGTCGACAGCGCCGCCGGCATAACCGGCGACGAGGCCGACGACCAGCGAGATGATGCGCGAGAGAAAGGCGACGCCGATGCCGAAATAGAGCGTGTTGCGCAGCCCGATCGTCAGCTGCCAGAACACGTCCTGGCCGCGCGAGGTCGTGCCGAGCCAATATTCGCCGTCCGGCGGCATGTCGGGCGGCAGCAGATAGATGTCGGTCGCGCCATAGGGCGAGAAATAGGACAGGATCACCAGGCCGACGATGACGGCGAAGAGCAGCAGGCCACAGAGGAATTCCATGTTGTGGCGCGAGAGGTCACGGATGATGGTAAACATGGCTATTCCACCTTGATGCGCGGATCGATCAGCGGGCTCAGCACGTCGATGATGAAGACCGCGGCGGCGACGCCGACGATCGAGAGCGCGCTGAGGCCGAGCACCAGGCTGTAGTCGCCGGCATGCACCGCTTCGATCAGCAGATTGCCGATGCCGGGATAGCCGAAGACGATTTCGGTGATGACGGTGCCGTTGAAAATCGCGCCGAGCGACATGGCAAGGCCGGTGAATTGCGGCACCATCGCATTGCGGGCGATGTAGGAGCGCAGGATCTTGCCCTTCGGCACGCCGCCGAGCTCGGCGAAGACGACATAGTCGTCGGTAATGATGTTGGAAACCAGCGCCCGCATGCCGATCAGCCAGCTGCCGGCGCCGACAAGGATCAGCGACAGGGCCGGCAGGATGGAGTGTTTGAGGATATCGAGGACGAGCGCGAAGGAGAGGTCCAGATTGGCGTTCATCTCGTAGCCGCCATTGATCGGCAGCACCGGCCAGATGAAGCCGAAGACGATGAGAAGCACGAAGGCGAGGATATAATAGGGGATGGGCAGCAGCGCGATGAAGACGAGGCTGACGGCCTTCAGCACCATGTTCTTGCGGTAATAGCCGGCAAGGGCGCCGATCGCGTTGCCGAGCACGAAGGTGATCAGCGTCGAGACCGTCATCAGCCCGATCGTCCAGGGGAGCGAGCGCAGGATGATTGTCGAAACGGGGGTCGGAAAGGCCGAGAGCGAGGGGCCGAGATCGCCGGTCGCAAGCCGCAGCCAGAAATTCAGATATTGCTGCCAGATCGAACCCTGCATTCCATATAGTTCACGCAGCGACTGGCGCATCAGCTCGATCGCGTTCGGATCGGACTGACCCATCTGCGTGATGGCGCCTATGCTTTCTTCGACCGGATCGATCGGGGTCAGGTGGGTGACGAAGAAGGTGATCGTCACGCCGAGAAAGACGACGAGCAGGAACTGACCAAACCGCTTCAGCACAAAGATCAGATAGGGCGTCATAAGGCGGAGCTTCCTCTCTGCTTCCTTTCTTGAAAGGATCGACGAGCATGGCAGCTGGGGCGCATGCCCGCCGATGAGGGGGCCGGCGCGATGGCTTCCGCGCCGGCGTTGGGAGGGTTATTGCGATTGAGCCGGCTTCAGCTTGACCATCATCAGCCTCGAATTGGCCCAGTTCGGCACCGGATCCGTATAGGGGTCCTTGATGGTGGGATAACCGGTCCAATAGGTCGTATCCATCGAGGTGAAGACGTTATAGGACATCAGCGGGATCGTCGGCATCTCTTTGGCGACCAGCTTCAGATAATCCTTGCCGAGCTCCATGCCCTTCGGATCGTCGGCGCTGATGCCGCGGATGCTCTCGATGATCTTGTCGAGCTCCGGATTGGACCAGCGCTGCCAGTTGCGCGGCGGCTGGACGTCACCCTTCTTCGCCACGAACTGCGAGTGCCAGCTGTCGAGGAAGAAGGAGAGGTCGGGATCGCCGCCCCAGGTTTCGACGCTCCAGGCGATCGCCACCTGGAAATCGCCGGGCTGCAGCGCCGTCTGCCAAAGTTTCGCGGCGGGAACGGCCTTGGCGTCGATGCCGAAGGCCGCCCATTGCTGGGCAATCAGCGTGCCGGCGCGGGTGAAGACCGAGCGTGTGTCGCCTTCGACCGTCATCCGGATCTTGAAGGGTTGTCCATCAGGGGTCAGCCATTTGCCGCCGGATTTCTTGAAGCCGGCCTTTTCGAGCAGCTCGCCAGCCGCTTTCGGATCCGGTTTCCACCAGCCGTAGCCGAAGGCACCGGTGATCGCCTCCGGATCGGTCGGGATCTGGTCCTTGAACTTCGGCTGCTTGCGCAGGAGATCGGCGATCTGTTGCCCGACGGTCGGGTCATAGGGCTTGATCTTGCTCTTGCCGGTATCGATCTCGAAATTCTTCAGCCAATCCTGCATCGGCGCCTGATAGTCTTTCATCGTGGCCGCCGTCGGCGGCACGCCGAGTGCCGAAAGCGTCGCCGCACCGCGGTAGCTCGCCATGTCGACGGCCTTGATGTCGATCAGGAGCGCCAGCGCCCAGCGCACGTCGGCATTGTCGAACGGCGCTTCCTGGGTGTTGAAGATGACCGCCGGCAGTGTCGGATCCGGATGGGCGAAGGGGAAGCCCGGGAACCAGGTTTCGATGGTCTTCGACTTCTCCTTGAGGGTGAACATGCCCTCCGGCGTGTTGTCGTGAATGATATCGAGATTGTGCTCGAGCTGGGCGATCGTGCGCTTATCCGGCGGGCCTGGATCGGTGTAGGTCACATATTTCGGAGCCGGCTCGCCGAAGCGGGCAAGCGAGGTCCGCTGCCAGTCGTCGCGCTTCTCCCAGGTGTACCATTTGCCCTGCGGATCATAGGCCTTCAGCTTGTAGGCGCCGAGCGAGACGGGGTTGGCGAAATCATAGCGAAGAGGATCCTCCACCTTCTCGAACACATGCTTCGGCATGATCCAGGCGCCGTTCCAGCGCACGGTGAAGATGGCGTGGAAGCGCGAATTCGGCTTCTTCAGCTTGAACACGACGGTCTGGGGATCGGTCGCCTCGACGCTTGCCACCTGCACCGAGAAGGCCGCGCTCCAGACCATGCCGGGATGGTCCATCTGCGTTTTGACGGTGTAGACCACGTCGTCGGCCGTGAATTCCACGCCGTCGCTCCAATAGAGCCCCTTGCGCAGCTTCACGGTCATTTCGGTGAAGTCGGCATTATATTGCGGCTTGTCGGCGGCGAGCGAATTGTCCCAGGCCGCGCCGCCAAGCCCCTGTTCGGGGTCGATATACCAGAGCGTATCCATGGTCAGCTGCTGCAGGCCGGTCGAGACCCCGCCGCCGCCATTGACCCAGATGTTGAACCAGCCGGGATTCTTGATCGTCCCTTCCGGATTTTCGACGATGAGCGTCTCCTTGCGCGGCAAGGAGGTGTATTCCTGAGCTCCGGCCACTGCGGTCAGGCCGAGCGTGGCCAGCACGAAGCCGAATGCAAACCTCTTCCACTTTTGCATGAACTCCTCCCTTGAAAGCGACGATGCGGCGGCCGCGAAGGCACGCATGGGCAAGTCGCGGTTGTCGGTTCGCAGAAGCCGGGCTTGCGAGCCCTTGAGCTTCGGCGAACCATCCCTCCGGCCACCTGCCTCCTCGCAGGGAACCGAACACTCTCGGCCGGGCCGATTGCCCGGCGGCGGCTGTCACACCGACAGCCGGATCACATTATAGGACAGAGGCTTCAGCGGCGCGCGCACCCGTCCGTCCTCGATTTTTGCGCTCTCGACCTTTACAGGCACCACCGTCTCCGGCCGCCGCGCCGTGTTGACGGCTTCGAGATCGCCATGGGTCATTTCCACCTGCTCGATCAGCCGGGCGCCGCCAAAACCTTCCAGCCGCACGTCGAGATCGAGTGCCGTATCCGGATGGCGATTGACGGCAAAGAAGGTCAGCGTTCTGCCATCCTCGGAATGGACGGCCGAGACGTCGAGATAGGGAACCTCGTTCTCCTCGTCGCTGTCATAGGTCGGGCCGTCGACGACGAGCTGCAGTGCCGCGCCGCGGCCATAGCGGGAGGCGTAATAGAAGGGATAATAGATCGTCTGGCGCCAGGCGGCACCGCCGTCCTCGGTCATAATAGGGGCAATGACGTTGACGAGCTGGGCGATGCAGGCGATGCGCACCCGGTCGGAGCGGCGGATGAAGGTGTTGAGGATGCCGCCGACCTGCAGCACGTCCTCGAAATTATAGACGTCTTCGAGCAGATGCGGCGCATCCGGCCACTCGTCGCGCGCCAGGATCTCCTTGTCCTGCTGGTTGGAATGATACCAGACGTTCCATTCGTCGAAGGAAATGCCGATCGTCTTCTTCGAGCGCTTCTTCGCCTTGATGTAGTCGATCACGCCGCCGATCGTGGTGATGTAGCGGTCGAGCTTCGTCGCCCGGGCGAGGTAGTTCAGCGTGTTCTTCTCCCGGTTGGCGAAATACATATGCAGCGAGATGTAGTCGGCGCTGTCATAGCACTGCTCGAGAACCTCGGCCTCCCACTGCGGATAGGTCTTCATGTCGGAATTGGAGGAGCCGCAGACGACGAGTTCGAGCGACTTGTCGAAGCCGCGCATGGCCTTCGCCGTCTCGTCCGCCAGCCGGCCATATTCATAGGCCGATTTGTGGCCGACCTGCCAGGGCCCGTCCATCTCGTTGCCGAGGCACCACAGTTTCACGTCGTGCGGATTGGACCAGCCGTGCTTGCGGCGCAGGTCCGACCAGTAGGTGCCGCCCGGATGATTGCAATATTCCAGGAAATTGCGGGCGGCATCGAGGCCGCGCGAGCCGAGATTGACCGCGAGCATCGGCTTGGTATTGGCCTTCTTGCACCAGTCGACGAATTCGTTGACGCCGATTTGGTTGGCTTCGCGGGTGCGCCAGGCAAGATCGAGGCGAACCGGGCGCTCCGACCGCGGGCCCACGCCGTCTTCCCAATTATAGGCCGAGACGAAGTTGCCGCCGGGATAGCGGCAGTAGGGCGTGTCGAGCTCGCGCACCAGCTCGAGCACGTCGCGGCGAAAGCCGTCTTCGTCGGCTGTCGGATGTCCGGGCTCGTAGATGCCGCCGTAGATCGCCCTGCCGAGATGCTCGAGAAACGAGCTGTAGAGCCTGGCGTCAATGGTCGAGATGCGAAAATCGCGGTGGGCAACGACACTCGTCTTCAACGGATCCTCCCTTTATGTATCAGGAATTTTGTTTTCTTGCCCCTAACTTGATATCAGGAATGTCGTTCTGTCAACCGAGTTCCGGATTTAATCATACTAATGCAAGAACGAGAGAAATACGTTATACAACAAGTATTTGACTAAATTTAGTCGTTGCTAAAACCGGAAATAAATGAGGTTTTTAAATCAAGATATCCGATATTAATTTTCTCAGACATGCAGCCGCATGATGATGTCGCGGCCGTGATTCCCGAAGCCTCGGCCGAAAATGTTCACCCCGCCGGTGTGGCCGGCATTCTCGGCGATGCCGACCCTGAGCCGAATGGACGAATGCTGGCCGAGCGCCAGATCGCTGAGCGTCACGTTCGACGCGGCGACGCCGTCGATGAAGGTGCCGCGCGTCGAGATCCGCCAGGTCTTCATCATTCCGTATTGCGAGCCCTCGAGCTTCCACCAGGCAGGCGTGAAGGCGCCGCGCTTGTCGCCGTAATCGCCGGGCGATGTCCAGGTTCCGATCGCCATGCCGTTGACCCAGAGCGTGATGTCGGAAGGCCAATCCGGATTGGTGCCGGGGACCTCGGACGACAGCTCCAGCGAAAATTCAATGGCGCGGATATCCTTGTTCAACACCTTGGCATTGTTGGGGAATTTATACTCGACATAGCCCCGGCCGAACCAAACGAGCCCGGCCTGCATGCGCTGCGGATCAAGGAAATAATCGGGCACGTCGAGGGGCCCGATGACGCTCTCGCTGGAGCAAAGGCCGCACGGCGCATGCACGTCGCAGCTGGTATAGAGCCCCACCGGCATCTCGACTTCGATGATATTATTGGCTCGCTGGGCCGCACTTTCCTCGAAGCTGATCAGGATTTCGCTGTAGATCGCCGAGCAGATCTTCTGGTTCCCCTTCCGCGCTTTTGCCAGCTGCGAGTCGACAAGCCGTGCGTCTTCCAAAATCTGAATGCCGGTTGCGACCGTGGACTGGGGGAGGGACAAAGCCCGCGCGATATCGTTGATATTCATCGGCCCCTTGGCGCAGAGCAGCTTGAGAATCTCGATCCGCGCCGGGGCAGAAAGTGCGCGGATCGCCTCACTGTTCTCGCCGGCGGCAATCGTCAAAAACGAACGTTCCATCATTTCCCCAATGATTCCGATGAAATGATGTATATCGGAAATTATGATACATCAAGAGGGGGCGCTGCAGGATTTGTGCGCTTTCGTAGCGTTATCCATCCGCTATCAACGATTAGCTCGCAAATCTCAGAGATATGTCGATATGGTAGAGCTACACCGGTCTCCGATCACAGGGCGGCTCAAATGACAGAAGATGAACGTGAACTGATCACGCGGTCGTTGCGCTGCCTTACACCAAGTTCGCCGGGCAATGCATATCCAAACAGGAATTTTTTGAACAATTTATACGCCCTGACGGCGTAGTAGATCGGAGGGCAGATCGCTATGGATTCGATTTCAAGGCTGTGCGCCTGGTTCGAGCGCAAATCCGTAGGCCAATGGCATGAGGACCGTGGAATCAAAATCGATACCATCGACAATCCTGGTTGGTCGATGAAAGCCGATCTCGCGGGAACGGGCCTTCAGGACAAGGAATTTCCGGAGATCCGAGTTGAAAGATCGCAGCATGACTGGTTTGTTGCTCGCAGAAATGATCAAGCTTTCGAAGCATTCGGCGGGCCAATGAACCTCAATGAGATGATTGAATGTTTCCTCGCTTGGACGGAATAGTCGCCGCTGAGAGCATGAGGGCGGCTTTGCAAGGAATTGAATGTCAATGCCGACTGGAACAAAAATAACCCTCGTGCCGCGCAGCCTTACCTCGGCCGACTTGCCTGGTCCATTCTGGGAAATCGATCTTCTCAAGGAGCAGGGTTATGAAGCTCCGGATCCCGCCAGGGTGAAGTTTCAACTATCGTTAGAGATTGGACTAGCCGGCTCTGCGGCGGCAGATGCCTTTTAATGTATAGTTATTACAGAGGGGCTGAAGAACACTCTGGGGGGAAATACGAAGACGATTTTGATGGACACATATAAGCTACGGCAAATTCAAGGAGAATATTCTCTCAATAATTGCCAATTGCGACGCCGATACCTGGTATGGCTGCAAAATAAATCTTCGAAGATATTTCTCATGGGAATACGAAGGCATGTATAGCGAAGCAGAAATTCGAAGGCTTAACGATTGATCGTTTCATGTGCCAGGAGGTGTAATGGCAAGGACTGGGGCCAACGATGAACAGCGACGATTTGTCTCGGCGATCAACTCTCGAACTTCTGAGCCTCACCCAGCAGAGGAATTCCAGTCATGAAAATAAGTATGAGGCCACCCAATCTCTTCTCAAAAGGTGGCGGCAAGGAATTGACTTAGAGCCTCTCATCAACCTTCTTCTTTCAGAGAATTCGCATGACCGTCTCCGCGGCGCAAACTATATCAGTGAATTGGGGCGAGAGGTTGAGGGCTTGAATGTAGCTGCAACAATGCTCGCTGATGACGCCCTCCCAGCCTGTCGCCGGGCGTTCGTCGAATATGTCGAAAATTCAGCCTACTATGAACAAGCGGTGGCGAAGGCGCTAACCAAGTGCCTGTTAGACACAGATCTCTACGTGAGGTCGGCCGTCATTGGATGGGCCACCCGTACATCCGATGAGACGTTTGAGGACTTTTCCCGGATGGTCGCGACTGGAGCCGGTCGCCGCGAGCCTCGGTTCGCCAACCCCCTCAGCAATGATTTTTGGAACGAATCTAGCCTAAGACGTGCCGTTCGAGGCCTCGATATCATTCGTCGCCTCCGCGAAGGTAAGCAGATCCATCAGATCAGGACAGACTTTCCCGGAGAGGACAGCTTTATATTCGATATCGTTGAATTTTCGCTGACGCTGCGTGATCGCCTCGCCAGATGGCAAGAAAGATGAGCTTATCCTCTGATATTTCGGCAAATTTTCCGGTAACCTTGCCATTCAGCGATTGCTTCAATGCCCACTCACCTCCGGCTGCAGATCGGCATCGGTCAGCGTCCCAAGAAAGGCGACGATGTCGTCGATTTCGGGGTCGGTCAGCGCAGGCGCTTCGCCCGGTTTCCTGCCGAAGGGCGGATCCTGGTTGAGGTTGGCCCAATAGGCCTGCGGCAAGTCGTCATACTTGCGGATCGTGCCGCCGGCATTTTTGGGATACCAGCGGCCGGGGTCGCTGTCGCGGGTGGCGTAGAAGGAGACGACGTCGCGCAGTGTGTGAAAATAGCCGTTGTGGAAGAAGCTCTTCTTCAGCGCGACATTGCGCAGCGTCGGCGTGCGGAACAGGCCGCAATATTCGCTGTGTCCGGCAAGATCGGTACGCTGCGGGCCGCAGAGGCCGAGATCGTAATAGCTGGGGTCTGTATTGGCCGGGATCGCCATGTTGCGAGGGACGGCGAGGCCGAAAAATCCGAAGTCGGAAAATTGCGGCGGCTCGCCGTCATTGGTGGGTTCGCTGAGATGGCAGCTCGAACAGTTGCCCTTTGCAGGATCCTCGAACAGCTGGCGGCCGCGCAGTTCCTGCGCGCTCAACGTCGTCTTGCCGGCGAGAAAGGCGTCGTAGGGGCTGGAATAGGGATAGAAGTCCGGGCCGCTTTGCTCGAAGGTGGCTAGCGCCTCGGCGGCGGCGTCGAAAGTGTCATCGGGATTGTCGAACACCGTTTCGCCGAACGCCGCCCTGATGTCGCCGGCGTAGGGCGCCTTGCGCAGCTTGGCCGCCACATCGGCTGCATCCTTGTTGCCCATCTCGAAGGGCGAGAGCAGCGGGATCTTCGCTTGGTCAGCGCCGTGATCGACCCGGCCGTCCCAGGTCAGCCCGCCGGTCGGGCCGTTGTCGACGCTTTCGTCACCCTCGTCCTCGGAATCGTAAAAGTGCTCGCTGAAGGACGGCACCGCCTGCAGATAACGCAGCGCCGGCACGGCGCGCAGCCCGGGCTGCTTCATATCCTTGCCGCCCGTTTGAACCGGCGCGGCCGATGCCGGGCCGAAGGCGTGCGCCGGGTCGTGGCAGGAGGAGCATGCCTGCGACCCTGAGGTCGACAGCGACGGGTCGAAGAATATCTTGCGGCCGAGCGCGGCCAGCGTTTCGGCCCGGGCAAAGGCTTCGGCGCGCGACATCGGGCCGGGATGCACACCGGCCGCCGCGCTGCTTTGCCGCAGCGGCAGAATGGCCAGACAGAGTGCTGCCGCACCGATGCCGATCGCCAGACCGGGGCGCAGGAGCCTGAACGTCTTTGTTGTCATGATAGGGATTCCAATAGCTTAGCGCTGGGTCCCACTATGATCGAACCTCGTTGCAACAAATTGATGACGGAGCCTCTCCTGCGACATCGCGGCAAGCCCGACGTCACAAAGTTGATAGACGGCGGGACTAGCGTCGATGCGCCCGAGCGGTCTCCGCTCCCTCTAGCCAACGCCCCCTAGCCATGAGGCCATAGCCGTGAAAAGACTGAAGCTCCTCAAATCAATCTGTCTCGCCGGATCGGCGATCGTGCCGCTCGCCATGGCGACGGCGGCCCTTGCGGCGCCTGCCGGTTACGACAAGATCGACAATATCGTCGTCATCTATGCCGAAAACCGCAGCTTCGATAATCTCTATGGCGGCTTTCCCGGCGCCGATGGTCTTACCAATGTCAGCGCCGAGCAGGCCCGCCAGCTCGATCGCGACGGCAAGCCGCTTGCCGAATTGCCGCCGGCCTGGGGCGGGCTGACCGCCAAGGGTGTAACGCCTGCCATCACCGAGGCGCAATCGGCCCATCTCGCAAATGCCGCTTTCGCGATCGACGATCCCCAGGGTTTCGCGCAGGCACCGTCGGTCATCACCCGCGATCTCTGGCACCGCTTCTATCAGGAGCAGATGCAGATCGACGGCGGCAAGAACGACAAGTTCGTCGCCTGGGCCGATGCCGGCAGCCTGGTCATGGGCCATTATGACGGGTCCATCTTGCCGATGTGGCAGGTAGCGAAGAAATACGTGCTTGCCGACAATTTCTTCCAAGGCGCCTTCGGCGGCTCCTTCCTCAACCACTTCGCCCTGGTCTGCGCCTGCGCGCCCTATTATCCGGATGCCGACAAGAGCCCGGCCAGGCCTGTGATCGCCAAGGTCGATGCCGATGGCGTTTCCTTGACCGTGGCGGAGAACGCTCCGAAATCGGCGCTGGACGGCGCCCCGAAATTCGTTTCCGATGGCACGCTGACGCCGGACTTCTACGCCGTCAACACCATGCAGCCGCCCTACCAGCCGAGCGCCAATCCGCCGGCCAAGGACGGTGACCCGGCCTATGCCGATCCGGCGGCGGCGACAACGCTGCCGCCGCAGCATGCGGTGACCATCGGCGACCTGCTGTCGCAGAAAGGCATCAGCTGGGCCTGGTATAGCGGCGCCTGGCAGGCAGCCCTTGACGGCAAGAACGCCACCCCGGTGCCGAATTTCCAGTTCCACCATCAGCCCTTCAACTATTTCGCCAATTTCGCGCCCGGCACGCCGGCACGCGCCGAGCATCTGAAGGATGGCGGCCTTGCCGGCGAGGCCTTCCTCAGGGATATCGACGCAGGCAAGCTGCCGGCGGTTTCCTTCTATAAGCCGCAAGGCAACCTCAATGAACATGGCGGTTACGCCGACGTCTCGAGCGGTGACCAGCATCTTGCCGATATCGTCTCGCATCTGGAGAAGAGCCCGCAATGGGGCCATATGCTCGTCATCGTCACCTATGACGAGAATGGCGGCTTCTGGGATCACGTCGCGCCGCCGAAGGCCGATCGCTGGGGGCCGGGCAACCGCATTCCGGCCTTCATCATCTCGCCCTTCGCCAAAGGCGGCACGGTCGATCATACCCAGTACGACACGACGTCGATCATCCGCCTGATCACCGCGCGCTACGATCTGCCGGTGCTGCCGGGCATCGTCGCTCGCGACAAGGCGCTGGCCGACAATGGCCGTCCCGCGATGGGGGACCTCACTGCCGCGCTCGACCTGACGCATTGACGACCGGAAGCGGCCCCCGGCGCCGAACGGGGCCGCTACCTCGCCCGCACCCTCACCGATGCAGGAGCAGCCGCAATGCGGCCTGCGTTTCCTTCAGCAATGGCAGATAGCGCGCCTTCATCTCCGCCGCCGGGACGAGGGCGGCCGGCGCGCCGATATTGATCGCCGCGACGGTTTCGCCGCGATCGTTTTCAACGGGAACGGCGATCGAGCAGAGACCGATTTCCAGCTCCTGATCGATGATGGCGTAACCTTCGGCGCGCACGCGGCGGAACTCGGCGATGAGCTCCTCTGGGTCGGTCTTGGTCTTCGCAGTGTTCTGCTTCAATTCGCTGCGGGCGAGAACGGCGCGAGCCTCGCTTTCGGGAAGGGCGGCCAGCAGCACCCGGCCCATCGAGGCGCAATAGGCCGGCAGGCGACTGCCCGGGGTGAGGTTGATCGACATGACGCGGCGCTGCGAGGCACGGGAGATATAGACGATCTCGGTGCCGTCGAGCACCGAGGCCGAGGCGCTTTGGCCGGCTCTTTCCGAGAGATGGTCGAGATGCGGCTGCAAGAGCGCCGGCAGCGGGGTGGCGGCGAGATAGGCATGGCCGAGCCTGAGGATCTTCGGCGTCAGGGTGAAGAACTTGCCGTCATAATCGGCATAACCGAGCTCGGCGAGCGTCAGCAGCGAACGGCGCACCGTGGCGCGGTCGAGATCGGTGAGCTTCGAGGCCTCGGCGATCGACAGCCGCTGCCGCGTCTCGCCGAAGGCCTCGATGACTTTCAGGCCGCGGGCAAAGCCGCTGACGAAATCGGTTTCGCGCATATTGAGTCTCCCCTCGGTTTGTTTCATTTTGTGCGATATACGAACAAATGTCAAATAGCGCACAAAATCCCTTGCCCCGCCAGCGGCCGCGTTTTATCCCTGATGTCAGGACGGGCTGAGGAGATCCCAATGGACAAGACAGTCGCGAGCACGGCAGAGGCCGTCTCCGAGATCGGCGACGGTGCGACCGTCATGATCGGTGGTTTCGGCGGCTCCGGCGCGCCGATCGAACTGATCCATGCCTTGATCGACAAGGCTCCAAAAAACTTGACTGTCATCAACAACAATGCCGGCAACGGCCGCATCGGCATCGCTGCAATGATTGATGCCGGCCTGGTCCGGAAAATGATCTGCTCGTTCCCGCGCTCGTCGGACCCGCGCGCCTTCACCGAAAAATATCTGGCCGGCGAGATCGAGCTGGAACTGGTGCCGCAGGGAACGCTTGCCGAACGCATCCGCGCCGGCGGGGCAGGCATTCCGGCTTTTTACACGCCGACAGCCTATGGCACCGAACTGGCGGAGGGCAAGGTCATCGCCGAATTCGACGGCCGTCATTACGTGCAGGAGCGCTGGCTGAAGGCGGATTTCGCGATCGTCAAAGGCGAGATCGGTGATGTCCACGGCAACCTCACCTACAAAAAGGCCGGCCGCAACTTCAATCCGCTGATGTGCATGGCGGCGCAAAAGACCATCGCCCAGGTCTCGTCGATCGTGCTGGCCGGCGGCATCGATCCCGAGCATGTGGTGACCCCCGGCATCTTCGTCGACCACGTCGTCGCCGTTGCCAATCCGCAGCAGGAAGAAGAGCTCATTCGAGCCGGAGTGGCCTACGTATGACCGTCGATACCAGAGAAGACATCAAGCTTTCCAACGCGCAGATCGCCTGGCGCGCCGCCCAGGATATCGCCGACGGCGCCTATGTGAACCTCGGCATCGGCTTTCCCGAAATGGTCGCCCGCTATCAGCCGCCCGGCCGCCAGGCGATCTTTCATACCGAAAACGGCATCCTGAATTTCGGCGAGCCGCCGGCCGAGGGCGAGGAAGACTGGGACCTCATCAACGCCGGCAAGAAGGCGGTGACGCTGAAGCCGGGTGCTGCCTTCTTCCATCACGCCGACAGCTTCGCCATGGTGCGCGGCGGCCATCTCGACGTTGCCATCCTCGGCGCCTATCAGGTTGCCGAGAACGGCGACCTCGCCAACTGGCGGGTGGGCAGCAAGGGCGTGCCTGCTGTCGGCGGCGCCATGGATCTGGTGCACGGCGCCAAGCAGGTCTGCGTCATCACCGAGCACGTCACCAAGACGGGCGAGCCGAAGCTGGTGGAAAAGTGCAGCTTCCCGCTGACCGGTGTGGCCTGCATCACCCGCGTCTACACCAGCCACGCCGTCATCGACATCGTCGACGGACGTTTCGTCCTGCGTGAGAAGCTGGCTGCGATGTCTGAGGAGGAATTGCAGGCGATGACCGGCGCGCGGCTGCATATCGAGGGGCCGGTTGCCGACCTCATCGTTCCGAAGCTCTGAAGGGAAAGCCATGACCGAAGCTTTTATCTGCGACTATGTCAGAACGCCGATCGGCCGTTTCGCCGGCGCGCTTTCGCAGGTGCGCGCCGATGATCTCGGCGCCGTCCCGCTGAAGGCGCTGATGGAGCGCAACGGCGCGGTCGACTGGGAAGCCGTCGACGACGTGATTTTCGGCTGCGCCAACCAGGCGGGCGAGGACAACCGCAATGTGTCGCGCATGTCGGCGCTGCTCGCTGGTCTGCCGATTGCCGTTCCGGGCACGACGATCAACCGGCTCTGCGGCTCCGGCATGGATGCGGTGATCACTGCGGCCCGCGTCATCCGCGCCGGCGAGGCGGAGCTGATGATAGCTGGCGGGGTCGAAAGCATGTCACGGGCGCCCTTCGTCATGCCGAAGGCCGAGACGGCCTTTTCCCGGGCCGCCGAGATCCACGACACCACGATCGGCTGGCGTTTCGTCAACCCGCTGATGAAGAAGCAATATGGCGTCGATTCCATGCCGGAGACCGGTGAGAACGTCGCCGAGGACTATCATGTCAGCCGCGAGGACCAGGATGCCTTTGCGGTGCGCAGCCAGGCGAAGGCAGCGGCGGCGCAGGCAAGCGGAAGGCTGGCGAAGGAGATCACCTCGGTGACCATCCCGCAACGCAAGGGCGATCCGGTTGTCGTCGACAAGGATGAGCATCCGCGCGCGACGACGATGGAAGCGCTGGCGAAACTCGCCACACCTTTCAAGAGGGAAGGCGGCACGGTGACGGCAGGCAATGCCTCCGGCGTCAACGATGGCGCGGCCGCACTGATCGTCGCTTCGGAAGCCGCGGCGCGAAAATACCGCCTGACGCCGATCGCCCGCATCCTCGGCGGCGCCTCGGCCGCCGTTCCGCCACGGGTGATGGGCGTCGGGCCGATTCCCGCCTCGCGCAAGCTGATGGCCCGGCTCGGCATGACCCAGGAAAAGTTCGATGTCATCGAGCTCAACGAGGCCTTTGCCAGCCAGGGGCTGGCGGTGCTGCGCGCGCTCGGCATTGCCGATGACGACGAGCGGGTCAACCGCAATGGCGGCGCCATCGCGCTCGGCCATCCCTTGGGCATGTCAGGCGCTCGCATCACCGGCACGGCGGCGCTCGAGCTTCAAGAGACCGGCGGTCGATATTCGCTGTCGACCATGTGCATCGGTGTCGGGCAAGGGATCGCGATCGCGCTCGAAAGGGTTTGAGCGCGCCGTTGCGCGCCGCGGCCAGCTTCGATAGAAACCTGGCATGCTGATCCGACCTGCAAACAGCGACGACCGAAGTGCCATCTGGAGGATCATCGGCCCGACGATCCGTGCCGGCGAGACCTATGCGCTCGACCGCGATCTCTCGGAAGCCGATGCGCTCGCCTACTGGATGGGGCCGGACCGCGAGACCTTCGTCGCGGAAGAGGGCGGCGGCATCCTCGGCACCTATTACATCAAGGCCAATCAGGCCGGCGGCGGGCGCCATGTCTGCAATTGCGGCTATATGACCGATCCCGCAGCCGGCGGCCGTGGCGTCGCCCGCCGCATGCATGAACATTCGCTGGAGCATGCCCGCACCAGGGGCTTCCGGGCTATGCAGTTCAACTTCGTCGTCAGCAGCAATCGCCGCGCCGTTGAGCTCTGGCAATCGCTCGGCTTCGACATCGTCGGCCGGCTTCCCGGCGTCTTCCTCCATCCCACGCAAGGTTATGTCGACGCACTGGTGATGTTTCGAACTCTGTAGGACCGTACGGAAAAAGATCTGAGGGCGGTGTCGAAATCGCAGCGCTCCAAACGTCATTGATCGTAGGCGAGATGCGGCAAGCCGGCCGCATCGTCGCGATCACTGTCGGCATGGAGGTTGGAAGCCATGAGAGTTCCCTATCGTTGGGTCATCGTCGCCGTCGGCGCTTTGATGTCCTGCGTGGCAATCGGCGCAATGTTCTCGCTGGCGATTTTCCAGGAGCCGATCGCGAGCGCCACCGGCTGGTCGCATGTCGGCATTGCCAGCGCGATGACGCTGAACTTCATCGTCATGGGTTTCGGCGGCTTCCTCTGGGGTGCAGCCAGCGACCGCTTTGGTCCGCGGATCGTGGTGATGTTCGGATCCGTGCTGCTCGGTCTGGCGCTGGTGCTGGCGAGCCGTGCCGAGACGCTCACGCAGTTCCAGCTGACCTACGGCATGCTCGTCGGATTGGCCGCCAGCGCCTTTTTCGCGCCGATGATCGCGGCGACGACCGCCTGGTTCGACGTCAATCGCGGGCTTGCCGTGTCGCTCGTTTCCGCCGGCATGGGCGTCGCGCCGATGACGATCTCGCCATTCGCGCGCTGGCTGATTTCCGCCTATGAATGGCGGCCCGCGATGTTGATCATCGGCGTTGCCGTATGGGTGCTGCTGCTGCCGGCTGCCCTGCTGGTCCGGCGCGCGCCTGCCGAGACCGCCGATGCCGGCACCGAGTTTGCCGTGAAAGGCGCCCGGCCTCAGCTGTCGAAGGTCTTCCGATCGCCGCAATTCATCGTACTCGGCCTGACCTTCTTTGCCTGTTGTGCGGCCCATTCCGGGCCGATCTTCCACATGGTGAACTATGCGACGATCTGCGGCGTCGCTCCGATGGCCGCCGTCAGCATCTACAGCGTCGAGGGCCTGGCGGGGCTAGGCGGCCGGCTGCTTTATGGCAGCCTTGCCGACCGGATCGGCGTGAAGCCGGTGCTCGTCGCCGGCTTGCTGGTGCAGGCGGCGGCACTCGCGACCTACCTGTTCGTCAGCCAACTCGGCGAATTCTACGCACTCGCCATCATTTTCGGCAGTGCCTATGGCGGCGTGATGCCGCTCTATGCGGTCCTGGCGCGGGAATATTTCGGCCAGCGCATCATCGGCACCGTGCTCGGTGCGGCGACGATGCTCTCCAGCCTCGGCATGGCCTTCGGCCCCCTGATCGGCGGCTGGATCTTCGACACTTTCGCCAATTATTCCTGGCTGTTCATCGGCTCCGCCATGGTCGGGCTGGGTGCGGCGGCGGTAGCGCTGGCGTTCCCGCCGCTGGCTCGCGATAAGCCGCAGCCGGCGTTCGGAGTGTCTTCGTGAGTTGGCGAATCCTGGGAGCATAGGTCGCCCGAGGATCGATCATTAGGAGAAATCCGACACGAAGCCTTGCATCGTCGTGTTCAGCCGCCCGAGGATCGTCAGCAGGATCTGCTGCTTGCGGGCGCGCCGGGCGGCCGCGGACGTCATGTCGACGTCGAAGATCGCCGAGAACGTTGCGCGGTTTGAAACGTTGAAGAAGCAGAGGCCGCTCAGCGTCATATGGATTTCCATCGGCGTAACGACCTGATGGAAAAGTTCCTTCTGATATCCGAGACGCAGGCATTGATCGATGCGTTGCAGAATCGGCCGGTGCAGTTCGCCGACCAGCGAAGAAGCCGTCAGGTACTTTGCTTCGTTGAGATTTTCACTGACGATCAATTTGACATATGTGGGATGATCGAAGTGAAAATCGAAGCAGAAGTCCACGAGGTTCTTCAGCGACTGGCGGGGATCGTCCTCCCCGAGATTGACCTTCGCCTCGGCGACGCGGATGCGCGCATAGGCATTTTCGAGCACGGCGACGTAGAGCTTCGCCTTCGAATTGAAATAGTAATAGATCATTCGCTTGCTGCGGCGGGTCTTCTGCGCGATGCTGTCGATCGTCGTGCCGGCGAAACCGCGCCGGGCGAACTGGTCCTCCGCTGCCTCGAGAATATCGGCGCGGGTCTGATCGGGATCGTTGGAGCGCTGCTGCCGCTGATATTTTTGCGTCGCTTGCGACTTGGCGGATTTACCCCCACTTTCAGCCATGGTTCCTCACTGACCAGCCAAATGTAATCGCCCTTATCGCGACCTTTGGCCCGCTTTGCAAGTATGGTCGTCCCCGAACATTCCGAAAGCTCTCCTCCGATCCAATTCCTTTGAGTGCTGGATTCTCCTGCAGCATCTTTCGCAATTTTGAACCAGTTCGAACATTTTAGGAGTGACAAAATTATCGCTGCCGGTCCAAAAAAATGTACAAAACAAAACTCAAAATTAACAAGACACGCGCATAAATCCCTGAATTAAATCGGATTATAGGGCAAATCAGTTAACCTGGCCGAGGAGTTGACAGATATTCGATCATCTGACTATCTTTGTACCAAGATGAACATTTGGACGCAGGCGCCTGGGATGGAGAAGGCGCTTGCGGCTCGGGAGGGGCTCACGGTGAGCTATCAATTCGACTTCAGCGTCATTTTCGACGCGTGGCCTCGGCTTCTCTATGGATGCTGGCTGACGCTTGCGATCTCGACCAAGGCAATGGCGATGGGCTTTGCCATCGGCCTTCTCTGTGTTGCCCTGCGCCGGACCGGGTTCGGGCCGTTTGTCTGGCTCGTGAAAGGTTTCATCGAGATCATCCGCAATACCCCCTTTCCGGTTCAGGCCTTTTTCATCTATCTCGGCCTGCCGTCGATCGGCGTCAGACTGGCGCCCGATACGGCCGCTGTCGTGGCACTCGGTCTTAACGGCGGCGCTTATGCCGCCGAGATCATCCGCGGCGGGGTGGAATCGATCCACCAGGGCCAGGTCGAGGCAGGCCGCGCGCTCGGCCTGAACGGTTTCCAGGTGTTCCGCTACATCATCCTGCGGCCGGCGTTGCGCGTCAGCTTTCCCGCACTCGCAAGCCAGTTCATCCTGTTGATGCTGACCTCCAGCGTGGTCGCCTCGATATCGGCAATGGAGCTGGCCAGCATTGGTCAGGAGCTGGAATCGACGACCTTTCGCAGCTTTGAGGTCTACCTGACCCTGACCGGACTTTACCTCGGAATGTCCGCCATGCTGACGGGCCTCTTCGCCGCAATCGAGCGCGGCCTTCTCTCCTATCCGACACGGTGACGGCAATGGTTCAGACACTCGGCCTCAACCAGATCATCATCCTGCTCGAAGCTTTCCGCTGGACGATCCTGCTCGCAGCCATCGCCTTTGTCTGCGGCGCCGGCGGCGGGCTCTGCATCGCCCTGATCCGCACCGCGCCGTTGCAGGCGCTGCGAGGCGCTGCGGCAGCCTTCATCATCGTCTTTCAGGGCACGCCGCTGCTGATGCAGCTCTTTGTGATTTATTACGGCCTGCCGCTGATCGGCATCACGGTCAATGCCTGGATCGCGGTGGCCGCCGGCCTGACGCTGCATGCGAGCGCCTATCTCGGCGAAATCTGGCGCAGCACCATCATGGCGCTGCCGAAGGGGCAGGACGAGGCGGCCAGGGCGCTCGGGCTCGGATACCGGAGCCGTATCGTCTACGTCATCCTGCCGCAGGCGCTGCGGATTTCGCTGCCGAGCACCGTCGGCTTCCTTGTGCAACTGGTCAAGGGCACGTCGCTTGCCGCAATCATCGGCTTCACCGAGCTGACGCGCGCAGGCCAGATCGTGTCCAACGCGACCTATCAACCGCTTATCGTCTTCGGCCTCGTCGGCGCGCTTTACTTCGCGCTGTGCTGGCCGCTGTCGCACTTCAGTTTCCAGCTGGAAAAACGCTTTGCGAGCGCCCGCTAACGCGCGCAGGGGATCACGCTAAAGGGCAAGGAGGAAGCCTAATGATCAAGAATACCAATATGTTGAGGAAAGCCTGGGGGGCTGTGGGGGCAATCGGCCTTGGCCTTTTCGTCGCATTCGGCGCCGGCCAGGCCGATGCGCAGAGCTTTGCGGAGCTGAAGGCGAACGGCAAGATCGTGATCGGCATTCAGGGCGAGAATCCGCCGTGGGGGTTCGTCGACGAAAGCAATCAGAGCGCCGGCTTCGATGCCGATTTCGCCAAGCTTCTCGGCGAGGAGATCGGGGTGCCGGTCGAGTTCAACCGCGTTGCCGTCGCCAACCGTATACCGACCTTGATGACCAACAAGGTCGATGCGCTGATTGCCGTGATGGGCATGTATCCCGACCGCGCCAAGGTGGTGCAGTTCACCAAGCCCTATTCGGCGATCGACATCATACTGCTCGCCAAGCCGGAGACAAACATCAAGGCGCCGGAAGACCTCAAGGGCCTGCGGATTGCAGTTGCCCGCTCCTCGGCACAGGATACGCAGGTGACCAAGAATGCTCCGCAAGGGGCGACGATCCAGCGCTTCGATGACGATGCCACCGCCATCCAGGCCTTTCTTTCCGGTCAGGTCGACGCACTCGGTGCCAACAACACTTACTTCCTCAGCATCGCCAAGATCGCGCCTGACTTCAAATTCGAAAAGAAACTGCAGTTCAACCGGCAATATAACGGCATTTCCGTGCGCCCGGGCCAAAAGCAGTTCGTCGAAGAGTTGAACGCCTTCATCGACAAGGTTCGCGCCGACGGCCGCCTCGAGAAGATCTACCAGAAATGGCTTGGCCAGGACACGCCCGACTTCCCGGATTCGCTGCCTGACATCCCGTTCGCCGTTCAATAACCAAGCAGATGAGGAAGACGCCGTGAATACGATGGCGAAAATTACGGACAATGCCACTGCCGATCCAATGATCGTCATGGAAGCCGTGGACAAGTATTACGGCGCCTTCCATGCTCTGAAGAGCATCAACCTGACGGTGAGGCAGGGCGAGAAGGTCGTTCTCTGCGGTCCGTCCGGCTCAGGGAAATCTACACTTATCCGCTGCATCAACTATCTCGAGAACTTTGCCGGCGGCCGGGTTGTCGTCGATGGCATCGAGTTGAAATCCGGCGCCTCGATCGACGCTATCCGGCGTGAGGTCGGTATGGTCTTCCAGCAGTTCAATCTCTTCCCACACATGACGGTTCTGAGGAACTGCATGCTTGCGCCGATGAAGGTGCGTGGGATGAAGGCGACGCAGGCGGAAGAGGTCGCGCGCGCCTATCTCGAGCGTGTGCGCATCTCCGATCAGATGCATAAATATCCGGCGCAGCTTTCCGGCGGCCAGCAGCAGCGCGTGGCGATTGCCCGCGCGCTCTGCATGGATCCCAAGGTGATGCTCTTCGACGAGCCGACTTCCGCCCTCGATCCCGAAATGGTCAAGGAGGTGCTCGACACCATGGTCTCGCTCGCCGGCGAAGGGCGAACGATGATCTGCGTGACCCACGAAATGGGCTTTGCACGCGCTGTGGCCGATCGCGTGATCTTCATGGCGAACGGCGAAATCATCGAGGAGGCGCCTCCCGAGGAATTCTTCACCGCACCCCGGAACGAGCGCACCCGCGCCTTTCTCGGACAGATTCTCGGGCACTGAGCGGGACGAGGCCTTTGCTTCGACGGCGACACGCGCTCGAAATATCTCGAAAAAGCCGTTGGCAGACTGTCGCCTCGCGCGCGCCTGCAGACTTCATGTGACTGAAACGGAATGGTTGAAAGCATGACAAATATATCCATCGGCGTCATCGGCGCGGGCCTGATCGGCCGCAAGCACATCAAGAAGACCATCGAGCATCCCGATTTCGAGCTTGCCGGCATCGCCGACCTCGATCGCGATGCAGTCTCGGCGCAATATCCCGGCATCGCGGTCTTCGAGGATTACAGATCATTGCTCGACCAGGCGCGGCCGCAGGCGGTCATCATTGCTTCGCCCAATCAGAGCCATGCGTCGATCGGCATAGAATGCGCACGTCTCGGGATCGATATGCTGATCGAAAAGCCGGTCACAGATACGCTCGAAAGTGCTGCCGATCTGCTTCTGGAGGTGCGCGCAAACAAGGTCCGGACACTTGTCGGCCACCACCGCCGCCATCACGATCAGGTCAAGACGCTGAGGCGCCTGCTCGGGGACGGATTGATCGGCAATCTTGTCGGGGTCTCCGCCATCTGGGCGGCCTACAAGCCGGATGATTATTTCCGTATCGCGCCGTGGCGCACCCAGTCGGGCGGCGGTCCGATCCTGATCAACCTCATCCACGAGATCGATTTCCTGCGCTACACGGCCGGCGAGATCCGCGGCGTCAGCGCCATCTCCTCAAGCCGCCAGCGGCAATTTCCAGTCGAGGATACGGCCGGCGCCCTGCTCGAATTCGACGCAGGCTGCATCGGTACCGTCTTTGCGAGCGACAGTGCTGTTTCGCCCTGGACGACCGAACAGGGCGTCGGTGAAGCGGTCGAATTTCCGTTCAGCGGAGAAAGCAGCTACCGCTTCGTCGGCAGTCGCGGTTCGCTGGAATTCCCGAGCCTGGTCCATTGGGCGCAGGCGGATGGCGGCCAGAACTGGAACAGGCCGATCCAGTCGCAGCGGCTTTTTGCAAGCTCCATCGATCCTTACCGCGCCCAGCTCGACCATTTCCGCGATGTCGTCCTCGGCAAGGCGGAATCCTTGCTCACCGTCGAGGATGGCGCGCGAACGCTGATCGCGACGCTTGCCGTGGCCGAGGCTGCCGCATCGGGAAGGAGGATCGATCTCGATAATCGTTACGAGGCGCTCGCCGCCGGGAAATACCCACCGGCCTCCCAAGATACGAATCCAAGGAAAGCATCCTGACATGAAACCGATCTTCGTTCTCAATGGGTCCAACCTCAATCTGCTCGGCCAGCGGGAGCCGCATATTTACGGCAGGACGACGCTCGCGGATATCGAAACCATGTGTCATGGAAGCCCTGCAGGGCAAAAGCATGGGGTCGTCTTCCGGCAGTCCAATCACGAGGGTGCCTTGATCGACTGGATCCATGAGGCCCGCCACGCCGCCGACGCCATCGTCATTAATGCCGGCGCCTATACCCATACATCGCTTGCGATCCATGATGCGCTGAAGACCTTCGAGGGCCCGATCATCGAGCTGCACATCACCAACGTGCATCGGCGCGAGAGTTTTCGCCACCACTCCTACATTTCCTTTGCGGCGACCGGTGTGATCTGCGGCCTCGGGCCGGATGGCTATGAGCTCGCACTCGAGGCGGCCGCGCGGCTCGTCGCCAAGACGATGACGACTTGACGCGTATCGGAAGGATCACGCCGATGAAGACATCGATAGCGACCGTCTCGCTGAGCGGCGACCTCAGCGACAAGCTGGAGGCAATCGCCAAGGCCGGTTTCGACGGGGTGGAGATTTTCGAGAATGATTTGCTGATCTTCGACGAGAGCCCGAAGGAGGTCGGCCGCATGGTGCGCGATCTCGGCATGGAGATCACGCTGTTTCAGCCGTTCCGCGACTTCGAAGGCATGCCGGAGCCGTTGCGCAGCCGTACCTTCGACCGGGCGGAGCGCAAGTTCGACATCATGCAGGAGATGGGCACCGACCTGGTGCTGGTCTGTTCGAACGTCTCGCCGGCCGCTCTCGGCGGTCTCGACCGGGCGGCGGCCGATTTTCACGAACTCGGTGAGCGCGCCGCCAGGCGCGGCCTGCGCGTCGGCTACGAGGCACTTGCCTGGGGCCGTCACATCAACGATCACCGCGATGCCTGGGAGATCGTCCGGCGGGCCGATCATCCGAATATCGGCCTGATCCTCGACAGTTTTCATACGCTGTCGCGCAAGATCGACGTCAACTCGATCCGCTCGATCCCGAAGGAGAAGATCTTCATCATCCAGCTCGCCGATGCGCCGCTGATCGACATGGATCTGCTCTACTGGAGCCGGCACTTCCGCAACATGCCGGGTGAAGGCGACCTGCCGGTGCTCGACTTCATGAAGGCGGTCGCCGCCACCGGTTATGACGGCTATCTGTCGCTGGAGATCTTCAACGACCAGTTCCGCGGCGGATCTGCCAATGCCATTGCCGTCGATGGCCGCCGCTCGCTGATCTATCTCGGCGATCAGGTCAAGCGCCAGCAGCCGGAGAGCGCCCTGCCGGTGCCGGTGATGCCGCCGCGCGCCAAGGTCGAGGGCATCGCCTTCATCGAGTTCACCGCCGACGAGGACGAGGCGGCGGCGCTCGAGGCGCTGTTTTCAAGCCTCGGCTTCCGTAAGGCGGCCAGGCACAAGAGCAAGCAGGTGACGGTCTTTCGCCAGGGCGCGATCAATCTCGTCGTCAACACCGAACGCAAGGGTTTTGCCAGCGCCTCCTATGCCGTGCACGGCACCTCGGCCTATGCCGCCGGGCTGATGGTCGACGATGCCAAGGCGGCGCTGCAGCGCGCCGTCGCACTCGGGGCCGAACCCTTCGAGCAAGCGCCCGATGCCGGCGAGATCGAGATGCCGGCGGTGCGTGGCGTTGGTGGCGGTGTCCTCTATTTCCTCGACCGACAGAGCGAGCTTGCCCGCATCTGGGAGATCGAATTCGATGCGATCGACGACGATGCCGCGCTGCAGCCGGCCGGGCTGCAGTCGATCGACCATATGGCGCAGACGATGAAGTACGAGGAACTGCTGACCTGGCTGCTCTTCTACACCTCGCTCGTCGAGGCCGAGAAGACGCCGATGGTCGATATCGTCGATCCCTCCGGCATCGTCCGTAGCCAGGTGGTGGAGAATGTAGAAGGCTCGCTGCGCATCACCATGAACGGGGCGGAAAACCGCAACACGCTCGCCGGCCGCTTCATCGCCGAGACCTTCGGCTCCGGCATCCAGCATCTCGCCTTCAGGACCGACGACATCTTCGCGACCGCCGCCGCCCTTGCCGCCAACGGCTTCGTCTCGCTTTCGATCTCGCCGAACTATTATGACGATCTCGAAGCCCGCTTCGGCCTCGATGCCGAATTCGCCGAACGCCTCAAGGCCAACAACATCCTCTATGACCGCGACGAGGCCGGCGAATATTTCCAGCTCTACAGCCCGACCCATGGAGAGGGACTGTTCTTCGAGATCGTCGAGCGGCGCGGTTACCGCGGCTATGGCGCCGCCAATGCCATCTTCAGGATTGCCGCGCTGAGGAAACATTTAAGGCCGCCGGGACTGCCGGCGGTCGCGAAGGTTCGCCGTGACTTGCACCCCTGAATTTCCCACCGGCAGTGCATGGCGGTGTCGGTCGGACCTCTCATGCAATTCTCGCCTTTTCGTGCGTTGCTCTTCGCCGATTTCGGCTGATAGACTTCCCGTGCCTGTTTCATCACCTATGTCCTTGGTTTCTCGGGAGGCTTCATAGCCATGACAGAACTTGCTCAATTGCTCGCATCGATCAAACTGCCGGATCTATCTGGGAAAGCCGTGCTGATCACCGGCGCCTCGACCGGCATCGGTGCGGCGCTCGCCCGCGCCTTTGCGGCACAAGGCGCCAAGGTCGGCGTGCATTACAACGCCAGCCGTGAACCGGCGGAGACGCTCGCCGAGGAGATCCGGGCGGTCGGCGGTACCGTGCATCTGATCCAGGGCGACGTGTCGCGGGAAGGCGAGACGGAGCGGGTCGTCGAGGAGACGGCGAAGACCTTCGGCCATCTCGACGGGTTGATCAACAATGCCGGCGGCATGCTGGGGCGCAAGCCGACTTCGGAATATACCGATGCGCATTATGCGGCTGTCATGGATCTCAACGCCCGCTCGGTGCTGGCTGCGACGCGTGCGGCCCATCCCTGGCTGAAAAAGCAGGGCGGCTTCATCATCAACACCACCTCGATCGCGGCGCGCAACGGCGGCGGCAATGGCGCGATCCTCTATGCGGCGTCGAAGGGTTTCGTCTCGACGATCACGCGCGGCCATGCCAAGGAATTCGTCGCCGACCGGATCCGTGTGAACGCCGTGGCGCCGGGCGTCATCGCGACACCTTTCCACGAGCGTTATACCAATGACGAGCAGATGGAGCTGCAGCGCAAGTCGATCCCGATGGGTTTCGTCGGCACCTCCGAGGATTGCGTCGGCGCCTATCTGTTTCTCGCCTCGCCGACGCTGTCCGGCTACATCACGGGCCAGATCATCGAGGTCAATGGCGGCCAGCTGATGCCCTAGCCATACTCTCCGGAGGGGCCTCTTTCCTTTTGCCCCGCCGCAGGGAACTTTCGAACCGCCGTCACGTTTCCCGCTTGGCCATATTTTCAAGCGGGGCACCATGAGCTTTTCATTTTCGGAACTCGACTTCCTCAAACCGGAGCTCGGGGCGGAATATATTGGTTCAGGCACCCACTTCGCCGTCTTCTCAGCCCATGCGGAACAGATCGAGCTTTGCCTCTTCTCCCCCGACGGAAAGAACGAGATCGCGCGGCTGCCGCTGCCCAAACGCGAGGGCGATATCTGGTCGGGCTATATTGCCGGCCTCGGCCCCGGCACGGTCTACGGTTATCGCGCCCACGGGCCCTACGACCCGCAGGCCGGCCATCGCTTCAATCCGAACAAGCTGCTGCTCGATCCCTATGCCAAGCAGGTAACGGGGGACCTGAAATGGGACGACGCGCTGTTCGGCTACCGGATCGGCGAGGACGATCTTTCCTTCGATGAGCGCGACAGCGCACCCTTCATGGTCAAGAGCGTGGTGCAGGATCCTGATTTCGACTGGGCGGGTGAAGAGGCGATCCGCCGCCCCTGGCCCGACACCATCATCTACGAGGCGCATGTGCGCGGCCTGACGATGACGCATCCGAAGGTGCCCGACCGGTTGCGCGGCACCTTTCTCGGCATGTGCAGCGATCCGATCGTCGACCATCTCGTCAAGCTCGGCATTTCGGCAATCGAGCTCTTGCCGATCCAGTACTTCCTCGACGATCGTTATCTGCTGGAAAAAAAGCTGAGGAACTACTGGGGCTACCAGACGCTCGGCTTTTTTGCGCCGCAGACGCGTTATCTCTCCAATGACAGGATCACCGAAATCAAGACCATGGTGAAGCGGTTCCATGCCGCGGGCATCGAGGTCATCATGGATGTGGTCTACAACCACACAGCCGAGGGCAGCGAGAAGGGGCCGACGCTGTCCTTCCGCGGGCTCGACAATGCGAGCTACTACATCCTCTCTCCAGACGACCCGCGCCATACCTTCGACACGACGGGCACCGGCAATACGTTGAACGTTGCCAATCCCATGGTGATGCGCATGGTGCTCGATAGCCTGCGCTATTGGGTGGGGGTCATGCACATCGACGGCTTCCGCTTCGATCTCGCCAGCACGCTCGGCCGTCAGGACCTGGAGTTCGATCGACAGGGTCTGTTCTTCGGCGCTATCCGTCAGGATCCAATCCTGTCGGGCGTCAAGCTGATCGCCGAACCCTGGGATATCGGCGAAGGCGGGTATCAGGTCGGCGGTTTCCCGCACCCTTTTCGCGAATGGAACGACAAGTTCCGCGACGACGTGCGCCGGTTCTGGAAAGGCGACGGCGGCATGGTGTCGGAACTGGCGGCGCGCATCACCGGCTCGGCGCTGCAATTCAACCATTCGGACCGGGGGGCAACCTCCTCGATCAATCTTCTGTCAGCCCACGACGGCTTCACCCTGATGGACACCGTCTCCTTCGACGGCAAGCATAACGAGGCGAACGGCGAGGACGGCCGGGACGGCCATTCGGACAATCATTCCGACAATATGGGTGTGGAGGGCGCCACCGATAATGCCGATATCAATGCGGCTCGGGCACGCCGTCGCCGCAACATGATGGCGACGCTGATGCTGTCCCAGGGCGTGCCGATGATCCTGGCCGGCGACGAGCTCGGTAACAGCCAGGGCGGCAACAACAACGCCTATTGCCAGGACAACGAGATCGGCTGGACGGGTTGGGACGGGCTCGAGGATCCCTTTCTCGATTTCTGCCGGCAGGCTGTCGCCTTCCGCAAAGCCCATCCCGTGCTCCGGCAGGAGCGGTTCCTGACCGGAGATACGAGTGAGGATGGGCGCATCGAAATCGCCTGGTACAAGCCGGACGGTGGTTTCATGGATGATGTGGCCTGGAACGACGACGGATTGCAGGTGCTCGGCGTCTACCTCTCGAAAAGCGCGCATGCGCCGGATACCGAGACGATGGACGATCTTTTCCTCGTCTTCAACGCTGGCGGTGATTGCCAAGTGCATCTGCCGGAGGTGAACGGGTTGACTGAGTGGTCACGGGTTCTCGACACCGGCGCGGAGACCGGGGCCTTCGACGTGCACAATCAGGACAATCCGGTCATGGTCTACACCCAGAGCCTGGCTGTCTTTGCGCCGAAAGGCCAGACCCAGCCTCCAGAGGGGGCGAGCAAAGCCCAGCGCCGCCGGTGGTTCCAGTTCGGCCGTCGCGGCAAATAGCAGGTCGTCAACAGCATGAATGCCGAAGTCATCACCGAACTTGGCCTCATCTATGTCAGCGATACCGAACCGGGCATCCGCAGACGAAGGAAAGGCAAGGGCTTCAGCTATGTCATGCCGGACGGTACGACGCTTTCCGATGAGTTGCAGCGGGCGCGCATCGGCGCGCTCGGCCTGCCGCCGGCCTATGAGAATGTCTGGATCTGTCTCTACGAGAACGGCCACCTCCAGGCGACCGGCATCGATGCGCGCGGGCGCAAGCAATATCGCTATCACAAGGACTGGCAATCCTTCCGCAGCGCCGGAAAATTCCACCAGCTGATCGAATTCGGCCGGGCATTGCCGAAGATCCGCCGCACCGTGCTGCGCCATCTCGACACCGGTACGGAAGATGTCAACGGCGTGCTGGCGGCACTGACGACGCTGCTCGACGAGGCGCATCTGCGGGTCGGCAACCAGGCTTATGTCAGGGAGAACGGCACCTATGGTGCAACGACGCTATTGAAGCGGCACCTGAAGATCGTCGACGGGCGGATCGAGCTGAAATTCCGCGCCAAGGGCGGCAAGCGCGTCCAGCGCAGCCTCAAGCATCCCAGGCTGCAGAAGATCCTGGAAGAGATCGCCGACCTGCCCGGCCGTCAGCTTTTCGTCTGGAAGGATGAAAGCGGCGCGCTGAAACCGGTCGATTCCGGCCGGCTGAATGCCTATCTGACCGAGATATCGGGCATTCCGATTTCCGCTAAGACATTCCGCACTTGGGCCGGATCGTTGGCGGCCTTCGGTGCGGCCCGCGAAAAAATTGTCGCCGGTGGCCGGCCGACGGTGAAGGACATGTCGGAGGCTGCGGCCGAAGCGCTGCACAATACGCCGGCAATCTCACGCTCGAGCTATATCCATCCGGCAATCATCGCGCTTGCCGGCAATGACCATCCTTTGATCGAGGGTGGCAACGAGCCGCTGCGGGGCTTGCGGGCGGAAGAAAACAGGCTACTTGATTTCCTGACACGCGAGATCGAGGAATGAACCCCGCAAACCCGCCGGCATCGGACGTATCCCTGACCCATCCCGACCGGCTTTACTGGCCGGACGAGGGCGTGACTAAGCGGAATCTGTCGGAATATTACGCCGCCGTCTGGCCCTTCATGGCGCCCTATCTCGTCAATCGGCCGCTGGCACTTTTGCGCCTGCCGGCTGGAATAAAAAGCCACCAGCGGTTTTTCCAGAAACATGGCTGGAAAGGCATGAATCCCCATATCGAGGAGATCGCCGATCCACAGGACGCGGACGGCGAGAAACTGCTGCGCATTTCCGGTTTCGACGGGCTTGTCGCCCTTGTGCAATCGGCGGCGCTTGAAATTCACCCCTGGGGCACGACGACCGACCATTGGGAAACACCCGATATGATCATCATGGATCTCGACCCCGGCGAGGACGTGGTCTGAAGCGCGGTGATATCGGCGGCACTTGACGTGAAGGCGCGGCTGGAAGCCCGAGGCCTTGCAGCCTTCGTCAAGACATCAGGCGGCAAGGGGCTGCATGTGGTAACACCGCTTGCGCCGAAGGCCGGCTGGGCCGAGGTCAAGGATTTCGCCCATTCGCTTGCCGAAAGCATGTCGGCCGATGCGCCGGAGAAATATCTCGCAACGGCGACGAAGGCAAAACGCGGCGGGCATATCTATATCGATTATCTCCGCAACGGCCGCGGCAGCACGGCGGTCGCACCCTATTCGACCAGGGCGCGGCCGGGTGCCCCGGTGTCGATGCCGCTCGATTGGTCCGATCTGAAGGAACTCAGCGGTCCGGCCGCCTTCACCCTCGCCAATGTGCCGCAGCGGCTGGAGACCCGGCCGCGCGACCCCTGGGGCGATTTCTTCGATGCGGCCGTGCCGCTGCAATGAATGGCCCGCTCATTCCGCGCTGTCGAGCTCGGGATAATGCCTGAAAATACCCTCCTCATTGAAGGGCAGGCGGCGAGGGGAGGCAAGATAGCGGGCGATGTTCGGTCGCTTTGCCACCGCGGCATGCAGGGTCAGAAGGGTGGGGTAATCGGCCTTGCGTTTGGCCATGGCCTTCGGGAAGGCATAGGTCAGGCCCTCTATCACCTGGAAAAGCGAAAGGTCGACATAGGTCAGCGCGTCGCCGACGACATAGCCGGAACCATCAGGGTTTTGCCGCAGCACACGCTCGAAATAGCCAAGGTACTTCGGGATGCGCTGGCCGATAAAGGCTGCCGAGCGGGCCTTCGCCTCCTGCTTCTGCTCTTCGTAATATCGTGACATGTCGATCGGGTGATGCGTGTCGTGCACCTCGGCGATGAAATCGGTAATGGTGAGCTGCAGGCCGTTGGCGACATGACGAAGGCCCTCATTCCCGGGGGCAAGCCCCAGTCTCGGGCCGAGATAAAACAGGATGTTGGCGACATGCGGGATAATCAGATCGCCATCCTTCAGGAAGGGCGGCGCGAAGGGAATATGCGCTTCGCTTTGGCTTTGCATGATGTCGAACATGGCGCCGCTGCCGCGGCCCGGCTCACGGGTGATGTCGACGTAATCGGCGCCGGATTCCTCCAGCGCAAGCCGGACGAATTCACCGCGACCCTGAATGCCGTCCCAATAATAAAGCTCATAGGCCATCTCAGCTTAATCCTTCGGTTTACGACCGAAGTCTTTTCGCAGTTCGTCCTTGGCCTTTTCAAGGGTGCCGCGCCGTTTTTTCGATAACTGCTCGCCGGCGCGGTTGATGTAGAAGGTCAGCATCGACATGGCCGCGCGGAAGGGGCTGGACTTGCGGCGATCACTCTCCTCGGCCGAATGCTTGACCGAGCGGGCGATCTTCTTCGGATCGTCCGATTTGAACACGCCTTCCTTCAGGTCCATCGCGTTGCTGTTTTCGGTGACGCTCTGCGACCATTTCTTCTTCGATTTGGCCATGTCGAAATCCCTTTGCGGCTGCAGCCGGCGGCAGGGCCGCCGCGCCCATCGTCAGTGGTGGCTGTGGTGTTCGTTGCGCTTGCGTGTCGCAGCCGCCTTCTTGGCCGAGGCGGACCGTTCCTCTTTCGAGCGGGCTGCCGATGCAGCGCCGCCGGCGCGGCCGCCCTTTTCGGAGGATTCATGCGTGTCCTTCTTGCCGCGGCCGGACCCGGACTTGTTGCCGCCGCCGCTTTCCTTGTTGACCGTCGCCCAGGCACGCCGTTCGGCTTCCTTCTCGGAAACGCCGCGATCCTCATAGCTTTCCTCGATATGCTCGGCCTTGCGCTTCTGCTTGTCGGTATACTCGGATTTGTCTCCTCGCGGCATCTTCGCCTCCCTGTTTTTGCAAAGCGATGCAGTGCGTTTGTGAGGAGAATCCAACCGGCGCGGAGTGCAAAAGTTCCCTGAGGGGCAGGCTCCGGATTTCGGAACAAAAGCCGTTTTTGCCCGGTTTTCGAAGGGAAAGCCTGCATAAGCCATATATAGCAAGGAGCCGAGAACATGGAAAAACACCTCGTCCAAGCCGACGGAAACGGCGTAATCGACGTGAACGGCCAGGTATCGCCGGTCACCTATACCGTCAGCCTCAAGGAAGGGAGGGGACAATCCTACGAGGTCGGCATCCGCCTGATGGCGCCGCGCGACTGGCTGCTGCAGAGGGGGTTCAGCCGTGATGCCGTGCTGGTCAGCCAGAGCGGCGCGCGCATTCCCGTTTATCACGATGGTGCCAACCATCACGATGGCGGCCGTCATGACGGCGGCCGCCTCGACTCCGCCGCCGCGATTTCGATCAAATTGACGGCGCGCGACGACAGCTGCACCAGCGAGGCCGATCTCCTGGGCAAATATCCGGAGTTCGACGGCTTCAGGGCCGCTGCTGCAGCGCGGTTTTAACCGCCCGCTCAAGCGCGGCGCTGTTGAAGGGTTTCGTCAGCAGCACCGAGCCGGAGAGACGATTGGCGACTGGCAGGTCGCTGTCGCCGGTGGCAAAGACCAGACCGACCGAGGGAAGAGCCTCCCTAGCCCTGGCGGCAAAGGCCGATCCCGGCATGCCGGGTAGCCCGAGATCGACGACGACGATGTCGACGACGGTATGGCCAAGGATATCCGCCCCCGCTTCGCCGCTTTCGGCCTCGATGACGTCATAGCCGAGATCTTGCAGGATCTCGGCGGTATCCATGCGGATGAAGGCATCGTCTTCTACGAGCAGCAGCTTCAGCTTTCCGGCAGTCTCGGCATGTCTTGGACCAGCGGGTTTTGAATTGGGGCGAGCTGCATCGGCTGCCGCTCGGCCGGCTTGCGGCCGGGTGGCGAGCACGTGGCGGATCTTGCGGGCCAGCTCCTCGCGCGTATAGGGCTTGGAGAGCAGTTCCAGCCCGGGATCGAGCCTGCCGCCATGGACGATCGAGTCTTCCGTATAGCCGGATGTGTAGAGCACGGCGATATCGGGCAGACGCGCGCGCGCCATACGCGCAAGCTCCGGGCTCTTCAACGGTCCGGGCATGACGACATCGGTAAAGAGCAGGTCGATATGGGCGCCGCTCTCGACAACGGTCAGCGCGCTTTGCGCATCCTTTGCCTTTAAGACGTAATAGCCGAGATCCGACAGCATCTCGACGACGGTGGTGCGAACGCCCTCGTCATCCTCGGCGACAAGGATGGTTTCGGTCCCGCCGGTTGCCGGCACGTTGTCGGCGGCGGTGACGCGATCCTCGCTGCGGAACGAGCGGGCGAGGTAGAGCTTGACGGTCGTGCCCTGGCCGGTCTGGCTGTAGATCTTTACATGGCCGCCCGACTGCTTGACGAAGCCGTAGACCATCGACAGGCCGAGACCGGAGCCCTTGCCTTCGGGCTTCGTCGAGAAGAAGGGCTCGAAGGCCTGCTCCTTGACCGCCTCAGTCATGCCGGAGCCGGTATCGGTGACAGCCAGCACGACATATTGGCCGGCCTTCACTTCAGGATGGGTGCGGCTGTAGGAATCGTCGAGGAAGGCGTTGCCGACCTATTCCAAAGGCCTCCGGAGACGACGGTCTCGACCTCGATCTCTTTCGCCGAGCGCGCGGCGCAGCATATCGTCCATGCCGGTGACGAGGCGGCCGATATTGATCACCTTCGGTTCCAGAGGCTGGCGGCGGCCGAAGGCGAGCAGCTGACTGGCCAGCCGCGAACCGCGTTCGACGGCGACAAGCGCATTGGCAATGCGCTCCTTGGCCCGGCCGTTTTCCGCCACGTCCTTGCCGAGAAGCTGCAGATTGCCCGAGATCACCTGCAGCAGATTGTTGAAGTCATGCGCGACGCCGCCGGTGAGCTTGCCGATCGATTCCATCTTCTGCGCTTGCTGAAGCGCCGCTTCGGCCTGCTGGCGTTCGGCGATCTCGGCCGCGACGCGGACCTCGAGCATTTCGTTGAGTTTGCGCAATTGATCTTCCATGTCGCGGCGCTGGTCGATTTCGACCTTGGCGGCACGGAAGAGCCGGATATTGTCGATCGCGACGGCCGATTGGCCGGCGAGGCTGACAAGGCTCGCCTCGGCGGCCTGCGAAAAACGCCCGGGTTCGGCGTGGCCGAAGAACAGGCCGCCGATGACGCTGCCGTCGCGCGATTTCACCGGCACGGCAAGATAGCTCCTGACCGGCAGATGCCCCTTCGGCATGCCAAAATGCGGCGCGCTCTGCCCGTAGCGCGGGTCGAGCAGGATATCGTCGGAGCGCACGATACCTTCGCCGTCGAAGGTCGGCGCGAAGACCTTGGTGTTGCGCGGCATCGGGAACTTTTCGAAATTCTTCCGGTCGACGCCGGAGAGTGCGTAGAGCATGTAGCTGCCGCCCCCGCCATCATCGACATTGTAGAAGAACGCCCCGAATTCGGCGCCGGTGAGCGTCACGCCGGCATCGACGACGATCTGGGTGAGGCGTTCGACATCGGGCTCGATGGTGATCGCCGCACCCGCCCGATTGACGACGGCAAGCGCCTCCGACTTGGCGCGCAGCTCTTCAAGCGCCAGCTTCTCGCCGCGCTTGGCCGCCACCTGGTCGGTGACGTCGAGGGTCGCGCAGAGGATGCCGGCGATGGTGCCGTCATCGTCGCGCAGCGGCGTATAGGAAAAGGTGAACCATGTGTCCTCGGTACGGCCGTCGCGGCGCATCGGAATGCGCAGCTCTTTGAAGAGCTGCGGGCTGCCGCTGAGCGTGCTGGCAACGATCGGCGAGAATTGCTCCCAGATATCCGCCCAGACTTCGCGGAAGGGTCTCCCGAGCGCGGCGGGATGCCGCTCGGGGAACACAGGCACGTAGGCGTCATTGTAGAGGAAGGAGAGATCCGGACCCCAGGCGACGAATTTCGGCTGGCGCGAATTCAATACCATTTCGGCGATATGTTTGAGAGAAGCAGGCCAGCTTTCAGCCGGTCCGAGACCGACGGCTTCAAAGGCCGGATGCCGCAGCAATTCGCCGATTTCGCCGCCGCCTCTCGGCCAGCCCTTGCCGAAGCTTCGCATCCAAAACGCTTTCTTGTCGCCCGCCGCGCCGGTGTGGCGGCAGCAATTGAAAGTCCTGCAGCCGCCTTCGCACTTCTAAAAGAGGTGCGGCTGCAGGGGTCCAGCTCGTCCAACCGTCAAGATAGCGGTTTGCGAAGGCAGGGAAAGGGGAGTGTCGAAATATCATTAACCGCTGCGAGTTCAATCTTTTGCAAGGTGACGCGGGCCGTCCCCGAGCGGTTATTTTCGGTAGAATTTTTGCGACGCCGCGAGGGCGCGGCCAATGTCGAAGGAGGGCAGTTGCATCGGCCTGCGGGGGTCGCGGAAAACCAGTCCGACGAGCTTGTCGACGACAAGGATCAATCCAAGCGCCAGACCGAGATAGAGCAGCGCGGCGACGAGCAGGAGCGACATCTCCATACCTCACCCGACCACGGTGAAGGCGCGGCCGCAGGCTGCGAAAAAGGCAAAGGAGAGAATCCCGGCCACGCCGTCGTTCATGGCGTTCTCCCCGGTTTCGCCATCAACAGTCTCGGTCTGGTTTTGCTCCCGGCGATCGGGCGAGGGATCAACTTTTTTGGGAAGCCTCAAAGCTTGCAGCGTCATCCGGCTTCTATTCACCCCCGCATGGAAAAGCCCACCTCTGAACTTCCATAAAACACAACTAATTCAGGCGTATGACAAAGAAACCCCGAAGGGCGTCGCAACGACGCCCCTTTCATCGAGGTGATCGGTATTCCTGTGTTCAGGATGCCGTCTTGCGGCTCGCAGTCCGCTTGGGCGCCGGCGTGACGACGCCGTTCGTCTTGGCGCCTGTTGCGGCAAGCTTCGTGGTCGTCACGGTGCGCTTGGCCTTGGGCTTGGCCTCTTTGCCATTGGAAGAGGCAGCAGAGCCTTCGAGCGCTTCGCGTTCGTGGCGTGCCTGTTCCCAATGAATGGAATCTCGCCCTGTCGGATAGCCCTCTTCTTCCCAGAGGGCGTATGCACGTTTTTTGATCCACTCTTCCCGAGTTTCTGCCATCGCTGATCTCCAGTCACATAATGCCGTCGTTCGAACGCGATACTGCCTGGATGGTTCCAGACGAGGGCCGCTGTTTCAAGCGAAATCGGCCTGCAACCGTAAATATTTCGCGTTCCAGCATATCAGGGTTGAGAATCCGCGTTCATCGCAGCTGAAATTCCGTCGCCTTGTGCAGATCTGATACGAACGCCTCGCGCTGTCGGTGCCTCTCCATTTCGTCACGGATGCGCAGGAGAAAGGAAGGATGGATGGTGACGAGAACGGGCGGATGGTTCCTCGGCTGCAGGATATGGCCGCGCTCCGGCGTCAGTTTTGCCTTCGGTCCAAGCAGCGCGTAAAGCGCGCTTGCGCCCAGCGCCACGACGAGCTTCGGCTGCAGGATGTTGAGTTCGGCGCCGAGCCACCAAGCGCAACGCCGGATCTCGCCGGCATTGGGTTTGGCATGCAGGCGCCGTTTGCCGCGCGGCGTGAACTTGAAGTGCTTGACCGCATTGGTGACGTAGCAGCGCTCGCGATTGAGACCGGCTTCTTCAAGACAGCGGTCGAGGAGATGGCCGGCCGGGCCGACAAACGGCCTGCCGGCGATATCTTCCCGGTCACCCGGTTGCTCACCGACAAGAACGATCTCGGCCTGGTCAGGGCCTTCGCCGAAGACAGTCTGGGTGGCATTCCTGTAGAGATCGCAGCGGGTGCAGCCTTCGGCCTGATGGCGGAGCTCGGCAATGCTGTCCGCATCGGCGACTTCGAGGGTCAAGGCCGGGCCGACGTTTGCGGCGATGTTCATGATCGCGATCCTCATCTCCTGGGGATCAATCGCTTGCAACGGGGATTGTTCCCCGGCCGCCGAGCCGCCGCCGGCGGCGGAAGAATGGCGGCGGGCGAAAAATTTCGCGCCATAGGAGAGAGCAGGCGCAATTGAACGCCGCCGTTTCGCGGTTATATTGGCCTGCGATGTTCTATCTCCTGTCGACCTACTGGCCGCATATCCTCTTTGTCGTTTCGATCGCCATGGGAGCCGCGGCGGCGATCCATGCCGCCATGACCAAGGAGGAGGTGCGCGCCGCGATCGGCTGGGTCGGTGTCATCATCCTGTCTCCGATCGTCGGCGCGCTGCTTTACGCAATTGCCGGCATCAACCGCATCCGCCGCAAATCGCTGAGCATTCGCCGCGATGCCCTGCTGCTTGCGCCCGGTGTCGACGAGCTGGAAACGTTTGACGCCGAGGCCGAGACGGTGATCAGCCAGTTCGGCCGCCGTTTTGCGGCGCTGCAGACGCTGGGCGACCGGGTGACCCGCAACCCGCTGACCTCGGGCAATGCGATCGACATGCTGGAGACCGGCGATGAGGCCTATGCGGCGATGAAATCAGCCGTCGACGGGGCGAGCCGCAGCATCCTGCTCGAAACCTATATTTTCGACCGCGACGCCATCGGGCTGCGCATCGCCGACGCGCTGATTGCGGCGGTCAAGCGCGGCGTGGCGGTGCGGGTGCTGATCGATGCCGTTGGGGCACGCTATTCAGTGCCGAGCATTCTCGGCTATCTCAAGGATGGCGGCGTCACCGTCGCCGTCTTCAACGGCAACGTCATCATGGGCTTGCGGCTGCCCTATGCCAATCTGCGCACCCACCGCAAGATCCTGATCGTCGACGGCCGTATTGCGCTGACGGGCGGGATGAATATCAGGGCGGGCTTCAGCGAGGAGGCAACGGGCGAGAGCTTCGCCCACGATACGCATTTCAGCGTCACCGGCCCTGTCGTCGCCGACCTCTTCGACCTTGCCGCCGAAGACTGGCGCTTCACCACTGGGGAGTTGTTGAACGGCGAAGCCTGGCGCATCGAACCGCCGCAGCGCAACCCCGGCGATCCCATCCTGATGCGCGTCGTCGCTTCCGGGCCGGATCGCAGCGTCGAAACCAACCACAAGATGCTGATGGGCGCTTTTTCCATCGCGCGCCAATCGATCCGCATCATGTCGCCCTATTTCCTGCCGGACCGCGAACTGATCAGTGCCCTGGTGACGGCGGCGCGCCGCGGCGTCGAAGTCGATATCATCGTGCCTGACGTCAATAACCTCATGCTGGTCGACCGGGCGATGACGGCGCAATTCGATCAGATCCTCAAGAACTACTGCCGCATCTGGCGCTCGACCGGCAGCTTCAGCCATTCAAAATTGCTGACGATCGACGGCACGTGGGCCTATGTCGGTTCTTCCAACCTCGACCCGCGCTCGCTGAGACTGAATTTCGAGGTCGATCTCGAGGTGCTGAACGAGGGTTTTGCCGCCGAGATCGACGAGCATATCGAGGAAACCCTGAAAGGGGCGACGCTGGTGACGCTCGAGGGCTTGCGCGCGCGGCCCTTCCCGGTGCGGCTCATCGAGAAGGTGCTATGGCTCGGTTCGCCCTATCTCTGACGGATTTTTTGCGTTCTAACGTGGCAAGTTCGGCTCGGCCGACTATACTGCGGAATGAGTAGCCCTTTGATCAACGGAACAAATGCGCCGCCCGATGCACGCCAGGAAAGACAGTCTTCCCGCCAGTATTCTCGCCTCGATCAGAAGCAGGAAAAAGCGGCTTGATCCGGCCTATACCGAGATACGGCCGCGCAGCGCGGGAACGCTGATCGCCTCCTACAATGTTCACAAATGCGTCGGCACCGACCGCCGCTTCGATCCCGAACGCACGAGCCGGGTGATTCACGAAATCGGTGCCGATGTCATCGCGCTGCAGGAGGCCGACACGCGTTTTGGGGAGCGCACGGGTATCCTCGACCTAGGCCGGCTGGAGCGGGAGACGGGGCTGATCCCGGTGCCGGTCGCCGGAATGGCCAAGGCGCATGGCTGGCACGGCAATGTCGTGCTCTTCAAGAAAGGGCTGGTGCACGACGTGCACCAAGTCAAGCTGCCGGGGCTGGAGCCGCGCGGCGCCCTCGTCGCCGAGATCGAGCTCGAAGCGGGTGGGGTGCTGCGCATCATCGCCGCGCATTTCGGCCTGCTGCGCCACAACAGAGCCCAGCAGGCCCACACACTGGTCGAGCTGATCAAGGACAGGCACGAAATGCCGACCATCCTGCTCGGCGACCTCAACGAATGGCGGCTCGGCGACCGCTCCTCGCTCAACACCTTCCAATCCGCCTTCGGAGAGCTGCCGCCCGCAGTCCCCAGCTTTCCCGCCGGCTTGCCGCTGCTCGCCCTCGACCGCATCATCGCCAACCGCAAGGGGATCATCACCGAGGTGGAAGCGCATGACACGCCGCTGGCGCGCATCGCCTCGGACCATTTGCCGATCAAGGCGCTGGTGGATCTGAAGCCGGTGGCCGGTTAGAAAAACCTGTCGCGTCCGCGGTGTCTATTCGGATGAAGGGGCAGCCGCACGGGACGGAGCGCGGTCGTTGATCGGTGGAGGCATTTGTTCGGCCGCGTGAGACGGGTGTGAACGTCGGGGCACATCGCTTATTTCGAGCGAAAAAAAACGACGAGTCCGCGAAACCGCTGAGCCCATAGCAACGGATCGGTCATTTCAGGCGAGGATGGCGCGACCAGCCGGTCCAGGCGCGGCAGGAGAAAGGCAGCCCAATCGTCGAGATCGGTTTTGCTGAAGTACGGCAGCCAGACGTCGAAGGTGCCATCCCATTGTCTGGGGTTTGCCTTCGCCAGATCGCCGAGTTTCACCGATACGGTTTGGCCGTGGTCGCCGACGACGTCTACGTCTGGATCGGGATCCGGCCTGGGAAGGCGCGCGAAGATGCGCTCTTCCACAGCTTTGCCAGCGGTTCGATCCGCGTCGTTCAGGTGACGCAATATCCGGGTGTCGCTGGCGGCGCCGGAGCCCTCGGTCATGTTGATGGTAAATTTGGCGCCGATCAGGCTGTTCGAATATTGGGATACCTGCAACGAGAAAACCCTTCTGCCACGGACAAAACTGCACCTGCGGCCGCTTGCGATTCCCAGCCGAGTTCCTGAAATCGCGAGGCCAGCAGCGACCGCATATGCCGGTGAAAGTCCTTGCTTTTCACATAGTCGCGCATGCTTCTGTCCGGGGCCATTTCTCGCGCCGGAACATCTCATGGCACGCTGAAAGGCACAAGCGAAGCCAGCCATGCGGAAACTTGAGCGCGCGAATCTGAACTCTTGTTGAGGCGGGGGCTTCGAGGCGGACTGGCTCGCCCTCTGCAGGTCAACCCTTGCCGGGGCGGACTTCCATGAACACGTAACTTTCGCCGGCCCCTGAGGGGATCGCATGGACGTCATATGACGTCTGCGGGTCCTCGCCCATTCCCAATGAGCCGGGCGGCATGCCCGGCACGGCCAGCCCGCTTAGCGGCGGCCGCTCCCGCAACAGTCGCTGGACGGCCGCGAGCGGCACGTGTCCCTCGAGGTAGTATTTCTCGACAACGGCGGTGTGGCAGCCCTCCAAATCGGCGGGCACAGCCAGCCGCGCCTTGACCGCTGCGAGGTCGTCGGTGTCGCGGGCGTCGACAGAAAAGCCTGCCGCCGCCATCGCCTTCGACCATTCATGGCAGCAGCCACAGTTCGGATCCTTGTAGACCGTCATCTTCGCCGGGCCGGCGCTGGCCCGTCTGCCGGGGAGCGCGAGCACGGACGCCGCCATCGCGATAAAGCTTCTTCTGTGCATGGCCTCCACTCCTTGAAGTGCTGCCGCCCGGCTGGGTCCGGGCGGCAGCCGCACATTATTTTACTTCGGTGACGGTCAGCTTGCCATTCACGCGTTCGGCAACGAAATCGATGTTCGATCCTTCCTTCAGCTTTTCGAGCAGAGCCGGGTCTTCGACGCGGAAGACCATCGTCATCGCTGGCATGTCGAGGTTCTTCAGGTCTTCATGCTTGATGGTGACCTTCTTCGCCTTGGCATCTACCTTGTTGACGACGCCCTTGGTGAATTCCTGGGCGAAAGCCCCGAGGGCCCCGCTGGCGGAGAGCAGGGCGGCGACACCGATTTTGATCATTGCAGTTTTCATCTTCGTGGCTCCTTGGTTTCGATTACTTTCCGGCGACACTGACGTCGCCGTGCATCCCGGCTTCGTAGTGGCCGGGAATCAGGCAGGCGAACTTGAATTCACCGTCCGTGGTGAACTTCCAGACGATCTCGCCCGACTGGCCGGCCGGAAGGCGGATCGAATTGGCGTCGGCATGTTCCATTTCCGGGAACTTCTCCATGACCTTCTTGTGCTCGAGGATCTTGTCCTCCTGGTCGAGCACGAATTCATGGTCGATGGTTCCGGCGTTCTTGATCTCGATCTTGACCGTCTGCCCCTTGCGGACTTTGAAGGCCGCGGGCGTGAACAACATCTTCCCGTCATCGGTTTCCTTCATCGTGACGCGGATCGTCTGGGTCGCCTTTGCCTTGTCGCCTGGTTCTCCGGCCGCCATTTTTTCACCGTGGCCGCCTGCATGGTTCCCGGAGGCGAGGGCGGGCGTTGCGAAGGCCGCGAGCGCGGCTGCGATTAGGAGTTTCTTCATTTTCGGTTCCTTTGCAGTTGGGAGGTATGGGCCGTCATCCTTTGACGGGCTTCGGGGTGATTTGCGTTTTCGCGTCATTGGCCTTGGTCGCGTCCGGCAGGTCGCCGGTCCACTCCCAGGCTTGCGTTCCGGGCGGGTTTTCGTACCAGCCCGGATCGGCGTAATCGTCCGCCGAGATGCCCTCGCGGACCTTCACGACCGAGAACATGCCGCCCATTTCGATGGGGCCGTACTTGCCCCAGCCGGTCATCATCGGAACAGTGTTCTCGGGGATGGGCATTTCCATTACGCCCATGTCGGCCATGCCCTTGGTGCCCATTGGCATATATTCCGGCTGCAACTTCCTGATCTTCTCGGCGACCTTCGACTTGTCAGCGCCAATGAAGGTCGGGATGTCGTGACCCATGGCGTTCATCGTGTGATGCGACTTGTGGCAGTGGATCGCCCAGTCGCCGAGGTACTTGGCGTCGAACTCATAGGCCCGCATCGCACCGACCGGGATGTCGATGCTGACCTCCGGCCAGCGTGCTTCCGGGCGCACCCATCCGCCATCCGTGCATGTCACCTCGAAGTCGTAGCCATGCATGTGGACGGGATGGTTGGTCATCGTCAGATTGCCGACGCGGACCCGCACCCTGTCGTTCTTCGAGACGACCAGCGGGCTGATGCCCGGAAACACGCGGCTGTTCCAGCACCACATGTTGAAGTCGGTCATCTCCATGACGCGCGGCACGTAGGAGCCCGGGTCAATGTCGTAGGCGTTGAGCAGGAAGACGAAGTCGCGGTCGACGGGCATGAACGTCGGATCCTTCGGATGGACAACGAAGAAACCCATCATGCCCATCGCCATCTGCACCATTTCGTCGGAATGCGGGTGGTACATGAAGGTGCCTGATTTCACGAGGTCGAACTCGTAGACGTAAGTCTTCCCAACCGGGATGTGCGGCTGCGTGAGGCCGCCGACGCCATCCATGCCGGACGGCAAGATCATGCCGTGCCAGTGGATCGTCGTGTGCTCCGGCAGCTTGTTCGTCACAAATATGCGGACGCGGTCGCCTTCGACGGCCTCGATCGTCGGTCCCGGCGATTGGCCATTGTAGCCCCAGAGATAGGCCGTCATGCCCTCGGCCGTCTCGCGTTCGACCGGCTCGGCGACGAGATGGAACTCCTTGACGCCGTTGTTCATCCGGTGGGGCAGGGTCCAGCCGTTGAGGGTGACCACCGGCTGATAGTCCGGTCCCGAGGTCGGATGGAGCGGCGGCTGCATGTCCGCCGAGTCCATTGTCGGCGCGTCGGGCAGGCCCATGGCCGACGTCTTGGTCCAGGCGCCCGCCGCCAGCAGGGCAGCGCTGGCACCGAACAGTTGTCGTCTGTTGAACATGGTGAGTTCCTTTCTCAATGGCCGCCGCCACCGCCGCCTTCGGGGGCAGCGGCGACTTCGGTCTCTGCCGATGCGGTCGTCGCGCCGCCGCCATAGATCGCTGGCGCGAGATTGGCTTCGGCGAGCCAGAAGTCGCGCTTTGCGTTGACGGAGAGCAGGATGGAGTTGATCTTGTCGCGCGTGTCGGTCAGCAGCTCGAAAGTGTTCGAGATCATGCCGTTGTAGGTCAGCAGGGATTCCTCCTCGACCTTGGTGCGCAGCGGCACGACGCTGTTGCGGTAGTGCCGGGCGATGTCGTAGTTCGAGCGATAGGCCTCGTAGGCGGACCTCGCCTCCGAGCGGACGTTGACGGCCTTTTCTGCAAGCAGGTTCGCGGCCCGCATGTAGGCCAGCTCGGCCTTGCGCATCCGGGCCTTGCCGGTGTCGAAGATCGGAATGGCGAATTCCAGTTCGACCTGGGCTGTCGTTTCCGTCTTCTTCTCGTCGTCCTCAATTTCCCGTTCCGTTTCAAAGCCGGTCAGGATTTCGAGGTCGGTGACATAGCGTGTCGCCTCGGTGAGGCCGTACGATCTGGCGGTGGCTTCGAGTTCGAGCTTCGCGACCTGAAGGTCGATGCGGTTCTTAAGAGCCTCGGCCTCGATAGTGTCCCGTTTGACAATGGATTTCGGTAGCGGCGGCAGGCCGTTCGGAACCTGGTAATCAAGGTCCGAGCCCCACAGGCCCATGAGCCGGGTCAGCTCCTCCTTGGCAAGCCGCGCCGCCAGGCGGGCCTTCGCCGTCTCTCCGGCAAGTTCGGCGACGAAGACGTGCTCGCGGGCCTGGGCGCCCTTGGCCATCGCGCCTGTCTCGCCCAGCTTCTCCGCGAGCTCCGAAGCGGCGTCAGCCGCAGCCTGGGCTCGCTGAAGCTGGCCGACATTCTCCCAGGCCGCCACCGCACCGATCCAGGCACGCCGCGCGTCGGCGGCGACCTGCAGCGTTCTCACGGCCGCTGTCAACTGCGCCTGGCGGAAGCGGGTGTCGGCGATCGCGATATCCCGGTTACTCGTCGCGAGCGCCAGGACGTTCGTCGTGATCATCCCCTCGATGGTCTTGAAGGCCTCAAGTTCCGGGGTGCCTATTCCCGTCGTGCCGATGGAAACGGTCGGGTTGATGAACATTGTCGACTGCCAGGCGTCGGCGGCGCTGTCGCCGAGATCGGCGTAGGCGGCCTGCAGGCCCTTGTTGTTCAAGAGGGCGATCTGGACCGCCGTCTCGACGCCGAGCGGCTTCTTTTGCGCGAGCAGGCTTTTGACCTGCACAGCCGCCGAGCGGGCTTGGCTCTGGTTTTGTATCCAGACCGTCTGCTTCGTGGTCACAATCGCCGTCTTGTCGGCAACGGAAGCAAAACCAGCTTGCTCGCTTGAATATTCGGCGCCTGTGACGCAGCCGCTCAGGATCAGCGGGAACGTCAGCACCGTGACGAATTTTCCGAGGCCGATCATGAGGCCTCTCCCTTTTCAGGAGACTGCAGATCGTTCTGTCTGCGCCATGGCTTTGGATCGACCGGCTGCCTGGCGACGTAGCCCGAGACCGGCGACCGGTATGCGACCGGGCGGGGAGACGGCTCTTGGATCGCGGCGGGAAAAGCCACCACGTCGGGAGGAAGCGTGGATGCGCAGCCGCCGACAACAAGCGGCAGCCCCACCACGAAAAGCGAGGGTTTCATTATGAATTTTCCGAATAAGAGATGGCCTACGGCACCCGCCTAGGTTCAGGCTGGCGACCGACATGGACCCGATCACGCGGGTGCGTCTCTAATCAGATATTCGGGGGACGATGGAGAGCCGGCAGTTCGCCGAGGGTCGTACGATCGTCGGCGAACTGCCGGATCGAGGTCACGACGGGTCCGCCGACGTCGGGGCCTTCGCAGATGATGCCAAAGCCGCCGCAGAAGTCCTTGCAGCATTCCTGCTTGACGAGCTTCGACGCGCCATCGCCATCATGAGACATGTCGCCATGCGAATGATCATGATCGGCCACCGCCGCCATGTCGTGACCTTCATGGGAAGGCATCACGTTCGTGGACACGACTTTGATCTCGGGAAACGAGGAGCCATGCATCGCCGCGTTGGCGTTCGACAGCGAGTACCCCGCCAGTGATACGATGATCACCAGCCGCATCATCACGAGCAATCTGCTCAACGTGATCCGGTACATCTTGCCCATGCTCCTCGGACTACATGCAAAGCTGTCCGATTTCAACTGCGACTCTTGTGTCATTGATGTTCGCGGCCTTTATGTGGCGATCATCAGGTGGTGCACAAGCTGGGCCTTCCAACGGTGGCAAGGTCAATAGGAGCCGTTCTTTTTTGATGATGATTGATCTTGCATCCTACACGGGCCTGTTCACTGCCGCCTTCGGTGCGGCGACGATACTGCCGATGCAGTCGGAGCCCGTGCTGGTCGGCCTTCTTCTCACGGGCAAGTTCCCAGTCCTGGTCCTGCTCGCCGTCGCCAGCGTCGGAAACACGCTTGGAAGCATCGTCAACTGGTTTCTCGGGCGCGGCATCGAACGGTTCCGGGGTCGGCGCTGGTTTCCAGTGGGCGAGAAAGCGTTGGAACGTTCGTCCCGCTGGTACAGGAAATACGGCAAGTGGACGCTGCTGCTTTCCTGGATGCCGGTGTTTGGAGACGCTCTCACGGTTGTCGCCGGCGTGCTCAAGGAGCCGCTGCTAGCCTTCACGATCCTGGTATTCGTCGCGAAAACGGGACGCTACATCGTGCTGACACTAGCGACTCTACAGATTGCCAGCTGACTCCCGGCGCGGCAGCAGCATCCGGTCTGGCTCGACGTCGGATTGCCGCTGTCATGTTGAGTTCGATCCCGATATCTTCGATAATCGGTGGACGATATTCGTAGCTTTCCAGGGTGCCTTGGTTCGAGCTCTTTGATGGAGCCAACAAGCGTCAATAGGAGCGGTGATGCAGAGCCATGCGCGGCAGCGAGAGGATGCGGCGAAAACGCCGGCCACCGTCGCATTCATAGATATCGCCGGATTCAGCGCGATTGCGGATGTTTATGGTGACGCGGCCGCGCTCGATGTGCTTGAGGTGTTCGAGAACATGGTGCGCGACGCCTTGAGTGGCTATGCGCCTCCGATCAAATGGATCGGAGACGAGGCAATGCTCTCGTTTCCCGAGCCGGAAACTGCGATTCAGGTACTCGGAACGCTGTTGCAGGCATGCCGCAAAGAACCGCGTCTCCCGCTCACTCGGGCAGGCCTGAACCATGGGCCTGTCATTTGCAGAGCAGGCGATCTCTTTGGATCGACTGTCAATATCGCAGCGCGAATCGCTGCGCTCGCTTCGCCGGGTCAGTTGCTTGCCACCCGACCCATTGCTGAGGCGGCCGCCGCCCGAGGCATCCTGGTGCGCGATCTCGGAATGGTGGCGCTTAGATCGGTAGCCGATGAAGTCCCTCTCTTCGAGATCGAGCTCGCTCCGTCGGCTGACCCGGCCTGGATCGATCCGGTGTGCAAGATGCATGCACCCTATTCATCCTACAGGCGCGCCGCCCCCGATGGGCCGTGGTTTTGTTCGCCGCAGTGTGAAGGAGCGTATCGACGTTCACCGCAGACCTATGAGTTGCCGCGGTGACGCCTAGGCCTTCGGCGGTGGACCTGTTTTGCCTGGTGCTCCGCCGCCCCGGGCTTCCAACCAATGGGAAGGTCAAGCCCGGTCCCGCACAAACGAACGGCGCCGTTTCGACAGTTCCCGATAGAGCGCTTCCGGCGATACTCCGATATCCTCCGCCAGCGCCCTCCATTCGCCCTTCGACGGCAGCACGCCGTCGTTCCATGCAAGCCAGGATTCGAGACGAGCGGCAACGGTCTTCAGATTGGCGATTTCCGCGCGCTTGCGTGTCTGCTGGAGTTGGTGGGAAAGATAGGAGGCCCAGTCATCGGCGAAGTCCGGGTTGCTGCGAAGCGCACGTCTGATCAAGGGAATTGGAACCGAGGTCGCCTCGACCTCGGTGACGGCGACGGCGTCACAATGATAGACGCTGGAGAAGACCGAGGCTTCCGCGAGGATCAGTCCTGACGAAGCACGCTGCAGCACCGCGACGTTGCCGTCGGGCTGATACCGAACAAGATGGACGATGCCGGACTCCACGAGATACAGGCTTCCGACCTCGTCGCCCTGATTGAAGACGTGCTGGCCCGCTCCGAATGTTCTTCTTCCGGTCGAGAGGCTGCGAATGTGATCCATGAGAGTGGCAGAAATGATTTGGATCATGTTCTACGGTGCGACGGCAAGCAATAGTGACGGTCCATCGTCAACCGGAACACTCTTGATGAAGTCCCTGCTTCTCAGCTTTACCTTCGCCATTCTCACGACTCAGGCGCTGGCCGACGGGCAGCACCACGCCACTTCCCGATACGCTGAGGAGGCGGGAAGGGAGATCAAGTCGTTATCGGAGGCGGATGTCGACGAACTGACCAGAGGTGGCGGCTGGGGTTTGGCGAAGCCGGTCGAACTCAACGGCTATCCGGGTCCTTCACACGTGCTGGAAATGAAAAATCAAATCGGCCTCACCGACGACCAGCTCCAGAAGGTGCAGCAGGTTTTCGACCTGATGCAGGCCCGAGCGTCTGCGGAAGGCAGGATCTTCGTCGACGCCGAGCGGAAACTCGATGCCGCGTTCAGAAGCAGGACCATTTCGGAAACGGCACTTGGAGAACTTGTCGCCAAGGCTGAGGCGAGCCGGTCGCGGCTGAGGTTCATCCACCTCGCGGCGCATCTGGAGGTGACACAGGTTCTCGACCCCGGCCAGATCGCAATCTATGACGAGCACCGCGGATATTCGAAATGACAGCGAGATCAGGTTGAGTTGACTGCGCGCATGACCGGCTGAGTCGTTCCAGCAGAGCGGTGGGGTCTCCCCCGCCTTCCGGCCCGCGATGCCAGCCGGCGTCACTCTAACCATCTGGGAGCGTGTGAAGCACGAGACAGCGAATATCTCGCCGCACTTGAGGGACAGATCGCGCTTGTCCCAATTCGCGTCCCTATGATCTATGGATGTTCCAGGACTTGCACTGGAACCCGCCGGCGAGCATGAAAGCTGAAATGAGCGAAATCGCAGTACAACTGGAAAATGTTACCCGCCGCTTTGGCATCACTCCAGCCGTGCGCGATCTTTCTCTTCATATTCGCCGCGGAAACGCGGTTTCGCTCGTGGGCCATTCCGGTTGCGGCAAGTCTACGCTCCTGCGCATGATTGCCGGTGTCGAGATACCGGAATCCGGTCGCATCTTCCTGGAAGGTCGCGAGGTTGCAAGTTCGGCCACTTTCGTCGATCCGGAGGCGCGTGGCGTCGGCTTCGTCTTCCAGGACTATGCTCTCTTTCCGCATCTGACTGTACGGGACAATATCCTCTTTGGGCTCAAGCGACATCCGAAGGGCGAAGCTGCCGCGCTGGCAGAGGAGATGATCAGCAAAGTCGGAATCGAACATCTGACGCATCGCTATCCGCACACGCTTTCCGGCGGTGAGCAGCAGCGTGTGGCGCTTGCCCGCGCCCTGGCCCCCCGGCCGAGCATCGTCCTGATGGACGAGCCCTTTTCCAATCTGGATCAGGGTCTGCGCGGGAAGATTCGCAGCGACACCTTGAACCTGTTGAGGGTTCTTGGCACGACGGTGATCATCGTGACGCATGATCCCCAGGAAGCACTTTCCGTCGGCGACCAGGTGGTCCTGATGCGGGCAGGTGAAATCGTCCAGTCCGGCTCCGCCTATGATCTGCACGACCGTCCGACGAATGCCTATGCGGCAGAGTTTTTTTGCGCGTCCAGCAAAGTTCCCGGCATTTACCGTGGCGGATGGATCGAGACCGCGATCGGTAACTTCGCCTATACGCTCGATCGTCCGCCGGCAAGCTCCGTGACCGTCTATATCCGGCCGCATGCCATTGCGCTGTCACCGGGCTCGGGAATCCCCGCTCGTATCGAAAACCGCGTTTTGCACGGTGAATTCGAGCAGATCACGTTGAAGGTCGATGGCCTCGGGGTGCCGCTTAAGGCGAGAGCATTGGAGCGGCTGCCCGCTGACGCCGAGAATATTCAGATCTCAATCCTCCCCGAGCGGCTTCTGGCTTTTTGACAGCTCACCTGCGAGCGCATTCTGCTGACCTAATCAAGTTTCCGTGATATCCGGCCTCAAGCTCCAGGGAAAACTTGACTTTCAGGGTCATGAACTGCTGCAAGCAATGCGCATTCATTCGCGGAGGGACACATAATGAATTCGCGCTCTATCCTTACATCCATGCTGCTTGCTGCTTCGGCGCTGATGTCGCCCGGCATCGCTGCCGCCGCAGAAATCAACCTTTACACGACGAGAGAACCGGCTCTGATCGCACCTCTTCTGGAGGCGTTCACCAAATCGACCGGTACGAAGGTCAATACCATTTTCCTGAAGGATGGCCTCGCAGAGCGTGTCGCCTTCGAGGGTGCCAGCTCGCCAGCCGACATCCTGATGGCCGTCGATGCCGGCAACCTCGTCGATCTGGTCGATAAAGGCGTAACGCAACCGGTCGAATCAGCTGTTCTGAAATCGGCTATCCCGGAGCAGCTGCGCGATGCCAAGGGCAACTGGTTTGCACTTTCGATGCGCGCCCGCGTGCTCTACGCGGCCAAGGATCTTGACATCAGTACATTCAACTACGAGGAGCTTGCCGATCCCAAGTGGAAGGGCAAGATCTGCATACGCTCGGGCCAACACCCCTATAATACGGCACTGTTTGCTGACTACATCGCCCACTACGGCGCGGCAGAAACCGAGAAATGGCTGAAGGGCGTCAAGGACAACCTCGGCCGTAAGGCAGCCGGCGGCGATCGCGATGCGGCCAAGGATATCCTCGGGGGTATTTGCGATATCGGTATCGCCAACTCCTATTATGTTGGCCTGATGCGATCCGGCAAGGGTGGTGAAGAGCAGGTCAAATGGGGCGACGCCATTAAGGTCGTTCTGCCGACCTTCAAGAACGGCGGGACGCAAGTGAATATCAGCGGTGCGGCAATCGCCAAGCATTCACCGAACAAGGCTGAAGCCGTCAAACTTCTCGAATATCTCGTCTCTGACGAAGCGCAGAAGATCTATGCCGAAGCCAATTACGAATATCCTGTGAAGGCGGGCGTCGCTGCCGATCCGATCATCGCATCCTTTGGCGAACTGAAGATAGACAGCAAGCCCTTGTCCGAGATCGTCAGCCATCGCAAGCAGGCGAGCGAACTCGTGGACAAGGTCGGCTTCGACAACTAAAGAACAAGGAAGGCGCCGATCAAAGGCGCCTTCCTTCCCGAGAATGGATCGAGTGATGTTTCCCAGCCAGGCGCCCGCCCGCTCTGCAAAGCGCCCTGGCAGCGCATGGCTGGCAATTGCCGCTACGATCGCCCTCATTGCCATTCTGCCGATCGGGGGATTGCTTTTCGAAGCCTCGAAGGGCTCGGCGGGTCTTTGGGGGCATCTTTTCTCGACCGTCCTTCCCGTCGCGCTTGTCGACACCGTCATCCTCCTTGCCGGCGTCGGGGTCATCACTGCTGTGGTCGGCACGACGACGGCATGGCTGGTGACGGCCTATGATTTTCCCGGCAGGCGTGCTCTGGAATGGATGCTGCTTCTGCCGCTTGCCGTTCCGACCTACATCGTCGCCTATGCCTATCTGGATATACTGCATCCGATCGGTCCGGTGCAGGATGCCGTGCGCTGGCTGCTCGGCTACGAGAGCCCGCGCCAGTTTCGCCTTCCGGACGTCCGTTCCATGGCCGGCTGCATCCTGCTTCTCGGAATCGTGCTCTATCCCTATGTCTACATCCCAACCCGCGCGATGTTCCTCACCCAATCCGGTAATCTCGTCGATGCGGCCCGCACGCTGGGCACATCTCGCCGCGCGGTCTTCTGGCAGATCGCCCTGCCGCTCGCCCGCCCGGCCGTTGCCGTGGGTATCAGCCTTGCTCTGATGGAAACCTTGAACGATATCGGCGCCGCCGAGTTCCTCGGTGTCCGGACGATCACCGTTTCCATCTACACGACCTGGATCACCCGCTCCGATTTGTCGGGAGCGGCGCAGATCGCCCTTGCCCTTCTTCTCATCGTCGTCGCGATTGTTGCGGTGGAGCGATGGGCGCGACGCAAGCAGCGCTACTCGATCGATGTTCGCCGGATGCGGCGTTTCCAGCCGCGGCGGGTGTCCTTGCCAAAAGGCATACTGCTATTTCTCGGCGGTCTTCTGCCGGTCATCCTCGGCTTCGCCGCGCCCGCGCTCTATCTCCTGATCGAAGCGGCAAAACGCTATCGCTTCGCCGGCATATCCCCCCGCATCATCGATGAGGCCGTGAATACGCTGGTTATCGCTACTTTGGCGACAACGGCGACCGTCATCCTTGGGCTTCTCGCTGCCTACGCGACCCGCCTGCGCCCGGGACAGCCGTCCTCCTGGCTCCTGCGCTGTTCGACAATGGGTTACGCTGCTCCCGGGACCGTGGTCGCCATCGGCGTGCTAACCGTTCTTGCCGGGTTCGATCAGTTTATCGATCGCGCCGCGCTTTCCCTGTTTGGCGTGTCAACTGGCCTGCTCCTTATGGGATCGGGCGCTGCCGTCATATATGCGCTTATCGTGCGGTTTCTGGCCATCTCCGCCGGCGGCATAGAAGCCGGTCTCTCGCGCATTTCCCTGTCGCTTGATCATGCTTCGCGTTCGCTGGGGCAGTCGACCGCAGGCACGCTGCGATACGTGCATTTGCCGCTCTCGAAGGCGGCAATCTCGGCTGCCGCCCTGCTGGTCTTCGTCGATTGTGTGAAAGAGTTGCCGGCGACGCTCCTCCTGCGGCCTCTCAATGTCGAGACTTTCGCAACCCATCTTTATGGCGAGGCTGCGAGAGGCACTTACGAAGAGGCCTCGATTGCCGCGCTCGCCATTGTGCTGATCGGCATTCTGCCGGCCATTCTGCTGTCGCGGATCGGACGCATCCGCTAGCCGGCCGACCACGACCTTCAGGCAAAGCTCAGTCAGAACGACGGTCAGGGCGGCGGAAGATCGCTTCCGAGATTGATGAGACGTGCGCGATTTCCAGAAATCGACGTCGCCGACTTGACGACTCCCGCCGTTTGCGAAATGCTAAGATGTCAGACCAATTTGACGACTGCCTAGAAGAAAATGGGGAACCATGAAGGCAAATCGTAGCGACAGGCCGGTGATCCGGCCGCTTCCCGTCATGGATCGGGCGCGGCAGGTGACCGATGCCTTGGCGGATTATGTCGAAGAAGCGCGGCTGCAGGCGGGGGACCGGCTGCCGGCCGAGCGTGAACTGATGGCCGCACTTGCCGTCGGGCGTTCGACCATTCGCGAGGCGATCCGGCATTTCCAGGCGCTCGGCGTCATCGAGACGCGCAAGGGCAGCGGCACCTATCTGTTGAAGCCCGTTTCCAGGGCGACGATCCACATGCCGCTGTCTTTCGATGCGGCGCACCTGCGCGACGCGCTGCTGCAGACGCTGCAGGTTCGCCGTGGCATCGAATGCGAGGCGGGCATGGTAGCGGCGCGGCGGCGCACGGCCAAGGACCTCATCGTCATCGAGGAAAAACTCAACGCGATGGAGCGGGTGCACCTGGAGAAGGGCACCTCGGGACCGGAGGATCTGGCCTTCCATCTCGCCGTCTACGACGCCACTCACAATCCGCTGTTTCGCCAGCTGCTCGAGCAGATGCGCGAAACCTTCGAGCGCTTCTGGGAGCATCCCTTCGACCGGCAGGATTTCGCCCGCCGGTCCTTTCCCTTTCACCGCACCCTTTTTAACGCCATTGCCGCCGGGGATGCCGAGGCGGCGCGGGCGGAAACATTGAAAATTCTCGACATCGTCGAAGAAGACATCAAGGAAATGTCCAAATGAGCAGTGGCGCAGACCCGTTCGATCTTGCCTCCCTCATCACAGCCCACGACGACGGCAATTTCGCCGACGCCGTCGTGCCGCCGATTTTCCAGACCTCGCTTTTCACCTTTTCCGATTATGACGAGATGATTACCGTCTATCGCGGCGAGAAGGTGCGGCCGACCTATACGCGCGGGCTGAACCCGACGGTGCGCGCTTTCGAGGAGATGCTGGCCAAGCTCGAGGGCGCGGAGGATGCGCTGGGTTTTGCGAGCGGCATGGCGGCGATCTCATCGGCGGTTTTGAGCTTCGTCGAGCCGGGCGATCGCATCGTCGCCGTCAAACATGTCTATCCCGATGCCTTCCGCCTGTTCGGCACCATCCTGAAGCGGATGAAGATCGAGGTGACCTATGTCGACGGGCGCGACGAGGAGGCGGTCGCCGCGGCGTTGCCCGGTGCCAAACTCCTCTACCTGGAAAGCCCGACGAGCTGGGTGATGGAGGCGCATGACGTCGGTGCGCTCGCAGCCCTTGCCAGGCGGCACGGCGTCCTCTCGATGATCGACAACAGCTGGGCAAGCCCGTTTTTCCAGCGGCCGCTGACGCTCGGCGTCGATCTCGTCATCCATTCGGCCTCGAAATATCTCGGTGGCCACAGCGATGTGGTGGCGGGCGTGGTCGCCGGTTCGAAGGAAATGATCGCCCGCATCAAGGCCGAGGCCTATCCCTATCTCGGCGGCAAGCTTTCGCCCTTCGACGCCTGGCTGCTGATCCGCGGCCTGCGCACGCTGCCGCTGCGCATGAAGGCGCATGAGGCCTCGGCGCTGGAAATCGCCAGGCGCCTGCAGCGGCTCGAGGTGGTCGAGACGGTCTGCCATCCCGGGCTCGCCAACCGTCTGCCCGCCGGGCTCAAAGGCACCTCGGGCCTGTTTTCCTTCATCTTCCGCGAGGGCGTCGACATCCGCGCCTTCGCCGACCATCTCAAGCTCTTCAAATTGGGAGTAAGCTGGGGTGGGCATGAAAGCCTGATCGTACCGGGCGAGGTGGTGCTGCAACAGAAGGCACAGCCGAATTCCGCGCAAACCTTCGGCATCCATGCGCGATCCGTACGCCTCCATGTCGGCCTCGAAGGAACCGAGGCGCTGTGGAGAGACATCGAGGAGGCGCTGGCCGCCTCGGAATCCTGAAACCCGAGAGAAACCGAAAAGGGGGAACTGAGCATGAAAAAACTAATAATCTCGACGCTCTTCGCTTCGATGATGGCTGGCACGGCCTTTGCCGATACCACGCTGAAGCTCGTCGAAGTCATCACCAGCCCGGAGCGCACCGAAACGCTGAAATCGATTGTCGGCAAGTTCGAGGCCGCCAACCCCGGCACCAAGGTCGACATCATCTCGCTGCCCTGGAACGAAGCCTTCCAGAAGTTCGCGACCATGGTGTCGGCGGGCGACGTGCCCGATGTGATGGAGATGCCCGATACCTGGTTGTCGCTCTATGCCAATAACGGCATGCTCGAAAGCCTCGAGCCCTATCTCGAAAAGTGGGAGCACACCAAGGAGCTGACGCCGCGCGCCCTCGAACTCGGCCGCGACGTCAAGAATACCGCCTATATGCTGCCATACGGCTTCTATTTGAGGGCGATGTTCTACAACAAGAAGTTGCTCGCCGAAGCCGGCGTCGCCGAGCCGCCGAAGACGCTGGACGAATTCACTGCCGCTTCGGAAAAGGTCTCGAAGCTGCCGGGCAAATATGGCTACTGCATGCGCGGCGGGCCGGGCGGCCTCAACGGCTGGATGATCTTTGCCGCCACGATGGCCGGCTCGAACAAGTACTTTAACGAGGACGGCACCTCAACGATGAACAGCCCCGGCTGGTCCAAGGGCATCGAATGGATGGTCGACCTCTACAAGAAAGGTTATGCGCCGAAGGACAGCGTCAACTGGGGCTTCAATGAAGTCGTCGCCGGCTTCTATTCCGGCACCTGCGCCTTCCTCGACCAGGATCCGGATGCGCTGATCGCCATCGCCGAGCGCATGAAGAAGGAGGATTTCGGCGTCGCGCCGCTGCCGAAGGGGCCCGACGGCAAGTCCTTCCCGACCATCGGTTACGGCGGCTGGTCGATGTTTTCGACCAGCGCCAACAAGGATCTCTCCTGGAAGCTGATCGCCACCCTCGAGGGGCCGGAAGGCAATCTCGAATGGAACAAGCGCATCGGCGCCCTGCCGGCCTATACGTCGGCCGAGAAGGATCCCTTCTACGCCGGTGATCAGTTCAAGGGCTGGTTCGAGGAACTGGCGGACCCGAACACGGTGCCGACTGTGATGCCGACCTATCTCGAGGAATTCGCCTTCTTCAAGGATTCGCTGGCGATCAAGACCTCGCAGCAGGCCTTGCTCGGCGATATCTCGGCCAAGGATCTGGCGGACCAGTGGGCAGACTATCTGACCAAGGCGCAGCAGAAGTTTCTGAGTAAGAAGTAAAAGATAGGGGGCTTTGCGATTGAAGCCCCTCATCCGCCTGCCGGCACCTTCTCCCCGCTGGGGAGAAGAGACTCGTGGCGGCGCCGCATTCCCCTTCTCCCCAGCGGGGAGAAGGTGGCCCGTAGGGTCGGATGAGGGGGCTCCGGTCTCTCCATTCAGAAACATCACGATTTCGAACCGGTAAGACGATGGAAACTGCAATCCGATGACCATTTCCGCCGATATGCTCGACATGCGTCGCGACCGCAGGCCGTGGCTGCGTCGTCTTGCCGATGCTTCGGAGCCCTATCTCTACAGCGCCCCGTCACTGATCCTGATCATCGCGGTCATGCTGGTGCCGCTGACATTGGGTCTCTCCTACGCCTTTCGCGATATCCAGCTGCTCAATCCCTTTTCCGGCGGTTTCGTCGGGCTCGATCATTTCCGCGAGCTTTCTACGGATGCCGCCTTCTACGGGGCGCTGAGGAACACGCTCTGGTGGACCGGCGCCTCCGTCGTCCTGCAGTTCGTCTTCGGGCTCATCCTGGCGCTGCTGCTCGACAAGCCGTTTAAGGGCCGGGCGATCGCCCAGGCGCTGGTCTTCCTGCCCTGGGCTGTGCCGTCCTTTCTCGCCGGCCTCAACTGGGCCTGGCTGTTCAATCCCGTCATCGGGCCGATTCCGCACTGGCTTTTTGCGCTCGGGCTGATGCATGAGCCGGGCAATATCCTTTCCGACCCCAACTATGCGATGTGGGGGCCGATCGTTGCCAATGTCTGGTGGGGCATTCCCTTCTTCGCCATCACGCTGCTGGCCGCCCTTCAGGCGATCCCGCGCGACCTTTACGAGGCGGCGTCGATCGACGGCGCCGGCTGGTTCCAGCGTTTCCGCTCGATCACCCTGCCGTTTCTGGCGCCGACCATCGCCATCACCGTGCTCCTGCGCACCGTCTGGATCTCCAATTTCGCCGATCTGATCGTCGTCATGACCAATGGCGGGCCGGCAGACCGCACGCAGATCGTCGCCAGCTATATCTTCACAACGGCGTTCAAGCGGCTCGATTTCGGTTATGCCTCGGCGATCGCACTGGTGCTGCTGGCACTGCTCTTGACCTATTCGATGCTGATCATCCTGCTGCGGCAGACACTGCTGAACAAGGATTGAGCCGATGAGACGATCCGCCGTTCCCACCATCGCGCACCGCCTGGCGATCCTCTGCTACATCGCCTTCGCGCTCTTTCCGCTGTTCTGGCTGCTGAAGGTCTCGGTCACGCCGAATGACCTGCTTTATAGCGAAGGCGTGCGCATGTGGCCGTCGCGCACGAGCTGGGATCACTATGCCTTCGTGCTGCAGCACAGCGCCTTTCCGACCTTCTTCAAGAACAGCCTGATCGTCTCGGCCTCGACGGCGGTAACGGTGACGGTCTGCGCCTCGCTCTCCGGCTATGCCCTGTCGCGCTTCAATTTCCGGGCGAAATACTGGATCGTCGCCTTGATGCTGCTCACCCAGATGTTCCCGCTAGTGATGCTAGTCGCGCCGATCTTCAAGATTCTGTCGCCCTTACATCTGACCAACAGCCTGACCGGCCTCGTCATCGTCTACACCGCCTTCAACGTGCCTTTCGCCACCTTCCTGATGCAGTCCTTCTTCGACGGAATCCCCAAGGATTTGGAAGAGGCGGCGATGATCGACGGGGCGACGCAATTCACCGCCTTCCGGCAGATCATATTGCCGCTGACGCTGCCTGGCATCGCCGCCACCCTCGGCTTCGTCTTCACCGCCGCCTGGAGCGAGCTGCTCTTCGCGCTGATGCTGATCAACGGCAACGATGCAGCGACCTTTCCGGTCGGGCTTCTCACCTTCGTCTCGAAATTCTCGGTGGATTTCGGGCAGATGATGGCGGCGGGCGTCATGGCGCTCATTCCGGCCGGCCTCTTTTTCCTGCTCATCCAGCGTTATCTCGTCCAGGGCCTGACGGCCGGCGCGGTCAAGGGTTAAACAAATGGCATCGATCGATATCCAGAATATCCGCAAAGCCTATGGCCATGTGCAGGTGCTGCACGGCGTCGACCTCGAAATCCGGGACGGCGAATTCGTCGTGCTGGTTGGCCCCTCCGGCTGCGGCAAGTCCACGCTCTTGCGCATGATTGCCGGGCTGGAGGATGTCACATCGGGTGAAATCCGTATTGCCGGCGCCAGAGTAAACGAGCGGCATCCGAAAGACCGCGACATCGCCATGGTCTTCCAGTCCTATGCGCTCTATCCGCATATGAATGTCGCCGGTAATATGAGCTACAGCCTGAGGCTGCGGAAGACGGCCAAGGAGAAGATCGCCAGTGCCGTCTCCGCAGCCGCCGCCAAGCTCGGCCTCGATCCGCTGCTCGAACGCAGGCCGAAGGCGCTTTCCGGCGGCCAGCGCCAGCGCGTCGCCATGGGCCGCGCCATTGTGCGCCAGCCGAAGGCATTTCTGTTCGACGAGCCGCTGTCCAACCTCGATGCGCGGCTGCGCGAACAGATGCGGGCCGAAATCAAGAAACTGCACAGCGAGCTGAAGGCGACCTCGATCTATGTCACCCATGACCAGATCGAGGCGATGACGCTGGCGGACCGGATCGTCGCCATGCATGGCGGGGTCGTCCAGCAGGTCGGCAGCCCGTTGGAACTCTATGACCGCCCCGCCAATCTCTTCGTCGCCGGCTTCATCGGTTCGCCGGGGATGAATTTTCTCGACGCCACCTATGAAGCAGGTGGTGTGAGGCTGAAGGACGGCACGGTCGTGCCGCTTGCAAAGCCGCTGCCGCTGGCGGATGGTGCCAAGGTGACGCTCGGCATCAGGCCGGAGCATGTGCCGATGACGAATGACGGCGCGGGGCTTGCCACCGACGTCGAGCTCGTCGAACCTACCGGCTTCGGCATTATCCTGCACCTTGCCCTGCACGGCCTGCCGTTCAAGATCTTCACATTGGACCGCGAGGCGCTGAAGGCAGGCCCGACGGTCAACGTGGCTTTTCCGCCCCAGTACCTGCATGTGTTCGATGCCGAAGGAAAGCGTGTCGGCTGAACGGTCAATCCTCACCCGCTGCGGGCGGAAAAATCTTTTGCCGCGTCGGCCGTGCGGGCTATACCACTGGGGTGATCTCGCTGGATTGGATTGATATGACCGACACTGTTCTCGACCGCTTTCTCCGTTACGTCGTGATCGACACCCAATCCGATCCCGCCTCGTCGACGCAGCCGACCACCGAAAAGCAGAAAGATCTCGGCCGGCTCCTGGTCGATGAACTTTTGAAGATCGGCCTTGCGGACGCGCATCTGGACGAACACGGTTATGTCTATGCGACCATTCCTGGAAATAGCGACAAGCCGGTGCCGGTCATCTGTTTCTGCTCGCATATGGATACGGCGCCCGATTTCACAGGCGCCAAAGTCAAGCCGCAGATCGTCCGGAACTATGCCGGCGGCGATATCGAACTGTCAGGCGATCCAAGCCGGGTGATCCGCGTCGCCGAGCATCCCGAGCTCAACAATCAGATCGGCAATGACATCGTCACCACTGACGGCACGACATTGCTCGGCGCCGACGACAAGGCCGGGCTGGCGGAAATCATGACCGCGGCCCAGATCCTCGTCGACAATCCCGATATCCGGCACGGGACGATCAAGATCCTGTTCACGCCCGACGAGGAGGTCGGCCGCGGCGTCAACAAGGTCGATTTGAAGAAACTCGGCGCCGACTTCGCCTATACGATGGACGGCGAGACGGCCGGCCATATCGAGGACGAGACCTTTTCGGCCGACGGCGTCGAGATCGGCATCTCAGGCGTGGCGATCCATCCGGGCTTCGCCAAGGACCGCATGGAAAACGCCATCAAGATCGCCGGCGCCATCATCGATAGGCTGCCGAAGGACGTGGCACCGGAGACCACCGAGGGAAAGCAGGGCTTCATTCATCCGGTCGGCGTGACCGGCTCGATGGAAAAGGCGTCGCTGAGCTTTATCATCCGCGATTTTACCGAGGAGGGGCTGATTGAAAAGGAGGCCATGCTCGAAGCTATCGTCAAGGAGGTCATGGCTGCCTATCCCGGCTCGAGCTTTCATTTTGAGGTGACGGAGCAGTATCGCAACATGAAGGTGGTGCTCGACGGTCACCCGGAGATCGTCGAAAACGCGCTTGAAGCCGTGCGCCGGGCCGGCATGACGCCGGTGCGCGGCAGCATCCGCGGCGGAACGGACGGCTCGCGCCTCTCCTTCATGGGCCTGCCGTGCCCGAACATCTTCGCCGGCGGCCATGCCTTCCATTCGCCGCTCGAATGGGTGAGCCGCCAGGATATGGAAAAGGCCGTCAAAACCATCGTTGAGCTTGCGCGGGTCTGGGAAGAGCGCGCTTAAGGCGCTCTTTCGCGGAGACATCACAATGGCGGGTTAGCCGCCGTTCGCCGCAACGCTTCCGCGCAACATAACGCTGTCATAGGCGGGGCGGGGCGTGGGAATGGCGACCGGCATGCCCGGCTCAGGCACGATCGAGGTTTCCGGCTGGGTCACCGGCGCCGTTATCCGCATCGGTGCCGTGCTCGCCGTGGCCATGGGATCAGGCGCCGGCAAAGGAACGGGGACGGCCGAGGGGATCAGCGCCTCAAATTGCGGCGGCAGCATGCTTTCGCCGGGGACGTAATTCATCGCCACTTCATAGGAGGGCAGCGGCGGCGGCGTTTCGAGCATGCCGTTGGAGTCGCGCTTCTCGTAGAAGGCGTTGCCGCCGGCGACCGTCACATAATGCATGTTGTCGTAGGGGAATTTCAGCCCGTCGGTGTGGAAGAACATCGCATCCTTCACCGCCGGATGGCGCGCGCCCTTCAGCAGGATCGCATCGGCCGCGGTGGCAAGCTCAGGTTCAGCCTGCGGCTTGACCTCGCGGGTCATGACGCCGGGCGCAAACTGCCGCTCCTGGGCGACGACACCACAGATCGATTGAGGATAGGCGCCGGACGTCAGCCTGTTCATGACGACGGTGCCGACGGCGAGATAGCCGTCTTCATCGGAATGCCGCGATTCGAAATACATCGCACGCTTCAGGCAATCGCGATCTTTTGCCGTATAATTGAAAGCGACTTTCGTCGGTTGAACCTTGGTCTTGGCCGCCGTCGTCGCCGGCTTCGGTGTTGTGGTGCAGCCCGCGGCCGCCAGTCCTACGAATAAAATCCCGATCAGGGATTTTCCAAAGGAAATCTCCGCCCTCAACGCCAAGTGCCTCCTATGGGATTAGTCCAGCCCTTTATGATTAACGCGAAAAAACTTTTACTCGTCATATGACTGAAATACAAACAACCAGAGATAACAAATACCAAAATCGACTCTCGCCACAAGCGATCTCGTCGGCGAGTCTCCGATTGACTGCTGCATAATTCCGAAAATTTAACGAATTATGCAGCAGCGCAAACTGCGGCCGCCCTCTTTTCCCCTGATCCGGTCAGCTGCGAAACAGCTTCCAGCGGGTCGGCTTAAACGCCACCCGGTGGCGATCGAGCCGGTCGGCCTCGCTCGGCGGCAGCTCGATTTCGATGTGCGGGCGATCGTTGCCGATATCGAGTTCGATATGGCGCGTGCCGGCCACGCGGCGGCTGGAGACCGGTTGCCCGACAATGCAGTTTTCCGCCGATTCGCAGAGCCTGACGTCATGCGGGCGGAAGTAGAGCTGCGCAGGCCCATCGGGCTCACCCTCGGCATTGAGGCCGAGCGAGCGGCCTTCGAAGCGGATGTCGCCGTCTGCGATTTCGACCTGCAGGCAATTCGACTGGCCGATGAAGCCGAAGACGAAGGGCGAGTTAGGGTTGTCGTAGACCTCGTCAGGCGTGCCGACCTGTTCGATCGCGCCCTGGCTCATGACGACGACGCGGTCGGCAAGCTCCAGCGCCTCGTCCTGGTCGTGCGTGACGAAGACGGTCGTGTGGCCGGTGCGGTCGTGGATTTCGCGCAGCCATTTGCGCAGGTCCTTGCGCACCTGAGCGTCGAGCGCGCCGAAGGGTTCATCAAGCAGCAGCACGTTCGGCTCGACGGCCATGGCGCGGGCGAGCGCCACGCGCTGGCGTTGGCCGCCGGAAAGCTGCGCGGGATAACGTGTTTCAAGGCCGGAAAGCTGCACGAGGTCGAGCAGCTCCAACGCCCGCCGGCGGATGTCGGCCTTGGCAGGACGCCGTGCGCCTTTTCTGACCCTCAACCCGAAGGAGACGTTGTCGAGCACCGTCATGTAGCGGAACAGAGCATAGTGCTGGAAGACGAAGCCGATATTGCGCTGCTGCACTGATTTCTTCGAGGCGTCCTCGTCGCCGAAGAAGATCTGCCCCTCCGTGGGGCTTTCCAGGCCGGCGATCAGGCGCAGCAATGTCGTCTTGCCGGAACCCGAAGGACCGAGCAGGGCGATCAGCTCGCCGGAGCGGATGCCGAGCGAGACATCGTGCAGTGCCGGAAATCGCTCGAATTCCTTGCGAATGTTTTGAACGCGTACTTCCATTGCAAATCCTTCAGTGCCGCCGGCTGGCGGAAATTTCCGCGCTGTACCGCATTTCCAGCAGCGTCTTCAAAACAAGAGTCACGAGCGCGAGCAAGGCCAAAAGCGTGGCCACGGCAAAAGCGCCGGTGAAATTATATTCGTTATAGAGAATCTCGACCTGCAGCGGCATGGTGTTGGTCTGGCCGCGAATATGGCCCGAGACCACCGAAACGGCGCCGAACTCGCCCATGGCGCGGGCGTTGCACAGCAGCACGCCGTAGAGCAAGCCCCATTTGATGTTCGGCAGCGTCACATGCCAGAAGGTCTGCCAGCCGCTGGCGCCGAGCGAAAGGGCTGCCTCCTCGTCGGCCGTTCCCTGTTCCTGCATCAGCGGGATCAGTTCGCGGGCGACGAAGGGGAAGGTGACGAACATCGTCGCGAGGATCAGTCCGGGCACGGCGAACAGGATCTTGATGTCGTTGGCGCTGAGCCACTGGCCAAGCCAGGTGTTGGCGCCGAACAGAAGCACGAAGACCAGGCCTGAGATGACGGGGGAGACGGAGAAGGGCAGGTCGATCAGCGTCGTGAGAAACGCCTTGCCCTTGAACTCGAATTTGGCGATCGCCCAGGCGGCGGCGATCCCGAAGACGAGGTTGAGCGGCACGCTGACGCCGGCGACGATCAGCGTCAGCCGGATCGCCGAAAAGGTTTCGGCATCCTGCAGCGCTTCGATGAAGGGGCCGGCTCCCTTGCGGAAGGCCTCGACGAAGACGGCGGCAAGCGGCAGCAGCAGGATCAGCAGCAGGAAGACCAGCGAAAGGGTGATCAGGCTGTAGCGCGCGATCCGGTGTTCAGTCGTCACCGATCGCAGCTTGACGGATTGTCCGGTCGTATCAAGCGCCATAGCCGTACCTCCGCCTGCTCCAGCTCTGGATGAGGTTGATGACCAGCAGCATGGCGAAGGAGAGGATCAGCATGATCGCTGCAATGCCGGTCGCCGCCGCGTAATTATATTCTTCGAGTTTGATGATGATCAGCAGCGGCGCGATCTCCGATTTGAACGGCAGGTTGCCGGCGATGAAGATGACCGAACCATATTCGCCGACGCCGCGGGCAAAGGCGAGCGCGAAACCGGTGAGCACGGCCGGCGCCAGCCCCGGCAGCAGGACGCGGAAAATCGTCTGGAAGCGGTTGGCGCCGAGCGTCGCGGCGGCCTCCTCGACCTCCTTGTCGATTTCCTCCATCACCGGCTGCACGGTGCGCACGACGAAGGGCAGGCCGACGAAGATCAGCGCCACGACGATGCCGGCCGGCGTGAAGGCGATCTTGATACCGAGCGGCGTCAGGAATTGGCCAACCCAGCCGTTCGGCGCATAGAGCGTCGTCAGCGCGATGCCGGCAACCGCGGTCGGCAGTGCGAAGGGCAAGTCGACCATCGCATCGATGACGCGCTTGCCGGGGAAGCGGTAGCGCACCAGCACCCAGGCGAGGATGATGCCGAAGACGGCATTGACGATCGCGGCGATGAAGGCGCTGCCGAAGCTGATGCGCAGCGCATTCAGCGTGCGCGGATCGAGCGCGATCGACCAGAATTTCTCCCAGCCGAGCGCGCTCGACCGGACGGCAAGGCCGGAGAGCGGAATGAGGATCAGAAGGGTGAGCCAGGTCAAGCTAAGGCCGAGCGCCATTCCGAAACCCGGAATAACGCTCGGCCGCCTGAACCGCCACCGCGTGGGGCTATGTGCTTTCATGAAGTCTATTATTGGGCCAGCTTGTAGATTTGGTCAAATACGCCGCCGTCACCGAAGAATTTCGGCTGCGCTTCCTTCCAGCCGCCGAAATCGTCGATGGTGGCAAGCGTCAGCTTCGGAAAGCGGGCAATGTCGGCCGGATCGGCAGCTTCGGGCTTGATCGGCCGGTAATAATGCTTGGCGGCGATCTTCTGGCCTTCGTCCGAATAGAGATAGTTGAGATAGGCTTCGGCGACCTTGCGCGTGCCCTTCTTGTCTACATTGCCGTCGACGATCGCGACCGGCGGGTCGGCGCGGATCGAGAATGACGGCGTCACGATCTCGAACTGGTCGGGGCCGAGTTCTTCGAGCGAAAGATAGGCTTCGTTTTCCCAGGCGAGCAGCACGTCGCCGAGGCCGCGCTGAACGAAGGTGGTCGTGGCGCCGCGGGCACCGGTATCGAGGACCGGAACATGCTGCAGCAGTTTCGTCACATAGTCTTGCGCCTTGGCGTCGTCGCCGCCATTGGCCTGCTTGGCCCATGCCCAGGCGGCGAGGAAGTTCCAGCGAGCACCGCCCGAGGTCTTCGGGTTCGGCGTGATCACCTGCACGTCGTCCTTGACCAGGTCGGCCCAATCCTTGATGCCCTTCGGGTTGCCCTTGCGAACCAGGAAGACGATCGTCGAGGTATAGGGCGTCGAGTTGTTCGGGAACTTGGTTTTCCAGTCGGCGGGGATCTTGCCGGTCGCCTTAGCGATCGCATCGATATCGCCCTCGAGCGCCAGCGTGACGACGTCGGCGTCGAGGCCGTCGATCACCGAACGGGCCTGGGCGCCGGAACCGCCGTGCGAGGCCTTGATCGTCACGGTTTCCCCATTGTCCTTCTGCCACTTGGCGGCAAAGGCGGCATTGAAATCCTTGTACAATTCGCGGGTCGGATCATAGGAAACGTTAAGCAGCGCCTGATCTGCGAAAACGGGAGCAATGCTCCCGACCACGAAGCTGCCTGCCATGACCGCGGCCGCGAGAAGCCGGGTGAACCGTTTTGTCTGCATTGGGACCCTCCTGTTTGTGCCTTAACTCTATCAAGTCAGTCGTATAATGAAACGAAATGTCTTTCAGATTTGGTGGGTCTGTTAGAATGTCATTCCATTTACAGGCCGATTTGGAAATGGACCCGCCGAAGTTGGCCGCGGCCAATCGTTCGCTCGCCCCCATCCCGCCGCAGAACCGTGTTTTTTCTGCCACAGTTCCTCCACAAGCGACGGCGGCAGTGCTGATTTCTGCCTGGATTTTGCCGCGATGACACTTGCGGATTCCTATATGGCGGCGGTGCGGTCGTATTTGCCGGCCGCTACGTGGGGGCATCCCTTGAAATGCGCCTCGCATTCCAAACCTGTTAGGGCCACTTAAAATGAATATCAGAACTATCCTTTTTGCCTCCGTTGCCGCCCTTGCCGCGGCCTCCGGAGCACACGCAGCCGACGCCATCGTGGCGGCGGAACCCGAGCCTGTGGAATATGTTCGCGTTTGCGACGCCTACGGCACCGGCTATTTTTATATTCCGGGAACGGAAACATGCCTTACGATCGGCGGTTACATCCGTACCGAAGTGCGCTTCGGTGACCAGATCTCCGGCGATTCCGATGTAAACTTCTGGACGCGCGGTCAGGTCACCTTCCAGGCCAAGAACGACACCGAGTTCGGCACGCTGACCGGCGTCATGACGCTGCGTTACAATGCCGACAACGCCTCCGATCAGGAAGCGCTGCTGGATGAAGGCTATATCGACATTGCCGGCTTCCGCGCTGGTAAACTCTACAGCTGGTGGGATGACGACATGAGCGGCGAGACCGATACGCTCGCCAGCAACGAGACGACCCACAACTCGATCCGTTATCAGTACGAGGCTGGCGCTTTCGCGGCCGGCATTTCGGTCGACGAACTGGAAGAAGACTACGCCACCAAGCCGGGCGAAGGCCCGAACAACTTCGGTGTCGCAGGCCAGGTCTCCTACAAGGCCGGCGCCGTCAGCGCTTACCTGCTTGCCGGTTATGACACCGACACCAGTGAAGTTGCTGTCCGCGGTATCATCTATGCCGACATCGGCCCGGGCACCCTCGGCATCGCCGGCATCTGGGCAAGCGGCGCCAACTACTACTACGAAGAGTCCGAATGGACGATCGCAGCCGAATACGCTCTGAAGATCAACGACAAGTGGTCGGTCACCCCCGGCTTCCAGTACTTCGAAAACATCGCTCTCGAAGCTGACGGCAATGGCTTCACCGGCGGCAGCGCCTACACAACCGGTGTCACGATCGACTACCAGATCGTCGAAGACCTGCGTTCGAAGCTCAGCGTGCAATATCACGATGAGGACGAAGGCGACGACGAAGTGTTCGGCTTCCTGCGCTTCCAGCGCGATTTCTAAGATCGTCTCGTTGCAGACGACCGGGCGCGGCCTTCGGGCCGCGCCTTTTTCATACCCCGGAATCGGCGATGAAGTCGGAATAGAATTCGTCGGCCGTCCTTGCCTTGCGCATGGAGGCGAGCACGCCGTCCGATTGCAGCCGCCGCGCGATAGCCGACAGCACGTTCAGATATTCGCCGCGGTTGTTCTCCCCGAAAAGCAGCACGACGGCGATGTCGGCCGGGATATCGTCGATCGCCTCGAAATCCAGCGGCCGGGAAAAGCGGAGGAGAAGACCGCGCGGGCTGCTCATGCCGTCGATCGCCGCATGCGGAATGGCGATGCCGTTACCGATCCCGGTGGAGCCGAGCTTTTCACGGGTTTCGAGCGCCTTCAGAATGATCTGCGCGTCGACGGAAAGGGCCATGGCTGCCTTGTCCGCGATGGTCTGCAGCGCCCGCCATTTCGTCGGAGCCGACACGCCGATGAAAGTGTGTTCCGGCCGGATGATGTTGGGAAGGTTCATGTCATTCTCGATATAGTCGGCTCGAAGGTCGTCAATGGGAAGGGCAGGGATGTCAGTCCGGTTCTCTGAGCCGGTAGCCGACGCCGGTCTCGGTGGTTATATAGTGCGGCTGATCCGGAATTTTCTCGACCTTTTGCCGCAGCTGCCTGATGTAAACGCGCAGATATTGCACGTCGGCCGCCGGCCCCCATACCTGCTTCAATAGAAACTGGTGTGTCAGCACCTTGCCCGCATGCTGGGCGAGCACGCGCAGGATGTCGTATTCCTTCGGCGACAGTTTTAGTTCCACACCATCGACCTTAACGATGCGCTTGACGAGATCGATCGACAGCCCGCCGGTCTGGAAGATCGCCTTTTCCCCCTGTTGCTGCAGCCGGTGGCGCAGCGCCACGCGGATGCGGGCACCGAGCTCGTTGATGCCGAAAGGCTTGGTGACGTAATCGTCGGCGCCGCTTTCCAGCGCCTTGACGATGCCGGCTTCGTCGGTGCGGCTGGACAGGATGACAACAGGCATCGCAAGCCCTGCGTCGCGCCACTCCTGCAGGAGGTCATGGCCCGGCGTGTCGGGCAGGCCAAGGTCGAGCACGACGAGGTCGGGCATGTCGCCCGTGACCGACCGGCGGGCGCTTTCGGCGTTCGGCGCCTCCTGCACCTCGTAGCCCTGCGCGGTCAGGCCGACGCGGAGCAGCTTGCGGATCGGCGGCTCGTCGTCGACGACGAGAATTTTGACGGCTGAACCGGTCATTTGAGTTCATCCAGTTTCGGAATGTCGGTGGGTTTCGGCAGGTGGATGGTGAAGACGGCGCCCGGCCGGCCCCGTCGGTTGCCGGCCGTGATCGTGCCGCCCATCGCCTCGATGAAGCCGCGGCAGATGGACAGGCCAAGCCCGGTGCCGGCGCGCACCCGGTCGCCCTTGCGCACCCGGTAGAAGGTATCGAAGATGCGGTCAAGGTCGGCCGGCGGGATGCCGGGGCCCTCGTCCGAAACCTGCACAACGACATTGTCGGCATCGGCCCAGCCTTCGATCTGGATCACCGATCCCTCGGGCGCGTATTTGGCGGCATTGTCGAGCAGGTTGAAGATCACCTGCTCGAACAGCACCGGATCAACCCGCACCATCGGCAGCTCGGCGGGGATGCTCATCTCGGTCTTGTGGTGCTCGAGGATCTTTGCGGCGCGGGCGAGCGCCGTGCCGACGATATCGCCGGCATAGTGCGGCGCAGAGTTCGGCTCCATTGCCCCGGACTCGATCTTGGTCATGTCGAGCAGATTGGCGATGAAACGGTTGAGGCGCTCCGATTCGTCGACGACGGTGGAAAGCAACTCGGCGCGATCCTCCTCCGGCATCGAGGCGAAGTAATCGCGCAGCGTGCCGGCGGCGCCGAGGATGGCGGCGAGCGGCGTCTTCAGATCATGCGAGATCGAGGTGAGCAGGGCCGAACGCAGCCGGTCGGCCTCGGCCGCAAGCCTTGCCCGGTCGACATCGGCGACGAGCTGGACGCGTTCGATGGCAAGGGCGGCCTGGTCGGCCAGCGCGCCGAGCAGCCGCTGCTGCTCGGGCGTCAGCAGCGGCCCGTCACGGCGATCGCTGTCGAGGCCGATGACGCCGACGGCGGCGCGCCCGGTTCTGAGCGGCACGTAAAGGCGCTTTGCGCCGGGCAGGGTATCGGCGCCGCGGCCAGCGGCGTGATTGTGCTCCCAGGCCCAGCGGGCGGCGGCGATATCGGCGTCGTCGAGCGTATCATCGGGCGGATAACCGGCCTTGACGGCGATGCTGCCTTCCTCGGGGAGCAGCAGCACGACGCGAACCTTCAGCATCGAGGCGAGCTGGAAGGCGGTCGCCCAGAGCACGTCGTCAAGCGTGCCGGTGCCGGCAAGCTTCTTCGAAAAGAGATAGAGGTCTTCGGTCGTGCGCGCCCGCTGCCGGGCGGCCGCCGCCTGGCGCTGCACGGTCGCGGTCAGATTGCTGGCGATGATGGCGACGCCCAGGAAGAAGAAGAAGGCGAGCACGCTTTCCGGATCGCTGATCGTCAGCGTGTAGCGCGGCGGCAGGAAGAAGAAGTTGAAGGACAGCGCGCCTAGAATGCAGCTGTAGAGCGCCGGCCGCAGGCCGTGGAGCACGGCGGAGGTCAGCACCGCCATCAGAAACACCAGCGCGAGGTTGCGCACATCAAGCACCTGGTCGAGCACGATGCTGATGCCGAGCGCGATGGCGACATAGATGGTCGCCAGCAGATAGGCTTTGATATCCAGCTGCGGCGCGGTGGCGGCGGCCTTGATGCCGCGCGCGGTGGTGCCGTCCTTCTCGTTGCCCGATATGACGTGGACGCTGATCTCGCCGGTCTTGCGGATCAGATCGTCGGTGATCGAGCGGGCCCACCAGTCACGCCATGTCGGCTTCTTCGGGGCGCCGATGACGATGTGGGTGACGTTGTTGGCGGTGGCATGGCGGACGAGTTCTTCGGCCACCTCGCGGCCGGGAATGGTGATCGCCTCGCCGCCGAGCTGTTCGGCAAGCCGCAGTGTCGAGGCGATCGTATCGCGCTCGGCTTCGCTGAGGTTGATCGAGCGGCTGGTCTCGATATAGACGGCCGCCCAGGGCGCGCGCAGGCGCGAGGCCATGCGGGCGGCGTAGCGCACCAGCGAGGCCGAGCGCGGGTGGTGATCGACCGAGACGAGGACGCGTTCGCCCGCCGCCCAGGGGCCGGAGATGGCGTGAGCCTGCATATGGGTCAGCAGCTGGTCGTCGACGCGCTGGGCGGTCTTGCGCAGTGCCAGCTCCCTGAGCGCCGTCAGGTTGCCCGGCGTGAAATAATTGGTCAGCGCCCGTTCGGCGGTGCGAGGCATATAGACCTTGCCGTCATGCAGCCGCTTGATCAGATCGTCCGGCGTCAGATCGATGATCTCGACATCGTCGGCCAGGTCGATGATCGAATCCGGCACCGTCTCGCGCACGCGGATGCGGGTGATCTGCGAGACGACGTCGTTGAGGCTTTCGACATGCTGGATGTTCAGTGTCGTATAGACGTCGATGCCGCGATCGAGCAATTCCTTGACGTCGAGGTAGCGTTTCGGATGGCGGCTGCCCTCGGCATTGGTGTGGGCGAGCTCGTCGACCAGAACGAGATCGGGCCGGCGGGCGAGGATGCCGTCGAGATCCATTTCCTCGAGCGCCCGGCCCTTGTAGTCGATTTCGACGCGGGGGATGATCTCGAAACCGGCGACCAGCGCCTCCGTCTCCTTGCGGCCGTGGGTTTCGACGACGCCGATGACGACATCGAGCCCGTCGGCGATCTTGGCGCGGCCGGAGATCAGCATTTCATAGGTCTTGCCGACGCCGGGAGCAGCGCCGAGAAAGATCTTCAGACGACCGCGCGTCTCCGCCCGGGCCTTTTCGAGGAGCGCATCGGGCGAGGGCCTGCCGGCCTGGTCGCGGTTGTCGTCTGGCATGCGTGTTTCTTTCTGCAGATGCCTGTGCTTGGATAAGCGCCAAGCTTCCCGATCCCTCATCACGTCAGGGGGTCGGCATAGGTTGGTTTAGTTGGTGGATGGCTTTCCAGAACCGGGCACTGAGCCGTGAATAGTTCCTTGTGCCGACCCGCCCCCCGTCATGCTCGGGCTTGACCCGAGCATCCATACCGCATCGGTCAGCAGCCACGGGCATGGATCCTCGGGTCAAGCCCGAGGATGACGGAGAGCGGGGTTGGCCTCGTCGCCAAACCCGCACCCACCTTGCCAAACTCACTCAGTCATAGAAGCATCAAGCCTCTGGTTCAACGCCAGAACATTGACGGTGGGTTCGCCGAGAAGGCCGAGCTCGCGGTGGTGAACGGCGCCGTCGACCAGCGCCTTCACTTTGGCCTCGTCAAGGCTCCGCGCCTTGGCGACACGGGCCACCTGGAAGTAGGCGGCCTCCGGCGAAATATCGGGATCGAGGCCGCTGCCCGAAGCGGTGACGAGATCGGCCGGCACCTCGGCGGTCGGGTTTTCCGCCTTGGCCGCCTCATAGTCGCCCTTGACCCGGTCGATCAGTTTCTGGCTGGTCGGGCCGAGGTTGGAACCGCCGGAGGCGGCGGCATTGTAGCCGTCGCCGGCAGCCGAGGGTCGGCCGTGGAAATATTTGTCGCTGGTAAAGGCCTGGCCGATCAGCGTCGAGCCGATCACCTGGCCGTTTTTCTCGACGAGGCTGCCGTTCGCCTGGGTGGGGAACAGGGCCTGGGCCGCGCCGGTCATGGCGAGCGGATAGAGAAGGCCGGTGATCACGGTGGTGGCGACGATCATGACGACGGCGGGGCGCAATTCTTTCAACATTGTTCTGCTCCTTGGAGAGTTCAGGCGGAGACCGGTTCCGGTTAGAAACCGGATCTTCCGCTAAGCGAGGCCGAGGGCTGCGACGGCCAAGTCGATCGCCTTGATGCCGACGAAGGGGACGAGGATGCCGCCGAGGCCGTAGATCAGCAGGTTGCGCGACAGCAGCGCGCCGGCACCGATCGGGCGGTAGCGCACGCCCTTCAAGGACAACGGGATCAGCGCGATGATGATCAACGCGTTGAAGATGATCGCCGAGAGGATGGCGCTTTGCGGCGTCGACAGTCCCATGACGTTGAGCACGCCGAGCTGCGGATAGAAGGTCAGGAACATCGCCGGGATGATGGCGAAGTATTTGGCGATGTCGTTGGCGATCGAAAATGTCGTCAGCGCGCCGCGCGTCATCAGAAGCTGTTTGCCGATCTCGACGATCTCGATGAGCTTGGTCGGATCGCTGTCGAGATCGACCATATTGCCGGCCTCGCGGGCGGCAACCGTGCCGGTGTTCATGGCGACTCCGACATCGGCCTGGGCAAGTGCCGGGGCATCGTTGGTGCCGTCGCCGCACATGGCGACCAGCTTGCCGTTGGCCTGTTCCTCCCGCATCAGCGCCAGTTTCATCTCCGGCGTCGCCTGGGCGAGGAAATCGTCGACGCCGGCCTCGGCGGCGATGGCGGCCGCCGTCAGCGGGTTGTCGCCTGTGATCATCACGGTGCGGATGCCCATGCGGCGCAGCTCCGTGAAGCGTTCGCGGATGCCGCCCTTGACGATATCCTTCAACTGGATGATGCCGAGCAGCCGGCCGTCGCGGGCAACGGCGAGCGGCGTGCCGCCCGATTTGGCGACCTCGTCGGCGATCGCCTGCAACTCGCGGACGACCTCGCCGCCATTCTTCGAGGGCGCATCACCGGCGACATAGGCGAGCACGGTGTCGACCGCACCCTTGCGGATCGAGGCGCCTTCGAGATCGACGCCGCTCATGCGGGTCTGGGCGGTGAAAGGCACGAAGGTCGCCTTGAGGCTCGCCATGTCGCGGCCGCGGATCGCATATTTCTCCTTGGCAAGCACGACGATGGAGCGTCCCTCCGGCGTTTCGTCGGCAAGCGAGGCAAGCTGGGCGGCGTCGGCGAGGTCCTGTTCGGATACGCCGCGCACCGGGCGGAAGCTCGTCGCCTGGCGATTGCCGAGCGTGATCGTGCCGGTTTTGTCGAGCAGCAGCGTGTCGACGTCGCCGGCGGCCTCGACTGCGCGGCCGGACATGGCGAGCACGTTGAAGCGGACGAGGCGGTCCATGCCGGCAATGCCGATCGCCGACAGCAGCGCGCCGATCGTCGTCGGAATCAGGGTGACGAAGAGGGCGACGAGCACGATGATCGGGATCGAGCCGCCGGCATAGATGGCAAAGCTCGGGATCGTCGCGGTGGCGAGCACGAAGATCAGCGTCATGCCGGCAAGCAGGATGTTGAGCGCGATCTCGTTCGGTGTCTTCTGGCGCTGAGCGCCTTCGACCAGCGAAATCATCCGGTCGAGGAAGGTCGAGCCGGCGGCAGCGGTGATGCGCACGCGGATCCAGTCGGACAGTACCTGCGTGCCGCCGGTCACGGCCGAACGGTCGCCGCCGGATTCGCGGATGACGGGCGCGGATTCGCCGGTGATTGCCGCTTCGTTGACGGAGGCGACACCTTCGATGACCTCGCCGTCGGACGGAATGATGTCGCCGGCTTCGACGAGCACGATATCGCCGACCTTGAGGCTGGTGCCCGGCACCATGCGGTAGTCGCTGCCATTATTGCCGGTCAAGAGCTTGGCCTGGGTTTCGGTGCGCGCCTTGCGCAGCGAATCGGCCTGCGCCTTGCCGCGGCCTTCGGCGACAGCTTCGGCGAAATTGGCAAACAGCACGGTGAACCAGAGCCAGAGATTGATCTGGAAGGAGAAGCCGAGATTGCCGTTGCCGGCGGCGAGGTCGCGCAGGAAAAGCACGGTGGTCAGTACCGAAACCGTGGCCACCACGAACATGACCGGGTTTCTGGCGAGTGCGCGCGGGTCGAGCTTTTTGAAGGCGGCGCCGGCGGCCGGAATGAGGATACGAGAATCGACGATGCTCGCGGATGTTGCCTGGCTCATAAGAGACTCCAGCTTGAAACGAGGATGGCGAAGGACCACGGCGATGCAGGGTCGGGCATCGCCTCAGAAGGTTTGTCCGGCAATCGCGACCAGGTGTTCGACGACAGGGCCGAGCGCCAGCGCCGGAAAGAAGGTCAGGCCGCCGACGATCAGGATCGTGCCGACGAGCAGGCCGACGAAGAGCGGACCGTCTGTCGGGAAAGTGCCTGCCGAGGCCGGCACCGTCTTCTTGGCCATTAGCGAGCCGGCAATGGCGAGCGCCGGGATGATGACCAGGAAGCGGCCGGCGAGCATGCCGATGCCGAGCGTCACATTGTACCAGGGCGTATTGCCCGTCAGGCCACCGAAAGCCGAGCCGTTATTGGCCGCAGCCGAGGTATAGGCATAGAGGATTTCGGAGAAGCCGTGCGGGCCGGCAGTGCCGATCGAGGCGACGGCGGAAGGCAGCACCGTGGCGATCGCGGTGAAGACCAGCATGGCGAGCGGCAGGCAGAGGATGGCGAGGACGGCCATCTTCATTTCCTTCGCCTCGATCTTCTTGCCGAGATATTCCGGCGTGCGGCCAACCATCAGGCCGGCGACAAAGACGGCGACGATGATGAACAGCAGGATGCCGTAGAAGCCGGCGCCGACACCGCCGACGATGATTTCGCCGAGCTGCATGTTGATCAGCGGAATGAGGCCGCCGAGCGCGGTAAAGCTGCCAAGCATCGCGTTGACCGCGCCGCAGGAGGCGGCCGTGGTGATGACGGCAAACAGCGACGACAGGGCGACGCCGAAGCGAACCTCCTTGCCCTCCATATTGCCGCCCTGAATGCCGAAGGCATGCATCAGCGGATTGCCGGCGGCTTCCGCCCAATAGGTGACGATAACGCCGGCGAGGAACAGCACGCCCATCGTGGCAAGGATCGCCCAGCCCTGGCGCTGGTTGCCGACCATGCGGCCGAAGACATTGGTCAGCGCCGCGCCGATGGCGAAGATCGAGACCATCTGGATGAGGTTGGAGATCGCGTCCGGGTTTTCGAACGGATGGGCGGAATTGGCGTTGAAGAAGCCGCCGCCATTGGTGCCGAGCATCTTGATCGCAAGCTGCGAGGCGACGGGGCCGACGGCGATCGTCTGCTGCGCGCCTTCGAGCGTCATCGCATTGACGTAAGGCCCAAGCGTCTGCGGCACGCCGAGATAGACGTAGACCAGCGTCAGCACGATTGAGATCGGCAGCAGCACATAGAAGGTTGCCCTGGTCATATCGACCCAGAAATTGCCGATGGCCTTGCCTGAAGCGCGCGAGAAGACGCGGATGAAGGCGAGCGCGATGGCGATCCCCGTCGCTGCGGAGACGAAGTTCTGGACGGTGAAGCCGGCCATCTGGGTGAGATAGGACATGGTGCTTTCGCCGCCGTAATTCTGCCAGTTCGTGTTGGTGACGAAGCTGACGGCGGTGTTGAAGGAAAGCTCCGGCGGGATGGCCGCCATGCCGGCCGGATTATAGGGCAGGCCGGCCTGCAGCCGCTGCAGCGCGTAAAGGACGATGACACCGAGAAGATTGAACATCAGCATGGCGAAGGCATAGGAGGTCCAATGCTGCTCCTCGCCTTTGCTGGTGCCGGCGGCGCGGTAAAGCCCCCGTTCGATGGGAACGAGGACTGGCGACAGAAACGTACGCTCGCCGCTGAAGACACGCGTCATATAGCCGCCGAGCGGTTTGACGAGCGCAAGAACGATCCCGCAAAAGAGCAGGATCTGAAGCCATCCGTTGAGGGTCATGGAGGTAGACTTTCAATACCCGGCTGCTGCTCGGCCGCGAATGCGCGACCTCGGAAGCGCCGGTTCTTTTCAGAAGCGTTCTGGGCGAAGCAGAGCGTAGGTGAGGTAGACGGTAAGAAACACGGTCACGGCACCGCTCAAGACGTAGTCGAGGGTCATCGTCGTTTCTCCGGTCACAGCCTGTCACAGGCTCTGGTGTAGGCAAAGCACAGCGCGAAGAATAGGATCGCGGTGCCGAGCAGAATGATATCCATCATGATCGTGACTCCTGTTGCTTTCTTGGAGTCAGACAAGACAAAGGGCGCCATCCCGGGGAAGGGCCGCCTTTCATGCTTTCTGGCGTGGAGATGATCGTTGGATCTCTCGGGCATGAATATGGAGCCGGAGGGCATAAAGGTTCGAGACGGCCGAACGGCCATCAATATAAAAATCTTATAAATGCTTTTCGGCGAGCGGGCTAAGGATCGACCCGAAACTGGTATTGGCCTTCGGCGCTGCGGCCGTCCATCGATAGGACGCGCCAGTCGAGCGTATAGAGGCCGGGCGCCATGGCAGGATCGAGAGGGATCTTGAAGATCGATCCCTCGGGGCCGGAGAGAAACGGCTTGCCGGTGGGAAGCGCCGTACCCTCGGCATCGAGCAGCACGGCCGTCGAACGGGCAAGATCGACCGGGCCGGTGAAGGTGAGCTCGAGGTTGGCCGGCGCCAGCATTTCTTCCTGCTGCTGCGGCGGAAGCGCGGCTTGTTCCAAGGCGGCAGACGCTTCACTTGCGGTGAAGAGAAGGGAGGCGAACAGACAGAATGACGCGATCGACTTCATGATGGTCTTCCTTATCGTGTCGATCCGCATGTGCCCGGACCCGTCATGCTTCCGGGACGTCATGCCGACGCTTCGATAATAACGCTGCGGCGGATGATTTCGATCCTTAGATTTTGCGATAATGCGCCCCGACCAGTCTTCGAACCTGAATCTTTCGGATTATAGAAAATGGGCATTTAATCACATGTTGAGCAAAAGCTTGCATGGCGCGATTGAATTGCCGCCTTTAACGGTCTTATAGTCCGTGTCGACGGCACCCGCTGAATCGCGGGGGCAAAAGGGAAGGAAACCGATCATGACCAAAGTCCGTGCGCTGGTGCTGGAGCGCCAGCATGAACTTGCGCTTCGCGATATCGATCTGCCGCTGGAGACAGGACCGGGGCAGGTCAAGATCAAGATTCATACCGTCGGCGTTTGCGGCTCGGACGTGCATTATTATACCCACGGCAAGATCGGTCCCTTCGTCGTAAACGCGCCGATGGTGCTCGGCCATGAGGCGGCCGGCACGGTGGTCGAGGTCGGGGCTGGCGTCACGCATCTGAAAGCCGGCGACCGCGTCTGCATGGAGCCCGGCATTCCCGATCCGAATTCCAAGGCAAGCCGGCTCGGCCTGTATAATATCGATCCCGCCGTCAGTTTCTGGGCGACACCGCCGGTGCATGGCGTGCTGACGCCGGAGGTCGTGCATCCCGCCAATTATACGTTCAAGCTGCCCGACAATGTCAGCTTTGCCGAAGGCGCCATGGTCGAGCCCTTCGCCGTCGGCATGCAGGCGGCTGGTAAGGCAAAGATCGCGCCCGGCGATACCGCCATCGTCCTCGGCGCCGGGCCGATCGGCACGATGGTGGCGATCGCCGCCCTTGCCGGCGGCTGCGCCCGGGCGATCGTCGCCGATCTCGCCCAGCCGAAGCTCGATATTGCCGCGCAGTACCAGGGTGTTATCCCGATCAATATCCGCGAGAAGAACCTGATCGAGGAAGTCGCCCGCTTGACCGACGGCTGGGGTGCGGATGTTGTTTTCGAATGCTCCGGTTCGCCGAAGGCTTGGGAGACGATCATGGCGCTGCCGCGCCCGGGCGGCGTCATCGTCGCCGTCGGCCTGCCGGTCAACTCGATCGGTTTCGACGTCTCGACGGCAACGACCAAGGAGATCCGCATCGAAACGGTGTTCCGTTACGCCCATCAATATGAGCGCGCGATCGCGCTGCTCGGCTCGGGGCGCGTCGACCTGAAGCCGCTGATATCAGAGACCTTCACATTCGAGGATTCGATCAAGGCCTTCGATCGCGCCGTCGAGGCCCGGCCGAGCGACGTGAAGCTGCAGATCGTGATGGAGTAGGGCGCCGCCGCACCACTTCTATAAGTGCCTGGCACTCGGTTTCATCTTGCGGAAGACAAGGGCGGCGGCTGCGACAACAGCCGCGGCTCCGACCGCGATCAGCAGATGGCGGTGAAGGGGGAGGTGGCCCAAAGTCTGCTGGATTCCGTGCCCGAAGAGATAACCGAGCGTGGTGAAAAGCTGTCCCCAGACCAGTGCGGCTACCGCATTCAGGACGACGAATTTCCCGGTCGATATCCCAGTCGTGCCGATGACGACGGGGCTGATCGTCCGCAAACCGACCAGGAAACGAAAGGCAAGGATGAAGCCTGTGGGATATGTTTCGAGAAGCCGAGTGACGCGGGCAAGCGCCGGTCTCTCCATCAGCCGGCGAACGAAGCTCCATCGGGCGGCGTAACGGCCGGCGAAGAACCAGAACTGATCGCCGGCGAAGGATCCTGCCACGGCCGCGGATGCCGCCGCCCAATAGCTCAGCAGCCCGCGATGAGCAACCACGCCGCCGAGGAAGGCGGCCGTCTCGCCTTCAATGGCCGCACCCAGGAAGATCGCCAACAGGCCGTAATTCTCGATCAGCAGTTCGATAGACATGACGGCTCGCTCTCACCTTCCCGAAGCGTCAGGTCACGATCAAACGGGCTTCAAATCGCCAAGCAGCGTCGGGATCAGCTCCGATACCGTCGGATGGATCGGCACCGACCATTTCAGCGTGGGATAGGTTGTGCCGGCATTCATCGCGTCGATCAGGCCGTGGATCACCTCGTCGCCCTCGATGCCCAATATCGCCGCGCCGAGAATCTCCTTGGTTTCGGCGTCGGCAATCACCTTCATGAAGCCCTTGGTCTCGCCGCGCTCGTTGGCACGGCCGACGCGGCTCATCGGCCGGGTCGAGACCATGATCCTGCGCCCCGACTCGCGCGCTTGCTTCTCCGTCATGCCGACGCGGCCGAGCGGCGGGTCGATGTAGAGCGCATAGGCGGGGATGCGGTTCGAGACCTTGCGGTCGTCGCCGTCCAGCAGATTGGCGGCGGCGATCTCGAAATCATTGTAGGACGTGTGGGTGAAGGCGCCGCGGCCGTTGCAGTCGCCGAGCGCAAAGATGCCCTCGACATTGGTGGCGAGCTTGTCGTCGACCGTGATGTATCCTCGCTTGTCGGTGACGACGCCGGCGGCATCGAGGTCGAGATCGTCGGTATTCGGCTTGCGGCCGGTGGCGATCAGCACGTGACTTGCATCGATCTTCGCCGAGCCGGCGGTGACGCTCACGCCATTGCCGTTTCCAGCGAAGGCAATGTTGCCGGCATCGGTATGGACGTCGATGCCTTCTGAACGCAGGATCTCGGCGATAGCATCGGATATGTCCTCGTCCTCGCGCGAAGCAAGCTTCGGGCCGTGCTCGATGACGCTGACTTCGGCGCCGAAGCGGCGATACATCTGCGCGAATTCCAGCCCGATATAGCTGCCGCCGATAACGGCCAAATGCCGCGGCAGCGTGTCGAGACGAATGATCGAGGTGCTGGTGAGGTAGTCGATGTCATCGATGCCAGGCAGCTTGGGAACGACGGGCCGGGCTCCGACATTGAGGAAGATGCGCGGCGCGCTGAGGGACTCGCCGTTGACGCTGACGGTCTTCGGACCCTCGAAGCGGGCATGACCATAGATCACGCTCATGCCGTCCATCCCGGCAAACCAGCCGATCAGGCCGTTGCGGGCATTCATCGTCACCGTTTCGGCGCGGGCTCTGACCACTTTCATGTCGATGGCAATATCGCCCCCGATATTGACGCCGTAGGCGGCAGCGCTTCTGGCGACATGGGCGGCGCGGGCGCTGGCGACCAGCGTCTTCGTCGGCATGCAGCCTGTATTGACGCAGGTGCCGCCGAGGAATTTGCGCTCGATCAGCGCCACCTTCATGCCCTTTTCGACCATGCGGGCGGCAAGAAATGGACCGGCCTGGCCGGCGCCGATGACGATGGCGTCGAAGCTTTTCATGACAAGGTCCCCACGATCAGCGCCGCACCGATGACGGCGGCCGGCAGGTCCCTGCCGAAGGACGCGGCAAGTCTGGCCCGGACGGCGGCGCCACCATAGGTCCCGATGACGGCGCCGATCACGCCGGCGATCAGCCCGCCGAAGAGCAGACTGCTGACTGCGCCGATTGTCGCGCCGACAAGCGCCCCGGAGGCGATACGGGCGGCGAACTGCATGGGCACCTTGCGCGATGGCGTTGACGGCAGCTGGTCGGCGACCAGTTCAACGATGGCGAGAAGCGTGAAGATCCACGGGGTCCAGCGGTAACCCATGAAGGCAAGCGGCGTCTGCGAGACGTCGAGCCAGCCGAGCGCCGCGCCCCAGGCGACGGCGGCCGGCGCCGTCATGGTGCGAAGGCCCGAGATGACACCGATCAGCAATGCAAGCAGCAGAAACATGCGCGATCCCCTCATTGCCGGCGTCGTGCCGCGAGAGGGAAGGTTGCACATTGTCAGGCGTGTGGCAATTCGCCAAGCCGAACCGACGGTTTAGTTCGCAAAGGCGGCGATGCCGGTGATCGCCCGGCCGATGATCAGCGCGTGAATGTCGTGCGTGCCCTCATAGGTGTTGACCACTTCGAGGTTGACGAGGTGGCGGGCGATGCCGAATTCGTCGGCTGTTGCGCTTGAGGATCGAGGTCAGCTCCACCGGCGGATGGCCTTCCTCCTTCATGCGGCCGAGCCGCAGGCAGCCCTGCAGGCCGAGCGAGATCTCCGCCGCCATGTCGGCGAGCTTCTTCTGGATGAGCTGGTTGGCGGCGAGCGGCCGGCCGAACTGCTTGCGCTCGAGCGTATATTGCCGTGCCCTGGCATAACAATCTTCGGCAGCCCCGAGCGCGCCCCAGGCAATGCCGAAACGGGCCGAGTTGAGGCAGGTGAACGGTCCCTTGAGGCCGGTGACGCCGGGCAGCAGGTTTTCCTCCGGTACGAAGACTGCGTCCATCACTACTTCGCCGGTGATCGAGGCGCGCAGGCCGACCTTGCCGTGGATGGCCGGCGCCGAAAGCCCCTTCCAGCCCTTTTCGAGGATGAAGCCGCGGATGAGGCCGTCTTCGGTCTTGGCCCAGACGACGAAGACATCGGCGATCGGCGCATTCGAGATCCAGGTCTTCGAGCCGGTGAGGCTGTAGCCGCCGTCGACCTTCCTGGCGCGTGTCGCCATCGAGCCGGGATCGGAGCCGTGATCGGGTTCGGTCAGGCCGAAACAGCCGATCCATTCGCCGGCGGCCAGTTTCGGCAGGTATTTCAGCTTCTGTGCCTCGGACCCGAAGGTGTCGATCGGCACCATCACCAGCGAGGACTGCACGCTCATCATCGAACGGTAACCGCTGTCGACCCGCTCGATCTCGCGGGCGATCAGGCCATAGGCGGTGTAACCGAGGCCGGCGCCGCCATATTCGGGAGAAATCGTCGGCCCGAGCAGACCGAGTTCGCCCATTTCGCGGAAGATTGCCGGATCGGTCTTTTCGCTGCGGAAGGCCTCGAGAACACGCGGCGCGAGCTTTTGCTGCGCATATGCATGGGCGGTATCCTGCACCATGCGCTCCTCGTTGGTCAGCTGCTCCAACAGGCGGAAGGGGTCGGCCCAGTCGAAAACCTCGCGCGTATGTTGCATGTCGGCGTCTCCTCACCCACTAGTCACGCTTGCTCGCTCAAGGTCGCATAGACCCGCCGGCCGACCGCGTCAACAGAAGGCGGCCCTATCGAAAAGACAGGGCGGGCCATCTTTTCAAAAGCGCCGGCATGCTCCACTTTGCCCGCGTTCGATTCTGGAATGAGGAGGCGGAAATGTCGTCAAGCGATCTGTTCGTATCGGCCGAAGGCGCCGAATGGGTCAATCCCGAGCCCGGCGTAACCAGGCGCATCATGACCTATCTGCCGGAGATGATGATGGTGGAAGTCGCCTTCGAAAGCGGCGCCGTCGGTGCGGCCCATTCGCATCCGCACATCCAGGCGAGTTATGTCGCCGAGGGCAGTTTCGAAGTGACGATCGACGGGCGGACTGAGGTGCTGCGGCAGGGCGGCAGTTTCATCGTGCCCCCCAATCTCGTCCATGGCGTCAAAGCGCTGGAAAAAGGCCGGCTGATCGATACGTTCACGCCGCACCGGGCCGAGTTCCTCAAATAGTCACGTTTCGGCGTCCGACCGCGCCGGTCCGGCTGGTGTGACATAGGGCGGCACGAAGCGTGCATCCTCGCCGCGCACCGCCGTGCGCAGGAAGTCGATAACGGCGCGTACCCGCGGCGCCTGTTTCAGGTCGCGATGGCAGGTGATCCAGTATTGGCGCTTGAGGTCGATCTCCGCGGGAAGCACGCGCACCAGCTCGGGGTAGCGGCTGGCGAAGAAATAGGGAAGGATGCAGAGGCCGAGGCCGTTTCGGGTGGCGGTCAGCTGCGCGAAGATGCTGGAACTCTGGAACTGCGGCTTGATGCGCGGATGCACATCGCTGAGGTAATCGAGACCCGGCGCGAAAATCATCTCCTCGATATAGCTGACGAAGGGATGCTCAAGCAGGTCGTCGCGGCAGGTGATATCAGGCGCCTTGGCCAGATAGTCGCGCGAGCCGTAGATCTGCAGGTGATAGTCGGTCAGTTTTTCGGCGAAATAGGGCCCGCCCTTCGGCTCGTCGAGCACGACGGAAAGATCGGCCTCCTTGCGTGACAGCGACATGATCTGCTGGATCGTCACCAGCTCGAGCGAGAGATGCGGATGCTGGGCGGCAAACCGGTGCAGCACGGTGGCGAAGAAGAAATTGGCAAAACCCTCCGGCGCGCTCAGGCGCACCAGGCCGCGTTGCGCCATCGAACCGTCGGCAAGATCGGCGCGCAGCCGCTCGGTCTCCTGCTCCATCTTCTCGGCCGTCTCGACAAAACGTGTGCCCATGGCGGTCAGCACGTAACCGCGCGGATTGCGTTCGAACAGCTTGACCTTGAGGGTGAATTCCAGCCGGTCGATGCGCCGCGAGACGGTGGCATGGCTGGAGCGCAGCTGGCGGGCCGCCGTCGACAGCTGCCCCGTGCGGGCGACGGCTAGAAAAAACTGAAGATCGTCCCAAGTAAACTGCGGTGGATTGTTCATTACGATCCCCTCTGTTCAAAAACGAACAGATACTGTTTGGAATTAGTTGTAAACCACCCGTTGCTTCAGCACGGAATTTCCTTGATCGTAAGGTGAGGGTCCGCCGTTCTGAGGAGTGCGGTTGGCCAAATCTGAACAGATCCGCAATCTGGCCAATCTCTGGGAGGAGATAATATGCGTAAGAATCTCATTGCATCAGTTGCATTTCTGCTGGCGAGCAGCACGGCGGTGCTCGCGCAGAGCGCGACCGACGGCAAGGTCAAGATCGGCATTCTGAACGACCAGTCGGGTGTCTATGCCGACTTCGGCGGCAAATCTTCCGTCGAAGCCGCCAAGATGGCGGTCGAGGATTTTGGCGGCAAAGTCCTTGGTGTGCCGGTCGAGATCGTCGATGCCGACCACCAGAACAAACCGGATATCGCCTCCAACATCGCCCGCCAGTGGTATGACACCGAGCAGGTGGATGCGATCATGGAACTGACGACGTCTTCCGTGGCGCTCGCCGTGCAGGCGATCGGCAAGGAAAAGAAGAAGATCGATATCGTCACCGGTGCGGCGACGACCGATCTGACCGGCAAGGCTTGCTCGCCCTACGGCTTCCACTGGGCCTACGATACGCATGCGCTCGCCGTCGGCACCGGCGGCGCGCTCGTCAAGCAGGGCGGCGACAGCTGGTTCTTCCTGACCGCCGACTATGCCTTCGGTTATTCGCTGGAGCAGCAGACCAGCGACTATGTCAAGGCGAGCGGCGGCACGGTCGTCGGCGCCGTCCGTCATCCGCTGTCGAGCCAGGATTTTTCGTCCTTCCTGCTGCAGGCGCAATCGTCCGGCGCCAAGGTGATCGGCCTTGCCAATGCCGGCCTCGATACCTCGAACGCCATCAAGCAGGCGGCCGAATTCGGCATCACCCAGGGCGGCCAGCATCTGGCGGCGCTGCTCTTTACGCTCGCCGAAGTCCATGGCCTCGGCCTCGAGGCGGCGCAGGGCCTGACGCTGACCGAAGGTTTTTACTGGAACCGCGACGACGAAAGCCGCGCCTTCGCCAAGAAGTTCTTCGCCCGCACCGGCAAGATGCCGAACATGGTCCACACCGGCACCTATTCGGCGGTGACGCAATATCTGAAGGCGGTGCAGAAGGCCGGCACCGACGAGACGGAGGCCGTTGCCAAACTCTTGCATGAAATGCCGGTTGACGACGTCTTCGGTCGTGGCGGCACGGTCGGCGCCAATGGCCGCATGATTCACGACATGTACCTGCTGCAGGTCAAGAAGCCTTCCGAAAGCAAGGAGCCGTGGGATTACTTCAACGTGCTTGCCACCATTCCCGGTAAGGAGGCCTATATCGATCCCGCCAAGAGCGGCTGCGATCTGGTGAAGTGAGCGAAATGGCGGTTTCCGCGATTGAAACGCAGGAAAAGCCGCGGGTGGTACTATCCGCCCGCGGCCTGCGCCGCGATTTCGGCGGCTTCACGGCCGTCAAGGACGTCGATCTCGATGTGCATGACGCCAGCGTGCATGCGCTGATCGGCCCGAACGGCGCCGGCAAGACCACGGTCTTCAACCTGCTGACGAAGTTCCTGCAGCCGACGGCGGGCACCATCACGCTAATGGGCACCGACATCACGTATACGCCGCCCGATAAGGTGGCGCGCATGGGGCTGGTGCGCTCCTTCCAGATCTCGGCGGTTTTTCCGCATCTGTCCGTTCTCGACAATGTGCGGGTGGCGTTGCAGCGGCCGAACAATCTGTCCACCCAGTTCTGGCGGCCGCTCTCGGCGCTCGACCGGCTGAACGAGCGCGCCGAGCAGCTGCTCGCCAGCGTCGGGCTTTCCAAGGAGCGCGATCATATCGCCGCCGATCTTTCCTATGGCCGCAAGCGGGTGCTGGAGATCGCCACGACGCTGGCGCTCGATCCGAAGGTGCTGCTGCTCGACGAGCCGATGGCCGGCATGGGGCTGGAGGATGTCGGCGTCGTCTCGGCGATCATCCGCGAGGTCGCCCGCGACCGGGCGGTGTTGATGGTAGAGCACAATCTCTCCGTCGTCGCCAATATCTGCCAGCATGTCACGGTGCTGCAGCGCGGCGAGATTCTCGCCGAGGGCGATTATGCCACCGTCAGCCAGGACGAACGCGTGCGGGTCGCCTATATGGGCACGGAGGAGCATTGATGGCCGATCTCCTCGAAGTCCAGGGACTGAACGCCTGGTATGGCGAAAGCCACATCCTGCACGGCGTCGATATGCGGCTGGCCGAAGGCGAGACGATCACGATTCTCGGCCGCAATGGCGTCGGCAAGACGACGACGCTGCGCACCATCACCGGCATCGTGCGCGCCCGCAAGGGCAAGATCAGCTTTGCCGGCAGCGACATGATGCAAGTGCCGCTGCACAATACGGCGCATCGCGGCATCGGCTTCGTGCCGGAGGAGCGCGGCATCTTCTCGACGCTCACCGTCTCGGAGAACCTGCTGCTGCCGCCTGTCGTGGCCAAGGGCGGCATGACGCTCGACGAAATTTACGAGCTCTTTCCCAATCTCTACGAGCGCCGCGGCAGCCCCGGAACCAAGCTTTCCGGCGGCGAGCAGCAGATGCTGGCGATCGCCCGAATCCTGCGCACCGGTGTCCGGCTGCTCATTCTCGACGAGCCGACCGAGGGGCTTGCCCCTGTTATCGTCCAGCGCATCGGCGAGGTGCTGCAGACGCTGAAAGGACGCGGCATGACGATCCTGCTCGTCGAGCAGAATTTCCGCTTCGCCAGCCGTATTGCCGATCGCTTCTATCTGATGGATCATGGCCAGATGGTGTCGGAATTCCCGGTCGGCGAACTGCCGCAGCGCATGGATACGCTGCACAAGGTTCTGGGAGTATGACCAGATGACGATGATCTTCGGCATTCCCCTGCAGGCGCTGCTCGGCCAGCTCTTGATCGGCCTGATCAACGGCTCCTTCTATGCGCTGCTCAGCCTCGGCCTCGCCATCATTTTCGGCCTGCTGCGGGTGATCAACTTTGCCCATGGCGCGCAATATATGCTCGGCGCCTTCGTCGCCTATCTGCTGCTCACCTATGCCGGCATCGGCTACTGGCCGTCGCTGATCCTGGCGCCCGTTATCGTCGGTCTTGCCGGTGCGATCATCGAGCGGCTGTTCCTGCGCCGGCTCTACGATCTCGATCCGCTCTACGGCCTGCTCTTCACCTTCGGGCTGGCGCTCGCCGTGGAAGGCACCTTCCGCTATCTCTACGGCTCGTCCGGCCAGCCTTATGCGACCCCGGCGGCGCTCGCCGGCGGGGCCAATCTCGGCTTCATGTTCCTGCCGATCTATCGCGGCTGGGTGGTCGTGGTCTCGCTGGTCGTCTGCCTCGGCACATGGCTGCTGATCGAGAAGACCAAGCTCGGCGCCTATCTCCGGGCCGCCACCGAAAACGCCGTGCTGGTGCAGGTCTTCGGCGTCAACGTGCCGGTGCTCTTGACCTTCACCTACGCGCTCGGTGCCGGTCTTGCCGCCTTTGCCGGGGTGCTGGCCGCACCGATCTACCAGGTCTCGCCGCTGATGGGCTCGAATATGATCATCGTCGTCTTCGCCGTCGTCGTGGTCGGCGGCATGGGGTCGATCATGGGCGCGATCGTGACCGGTTATGTGCTCGGCGTCGCCGAGGGCCTGACCAAGGTCTTCTATCCCGAGGCCTCCAACACCGTGATCTTCGTCATCATGGCGATCGTGCTTCTCATCAGGCCCGCGGGCCTCTTCGGCCGGGATGCTTGACATGGCTGACATCACCGAAACCATCCGAACGGAAAAAAGCCGGACCGCCCTTTCGGTGCAGGCGGGCTTCCTGCTTGCCGGGCTGCTGTTCCTGCTACTGGCGCCCTTCTTCTTCTATCCGATCTTCCTGATGAAGCTGCTCTGCTTCGCGCTTTTCGCCTGCGCCTTCAATCTGCTGCTCGGCTATACCGGCCTGCTGTCCTTCGGCCACGCCACCTTCTTCGGCGGTGCGGCCTATTTCACCGCCTATACGGTGAAGTCATGGGGCCTGCCGCCGGAACTCGGCATCCTGATCGGCGTCGTCGGCGCGGCGCTTCTCGGACTGGTCATGGGCTTCTTCGCCATCCGCCGCCAGGGCATCTACTTCGCAATGATTACCCTGGCGCTGTCGCAGATGTTCTTTTTCTTCTGCCTGCAGGCGGAGTTCACCGAAGGCGAGGACGGCATCCAGTCGGTGCCGCGCGGCCATCTCTTCGGCTTCATCGACCTGAGCAACTCGACCAACATGTATTATTTCGTGCTGGCCGTTTTCCTCATCGGCATCCTGATCATCTGGCGCTTCATCAATTCGCCGTTCGGCATGATCCTGAAATCGATCCGTGAAAACGAAAATCGCGCCACTTCGCTCGGCTACTCCGTGGCGCGCTACAAGCTCGGCGCCTTCGTCATGTCGGCAGCGCTGGCGGGGCTGGCGGGCGCGATGAAATCGCTGGTCTTCCAGTTCGCGACCCTGACCGACGTCGCCTGGCAGATGTCGGGCGAGGTGATCCTGATGACGCTGCTCGGCGGTATCGGAACGCTGGTCGGACCGCTCTTCGGCGCGGGGCTTGTCGTGGCGCTGCAAAATTATCTCGCCACGTCGGAATTCCCGGTGACGATCATCACCGGCGTCGTCTTCATGATCTGCGTGCTGATCTTCCGCCGCGGCATCATCGGCGAATTCTACGCTTCGCGGCTCGGGCGGAAACTGGGCTTCGTCTATCGCCGCTGAACGGGCGGACCTCTCTTTCCCAGGAACGATTTCCTTCCCGGCAAAGAGATTGGCGGCGGCAATGCGACTCTCCCTCTCCCCGTCCCGCGGGGAGAGGGAGGCAGGGGCATCTGGGGCTTCGTGCAGGGCACATGGATCGTTACGACTACATCATCATCGGGGCAGGCAGCGCCGGCTGTGTGCTTGCCAACCGGCTTTCTGCCGACGGCAAGAGCAGGGTGCTGCTGCTCGAAGCCGGCGGCAGCGACAATTACCACTGGATTCATATCCCGGTCGGCTATCTCTATTGCATCAACAATCCGCGCACCGACTGGTGCTTCACCACGGCGCCGGAAACCGGATTGAACGGCCGGGCGCTAAGCTATCCGCGCGGCAAGGTGCTCGGCGGCTGCTCGTCGATCAACGGCATGATCTATATGCGCGGCCAGGCGCGCGACTACGATCTCTGGCGGCAGATGGGCTGCACCGGCTGGGGCTGGGACGATATCCTGCCGTTCTTTCGCAAATCCGAGGATTTTTATCGCGGCGCCGACGAGATGCATGGGGCCGGCGGCGAATGGCGCATCGAGAAGGCGCGCGTGCGCTGGGCCGTGCTCGACGCCTTCCAGCAGGCGGCGAGAGAAGCCGGCATTCGGGAGACGGCGGATTTCAACCGCGGCAGCAATGAAGGTTCCGGCTATTTCGACGTCAACCAGCGTTCCGGCATTCGCTGGAACACCTCGAAAGCCTTCCTGCGCCCGGCGCGCAAGCGCTCCAACCTGACCGTGCTGACCAAGGCGCAGGTCCGGCGGCTGCTGGTGGAGGAGGGGGCCGTCGCCGGCGTTGAATTCCAGCACGACGGCGTGGCGAAACGCGCTTATGCCGCCCGAGAAACCATCCTTTCGGCCGGTTCGATCGGCTCGCCGCATATTCTCGAACTCTCCGGCATCGGCCGGGGCGATGTGCTGCAGCGGGCGGGCGTCGATGTCGTCACCGAGGTCAAGGGTGTTGGCGAGAACCTGCAGGACCATCTGCAGCTGCGCCTGGCCTATAAGGTGACCGGCGTTCCGACACTGAACGAGAAGGCGACGAAGCTGATCGGCAAGGCAGCGATCGGGCTCGAATATCTCGTCCGCCGTTCCGGGCCGATGGCGATGGCGCCGAGCCAGCTCGGCATCTTCACCCGTTCCGGGCCGGACCGGGAGACGCCGGATTTGCAATATCACGTGCAGCCGGTGTCGCTGGAGAAGTTCGGCGATCCCGTCCACCCTTTCCCGGCGATCACGGCGAGCGTCTGCAATCTGCGGCCGGAGAGCCGGGGTTCGGTGCACCTGTCGAGCCCGGATTTTGCCGCCCAGCCGACGATCAGCCCGAAATACCTCTCGACGCAGCGCGATCGTGACATAGCTGTCCGTTCGATACGGTTGACGCGCAAGATCGTCGCGCAGCCGTCCTTCGCGAGGTTCAAGCCGGAGGAGTTCAAGCCGGGCCCCAGCTATCAGACCGAGGCCGATCTGGAGCGGGCGGCGGGCGATATCGGCACGACGATCTTCCATCCGGTCGGCACCTGCCGCATGGGCGCCGACAGGGACAGCGTCGTCGATCCGCGGCTGAGGTTCCGGGCGCTCGGCAAGCTCAGGATCGCCGATGCCTCGGTGATGCCGTCGATCACCTCGGGCAACACCAATTCGCCGACGATCATGATCGCCGAAAAGGCGGCGGCGATGATCCTCGAAGACAATCGATAGGAGAAGACCATGGCAAGGATCGCATTCATCGGGCTTGGCAATATGGGCGGGCCGATGGCGGCCAATCTCGTCAAGAGGGGTCACGAGGTTCTCGGTTTCGATCTCGCGGCCTCGGTGCTGAAGGCGGCGGAGGCGAGCGGCGTCAAGCCGGCAAGCCATGCCAGCCAGGCGGTCAAGGACGCGGAGATCGTCATCACAATGCTGCCGCAGGGCCGGCACGTGCTGACGGCCTGGACCGATATCCTGCAGACGGCGGCGCAGGACACGCTGGTGATCGATTGCTCCACCATCGATGTCGACAGCAGCCGCAAGGCGCATGAGATGGCCAAGGCCGCAGGCTGCCTGTCGCTCGACGCGCCCGTCTCCGGCGGCACCGGCGGGGCGAGCGCCGGCACGTTGACCTTCATGGCGGGCGGCTCGGACGAGGCCTTCGCCAAGGCGAAGCCGATCCTCGAGGCCATGGGCAAGAGGATTGTCCATTGCGGCGAGGCGGGCGCCGGCCAGGCGGCAAAGATCTGCAACAACATGATATTAGGCATCTCGATGGTCGGCGTATGCGAAGCCTTCGTGCTTGCCGAAAAACTCGGCCTCTCGCATCAGGCGCTGTTCGACGTCGCCTCCACGTCGTCCGGCCAATGCTGGTCGCTCAATACCTATTGCCCGGTGCCCGGACCGGTGCCGACCTCGCCCGCCAATAACGGCTACAAACCGGGTTTCTCGGCGGCGCTGATGCTGAAGGATCTCAAGCTGTCGCAGGAGGCGGCACTGGCGAGCGGCGCTTCGACGCCGATGGGTGCGGAGGCGGCGCAGCTCTACGGGCTGTTCGAGAAGCAGGGCAATGGCGGACGGGATTTTTCCGCGATTATCGAGATGTTCCACGAGCGGAAGTAAGCAACGTTCGACACCTGCCGATGTTTGTTGTGCTGGCAGACCTTCGCCTCCCTCACCCTGTGGCCTCAGGCTGCTCATTGTTGCTGGAGGATGCGGTGTGGATGCTCGGCTCAAGGCCGAGCAGGACGGAGGGCGGGGCTGTGGATTCCAGGCTCAAGGCCTGGAATGACGGAGGGTGAGGTTGCGTTGCGCCAAACTCGCTGTCGGCGTAGCGGATGACGCCTCCCGGTGCCGGGTCGAAGCCGGCGCTATAACGGGCACCGAAAGCACCGCCCGCCGCCCGAAACCGTGGCGGCTCGTTTGGCGGTAACACGCCCCCACCTCCGTCATTCCAGGCCTTGAGCCTGGAATCCAGCCACGGCGCGTCGGCGCGGTGAATGAACCCAAAAGGCCTCGCAGGGAGTCTCCCGCGCTAAGGACTTGGGCGCGCTAGAGATTCCTGTGATGAGCACAGGAGGGAGAATGGAACGACGTTCTGGCGGACCTACTTTCGCGACAGCAGCCAGATGAGATAGGGGCCGCCGATCAGCGCGGCGAAGAGGCCGACCGGCACCTGGTAGGGATAGATGACGACCCGCGACAGCCAGTCCGCGGCTGTCAATACGCCGGCGCCGAAGATGAGGCTCGCGGCAAGCTGGTGGCCCGGCGCGCGGAAGCCGGCAAGGCGGGCAAGATGCGGGGCGATGAGGCCGGTGAGGCTGAGCGGGCCGACGAGGAACGAGGCGATCGCCGTCATCAGCGCGGCGAGGATGGCGAGCACCAGCCGGCTTGCCCCGACAGGAAGGCCGACAGCGCGACCGAGGCCTGCTCCGAGCGGCAGGATCGTCAGCCAGCGGCTGAGGAAAGGCAGAGGCGCGGTCAGCACGACCAGTGAGATGACGGCCATCCAGACTTCGAAGGTCCCGGCGCGGTTGGTCGAACCGGATAGCCAGGTGAGCAGGATATAGCCGCGCATATCGCCCTGGGCGAGCACCATCGTCACGATCGCCATGGCAAAGGCGCCGATGCCGACGCCGGCAAGCAGCATGCGTTCCGGCGAGAATTGCGCTTGGGCGGAAATGGCGATCATGGCGAGGAAGGCTGCCAGTGCGCCGATCGCCATGGAAAGCAGCATGGTGACGGGTGAGGGGAAGCCGAAGAGGAAGAGCGCCACGGTGAGGCCTGCGCCGGCGCCGCCGCTGACGCCCAGCACTTCGGGGCTGGCGATCGGATTGCCGGTCATCCTTTGCATGATGAAGCCGGCCGCCGCCAGCATGGCGCCGGCGCCGGCGGCTACCATCGTGCGCGGCAGGCGGAAGGGCAGGAGGTCGGCAAACAGCGCGCCGGTCGCCACATGCCAGCCGTTATCGGCCGGGCCGAACGTGAGAACGACGGCAAAGAGCAGGAGGAGGGCCGTGAAGAGCAAAGCAAGCGCCCGGATCGGCTTTGCGAGCCTGTTCAGCATTTCGGCCGGCCGGGCGGCAATGGCTGAAACGGAGTGCACGCGCGGCAGCAGAAAGAGCAGCAGCGGGCCGCCGAGCAGGGCGGTTGCGGCGCCCGTGGGCGCGAGATCGGTAAAACCGGGGCCGAGGACCTGGGTGAGGCAATCGGTCAGGAAGAGCAGGCCGGCGCCCGTCAGCGGCGCGGCCACCATCAGCCGGCCGGAGCTGCGCGTGCCGGCAAGCCTTGCCATCGCGGGTGCGGCGAGGCCGAGGAAGCCGATGATGCCGACCTCTGAGGTCACCGAGGCGGCGAGCCAGACGGCAAGGGCGACGATCGCCAGGCGAGTCGAATGCAGGGCAAGGCCGAGGCTTCTGGCGCCGCTGTCGTCGAGCGCGAGGATACGCAGCGGCCGCACCAGCAGTAGGGCGGCGGCAAAACCGATTACAAGCCGGGGACCAAGCGAGAGCACGCTGTGCCAATCCTGCTGGCTGAGCGAACCGGCGCCCCAGATATAGATCGACATGGCATATTCGCCGCGCGAAAGAATCAGCGTGACGCTGAGCGCCGATGCGATCAGGCTGACGATCATGCCGGAAAGCGCCACCGTCACTGGGTCGAGCCCGCGCCGCCAGCTCAGAGCCAGCACGATGGCGACGGCCGCGATGCCGCCGCCAAAGGCGATCATCTCGCGCGGCAAACCGATGAGCAGAGGCGAGACGCTCATGGCCGCCGTCATTGCCAGTTCCGCGCCGGCGGCGATGCCGAGCGTCGAGGCGTCGGCGATCGGATTGCGTAGCACACGCTGCAGCAATGCGCCGGAAAGGCCGAGTGCGGCGCCGGCGATCAGGGCCAGCGCGGCGCGGGGCATGATGCCGTGCCAGGACAGTATCCCATTCAGCGCGGCTGCATCGGCAGCGCCGTGCGGGACCTCAGGGCGCGTCACGATGAGGAGCGCGAAGGCGACAATGCAGAGCGTGGCGAAGATGATGCCGATGACAGGCGCGCCCGCGCGTCGTGCGGGCCTGGCGCGGCAAACCATTCCATGCATGGGCGAGCCCCTCCGCCAACAGGTCGGCAAAGCGGCCGGCGGCCGGCAGCGCGCCATAGGGATTGATCGAGCCGAGCATCAGCACGCGCTTTTCGCGCACGGCCGGCAAGGCATTCCAGAAGCCGCTGCTGGAGAGCGCAGCGAGAGCATCGGCCGGATGCGGGGGAATCATGACGATCCAGGCGTCGGGCATCGATGCCAATGTCTCGATGCCGATGGGGGCCGCCGCCGAGTAGCTGGTCGCACCCTGCCAGGCATTGGTCAGGCCGACGCGTTTCAGCACTTCACCGAACATGCTATCGGCGCCGAAGACGCGGAAATGCCTGGCGTCGCCGAGATTGATCGGGATGACCGGCCGCCCGTCGCCGGCCGTAAAGACAGAGCGGTGGCGGTCGAGCCGGGCTGAAAGCGCCTCGGTCAACTGCCTGGCGGCGGGAAGCTGCAGGCCCTCGCCGAGCGCAAGCGTTACCTGCTCGGCCAGCGCGAAGGGGCTTCCACCGGGCTTGTAGATCGCATGGCTCTCTACCGGCGCAATCAGGCGCATGCGCCCGTCGGCCCAGGCATAGAAGTTCGAATTGAAGATCAGCTCCGGTCGTGCAAACCGCAGCACCTCGAAATTGGGCGTGCCGCGGAGGCCGAGATCGGCCACCGTCGCCGGCACGTCAGGTGTGACGGCGACCTCGCGGAACTGCCGCAATTCGGTTGCCGCAACGACGTTGGCGCCGATGGCCAGCAGGGTTTCGAGCAGCGCCCAGTCGAGCGTGGCGACGCGCACGCCCTCCGCCGCCCGCACCAGCGCGGGGGCGGAGAGCGAGGCCACCGCACCGGTCAGAAATTGCCTGCGGGAGAAGTAAGCCAGAAAGGCCATGCCTATAACAGATAGCTCACCGGTTCGTTGCGAACCGGATGCGGAAAGACGCCCATTCCGACGCCGAAAATCGACTGCAGCGTCTCGGTCTGCATGATCTCGGCGGGCGTGCCTTCGGCGGTGATCCGGCCGCGGTTGAGCGCGATGATCGCATCGCAATAGCGCGCGGCCAGATTGATGTCGTGCAGCACGACGATGACGGTCAGCCCGCGTTCGTGGCTGAGTTCCTTGACCAGCGAGAGGACGCTAGCCTGATGCGCGAGGTCGAGCGCCGAGGTCGGCTCGTCGAGCAGCAGGCAGCGGGCATCCTGCGCGAGCATCATGGCGATCCAGGCGCGCTGGCGCTCGCCGCCGGACATGTTGGCGACGAGACGATCGGCGAAATCCTCGAGCTCGGTGCGGACGATCGCCTCGTCGACCTTGTTGCGATCCGTCGCCGTGAAGCGGCCGAGCGTGCCGTGCCAGGGGAAACGGCCGAGCGCTATCAGTTCCCGTACGGTCATCCCGTCGGTTGCCGGCGTGAATTGCGGCATATAGGCGACGTGCCGGGCAAATTCGCGGGCGCCCCAGTCGGCCGCCTGTTTGCCGTCGAAGGCGACGGCGCCGGCTTTCGGCGCGACCTGGCGGGCGATGATCTTCAAAAGCGTGCTCTTGCCGGACCCGTTCGGCCCCACCAGCCCGTAGATGCGGCCTTGCTCGAGCGTCAGGTCGATACCGTGCAGAATGGATTTCGGCCCGACGGCATAGTCGATTCCCGACAGGGCAAGAAAAGGCGAAGGCATGGTCTGCTCCAGGTTCGGCGCTGCAAATGGATTCGGGAGGGCATGCCCTCCCTTTCCCCGCAGGTTCCTGCAAAACTAAACTGAGATTGTCAACTTACCGCTTTCTGCTGAGCTTGAAGGTGACGGTGCGGGCATCGCCATAACCGCAGACGGTCAGGCCGCCGCAACCCTTGACATATTCCTTGTCGAAGAGGTTCGTCACGTTGAGCGAGGCACCCCAGTCTTCCCTGTCATAGCGGATCGCGGCATCGACGAGGGTTGCGGACGGCACCTTCTCGGTATTGGCCTCATCGGCCCAGGACCAGCCTTGATGGCGCACGCCGGCGCCGAAGCTCATGCCTTCGAAGGCACCCGTCGTCAGCGTATAGTCGAGCCAGAGCGAGGCGGTCACCTTCGGGACGATATAAGGTGAATTGCCGACGAGGGCCGGGTTGGCCTCATTCTCTGTCACCTCAAGATCCGTATAGGCAAGCGAGGCGAGAACCTTCCAGTTCTCGTTGATATTGACCTTGCCTTCGAGTTCGGCGCCGCGCGAGACGACTTCGCCGAGCTGGCTCTGGGCGAAGGTCGCCGGATTGGTGACGGTGTTGTTGCGCTTGGTGATGTGGAAGACCGACGCGGTCAGCGAGCCGTCGATGAAGCTCGGCTCATATTTGATGCCGCCTTCGAACTGCTCGCCTTCCTCCGGCTTCAGCGCGCCGGATACGCCGGTGCCGATCAGCGGGTTGAAGAAGGTCGCGGCGCTGACATAGGGTGTCAGGCCGTTGTCGAACTCATAGGCAAGGCCGATGCGGCCGCTGACGGCGCTGTCGTTGGTGCTGAAGGTCGTGCCGATCACGGCATCTTGGTCGATATCGACATAATCGTAACGGCCGTTCAGCGTCAGCAGCCAGCCATCACCGAAATGGATGCGGTCCTGGGTATAAACGCCGATCTGGTTCTTGGTGACGATGCCATCGGCATAGACGAAATTGGCGCCTTGCGTCGTGCCGTAGACGGGATCGGTGGCACTGATCGGATTGGAGCCGCAGCAGGCCTGCCAATTGTCGAGACGGTAATAGGTGTAATCGAGTCCGACGAGAAGATTGTGCGTGGCGCCGCCGATGTCGGTCTCGCCTTCGAGCCGGTTGTCGATCGAGAACGTGTCGACGCCCGAGCGCCCCTCGAAACCGATGCGCGCCAGCTGATAGTCCGGACCCGTCGGCACGCCGCCGACCCAGCCGTTCAGGTAGGGGCCGATTTCATGTTTGTCGAGCCGGCCGTAGCGGAGATTCTGGGAGAACTTGATGCCGTTGTCGAACTCATGCGCGAATTCGACCCCGACCATCTTCTGAACATAGCTGCCGTCGTCGATGTCGGGCTCGCCATAAAAGGCGTCGCGGTCGATCTTGCCGAACGGCGCATCCTCGACGGTGCCGACATAGGGGAAGAAGCCGTTGCCGGTATGCACCTGATCGAGGCCGGCGAGGCTGCCCCAGACCGTCAGGCTGGTGGCGTCATCCGGCGAAATGGTCAGCTGCGGCATGATGAAGCCGCGGAAATCCTCGGAAAAATCCGAATAATTGTCGCCACCCGCAACCTTGCCGGTGATGCGGTAGCTCATCGCTCCGCTGGCGCCGATCTTGTCGGAGACATCGAAGCCGGTGAATGCGTTGCCGTTGCCGTTGCTGTTGATGCCGATCTCCGTATAGAAGAGCGGCTCGTCGAGCGGGCGCTTGCGGACGAGATTGACGATGCCGCCGGGATTGGCGCCGCCGTAAAGTACCGAAGCCGGGCCCTTCAGCACTTCGACGCGCTCCAGCATGAAGGGATCGAGCTGGAACCCGCCGAAGCCGTAGCTGAAAAGCGTCAGATTGTCGAAGAAGACACCGGTCTGGCCGGCGTCGAAGCCGCGGATATAGAACCAGTCGGTGTCGCCGTCATTGCCAAAGGGCTGCGAGGTGACACCCGGCGTATAGAGCAACGCCTCGTCGATCTTGTTGGTGATGCCGCGATCGTCCATTTCCTCGGTGCCGACGACGGAGACGGACTGCGGGATTTCATTGAGCGGCGTATCGCTCTTCGAGCCGGCGGAGGAGTTCTTGGCGACATAGCCTTTCACGGGGCTGGTCGCGGTGTCGCCGCCGCCCTGGATGACGATCGATTCGAGCGTCGTCGACGTCGCCTCCTGCGCCGCGGCGGCGCCCGCCATCAGGCCGGCGATCGCAACGCCTGCCCACAGATTTAGCTTGAAATTGCGACCCCTGGTCTGCCCGCGCATGTCTTGTCTACCCACTCGTGCCGCGACGCTGGCGCGGCGAAGCCCTAATAAGGTGAGCGTTTAACTCAATTTTACCGGCTCGGCTTGTCCGGATCGGGGAAATTTGAACGTTTTTGGGCAATTCTCCGGCTCGCAAACAATTGCCCGATGACCGTTGCAATTAGGCAAGCTGGGCCTTTTTCCAGCAGGCCGGCGTGCTGCCGACATGCTTGCGGAAGACGCGGGTGAAATGCGCCTGATCGGCAAAGCCGGTTTCGGCGGCGATCGCGGTCAAGGCATATTCGCTGTCGACGAGCAGGCGCTTGGCCCTGTCGAGCCGGGCATTGGTCTGCCACTGATGCGGTGCGATGCCGGTCGAAGCCTTGAAAGCATGGCTGAAATGCGATTGCGACAGGCCGGTCAGGCTGGCGAGTTCCTCGAGGCGGATGTTGCGCAGGCAGTTTTGCTCGATGAAGTCGGTGGCGCGGCGAAGCTGCCAGGAGGCGAGCTTGCTGCGTTTGCGCGGCACGGCCTTGGAAAGCTTCAGCACGTCGATGATCAGCGCCAGCGCGAGGCCGTCGCCATAGAGATCGTGCAGCGGCTCCGGATTGAGGCATTCGGCCGCGACCAGCTGCGCCAGCGCCAGCAGGCGCTCGTCGGAGAAGAGAAGCTGCGGGCTTCCGAGACGACGCGGGTCGATATCCTCCATCAGCCGGCGGCTGATCGTGTCGGCGTCGAAATGGACGTCGAGGTGGCGCACCGAATGCACGCCGGTGAGATCGGCCCAGACTTCCATGCCGGCCGGTACATAGGAGATCGGCCGCTTTTCCGCATCCTGGACGGCGCCCTCGGCCTTCGGCGACAGCTTGATGCGCGAATTGCCCGGTCCGCGTTTGTCGAGCATGATGAAGAGCCGCGGATCCCGTGAGACATAATAGCCGCCGGCATAAGCGGCGCATTCGACGTCCCAGACATCGGCGACGATGCCGTTCCATTGGCGGCGATGCACGCCGCCAATGACGGAGAAGCCCTGGATCTTGTTCTGCATCCGCGGTTGAAACGTCATTTCCATTTCCGCCTCCGGCCAAGCGGCCGAAGATAAACCTTCAATTAATACTCAAGTTTATTACAGCAGGCGGAACCGGATGACAATCACCGAATGAGGTCCGGATCCGGGAATGGAAAGCCGCGATCGATCAGGGCTTCGTCACTGCGAAACGGAGCTGGCTGTCGCCGAGGAGGATATCGATCTCGCCTGGCTCCGTCAGTTCGATCGCGCCGCTCAACGTGCCCGTGGTGATCAGCGCGCCTGCCTTCAGCGATGTCTCCGGGCGCAGGCCGTCATTGGCGTAATCGACGAGCCAGGTGAGAACGTCGCCCTTCGGATGCTGCGCCGGACCATCATAGATCGTGCGGCCGGCATGGGTGACCTTGAGCGGCGTACCGCCGGCGGTATCGACAACACTTTCGTCGAGCTTCGGGCCAAGCACATAGCCGCTGTTGCCGAGGCGGTCTGATGTAAACAGCAGAAAGGAGATGCTGCCGCTTTCCCTGACCGCACTGACCAGCAGCTCGGCGCCGAGATGGACGGCGGAGATCGCCTCGACCACTTCGGCGCGGTTATAGGCAGTGCCGGTGCGGATCGGCAGATCCTTGCCGAGGCGCACGGCGATCTCGGTTTCGAACTTCATGCCCGGATACCAGGGGATGCCCGCGCCCGAGGCGGCTTCGGCATAGGGATGCAGCGGACCGGTGACCGCCTGACCCTGCGGCGAGACCGTCACCTTCCAGGCATTGCTGCAAATGCCGTCGGCTGCAGTCAGGAAATTCTGCGCCTCCATCGCCTGATGCAGATCGGCCGGCAGCGTGAAAGTGCCGGTTTCCTCCTGTCGGCCGGCTTGGCGCAGGCTGTGCAGTCTGGCGGCAAGGGCGCGTGGATCGAATGCCTCTGTCATGCTGTCTCCTCGAGCTGATTTTCGAGGCGCACACTAACGGCAGGGCAGCAATGAACAAGTGGGTCTTGGGCCGAAGTTGGAAAAGCTCTTACTCCATCGCCGCGTACCAGCGATCGCGATAGGCGGAAAGCCCCGCGATTTCGGCCGGCCGAACATGCGTCTCGGCGCCGGATACCGGCCGGATGCCGGTGAGAAGGGCAGCACCCTGGCTGGTGCCGGTCGAGCCGGGAAGAGCGAGGACCGCGCGGCCGGCAAGGGCGGCCAGCAGCTTCAGATAGATTTCGTTGAGGGCAAAGGGCCCTTCGACGATGACCGGACCTTTGGCGCCGATCAGTTCGAGGCAGGCATCGGTCATCAAGGCGAGATAGAGGCAGGCGGCGGCATGCCGCTCCCGGCGGCTCGCCTCTTCCGCGCCGATCCAGCGGCTGGTCTTTCCGGGAAAAGGTCCGGAACCGGGGGCGATGTTGGGCAGCAGCATCAAGCCCTTTTCGATGACAGGGCCGATCGCCGCCTGGGCCGCCTTTTCATCGACAGGGCCGATTTCGGCCGACAGGATTTCGAATTCCCGCCCACCCATGAAACGCGAGGAGGGGACGGCCCGGCCATAGGCATCGACATTGGCGAGCGCATCGCGTTTGGCATCGAGGTGATCGAGATCGCCGCCGACGCCGAAATTGATCACCCAGGTGCCGGTGGAGACAACGGCGAAGGGGGCCTCGCGATGGACGAGATGCGGCAGCAGCGAGGCATTGGAATCGTGAATGCCGCAATAGACCGGCACGGGGGCTGCGAGCCCAAGCTCCGCGGCAATCTCGGGCAGCACCGGCCCGAGCGCATCGAAGGCGGAACGGATAGGCGCCATCATCGCGCGGATGCCGAGCCTGTCGACGAGCGAGGAATAGCCGCCGATCTTCGGGTTCCAGAGGTCGGTATGGCAGCCGAGCGAGGTCAGCTCGTTGGCGGCGACACCGGTCAGCCGCGCCGTCCAATATTGCGCATAGGTGAGGATGGTCGCCACGTCCGCGAATTCCGCGGGAAAGGCGGTTCTCTGATAATGCAGCTGGGCGCCGACATTGAGGCCCATCGAAAGGCGCGGCGAGAAGGTCTCGTCGAAGGAGGGGCGCAAGGCCGTATAGGCATCGCGGATCGCTTGCGGATATTCGTGTTCGTAGTCGATGACAGGCATGGCGAGCTGACCGTGCCGATCGAGCAGCGCGGCGGCGGCGCCATGGGTCGTGATTGAAATGGCGTCGAAACCGGGTTCCCGCGCCAGCGTCTTCAGGGCATCAAGCGCGAAGGACCAGAGAGCCTCTATATCGTAATGCGGGTAGGGACCGGTTTTGATCGTAATGTTCGGCCGTTTCAGGACGGCGATCTCGGCGCCCGTCCCGCTGTCGAGAACGACGACCTTGGCATTGGTCTTGCCGATGTCGAGAACGGCGATGCGGCGATAGGGGGCGGCGGTCATGGCATATGGAAAAGGGTGACGAGGTCGCTTTGAACCGGCGAATTATCGGGATTGGTCGCCATAATGTCGGCCATGTGCGCCCACCATTTCTTCATGACGGGATGTTCCGGCAGGCTCGCCATCGTATGGTCCTTCGGCCGCGTCAACACGCCGAACAGCGTGTTGGTGTCGCGGTCGAGATGGATGGAATAGTCGCTGGCGCCGGACTGGTGCAGGAGATCGACCAGTTCCGGCCAGATCTCGTCATGCCGCTTGCGATATTCGGATTCCATGCCGGGGTTGAGCTGCATCTTGAAGGCGTGTTTTTCCAATGTCATCGGGAGCTCATGAGCTTGATGCGGCGGGCGATGATCGGGATGGCGATCGTGATGATGAGGAGAAGGCCGATGAAGATCGACATGACGATGCCGGGCACATTCAATAGGCCGAGGCCGAAGGTGACGAGGCCCATGACGAAGGCGGCGATGACGACGCCGCCGATCCTGCCGGAGCCGCCGAGGATCGAAATCCCGCCGAGCACCACCATGGTGACGACCTCGAGTTCCCAGCCCTGGGCGATCGAAGGCCGGGTCGAGCCGAGGCGCGAGGTCAGGCAGACCGCGGCGACACCGCTCATGATGCCGGTCAGCAGGAAGAGGATGAATTTGACGCGCTCGACCGGGATGCCGGAGAAGCGGGCAGCGAAATCATTATTGCCGATCGCATAGACCTGCCGGCCGAAATTCGTCGCATGCAGCAGGACGGCGAAGAGGATCGCCACGACGATGAAGAGCACGAATTCGAAGGAGAACACCCAGACGACATAACCCTGGCCGAAATAGGCGAAATCGGCGGGATATTTGCCATAGGCCTGGTCGCCGAGCGCGATATAGGAAATGCCGCGGAAAAGGCTCATCGTGCCGATAGTGACGACGATCGACGGCAGTTTCAGCACGGAGACGAGCACACCGTTGAAGATGCCGCAGGCAAGGCCGGTGCCGATGCCGATCAGCACAAGGCCGGGCGTGCCGATGCCGGCTTGAGCTGCCGCTCCCATCGCCGTCGAGGCGAGCGCGATGATCGCGGCAACCGAGAGGTCGATCTCGCCTGAGATGACGAGCAGCGCCATGGCGAAGGCAATCATCGCCTTTTCGGTGAAGTTGAAGGTCGCGTCCGAGAGGTTCCAGGCATCGAGGAAATAGGGCGACGCCAGCGAATTGAAAATGAAGATCAGGACGGCGACGCCAAAGAGCAGCACTTCCCAGCTTGCGATGATGCGGCGGAAAGGTGTGCCGAGGCGGTCGGGGATGATGCGCTTTTCGGACGGCATGGAAACGGCGCTCATGCTGCGGCCTCCGTTCTGGTGTCGGCTGCGGCGCGGTCGCGCAGGATGATGCGGCCGCGGTTGCGCTCGCGTCGGGCGTTGAAGGCGACGGCGAGGATGATGACGGTGCCTGATATCGCCATCTGCGTGAAGGGTGAAATACCGATGACCGGCAGAGCATTCTTGATGACGCCGAGGAAGAGCGCGCCGAGGACCGTGCCGGCGACCGAGCCGACGCCGCCGGCAATCGAAATGCCACCAATGACGCAGGCGGCAACGCTGTCGAGTTCGAAACCGTTGGCGATATCGACATAGGCGACGGCATAACGTGACACCCAGAGATAGCTGGCAAGACCCGCCAAGGCACCCGAAAGGACGAAGGCAAGGAATTTCGTCCGGCCGGTATCGATGCCGGCATAGACCGCCGCGGTCGGATTGCCGCCGGTCGCATAGGCCGAGCGGCCGAATTGGCTGTAGCGCAGCAGCATGTACATCAGCGCGACGATAATGATCGCGACCCAACTCAGCACCGGCAGGCCGAGGATCGGCGTACGGGGAACGGCGAGGAAGGTCGGCGTCATCTGATGCGCGTTGACCCAGGCTCCGCCAGAGAGCACGAAGGCCATGCCGCGATAGATGGTGAGCGTGCCGAGCGTCACGACGATCGGCGGGATCTCAAGACGCCAGACGAGGAAGCCGTTGATCGTGCCGAGTGCCGCGCCGATGACGATCGCTGTGAGGATGAGCACGACGAGCGGCAGGCCCGGATATGCGGCATTCATCATCGCGATCGCCATGCCTGTGAAGGCGAGATTGGCGGCGACCGACAGGTCGATCGATTTCGTCAGGATCACCGTCATCTGCGCCAGCGCCAGGATGATCAGGATGGAGGTATCGTTGAAGATGCCGGCGAGATTGTCCGGCGTTGCGAAATCGGCTGCCCGCGTCGAGAAGATCGCGATCATCACGACGATGATGAGGAACAGCAGGGTTTCGCGTTTTCTGATCAGTCTTGCCATGCTTCTACCTCATGCATTGCCGGTGGCGGCGCGCACCAGCGCTTCCGGCGACAGTTCGGCGCGTTCGAAAATTCCGGCCGAGAGGCCTTCTTTCATGACGAGGACACGGTCGGACATGCCGATGATCTCCGGCAGTTCGGACGAGACCATGATGATCGACAGGCCTTCGGCGGCGAGTTCGCTGATGAAGCCGTGCACGGCCGCTTTCGAGCCGATATCGATGCCCTTGGTCGGTTCGTCGAGGATGATGACCTTCGGCGCCGTCGCCAGCCATTTGCCGATGACGACCTTCTGCTGATTGCCGCCCGACAGCGTGCCGACTGGCACGGAAAGCGCGGCGGCGCGCAGATCCAGCCGCTCGGCATATTTGCGGGCCAGCGCGAATTCGTTCGCAGCCCGGAGGAAGCCGCGGCGCGAGGTGCGGGCGAGCGACGGCAGCGTCATGTTCTGAAAGATCGGCATCGGCAGCGCCAGGCCATGGCGGCCGCGCTCCTCCGGCACGTAGACGATGCCGGCGCGGATCGCGTCCTGCGGCGAATGGATGGTGATCTCGCGGCCTTCGAGCATCATCGTGCCGGAAAGCGGCTTGGTGATACCGAAGAGCGATTGCGACAGTTCCGAGCGGCCGGCGCCGATCAGGCCGTACACTCCGAGAATCTCGCCCTTGCGCAGGGTGAAGGAAATGTCGCGGAATTCGGTGCGGTGGCTGTAGTTGCGGATTTCCAGCGCCGGGCCGCCAATGGCGACATCGATCTTCGGGAAGACATTCTCGACGTCGCGGCCGACCATCATCCGAACGATTTCGTCCTGCGGCGTTTCCTTGAGGCGTCCCCGGCCGACGGCGCGGCCGTCGCGGAAGACGACGAAATCGTCGGCGATCTCGTAAAGCTCGTCGAACTTGTGGCTGATGAAGAGGATCGCCTTGCCCTGTTCCTTCAGACCCCGGACGATGCGGAAGAGATCGTCGATCTCCTTGCGGGAAAGGGCGGCGGTCGGCTCGTCCATGATGACGATGCGGGCCTCGATCGATAAAGCGCGCGCGATCGCCACCAGGTGACGCTGCGCGATCGAGAGGTCCTTGAGCCGGATCGTCGGGTCGATATTGCTTTCGAGCGCGGTCAGCAGCGCCTTCGAGCGGCTGTTCATCGTCTGCCAGTCGATGGTGCGCAGGCGCGTGCGCGGCGCATGGCCGAGAAAGATGTTTTCGGCCACCGTCAGTTCGTCGAAAAGCACGGTTTCCTGATGAATGGCGGTGACGCCGGCGTCGATCGCGGCCTGGGCGCTGGCGAAACTCGTCGGCTGGCCGTCGACGAGGATCTCGCCTTCGTTCGGCCTGTAGATGCCGGTCAGGATCTTGACGAGCGTCGACTTGCCGGCGCCGTTTTCGCCGATCAGTGCGGTCACCGTGCCGGGATGGAGGGCGATGCTGACATTGTCGAGCGCCTTCACACCAGGAAAGATCTGCGAGATGCCGCGCATTTCCAGGATCGCGGGCGCATCGCCGGTTTTGCTGTCCGTGACGGGTTGTTGAAAGGCAGCGTTCATCAGATTTCTACCAGTGTCAAAAGGGAAATCCCGGCGGCATCGAGCCGCCGGGTTCTACGCGTCGGCTCCGGATCAGAAGACCTTGGAGAACTGGTCGATGTTCGAAGCATTGTAGACGAAGGGATCGGCCATGGCGGCTTCGCCGTTGTCGCCGACCTTGATCTTGCCCATGCGGCCGGCATTGATCTCGCTGCCCGGCTTGCCGTCGGTCTCGCCCTTGACGAGGCGATAGGCGATCTGGGTTGCGGAATAGCCGAGATCGATCGGGTTCCAGATGGCGAATTCCTTCGTGGCGCCGGACTTGATCGCGCCGGCCATTTCGGACGGCAGGCCGAGACCGGTGACGTAGACCTTGCCGACAAGGCCCTTGTCTTCGACGACCTTGGAGGCGGCGAGAACGCCGACCGTCGTCGGAGCGACGATGACCTTGACGTTCGGGTTCGACTTCAAGAGGCCTTCGGCTTCACGATAGGACTTGTCCGAGAGGTCGTCGCCGTAAACCGTGGTGACGAGGTTGAGGCCCGGGAAGTCCTTGAGCTGCTTCTTCATCTGGTCGATCCAGATGTTCTGGTTGGTCGAGGTAGTCGTGGCCGACAGAATGGCGAAGTCGCCCTTGCCGCCTTCCAGATGATTCTTGGCGAGCGTCAGGCACATCTTGCCGATCAGCTCGTTGGACGAAGGATTGAGCTGCAGGATGCGACCTTCCGGGGCGACGCCGGAATCCCAGGAGATGACCTTGATGCCGCGCTGGGTCGCCTTCTTCAGCGCCGGAACGAGCGCGTCCGGATCGTTGGCCGAGACGGCGATGGCATCGACGCCCTGGGCGATCAGCGAGTTGATGACTTCGATCTGGCCTTCGGCCGTCGTCGAGGTCGGGCCGGTATAGATCACCTCGACGCCGCCGAGTTCCTTGGCGGCTTCCTGGGCGCCCTTGTTGGCGGCGTCGAAGAAGCCGTTGCCGAGCGACTTCACGACGAGGCCGATCTTGATGTCCGCGGCGGTTGCCGTGCCGGCCATCATGGCAACGGCGAGCGCTGCGCCGAGCGCAAGTGTCTTTGCGAGTTTCATGTTACTTTCCTCCCATTAAGATTAGACTTCCCACCTCGGCGGCGCCTCATGCGACCGACGAGGAATCCTCCTTGGCAAGCTGGGCCACCGGGCTTGCGACGACGAGCCGGATGCCGGCATTTTCGACCATGCGAGCCGCCTCTTCCGAAATCCCGTCGTCGGTGATGACCACAGACACGCGGTCGAGCGCGCAGAGAATGAGGCTCGACCGGCGATTGAATTTGCTTGAATCGACCATGACGACGAGTTCATCGGCCTGGTGCATCAGCTTCTGCTCGCTCTGGATGACGAGCGCATCCGCCTCCATGATGCCAAGCGGGCCGACGCCCTGCGCGCCGATGAACATGCGCCGCGCATAGAAATTGCGAATGGCGTCATTGTCGAAAGGCGACAGGATCAGGCTCTGCTCGCGATAGATCGCGCCGCCCGGCACCGTCACCGTGTTTTTGGAATGCTTCACCAGATGTTCGGCGATGGCAAAAGAGTTGGTCATGACCTGCATGCGATGGCCGGCCATGTAATGCACCATCTGGAACGTGGTCGTTCCGCCGTTGATGATGATCGCGTCGCCCGCCTCGCAGAGATCGACCGCCGCACGTGCAATTGCGCGCTTTTTATCGATGTTGACCGATTCTGAAACCCGAAAGGGCCGGCCGGCAAGGCTGCCGAGCTGCGGCGGATGCACCGCTTCCGCGCCGCCGCGCACACGGCGGATCTTGCCCTGCACATGAAGAGCCGCAATATCGCGCCTGATAGTCGCTTCAGAAGCCTCCGTCAGCTCGGAAATGTCCTGGATCGTCACGACCGACTTTTCCTGAACGGCGCTTAATATGATGCGATGACGTTCGCGTTCGTGCATTGGGCTCCTCCTCTTGTCATATTTATTTCGCATCCGTTAAAGACTGTCAATCACAAACGATCATAAATTTTCATATTGCGATGCAGCACAATCGAATCTGATCGTTTTCGATTGACAACCGTGGTTTCGATGCGCGATACCGTGAGCGAAAGGGCGCGCTGATTGCGCCCCCGACAAGCCTGATATGGGAGGATGACATGGCGGCGAACGTCCGGCTTCTGGAAAACCGGTGGGATGATGGTTACGCGGCGGGCCTCGACGAGCCCGGCAAGCTGCTCTATCGCTCGAATCTGCTCGGTGCCGACAAGCGCATCACCAATTACGGCGGCGGCAACACCTCGGCGAAGGTGATGGAAACCGATCCTCTGACCGGCGACAAGGTCAAGGTGCTCTGGGTCAAAGGATCGGGTGGCGACGTCGGTACGATCAAGCTCGACGGTTTCGCGACTCTCTACCAGGACAAGCTGGAATCGCTGAAGTCCATCTACAAGGGTGTCGAGGACGAGGATCGCATGGTCGGCTTCCTGCCGCACTGCACCTTCAATCTCAACGGCCGCGCTGCCTCGATCGACACGCCGCTGCATGGTTTCGTTCCCTTCACCCATGTCGACCACATGCATCCCGACGCCATCATCGCCATTGCCGCGTCGAAGAATTCGAAAGAATTGACGCGGGAGATTTTCGGCAACGAGATCGGCTGGCTGCCCTGGCGCCGTCCGGGTTTTCAGCTCGGCCTCGATCTCGAAGCCTTCGTCAAGGCGAACCCGAATGCCAAGGGCGTCGTACTCGAAAGCCACGGCCTCTTCACCTGGGCCGATGACGCCAAGGCCTGCTACGAGCTGACGCTCGACATCATCAACAAGGCGATCGTCTGGTTCGCCGAAAAGACCCAGGGCAAGACAATTTTCGGCGGCGCGGTCACTGAAAGCCTGCCGGTTGCCGAACGCCGCGCCATCGCCGCCCGGCTGATGCCGGAGATCCGCGGCCGCATCGGCAAGCAGGAGCGCAAGCTCGGTCATTTCGACGATCAGGACGCCGTGCTCGAATTCGTCAATTCCAGGGATTTGCGCCCGCTCGGCGCGCTCGGCACCAGCTGCCCGGATCATTTCCTGCGCACCAAGATCCGGCCGCTGATCGTCGATTTCGACCCCGCCAAGCCGGATGTCGATGCGATCGTTGCCGGCCTCGACAAGGCGCTGGAAGATTACCGCGCCGACTACGCACGCTATTACAACGACTGCAAGCATGACAATTCGCCCGCCATGCGCGATGCCAATCCCGTCATCTTCCTCGTTCCCGGCGTCGGCATGCTGTCCTTTGCCCGCGACAAGGCAACGGCCCGCATCGCCAGCGAGTTCTATGTCAACGCCATCAACGTCATGCGCGGGGCATCGACGGTCTCGGAATATCAGGGCCTGCCGGAGCAGGAGGCCTTCGATATCGAATACTGGCTGCTCGAAGAGGCCAAGCTGCAGCGCATGCCGAAGCCGAAGAGCCTTGCTGGCCGGGTGGCTTTCGTCACCGGCGGCGCCGGCGGCATCGGCAGGGCGACGGCCGCGCGCCTCGTCGGCGAGGGCGCCTGCGTCGTGCTTGCCGATATCGACCAGGCGGCTCTTGAAGCCACCGAGGCCGATTTCGTCAAGAAGTTCGGCGCCGACGCGGTGCGCAGCGTCCGGCTCGACGTCACCAAGGAAGAGGCGGTGATCGCCTCCTTCGCGGAAGCCTCGGTCGAATTCGGCGGTATCGATATCCTCGTCTCGAATGCCGGCATTGCCTCTTCCGCGCCGATCGAAGCCACCGAGCTTGCGACCTGGAACCGCAATATCGACATTCTGGCGACCGGCTATTTCCTGGTGTCGCGCGAAGCCTTCCGCCTGTTCCGCCGTCAGGCGCTCGGCGGCAACATCGTCTTCGTCGCCTCGAAAAACGGCCTTGCCGCTTCGCCGAATGCCTCTGCCTATTGCACCGCAAAGGCTGCCGAAATCCATCTCGCCCGCTGCCTGGCGCTGGAAGGTGCCGATGCCGGCATCCGCGTCAACACCGTCAACCCGGACGCCGTCCTGCGCGGATCGAAGATCTGGAGCGGCGAATGGCGCGAACAGCGCGCCGCCTCGTCGAAGATCGAGGTGGACGATCTCGAGGAACATTACCGCAAGCGGTCGATGCTGAAACTCAACGTGTTTCCGGAAGATATCGCCGAGGCGATCTACTTCCTCGCCTCGGACCTTTCGGCAAAATCGACCGGCAACATCATCAATGTCGACGCCGGCAACGTCCAAAGCTTCACGCGCTGAGCTACTTCCGTAGGATCACCCATATTGCGTGGATGATCCCCGGCACATAGCCGCAAAGCGTCAGCAATATGTTGAGCCAGAAATGCAGGCCGATCCCGACCTGCAGGAATACGCCAAGGGGCGGCAGGATGATCGCAAGAAGAATGCGGACAACGTCCATCGTAGCTCCTTAGTTTGAAGACATGTAAGCGTTTGAACGCGAACCGTGCCCTATGGTTCGCGACCAGGGAGGAATAGATGACAGAATCTAGGATCGCGCCAGATCTGGTCGCGACAGAAAACGACAAGCGGGCAACCGCGTTGAAAGCCGATTACGAGGCGCTGGGCGCGATGCTTGAGCGCCGTGGCGTTGATATCGAAGCAGTTACCCGTAAGGTCGCCGAGTTCTTCGTCGCCGTTCCCTCCTGGGGTGTCGGCACCGGCGGCACCCGCTTTGCCCGTTTCCCCGGCACCGGCGAGCCGCGCGGAATCTTCGACAAACTCGACGATTGCGCCGTCATCAATCAGCTGACGCAGGCGACACCAAACGTCTCGCTGCATATTCCCTGGGACAAGGCGGATGCCAAGGAGTTGAGGGCAAAGGGCGACGCGCTCGGTCTCGGCTTCGATGCGATGAATTCGAACACCTTTTCCGATGCCCCGGGGCAGGCCCATTCCTACAAATACGGCTCGCTCAGCCACACCGACGCGGCGACCCGGGCGCAGGCGGTCGAGCACAATCTCGAATGCATCGAGATCGGCAAGGCGATCGGCTCGAAGGCGCTGACCGTCTGGATCGGCGATGGCTCGAACTTCCCCGGCCAGAGCAACTTCACGAGGGCATTCGAGCGTTACCTCGCCTCGATGGCCGATATCTACAAGGCGCTGCCCGACGATTGGAAGCTGTTCACTGAACACAAGATGTACGAGCCGGCCTTCTATTCGACGATCGTGCAGGATTGGGGCACCAACTACCTGATCGCCCAGACGCTCGGTCCGAAGGCCCATTGCCTCGTCGATCTCGGCCACCATGCGCCGAACACCAATATCGAGATGATCGTCGCTCGCCTGATCCAGTTCGGCAAGCTCGGCGGCTTCCATTTTAACGATTCGAAATATGGCGATGACGATCTCGACGCCGGCGCGATCGATCCTTACCGGCTGTTCCTGGTCTTCAACGAGCTGGTCGATGCCGAGCAGCGCGGGGTCAACGACTTCAATCCGGCTCACATGATCGACCAGTCGCACAATGTCACCGACCCGATCGAAAGCCTGATCAACAGCGCCAACGAAATCCGCCGCGCCTATGCGCAGGCGCTGATCGTCGACCGCAAGGCGCTCGACGGCTACCAGCAGGACAATGACGCGCTGATGGCGTCGGAAACGCTGAAGCGGGCTTATCGCGCCGATGTCGAGCCGATCCTCGCCGAAGCCCGGCGCAGGGCCGGCGGCGCGATCGATCCGGTCGCCGCCTATCGCGCCAGCGGCTACCGCAGACAAGTGGCGGCCGAGCGCCCGGTCTCCGTTGCCGGCGGCGGCGGTATCATTTGAATTTCGAAACTGAAATAAATGGATGGCCGGCAGCGCGGGTGCGCTGCCGGCCATTGCCGTTTACGGCTTCCAGGCGCCGGCGATCTGGCGGGTGGCGATGTTCAGCCGGTTCCAGACATTGATATTGGCGATGGCGATGACGAGGGCCGCAAGGCTCCTGCCGTCATAATGCCGGGTCGCCTCGTCCCAGATATCGTCCGGCACCGGGTCGGCGCGGTCGCTGGTGCGGGTCACGGCCTCGGTTAGCGCGAGGGCTGCCCGTTCGGCATCGCTGAAATAAGGCGTGTCGCGCCAGGCGCTGACGGCGAAGAGCCTTTCATCGGTCTCGCCGAGCTTCTTGGCGATGCGCGGATGCCCGTCGATGCAGACGCTGCAGCCGTTGATCTGGCTGGCGCGCAGATTGACGAGTTCGAGCAGCTTCGGTGAAAGGCCGGCCTCCGCCGGCACTTTGCCGAGCGCCGTCAGCGCCTGCATGGCCGCGGGAAGGGCGAGGGCGGGATTTCCCATTCTCTCCTGCATGATATGTCTCCTTGATGCGTTTGCGGGTCGACGATCCGCCGGCACTGTCACATCGGCCGGTTTCCATTCGTCATAGGTTTGACGGAACGCAGCGAAGGAATGTGACGGATGAACGAAAAAATATGGCTGGCTGATGAATTTGAGGCGAACCGGGCACATTTGCGCGCCGCCGCCTATCGCATGCTCGGCTCCCGCAGTGAGGCGGAGGACGCCGTTCAGGAGGCCTGGCTGCGGTTGAGCCGGGCCGATACGAGCGATGTCGGAAATCTCGGCGGTTGGCTGACGACGGTCGTGGCGCGTATCTGCCTCGACATCCTGCGGGCGCGCAAAAGCCGGCGCGAGGAGCCGCTGGATATGCCCGCTCATGCCGGGCTGGCCGATCCTGAGAAGGATCCGGAACGCGAGGCAGCCTTCGCCGATTCCGTCGGCCTGGCACTGCTCGTCGTGCTGCAGACGCTGGCGCCCGCCGAACGTGTCGCTTTCGTGCTGCACGACATGTTCGATCTGCCGTTCGATGAGATTGCGCCGATCATCGGCCGCTCATCCGCTGCCGCCCGACAGCTCGCAAGCCGCGCGCGCCGAAGGGTGCAGGGCGTGGACGAGGCGCCGGAGGTCGATTTTGCCCGCAAGCGGACGATCGCCGAGGCCTTTCTTGCCGCTTCCCGCAACAGCGATCTGGAGGCGTTGCTTGCTGTGCTCGCGCCCGACGTCGTCTTCCGGCCCGATGCGACGGCGGCCCGATATGGCATTGGCGAAATGCGCGGCGCGGCCGACGTGGCCCAGGCCTTCAAGGGCCGGGCACAGGCGGCGCAGATCGCCGTCGTGGACGGCGAAGTTGGATTTGTCGTTGATATTGGCGGTCAGATTCGCGTCGCGGTGACGCTGGCGATCGGCGATGACAGGATTGTTGCGATCGACGCGGTTGCCGATCCGGATCATCTGCAACGGATCAACTATTCGATCCTTCGGGACTGAAAGCGCGCTGATGTTGGAACCAGACCGGCTCGCTTCGGGGCGCCTCTGCGTTTGCGCCGTGGCGAGTCGGGTCATTTTCTGTGACAGATTCCTTGACAGCCATGAGCTTGGCCTTATTCTATTATACGGCCTCATATGTCATAATTACGGAATTGCTCAGGTGTGATTGTATGAGCCGCCATCTCTAGTTTCCCTCACTCTCCATAGCGACTTGGACGGATGGGCAGGGAGCGATTCCCAGACTTCGGAAGGAATACATATATGTCCGGCGACCAGATGAAGAAGCCGCTTCTCCTTACCAATGTCAAACCGGTCGCTTTCGGTGGGGGTACAGGCGAGAGGGTGATCGACATCCTCGTTGATGGCGAGGGCAGGATCGCTGAGATCGGGTCGTCGCTCGCGGTTTCCCAGGATGTGACGCGCATCGATGGCAAGGGTGCCTTCATCTCGCCAGGCTGGATCGACCTGCATGTGCATATCTGGCATGGCGGCACCGACATTTCGATCCGCCCCTCTGAATGCGGTCTCGAGCGCGGCGTGACGACGCTTGTCGATGCCGGGTCGGCCGGCGAGGCGAATTTCCACGGTTTCCGTGAATATATCATCGAGCCCTCGCGCGAGCGCATCAAGGCGTTTCTGAACCTCGGCTCGATTGGTCTTGTCGCCTGCAACCGCGTCGCTGAACTGAGGGACATCAGAGATATCGATCTCGACCGCATCCTCGAAGTCTATGCCGAAAACAGCGAGCATATCGTCGGCATTAAGGTGCGCGCCAGCCACGTCATCACCGGTTCCTGGGGTGTGACCCCGGTCAAACTCGGCAAGAAGATCGCCAAGATCCTCAAAGTGCCGATGATGGTGCATGTCGGCGAGCCGCCGGCGCTTTATGATGAAGTGCTCGAAATCCTCGGCCCCGGCGACGTCGTCACCCACTGCTTCAACGGCAAGGCCGGGTCGAGCATTATGGAGGACGAGGATCTCTTCAATCTCGCCGGGCGCTGCGCTTCGGAGGGCATCCGCCTCGACATCGGCCATGGCGGCGCCTCCTTCTCTTTCAAGGTGGCGGAAGCAGCGATCGCCCGCGGCCTGCTGCCCTTCTCGATCTCGACCGACCTGCACGGCCATTCGATGAATTTTCCGGTCTGGGACCTGGCGACGACGATGTCGAAGCTGCTCAGCGTCGGCATGCCCTTCGACAAGGTGGTTGACGCCGTCACCCATGCGCCGGCATCGGTCATCAAGCTGTCGATGGAGAACCTGCTTTCGGTCGGCGCGCAGGCGGAATTCACGATTTTCGACCTCGTCGATTCCGGCCTCGAGGCGACGGATTCCAACGGCGATGTCTCGGTCCTCAACAAGCTGTTCGAGCCGCGCTACGCGGTGATCGGCGCCGAGGCATTCGCTGCCAGCCGCTACGTGCCGCGAGCGCGCAAGCTCGTGCGCCATAGCCACGGTTATTCCTACCGGTAGGATATAGGGCGCCGGATTTATCGGAAATCCGTCCGATAGGCGTGAGGTGTTTGGTGGTTCAGGGATCATTCAAACTGGAACGGCTCCGCGGGTGCCCATCGCTGGCCAGATACAGCGAAATCATCACTGGTAAGTCCCGACCGCCGACCGAGCTCCGCCAACGCATCCCCCATGCGAATGCGCTGCTTGGGATTAACGACATTTTCCAGGATGTCACGAATTTCCGCCTCGGTGCTGCGACCGTTCATCGCCGCGCGCAGACGCAATGCTCGATGTACTTCAACGGGCACATTTCGAACGGTCAGAACGGCCATGTCCAAACTCCCCGCAGACGCTGTCGATGACAGCAATTTAGAATCCTATCTCCGGTTTAAACCCTCAGCGATTGCGCCAGCCCATCAGCTTTTCGATCCGCTCCGCCGAATTGCGCACATGCGCGGTATAGTGGTTCTCGTCGGAAAAAGCCTTCTGCTCCGGCAGCACGATGGAAATGGTGGCGACGCAGTGGCCGTCGCGGTCGCAGATCGGCGAGGCGATGCAGGCGACCGCATAATCGGATTCCCCCGCCTGGATCGACAGGCGGGCCTCGAAGGCCTTGGCGGCGGCTTCCGATAGCGTGCCCGGATCGATCTCGGCGCGGCCGGTCGGCGACGAGCGGGCACAGCGCTTGAAAAGCTCGATGCGCTCTTCCTCGGGCAGGTGGCCGACGAGCAGGCGGCCGGATGCTGTCCAGTTTAGCGGCACCCGGGTGCCGACGCGCGAGGCCACCTGGAAGTGGCTCGGGCCGTCGGCCATGGCAAGCACCAGCATATAATCGCCGTCGCGGCCGCAGACCTGAACGGTTTCGCCGGCCTGGCGGCAGAGATCGTGCATTTCGTGCGTGGCGATGCTCATGAAATCCAGCGACCGGGCATAGGCGAGCCCGTAGTGATAAAGGCGGGCGCCGAGCCAGATAGAGCCGTCCGCCTGGCGTGTCAGCATGTTCTTCTCGACGAGATCGTCGACGATGACATAGACGGTCGAAAGCGGTGCCTTCACCGCCTTGGCAATGGCATAGACGCCGGCGGGCGATCCCGTCTCATAGAGATGATCGATCACTTGGAGCGCGCGGTCGATGCCGCTGACGCGCGCGCGCCGCGCGCCCTTGCCGGCGGCTTCGTCGGCATGGCCTTCATCTTCGGAGTAAACTGGGGGTGATGTCTTTCCGTCCAATTCCATGCACCTCATTAAGACAGCGATCGTGTTACATTACTATGGGATAGTCGTCGCTGTGGCAAATCGCAACATTTTATAGGTTGATCCTGTAGACGGGTGCGCCAGCGATGGAAGTCCTGGGGAAACTCAAGGATTATACTTCGGCCACCACCATCCCCGTATCCACTGATCTGTCAGTTGCAATTTCGGTGTCTCGTCAGGTATTACGTGTACTGCCCCGCCATTGCAACCACAATTGGGTGTCTGTCGAGGAGGATTCTGCATTCGGGCGGGACGGCACTCGAAATCGGACACCGTCCCGGCGACGAGAACCGAGGTCTCGACGGAGAACATTAGTGGCGATCTGTGTCGCGCATACGAATGAAGGTTGGGGTATCGACCGGCTCAGCAGCGGGCGTCATCGAGGCGGCCAGTGCTTCAGCCGTTCGACATCAATCGGTTTTGCGATGTCTTCATAGCACGAGTTGCGCTACCGGCTTGCCGACCCGCAATCTGGAAAGTCTCGCCGGCTTCGACGCGATCGAGCAATTCGCGGAGGACGGGACATCGGATTGCTCCAGATTGATACGCGCCCTAATGCGTTCTCGAAATATGTGGTCATTACAACCCGAAAACCATGCCGTCGTAATCCCCCTTGGAACAACAAGCCGCAGCCTGAGTTTGACCCCGAACCCAGGAGGTCATGATGACGAATTATCCGACACCGCCTTTCCCGTCCCAGAAACAGCCAATGCCGGGTTTTACCGCACAGATGGATCCCGTTCCCGACCATGGCGAGAAAAGCTATCGCGGTTCCGAACGGTTGAAGGGCAAGCGGGCGATCATCACCGGCGGCGATAGCGGCATCGGCCGGGCGGTGGCGATCGCCTATGCCAGGGAGGGCGCCGACTTGGTGATTTCCTATCTGGACGAGGATGAGGATGCCGACGAGACGAAGCGGCTCGTCGAACAGGCCGGACGCAAGGCCGTGCTCGTCAGCGGCGATATCCAGGATCCGGCTCATTGCCGGCAGATCGTCGACACGGCGGTCAAGGAGCTCGGCGGTATCGACATTCTCGTCAACAATGCCGCGCATCAGGCAAGCTTCAAGAGCATCGACGAGATCAGCGACGAGGAGTGGGAACTGACCTTCAAAGTCAACATCCACGCGATGTTCTACCTGACCAAGGCGGCCGTCCCCCATATGAAGCCCGGCAGCGCCATCATCAATACGGCCTCGATCAACTCCGACAGTCCGAATCCGACACTGCTCGCCTATGCGACGACCAAGGGGGCGATCCAGAATTTCACCGCCGGCCTCGCCCAGCTTCTGGCCGAGAAAGGCATTCGCGCCAACGCCGTGGCGCCGGGGCCGATCTGGACGCCGCTCATTCCCTCAACGCTTCCTGAGGAAAGCGTCAGCAATTTCGGCAAGCAGGTGCCGATGAAACGGCCGGGCCAGCCGGCCGAGCTTGCAACAGCCTACGTGATGCTGGCCGATCCTTTGTCGAGCTATGTCTCCGGCACGACAATCGCGGTCACCGGCGGCAAGCCGATCCTGTGATGCAGGTCGGACGGAATTGGCGGTTCCGGGTCAAAGACCTGCATGAAACGAGGAGCTGAAGCGTGTCGATCAGGTCTGATGCGACGCGCTTCAGTGCGGCCTGCCGAAGCCGCCGCCGGTCGGCGTCGTGACGATCACGGCGTCCCCGGCGGCGAGCATCGACTGGTCGCAGCCTTCCAGCCTTTCGACGGTGCCGTCCGCGCGACGGATCTCGGTTTTCCCCAGCTGTCCGTCTTCCCCGCCGAACAGGCCGAACGGCCGGATCGTTCGATGCGAGGAGAGAATGCTGCAATCCATCATTTCCAAAAACCGAATGGTGCGCTCGGTGCCGCCACCGGCGCTATACTGTCCCTTGCCGCCGGAACCGCGGCGGATGTGGAAATCTTCGAGTACGACAGGAAAACGGAATTCCAGCACCTCGGGGTCGGTCAGCCGCGAATTGGTCATATGCGTGTGGACGCCGTCGGCGCCGTCGAAACCAGTGCCGTCGTTGAGCCGGCCGGCCGGGCCGCCGGCGCAGATCGTCTCGTAATATTGATAGACGGCATTGCCGAAGGTCAGGTTGTTCATCGAGCCCTGAGCTGCCGCCAGCGTTCCGAGCGCGCCGAACAGGGCATTCGTCACATGCTGGCTGGTCTCGACATTGCCGGCGACGACGGCGGCCGGATAGACCGGACGAAGCATCGAACCCTCCGGCACGATGATCCGGATCGGCCGCAGGCAGCCGGCATTCATCGGGATCGGCTGCTCGACCATGACGCGGAATACATAGAGCACGGCGGCGCGCGTCACCGGTTCCGGCGCATTGAAATTGGTCGGCTGCTGCGCGCTCGTGCCGGTGAAATCGACGGTTGCCTCACGCGCCTGCCTGTCGACGGTGATGTTCACCTTGATGACGGCGCCCTGATCGGTGGGATAGGTGAATTCGCTGTCGCTCAAGCGGGCGATCACCCGGCGAACGCTCTCCTCGGCATTGTCCTGGACATGGCCCATATAGGCTTCGACGACGTCGAGCCCGAAATGAGCGACCATTTTGCGCAATTCCCAAACGCCCTTTTCATTGGCGGCGATCTGCGCCTTCACGTCGGCGAGGTTCTGGGCGCGGTTGCGGGCGGGATAAGGATGATCCTTCAGCATCGCCGCGAATTCGGCTTCGCGAAAACGACCTTCTTCGACCAGCAGGAAATTGTCGATCAGCACGCCTTCCTCGTCGACCTTGGTTGCCCGCGGCGTCATCGAGCCCGGCGCCTTGCCGCCGATATCGGCGTGATGGCCGCGCGAGGCGACGTAAAACAGGATGGTTTTTCCCGCGTCGTCGAAAACCGGTGTGACGACGGTGATATCAGGCAGGTGCGTGCCGCCATTATAGGGAGCGTTGAGCGCGAAGACGTCGCCCGGGCGGATGTGGCCCTCGTTGAGGCGGATGATCGTTTCGACCGACCGGTCCATGGAGCCGAGATGGACCGGCATGTGCGGCGCATTGGCGACAAGCGCGCCGGTGCGGTGGAAGACGGCGCAGGAGAAATCGAGCCGTTCCTTGATGTTGACCGAATGGGCGGTGTTCTGCAGCGTCACACCCATCTGCTCGGCGATCGCCATGAAGAGGTTGTTGAAGACCTCGAGCATGACGGGGTCGGCATTCGTGCCGATGGCGGCATTGCGTGCCAGCGCGATTTCGCGGGTGAGGACGATATGGTCGTGGCCGGTGAGCCTTGCCTGCCAGCCGGGTTCGACGACGATCGTCTGATGCGGTTCGATGACGAGCGCGGGGCCCTTGATGATGGCGCCAGGCTTCAGTGCACCGCGTTCGAAGATACCGGCCTCATGCCATGCACCGCCGGAAAAGATGCGGGTCGTGCGCAGCGCTCGCGGTACGAAGGCTTCCGCCCGTGTCACCGTTTCCTCGATGTTGGCGCCGCCCCCAATGCCCTCGACTTCGATGGAGTCGACGACAACAGGACGGTCTTCGAAGATAAAGCCGAACTGCTTCTTGTGGGCGATGGCGAAGGCTTGCACCATCTCTTCCTGTGGCCCGAAGGCGACCGGCAGGGCGGTGTCGGTGCCCTTGTATTGCAGGTGCAGGCGGGTGACGATCTCCATATCGGCAGCCTCGACGCCCTGCAGCGCCAACTCCTCGCGGACATCTTTCTCCAGTTCAGCCCTGATGCCGCCAATCGTCGCCAGCGCCTCGGCAATCTCCGTCAGCACTGCGCGCTGGCGCGTGGCGCGGATGTCGGCAAGCCCCATGCCATAGGCCGAGAGGATGCCGGAAAACGGATGGATCAACACGGTTTTCATGCCGAGGCTGTCGGCGACGAGACAGGCATGCTGGCCGCCGGCGCCGCCGAAGCAGGTGAGCGCATAGCCGGAAACGTCATAGCCGCGCTGGACGGAGATCTTCTTGATGGCATTGGCCATGTTCTCGACGGCGATGGCGAGGAAGCCGTCGGCGACGTCTTCCGCCGTGCGCCCACCGCCGATCGTCTCTGCCATCTCGGCAAAGGCGGCGCGCACCGCCTCGGCATCGAGCGGCTGGTCCTGCTCCGGCCCGAAGATCTCAGGGAAGAATTCCGGCAGCAGCTTGCCGGTCATGATGTTGGCGTCGGTGACGGCAAGCGGGCCGCCGCGGCGATAGGATTTCGGGCCGGGCGTGGCGCCGGCCGATTCCGGGCCGACGCGGAAGCGCGAGCCGTCATAGCTCAGGATCGAGCCGCCGCCGGCGGCGACGGTGTGGATCTTCATCATCGGCGCGCGCATCCGCACGCCGGCCACTTCAGTCTCGAAGGCGCGTTCCAATTCACCGTCGTAATGCGAAACGTCGGTCGAGGTGCCGCCCATATCGAAGCCGATCATCCTGTTGAAACCGGCAATGCGTGAGACCTCGACCGCACCTATGACCCCGCCTGCAGGGCCTGAGAGGATCGCGTCCTTGCCCTGGAAGAGATGCGCGTCGGTCAGCCCGCCGGAGGACTGCATGAACATCAACTTCGGGCCTTGTCCCTCGACAGCGCCGAGCTCGGCTGCGACCTGATCGACATAGCGCCTCAGAACCGGAGACAGATAGGCATCGACGACGGCGGTATCACCGCGGCCGACGAGCTTGATCAGCGGTGAAACCACATGCGAGGGGGAGATCTGGGTGAAGCCGATCGCGCGCGCGATGGCGGCGGCCCGCTGCTCGTGCTCGGGGTAGCGATAGGCGTGCATGAAGACGATGGCGACGACGCGCAGCCCTTGGGAATAGGCAGCTACCAGCGCTTGCCGCAAATTTTCCTCGTCGAGCGGGCATTCCACGGTGCCGTCGGCCAGCACGCGCTCGTCGGCCTCGATGACATTGGCATAGAGCAGTTCCGGCTTGACGATCTTCTTGGCGAAGATATCGGCGCGCGCCTGGTAGCCGATCTCCAGCGCGTCGCGAAAACCCTTGGTCGTCACCAGGAGGGTCGGGTCGCCCTTGCGCTCCAACAGCGCATTGGTGGCGACCGTCGTTCCCATCTTCACCGCGCCGATGAGCTCGGAAGGGACCGGATCATCGGCTTTGAGGCCGAGCAACTCGCGAATGCCGTGCACCGCCGGGTCGCGATAGGCTTCCGGATTTTCCGAGAGCAGCTTGTGGGCAATGAGTGAGCCGTCAGGGCGCCGGGCGACGATATCGGTGAACGTGCCGCCGCGATCGATCCAGAAATCCCACTGTCCACCCATCGTCCGGCCTCCTGTTGAACTGAAAATTTATTGACGATTTATCGATAAAATGTCAACGTTCTCTTCTTGGATCGCGGAGGTGTTGATAATGGCGGAAGGGCATGGACGACAGGAGATCGGGCCGATCGTCTCCTCGGCACATCTGGCCGATGGCGCGCTTCCTGTACTCTCGGAGCTGGAATTCGGCCTGATCCTCGCGAGCAATGCCTTCGACCGCTGGATGGTGCGCTGCATGACAGCGGCGGGCGAACCGGGCTGTGCCGCAATCGACGTTCTGGTGCTGCACTCGGTGGCCCACCGACAGCGACCGAAGCGGCTCAGCGACCTCTGCAGCGTGCTCGGCGTCGAGGATACGCATCTGGTGATTTATGCGATCAAGAAACTGGAAAAGCGCGGTCTCGTGAAAAGCACGCGGGCGGGCAAGGAGAAGTTGATCGCCGCCACCGACAAGGGGCTTGAAACCTGCCTGAGATATCGGGCGGTGCGGGAAGCGCTGCTGGTGGATTCTGTCAAGGGGTTCGGGCTCGATCCGGCAGCGACATCGGCAGTGGCGGCGACGCTCAGGGCGCTTTCCGGCCACTACGACCAAGCAGCAAGGGCCGCCGCCTCTTTATGACGACAGCCCTTGTCCGGGGCAGGGAGAGATCCCCCGGTATTCAGAAAGTTGTTTCAGCCGAAGCAGGGCATCGCCGGCAGGTTGGCGCGGCTTGCGAGTGCTCCGATCATTTTGCCGACCGGCGTCGGGCGCGGTTCGCGTTTGCCGGCAGCCGTCTCCAGGAGTTGCTTGAAATCTTCAAGCTTCACGCCGTCGGCGCGCAATACCATGGCGATCAGGGGGTCGCGAAGGGCTTCGGATATGGTCAGGTCGTCTCTGGTCTTTCTCATGGCTTGTCCTCCTTTCGTGGGCGGTTGCCCGTGTTCCACTGTGCAGCCGCCAAGCCCTCGGCATTGACTTTGGCCGCCTGTGGTGTTACCGGTAAGTAACAATGCAGTTGTTACCGATCGGTCACATTGATGTCAAGGACTTCGTCCGCAAAAAAATCAGAAACTTCGAGTGAAATCTCCGCCGCCGTTCCAGAAGATCGCATCCCTCCGCGGGAGCGCATCGTCTCGACCGCCTCGGAGCTTTTCCGCGAACACGGCATTCGCGGCATCGGCGTCGATGCCATCGCCGATGCGGCATCGACCAACAAGATGACGCTTTACCGGCATTTTGGCTCGAAGGACGAGCTCGTCTGCGAGACGCTGCGCCGCGCGTCCGAAAAGGCGGATGCCATCTGGCGGGATCTGGAGGCGGCCCATCCCGGCGATCCCAGCGCCCAGCTGGACGTCTGGGTCGAGATGCGGGCGCAGTGTCTGAACGGCGAGCCCGCCGGCTGCGATCTCGCCAATGCCGCCATCGAACTCAAGGGCGAGGGCCATCCCGCCCACGAGATGATCGAGCGGCACAAGGCTGAACAGCGCGATCGCCTGGCTGCGCTCTGTTCGGCAGCCGGTGCGCGCGAACCTCAACTTCTTGCCGATACGCTGACGCTGCTGCTCGAAGGCGCGCGAGTCAGCCGCCAGGCGATGGGTGCCGCCAGCTGTTGCGGTCATTTCGCCAAGGCCTGCAGGGCGGCGATCGCCTCTTTCACCTGACCTCCGGGGAACCTTACCGCCTCCATGCCGTTTTTCCATCACCGGAAGGCGATGTGGAGGCAGAGATGAACTACGTCTATCTCAAGCGCCTATATACCAGACGCGCCGAGCTCGAAGCCAAGCTGGAGCTTCACGATGCGCGCTATTGTTTCGGCGAGGAAGAGGTCGATGACGGCACTGACAGCGATCTGCGTCAGCGATTGAGCGAGGTCTCCGACGAGATCGCCGCCCTGGAGAACAGAGCGGCTACTCCCTGGCGCTGAGGATTTCTATCGTCCGCTCGTCGAATTGTCCCTGATAGAAACGCTCGATCGCCCGGTGGAAAGGCGAGCCGTGATCGCTGATCGCGGCAAACAGCGTCATCGATGAGCGCAGCTTGAAGTCATCGGGCGAGCCGAGGATGTCATGCGCCGATCGGCCGTCGACCGATAAAATCGCCTCGACGCAGCGCAGCAGCCGGCTTGAAAGAATGGGGTGGGCGAGATAGGCAGCGGCTTCCTCGGCCGAACGGATCGCATATTTCTCCGCCATCGCCGACGTGCCGAGACCTGATATCTGCGGGAAGATGAACCACATCCAGTGGGACGTCTTGCGCCCGGCTTTGAGCTCGGAGAGCGCCTGTTGGTAGATGCCGTTCTGGGCTTCGACGAAGCGGTCGAGGTTAAAGTCGATTTCACCGGCCATGGTTCTTTTCCCTTTTCCTGCTGTCTTGCAGCCTGGGCCAAGGGGTTCCATGCCCGGCGAAGCTTTCAGCCCGGCGAAGTAGCTGGGCTGTCAGCAGACCCTTTCAGCGTAGGGGCTGCTGTCGCGGCAATGGCCGTAAGGCGGATGATGCGGCGTGTTATCGCCGGCTGGGGCGGCAATCGCCGATGTCGTCATCGGATCGGTATTGCCGGAAGAATATGCGGCAAAACCCGCAAAGCTCAAGACAAGCAATGCGCCGACAACGACAACGCGCTCAAAACCCGACAGTTTCTGGGCACTGACATGTTCCGCATAATCGCGCTCGCCGGCGCCGGCCGTTTCGTCCTCTTTCACGTGGACGGTCACCATATCTTGGTGACGGCTTAAAGTTTCACAATCTGTCATCTAATTACTCCTGCAACACATGCAGAGTCGCGTCCCGAGAGTAAACTCACACCCCCGCGCCGCATCCTACTCCAAATGCGAGCATCATGTGTGTCTTCAATCGCGGCAATTGAAGGGGCGATCTGCAAACGCAGTGTTCAAAAAATCGAACTAATCGATGCAAAATATCGTGAAGCTCTGGCTCGTCGAAATGATCCGCGGTAATCCGGAGGGATATTTCCTCTGGATGGTCCCATGAGCAAATCCTTCGGCGCCATGACGGTCGCCCAGCTTTCCGTCCTCATTCAAGGCGGCGCAGCCGATCCGGTCGATGTGGCAGAGGCCGTCTTCGAGGCCATCGCGAATTACGTCGACAAGGCCGTCTTCACCACGCTGTTCGAAGAGCGGGCGATGAAGGAAGCGCGCGCCGCTTCCTTGCGCTTGCGCGAAGGGCGCTCGCTCGGATTGCTGGACGGTATTCCCATCGCCTGGAAAGATCTTTTCGATATCGAAGGGGTGACGACGACGGCAGGCTCTGTTGTCCTGGCAGGGGATGCGCCGGCCGTGCGGGATGCAGCCGTCGTCGATTTGCTGGGGAATGCCGGCATGATCGCCATCGGCCGCACCAATATGAGCGAGTTCGCCTTCTCCGGCCTCGGCATCAATCCGCATTACGGCACGCCGGTCAATTCGCGCAGTTCCGACCGCCCGCGCATCCCCGGCGGCTCCTCCTCCGGCGCCGGTGTGGCCGTCGCCGCTGGATTGGTCCCGGTCGCGATGGGCACGGATACCGGTGGGTCGGTGCGCATTCCCGCCGCCCTCAACGGCATCGTCGGCTACAAGGCGACACGCGGCCGCCATGCGATGGACGGTGTCTATCCGCTGGCGAAAAGCCTGGATTCGTTGGGGCCGCTCTGCCGCACCGTCAAGGATGCGGTCTGGATCGATGCGGCGATGCGCGGCCTGACGGCGCCCGCTGTCGCTGAGCGGCGCTTGCAGGGGCAGGAATTGCTCGTGCCTGAAAACATCGTCTTCGATGGGGCCGAACCGGGTGTCGTCGTCGCCTTCGAAGCGGCCCTGGAGCGCCTTCAAAGGGCAGGTGTTCGGGTTTTGCGCATCACCATCCCCGCTTTCGACGCAATCATCGATCTGCTGACGACGTACGGCCCGCTGGTGACTGCGGAAGCCTATGCCCTTCATCAGGAGCGGCTGTCAGGTCCGGAAGCGGACCGCATGGATCATCGCGTCGTCCTGCGCACCCGCTTGGGAGCGAGGACGACGGCGCCGCATTACATGTCGATTCTCGAGGCTCGTCGCCGGCTGATCGCCGATGTCGACCGCCTGGTCGGCGACCGACTGATCGCCTTTCCGACCGTCGCCCATGTGGCGCCGCCGATCGCGCCGCTGGAACAGGATGACGAGCTCTTTTTTGCCACGAACAACAAGACGTTGCGCAATACGATGTTCGGCAATTTCCTCGACTGGTGCGGCGTCTCCGTCCCCTGCGGCACGGGCGAGGCCGGCATGCCGGTCGGCCTGTTGTTGTCGGCAACAGCGCGCCGCGACGAGGCGCTGCTCGGGGCGGCTCTTGCCGCCGAGTCGATCATCCGCGGCGATTTCGCCTGATCGACAATTGAACCGACAGGCGTTTATTGCCATTGATGGCAACAGGAGATCCTGGGAGGACGGCAGATGCAGCTTTTGCAAAACGGACGCTTCGCGGTTTCGACATGGTCGCTGCATCGTTTGCTCGGTGCCGTCCATGCCTATAGCCCGGATCCCGACAAAAGCGCGGCGCCGAAGGAACCCTACGGTCCCGGCGGCGCGGCACTGATCGACGTGCCGGCGATGCTGGCGGCGCGCGACATCAACCGGCTGGAGATCTGCTCCTTCCATCTGCCGAGCCTCGATCCCGCCTATCTTAGCGAACTCAGCGACGCGATGACGGCGTCGAACGTGCTATTCCAGACACTGCTCGTCGAGGACGGCGATCCCAGCCATGCCGGGACGGCCGAGCGCGACATCGGCTGGATCGCGGAGTGGATCGGCATCGCGGCGGCCCTTGGGGCGCAGAGAATGCGTGTCATCGCCGGCAAGCAGAAGCCGACTGAGGAAAACCTTGACCGTGCGGCCCGCCAGCTCAACTGGCTGGCCGAGAAGGCGGAAGGCAGCGGCGTGCGTATCGTCGTCGAGAACTGGTTCGACCTCTTACCGTCGCCGGTCGAAATGAACTGGCTGCTCGACCGGCTGGATGGCAAGGTCGGGCTCAACGGCGACCTCGACAACTGGTCGGCACCTGCGAAATATGCCGGTCTGGCCGATATCATGCGCCGGGCGGAAATCTGCCACGCCAAGGCCGATTACAATGCCGGCGGTCTCGATGCAGACGATTACCGCATGTGCCTGGAGATGTGCGAAAGGGCCGGTTATGCCGGCCCCTTCACGTTGATCTACGATTCGACCTTCTTCGCTGACGAATGGGACGGCATCCTGCTGCAAAAGACCTTCATCGAGGATTTTCTGCGCGACGCGCCGGCGCGCCGAACGGCTTGAACCGGAGCGTTCCCGTTATTCCTGGCGCGGGAACCGCTGGCTTTCCTCCAGCACGTTCAGATCCATGTGGTTGCGCATATAGCGCTCCGATGCTTTCTGCAGCGGCTGATAATCCCATGGGTAATAGGCGCCGTTGCGCAGCGCCGCGTAGACCACCCAGCGGCGGGCCTGGCTTTCGCGCACGGCCGCGTCGAAAGCGGCAAGGTTCCAGCGCCGGCTCGCCTGCTCGACAAGCTCTGCCAGAATTTCGGCATGGGCCAGGTCGGCTGCCAGATTTTCGCGCTCTTGCGGATCTGCCTCGAGATCGAACAGCATCGGCGGGTCCTTTTCGCAGAGCGAGAGCTTGTATCGGCCGTCCCTGATGCAGACGAGCGGCGCCTCGGAGCCTTCGGCGGCATATTCCATCGGTACCGGGCCGCGGCTGCCGGTGCCCTTCGCAAGGCTTGCGAGATCCTGGCCTTCAGTCCACGGCTTCAGCGACGCGATATCGATGCCGGCCAGACCGGCAAGCGTCGGCGTCACATCGAGGGTAGAGACGGGCTGGTCGATGCGCTTCGGCGTCCAGCCGGGGGCTGCGATCATCAGCGGCACGCGGGACGATCCTTCGAAGAAGTTCATCTTGAACCAGAGGCCGCGATCGCCAAGCATGTCGCCATGGTCGGACACGAAAAGGATGATGGTGTTCTCGGCCATACGGCTGCGTTCCAGCACACCGAGAAGCTCGCCGATCTTGTCGTCGACATAGGAGATATTGGCGAAATAGCCGCGTCTTGCCCGCCTGATCTGCTCTTGGCTGATGTCGAACGCATCGTGGTCGCACGCTTTCATCAGGCGCTGAGAATGAGGATCCTGCCGCTCGAAGGGGATTGCCGCGACCGCCGGGTCGAGGGCCGGGCAGTCCTCATAGAGATCCCAGAATTTGCGGCGCGCGACATAAGGATCGTGCGGATGGGTGAAGCTGACGGTCAGGCACCAGGGACGCTCGTCATGGCCGCGCGAGAGATCATAGAGCTTGCGCGTGGCGTGATATGCGACCTCGTCGTCATATTCCATCTGATTGGTGATTTCGGCCACACCGGCGCCGGTCACCGAACCGAGGTTGTGATACCACCAGTCGATGCGCTCGCCGGGCTTGTTGTAATCGGGCGTCCAGCCGAAATCGGCTGGATAGATATCCGTCGTCAGGCGTTCTTCGAAACCGTGAAGCTGGTCGGGGCCGACGAAGTGCATCTTGCCCGAAAGCGCCGTCTGGTATCCGGCCGCGCGCAGATGGTGGGCATAGGTCGGGATATCGGAGGCAAATTCCGCCGCATTGTCATAGACGCGCGTCCGGCTCGGCAATTGCCCGGACATGAAGGAGGCTCGCGCCGGCGCGCAGAGCGGGCTTGCCGTATAGGTGTTGGCGAAACGCACGGAGCGGCCGGCCAGTGATTTCAGGTGCGGCGCGTGAAGAAAATCGGCGGGACCATCGGGAAAGAAGGTTCCATTCAGCTGATCCACCATCAGGATGAGGATGTTCGGGCGCCCCATGTCATTTCCCTTTGCTATTTGAAGATTTTATTGAAGCGCCTATTGTGAGAGCTGTAAAGACAGCTTTTTTCGATGGCCGCTCAAAGGTATTTCTATGTCAGATCACCCACCTGAGCTCGGATGGATGCGCCTCTTCGTCGAAGTTGCACGGCTCGGGAGTTTTTCGGCGGCTGCAACGCTTCTCGGGCTGACCCAGCCTGCTGTGAGCTACCAGATCCGCCGGCTGGAGCAGCAGTTCGGCGTCAACCTGCTTCGCCGCCAGCATCGCGGCGTCGAACTGACCGCGGAAGGCGAGCGCCTTCTCGCGGTCGCTGCCAAGGCGGTCGGCGACATCGATGCGCTCGCCCGCAGTTTCCGTGTCGAAGCCGAGAGGCCGGTCGTCAGGCTCAGGACCGACTATGCTTTCTCGGCGCTTTGGCTGATTCCCCGCATGGATGGCTTTCGACGTCTGCATCCGGAAACGGACATACAGATCGTCGCGACGCAGAGGCTTGCGGCCGGATTTCGCGACGAAGCCGATGTCGCGGTCGTTTTCGGTACGCGGACGGAGTTCGAAGCCGTCGGCACCCTTCTGTTGCCGGAGAGGGTCGTGCCCGTCTGCACGCGGGGATTCCTCGATCGCAACGGACCCTTCGACGATCCAGGGCAATTGGCCGGGGCGAGGCTGATCCATCTCGACGCACCGCTGCCATCGCCCTGGTTCGACTGGCGCACGTATTTTGCCGAATTCTCCATCCTGCGCGGCGCCCATGCCGGCCGCGGTGATATCAGCTTCAATACTTATTCATTGGTCGTTCAGTCCGCGCTGAGCGAGCAGGGCGTGGCGCTCGGCTGGATGGGGCTCGTCGACACACTGCTTTCGGCAGGCATGCTGCTGGAAGCCGGCCCGTCGCTGGAGGCTCGAGACCGCGGTTACTGGCTGGTGCCTCCGCGATCTCCAAACGTCCACAGCGAAAGGCTCAGCACATGGCTGTCGGATGAGGTGAAGAAGAATGATTAGCGACGGTTGCATTTCTCCTCGGAAGAAGCCTTGTCATCGGCGATGGCGATCGACATTGTGGGCCGAATCCCTAGCGGAGGTGACTAAAGCATGCGAACCATCGGATATGTCGTCGGCCTGCTTATGGTCGTATTCGGGCTGATCTGGATCGGGCAGGGAAGCGGCTATTTTCCCTATCCGGCATCGAGTTTCATGATTGCCCAAAAGATCTGGATGCTCTGGGGCGCCATTCTGGCGGCGGCAGGCATCGTCGTGATGGTCAGCATCTCGCGGCTTCGCCGCAGAGGATGAATTGGCCGCTTGGCGGCAACCGGCCGCTGACGGCCTGTCGAATGAGGAGAATGGCATGAGCGCAGCTGAAATCGACGGTTTTGCCGACCGCATCAGGAAGCACCAGGCCGGTATGATCTCGGCCTGGGTCGGTATCCCCGACGCCATGCTCGTCAACCATCTGGCGCAGGAAGCTTTCGACGCCGTCGTCTTGGATATGCAGCACGGCATGTGGGACATGCAGTCGGCGGCAAATGCCGTTGCTCAGGCGCGTCTTGCCGGCAAGCCGGCCATCGCGCGCATTCCGGTCGGCGATTTTGCCTCCGCATCGCGGCTGCTTGATGCCGGGGCCTCCGGTGTCATTGCGCCGATGATCAATTCGGCCGAGGATGCACGAGCCCTGGTCAGGACGACGAAATATCCGCCGCTCGGCGAGCGCAGCTGGGGACCGTCCCTGGCGCTGAATCATAGCGGTCTGGCGGCGGACGCCTATCTGAAGACTGCCAACGAGCTCACCGTCGCTATCGCCATGATCGAGACCCGCGCGGCGCTCGACGCGATCGACGGCATTCTTGGTGTAACCGGCATCGACGGTATTTTTGTCGGCCCGGCCGACCTTTCGATCGCTCTGTCGAACGGCGATCAGGTGGCGCCGAATGCGGCCGAGATCGACAGCGCCATGCAGCACGCGGTTGCGCGCTGCCGCGCCCATGGCAAATTCGCCTGCGCCTATGCCGGCGATGGCGAGCGGGCCGGCGAACTGCTGAAGTTCGGCTTTGATCTGGTCACCGCCGGCGCCGAGACCATACAGCTGCGCGCCGGTGCCCGCCGCGCCATCAATGCCGCCCGCAGGATCGCTTCGGGCAGCTGATCTTCGTCAGCGGGCCGGCTTGATCGCCAGCCAGATGACGTGGCGGGCGCCGCCGCGTTTGCCGTTGGCGCGGGTGTTGACCGCTTCGACGGAAAAGCCGCTGTCCTTGAGGCGGCGGGTGAAATCCGTATCGGGGCCGGACGACCAGACGGCGAGCACGCCGCCGGAGCGAAGCGCGTCGCGGGCGGCGCGCAGCCCGGCGAAATCGTAGAGCCGGTCGTTAAATTTGCGGGTCAACCCGTCCGGGCCGTTGTCGACATCGAGCAGGATCGCGTCATAAGCGTTCTTGCCGGCGCGGATTGCCTCGCCGACATCCCCCTGATGGATGCCGACGCGGGGATCGTCGAGGCAGCCCTTGAACACCTCGGCCATCGGCCCGCGCGCCCAGGCGACGACGGCTGGCACCAGTTCGGCGACGGTGACACCGGCATCTTCGGGAAGGACGGCAAGAGCGGCGCGCAGGGTGAAACCCATGCCGAGCCCGCCGATCAGCACCTTCGGCTTCGGATGCGTCTTGATCCGCTCCCAGGAAAGCGTGGCAAGAGCTTCTTCCGAGCCGCTGAGACGGCTGTTCATCAGCTCGTTGGCGCCGAGCATGATCGAGAACTCGCCGCCGCGCTGCTTCAGGCGCAACTCGCCGCCTTCGCCGGGAATGGTCGCGGAATCGAGTTGGATCCAGGGCAGCATGACAGTTTCGCCTTCAAATGAAGAAAGGCTCCCCTAGCACAGGCAGATGAGCGAAACCAGCAAACCGGCGTCAGACCATCCGCATAAAATGACACGGCTCCACCTCGGCGACAGCGTCCTGCGGTGCGGCCGAACGGCGGCGGATATCCTCGACCTCGTCGGGCCTCAGGCGCGCCTTCGGATCGTCGAAACGGACGTCGGGATCGGGCACGGCCGAGAGCAGCAGCCTGGTATAGGGATGCAGCGGATTGTCGATCACTCGGGCGGTGCTGCCCCATTCGACGATCTGGCCGGCATACATCACGGCGATGTCCTCGGCGACATAACGGGCGGTGGCGATATCATGGGTGATGTAGAGCAGACCGAGATTCATCTCCCGCTTCATCTCGTTCAACAGGTTGAGCACGCCGAGGCGCACGGAGACATCGAGCATCGAGGTCGGTTCGTCCGCCACGATCACTTCCGGTTTGACGGCAAGGGCGCGGGCGATGTTGACGCGTTGGCGCTGGCCCCCGGAGAGTTCATGCGGATATTTCGGCGCGACGAGATCGGGATCGAGCCTGACGCGCTCCAGCAGTTCGCGGATCGTCGCGTCGATTTCAATCCCCTTGATATCGGGGCGATGCAGTTTCAGCGGCCGACGGAGATGGTGCGCGATGGTATGGGCGGGGTTCAGCGAAGCGAAGGGATCCTGGAAGATCATCTGCACGGAGCGGCGGTAGCGGGCGATTTCAGCGGAATTCGCCGTCTCGACCGGCCGGCCCTTGTAGAGGATGCGGCCCGATCTCGGCAGATATTCGCGCATCGCCATGCGGGCGCAGGTGGTCTTGCCGCTGCCGGATTCGCCGACGAGCGCCAGCGCCCGGCCAGCGCGCAGCGAAAACGAGATGGAGCGGGCAGCATAAACGACAGATGCACCGTGGCCGAAGGTCTTTGTCACCGTGTCGAGCGCAAGGATGGCTTCGCTCATAGCAACACGCCTCCATGCAGCGAGGGGAAGGAAGCCCACAGCTTCTTCGTGTATGCGTGCCGCGGCGTTCGGTAGATCGCTTCGGCTGTGTTTTGCTCCACCAATCTGCCGGACAGCATGATGCCGATGCGGTCGCAGAACTGCACCATCAGCCCGAGATCGTGGGTGATGAAGAGGACGGAGAAGCCGAAGCTGCGGCGCAGCTCGTTGATGCGCTGCAGGATTTCACGCTGGACGACGACGTCGAGCGCCGTCGTCGGCTCGTCCATGATGACGAGCTTCGGGTCGAGCGCCATGCAGATGGCGATGACGATGCGCTGGCGCATGCCGCCGGAAAACTGATGCGGATAATCGCGCATGCGATCCGGCGCGATGTCCACGAGAGTCAGCATCTCGGCGGTGCGCTCGCGGGCTTGCGCACGGCTCATGCCTTTATGGGTCCGCAACACGTCATAAAATTGCGCCTCGATGCGCAGCACCGGGTTCAGCGAATTCATGGCGCTCTGGAATACCATGGCGACTTCGCGCCAGCGGAAGGCGGCAAGCGCCTGCCGGTCGAGGCTGAGCACGTCGCGGCCGTCGAGCAGGATGCGGCTCTCCTTGCGGATCAGCGCCGGCGGCCTGTGCAGGCGGCTGATGGCGAAGGCGATGGTGCTCTTGCCGCAGCCGGATTCGCCGGCAAGGCCGAAGACCTCGCCGGGCGCCACATCGAAGCTGACATCGTCGACGGCGCGAAAATCCTTCTCCTCGCCGATATAGTCGATCGAGAGCTTTCTCACCGAGAGCAGCGGCTGCGTCACAGGCGGCCCTCCCCGGAACGGACGAGCAGCGACCAGCGCTTCAGATGATTGCCGGTACGCAGCCTTGGATTGGCGATCTCGTCGACGGCGAAGTTCAGGAGTGACATTCCGATGCCGAGGAAGGCGAGCGCGAAGCAGGGGGTGAGAATATCCCACCAGGCGCCGACCGAAAGCGCCGAGGCCTTCTGAGCATTGTAGAGCATCGTGCCCCAGGAGATCGCGCGGGGATCGCCGAGGCCGAGAAATTCCAGCGTCGCCTCGGTGATGATAGCGAAGATGACGCTGCCGATGAAATTGATGCCGACGATCGATATCACATTGGGGAAGATCTCGAATGTCATGATGCGCCATTGCGGCTCGCCCATCATCTCGGCCGATTTGACGAAATCCTTGTGTTTGACGGAAAGCGTCTCGGCGCGTGTGACGCGGGCGCCCCAGGCCCAGGAGGTGGCGCCGAGGATGAGCGCAATGACCAGCGGGCTCGCTTGGCCGATGAATGCGGCGAGCACCAGCAGCAGCGGCAGGTTGGGAACGACCAGCACCATATTTGTGAAGAAGCTGATGATCTCGTCGGTCTTGCCGCCGCGATAGCCCGCGATGATGCCGAGCGCGGTGCCGACGAGGGTGATCAGCAGACCGGCGCCGAAGCCGACGGCGAGCGAGGTGCGGGCGCCGTAGAGCAGGCGGGCGAAGACATCCTGGCCGATGCGGGTCGTGCCGAGCAGATGATCGAGCGTTGGCGGCTGGTGCGGCCGCCCGGTGCGGGCGGCGGGATCGTATTGGGACAGCAGCGGCGCTGCAATCGCAACGATGACGATGAAAGCGATGATGACGAGGCCGGTGAGCGCCTTGCGGTTGCGAAGCAGGGTCTTCATCTCACGCTCCCTTCAGCCGCGGGTCGAGCATGACATAGCTGACGTCGACGATGAAATTGGCGATCAGCATGGTCGCGGTCATGATCAGCAGCTGGCCCTGGATGACCGGGTAATCGCGGGCGAGGATCGCTTGGTAGAGAATATTGCCGAGGCCAGGATAATTGTAGACGACCTCTGTCACCAGTGAGCCGCCCAGAATGGTGCCGATGGCGATGGCAAGGCTGGAGACCGTCGGCAGCAGCGCGTTGCGCGCCGCATACCAGAGCATGACATGCCGGTCGGACAGGCCCTTGGCGCGGGCCATGACGATATAGTCTTCGCCGAGCAGGTTGATCATGTTGTTGCGCATGGTGACGGTGAAGCCGCCGATCAGCACGGTGCAGAGCGTCACCATCGGCAGGATGCCGTGATAGGCGACGCTGCCGATATATTGCAGGCTGAGGGCGGGATCGAGCGAGGGATCGGCGGCATATCCGTTCGGGAACCAGCCGAGCGTGAAGCCGAAGATGAAGAGCACGATCAAGGAGGTAACGACGGCCGGCACCGAGGTCGCAAAAATCGCGCCGACGGAGACGATAACGTCGAACCTGCTGCCGCGGCGCCAGGCGGCGACGATGCCGAGCAAGGTGCCGAGCGCGAAGCTGATGATCGTTGCCGTTCCCATCAGGCCGACCGTCCAGACGAGGGCATGGCCGAGCACCGAGGTGACCGGTAGCGGGAAATATTTGATCGAGCGGCCGAGATCGCCGGTGAAGATGCTGCCGAGATAGGTGAGATATTGCTGCCAGAGCGGCCCGTCGACGAAGCCGAAGGTGAGCTTCAGCGCCTGCAGGCTTTCCGGCGGCAGTTCAGTGCCGGCGCTCGCAAACATGATCTGCACGGGATCGCCCGGCATCAGCCGGGGCAGGAAGAAATTGATCGTCGCTGCCGCGATGAAGGCCGCCATATAGAAGACGAGACGGCGAAGCAGGAAAGCCATGGAAACTCCGTCGTGGCGGGAGCGGCGTTGAAAGCACCGCTCCCGGGATCAATGCCTTACTTGACCGGCTCGAGAGCGAGCAGGTTCAACAGGCGTGCCGGATTGGTGCGCGAAATCGACGGATTGACGAAGGGGTTTTCCTTGGTCGACCAGCCGGTGAAGCGCTTGGTGTTGTACTGGTACCAGTTCGGATTGTTGAACACCGGAATGACAGGCATGTTTTCGGCGACGATGCGCTGCGCCTTGTTCATCGCGTCCTTCTGCTTGGCGAGGTCGGCGGTATGGGTGAATTCGACGACGAGCTTCTCGACATCGGGATTGAACCAGCGCTGGGCGGTGAAGCGGGTCTTGCCCTTGTCCGAGGCGCTGAAGGCGCGCTTGTAGGGATAATAGGGCGAGGCCGAGGCCGGCAGGCTGTTGATCGCCGCATCGAAGCTGCCGTTGATGAGGTTGCCTGTCCAGACGGCTTCCTCCGGCGTTTCGATCTTGGCGTCGATGCCGACCGCCTGCATGCCTTCGACGGCGATGTTGACGGTGTCGACCCAGTCCGTCCAGGAATTCGGAACGATGATCGAGAAGGAGATCTTCGTACCGTCGGGATTGTCGCGGAAGCCGTCGCCGTCCTTGTCCTTGTAGCCGGCTTCGTCGAGCAGCGCCTTGGCGGCGTCGGCGTCATACGTCGCGAACTTGCCGAAATCGGCCTTGACCGACGGATCCGCCCAGCTTTTGTAAAGCTCGCCCATCAGGCCGGGATCTTCGTTCAGCGTCGGATAGCCGTAGCCGGCGACGTCGATCATCGTCTTGCGGTCGAGCGCCATGCCGAGCGCACGGCGAAACTTCACATCGTTGAAGGCCTTCTTGTTGTTCTCGTTCGCGGTTTCCAGGTTGAACAGGAAGGCGACCATGCTGCTCGGCGAATACCAGTAGTGGAAATGTTCCGGATCCTTGGAGACATAGACATTATCAATATCGGGGATGAAGGAGACGCCCCAATCGAGCGTGCCGTCGGCCGTTGCCGTCAGGATCTGGTTGTTGTCGGCAAGCTGCGGGAAACGGATGCAATCGACCTTCAGGTGCTCATTGTCCCAGTAGTTGGGATTGCGGCACTGATCGTAGGTCTGACCGGTGAAACGCGGCACCTCGGTCAGCGGGCCGCTGCCGACCGGGTTTTCGTTGGCGAAGGTGACCGGGTCGGCGACATCCTTCCAGACATGTTCGGGGACGATCGGCAGCTGCGAGATCTGCTCGGCGGCGAGCGAGCTCGGATTGGCGAGCGTGAAACGCACCGTCTGGCCGTCGACGGCCTGGACGTCGGTGACGAAGGTCCAGATGCTGACGAAGTCGAGCGCCGGGAATTTCTTCAGGTAATCATAGGTGAACTTGACGTCGGCTGAGGTCAGCGGCTTGCCATCAGACCATTTCAGGTCGGGGCGCAGCTTGAATTCGATGCTCTTCAGGTCGTCAGAAAGTTTGAAGCTTTCGGCCAGGCGATAGACCGGCTTGTTGCTGTCGAAGCGGTTGAAAATAACCAGCGGCTCGTAGATGAAATCGAGCGTCGACTGGCGCGCCGATGTCTGGTTGAACGGGTTGAAGTTGCGAACCCAGGTCGTCGCCGGTTCGATATTGGCCGTCAGGATCGTCTGCGCCATGGCAGAGCCGGAAAGCAGCGACAGCGCGGCGGCGATAAGAAGATATTTTTTCATGTTTTATTCCCCTTCTTTTATACGGTGAGAGTTGGCGCGCCAGTCAGGAGACCAGCGCGCTTGCAAATATGTCTTCGACTTCGGCATGGGCGGCCCGATAGTCGATCTTGAGATTGCCGAGACGGGCCTTGCCGGCGGCGATCCGCTGCAGTGCGGCGGCGGTCAACGGGCGCGCCGCCTTGGCGGCTGCTTCGCTTTCCCTGACGTCGCCATGGCTGTGGAGCGCGATGTCGAAGCCGGCGTCGAGCACCTGTTTGACGCGTTCCGGCAGGGTGCCGGAGAGCGACTGCATGAAGATGCAGTCGGAGATCAGCACGCCCTCGTAACCCAAGTCCTTGCGGATCACGTCGTGCATGATCGGCGAGACGGACGCCGGCAATTCCCTGTCATAGGCCGAGTAGACGACATGGGCGACCATCGCCCAGGGTGTGTCATTCAGCGCGATGAAGGGCTTGAAATCGGTGGCAGCGAGCGTCTCGCGGCTGGCGTCGACGACCGGACGCTCCTTGTGGGAATCGAGCGTCGCCCGGCCATGGCCGGGAATGTGTTTCATCACAGGCATGTTGCCGGTCTCGAGCAGGCCGTCGACCACCTCGCGGCCGAGGGCGGCGATGACATCGGGATCCGGGCCGAAGGAGCGGGCGCCGATCACCGCGCTCGTCGTCTCGAAGACGAGGTCGAGCACGGGCGAGCAGCCGCTGGAAAGGCCAAGTTCCGTCATCATCGCGCCCATGGCCTGGGAGGAAAGGCGCAGGGCTCGTTTGCCGAGCTCGAAATCGCGGCGCGCCAGTTCGGCAAACTGGCCGACGCTGCGGAAGAGCGGCCAGGGGCCGGCATCGAGATGCTGGACGCGGCCGCCCTCCTGGTCGGTGAAGACGAGGGCGTCGTCGCGGCCGACGGCTTCGCGAAAGCGTTCGATCAGCCGCTTGGTCTGCTCCGGCTCGCGCTGATTGCGCCGGCCGACGAAGAGGCCGAGCGGATTGGTCTCGCGAAAGAGCGCAAATTCATCATCCGAAAGAACCGGATTGGGAAGGCCGACAAAAAGGGCGAGCGGGGTCGAGGACAAGTCTAGTGCTCCGGTATCAGATGGTCATTGCGGCATGCTTCTCAGCATGCCTTCGTAGATGCCCTTGTCGGGGGCCGGGATGGTGATGGCGCTTGCGGTCCTGGCGTAAAAATCGATGGGACCGGCATCGCCGATGAAGGCATAGGCATGGCCGAGCGCCTTCATTGTCTCAAGGCAGGCGGAAAACAGCGCGAGCCCGATGCCCTTGCCGCGCGCTTGCGGGTCAACGCCGGTCGGTCCGAAGAAGCCGCGGGCCGTCGTGTCGTAGCAGGCAAAGCCGAGCAGTTCTCGACCTTCGACGGCGATCAGGCAAGCGACGGGCTGGCGGGAGAAGGCGACCGAGACCTCGCTTGCCCAGTTCTCGCTGAACCGTTCGCGAACCCAGTTGACGACGAGATGCAGTTCCGGGGGGAGTGCCGGGCGAATGGCGGCGCCGACGTTCTCGGCTCTCTGTTTCAGCTCGGCAAGCTTTGCGGAATACAGGCTCACAAGCAGGTCTGGCACCCGACATTCCTCCTCTTATTCCGTTATTGCGGAACATATCCCCTTTTAATGTCATAGACTTGGCCATCTCACCCGTCTTGTCAACAGGCTATTTCAAATCGCGCCCCGCGGCCGTCGACCCACGGCCGCGGTTTCAATGCAAGGTGGCGCAATGCAAAAACGGCCCGGGAGGCGGCGCCGTTTTCCATCGTAGTCGCGATGTCTGCGTCTCTGTGAGGGGACCTATTCGGCGTCTTTCCAGAGTGCATGAAAATGCTGCACCGGGCCGTGGCCGGAGCCGACGGTAAGGCTTCCTGATGCTGCGACGGCGCCGGCGAGATAGTCCTTGGCAACAGCCACCGCCTCCCGCGCCGAAGCGCCCTTGGCAAGCTCGGCCGCCAGCGCGCTCGACAGCGTACAGCCGGTGCCATGGGTATTCTTTGTCGGCACCCGCTGAGCTTCGAACCAGTGCAGGCCGTCGGCGGCGGCCAGCACGTCGGGGCTGTCGTCGCTATCGAGATGGCCGCCCTTCACCAGTACCGCGGCCGGGCCGAGCGCGCGCAGCTGTTCGGCCTGCGCGGCCATCTCAGACCGGTTCCTCGCGACCGGTTGGTGCAGCAGCGCGGCGGCCTCCGGCAGGTTCGGCGTCAGCAGCGTGGCAAGCGGCAGCAGCCGCAGGGTCAGCACGTCAACCGCTTCGGGTGCGAGCAGGGCGGCACCGCCTTTGGCGATCATAACGGGATCGAGGACGACAGGAATGCTGCGCCCGTTGGCGGTTGCTGCGGTCAGAGCTCTAGAAAGTGCGGCGGCGACGGCCTCGGCGATGGCGGCATTGGCGATCATGCCGATCTTAACGGCATCAACGCGCACATCGGCAAAGACGGCATCGATCTGGTCGGCGACGAATGGCGGCGGCACCAGATGCACGCCGCTGACCCCTTGGGTGTTCTGCGCCGTCAGCGCGGTCAGCACCGCCATGCCGTAGACGCCGCGGGCGGAAAAGGCCTTGAGATCGGCCTGGATGCCGGCGCCGCCTGAGGGATCGGAGCCGGCGATGGAGAGGACGTTACGGATCATGTGTGAACCTTTCGGATTTCTGCAGCGATGCGGCGTGTAGCTGCCGCAGGATCCGGCGTGCCGCAGACGGCTGAGACGACGGCAAGCCCCTTGGCGCCGGCGGCAAAGACTTCGGCCACATGATCCGCCTTCAGCCCGCCGATGGCGACGGACGGCACCGGCGAGAGCTGCACCAGTCTGGCGAGACCATCAAAGCCGATCGGCTGCTTGTGGTCGGCCTTGGTCGGCGTCGCAAACACCGGGCCGACGCCCGTATAATCGACGAGACCCGGATCGACGGCGGCGGCGAGCGCCTCGGTTTCGACCGAGAGGCCGAGGATCATGTCGGGACCGATCATCTCCCGCGCGGCGCGCGCGTTCAGGTCCTCCTGGCCGATATGCAACCCGTCGGCGCCGATGGCGATCGCCGCCTCGACGTCGTCGTTGACGATGAGGCGGGCGCCGGTGCCATCGAGCGCCCGCTTCAAGGCGCGGCCGGTCTCGATCATCTCCGGCGTGCCGGCCCGTTTGTCGCGCAGCTGCACGATCGTCGCACCACCGGCAACGGCAAGCCGGGCAGTCTCGACCATGCCGATAGGGGCGCAGAGATCCGGATCGAGGACGAGATAGAGCGAAAGGTCGAGAGCCTTCATGCGATCGATACCCTGGCCCTCGCATCCAGCGCTTCGCCGTCGAGCGCCGCCAGCGCATCGAGGAAGCGCCAGGCAAAGGAGCCGGGACCGGCCGCGCCGAGCGCGGCATCTTCGCCGGCGACGGCAAAGATCGCAAGCGCAGCGACCGTCGCCCCGAACAGATCCTCGGGCGCTGTGGCGGCGAAGGCGCCAACGAGGCAGGTGAGCGAGCAGCCGAGCGCGGTGACCTGCGGCATCAGCACCGATCCACCCTTGATGCGCACCGCCCTGGCACCGTCGGTCACGAAATCGACGGCTCCGGTGACGGCGACGATGGCCTGCTGCCGCTCCGCGAGCCGGCGGGCCGAATCCTCCGCCTGCTCGACCGGATCGCGACTGTCGACGCCCTGGCCGCGGCTCTCCCCGCCGGCAAGCGCGATGATCTCGGAAGCATTGCCGCGGATGATCGTGGGCTTCAGCGCCAGCAGATCGGCAACCGCTTGGCGGCGAAAGGCCGTCGCATAATGCGCCACCGGATCGAGCACCCAGGGTTTGCCGGCTGAGGCCGCGGCCTTCGCCGCCGCCCGCATGCCGTCGAGCCATTGCGTCGACAGCGTGCCGATATTGACGGTCAGCGCGCTCGCGATGCCGGCGAAATCGCCGGCTTCCTCAGCCGCGTGCACCATGGCGGGCGAAGCGCCGGATGCAAGCAGAACATTGGCGGCGATGTTCATGGCGACGTAATTGGTGATGCAGTGGACGAGCGGCGGCTTTTCGCGCATCGCCTCCAGCATGGCTCCCGAGGTGGTCTTGCTCTGCATGGCGCCCCTTTCAGGCGGGGCAGGCGCGGGGCGGCGTCTACGGCGATGCCCCGAGCGACTCCCTCCGCCGGCATTATCCGGTTCAGGTTCGAAGGGTTCTTCTCAGCCCGTCTATCGACGAACGCCCCTGTCTCTCATCGCGCTCTTTTTCGCAGAGAAGGACGCGGCTGTCATCCCGAAAATGACGTTTCGCCCGCTTTCCGACAAAGCTGGTTGAACGGATCACAGCGTTCCTCAACTCAAATCATGCAGATCCGTCGTAATCGCCGGCCCAATCGAAAACTCCGAAAACCGCACCGTCAATCCGCTGCGCTCCGGCGTGCAGGCGGTCGGCCCAACCTCGTATCGGTCAGCGATCGGGAAGGGCGCTAGCCGCAGCAGCGGCCAGCGGTGGCCGTCGGGGGAGGCCTGGATGCGAAGGGCGCCGGCCGCCAGGGTAACGCGGATGTGGAAATCTTCGATTTCCTTGAAGGGTTGCGAGACCGACCAGTCGGATTGGCCGTCGGTGACGACGGTGCTGAGGAAGGCTTCGCCGTCGGTGAATTCGACGCCTGTTTTGACCCAGCGGCTTTCGTCGAGGCGGACCATCAGGCCGGCCTGGTCGTAGAGGGTGCGGAACTCGCCTTGTACGCGGATCTGGGCGGTGAAGCTATCGGGCGTGGGAAAGGCGAGGAAGTGGCCGCTGTCGCGGGTGAAGCCGTAATAGGTCTCCCGCCAGAAATCGGTCTTTTCGTCTGTTGTCAGCGTCAGGCCGGTTGCGTCGGCGTGCCAGCTTTCCGGTTCGTTCAGCCATTTTCCGTCGTTGAAATCGATGCGCATTCCATCCTCGCTTTGTTGAAGCTCTGCCGCTGCCGATTCTTCGCGCCCGCATCATGCGCAAGCTTGTCGTTGACGGCTAGCCGCCGCCGATGGTGCGGCGCTGTTTTCGCCGTTGCGACGCTCGTCTCACGACATAATCCACGGCTTCCGCTTGACACGATCATTTCATCTCTTATTCTGTTACAAAAACATGAATTACATAATTGTGGAACTTAACCGGGAGCCTTCATATGAAACCGCTTGTCGCATTCCTGCTCGGCACTGCGCTCGTCGCCTTGCCTTCGACCCTGCTTGCTGAGGAGAAGGGCGGCGTCATCAATGTCGCGACGATCGGCGAGCCGCCGACGCTCGATCCGATGTCGTCGACGGCGGATCTCGTCGGCATCGTCACCCAGCATATTTTCGAGACGCTCTACACCTTCGACAAGAGCTGGAACGTCACGCCGCTTCTCGCCGAAAGCCTGCCCGAGATCAGCGCCGACGGCAAAACCTATACGATCAAGCTCAGGACCGGCATCAAGTTCCACGACAATAGCGACATGACCTCGGAGGATGTCGTTGCTTCGCTCGGCCGCTGGATGAAGATCGCCTCGCGCGGCAAGCAGGTGGCCGGCTTCATCGACAAGATCGCTGCTGCCGATCCCGCGACCGTGACGATCACGCTGAAGCAGCCCTATGCGCCGCTGACCTCGCTGCTCGCCTTCAACAATTCCGCGGCGATCATCATCCCCTCGGAAAAGCAGGACGAACCGATGAAGGAGTTCATCGGCACCGGTCCCTATATGCTGAAGGAGCGCAAGGCCGACCAGTATATCCAGCTCGTCCGCTTCGACGGCTATAAGTCGCGCGAAGGCGACAGCAATGGGTATGGCGGCGCCCGCCATCAATATCTCGACGAAATCCGCTTCGTGCCGGTGCCGGATCCGAACACCCGGGTCGAGGCCGCCGTTTCCGGCCAGTATGATTATGTCGATTCGATCCCGGTCGAGTCCTACGACAAGCTGAAGGCTTCGACTGCCTCGCAGCCGGTCATGCTGAAGCCCTTCGGTTATCCTGTTTTCGTCTTCAACACGAAGGAAGGTGTTGCCGGGAATGTCGAGGTTCGCAAGGCGATCCGCCGGGCGCTCAGCATGGAAGACATGCTGGCCGCCGCTTTCGGCAGCACAGATTTCTATGCGCTCGACGGCGCCATCTACCCGAAAACCTTCTCCTGGTCGACCGATGCCGGCGCCGAAGGCGCCTATAATGTCGCCGATCCGGAAGGGGCGGCGGCTGCCGCCAAGAAGGCCGGCTACAATGGCGAGCCGATCCGCATCCTGACCAGCCGCCAGTACGAATTCCACTACAAGATGGCGCAGGTCGCCGCCGAATATCTGAAGCTTGCCGGCTTCACCGTCGATATGCAGGTGGTGGACTGGGCGACGCTGACGCAGCGCCGTACCGATCCGAAGCTCTGGGATATCTATATCACCCACAGCCCCTTCCTGCCGGAGCCGGCGCTGATCGGCTCGCTCTCGACCAGCTCTCCCGGCTGGTGGGACACGCCGGCCCGCAAGGCCGCCGTCGATGCCTTCACTTCGGAAGTCGATCCGAAGAAGCGCGTGGCGCTCTGGGCCGATGTTCAGAAGGCTGTTTATACAGACGCGCCCTTCATGAAGATCGGCGATTTCAACGCCGTCTCGGCGAAATCGGTCAAGCTCGAAGGTGTCGATCCGGCCCCGTGGCCGTATTTCTGGAATGCTTCGATCAAGAAGTAAGCATCGCCGCCGGTGCCGGCCCTCCGGGGTTCGGCGCCGGTTTTTTCTGCCGTATTTGCAAGGGCTCGAAGGCCAGCATTGATGATCCGTTACATCCTCCAGCGCCTGGTCGGCATGATCGTCGTGATGTTCCTCGTCGTCACGATCGTCTTCGTCATCGTGCGCGTGACACCGGGAGATCCGGCCGCCGTCATGCTCGGGCCGGACGCGACGCCGCAGGATATTGCTGATCTCAGAAGCAGGCTCGGCCTCGATCAGTCGCTCGGCCTGCAATATGTCTATTATATCGGCCAACTGCTGAAGGGCGATCTCGGCCAGTCGATCTTTCTCAACATGCCTGTGACGTCGGCGCTGCTCGACCGCGCCGAGCCGACCTTCTTCCTGACGCTATTTTCGCTGGCTATCGCCAGCATCATTGCGCTGCCGATCGGCATCTATGCCGCCTATCGGCGCGGCTCTTTCGTCGACCAGGCGGCAACGACGCTCGCCATGTTTGCCGCCAGCATTCCAAGCTTCTGGCTCGGCCTCATCCTGATGCAGTTCTTCGCCGTCCGGTTCAATCTCTTCCCGGTTTCGGGTTATGGCGGGCCGGGCTCGACCTTCGCGGACCGGATGTATCATCTGACGCTGCCGGCCTTTGCGCTCGGCATCGTCTCCTCGGCGCTGATCCTGCGTTTCACCCGTGCCTCGATGCTCGACGTGCTCGGTGACGATTATATCCGCACGGCCCGGGCCAAGGGGCTGGTCGAGCGCAAGGTCATCCTCAAGCACGCGCTGAAGAATGCGCTGATCCCGATCCTGACGGTGCTCGGCCTAACGGCGGCGGTGCTGATTTCGGGCGCCGTCGTCACCGAAACGGTCTTCGGCCTGCCGGGCGTCGGCAATCTCGTCGTCTCGGCGGTGCTGCGCCGCGACTATCCCGTCATCCAGGGGGCGCTGCTCGTCATCGCCGCGCTCTATGTGCTGATCAATTTTGCGATCGACATGCTCTACCTGCTGGTCGATCCGAGGGTGCGCTACTGATGGCCGATATCGCAATCAAGCCCGCCGAGAGCGAAGGCAGCAAATTCGTCCGCCGCCTGCTCAAGCGCAAGACGGTGGCCTTCGGCCTGCTGATCCTGACGATCTTCGTGCTGCTGGCGGTCTTCGCGCCCGTTGTCGCGCCCTATTCGCCGTCCAAGCTTTCGATCGTCAACCGGCTGAAGCCGCCAAGCGGCACCTTCTTCTTTGGCACCGACGAGTTCGGCCGCGACGTCTTCTCGCGCACGATCTTTGCCGGCCGCCTGTCGCTGCTCGTCGGTGCGGCCGTCGTCAGCCTGTCGGCGGCGATCGGCGTCACCCTCGGCCTGCTGGCCGGCTTCTTCCAGAAGCTCGATACGCCGATCGCCCGTCTGATCGACGCGATGATGGCCTTTCCGGATATTCTGCTGGCCATCGCCCTCGTCGCTGCCCTCGGGCCCTCCTTGACAACAGTCATCATCGCGCTGTCGATCGTCTATTCCCCGCGCCTTGCCCGCATCGTCCGCGCCTCGACACTGGTCATTCGCGAATTGCCCTATGTCGAGGCGGCGAAGGCGCTCGGCATTTCGACGTTCCACATCATGACGCGGCATGTGCTGCGTAACCTGCTCTCGCCGATCCTGGTGCAGGCCACCTTCCTTTTCGCCAGCGCCATGCTCGCCGAAGCCGGCCTCTCCTTCCTCGGCCTCGGCGTCAGCCCGGAAATCCCGACCTGGGGAACAATGATCGCCGCCGGCCGGCAATATATCGGCCAGGCCGACTGGATGACGCTGTTTCCCGGTGTCGCCATCATCCTTTCGGTGCTGTCGCTGCAGATGGTCGGCGACGGCCTCAGGGACATGCTCGATCCGAGACTTCGTAAGGACCTTTAATCCGCCGACCTAAATCGGCCAATCCGAAACCAAATTCGCCAATCCAAAATTCGCATGACAGGAGTTTGCGTGAATCAATTTCCCAACGCCGCCGGCAAGGTCGAGAACTCGCCTTACCAACGGTTAGCCGCCCTCGGCATCAAGCTGCCGCCGCCGCCGCCGCCGATCGCCAATTTCGTGACGCATGTGGTGGAGGGCAATATGCTCTACCTCTCCGGCCAGGGGCCGCGCGAGGCCGACGGCTTCCTGCATGCGGGCAAGGTCGGCGGCGGCGTCGGTGTCGAGGAGGCCTACCGGCATGCGCGGTTGACGGGCATCAACCTGCTTGCCGTCATGCAGGAGGCGCTCGGCGATCTCTCCCGCGTCAAGCGGGTGGTCAAGCTGCTCGGCATGGTCAATGCCGTGCCTGAGTTCGAGGATCATCCGAGCGTCATCAACGGCTGCTCGGATCTGCTGATCGCGGTATTTGGCGCGGCCGGCGAACATGCCCGCTCGGCCGTCGGCTTCGGCTCGCTGCCCGGCAACATCACCGTCGAGATCGAGGCGATCGTCGCCTTGAATGGCTGACGAGAGCTTGCATATTTGGAGCAGCTGCCACCCACGGCCCGTTCCTCGCCCCAGACTTCCGGAGACCTTCATGCCCAATGACATCAGACCTTCGCTCGGCCTTCGCCCCGTCATCAACGTATCCGGCACGATGACCAGCCTCGGCGCCTCGATCGTCGTGCCGGAGGCGATCGCCGCGATGACCGCGATCCTGCCGCACTTCGTCGAGATCAACGACCTGCAGCGCAAAGCAAGCAGCGTCATCGCCCGGCTGACCGGCGGCGAGGCCGGCTTCGTCACCGCCTCCTGCTCGGCCGGCATTTCTCTCGCTGTCGCCGGCGCCATTACCGGCGATGATCTGCTGGCGATCGAGAAGCTGCCGGATGCCGTGCCCGAGAAAAACGAGGTGCTGGTGCAGATGGGCCATGTGGTGAGCTACGGCGCGCCGGTCGATCAAGCGATCCGGCTTGCCGGCGGCAAGGTCGTGCTGGTGGGGCAGGCGACCTCGACGCACCGTTTCCACATGGAGAAGGCGATCACCGACAAGACCGCCGCCGCCGTCTATGTCGTCTCCCATCATGTCGTCGATTACGGCCTGCTGAACCTCAAGGAATTCGTCGAGATCGCCCATGCCAAGGGCGTGCCTGTGATCGTCGATGCGGCGTCGGAATATGATCTGAGGATTTTCCTGGAGCAAGGGGCTGATATCGCGCTCTATTCCGGCCACAAGTTCCTCGGCGGCCCGACCTCGGGCATCGTCGCCGGCCGCAAGGAATTGGTGCGCCATGCATTCCTGCAGAATATGGGCATCGGCCGCGGCATGAAGGTCGGCAAGGAAAGCATCTTCGGCGTCATGGCGGCGCTGGAAGCCTGGGAAAGCCGCGACCATGCCGGCATCCGGGAGCGCGAGACCGGCTATCTCAATCTGTGGAAACGCACGCTTGACGGTCGCCCCGGCATCACCGCGCTGATCGAACCCGACCCGACCAACAATCCGCTCGACCGGCTGCGCCTGATCGTCGATCCCGAACAGGCGCATATCACCGCCTGGGATCTCGCCGATGCGCTGGCAAGGGGCAACCCGCCGATCATCGTGCGCGACCATGAAGTGGAGCACCGCTACTTCTATCTCGACCCGTGCAACCTGCATCCGGGCCAGGAGGTCATCGTCGCAAACCGCCTGGCCGAGGAACTCGACAAGGCGCGCGCTTCCAACGAGATCATCGCAACCCCGATCGAAAACCGCAGCAGGCATCGCTTCGACGGCTTGCTGCGCTGGCCGGACTGATCCGCCGTTCTCATCCGCCGCAACAGGAGCCGACATGGGCAGCGTCCAAGCACAATCGATCGAGACCGCCATCCCCGTTCTTTCCGTCGAGGGGCTGACGACGTCCTTTCTGGTCGACGGCGCCTGGAAGCCTGTCGTGCGCGACGTTTCCTTCACCGTGGCGCCCGGCGAAACCGTGGCGATCGTCGGCGAATCCGGCTCGGGCAAGAGCGTGACGTCGCTGTCGATCATGCGGCTGCTGCAGGCGGAGGTCAGCCGCATCGAGGGCCGCGTCATGCTCGGAGGGCGCGACCTGCTGGCCCTGCCGGAACAGGCCATGCGGCAGGTGCGCGGTAATGAGGTGGCGATGATCTTCCAGGAGCCGATGACATCGCTCAATCCGCTCTTCACCATCGGCGACCAGATATCCGAAGCGCTGCTCTGCCATTCCGCGATGAACAAGGCCGATGCCAGGGCCGAGACGATCAGGCTCCTGGAAAAGGTCCGCATTCCCTCGGCCGCCACGCGCTTCGACGAATATCCGCATCGTTTCTCCGGCGGCATGCGCCAGCGGGTGATGATCGCCATGGCGCTTGCCAGCCGGCCGAAACTCTTGATCGCCGACGAGCCGACGACGGCGCTCGACGTGACGATCCAGGGCCAGATCCTCGATCTCATCAAGATGCTGCAGGAAGAGGAGGGGACTTCGGTTCTCTTCATCACCCACGACATGGGCGTCGTCGCCGAGATCGCCGACAGGACGGTGGTGATGTATCGCGGCGAACAGGTCGAGAGCGGCCCCACCGCCGATATTTTTCACCGCGGCAAACATCCTTACACCAGGGCGCTGCTGTCGGCCGTGCCGGTTCTCGGCTCGATGCAGGGCCGTCAGCGGCCGCTGCGTTTTCCGGTGGTCAATACGGCGACGGGCGAATCGGACATACCGGCCGAGGCCGCCGATACCGTCGCCGCGAGGCCGGTGCTTGAGGTCAAGAACCTCACCAAGCGTTTCGACATCCATTCCGGCCTGTTCGGCCGGCTGACCAGCCGGGTGCATGCGGTCGAAAACGTCTCCTTCGATCTTCATGCCGGCGAAACGCTGTCGCTCGTCGGTGAATCCGGCTGCGGCAAATCGACGACCGGGCGCGCCATCATGCGCCTCATCGAGCCGCAGGCGGGTTCCGTTCTCGTCGAGGGCAGGGAGGTGGTCGGCCTCGACAGGAAGGATCTGCGCGAGATGCGCAAATCCGTGCAGATGATCTTCCAGGATCCCTTCGCCAGCCTCAATCCGCGGATGACCGTCGGTGCTGCGATCGCCGAGCCCTATCTCGAACACCGGATGGGCAATTCGCAGCAGGCGAGGGACGTCGTCGCCGACCTGCTGGTCAAAGTCGGCCTCTCCCCAGATATGGCTTCGCGCTACCCGCATGAATTTTCCGGCGGCCAGCGCCAGCGCATCTGCATCGCCCGGGCGCTCGCTTTGCAGCCGAAGGTCATCGTCGCCGACGAAAGCGTGTCGGCGCTCGATGTTTCGATCAAGGCGCAGGTCATCAACCTGATGCTCGACCTGCAGCAGAGCCTCAACCTCGCCTTCCTGTTCATTTCGCACGACATGGCGGTGGTCGAGCGCGTCAGCCACCGCGTGGCGGTGATGTATCTCGGCGAAATCGTGGAGATCGGCCCACGCGCCGCCGTCTTCGAAAATCCGCAGCACCCCTATACCCGGAAACTCATCGCCGCCGTGCCGGTGCCCGATCCCGACCGCCGCCACGAAAAACGCATGGTGGCGAATGACGAGATCAAGAGCCCGATGCGTGCCGTGGACTACCAGCCTCCGGCCACCTTCTATCGTGAAGTCGGGCCGGGCCATCTGGTGATGGCCGACCGGTAGCGAAAGGCGTTGGGAGTTGCCTAACGGGCCGGCGGCGCATAAAGCAGATGCAGAGACACCTGCCTGGAAAGCCGCATCGATGAACAAGACAGATTATTTTTCGAAGCTCGGCGGCCTGCCGCCGCAGACCCAGCTGCTTTCCGGCAGGGCGGTTTTCACCACGGCTTACGCGGTCATCCCGCGCGGCGTCATGAGCGATATCGTCACCAGCCTCCTTCCGCATTGGACCGGAACGCGGGCATGGGTTCTCTCCCGTCCGCTTTCCGGCTTCTCCGAGACCTTCTCGCAATATGTGGTGGAGGTTCAGCCGGGCGGCGGAAGCGACCGGCCGGAGCCGGACAAGCGGGCCGAGGCAGTGGTCTTCGTCGTCGAAGGCGGCATGACGGTGGAGCTCGAAGGTGTCGGCCATACGCTGCGCGCCGGCTCCTTCGTCTATATTCCCGCCGGTTCGGCTTGGCGTCTGAAGAATGACGGCTCGGCCGCAGCAATCTTCCACTGGGTCAGAAAGGCCTTTCAGGAGGTCGAGGGGCTGGAGCCGCCGCCGGCGATCGTCACGCATGAGGACGACCATCCGATCCGGGCCATGCCCGACACCGACGGCCGCTGGGGCACGACCCGCTTCATCGATCCGGCCGATGTGCGCTACGACATGCACGTCAATATCGTCACGCTGGAACCAGGGGCGGTGATCCCCTTCATGGAAACCCATGTGATGGAGCACGGTCTCTATGTGCTGGAGGGCAAGGCCGTCTATCGCCTCAACCAGGACTGGGTCGAGGTCGAGGCCGGCGATTTCATGTGGCTGCGCGCCTTCTGCCCGCAGGCCTGTTACGCCGGCGGCCCCGGCCGCTTCCGCTACCTCCTCTACAAGGATGTCAACCGGCATATGAAGCTCTGGTAGCATCGGTGCGGTTCGCGCTGGGAGCGAATGGGCTGCTCCCGGGCCTCTTTTCGCTGATCCGTGAGAGGGAGAGGCGCAGCCAATCGGCCGGCAGCAGAGAAATGGTCGTTCGCTGTTGCACCCAATCATCGGGCGGCCTTGATACGATGAAATCCATAACTTTTGACCAGCGTCGGTTTGGCGCCGAGCTCAAAGCGAAGCTGCTGCCTGATATTCGTTCTGTGCAGGGCTCGTTTGAAATCGAGCGGGCTCAGCACGCGCTGAAGCTCGTCGCGATCGCGCATCATCATGACATTAGGCCTTCTCTGCAGCGACCTGTGGGCGTTTGGTCAGCGGCTCAAAGAGAACTCGCCGCGCCCGCAATGTGCCTGCCAGACCACCTGTGATCGTTAATCCTGCATATCTGCCCGTGGTGGTTTTAATTTTTTTTTCCTTGTTGCCGATCGAACACAGGCATTTTGCCCGTCCTAGTTTAAGGATAGTGAAAAAGATTTGGAGATAATGAATGCAGGAACTTCATTCCGCCTTTGCTTCGTGCACCTCCCGTTTGTCGATCTTCGCTGCCGTATTCATCGGAGGCTCATTCCTGGCGCCGGCGATGGCGTTTGCCGACTGCGTCACCTTTGGGGGTGTCATCAGCTGCGACACGACTGCTCCCAATCCTTATACAACCACGGTCGGCGCCGGCAATTCTGCTGCTGGAGACAACATCACCGTCAATGTTGGAGCCGGCGCGCAGATTGCCGTCGGCGACATGAATGGTATCAGCCTGCGCAACGGCGCGGTGATCACCATTTCCGGTGGGGGCCTTGTTAGCGCGACGGCAGTCTCCACCCTTGGCAATTACAACACGGGTGGGAACGCCATTGAGGTCAACAACAATGGTACGGTGACGATTGAGCAGGGGGGGGCAGCTACTTGCCCTTGGGTCGCAGAACAGTGCTGAAGCCGTAAATTTCCAGGGCACTGGCAATGTGCTTACCAACAATGGCCTAATCGATGCGAACAATGCTGTCGCTATCTGGTCGCAGAACACGTCCGGCCTGAACACGGTCATCAACAATGAAACCGGAATTATCGAAGCGGGCAACGGAACAACCAGCACCGTCATCGGTGGATCGGGCGCCGGAGCGCTCGACTTCACCAACAAAGGCATAATTCGAGGCAGTATCAATCTAGCCAATGGCAATGATATCTTGCGCCTCTATACCGGATCGAGTGTCACTGGCAATTTTACCGGCGGCGGCGGGACTGACGCGATCTTCCTCAGCGGCGATGGGCAATCGTCCATGGCCGGCAACTTCACCGGGTTTGAAAGCCTCATTAAAAACGATCTCGGAAGGTGGACGCTGACAGGTACCATTACCGGCGTCACGGTCGCTACGGTTCAGAACGGCACGCTTGTCCTGACGGGGACGAACAGCAACTATACCGGGCAGGTTATCATCGATCCTGCCGGCATATTGGAAGCGCGTGCGCAGGCTCTCCCGACGCAGCTTGTTCCCGCAAACAATATCGCCAACATCACCAATAACGGCCTTGTCCGGTTTACTCAGCCCGATAATGGCACCTATGTCGGTCAGATCGTCGGAACCGGTGCCGTCGAAAAGACCGGAGCGGGCACCCTTACGCTCGATCCCTCGGTCGCGGCGGGCAATACCTATTCCGGAGGAACCTTTATCAATGGCGGCGTTGTCGCGGTCGGCGCCGACAATGCCCTGGGTGCTTCGACGGGCGGTGTCAGTTTCAATGGCGGCACCTTGCAACTCAACAGCAGTTGCGACTTATCGGCCAGTCGCGCAGTGACTTTGAATGTCGGGGGCGGCACGATTAATACACAGGCCTTCGATTCGACCTTGGCACAGGGTATAACCGGGCCCGGCGGACTTACGAAGACGGGATCAGGGTCTCTGGTCCTGACGGGCAACAGCGATTATGCTGGTGGTACCGTGATCTCAGCAGGCACCCTCCAGCTTGGAAACGGCGGAACGAGCGGCTCGATCTCTGGCAATGTGTTGAACAACGGTCTCCTCGCGTTCAACCGCTCGGACGCTTTTTTAGTGCCCGGGATTATTTCCGGTTCGGGTGCCGTGGAACAGAACGGTTCGGGCACCACGGTCCTCGCCGGCAACAATACCTACACTGGCGGAACCACCATCAACGCCGGGACACTGCAGCTCGGCAATGGCGGCACGTCGGGCTCTATTGTCGGAGATGTTGCCAACGACGGTTCACTTGCATTCAATCGCTCGGACAGCATGAATTTCGACGGCGTGATATCCGGCTTGGGTAACGTCAGGCAGATCGGCGGCGGAACGACAATTCTGACCGCACAGAATACATATTCAGGTGCAACGACGGTCGAGGCTGGAACGCTTGCGGCTGGGACCACGAACGCCTTTAGCTCCACTTCGTCGACTTCTGTGCTTGCTGGCGGGACCCTCGATGCGGCCGGATTCGATCAGACCCTTAGCGTGCTCACCAATGCCGGATCGGTCATTGTGGGAGGCGCCCCGGGAGCAACACTGACTGTCAGCGGTAACTATGTGGGCGCGGGTGGCACTTTACGATTGAATACGGCGCTGGGCAATGACGCGTCAACGACCGACCGGCTTGTGGTTGCGGGTAACACGTCAGGATTGACGACGCTTGTCGTGAACAATGTTGGCGGCAAGGGAGCGCTGACTGTGGAAGGGATACGGGTGATCGATGTTGCTGGCTCTTCCGCCGGCAGCTTTGCCCTTGACGGAGACTATCTCTTTCAGGGCGAAGAAGCCGTTGTCGGCGGCGCCTATGCCTACCGGCTCTACAAGAATGGCATCGCAACGCCAAACGATGGTGATTGGTATCTGCGTTCCGCTTTAGGCGATGCGGCTGACGCCGCATCATCGCCGCTCTACCAACCCGGTGTTCCCGTTTACGAGGCCTACGCGCAGACATTGCTGGGCCTGAACGGGCTGCCAACGCTGCAACAGCGTCTTGGAAACCGCTATTGGTCAGGAGCTGGCAACGGAACGCTGTCCCAGGGTGACGGCCCTGGAACGATCGAGCCGGCCCCGCAGCCGTCTGAGGGCGGACCGACCCTCGTCGAGGGAGGCGGCGTGTGGGCACGCGTCGAAGGCGCACATCAAAGCTTTGACCCGAGAACGTCAACGAGTTCCGCTGATTACGATTTGGATACATGGAAGTTCCAAGGCGGCTTGGATAAGCAGCTTTACGAAAGCGGCAGCGGCACACTCATGGGAGGCATCACGGCTCAGTACGGCAAAGCGTCCGCAGATGTGTCCTCCGTCTTCGGCGATGGCACGGTCAATACCGACGGCTATGGCGTTGGCGCTACGCTGACCTGGTATGGCCAGAATGGTTTCTATCTTGACGGGCAGGCGCAGGCGACATGGTATGATAGTGACCTGTCTTCCGACTTCCTGGGTGGGCTCTCGAGAGGGAATGGCGGTTTCGGCTACGCCTTCAGCTTGGAAACCGGTGAAAGATTTGCGTTGAACCAGAGCTGGACGCTTACCCCGCAAGCTCAGCTCGCATATTCCAATGTCGATTTTGATAACTTCACGGATCCCTTCGGCGCCAATGTTTCTCTCGGGAGAGGCGAAAGCCTTAAGGGCCGTCTTGGACTTTCGGCGGATTATGAAAATACCTGGGAGGGCGCTTCAGGAACGACGACCCGCGCGCTTCTTTATGGCATTGCCAATCTTTATTACGAGTTCCTTGACGGGACGGAGGTTGGAGTATCAGGCGTGGACTTTGCCAACGAGAGCGACCGCACCTGGGGTGGTATCGGCGCGGGCGGCAGCTATAACTGGAATGACGACAAATATTCCCTGTATGGCGAGGTTTCCATCAACACCAGCCTGTCCAACTTCGCGGACAGCTACAGCCTCACTGGGACTGCCGGGTTCCGGGTGAAGTTCTAAGGACATGTCCCGACGGAACTGTGAACCTGACGGCCACGGATCTATGGTGAAACCGCCCATCGGTGGTTAAGCCCCAGCGTTTTTTGTCCACAGGTTCATTCGCCGTTGAGCGCAACATTCGATGATGGTGAGAGGAGAGGCGTGGCGGGGAAACGTGGAACAGATTGGCGTGGGGTCGGCAGCATCAAGCTTTGCAAGCGCTGCTTTAAGGCGTTCGATCGTCGCCGGATTGGTCATGAAATCCTCCCTCGTCCCGGACCATGAGCCCGTCGCACATAGCCGCTCTTCTCGCTGTTGGTCTTCACCACTGGACTTGACTGTTGCTCCTGGCGCTCCTTGATAAAGCCAGAACGTCGCTGAGCCGCTTGTTCTCGGTGATCGCCGTCGCTGGGGCACCACCCGCTTCAACGACCCTGCGGATGTGCGCTTCGACATGCACGTCAATATCGTCATGCTGGAGCCGGGCGCGGTGATCCCCTTCATGGAAACCCATGTCATGGAGCATGGCCTCTATGTGGTGGAAGGCAAGGCCGTCTATCGCCTCAACTAGGACTGGGTGGAGGTCGAGGCCGGCGATTTCATGTGGGTGCGCGCCTTCTGCCCGCAGGCCTGCTACGCCGGTGGCCCCGGCCGCTTCCGTTACCTCCTCTACAAGGATGTCAACATATGAAGCTCTGGTAGGCAGTATCGCACACCTGTCCGGTTGCTTGACAGCTCTTTCGAATGCCCGCATCGTCTCTCGATGCAGGATATGGATTCATGGCTGTCGGAGAAGAAAGAGATAAGCCGGAGAAACGCTGCCCAAGCGGTCTTCGAAGATGTCCGCACGGCCATTATCGATCGGAAACTGGCTCTCGGCACCCGTCTTCCCTCGGAGGTGCAGCTCGCCGAACGCTACGGCATCAGCCGGGCCATCGTGCGTGAGGCGCTTCGCTCGCTGCAGACGCTGGGGTTCACGCAAACCAGGACGGGGCGGGGCACTTTCGTCGTTTCGGAGAGCCCGGCGCGGCAGCTCGGCGGCGGCGCCTATTCCGCCCGCGATCTCATGGAGGCGCGCCCCTGCATCGAGATCCCGGCTGCCGGATGGGCCGCACTGCGGCGCTCGCACGCACAGCTGGCGTCGCTCTCATCCTTGTGCGACCGGATGGACGACGAGGAGGACGTCCAGACATGGGTGCGGATGGACGCGGAGTTTCATGGCGAAATCGCCGAAGCCTCGGGAAATGCGATCTTCCGGAAAGTCGTCGCCGATGTCCGCGGGGCACTTTCGACGCAGTCGGAACTGGTGGAGCATGTTCGCGGCCGGCGCAAAGCCTCCAACGCCGAGCACCGCCGGATTCTGGAGGCGATCGCCGCAGGCAGCGAGGCGGATGCGCGCGCCGCCATGGCGGAACACCTGCTGGAGGTAAAACGGTCCATCATCGGGATTGCCGATGAAAAGCGATCTGCGCTGAAGGTATGATGTCAATTTGCATCCGGAGATCCGGCTGCGCTGCCGATCGAATGCAAAGCGATGAACGATCTAGAAAACTGGTTATCCGACTCCGCGATCCTCAGCCGAAAAAGTGCCTCGGAACTGGTCTTCGAGGAGTTGCGCAATCTCATTCTTTCCGGCCGCTTTGCCGCCGGCTCCAAGCTGCCGTCGGAAGCGAAGCTCGCCGCAAAATACGGCGTGAGCCGCCCGATCGTGCGGGAAGCGCTACGCTCGCTGCAGATTTTGGGACTGACGGAGACGCGGACCGGGAGCGGAACCTATGTGCTCGCCGCCGCCGGCGACGGAGATATCCGTTACGGTGATTATTCGGCGCGGGATCTGATGGAGGCGCGCGCCTTCGTCGAGGTATCGGCTGCCGGCTGGGCGGCGCTACGCCGAACTGACGATGAGCTGTCCCGGTTGCTTCAGCTGTGCGACCGGATGGAGCAGGAAGAAGATACCGGGGCCTGGGTGCGCCTCGATTCGGATTTTCACGGGCTGATCGCCGAGGCATCGAAGAATGCCGTCTTCCGCGACATTGTCGATGACGTCCGCGAGGCGATGGCGCAGCAATCCGGCCTGCTGACTGCGTTTGGCCCACGGCGTGAGGAATCGAACGAAGAGCATCGCGCCATCGTCGAAGCCATCCGCAAAGGCGCGGAGGCCGAGGCCGAGGCGGCGATGGAAATTCATCTCAAGAAGGTCGAGGCGGCGGTCAGCCGCATCATCGGCGCCGAGCCGCGCTAAGTCTGTCGCGCCTTGAACGAAAGCGTAAAGAAGCGACGTCATCCAGCCGCCAAAGACTGGCTTTCCACAGGCGGTGGATATGCATCCTGAGATAGCAGCAGGAAAATCCTTGACTGAAGGGTAGTTTTCCTTTTAATCGCCAAACCTGTCAGACCGCATAGCAGATTAACATCTTTATGGCATCTCGCGGAGGAGCGGCCTGGAGGTTGCCGACCGCGGATAGGGAGGAGAAATGACAGTGATGCAATCCAACAGAAGCGAGGCCGAGGGCCAGGTCTTTGCCGAGGAGGATCTCGGCTACCACAAGGCGCTGAAGCCGCGGCAGATCCAGATGATCGCCATCGGCGGCGCCATCGGCACGGGGCTGTTTCTCGGTGCCGGCGGCCGGCTTGCCGCTGCCGGTCCGGCACTTGTGCTGGTCTATGCCCTGTGCGGCTTCTTCGCCTTCCTCGTTCTGAGGGCTCTCGGCGAACTGATCGTCCATCGCCCGACCTCGGGCTCGTTCGTCTCCTATGCCCGGGAATTTTACGGCGAAAAGCTCGCCTTCGCGGTCGGCTGGATGTATTGGCTGACCTGGGCGATGACGGCGGTCGCCGACGTCACCGCGGTCGCCCTCTACATGAATTTCTTCAAGGCCTATGTCCCCTGGATCGCCATGATCGATCAGTGGGTGTTTGCGCTGGTGGCGCTGGTCCTCGTCCTCTCGATGAACCTCCTGTCGGTGAAGGTCTTCGGTGAACTGGAATTCTGGTTCAGCCTCGTCAAGGTCCTCGCCCTCCTCGTCTTCCTGATCGTCGGCGTCTACTTCGTCGTCACCGGCACGCCGATCGACGGCCATGTTCCGGGCATCAGCACGATCACCGATTTCGGTGGCATGTTCCCGAACAGCATCCTGCCGGCCCTGGTGGTGATTCAGGGCGTGGTCTTCGCCTATGCCTCGATCGAGCTGATCGGCACCGCCGCCGGTGAAACCGAAAATGCCCGCAAGGTCATGCCGCGGGCGATCCGCACGGTCGTGCTGCGCCTCGTGGTCTTCTATGTCGGCTCGGTCCTGCTGCTGTCGCTGCTGCTGCCTTATACCGCCTATAAGGGCGGCGAGAGCCCGTTCGTGACCTTCTTCGGCAAGATCGGCATCCAGGGCGCCGACGTCGTCATGAACCTCGTGGTGCTGACCGCCGTCCTGTCGTCGCTCAATGCCGGCCTCTATTCGACCGGCCGCATCCTGCATTCCATGGCGATATCAGGCTCGGCGCCGGCCGCACTGGCGAAAATGAACCGCTCCGGCGTGCCCTATGTCGGCATTGCGGTGACGGCTGTCGTGACCGCCTTCGGCGTCGTGCTGAACGCCGTCGTTCCGGCAGAAGCCTTCGAGATCGGCCTGAATGTCGCCGCCCTCGGCATCATCGCCGCATGGGGGGTGATCGTGCTCTGCCAGCTCAAGCTGTGGCAGCTGTCGCGGCAGGGCAAGCTGGCGCGGCCTGAATTCCGAATGTTCGGCGCGCCCTATACCGGCGTGCTGACCCTGGGCTTCCTTGCCGTCGTCGTGATCCTGATGGCTCTCGACTATCCGGTCGGAACCTACACGGTCGCTTCTCTGGCCCTGATCATTCCGGCGCTGGTGGTCGGCTGGCTCTTGATGCGTGAGCGCATCCACATGCTCGCCGCCGAACAGGGCGAGGATCGCGGCGGTTTCGATCTCGCCTGATACACCCAAGCTTTCTCCGGCGGCGCAGTCGCCGCCGGGGTGCGGCATGAATGGAGAGAGACATGAGTGAGGATTTCGTCGTCACCGATCGTGGCGGGATCGTCGAGAACAGGCACCGCGTCCACGCGGCGGTCGTCGATGCCAAGGGCAGGCTGCTCTACACGCTCGGAAATCCGGCGCGCCTGACGCTTGCCCGCTCCGCCGCCAAGCCGGCCCAGGCGCTTGCCATCCTGGAGACGGAGGGTGTCGAGCGTTTCGGCTTCGATGATGCGGATATTGCGCTGATGTGCGCGTCCCACAGCAGCGAAGAGCGGCATATCGCGCGCACGCGAACCATGCTGTCGAAGATCAAGGCCGAGGAGGCCGACCTTCGCTGCGGCGGCCATCCTTCGCTGTCGGAAACGGTCAACCGCGTCTGGATCAAGCAGGACTTTATCCCGACGGCAGTCTGCAGCAATTGTTCGGGCAAGCACGTCGGCATGCTTGCCGGCGCCCGGGCGATCGGGGCAGGCATGGAGGACTACCACCTGCCGGATCATCCGATGCAGGGGCGGGTCAAGCGCACGCTCGCCGAACTCTGCGATCTGGACGCCCGGGAGGTCGAATGGGGGATCGACGGATGCAATCTCCCGACCCCCGCCTTTGCCCTGGACCGCCTGGCCCGCATCTATGCCAAGCTTGCCGCGGCAGCCGACGGGGAAGAGGCGGGCGAGGCTTCGTCGACGCGGGGGCCGGCACTTGCCCGCATCTTCCAGGCAATGGCGCGCCATCCTGACATGGTTGCGGGCGAGGGACGCTACTGCACGCTGCTGATGCGCGCATTCAACGGTGCCCTCATCGGCAAGCTTGGAGCCGATGCCAGCTACGCGATCGGTGTGCGGGCCTCGGATGAAACCCGGCGATTGGGAACGGACGGGGCGCTCGGCATCTCGGTCAAGATCGAGGACGGCAATCTTGAAATCCTTTACGCCGTCGTGACGGAGCTCCTCGAGCGGCTCGGCATCGGTTCGCCTGAGATCCGAAGCCGGCTCGCGCCGTTCCATCATCCCCCGCGCGTGAACACGATGGGTGTTACAACAGGCGGCGTGTCTTTTCCATTCAAGCTGCGCGGATCGAAGCCGCACGAGGACGATCCTCGTCCTGCCGCTCTGGCCCGATGACACCTCCGGACGCGGCCATTCCGCCGCGTCTGCGCCCATCCTCTTCTTCATCCCGTCGCCGCAATGCGTGCTTGCAGCGCCCCTTTCGAAAGTTCCTGCCATGACGACATCCGATATGACTGCTATCCGCGTTGAGCACGACCTGATCGGCGATCGCGACGTACCGGCCTCGGCCTATTACGGCGTGCATACGCTGCGCGCGGTCGAGAATTTTCCGATTACCGGTCAGACCCTGAAAGAATCGGCGGATCTGATCGCATCGCTGGCGGCGATCAAGCAGGCGGCGGCTGAGGCCAATGTTAGCCTCGGCCTTCTGGATCGGGAGCGGGCCGACGCCATCATTGCGGCCTGTATCGAAATCCGCGACGGAGCGCTGCACGACCAGTTTGTCGTCGATCTGATCCAGGGCGGGGCGGGAACCTCGACCAACATGAACGCCAACGAGGTGATTGCCAACCGGGCGCTCGAAATCCTCGGCCATCGCCGCGGCGACTACCAGCACCTGCATCCGAACGAGCACGTCAATCTCTCGCAATCCACCAACGACGTCTATCCGACGGCGTTGAAGCTTGCCGCATGGATCGGCGTTCACCGTCTGGTCGACGCCATGGCGATCCTGCGCCGGGCATTCGAGGCCAAGGCGGTCGAGTTCGCCGACGTCCTCAAGATGGGCCGTACCCAATTGCAGGACGCCGTGCCGATGACGCTCGGGCAGGAATTCGGAACCTACGCGCTGATGCTGGCGGAGGACGAGGCGCGCCTTTCCGAAGCGGTCTCGTTGATCCGCGAGATCAATCTCGGCGCGACTGCGATCGGCACCGGCATCACCGCCCATCCTCGCTATGCGGCGCTGGTGCGCGAGCGCCTGTCCGAAATCGTCGGCGTCGATCTGGTGACGTCACCTGATCTGGTGGAGGCGACGCAGGATTGCGGCTCCTTCGTGCAGCTTTCGGGCGTTCTCAAGCGTGTGGCGGTCAAGCTTTCCAAGACCTGCAACGATCTGCGGCTGCTGTCCTCGGGGCCGCGCGCCGGCTTCAACGAGATCAATCTGCCGGCGCGCCAGGCCGGCTCCTCGATCATGCCCGGCAAGGTCAATCCTGTTATCCCGGAGGTCGTCAACCAGGTCGCCTTCGAAGTGATCGGCAATGACGTGACGATCACCATGGCGGCGGAGGCCGGCCAGCTGCAGCTGAACGCCTTCGAGCCGGTGATCTTCTACAGCCTCTATCGCAGCCTGAGCCATCTGACCAATGCCTGCCTGACGCTCGAGGCGAATTGCATTCGAGGCATTACCGCCAACCGCGAAAGGCTGCGGCACATGGTCGAGCAATCGATCGGCATCGTGACGGCGCTCAACCCCTATATCGGCTACCGCAATGCCACCGAGGTTGCGCTGGAAGCGCATCATTCGGGACGGGGGGTCTATGAAATCCTTCTCGAACGCGGGTTGATGCAGAAGGAGCATCTCGATGCGGTGCTGCGCCCGGAAACGCTGACCCGGCCGAGCGAGAAGCTGTCCTTCTCGTAAGGCATGCGGCGCATTTTGCTTCCGGGCGACACTCATATGTGCGCGATCACGCCGCCTTTGCTTGCGGCTTGGCAGCCTTGACGTGGGTTACGCTGCGGCGGCCGTCGATGCTGACGGGAACGTCACCATCGACGGTGGCGCGGCGCACGACGCGGTGCTGGTCGCCATAATCGTTGACGGCATAGTGCTGCGTGGCGCGATTGTCCCAGATCGCCACGTCGCCGGCTCTCCAGCGCCAGCGCACGGTATTTTCCGGAGCGGTGACGTAAGACTGGAACACCTCGTAGAGTCTCGCCGAGTCGCTCTTCGACAGGCCGACAAGGCGCTGGACGAAGTTGCCGAGCAGCAGCGATCTTTCCCCGGTTTCCGGATGGACACGCACAACAGGATGCTCGGTTTCGTAGATCGTCGAGGTGAAAACTTCCTCGAAATGCTTCTTCTCTTCGGCGGTGGCGCGAGGGCGCACGGCTGCATAGTCATAGGCGTTGCTGTGAATGGCCCATAAATTGTCCGCGAGCAGTTTCAGCGGCGCCGCCAGACTTTCATATGCGGCATGGGTGTTGGACCAGATCGTGTCGCCGCCGGCCGCCGGAATGACGACGCCGCGAAGCACGGAGAATTTGGGATAGGCGTCGACGAAGGTGACGTCGGTGTGCCACTGGTCGGCTCTGCCGCCGCCGCGGCTGGAATCGAGATTGAGGATGGAAGCCGTGCCGGCGATCGGTCCCTGGGTTGGATGCGGCACGAGGTCGCCGAGGCGGCGTGCGAAAGCCTCCTGTTCTGGATCGTCAAGATGTCCCTGATCGCGGAAGAAGATCACCTTGTGCTTCAGGAGAAGCTGGTTGATGGCGGACACCGTTGCATCCGAAAGCTCTCCGCCGAGGCGGATACCTTTGATTTCGGCGCCAACACGGCCGGTCAGCGGGACGATATCGGACTCGGGAATGATCTGATTGACGAGAACCGGATTGCTCATGGAAATCTCCTGTTGATTTGGAAGAAGTCGGCAGGTCACATGCACCCAAGGATGCATCCATTGGGCGTTCAAAATCTCAGCGCTGAAGTCGACAGGGCTATGGAACCGCATAATCTACAAAATCTGTAGACAATAATTTCTAATTTTGCCTATTTTCGTGAAACAGCCGCTTCGATTTCCTCGCCTGGCGGGAGGCTGGCGGCCGCTGCCGTTTCTCCGTATCTTCCGCCGGCGGCGCGGGATCGCCGAGCAACATCATGTTTGAGGCCGTAGGTCGGCGCCCGGAAAGGAACTTTCGATGGCAACAGTGAAACTTCTGTCGGATCAAGAGGCCGCAGCCATTCCGGCCGTGCAAGCCGTGTTCGACGACATCAGGGCGACACGCAAGACCGATTTCATCAACAATTTCTGGCGTGCTCTTGCAAACGACCCCGCAAACCTCAAGCGCGTATGGGAGACGCTCAAATCGGTCATGACGGTCGAAGGCGCCATCGATCCGTTGACGCGCGAGATGATCTACATAGCGGTATCGACGGCCAATGCCTGCCAGTACTGCATTCAATCCCACACCGCAGCCGCCCGAGCGCGAGGGATGACCGATGCCCAACATGGCGAACTCCTCACGATCATCGGGCTTGCCGCGCAGACAAATCATCTCGCTCTCGCCATGCAGGTTCCACCCGACCCGGAATTCGAGGTGGGATAGGAAACAACGGACGATTCGCATCAAGGCGTGCGACTGCTCGCCGCAAGGCGTACTTCTACCCGCGGCGAACGAAAGCGAAGATGGGGAACGCGGTTGTATCACTCTGCAGGTTGCGTGAGCGGGAGCGGCGCCACTGCTCGGTCTCCAGTGAGACTCTGCTGACCCGTGCCTACGATCAGTACTGCAGACAAGCTGGCTGCGACCGAAACCCAAAAACCATTGCTCGGGCCGTAAGTGTCGACCACCCAGCCGGAGACGAAGGCGCCGAGCGCCATACCGATCCCAATGCCGGTCATAACCCAGGTCACACCTTCCGTCAGCATCGATTCCGGCACGCGGCGCTCGATGAGCCCGAAGGCGGTGATGAAGACGGGTGAGATGGCGATGCCGCTCACGAAGACTGCGAAGGCAAGGAACCAGACAGAACTGCTGGCGACGAGAAGTGGTAGAGCGGTGAGCGCAAGCACGCCGACGGCGATTAGCAGTTGGCGCTGGAGGGCCAGCTTGGGGTTTATTGCTCCGATTATGAGGCCAACCATGAAAGAGCCAATGGCATAAACGCCGATGACGAGGCTGGCAGCTTCAGGCCGCCCGAGCTCTTTGGTAATTGCAACAGCGCTGACCTCAGCCGTGGCGAAGGTAGAGCCGACAAAGACCAACGCGAGCGTGATAATCTGGACCGGGCGCAACCAGATTGCCGACCGATGGTTGGTGCCCATGTCGACCGGGCGCACTTTCGGTTCTGTTGACCGCTGCACGAGAAAGGCAAAACTGCCGAGCGCCATGAAGAGAGTACTCACGATCATGCCCGCCTCCGGGAACAGCGAGACGGCCAGGCCGACAGAAAGCGACGCGCCAGCGATATAGACAAGTTCGTCCGCAGCGGATTCAAAGGCGAAGGCTGTATTAAGCTCAGGTCTGTCGCGAAAGATCTCCGTCCATCGAGCACGCAGCATTGCTGGAATACTGGGCATTGTTGCAGCAAAGAGTGCTGAGAGGAACAGCGTCCACGAAGGCCAATCCTGGTTTGCGGCCGCGATCAGCGTCCCGAATGCGATCACCGAGACGATGGTGGTGGGGATGAGGACGGCCCGTTGGCCCAGCTGATCCACCTGCCGCGAAATCTGCGGGGAGATCACGGCGTTGGTCAACGCAAAGGTCGCGGAGACAGCGCCGGCGAGCCAATATTCTCCATGAGTCTGAGAAAGCATGGCGACGATGCCGATCGGCGCCATCGCTATTGGAAGGCGGGCGAAGAAACCTGCAGCGGAAAAGCTTTTGGTGCCGGGCGCGCGGAAAATTTCTACATATGGATTATGCATCGGCGTGTTCCGTGTTAGAGCTAACGTCACGTACATACGTGGCGTATGCAAACGTGTAATCAAATGCACGCCGTATGTCAATTAACATACGGTGCGTATGAGAATGAATGGAGGACCTGTGCGCAGATCACGTAATGAAATGGTTGCCGAGACTCGGGCTAAGCTCTTGGCTGCAGGCAGAAGAGCATTTGGTGCCTCTGGTTACGCCGAAGCTTCCATGGACGACTTTACAGGTAAAGCCGGACTGACGCGCGGCGCTCTTTATCATCACTTCGGCGACAAGAAAGGACTGTTCGCGGCCGTTGTAGCCGAGATCGACAGCGAGATGACGGCCCGACTGTGCGAGATCTCTTCTATGGCATCGACGCGCTGGCAGGGCTTCGTGGATGAGAATATTGGTTACGTCCTAATGGCTCTGGAGCCGGAACTTCAGCGCATCATGTTTCGTGATGGGCCGGCCGTCCTCGGTGATCCATCGCAGTGGCCGAATGCAAACGGCTGCATCGCCGCGGTTGCCCAAAGTCTCGAGATCTTGAAACAAGAAGGGGTCATCGCCGATATCGACCCTGAAGCCGGTGCTCGCCTGATCAACGCCGCGAGCAGCAGTGCGGCGCAATGGATCGCTAATGCCGAAAATCCGGATGCCATCGCGAAGCGGGCTGTAGAGAGTTTTCGAACCTTTTTGGAAGGCCTGCGCGCCAATAAGTTTGACTAAGCCGACGCTGTCGAATCGTTGGTGCACGGCAACGAACCCGCTATCGCCCGTTCGCTGGCATTGATCACCAAGTCATCTTTCGAAGCGAAGGGTCGGCCGATCGCCTTATGGCGGATCGAGGCCGCGCCGTCGGTGCTGATGCGATCCAACAGCCGCCGCACCTGGCGCTCGCTCAGATCAAGCACATGCGCCGCAGGCACCAGCGTCATCCGGCCGGCGATCACCTTCGACAGAACCTCGATCCGCTGCAGGTCGCGCTCGCTCATCGCTATCAATCCCATCCACAAATCTCCGCCGTCATCGAAAACGGGGAGAGAGTGACATTCTTACTTTGCAGAATCAGGACATTCTAACTTTGCGGCTACAATTGCAAAGCGGCGTAATCTGTCTTATGGAACTAGAACGCGTTAAGCAAACGCAGCTGCATAACGCATTGAAAAATATTCGACAATATTGGTGCGTCTCCGCATCAACGCGCGAGCGTCAGCCAATCGCCGATGGTTGTCCCGAAACGTCGCATGGAACGTGTCGCGGGGATGGCCGGGTGCTCGGTTGCTATGGTCTTTCGGACCTCGCGCGGGCTGAGGCCGAATTCATGGCTGAAGGCGCGCGTGAAATTGGCTGCAACGTCGAAGCCGGCGGCCTCGGCAATCTCCGAGATCGGCCTGATGTCGGTTGGGTTGGTAAGGTCCGCATAGGCCTGCAGCAATCGACGTTTGCGAATGTAGTTGAAGACGCCCCCGCTTGTTTCGAACAATTGGTAGAGCCGCGTCCGCGAGATGCCCAGTGCACGGCACATGACGTCAGGCGTCAAACTATCTGAATGGAGATTGAGGTGAATATAGCGATGCGCCCGCTCCATCAGCCCCATATTGCTCTGTTCCTGACCGCGATCCAAACTTGTGGACGAGGCAGCGCATGCAACGACCATATCGCCGATCGTTCGTATGATCCGCGGCACCTCCTCCACCGTCAAATTGCTGAGGTTCGCTTCCAGGCCGTTGATGTAGCTGACGAGCAATTCGGCCAGGCTGCCGGAAAGGGCGATGTTGTTGGCGTTCTGCAGAAGAGAGGCATCACGGGTCAACAGTTCATAGGGCAGGAAGACGAGCACCGCGGCTGAATCGGTCATGCGCCCGCGGTAGGGATAACCAAGAGACCTGAAAAATATCTCACCCGGGCCGGTCTCTGTTACATGCCGATTGGCCTCGGTCCAGGCCCGGCCGCTGCGCAGTACGCCGACGTTCCAATGATCGATCGGGCTCGATCGCAGCATGGCCTGATCGCGAATATAGCTGCAGGCCTGCGTGCGCTGCTGGACGATGAGAATTTCGCCGAGATGCCAGCCGGTCTGTTCCGCAAGAAAACCGTCGTCCTCCGATTTTCCGTCCGGCAGATGAACGTCGACTAGCGGCGCCATGTGTGAGCGCCAGGACTGGAACTGTTCTTTCGGCGGCAGGTCTTGCGTCGAAAATCGCAAGGGCGCCAGTGCAGGCGGAACGTCCGCCCGATGTTCTTTCTGCGGGGACGGTTCGCGCGGCCAGCGTCGACGCTCCAGGTGGGCCGGCCATTCCTGTCCGGCAGCGGGCTTGTCTCCAGACTCCGTAGCCATCCACTCCTCCAGCACGTGCATAAGCTACTTATCATATTCCGTAACGAGCAGAAATGGACGGACCGATAATTTTCAGGATGCGGCGATAACGACAATTGCCTCCTGCTCCTGTATTTAAATTAGCAATGGTTAGTTCCGAAAGACGTTCGGAAATTCCAAAATTCTCACTTGCCGGTGCGATGTAGTTTCAGAGCACTGTCACCGTGAAACGACGCTAATCAAAACAAAATATGCAAGCAGAGGAGGATAGTCGTGAACTATCGGGACCATAATCGTGCGCGCTTTGCGCGAGCATCGTCAGGCGCCAGAAAACTCCCACCGGCAATCGTGCGGGTTCCCCTGCTCACCTTCATGCGAGACGCTGCTGAGGCCGGCATCGGCCAATGAGAGCGCGCGAAGGGTTGCGCGCAGCCGAGGTCATCTGTGTCAATGCGTAATGACCCGGCGTGCGCGCAACCCTAACCATATCCACTCACTGGTGAATTTTGTAACGCTGCCTTTCCAATGGCAGAACGGAGGCTAAGATGACCACCGCATGTGATGAGAAACAAATCGAAATGAAGCCGATTTCGAACTGCAGACGAGAAGTCGAAGTCGCGATGGTGGAAATGCTCGTCAGCTTGCAGAAACGTGGATGGTCGGCTGCGGAATTGGCATTGGAGCTTGCAGATGCCTCCGAAGATCTCGTCATGCTGATCGCGACCAAGAAGCTTCGACCGCATTAATGCATGTCGCCCGGAAGTGAGGGGCGGTTCCGGGCTAACTGATGCGCATCGCATGAAGCAAGTTTCATGCGATGCGCATTAGAAAAGCTCGCGGAATTATGCTGTTTCTGTCTCAATGAGAATGGCAGCAGTGTCGCGCCGCGCCGTGATTTCCATCACCCCATCCCGTCGGTCGCGGCGCCGCCGATGGCTTGACCATGTTTCCCTGCGCCGCATCGATGCGGTGCCAGACCTGCCGTCGGCGGCGTTTCATCCGGAGCTGAACCGTTTCTGCCGCAGCTTTACGACCATCACTTGTCTATAATTTTCGATGCGCTAAATTACAAGAATGAGTTGCATCCGTTTGTGCCGGCTCGATGGGGACGGATGGCTGCAAAGCGATACCTTCGGATGCCAACATGATCTGGAACCATCGCATCACGCGCATCGTTGTCGGCCTGCTGTTGCTGACACTCGTGGCGGTCGTCTCATTGCCGACGATTACCGGCTTTACCAGCCTTGATGGCACGGTGAATGCGCGGTTTGCTGTCGTTAATGCCCCGATCGACGGCACGATTGCGGAAGAACCCCTCAAGGCCGGCAGCCCGGTCAAAGCGGGACAAGCCCTCGCAGAAATCAGAAATACGCGTGTCAATCGCGCAATCCTCGCTTCGCTCGAGGCAGATCGCAACACGGCGCTTGACCGCGTCGCCGCCCTTAAAAAGGAACGGGAGGAACTCACCGCCCTACGCGAGGAATTGTCTGCCAGATTGGAAGTCTACAAGCAGACCACCATTGCCAATCTCGAACGCGAAGTCGAAATTCTCAGGAAAAAAGTCGAAGTGTCGCAAGCCCAGGATCTGGTCGCGCAGGTCGACCTGAGCCGCCGGGTGCAGCTCGAGTCTAAGGGCATTCTGACGCAGAGGCTGGTTGATGCCGCGCGTGCCGCCGGGGCTGCGACCGGCGGCGAGGTCGAAATCAGCAACTTGACTGTCGATCAATTGGAACAGAGGCTCAATGCGGTTCGCCAGGGTATCTTTGTCTTCGGCGACGGACAGAATGATGTGCCCTATTCGCGGCAGCGTGAGGACGAGGTTGTCGTTCGCATCAACGACTTGAACTCGCGCATAGCGGAAAATGAGACACGAGCGACCGAAGTTCAAAAACAGCTGGTCAAAGAGGCAGACCGTGTCAACAGCCTTGAATCCGCAACGGCAACCGCGCCGTTCGATGGCGTTGTCTGGACCAGGAGTATCGTCAGCGGTTCGAACGTCGTGCTGAATGACGAACTGATGCGCCTCCTCGATTGTCGAGAGCTGTTCGTGGATATCCTTGTTCCCGAGGTCAATTACGACGAGATCTACCCGGGACTTGTTGCGCAGGTGCGCTTGTTTGGCCGCAGCGATATCTTCAAGGGCACGGTCATTTCGGTCAGAGGCAATTCGGCTTCGGTCGAGGCCGATTCCTTTGCCGCCAGTTTGCCGCCGTCGACTCAACGCAATGCCCGCATTCGGGTTCGCCTCGATCCATCCTTCATGAACAACGACTTTGCCAACTCCTGCCAGGTGGGGCGCACAGTGCAGGTACGGTTTTCCAAACGCGGCATCAACCTATCCAACTGGGTCAAAAGCCTGTGGTTCAGTATCTTGTAGCGCTGGTTCCGACCTTTGTCGTTTTGGCCTTCTTTTTCCTGGGGCCGTTCAATTGGTCGCGCGATCACAGCTGGACAAGGGCGGTGACCTGCGCGTTCGTCGCAGCATTCGCATTGCGATACATGTTCTGGCGCTTGACGGAGACAGTGCTTCCCTATCCCAGTGACGGTCCGAGCATCTACTGGGTCTGGATCCTCTTCATCGTCGAGGTTCTGGCCTGCTTCGAAGTCATCCTTTTTCTTATATTGATGAGCCGCTATGTCGACCGGAGCGCCGAAGCGGACAGGCTGGGCCGTGTTTTCTTCGCGCGCGACAAGCGTGAGCTGCCGACCGTCGATGTTTTCATTCCCACCTATAACGAGCCGCTCGACGTGCTCGAGCGAACCATCATCGGTGCCCGCTCGCTGGATTATCCTGCCGACAAATTGAATGTGTATGTGCTTGACGATCAACGCCGCGACTGGCTGAAGGCCTATTGCGAGGAAAAGAACGTCATCCACGTCACGCGCGGCGACAACAGCCATGCCAAAGCAGGCAATATGAACAATGGGCTAAAGGTCAGCTCGGGCGAGTTTATTGCGATCTTCGACGCTGATTTTGTTCCCTATCGACATTTCCTTCGCCGGACGCTGCCCTTCTTTTCCGATGAAAGCATCGGCATCGTTCAGACACCTCAGCATTTCTTCAATGTCGATCCGGTGCAATCAAACCTCGGCCTGGAGAATATCTGGCCGGATGAGCAGCGCTTGTTCTTCGACGAGATCGCCCCCAGCCGAGACGCCTGGGACGTCAGTTTCTGCTGCGGGTCATGCTCGATCGCCCGCCGCAAGGCGATCGACGCAATAGGCGGATTTCCGACGGAGTCGATCACGGAAGACCTGCTGACCACTCTTTCGATGCTCAATAAGGGCTACAAGACCCGCTATCTGAACGAGCGGCTATCGATGGGACTGGCCGCCGAAAACCTGACCGGTTATTTTGTGCAGCGCGAACGGTGGTGTCAGGGGGGTATTCAAACCCTCTACCTGTACAACGGCCCGCTGCGCGGCCCGGGATTGACGCTCTTTCAACGGATCATGTTCCTGCCGGCATCATGGCTGGTGCAGTATCTGGTCCGCTTCACGATCTTGCTCGTCCCCATCGTCTATCTCTGGTTCGGCCTGCTTCCGCTCTATTTCACCGACGTAGCCGATTATGTCTCGCATCAGGTGCCGCTGCTGGCGGCGTATTTTCTGCTTATGCTGTGGATCACGCCGACGCGCTATCTGCCGGTGGTTTCCAGCGCCGTCGGGACCTTTGCGACATTCCGCATGTTGCCGACCGTGGTCTCCAGCCTCGTGAGACCGTTTGGCAAGCCGTTCAGGGTGACGCCAAAGGGCAGTGGCAACGAGGCGAACCATTTTGACCGCTACAGCTTCGCCTGGATCGCAAGCATAATGACGATCACCGTCCTCGGTCTGCTGCTCAACATCGTACCGGAAACGTCGCATGTACAAGGCCAGTTTTCGCCGGTTGCGGCCTGCTGGTCAGGGATCAATATCCTCGTCCTGCTCATCGCGTCGCTCATCTGCTTCGAGAAACCCCGGCGGCTGTTTCATGCGTTCAAGCTCGATGAACCCGCTGTCGTAGACGATGTCCCCGGCCAAATCGTCAGCCTGGCACTGGACAAGGCGGTCGTTGCAGTCCCCAGCATGGCCAGATTTCAATCCAAATCGGTGACGCTGAAATTCGCCGGCTTCGCCCCGATCCAAGCAGAGCTCCGACAGGTCACCCAACGACGGAGTAGCATCAGTCGCAGCGGCGACAAGCAAGCCTATTACCTGCACCTCTATTTCGAACTCAGCGGCGCAGCGCGCGACAGCATGATTATCAAGCTCTACACTGGCCGATATTCGCGGGACATTCGCGACATCGACAAGGTTGCCGTCTCTATCAATCTGCTGTTGCGGTCATTCGGGCGAACGCGCACGTTGTAGCGCGGCTCATGAGAGCGTTCGTCCTGTCTTTACTCAGCGCTTAGTCGCCTGGCCACATTCATAAGCGTGCTATCGCCGCCCCTTACGCCCAATAGGGAAAGCGAACCGTTTCCCGCGCAATTGGCAATTGGAAAGGCCAACTGTGGGCAGCCGCTAAGGCCCGAGAGACACAGAAGCTTGATACAGGCGGAACGAAATGCGGCAAGACTTTCCGGTTCGGCATCGCGATTTGGCGGGCTCATGGCCAAGGTCGGAAGAGCGAGGACTAGATTTTCGCCGAGCAATCGGTCGATCTCTTGGGAAAAGTGCTTGGCAATCGCACGCGCCTCGCGCACTTGCCCGTCGCCGAGGCGAGATCCTGACCAAAGGCGCGCGGCAATATCGGGCGCAATGGCCTCCGGGGCCTGCTCGAAGAGCGTTTTATTGCTTTCCCAGGCCTCACTTTGGAGAATGGTGGTGAACGCCAAAGCAAGATCCGCAAGGCTGAACGAGGAGATCGCACCTGTCCTGCGAATAGGCATGCCCGCCGATCTGAGGCTGGCGACCATTTTGTCGGCGACGCTGTTGTCGATGGTTTCGAAGATATCCTCGGCAATGACAATAGATTGGGGTTGGTCATTTGCCGCTGGCGTGCCGACGACGCTCATGACCTCGGACATTGCTTCCAGGCTTCTCGTCACGAAGCCCGGCGCATCGAAGCTTGGCGCCAGCGGACGCAATGCCTTGTCGTCGAGGCTTCCATGGGTCGGCCGCCAGCCGATGAGGCCATTGACGGCGGCAGGCAGCCGGATGGAGCCGGATGTGTCGGTTCCAAGGCCGATATCCGCAAGGTCAGCGGCGACCGCGACGGCTGAGCCCGACGACGATCCGCCGGGAATGAGGGTGGGATCGCGTGGATTGATCGGCATCCCGAAATGGATGTTGCCGCCGATCAGCGAATAGGCAAGCTCGTCCGTTTTGGTTTTGCCGACGAAACAGGCGCCGGCATCGAGAAGTTTCTGGACCAGGGGCGCCGTCAATGGCTTGATGCCGGAGGCGGCGAGCACCGCGGCACTACCGGCCGCGGTCGGATATCCGGCAACATCGAAAAGGTCCTTGACCGCCAGGCGCAAGTGGGAAAGCGGACCGGTTGCCGCGTGCCCGACATCTGCATCCGGATAGGGCATGAATGCATTCCACCGATCCTGCATTTGCCCCGGCTCCCTAAATCTTCAGATGCTGCAGCACACGAGCGCGGCTCTCTGGACGATTGAGGTTTTCGTCTTCGATTGCCCCGAGTTTGAGAATCGCCCAGCGGTCCGCCACCGAAAGGGCGAAATCCAGGTTCTGTTCGACCAGCAGGATGGTCGTGCCGCGTTTCTCGCGGTCGTCCCTCAACGCCTTGGCGATGTTCTGGACGACGGAGGGCTGCAGGCCTTCGGAGATTTCGTCGATCAGCAGCAGCTTTGGCTGCAGCATCAGCGCCCGGGCGAGGATCAGCATCTTCTGCTCCCCGCCCGAAAGCGTGCCGGCCTTCTGCGCCAGCCGGTCCTTCAGGAACGGGAAATAGCCGTAGACCCGCTCCAGGGCGGGTGCCAGATCCCGATCGCCTTTAAGCGCCAGGCGCAGATTGTCGCGGATCGAGAGATCCTGGAACAGCGGCAGTTCCTGAGGGGCATAGCCAATGCCGGAAGCGATCAGCTCGGCGGGCTTTCTGTCGGTGATAGGGGCACCATCGACCTCGATCTTGCCTTTGCCGACACGCAAGAAGCCGAGGATCGTCTTCAGCAGCGTGGTTTTGCCCATGCCGTTTTTCCCCATGAGGGTGAAGATCTCGCCGGGCCGGATGGCGAGCGACACGCCGTTGACGACATCGACCGCGCCATATCCGCTCGATACGCCGCTGAGCTTGAGTTTGAACGCCTCAGCCATGAGCGCCTCCTGCGTAGATGGTGCGAACCGTTTCGGAATTGACCACGTCATTCACCGTGCCGTCGAGAACGAGCTTGCCCTGGTGAAGGACCACGATGCGGCTCGATATTTCGCGCACGAAATCCAGATCGTGTTCGACCAGGATGGCGGCGAAACCCATCTGGTCCGTCAGCTTTTTGAGTATGGTGCCGATGGTCATGCGCTCGGTCTTGGTAAGACCCGCGGTCGGCTCGTCGAGAAGAATGATGCGTGGCTCCAGAGCGACGACCATCGCCAGTTCGAGAGCCTGCCTTTGACCATGCGACAGCAGCGAGACCGGCTTTTCCAGCATATCGGCCATGCCGGTCAGCGTCAGGATTTCGGCCGCCGCTGCCGGCAGCATGATCTCGGCAGCCGATCGCATCGGGTTGGGTGTCTCGCGGCTGAGACGCGCCATCTTCAGGCATTCGCCGACGGTCATGCTGTCGAAGATGCTGGCGACCTGGAATTTGCGGCCGACGCCGAGCGCGACGATCCGTTCGGGTGCACGACCGGCGATATTCGTGCCGATGATATCCACTTGACCTTCGATCTGCTCGGTACCGTCCGACAGACAACGCATCAGCGTGGTCTTGCCGGCGCCGTTCGGGCCGACCAGGCTGACCAGTTCTCCAGCGCCGATCTCAAGGTCGATGCCCTTGAGGACGGAGAGGCTGCCATAGGACTTGCCGAGACCGCGGATCGACAGAAGGCTTTTGCCTGCCGAGGCAGCCTCCTTGTTGACGATGCGGGTGGGTAAGGACGTCAGCGTGTTGCTGGAGTTTGCGGACTGCAGGAAACGTCTCACAAGCGAGGCTAGGCCGCCCGGCAAAAGGATGATCATGATGACGAAGAGCGCCCCGACGATCAGTTGCCAGAGGAAGGGCAGATCGCCCGAAAGACTGGCGCTCAGATAATCGATGCCGATTGCACCGAACAAGGGTCCGATAATCGTTCCCCGGCCACCGAGCGCCGTCCAGACGACGAGTTCGGTTCCGAAAACGAAACCGGTATTCTCTGGCGCGACGACACCGGATGCGTTGGCATAGAGGAAGCCCGCCAAGCCGCATACGCCGGCGAGAACGCCGGTCAGGACTATTTTCAACCGGGCCGGGTTCATGCCGAGATAGGCGACGCGGGCTTCGTTGTCGCGGATGGCGATGAGCAGACGGCCGGCGTCCGAGCGGACAAATACGATGGCAAGAGCGGCCAGCACCAGCAGGCAGGCGCCCGACAGGCGGAAATAGCCGGGAAGCCCGAGCGGGAGGGTTTCGTAACCGACAAGGCCGCTCGACGAACCGGTCCAGGTGCCGCCGGAAAAGACGAGTTGGGTGACGACGATCGGCACCACGAGCGAGACCACGGTGGCATAGAGCGGTGTCGATCCGTGATAGAACGACAGCCAGCCGACGGCGAGGCCAAGCAGGAGCGGAACGAAGATGGCGGCGGCAAGAGCGACGATGAAAAGCCCTGGGCTTGCGCCGATATGCGTGAGAACCATGGCCGTGGCATAGGCGCCGACGCCGAAAAATGCCGCCTGCCCGAAGGTGAGAACGCCCGTATAGCCCCAGAGCAAGTCGACGGTGATCGCCAGCATGGCGTAGATCATCGAACGCGTCAGTACGTTGAGGCTGAAGCGGCCGAGAAACATCGGTCCGAAGACGATCAGCAGGAGAGCTGCGAGCGCCAACGCCAGAAGCAGGACAAGCCGGAGTTTCGATCGATTAGGCACGGGCAAATCCTTTCGGACGTATGCGCAGTGTGACGGCGCAGAGGACGGCCACGGTGATGCCGCCGAGAATTGGACTGAGATAGATGCTGACGAGCACCTGAGCGGCCCCGAAGATGAGGCAGGCGGCGGCAAGCGCGGCAAAGGAAGAGCCTGCGACCATCACCAGCATGAAGGCGCCGGTCAGCCAGGCGACGCCCATATTGGGATCGACGCTGGTCAGCGGCGCGAGCAGCACGCCGGCAAGGGCCGCAAGGCCAGTGCCGATCATGAAGGTCGCGAGCCGCACTTTTTCGGTATCGATACCGAGTCCGCGCGCCAGCGTTTCGTTCATGATGACTGCCCGGGCTGAAAGACCAAGCCTTGTGCCATCGAGCAGCAAGGTGAAGCCGAGACCCAGGGCGAGCGCCGCGACGATGGCGAAAAGACGATAGGACGAGTAGCCGGTGCCGAGGAGATCGAAGGTGCCGGGCAAGAGCGCCGGCGTGAACTGCACGTCACGGCCAAACCAGAGCGTGATCAGCTGGCCGATGACGATGCCAAGGCCCCAGGTTGCAAGAATGGCATCGAGCGGGCGGCGATAGAGCGGCCGTACGATGAACCGTTCGGCAACACCGCCGAGGATCGCTCCGACCAGGAAGGCGAAGGGAATGGCAAGCCAAGGATTGAGGCCGAACCCGCTGACCACGACAGCGCAGTAAGCCCCGATCGTCAGCCATGCGCCATGCGCGAAATTGATGATCTTCAGCACGCCGAAGATCGCGAGCAGCCCGGCGGCAACGATGAAGAGAATGGCCGCAGTGCTGACGATATCGAGAAAGAGCGTCATTTCTAGAACTCCGATGCTGGAGGCGGGGCGCCTGCCCCGCCACGCTGGTTTCAGAGATTCGGGCACTGATCGCCGGGATCGACGTCCTTGAAGCTATCGACGACCGCTACGCTGCCGTCGTCCCTCACCTGCCCAAGATACATAGTCAGCGGCGCATGGTGCTGCTTGTTCATCGAGATCTTGCCGCGCGGACCGGTGAAGGAGACGTCGGGAAGGGCTTTGAGCACGTCCGCCGTATCGGTGCTGCCGGCCTTCTCGACGGCTGCCTTGTAAAGGTAGATCGCCTCATATTGCGGCACGGAAAGGTCGTTCGGCGTGCGCAGTTCCTTGCCGAACTTCTTTTCCATGGCCGAGAGAAAGGCCTTGTTCTCGGGGCTATCGATGCCGGTGACGTAGGATGCGGAGAGAAAGATGTCCTTGGCATCCGCGCCCATGCTCTTGGCGGTGCCTTCGTCGACCGCGAGATTGCCGTAAGGCAGGGTGACGCCAGATGAGCGCAGCTGCTTGGTCAAGGTCACGTTCGGTGCGCCGCCGGCCGTTGAGGTGATGATGGCATCGGCGCCGGAGGAGCGGACCTTGGAAATGATGGCCGTCCAGTCGCTGCCGTCCATCGGCAGATATTCTTCGCCGACGACCGCTCCGCCGGCTTTTTCGATATAGGCCTTGGCGAAGGTCAGCATGCCGCGCCCGAAGGCATAATCCGATCCGATCAGGAAGAACTTCTTTGCACCCTGTTTGCCGATGAAATTGTCGACGACAGGCGGCACCTGCTGTTCTGGAACCCAGGCATCGACGAAAAGATTGGCGTTGCAGGATTTGCCTTCGTAGAACGACGTGTAGATGTATGGCACGTCACCTTTGGAAACGATCGGCAGTCCGGCATTGCGCGCAGCGCTCGTCTCCATGGAGATGATGACGTTGACCTCCTTCTGGAAAACCAGGGAATCGAAGGCCTTTTGCGCGCCGGCAGCACCTGATGCGTCGTCGGCGATCTCGAGTTCCAATGGCCGACCGAGAACGCCGCCTTTGGCATTGATTTCTTCGACGGCGAGTTCCGCAGCCTGGACGACGGACGGCGCAACCACGCTGTTTGCGCCCGATAGCCCGACCGGCACGCCGATCTTGATCGGATCCTCGGCGAAAGCTGCCGTGGCGAATGCCGCGGATGCCAGTGTCAGGATGATGGTTTTCATTTGCATTTTTGTTCCCCTTTCTTGAGTGGGTCGATGTTACCCGTAGACATCGGCTCGGCGGTCGCCGAGCAGATGATTGAAGCTGTTGAGCGTGCGGGTCTCCGTCACGCGCGACAGATCGATTTGCGCAAGGAGGATTTCCTCGCGATCGGCGCTGGCCGGACCGGATATCGGCCAGCCTTGCGGGCCGACGATAAGGCTGCGGCCAATGAAGGACTGGCCGCGCTCGACGCCGATCCGGTCGGCGCAGGCGATGTAAAGACCATTGGTATGGGCGGCCGCCTTGTGCAGGATATTCGCCATCGGTTCGGCCGCACTTTCCGCACTCGCCATCGGCACCCAGTTGGTGGGCACGCAGACCAGTTCCGCGCCGGCCAGCGCCAACTCGCGAAATGTTTCCGGAAACCAGCCATCGTAGCAGATGGCGATGCCGATGCGGCCGAAGGGCAGGTCGAATACCGGCAGCCCAAGATCACCTTTTTCGAAGAGACGGTTTTCGTTGTTCCACAGATGGAGCTTGCGGTATTTGCCGATATATCCCTCGGGACCGCAGAGGAGAGCGCTGTTATAAAACCGGTCGCCATCCTGCTCGGCAATGCCGCTGACGAGGTAAAGGCCAAGCTCCTCGGCAAGGCGGCGGAGCGTCTCGGCACTCGGGCCGCCGGGCACCGGGCCGGCCAATGCGGCAACCTCTTCGCTGTCACGGAAGCTGTAGCCGCTATCGGCGAGTTCCGGCAGAACGACGATCTCCGCGCCCTTGGCCTTCGCCGCTCTCGCCAACCGCTCTATGGCCGCAAGATTATGGCCGCGATCACCGACGATCGGTTCGAACTGGACGGTTGCGACGGTTACCGTCCGCGCGGTTGAGGTCTTGAAGCTCAATCTAGTCTCCAAACGCAAAAAACCTCTGGCACGGAATTCAATCCGTGGACCAGAGGCTACATAGCCATGATGTGAATGCGGCAGCCCTGCCGCTGAGCAAACCCGCTCGTTATCTTTAGGCTTGCACGAAAGAATGTAACCGTCAAGCCGCTTTAGCAGGCATTTTCGAAGCGTTCAAATGCTGCTACTTAAGGCTGATTTTTTGCACCGATGGAAAGTCCGAGGCTTTTCATCGTGTCTTGCGCGGCAATGATGGATTCGGCGATCGTCGCCATCGGAACGCGCTTCGACGTCGCCTGATCGCGCAAGAGCTTGTAGGCCGCCTCCTCGTCGAGACCGTTCATGGCCCGCAGCGCTGAAACCGCTTTTTCCACAAGCCGACGGCTTTTCAACGTTTCCTCAAGTTTTTGCACCTTGCCGGCGAGCCGTTTTTCGTAGCTTTGGCGATAGCGTGCAAGCGCAAATTGCGTCAGGATGCCGAGTGGCCGCAGCGGTTTGCTGATCACGCCGTGAGCGTTGAGATCGATGATGGCCTGGAGGGCGGTCGGGCTCTCATATGTCACGATGGCGATGATTGCCGTCTGCTGGAGGTCGATGATCTCAAGCGCGTGCTCGACATGCACATCCTCGATATGCAGGAAGACGGTGTCTATGTCGGGAGGCAAGGATGGCGGAAGCGGCCAGGTCGCCCGGACCTCGCAGCCAAGGCGCTTGAGGTGAGCGATCAGCACGTTGCCGTCCTCGTCGCGCGGATGGACGACCAGAACGCGTGCGCGCCGCAGATCCTGAACGATCCTGCTCGGTCCTGCCATCTCAGGCCTCCAACCAAACGTCTTCGAACCGCGACGCCGTCAGATACGGATCCGGCCGGACGGGGCCGGGCGCCTGCCAGGCAATGTCGAAAAGCCCGTCGGCCCGCGCCACGCCGATGCGGGGATGCAGCCAGAGATGACGGGTATCGGTGTCGAAGTTGATCCGGCCCTCTGGAGCAAGAAAGTCTTCCAGGAGAATTTCTTCGGAAATCCGATGGGTATCGAGCGAGCCGGCCCGGGCAAGCGCACGGGCGAAGAGGTGAACTTGAGCATAGGCCGGCTGCGACCAGACGCTCGTGGTGAACTCCTGGCCGAAACGGGCTTTGAATGCGCTTACGAAGCGCTCATTCGCCTCGTTCTCGACCGTCTGGAAATACGTCGCCGAAAGAATATGACCGGTGCAAGCGTCGGCGCCGATCTCACGAATCTCGCTCTCGGCCATGGTCAGGCTGGCGATCGGAACCTTCTTGCGATCGATTCCGGCTTCGGCATACATGCGGTAAAAGCGCTGCGCAGGCCTGCCGACGATCGTCGAGAAAATGGCGTCGGGCTGAAGACGGACGATATCGGAAATAACCGAACGCAAGGTTTGTTCGTCGGCATGAAGAGGAAGGTATCGCTCGCTGACGACTTCGCCGCCCTTTGCTTCTACCACATCGCGCATCACCCGATTGGATTCGCGCGGATAAATATAATCCGCGCCGACGAAGAGGATCCGGCGTCCATGGTGGCGGAGAAGGTATTCTGCGAGCGCGAAAGTATTCTGATTGAGGGTGGCGCCGGTATACACCACATTCTCCGAATATTCGAAACCTTCATACATCGACGGATAAAACAGCAGTCCATTGTGCCGCTCGACGATCGGCAGCACGGCCTTCCGGCTGGCCGACATCGAGCCACCGAAAATGATGTTGACGTCATCGTCCGCCAGCAGGCGCCGTGCCAGATTGCGATAAGCGGTTTGGTCCCCGCCTGGATCATAGGCGATCGGGACAATGGGCTTGCCAAGCACGCCCCCGGCCGCATTGACTTCCTCGATCGCAAGCGCAGTGCCAAGAAAGTGCTCGGTTTCCGTGACTTCGCTAATTCCGCTTCTGGAAAACAGCACTCCCACCCGCCATTCGGAGCTTGTCATCTTTGCCTTTTCCGACATGTTGGAGGTTCGAAAGCGGTGAATGCCTCAGTTCCACGCCTTCGACTTCCATACCCTTAGTGCTTTTTAATGGGATGCTGCAAGCGGGTACCACGCAGGTTGCTGTTCCAATGGACGGAGACGGGACGACATCGGAATCCGGCCCGGAAATCGCGGTACAAATTTTGCTGAGTGCAACCCAACGAATGTCGGAAACCATCGACCCCTATCTATGGCCGCTCCCCATTCTCATACACCTGCATCAAATCCGGTATAGGCGAGCGGCGTTATGATGAAAAAGGGCAAGCTGCTCGTCGCCGGTATAGTTCGCCGTGATCACCTTGAAAGCGTCCATGATCTTGTCGTAGCTGCCGAACAGCTTGTCGACCGGGAAGTTCGAAGCGAACATGCACCTCTCGACACCGAACGTTGCAAGCGCCTCCTCCACATAGGGTCTGATGCTTTCGACCGTCCAGGTCCAGTCGCCCATTCCGAGGCCTGAGATTTTGCAGGCCACATTGGGTGCCTGCGCAAGCATGCGCATCCCACTTCGCCACCCCTCGAAATGGCTTGGGCCGTCAACCTGCATGCCTGTGTGGTTCAGGATGATCTGCACGTCGGGAAAATCGCGGGCGAGATCGAGAAATTCTTCCATCTGCCAGTAGTAGAGCTGAAGGTCGAAACTGAGATCCCGTCGGGCAAGTTCCTTGAAGCCCCTGCGCCATTCCGGCGTGCGGCTAACGCCAGCTTCGGTAAGATAGGTCTTGGCGGGATCCTGGTGATAGTTCATCGACTGCCGGATGCCGCGGAAGTTCGCGTACGACATGTGCTCGTCGAGCAGATCGGCGACGTCGGGCTTGCGGAGGTCCGCATATCCGACGATGCCGTGAGGAAAACCATGCTTGTCGGCCACGCCCTGCAGCCACCGCGTCTCACCGGCCGGATCCTCAGGATCGTATCCAACGTCAAGATGGACTGCCTTTACGAGGTTCTGATTTTTGGCGTCGGCCAGAAAGTCGTCGATGAGGTAGGTCTTGTTGATGGCGGTATAGTCGCCGAAGGCAGACGGTTTCACGCCGTCCGACAGCCACGGATAATAGTTGTTGTCGAGATCCCACAGATGAAAATGCGGATCGATGATCGGGAGGTCTTTCATGCCTGCGGCCCTTCAAGAGATTGCCGAAAAGGACGCCGGCCAGAACAGCCGGCGTCCGAACCACCTTAGTTGGCGGGCGGGAACACCCGTGCGATGACGGCCTTCGCTTCCGGCGCGTCGACCTTATCGGCCGTCACCAGCGGCATCACGAGAGCGAGGTCTTTCTTGACCGGCGCACCGGAAAGCGCGTTGAACACCTGCTGAGTCCCGTCGATTCCTTGTCCGACCGCCTCCTGGAAGAAGATGCCCTGGATCGCGTTCGACTTCAGCAGCGAGATCGTCGTCGGGCTGCCGTCTGCAACCGCAATGCCGACCTTGCCGGTAAGACCGCGGGTTTGAAGCACTTTCGCGGCACCTGTCCCGGCCTCATCATACATGCCGTAAATGGCCTTGATATCAGGATGGGCGGTGAGCATGTCATTGGCCTGCGTGACCGCCTCGTTGACGGTAAGCCCCCTGGTCTCCAGCATCTGCGCCAGATCGCAGCCGCTCGCCTTGAACGCCTCTTCCGCCCCCTTCAGATATTTCTGGGCATTCTCGCGATCCTGCGGCAATGAGAGCATGCCGACCTGGTTGCCGCCGCGGTCCTTGGCAAGCTTGCAGACGAATTCGCCCTGCGCCTTGCCGGTCTCGTAATTGTTTGCCGTAACCGACGACGTGTAGTCGGTCTGGCCGGGCTGCGGGCCGATGCCGGCGAACGCGATCGGGATGTTTTGCGATTTCAAGTAGGCGAGAAGCGGCGGCGTGCTCGTCGAGCTCACGGGGCCGATCACGATCGCATCGACGCCCTTGGTCACGGCGGTGCGGGCATTGTCCATCTGCTTGGCCGGCGAATTTTCCGACGTGTACTCGACATAGTCCATGCCGAGTTCCTTGGCCTTCTCCTTCACGCCGTAGCCGACCCACTGCCAGTAGGAGATGTCAAGCGACGGCGCCAGGTACGCCACGGTCTTCTTTTCCTCAGCTTGGGCGGCAGCCGAAAGTGAAAGGGCCACCATTGCAACGCCGGCAATCAACCTCACTGCGTGTTTCGTGCTTTTCATTTTCATTCCTCCTCCAAAGACCGGCTTTGCCGGGTTGATGTCAAACGGCCCCCCGCCGCGACTTGCTGAAGCGGTCGATGAGGACCGCGATGAGAATGGCGGCGCCGGTGACCGACCCCTGCCAGAAGCTGTTGATGCCGATGAGATTGACGCCGTTCTGGATGACGGTGATCATCAGAGCCCCCAGTACCGCGCCGACCGCGGTGCCCGTGCCGCCGAGCAGGCTTGCACCGCCGATTACGACCGCCGCTATGGCCTGGAGCATCAGGCTTGATCCCGCCGTGGATTCCGCGTTGAGAATGTAGGAGATCGTCAGGAGGCCGGAGAACGACGCGAGCAACGAAGACGCGACATAGGCCATGAATTTCGTGCGCTTGACCGGGATGCCGAGCAGATAGGCTGCCGTCGAACTGCTGCCGACGGCATAGAACCAGCGGCCCGCCACCATCTTCTTCAGGAACAGCTCGATCGCGATCAGGAGGATCACGCAGAAGAGGATGTAATTTGGAACGCCCGGTATCAGGCTGCCGCTGTTGAGGAGCCAGAAGTCCGGATCGCCAATCGGCATCGAGCGCCCGTTGGTAACGATGAAAGCGAGCGAGCCGGCAACGGCAAAGGTGATGAGGGTTACGACGAACGGCGCCAGGCCGGCGATCGTGACGAGGAAGCCGTTGATCGATCCGAAAACAAGTCCGACGACGAGACCGATCAGGCTTGCCGAGATTCCGCCAAATCCATTTGCCATCGCCTGCGCGGTCACCATGCCGGTCAAGGAGAAGACCGAGCCGACGGATAGGTCGATACCGCCGGTGATAACGACGAGCAGGACGCCCAGCGACATGATGATAAGAGGCGCACCGGCCTGCGTGATATTGGCGAAGTTGCCCCAGGTGAGCGCCTGGGGAACCTGCGAGCCGACCGCAAGGGCCAGCAGCACGATGGCCAGAGCGATCGCAATCTCGGTCCTGTAGGCGCTAAAAAGGCTTTCTCTCTGTCTGATTTGTTTTGCCGGCGCCTTAGTCGGCGCGATGTGTGCCCTGGTCCCAGTCATGCGGCCATTCCAGTCAAGGTAACAAGTTTCTCTTCACTGAAGTCATCGCGGTCCAGCACGCCGGCACACCGTCCCTCGGTGTCGAAGGCAATGACGCGGTCGCAGACTTCCAGCAGTTCGACATTTTCGGTGGACCACCAGATGATCACTGTCCCGGACGCGGCCATCTGTCTGATGAGTTGATAGATCTCACGCTTGGTTCCGATATCGACGCCTCTGGTCGGCTCCTCGAGGACCAGCAGCCGGGAGGGCACGCCCAGCCAGCGGGCAAGCAGCAGCTTCTGCTGGGTGCCACCGCTCAGCGTGCTCGGCAGATCCCAGACGGAACCGGCCTTCACCTTCAAGGCCTTCAGCAGATCGAGGCATTCGCCCCCTTCAGAGCCGCCGGCGAGGAGCGCGCCTCTGGTCACACGGCGAGACGCCATCACGTTATCGATGATCGGAAGACTGTGGAGGACGCCCTTGTGTGCCCGATCGCCGGTCACATATCCCGCTCCCAGGCGGGCGGCTTTGCGCGGCGATCGGAGCTGGTCCGGCCATCCCGCACGCGCAACCGTCCATCGCTTCTTCCGGGCGGCGCCTGTCAGCGCTTCGATCAGTGCCGCCGGTCCAGCCGGTGCGCCGGCCACGCCGAGCACGGTGCCCGGCAGCAGTTCCAGTCTGAAACCTGCCTCCTCGATGGCAATAGTGTCCGTCGCAGCGGAGGCGTCCGACCGGTAGTCGGGCCGCGGCGCCCGTTGCGGTGCATGAGAGGCTGCCACCTGCCCCATCCTTTCGATGATGCCGGCGTCCGTCAGCTCTTCCATCGGCTGGCGGTCGACCACTGTGCGGCCGTCGCGGATGATCGTGCAGACATTGGCGATCTGCCTGATCTCCTTCATTCGGTGCGAGACGAACACGACCGACAGACCGGTATCCCGGGTCAGCCGCCTCAGGACCGCAAACAGCCTCTCTGTCTCTAGAGCTGTGAGATTGGCAGTCGGCTCGTCGAGGAGGATCAATTCCGCACCCGATGAAAGAGCCCTGGCGATTTCAACCATCTGAGCTTCGTGGAGGCTGAGGCTCCCAACCAGGCTGTGTAAGGACCTGGCGGCAAAGTCCTGATCGATCATCCGCAGCGCGTCGTAGGCCTGTCCCGCTGCGGTCGTACGCCGAAACACGGCCGCACCTCTCCGGTGATGCGGCAGGATAATGTTTTCGGCGACAGTCAGATGCGGCAGGAGCGCAAGTTCCTGGTGCACGACCGCGACCTTCGCCCTGCCCTCGGCTTCGCTCCGTTCGCTGCCCTCGCTGTCGAAGAAGCGGATCTCTCCATCGTTGCGCGCGGCCGCGCCCGTGATGATCTTGATCATCGTCGACTTGCCGGCCCCGTTGCCGCCAAGCAACGCATGAACCTCCCCTCGCGCAACGGAGAAGTCGACGCCTTTGAGGACCGAGGTTGCACCGTAGGACTTTGTAAGTCCTCGGACGGTGATGATGTTCTTCGACGTTTCACTCATCGAACGCTCCTCAGTAGATCGTCAGCGCGGGCACGAAGCTGACTGCGAGGAGGAGGAGCATGGCCATGCCGAAATACGGCCATAGTTCGTTGGTCGTCGTTCCCAGCGGCGCCTTTGCGATCGACGACGAGATGAACAGGGTCGTGCCGATCGGCGGCGTGTAAAGCCCGATCCCGAGGTTGATCACCATCATCAGTCCAAGCTGGACCCGGTCGAGACCGATGGAATCGGCCAGAGGAACGAAGATCGGCCCGAGCAGGAGGATCGCCGGCGGCATATCGAGCGGCATGCCGACCACCAGCATGATCAGGTTCATCATCAGAATGATGACGATCGGACTGGAGATGTGCGTCGAAACCCATTCGGCCATGTGCTGCGGAGCCTGATCGAATGTCAGCACCCAGCCGACCGCCGCGCTGCCCATGATCACGAGCATGACGACGCCCGTCGCGACGCCCGCCTCCACCATGTTCTCGCAGAAGCGTTTCCAGGTCAGGTCACGGTAGAAGAGGATGCTGAGCAGCAGCGAGTAGACGACCGACAGGACCGAGACCTCTGTCGGCGTCGCCAGGCCGGATCGCAGAAAGACGATGATCAGGATCGGCAGCAGGATTGCCGGGAAACTTTGCACTGCCAGCCGCGCCAGTTCGCGCTTGCGGACCTTCACGGCCGCAATGGCATACCCTCGCCTTACTGACACGTACCAGCAGACGAACACGAAGCTCGCCGCCATGATCAGCCCCGGAACAATGCCGGAGATGAACAGGTCGCCAACGCTGACGCCGCTGATCAGAGCGTAAAGGATCATCGGAATCGAAGGCGGGATGAGGACGTCGATGACAGCGGAGGTCGCGTTGTTGGCGGCGCAGAGCGCCGGCGGAAACCCGTGCTTCTTCTGCCAGGGGATGAGAACGGAGCCGAGCGCGCTCGCATTCGCCACCGCCGAGCCGGATACGCCGCCGAACACGACCGAGGATACGACCGTGGTCGAGAGCGGCCCGCCCCGCCACCGCTGCATCGCGCGCGAGGCGAGTTCAAGGAGCTGACGCCCCAACTCGCCGCCAAGCATCAGCGTGCCTGCAAGCATGAAGAACGGAAGCGCCAGCATCGGGAAGGACTGGGTCTGGTCGTAGACCTGCTGGGCGACCACCGAGAGCGGAACGTAACCGTTGAACAGGACTCCAAGCCCCGCTGCAATGATCAGCCCATAGCCGACGGGAACGGCGAGGACCATGAGGATGCAGAAGGAAATGATCATGACGAGTGTCATAGCGCGATCTCCTCGGGCTTGATCTCGAGGCGGTGATCCCAGCCCAGGCGGAGAACGCGGACGGTCGCGGCGATGGTGACGATGGACACCAGCACCGCGCCGATCGACAGCGAGTAGTAGCCGATGCTGTTCGGAAGCTGCAGAACGGGGCTGCGCTCAGCCCCGGCGATCTCGGCCACCATGGTCGCCTGGTATGCCAGCACCAGAAATGCGACGACGCTGATCGCGTTCGCGACGATCAGGGCCGACGTCCGAGCACTGCCGTCGAGCTTTTCGTAGAGCCATTCGACGGCCATGTGCCCACCCGCATGGGCCGCGATGATGATCCCCGCGATGATGAACCAAGGGAACATCAGCATCGGCAGCTCCTGGGCGAACGACAGTCCCCCGCTCGCCGAAACGTATCGAGCCACGACGTTGGCCGTGGTGACCACCGTCAGCGCGATGCCGCTGACGATGATCACCAAACGGGCGAATAAGACGATGATACCGGCGACCAGATCGACGGCTGAATAAAACCTGCTCATGGGGCCTCCGGATCGTGAGAGGAGCCTCAGCCCCTCGCAGCCGCTTCCACCTGGGTGACAAAATCGCCGAAAGGCTTCTTCTTCCAGGTGTCCGCGACGGACGCGGTTGCCTTGACGAAAGCGTCGTGGTCGACGTCCACCACCTCGACGGCGGAGTTCTTCTTGAAGTTCTCGAGCACTTCAGCGGCCTTCTCGCTCGAGAGCTTCCGCTGCAGAGCACCCGCCTCCTTTGCCGCGGCCTTGACCGCCTCTAAATCAGACCCCAAGCGGGCCTCAGCGATCTTCGACATCAGGAACGGTGTGGATTCCCATTTGTGGGCGGTCAGGCTGATGTATTTGTTGACCTCGTGAAGTTTCGAGCTTTCGATATTGGCGAGCGGATTCTCCTGCCCGTCGACAACGCCCTGCTGCAGGGCGATGTAGAGCTCGCCGAAGGCGATTTGTTCAGTGCCTGCTCCCAATGCCTGGAAGATATCGATGGTCATCGGATCGGCCGGCGTCCTGATTTTCATGCCCGCCAGCTCAGCAGGCGAAGTCACCTTCCGCTTCGAGTTCGTCAGGTGCCGGATGCCGTTGTCCCACCAGTCGAGCGGTACGACTCCGACCGCTTCGAAGCGGCGGTTGAGCTCGGCGCCCACCGGACCGTTCAGGACAGCGACGGCCTTGTCGGTGTTTTCGAACAGGAACGGCAGGCCGAGCGCGCTGAGTTCCGGTACGATCGCCGAAGTTGCGCCCTGGCTGTTGGCGGTGAAATCCAGCGCGCCTGTCCTGAGACTGGTGAGCATCGCGGAGTCGCTGCCAAGCGTCTCGGCGCCTGCGACGTTGATCTGGATACGACCTTCGGTCTTCTCTTTGACGAGTTCCGCGAACTTATCCGCGGCCACGGTTCTGGGATTGCCGGGAGCGGCGCCATGGCCGAGCGTCAGGGTCGTGGCGGCAGCGCTGGCGGATCGGCTTGAAAGCACGATTGCCGGGGCCGCAAGCGCAGCAGTGGCGGTCGCCAGGAAAAATCTTCTGTTCATCTGCAAGCTCATTTCATCCTCCATCACAAGCTTGTTTAAACGGCCGGCGTCTCCTCAACCGGCCGACGTCGTCAGGTCGAGAGCCAGGCCTTGACCGCCTCCGTCACCTTGAGGGTCGACAGGCCGTATTGGTCATGGAGCGTTGGCAAGGCGCCCGCCTCCAGGAACTGGTCGGGTAGGCCGATCTGGCGGAAGGCCGGCGGTGCGACGCCGGCACGCAACAGCGTGCCGGCGACTGCCTCTCCAAGGCCGCCAATGAGAGTGTGGTTCTCCGCCACGACCACCAGCCGCCCACCTTTGCGGCACTCGGCGACGATCGTCGCCTCATCGAGCGGCTTTATGGTCGGGACGTGCAGGACGGCAGCGTCGACGCCGTCGTATCGAAGCTGTGCGGCAGCCTCGAGCGCGCGCATCGTCATCAGGCCCGACGAGATGATGAGCGTGTCCTTGCCATCCCGAAGGAGCTTGGCCTTGCCGAGTTCGAACTTGTAGCCGTATTCGTCCAGGACCAGTGGAACGTTGCCGCGCAGCAGGCGCATGTAGACCGGCCCCTTATGAGCGGCGATCGCCGGAACCGCCTGCTCAATCTCGCTGGCGTCGCACGGATCGACGATCGTCAGGTTCGGCATGCCGCGGAACATTGCGAGATCCTCAGTCGCCTGGTGGCTCGGCCCATATCCCGTCGTCAGGCCCGGAAGGGCGCAGACGATCTTCACATCAAGCATCTCCTCGGCAATCGCCAGGCAAATGAAGTCGTAGGCCCGCCGGGACGCGAAGACGGCGTATGTCGTCACCCAAGGCTGAAAGCCTTCGCGCGCCATGCCCGCCGCCGACATCATCAGCAGCTGTTCCGCCATGCCCATTTGGTAGAAGCGGTCGGGATGGGCAGCGCGGAACACATGAAGGTCGGTGTATTTCGCAAGGTCGGCGGACATGCCGACAACACGCTCGTCCTTCCGCGCCAGGGCGGCAAGCGCGTTGCCGAAGGGTGCCGGTCTCGTCGGCTGATCGGGACCGGCTATCGATGCGATCATCGCCGAAGTCGTGAGCCGGGGCTTGTCGATGCCGCTTTCAAGATGCGCAGGCCGGATGTACTTCGAACGCCTCATGCTTCCGCTCCCGCATCGATGATTCTGAGGGCCTCGGCCCATTCGTGGGGTTCCACGCGCAGGAAGTGGTTTCGATCGCGTGCCTCCAGGAAGGGCACTCCCTTCGCCATTTTCGTGTCGCAGATGATGATGCGAGGCTTCGCCTCGGCGTGGTGACGAGCTGCGTCGAACGCCTTTACGAGCGCATCGAGATCGTTGCCGTCGACCCGCTGGACGAACCAGCCGAAGGCCTCGAATTTGGGGCCGAGCGGTTCGAAATTGAGGACGCCGATCGAGGGCCCGTCGGCCTGCATCTGATTGACGTCGACGATGCCGATCAGATTGTCGAGCTTGTAGGAGCCAGCCGACATCGCGGCCTCCCAAGTGGAACCCTCGTCAAGTTCGCCGTCGGAAAACAGATTATAAACAAAGGAAGAGGACTTCTTCCGCTTCAGCGCCAAGGCCATGCCGACCGCGATCCCAAGTCCGTGTCCGAGCGATCCGCCGGTGATTTCCATGCCAGGCGTGTAGGCGGCCATGCCGGACATCGGCAGCCGGCTGTCATCCGTGCCGTAGGTTTCCAACTCGTCCTCGGGAATGATCTTGGCTTCGATCAGAGCTGCGTAAAGCGCGATCGCATAGTGGCCGATCGACAACAGGAACCTGTCGCGGCCTTCCCATTCCGGATCTTCCGGCCGGTAGTTCGTGGCGTGGAAGTAGGATACGGCAAGGACGTCGGCGACGCCGAGCGCCTGGGCGATGTAACCCTGCCCCTGCACTTCCCCCATGCGCAGTGCGTGACGGCGGATGCGCCGGGCGCGCTCTGTCAGGCTGATATTGTGGCCGATCTGGCTCATGTCGGTGTCTCTCCAGATGGACCTCAGTGGATCAGCATGCCGCCGTTGACGTCGATGACCGCGCCGGTTACGTAGGCCGACAGATCCGAGGCGAGGAACAGGTAGATATTCGCGACGTCGGCGGCGTCTCCGAGCCGGCTCAGTGGGATGCCCTTGATGATGTCGGCGCGCATCTCATCGGTGAGCTTGCCACCGGTGATATCTGTCTGGATGAGGCCAGGCGTGACGGAGTTGACGCGAATGCCGGCTGGACCGAATTCGCGAGCCATCGCTTTGGCGAGGCCGAGCACACCTGCCTTGGCTGCGGAGTAATGTGGCCCGCCGAAGATGCCGCCGCCACGCTGTGCCGAGACAGAGGACATGCAGGCAATCGATCCGCCACCATTGTCGCGCATGTAGGGGATGAAGGCTTGGCTTAGGAAGAGTACGCCGGTCATGTTGACCGCCACGATCCGCTGCCAGTCGGCTTCGGTGATATCGAGCGTGCCGACCGGCTGAGTGATGCCGGCATTGTTGATGAGCGCATTTACCGAACCGAACGAAGCGATCACCTTGGATGCGGCATCGGCGCAGGACGCCTTGTCGGCGACGTCGCAGCGCAGGCCGACATGGTTGCCGGACTTGACGCTCGGCAGCGCCGCGGCGGCGTCCTCAGCGGCGTCGGCATCGATATCGAGGACGGCGACGCGGGCGCCATGCTCGGCGAAAAGCTGCGCCGTTGCACGGCCGATGCCGCGCCTGCTCGCCGCGCCCGAAATGACCGCGGTCTTCCCATTCAGTAGCATGTGATCTCCTCCCGATGCGTCCCGAGCATCTGGCAAATCTTCGACAAGTCAGTTGGCTTGCGGGATCGAAACTGATCGAGTTGACGCCGTTCGACAAACGCGAAGTTTACAACGGTGGGTGAATCTGGTTCACTAATCCGATGTTACAGATGGCCTCACTTTCCGCGGTCCGCATCTTTGAAGCCGCAGCGAGGCTGGCGTCTTTCCGCGCTGCAGCCGAGGAGCTGCACCTGTCGCCCAGCGCCGTAAGTCACGCCATTGCAAAGCTCGAGCGTGACCTTGGCATCTCGCTCTTCGAGCGAAGCACGCGAAAGGTCACCTTGACTCTGGCGGGGCAGACGCTCCTCTCCCATGCCTCCAACGCCTTTGAAGAGCTTCGTCGCGGTGTTGAGATGATTTCATCCAACAAGACCCACCTACTGCGGGTTCACTGCGCGCCGAGCTACGCAGCGCAGGTGCTCTCGGCACGTCTTCCAGACTTCCTGGGCAAGAACGAGGGGGTTGAGGTCCGGGTGGCGGCAAGCACAAACTACGCGCGTTTCGTGGACGGCCTCTTCGATGTCGACATCGTTTACGGCGAACCATCGAACAGAGAAGATTTGATCGTCGTGCCGCTTGGAGAAGAGATCATTTCTCCGCTGTGTTCTCCAAAGATGGCTGAACGACTGAAAAACCCGCGCGACCTGGCGCGTCTTCCCCTCATCCGCAGCGACCTGAAAAGGATTCAGTGGATCGACTGGTTCGAACTCAACAATCTCGGCCCCCCGCCGCTGCCCGCCATGAGCTTCGATAGAAGCTTTCTGGCAGTCGACGCCGCGGCGAACGGGCTGGGAGTGGCGTTGGAGTCCAACACTCTGGCAAGGCGCGAGCTGGACAGCGGGCGTCTGGTCCGCCCGTTCAGCAACAGCCGCGACAACCGCTACATCGGCCATTACCTCGCCTATCCAAAGGCCGGCAGCCAACGGCGGCTGTCAAAGGTGTTCGCCGACTGGTTAACGTCGCAGACCTTTTGAGAAAAATATTTGTTCGTCCCTAAAGAGGCTGAGCGTCAAACCATTTCTCTGGGGAATCAATTGCGGCCGGCGGCGATCAGGGCGTGAGCGGCATCGCGGAGCAAACCCGTCGCCTCGCCGGGTTCGAAGACCTGCATGCTGACAAATGCGCCGTTGATCAGCACCGCGAGTTGCCCGGCAAGCCGGTCGGGCGCAGCAACCGCCAGTCTCCCGGCGATGGCCTTAAGGCGCCGCCGCATTTCGCGCATATGGGCCTCGGCGACCTTGCGGGCGGGGTGACCGGCTTCCGGAAATTCGGCAGCGGTGTTGATCTGCGGGCAGCCTCGGTAATTGTCCCGTCCGACCCTTTCGCCGATCCATTCGAAATGGGCGTCGAGTTCGGCCAAAGCGTCATCCGCATGCCGCTCGGTTACTCGGTCCCAGGTGCTCCAGAAATCCAGGTCCTCGCGCTTGAGAAAGGCGGCAATCAAATCGTCCTTTGTGCCAAAATGGCGGTAGAGACTAGTTTTGGCGACCCCAGATTTTTCCACCACCAAATCGACGCCGACGGCGCGGACGCCGCGCCGGTAGAAGAGTTCCGATGCCGTCTCGAGAATTCTGTCCCGGACCTCGTTCACGGCTGGGGCAGGTGCGTTCGCTGTGCTTTTCGTCATTCGCTTATCTCCAATTCAGCCACACTAGCAGAAAAATGGTTGACACGCTACAGACCTGTATGTTTTGTAAGAAACAGACAGGTCTGTAGCGCAGGAGAGAACAATGACCATGCATCAAGCCGCCATCATCAGAACACCCCAGACCGCCGTCGCGGTTTTCGGCGCAAACGGCCATACCGGCCGGTTTGTCGTCACCGAACTGATGCGGCGCGGGTTGAAACCGATTGCGATCGGTCGGACTGCCGGGCGATTGGCGGAAGCGGGTTTTCCGGAACGTGGCGTCGAATGCCGCGAAGCAGCCATAGAGGATGACGCGGCGCTCGACAGGGCACTCGCCGAAGCGGCGGCGGCGATCAACTGCGCCGGCCCGTTCATCGAGACGGCTGACGCGGTCGTGCGTGCCGCGTTGCGCGCCGGCATCCACTATCTCGATATAACTGCTGAACAGCCGAGTGTTCAGGCCACGTTCGACCGGCATGGGGCTGCGGCCGGAAAAGCAGGCGTAGCCGTCATCCCGGCCATGGGATTTTACGGCGGTCTTGCCGATCTGCTGGTGGCAGCCCTGATGGACGAATGGCAGGATGCAGACACTGTCGAAATCCGGGTCGCGCTCGACAGCTGGCTGCCCACGAAAGGCACGCGCGTAACCGGCGAGAAGAACAGGACACAGCGCCTCGCCGTCAGCGGCGGAGAGCTTCGGCCCGTCCAACAGCCACCGGCGGAGAAGGCGGCCGTTTTGCCGGCGCCATTCGGCCGGCAAACATTCGTCGAGCTGCCATTTTCGGAAGTACCGCTCATCGCCCGCCACGTCCGCATCAGGGAGCTGCACACCTTTCTCAGCACGACAGCCCTGCGGGATGTTCGCGATCCGTCAACGCCCCCGCCCCAGGCCATCGATGAAACCGGGCGTTCGGCGCAGCGCTTCGCCGTCGAAGTGATCATCACGCAAGGCGACCTGCGTCGCCGGCTTCTCGCCCAGGGACAGGACATCTATGCGGTCACGGCGCCGATCATCTGCGAAGCGGTCCAGCGCATCCTGTCGGGCGACATCCGCGACACCGGTGCAAAGCCACCGGCTGCCATTTTTGATGCTGGGAGTTTCCTGCAGGCGCTCGGCTCGAATCTGCTGGTTGAGACATCGGAAACCTGAGGTTTCCGCATAATCGGGGGCGTTGCTTCACAATTCCTGAGCTTTCCGCGAGAGATCGCTCAAAAGCGGGTGGCGCGCTCAGGCCGCAAAAAGATACTTCCGTCCCGCCTGATATTGGGGGACCTCAGAAGCAGAAACAGGTAGATCTGCCGCCATGACCGGAGCCGCCACTCCATAACGAACTTACTGGTCAGACTGTTCGTCCAGAGTGGAAAGCGCGTCCTGCAGCCTGAGCGCAGCCAGTGCCTTCGTTGCCTCATCAGGAGACCATCCGGCCTCCAGTGCTGCGGAGAGAACCAGCGATTCCGTTTGAAGTTCGAGCTTCTCATACAGCGGTTCAATGGCCTCGCGTGCGGTGACGACGTGCTGGTCGGGCGGCGTGATGGGTGTCGCAGCAACCGTGGGCATAATGCTCCTCCTTTTGAACGCTAAGGTTCGAAACCCAATTGCAGGCATGCTTGTTCCGCTCACATCGCATTTTAGCCGTATCACGGCTGACGGAACTGTTGCGAAAACTCTGGACGGTCGCAACGTCGTCCGCCCTCGGCGTCTCTGGGTCGCAGCGAAAAACTTCGCCCGATGTGAACGAACCTACAGGCTACCGCACAATTGGCGAAAGCGGAAGCGACTTGCGGTAATGAACAAATTTTGCGGCTTGCTCGCGTATTTTGAAGAAGGGCGCCGCTATCAAGAACGCCGCCATATCTGGCGAAATCTCCTCCATTTCAGAAAGGCGCGAATGATGATCGCAGGCGGTATCTTCCTGTGGTCGCCGACGGTCCCCTGCCTGGCGGTCGGCGCGTTCGGGTCGAGCAGAAAGGCGACCAGGATGCTTGCGCTCTTCGCCTCTGCTTCGAGCCTGTCATAGGATTGATGCAGGCCCTGCTCGCCTTCGGCAAAAAGCTGCCCGTCGGCGACGACGGCGCCGCTGAAGACGTAGAAGTAGAGATCCCTGCCTTGCTTGCGCGGGAATTCCGCCCGTGCGCCCGCGTCCAGCCGGATGTCGAAGATGTCGACGGCGCTGCGGACATAAAACGGCGCGCCCTCCCCTTCCGGGCTCACCAGATGTCGCCAGACATTCGCCGTGGCCGCGGAGATCGGGCCGTGTTGAATTTTCGGCGCGAGGCCGGCCGCTCGCGGACGGATGAGGATCTGCAGCATGCGCAGCGGCGGGTCGGAGACCAGCGTCTCCTCGGAATGCCAGAAGCCGGTTCCGGCATTCATCACCATCAGATGATCGCGGTCGACGACCAGCCGGCCGGTGGCCTTGTCGTCGTGGCGCATGACGCCTTCGGGCACCCAGGAGACGATCTCGTCGTCGCGATGCTCATGCATGGCGATCAGGCGGCCGGGGGCAAGGATGGATTCGACGACCATGGCGAGAGGGCCGTGGCCGTGATCGCTCGGTTTCGGCTGCATCCATCCCGGCATGTTGACATGCGCGACGAAGCCTCCCGCATCCCGCACCACGAATGTCCGTTCGCCCTTAAGCAGCATCGCGTCCTCCATGCCTGCAAGGCTGTGACGACACCTACTCTCAGCTGGGAAGATGCGTGAGAACGCCTGCTGCCATCAATCGAACAGGTGCGCCGCGGGGGCCAACAGGCAGGTGGTGGCAATCGTCTTGCTGACGATGCCGATGAATGGCCTTAGTGGCAATCTGAAAACATCCGCCGTAATCGATTCGCTGACGGGATCTCCCATGACCATCGACGCCGCCCGAACTCCGCATCCGATCTATTTTGCCGGCGCTTTCGCCACGGGCGGGCTCCTCACCTTCATGGTGCACCTCAATGGTGAGCTGGCACGCTATGGCAATCCGCTGTTTTCCTCCTGGACCGCGCACGGCACCGGCATCGTCGCCGCCGTCATTCTTCTCCTGCTGGTCCACCGGCGGCGTAGGCCAAAGCCGCAACAGAGCCTGCGCGCGCCTATATGGGCCTATTTTGGCGGCATTTCCGGCGCGGCAACCGTCATGCTGACTTCGATGACGGTCAACTCGCCTCTCGGGCTGTCCGGCACCCTGGCGCTCGGGCTCGCAGGCCAGGTCGTGTTCAGCGTCGCGGCCGACAGCTGGGGACTGTTCGGCCTGCCCAAGCGCCATCCCGACAGACGCGACATTGCTGCGCTCGGCCTCGCCGTTGCGGGGGCGGCACTGATCATCTTGTTCGGGCGAGGTGCGGCGTGACGCTCTTCATTCTGCTTGCTTGCCTCGGCGGCGTGCTCGTCGGCCTCAGCCGTCAGCTCAATGGACGATTGAGCATCTCGACGACGCCGCTGATCGCTTCCTTCTGGAATCACGCCGTCGGCTTTGCCGTCCTCACCGGGCTTGGGCTCTTCGTCGGTGGCCTGCTTCCTGCCGGTGCTGCCGAGGCGCCCTGGTATGCCTATCTCGGCGGTCCGCTCGGCGTTGTCTTCGTGGCGGCCGGCAGCTGGGCGATTGCGCGGATCGGTGCGGTCAATTCGGCTCTGCTGATCATCGGCGGGCAGATGGTAACGGGGGTGGCGTTCGATTATATCAGCGCCGTGCCTGGGTCCTTCTGGGCGAATGCCGGCGGAATTCTTCTCATCATCGGCGGAATGGTGGTCAGCCGGGGACGGCGCAAGGTCGAGCGTCCGCAATAGCCGGACACGACATTTGCCGGGCTGGTGCAGCCCGGCGGGGGATGTCTTCTCCCCGCCGCGTCAGGTCGCTGCATGCTCAAGCAAGGTATTTGGTAAACCAGTCGACTGTCCGCTGCCAGGCGAGCTTGGCGGCCGCTTCGTCGTAGCGCGGCGTGCTATCATTGTGGAAGCCGTGATTGACGTCGGGGTAGATATGGGCCTCGTAGGTTTTTCCGGCTGATTTCAGCGCCGCTTCATAGGCCGGCCAGCCTTCGTTGATGCCCTTGTCCAGCCCGGCATAGTGAAGAAGCAGCGGCGCCTTGATCTTCGGCACGTCCTCGGCGCGCGGCTGCCTGCCGTAGAACGGCACGGCGGCGGCAAGCTCGGGATAGGCGACCGCTGCGGCGTTGGCGACGCCGCCGCCGTAGCAGAAGCCGACGATGCCGACCTTGCCGGTGGTGAGATCATTCTTCATCAGAAACTCGACCGCCGCGAAGAAGTCGTTCATCAGCTTTTCCGGATCAACCTTCTGCTGAAGCTCGCGCCCCTTTTCGTCATTGCCGGGGTAGCCGCCGACCGAGGTGAGGCCGTCGGGCGCCAGCGCAATGAAGCCGGCCTTCGCCACCCGCCGCGCCACATCCTCGATATAGGGGTTCAGGCCCCGGTTCTCGTGCACGACCACCACGGCGGCGACTTTGCCGGTGGCGTTTTTGGGGCGGACGAGATAGCCGCGGACATCGCCGTTTCCTTTCGGCGAGGGATAGGTGATGTATTCGGCTGATATATCCGGATCGGTTGCCTCGACCTGGGTCGCCAGCGCATAATTCGGGCTCAGCGACGCCAGAATGGCGGCCGCGGTCACGCCCCCGACGGCGAATTTGCCGGCCCGGTCGAGAAACTCGCGCTTGGTGATCTTCCCGTGCGCGTAATAATCGTAGAGTTCGAGCAGTTCCTGTGGGAAATCCTTGGCTGTCATGCGGGTCATGATGGCTCCTCCTGGCCGCGGGTTCTCACAGCATCCTACACAGGTAAGCTCTCGGCTCGTTTCAACATTTCGCGAGTTTCGCGTGAGCTTGCCGGCACAATTGCCGTCAGTTGCAATCATGCCCTTTCTTCTGCGCCTGGGCTCCTACGATGCACCTGTTCCATTCGGCGCCTCCGCATCCCTGCCGTTGACCGCGCTGATCGAAAGCCGGCTGCCGATTATGAAAATCAATTTCATGCTCGCGGCGCGATGCCCGTTTTCTATTGACGCCTCCGGATTTTTGTCCCAACTTAAAGAAAATAAATTACTTAATCGGGAACCTGATCGGCATGAAAGTGGGAATCATCGGGCTCGGATTCCGGCTCGGCTATCTCGGCTATGTCTTCAAAGCGATCGATAGCAGCTTCGACATGGTCGGCTATGTTGATCCGGATCCCGCCGGCCTTCCCGGTTTGACGGAAAAGGGCATTTCGGCCGGCAAGGCCTATGCTTCGCCGGAAGAGCTCATCTCCTCCGAAAAGCTCGATCTGCTGATGATCGGCTCTCCCAACCATATGCATCTCGATCATATCAGGCTGGGGCTGCAGGCCGGTCTCAAGGTCTTCTGCGAAAAGCCGATCGTCACGACGATCGCCGAAAGCATCGAGCTTGCCCACCTGATGGCGAAGTTCGGCCATGAGCGGCTGATGGTCGGCCTGGTTCTGCGTTACTCCCCGCTTTACAAGGACCTGCGCACCATCCAGGCCGAGGGCAAGCTCGGCCAGATCGTCTCGATCGAGGCTTCCGAACATATCGAGCCCTATCACGGCGCCTTCTTCATGCGCGACTGGCGCCGCTACGAGCGCTATTCCGGCAGTTTCATGCTGGAAAAATGCTGCCACGACCTCGACCTTTATAATGGTGTCGTCGGCGCAAGGCCGGAGCGGGTCGCCAGTTTCGGCGGCCGCAAGAGCTTCATTCCAGCCAACGACCCGGCCCGCGAGGGCATCAACGACCTCGAGCTTTTCCATCGCAAGCCGAGCGGCTGGATGGGCTCCGACAAGGTGTTCGACAGCGACGCCGACATCATCGATTACCAGGTGGCGATCGTCGAATATGAAAATGGCGTCGGCATGAACTTCCACACCAATCTCAACGTGCCCGACCAGTTCCGCCGCTTCGCCATTATGGGCTCGCGCGGCATGGCCGAAGGCGATTTCGTCCGCGGCTATCTCGACGTGCACGAGCAGCTGACCGGCAACAAGATCGTCGAAAACAAATATGCCGCCACCGAGCTCTCGCAGCATTACGGCGCCGACGAGCAGATGGCGAGCGATCTGCTCGAAAGCGTGCGCACCGGGCTCGAACTGCCGGTGTCCACGCTGAACGCGCTCGAAGCCGGCATCCTGGCGCTGGCGATGGACGAAGCGAGGATGAAGAAAACGGTCGTCGACCTGCGTCCCATCTGGGACCGATTCGACGAGGCCCTTCACGCAAGAGCGGCTTGAGGAAGGCGGCAAGATGAGTGTCCAAAGAAGCGCCTTCATCTTCGCCTGGATCCTCCTTCTTCCGGCCGTTCTCTATGTTCTCGCCATCGTCGCCTATCCCCTCGTCGATACGTTCATTCTCTCCTTCACCGACGCGTCGCTGCGAAAGACCACCAATTGGGTCGGCTGGGTCAATTACGAGAAGATCTTCAACGCCACATTTGCCGAGGTCATCCTCCGCACCTTCATCTGGACCTTCTTCTCGGTCGCCCTGAAAATGGTGATCGGCACCTTCGGTGCCTGCATGCTGAATGCCGCCGTACCCGGCCGCTCTTTGTTCCGGCTTTTGACCATGCCGCCATGGATCGTGCCGATGGCCATCGGCATCTTCATGTGGGGCTGGATGTATAATGGCCAGTTCGGGATGATCTCAGGCCTGTTGCAGCGTTTCGGCCTCGTCGACGGCCCGGTCGCCTTCCTTGCCTATGGCAGCACCGCCTTCTGGGCGACGATCGTCACCGACGTGTGGATCGGCGTGCCGTTGGTGACGATCTACTTCCTGGCGGCGATCCAATCCATTCCGAAGGATCTCTACGAGGCCGCCTGGACCGACGGCGCCGGCCGCTGGTACCGCTTCCGCCGTATCACCCTGCCGCTGATGGTTCCCGCCATCATCACCATGTCGATGCTGTCGCTGATCGCCACCTTCAACTCCTTCGACATTATCTGGATCCTGACGCAGGGCGGCCCGAGCGGCGAAACGACGACGATGATCATCGATACCTACCACACCGCGATCGGCTCGAAGAAGTACGGTGAGGGTGCGGCGCGCGCGGTGCTGATCTGCATCTTCCTGTCGCTCTTCTGCTTCGCCTATTTCCGCGTCACCCGCCACCTCAACCCGGAGAAGCGCGCATGAGCAGTGCTGCCATGATCGACCGTTACCGCTGGTGGGAGATCATCCTGATCTATTGCGGCATCGCGCTGTTCCTGTTTTTCGTGCTGGCGCCTTTCTTCGAAGGCTTCATGGTGTCGCTGAAGCCGCTTAGCCAGCTCTTCTCCTCGCCCTACCGCTTCTGGCCGGAGAACGGCTCCTTCGAAGCTTACCGGACGATGTGGATCAGCGTGCCGGGTTTCGCGCGCTATATTTTCAACTCCTTCTTCATCTCGATCATCGTCACGCTGATCGTGCTCTGCCTGGTCATTCCGGCGGCCTATGCCTTCGCCAGGTTCGAATTCAAGGGCATGGGCATCCTGCTCGGCGCCTTTCTGACGGTGAACATGTTCTCCGGCGCCGTGCTTCTGATCCCGCTCTTCCGGCTGATGCGCAGCATGGGCGTGCTCAACACCTATCTCGCCATGATCGTGCCGGGTGTCGCCTTCCTCATCCCGTCGGCGATCTGGCTGCTGCGCACCTACATGATCCGTATCCCGCAGGAACTCAACGAAGCGGCCTATATGGATGGCGCCAGCCACTTCTACACGCTTCGCCGCGTCATCCTGCCCATTGCGATGCCGGGGATTATCGTCGTCGCCATCACCACCTTCATCGGCGCTTACGCCCAGCAATTCATCTTCGCGCTGACCTTCAACTCGAAGACCGAATACATGCCCTTGCCGGTGGGGCTCTTTGCTTACTTCGGCAAGCAGGAGGTCATCTGGAACGAACTGATGGCGGCTTCCTTCGTCGGCATCGCGCCGGCGATGGTCGTCATCTTCTTCCTTCAGCGTTACCTCGTCGGCGGGCTGACCGCCGGTGCGGTGAAACAATAAGAGCAAAAACGAGTGAACAGCTAACCAAGAACGGGAGTCACGACGTGAGTATAACAATCAAGACAGGCCTTATGGCCCTCGCCTTGCTCGGTTCGACGGCACTGACCGCGGTCACTGCCCAGGCAGCCGACAAGGAAATCAGCTGGATCTATTGCGGCGATACGATCGACCCGGTCCACACCAAATACATCAAGCAATGGGAAGAAAAGAACGCCGGCTGGAAGATCGCGCCCGAAGTCGTCGGCTGGGCGCAGTGCCAGGACAAGGCAACGACGCTTGCCGCCGCCGGCACCCCGGTTGCCATGGCCTATGTCGGCTCGCGCACGCTGAAGGAGTTCGCCCAGAACGATCTCATCGTTCCAGTGCCGATGACCGAAGACGAGAAGAAGGCCTATTACCCCCATATCGTCGACACGGTGACCTTCGAGGGCAACCAGTGGGGTGTTCCGATCGCCTTCTCCACCAAGGCGCTCTACTGGAACAAGGACCTCTTCAAGCAGGCCGGCCTCGACCCCGAGAAGCCGCCGAAGACCTGGGCCGAAGAGATCGAGATGGCAAAGACCATCAAGGAAAAAACCGGCATTCCCGGCTTCGGCCTCGTCGCCAAGACCTTCGACAACACGATGCACCAGTTCATGCATTGGGTTTACACCAACAATGGCAGCGTGATCGATGCCGACGGCAAGGTCACCCTCGACAGCCCCGAGGTTCTCGCCGCGCTGAAGGCCTATAAGGACATCGTCCCCTACTCCGAAGAAGGCCCGACGGCCTATGAGCAGAACGAAGTCCGCGCCATCTTCCTCGACGGCAAGGTCGCGATGATCCAGGCAGGCTCCGGCGCGGCAGACCGCCTGAAGAAGACGCAGATCAGCTGGGGTATCACCACCCTGCCGCTCGGCCCCAACGCCAAGGGCCCGGGCACGCTTCTGATCACCGACAGCCTGGCGATCTTCAAGGGTTCGGGCGTCGAGGACAAGGCGACCGAGTTCGCCAAGTTCATCACCTCGCCGGATGTGCAGTCGGAGTACGAATTGCAGGGCGGCGCCGGCCTCACGCCGCTACGCCCCTCGGCAAAGGTCGACGAATTCGTCGCCAAGGATCCCTACTGGAAGCCGCTCATCGAGGGCATCAGCTATGGTGGTCCCGAGCCGCTTTTCACCGACTATAAGGGCTTCCAGAACTCGATGATCGAGATGATCCAGTCGGTGGTGACAGGCAAGGCCGAACCGGAGGCAGCGCTGAAGAAGGCTGCCGGCGAAATCGAAGCCTTCAAGTAAGCACTCCTGAATCTCCCCGGGGTCGCGGCACAAGCCGCGGCCCCTCCCCTCTATCGAATGTGCGACGAAGGCCGCCGGCGGAGACAGATTTTTGGGACAGCTCCTTCTCAACAATGTTCAGAAATTCTACGGCGACTACGAAGTTCTGAAGGGCGTGCAGCTCGAGGTGAAGAACGGCGAGTTCGTCGTCTTCGTCGGCCCGTCCGGCTGCGGAAAATCCACCCTGCTGCGGATGATCGCCGGCCTCGATGCAACGACCGCGGGCGACATCGTCATCAATGGCGTCAGGGTCAACGACCTGCCGCCGGTCAAGCGCGGCATCGCCATGGTGTTCCAGTCCTACGCGCTCTATCCGCACATGACGGTATTCGAGAACATCGCCTTCCCGCTGCGCGTCGAGAAGATGGAAGAGGCAAAGCTCAAGGCCAAGGTGGAAAACGCCGCCCGCATCCTGCATCTCGACCAGCGGCTGCAGCAGAAGCCCGGCATGCTCTCCGGCGGCCAGCGCCAGCGCGTCGCGATCGGCCGCGCCATCGTGCGCGAACCGAAGATCTTCCTGTTCGACGAGCCGCTCTCCAATCTCGACGCGGCGCTGCGCGCCGACATGCGCATCGAGCTGGCCAAGCTGCACCGGCAGTTGAAGGCGACGATGATCTATGTGACGCACGACCAGGTCGAAGCCATGACGATGGCCGACCGCATCGTCGTGCTCGACGCCGGCAATATCTCGCAGACCGGCGCGCCGCTGGAGCTTTACCACAAGCCCGCCAACCAGTTCGTCGCCGGCTTCATCGGCAACCCGAAAATGAATTTCCTGCCCGTCACCTGCAAGAGCGTCAGCGCCGCCGGCGTCGAAGTCGATTATCTCGGCCAGACCGCCGTCCTGCCGGTGACCCCGCGCGACGGCATGGCCGGCAAGACCCTGACGCTCGGCATCCGCCCGGAGCACATCCAGCTCAACGGCGGCGATATCGTCTTCACCGTCACCCCGACCGTGATCGAGCGCCTCGGCGCCAATACGGTGGCTTACGCCTCGCTCAACGGCGAGGCCGAGAACTTCTGCGCCATGCTGCCCGGCAGCGTCGGCATCCGCCCCGACACGCCGGTTGCCACCGGCATCAATGCCGCCGACTGCCATCTTTTCGACGAGACGGGCATTGCGTTTGAGCGCCGTGTGGAGCTGACGGAAATCGATATGAACGTGATCAATCCGACGGCGGCATGAGCTGGCTCTGTTCGAGACATCCCGTCGATCATCGCTGCTGTCTGGCGCGGACATTCGCGAGGATGGCTGCAATGCTCTCTCATCTCGGCCGTTGATTAGCCCGACCTCGATCCAGACATCCTCCACCCAATGCGGCCCATGAATGGGATTTCCGGGAGTACGCAGCCAACGGCCGCCTAAGGAGAAATCACAACAAGAGCGCTGGAAATTACCTCCCCTTCCCGGCGGTAACTGTGCGGAACGCTTGAGTCAAAATAGATGGCGTCGCCGGCATCCAGCGCCGTCTCCTTGCCGTCCACATTGACGACAAGCCGACCGCTGAGCACGTAGATGAACTCAGCACTGCCATGTTGATGCGGCTCCGAGGGTGGCGAATCGATCGGGAACTCGGCGTAGAACGCCTCCATGCGGCGGTCAGCAGCGGGATAGTCCAGGCTTTCGAAGAAAAAGGCAGGGCGCTTTTCGCCCGGCGGGCTTGGAAGTTTGAGACGCTGCTCCTTTCGAACGACCGCGATGAGCGGCTCCTCCTTGTCGGCTTTGAAGAAGTGATCGAGGCCGACCCCAAAAACCATGGCGATGCGAAGCAGCGTCGGCAACGTAGGAAACATCTGCCCGCGCTCGATCTTCGAAAGCATCGCAGGCGAGAGCCCTGTATGCCCCGCCAGTTGCACCAGCCCCAGCTTCTTTCTCAGGCGCAGTGCCTTGATACGAGGGCCGATCGCGTAGCGCTGAAGCTCGTTGGAGAGCGTGTCGGAAAGCACGTCGTAAACTCCTTTTCGTTTCGGGAAACTAACACGGCGACAATTTTCACCACAAGATAATTGTATTTGTCCTCACGAAAATTTGAGTGGCAATAAAACCGATGTTCTCCAAATGAAAATGGTGAGGTGCAATGGGCACCCGTCATCGAGAGGAGAATGACATGAAAATGAAGAGCCTTTTGTTCGCTGCAGCGATGGTGTTCGGCAGCAGCTTCAGCGCAGTCGCCGCGGAGAAGGATGTTGTCAATACTGCCGTGGAGGCAGGTAAATTCAAGACGTTGGCGACCGCGCTCGAAGCGGCAGGCCTGGTCACCACTCTCAAAGGAGCAGGTCCGTTCACGGTCTTTGCTCCGACCGATGAAGCCTTCGCCAAGTTGCCGGCCGGTACCGTCGAAAGCCTGTTGAAGCCGGAGAACAAGCAAAAGCTCACCGAGATACTCACTTACCATGTGGTCGCGGGGAAGGTCATGGCTAAGGACGTGGCCGGTATCGATGAAGCGAAGTCGGTCAATGGCAAAATGATCGACATCGACGTCGATGGCTCCACAGTCAAGGTCAATGACGCCGCCGTCACCTCTGCCGACATTGCTGCCTCGAACGGCGTCATCCATGTCATCGACAAGGTGATCATGCCGCCGGAAGGCTGACCGCGTCCTCGATCTGGAGAACAACCATGAAGATCATCAACATTGTCACGCTCACCCTCCTAGTCGTAGGCGGGCTGAACTGGGGTCTGGTCGGGCTATTTGGCTTTGACCTTGTGGCCGCCATCTTCGGGGCTGGCTCGGCTCTCGCCCGGATTGTTTACATCCTGGTGGGGCTATCGGCGGCCTGGCAGGTCATACCCCTGTCTTCTGCAATGGGCTCCGGCGAGTTTGCCGCTCGCCAGAACCGATAGGATGTTCGGAGGGACCCGCTTACAGCGTGGGCGGTTCCCTCCATTTTTTGGCGGATGGACATGCATTCCCTCCTTGTGCTGGTCGCCTTCCAGGTCGCGAGCTTTGCCGCGGCGGCTACCGGTGTGATGTTCCGGCCAGGCGACTGGTACAAGCAGCTCGACAAGCCGGATTGGCGCCCGCCGGATTGGCTGTTCGCCCCGGTCTGGACGGCTCTTTATGCATCGATCGGATTGTCGGGCTGGCTCCTATGGCGAGAGGCAGGCGTTACTGGCGCAGCACTCCCGCTCGGCGTCTATGCAGTCCAACTTCTGCTCAATGCTGCGTGGTCGCCGCTCTTTTTTGGACTTCACCGACCCGGGCTAGCCGCGGCGGAGATCATGCTGCTTTGGGGTGCGATTCTGGCGACAATCATCCTGTTTTACCCGGCGAATGCGGCGGCTGCCTTGTTGCTTGTTCCTTACCTTATGTGGGTGAGTTTTGCAGCGGCACTGAACCTCTCGATCTGGCGGCGCAACCGCTCGAAACCACTATCGGAGGGCGCCCGATGAAGGTGCGGTGGATCGTCGTGAATGATCGGATGCAGCAAGGCTACCGATACGCTCTCGCTGCGCCAATCGGCAGCAAGTTTCATCCCGATTTCCGGCCGGAGCTGACACCCGCCGAGATGCTTGCGCTTGGCGTGTTCGGCGGCAAGTACATAACGGATTGTCGCGACGAATTCCCGGAAAGTTGGTTTGCAGAGGCCCGTCTGTCGTCGCTGCGAAAAGATCCGTCGCTGAATTGCTTCGGTGTCGACGCCAGCCAACCGCTCAGCGTCTGGCGGGCCAAGGGATGGATACACCCCGACGATCCGCGTGGCTGGTTCCAGTGGTACTGCCGCTATTACCAAGGTCGCCGCATGCCCGGCGAGGACGAGCGACAGATCGCCCGTTGGAAAGCCATTCGCCGTCATGTCGCTCAGCTTCGCCGAGCCTGCGAGCCTGGAGATTGCTGGTGCCGGCCGCGTCAGCGCCAGGCTCTGATGCATTGGGCATATGACAGCCGCTCGATTTAATAATCCATTTGCTGCTGCAGGGCATCGCCAGCGACGCGTGCAACTGACCGATATGGACGTGATCAACCCGGCGGCGGTCCGAACGGCTCGTTCGGCGCCGGCGGATCGGCCTGGCCGAATTGACTCGCGTGGCGCTTCCACGGCCAGGACGCCGCCGGCTGCGGACTTCGGTCGTATGGCTGCATTGCGCCGCTCGATCAGTTCTCTACGACGTCGACGCGACGGGTGCTCTAGTACGCCATCTGCGCGCGCAGGCGCGGCACGATCCAGTCGAGGAAGCAGCGCACCTTCTGCGACAGGGGATCGGCTGGCCCATGCATCACGTTCACCGGCAGCGGTTCCGGCGCGAACTCCGTCAGTAATTCCTGCAGAGCGCCGGAGCGCAGCTGATCGGAAATCTGGTAAGATAGGACGCGGATAATGCCGATTCCTGCGAGTGCAGCCTGAACGGCCGCCTCCGTCGTGTTGACAGCGAGTTTGGGGCGCGGCTCGATGCTGAAGGCTGGACCGTCCCGGCGATAGCGCCATTCCGGCGCGGTCGCAAAGCCCTGGAAGCTGATACCGTCATGTCCGACAAGCTCTTCCGGCTGCCGCGGGACGCCTCGGCGCGCGAGATAGTCGGGGCTGGCGCAGATCACCCGGCGGACACTGCCGACGCGCGTTGCGATCAGTGCACTGTCCGTCAGGTGGCCAATTCTAAGAGCCACATCAACCTGCTCGTCCGCCAGATTGATCTGCCGATCAACCAGCGTCAGGCGCAGATTGATTATGGGTTGCTCCTTCAAGAATTCCAGCGCGATTGGCAGCAGATGACGTTCGCCGAAAGCAACAGGTGCGGTCACATGGAGCCCACCACGCAGCGCGCCATGGTCGCCGCTCGCCTGCCGCTCCGCCGCATCCAGCTCATCAAGGATACGCCGCGAGGCGGCGACGAAGGCGCGCCCCTCCTCGGTCAGCGAGAGGCCCCGGCGAGTGCGCAGCACCAAGGGCACGCCGAGATGCCTTTCAAGATCGGCGACCTTACGGCTGACGGTGGCAAGCGGTGCATGCAGTCGCCGCGCCCCGGCAGAAAGGCTGCCGGCGTCGACCACCGCCAGCAGCACCGTCATCGCGTCAAAACGGTCCATCCAATTCCTTCCGCAATCTGGGAGGAAAGTTCCCAAAATGGCAGGATACCCTACTGTTTGTGGATGTCATAGCTTCACCTTCGTTCAAGGGCGCTGCCCGGTTCCCCATATTCCAAATGATCAGGAAGGACGTCATGCCCAAACTTTCGCGTCGTGCCTTTGCAAGCGCTCTCCCTCTCGGCCTCCTCGGGGGAAGCCTCCTCGGCGGAGGAATGATTGAAGGCTCGTCTGCGCTTGCCGCGACACAGGATACCGGTAAAGCGCCGGTCAGTGTTACGCCGCTCGCGCAGATCCGCATCGGTCGTTTCACGGTAACGGCGTTGACGGATGGCTATGCGGATATGCCCTACAATTATTTTCCCGGGCGCACCGCGGCGGAGGTTGAACAGGCGGCAGTCGCGCAGTTCACCGCTCGCGCCAGCGGGGTGCGGTTCCTCTTCAACCAGTATCTCGTCGAGGATGGCGAACGCCGCATCCTCATCGACGCCGGTGCGGCAGGCTCGATCGGGCAAACCGGCCGTTTGCCGCAGGCGCTCGCCGCGCTCGGCTTGCAGCGAGACCAAATTGACGCGGTGATCGTGACGCATATGCATCAGGACCACATGGGCGGGCTGATTCTCGGAGGCAAGAACAACTATCCCAATGCGGAACTCTATATAGATCGGCGCGACGTCGCCCATTGGATCGATCCGGCCAAGCGCAACGGCGCGCCCGATTATCTGCAGACCAGTTTCAAGATGGCCGACGAGGTCGTGCGCCTCTACCCCAGACTTCAGGCGATCGACGGAGAGCGAGAAATCGTGCCGGGCGTCTCGATCGTCGACCTGACCGGCCACACACCCGGCCATATCGGCGTGCGGGTCGAGGATGGCGGACAGAGCCTCATCATGGTTTCGGACATGATCTTTCCCGTCGTTCATCCTGGGGCGACCGATGTGTTCTTCCTGTTCGAGCAGGATCCTGCCGCGGCAAAGGCGATGCGCGACCGGTTCTTTCCTCGCGCCGCTTCCGAGGGCACCCTCATCGCCGCCACGCACATGCCCTTCCCAGGGCTCGGCCGTGTCGTCGCCGACCGCGGGCAGATGCGCTGGCAGACCGCGGACTGGGCCTTGCAGAACTGAGGTCGGCTGCGGCTGCGAGGGTAGAATCGCTATGACCGCCTCCGCGGCGGCTCCGCCGCGATCAGGTGGTTTCGCTCAACCAGGCCGGCTCCTAGCTGATGAGGCCGCAGGCCGCGACGTTCTCGACGTGGCGCTGCGCGCCGACATGCGCATCGAGCTTGCCAAGCTGCACCGGCAGCTGAAGGCGACGATGATCTATGTGACGCACGACCAGGTCGAAGCCATGACCATGGCCGACCGCATCGTCGTGCTCGACGCCGGCAATATCTCCCAGACCGGCGCGCCGCTGGAGCTTTATCACAAGCCCGCCAACCAGTTCGTCGCCGGCTTCATCGGCAATCCGAAGATGAATTTCCTGCCGGTTACCTGCAAGAGCGTCAGCGCCGCCGGCGTCGAAGTCGATTATCTCGGCCAGGCCGCCGTTCTGCCGGTGACCCCGCGCGACGGCATGGCCGGCAAGACCATGACGCTCGGCGTTCGCCCGGAGCATATCCAGCTCAACGGCGGCGACATCGTCTTTACCGTCACCCCGACCGTCATCGAACGCCTCGGCGCCAATACGGTCGCCTATGCCTCACTCAACGGCGAGGCCGAGAATTTCTGCGCCATGCTCCCCGGCAGCGTCGGCATCCGCCCCGATGCACCTGTAGCAACCGGCATCAATGCAGCCGATTGCCATCTCTTCGATGAGGCGGGCATTGCCTTCGAGCGGCGCGTGGAACTGACGGAGATCGATATGAATGCGATCAACCCGACGGCGGCTTGAAGCGGCTGTTTTTGTACAGGCGGTTCGTTATGCTAGGGGCGAAATGATGTGCTAAGCAATTGCGGTTGCCCGCCCGCCGAAGTCCGGGCTGTTTTCACTATACAAGTTCGTTGAACAGTCTCCTGCTGAGCGCGGATTCTCTGTAGTAAGGCTGCACGCCTCGTTTTAGTCGTAGAAGCCTTGTCACGCTTTTGTGCCAACCATGCAAATTATACAGCGGCAGATGGTGTCCCCATCTTTTTTCATTGGCCGTGCCTAGTCGCAGCAGGTCGTGGAGACCTCAGGCCGACGCTGCGTGTGCTGCGACTTTAGGCGAATTGCCGTGCCGGGAAAACTGCCGATCATGACATAGGACGTAGTGCTGAATGAATAGTGCAAAAGTCGGATGCGTGTAAACGTCGCCATTTTCAACCGGCGACCGCTATTCTAGGCTCAAAAAGGGCGGCGGTTGAGGGGCATGCCTTGGTTGATTACAAATACGTCAAACTTGATCGACGCCTTGCGGAGATCAGCACTGTGCATCCGAGCGAACTTAGCAGCGCCATGACTATGGCAAACCTAAAGTCGCGGGATGAAGGATGTTCCTGGGCCGAGCTTACAGAGCTGGATTGTGCTATCGTACTTGGCTCTGCAGGCGCCGGAAAAACGCGGGAGCTTCTGGAGCTTGCAAAGCAGCTTCGCGCGTCGGGAACTCCTGCTTTCGTGCTTCGAATCGAGGCACTTCTTCGACTGCCGGCGGAACAGTCCTTTTCGCATTCTGACGAAGCGGCCGCCTCGGCGTACGCGAAGTGGAAGAGTCGAGGAGGCCCCGCAGTCGCCTTGCTGGATGCATTGGATGAAGCCCGTTTGCCGGACGCGCGCAACACCAATGCACTTGCTGACGCATTGACTAAGCTCTCAGCTTCCGTAGGCAAAGCCGGCAAGGAACTGAAGGTCGTCATCACATCAAGAGCCAGCGAATGGCAAGGCGACAGCGACCTCCAAGCCATCAAAGCTGTCATCAAAGGCCTTAGACCGCCCGCCGCCGAAGGCCGTCCGATCGAGGTTAAGACCTTCCGCTTGCTGCCTCTTCGAGCCGATGATGTTAAGGCGATCGCCGCAAGCAGGAACATCGATGCTGCAGAGTTTGTCGGGGCAATCGATAGAGCGAAGGCGGCCAATCTGGTCTCCCAACCGCTCGACGCGCAACTCCTGATCGACCTTTGGCAGGAAGCCATCGACACTGGCCGTGAGCCGACGAGCATCTTCCGTTCAAGACTGCGAGTCTATGACGACATCGTGGGATTTCGTCTGCGCACAGAAAATGGCCAGGAGCGCCGATCAAACCTTGACCCCCTTCTAGGGCGACGCGCATGTGAAAAGCTTGCTGCCGTTTCACTTCTCACCGATATTCAGGACTTCACAACAGATGCGTCGGCACCGCACGCGATCAACGCACTATCCGCGCTATCTACGGACACAGAACGCTGGTCCGTGGTCGAAGTGCGCCAACTCCTCTCCTATGGCATCTTTCAGCCTTCTGTTTCTGGCCGCGTCCGCTTTGCCCACAATGAGTTGCGCGACTATCTTGCAGCATGTCACTTCCGTGACGCGATCAGTCGAGATGCAGGTTCACTCGATGTCGTGAAGCCTCTTTTGGCCTACGGATTTGGCCACATCGAAATTCCTCAATCCACTGAACACGTCTTTGGATGGCTTGCCGCGCTCGATCGGATCGCGCGAAGGCGGGTGACGGAGCTTCGCCCTACCCTTCTGATCGAGACGGGTGATCCGACCGCGTTGACGGTGGAGGAGAAGTCGCAGGCTATCCGATCACATGTCGCCGCATATGAAGATCGAACTTACCGGGGTGAGTGGTTTTTAAACCAGGATGTTCGTGATTTTGTCACGCCGGACCTGGCCACAGCCATACGAGAGCAGCTTGCGATCGCGGCTTCCCCGGAGGTTCGGGAGTTGCTGATCGAGATGATCCGATTTGGCGGGATGTCGACGTTGGTTCCCGAGCTAGGGACGATCGCTTGCGATCAGGGCGAAGCGTTTCGGGTGAGAGCGGAAGCATGCTTTGCCCTGGCTGACCTTAACGACGCGACTTTCGCCCAGGCCGTGATGGATGCAGCTCTTCTGGCTGATGCACCCGAGCATGAGGATACGCGCAGCGCCCCTTCGTGGAATCTGTTTGTCGCCAGTGCCTTATCTTACACTATACCGGCGGGCGTACCTATCTTGGATGGGATCGTGCTGACCAATCGCTTCCGTCGTGAAGCCAGAAATTACTCCTCTGCAACATCCCACTACCTGGAAGAGTTTATTGCGCGCCTAACCGTTCAGGAGATTGACTATTGGCTGCGGATCTTCCTCCGGTTCGCCAAAGGCGGGCGCGACTCCAACCGCGACATGATGCCGGTACGCATCCCCCGCTTTAAAGTTCTTGGACAAGCAATATGTCATTGCATCAATACCCTCCTAGTAGAGGACATCGCCGGAATTCCCCGAGTCCTCCTTCTGGAGGCGCTGGAATTTGCCTTTTCGATCGCCAGAAACCCGGACTATTCCCTGCGGGAAACCGGGTTCCCGGCACTCGCGCGCACGTTGAGAGCTCTGCCGGATCTCAAACATGATCTGATTACGATGCGGATAGCGCTTTTCTCGCAAAATGAGAAGAACGAATACTGGATTGCCCATCAGGCAATAGATCCGTTAAAATTGGAAAGAAGCGGTGATGGCTACGAGATATTCACGGCCGAAGATGTTCGCAGGCTTGCCGATCTCATGGCGGATCGCCCAGCTGGCAGGGAAAGGGAGCTGCCATTTACGTGCGCGCGCCAACTGGCGGATCAAATTTGGTCTCAATCCGAGCGCGACGAGGCACGACAGATCTTGAGACGATATGCTCGCCGGTACGGGGGGCGTGATCTCAAACGAGCGTATGGGAGATTAGCTCCGCTCTGGCGGTTCTCGAACCGATTCCGGCACAGTCACCGATATACGATACGCCGGTGGGCACGTTCACAGATCGATACAATCTCCAGCGGCTTTTGGAGGGTCTACAACACGCTCGTTCTCCTGCGGCGGTGGCGACGGCTGTCGAATGGTCTGGAGAAGGGTATGCTTATATGGGCCGTTCGTAAAAGCCCCAACGACCTCGGGGGAAGCGTTATTGACGGCATGAGTGCTCGCCACGGAGAGTGGGTCGCCAAAGTTTTCGCTGCGGGCTTCAAGCGCTACTGGAGGGACAATGACATTTCCTATGCCGACCGCGATACTTACGGGGCATTGGTCGGGCTAACAGGTCTCGCACTCGAAACCCCAGAAGCGCTAGCGCAACTTCCTGATCAACTTGTCGAACGAGCTTTTCGGTACGGCTTTGCTAACTTGAACGGTTTTCCAGACTGGTTGTTTCCGCTTGCCCTTCTGAAGCCCCAGCTTTTCACGGGCGTCGCGACCGGCATTCTTGAAGAAGACATATGGGGTGGCGACGACAAGGAGTCCGCGTCAGACGGATTCAGCAGGATCGCTTACTCCAGCAGTGATATCCGTGAACTGATTGTCGCGCCGCTGTTCCAACTCTTGCGTACCTATGGGTTGCCAAGAAATAGGCACGATCTTGAGATTGCCGTGAGCCTCGTCGCCCGCGCTTCTACGATAAGCTCAATGATCTTGACACCATTCCTGCGGCAAAACTTCACCGCGGCCGTGTTAAGCTTCAGGATGTCGGACGCGTGGATATGGCTCGACGCACTCTTCTGCGTGGAGCCGGCCTCAGCCTGGATTGCGTGGACGACGGCGTTTGGTGATCACTGGAGTCCTTCGAGCAAAGCGCTTTTCTTGAGATTTATAGGGCGGGAAATGCCTACGTTTTCCAGGGCGGAGGAGCGCGACGCAGAGCGTGACAATCTGGCCACCGATGCCGAGGTGCTGCGCACTCTGGTAAAAGCAACTTACGTTGTCTGGCCTCCGGCCAATGATCCCATACACGAAGATGTCTATTCACCCGACATTGCGGACAAAGCAAAGTCAAAGCGCTCATATTTCTTGAATACTCTGACAGCTCTCGGATCTGATCAAGCATTGGCATCGCTCGATGCACTCGCAGTCGACCCCGGTTTGATTCAGCATCGCGACACGTTCCTGTACCAAAGGGACAAGCTGGTCAGAACATCCGTTCGTCGTGACGTGCTACCGGCCAGCGTCGCGATCGCCTTCCTGAATTCATTCTCTAAGGCACCGACGTCGATCGAGGAATTCCGAGCATTGGTAAAGCGCCATCTAACGGCGCTCCTAGAGAAGTTGCATCATTTCGATGACGACGAGGGCTTTCTCTTCAGGAGCGGCCGAGGCACAGAAGACGATATTCGAAACTGGCTATCGGGCAGAATGCGCGAAATTGGAGCGCAGCATTACGAGGTCATCCGTGAGCAGGAAGTCGCGGTCGAGAACCGGCCAGATCTGAGGATTCACTCACGGAATCCGGAGCTTGGGCTAATCTCTGTAGAAATCAAAATGGCCGACGAGGCTCATTGGACTGGTGACACCCTTATCGACAAGATACAGACTCAGCTCGCAGACCAGTACATGTTCGAAAATGGTTCCCATACTGGCTTTTATCTTTTAGCGAATGGAGCCAATCCGCGGGTAAAGGTCATCCATCCGAAGACTGGGGCAGTTCTGCGGAAAGCCTTTGCAAAGAGGGTAGCGGGTAAGACAGTCAATTTCCTGGGGCTGATCGAACAGGTTAAATTGAAAGCCGTCGCTGTCTCCGCTACGCTGTCTGGTAACAAGGTTGTAGAGGTAATCTCAGTGGATTTATCAGAGAGATAATGGAGCTATGGCTGCCGATCTACTCCGGAATAACCGGTATTTAGTAGTGTTCTTCGGTCCACGGGAATTATTTCGTTCTTACTGACACCGAGATCGCAAGCAATTCACCGATAACTCCGGCTCTCGATGATAAGGGCTATCTCGCTCTCAACCACCGCCCCCTACCAGACCAGCCCGCGGGCCGCGACGTCCTCGACGCGGGCCACGACCCCACCGCGGTGAAAAACATCGTGTCGAACCGGTTGGAGACGACGCAGGTGTGGTTGGGAATGATGAAGAGCTTCTCGCCGATCTGCGGCCGGGGGCCGGTGCAGTTTGAGAGGTCGATCACCCCGTGTTCTTCCGAGAGGCTGGTGATCCGCGCCTAGGGATAGTTGACGATCAGGCCGTAATCGCTGAAGCCCTGGAGGTCCGAGGTCAGGGCCTTCGAGTCGGCATCGATGACGGCGCGGTCGGCGGTCGGGCGGTAGACGACGGTTGCGAGCACGTACATGGCGCAGTCGTCCTCGGTGCAATGGCCCATACCCACCATCTGGCGGTTGTTATGGATATGGGTGCCGGTGCGGTGTTCGGGGCCGATGCGACGAGATGCGCCTCGAACAGGCTCGGCGTTCCGCTGTTGCTGACGATCGGCAGGTTATGCCATCCGCTTGCAGGCGGTCCAGCGTCTCAGCTATGAAGGCTTCGACGGCGGCGCCGTTTCAACGCGCTCAGTTGGCCGATGCGGCGTCGATTTGTTTCCGCATCTGGCGGATATTGCGGGCAGGCGGCGCGCCGAATTGCCGGAGGTATTCGCGGCTGAATTGGGATGCACTCTCATAGCCGACCGCGAAAGCGACGGCCGAGGCGTTATAATCGCCTCCGAGCAGCAGCCGGCGGGCCTCCTGCAGGCGAAGTTGCTTCTGGTATTGGAGCGGGCTGAAGCCGGTGATCGCCGAAAAGTGCCGGTGCAGGCTCGCTCGGCTCATGCCGCTCGCCTCGCACACGGCATCAATCCGCAATGGCTGGTCGTGATTGTCCCTGATCCATGCAATGGCGCGTCGGATGCGGGTCAGCGGCCCCTCGGGCTGCGCGATCTGGCGGAGAAGGCGCCCCTGCGGGCCTTGGAGGAGACGATAAAGCAATTCCCGCTCAACCATCGGCGCGATAACTGGAATGTCGGCGGGCTTGTCCAGCAGCGAAAGCAACCGGAGCAGCGCATCACGAAGCTCGACCGTCATCGGATTGATCGACAGACCGAGCTGCTCGCCATCGGTTTCCCGCTTGGGCGGCATGGCAGCGGCCAGTTCTGCCAGCAAGGCGGGATCGAGTGTCAATGAGACGGCGACATAAGGGCGATGCTGGCCGGCGTCCAACACCTGGCCCATCAGCGGCAGATCGAGGGCGCTTATCAGATATTGCGAGCTGTCGTAGCTCAGAACGCTGTCGTTGAAGGCGACCCGTTTGGAGCCCTGAAGAATGAAGCAGACCATCGACCGATAAAGGCAAGGCGTCTCACCGGTCGGGCGATCGCCGACCAGCAGCTCGACGCGCGGGATCGGCGTGAGCAGCGTATCAGGCTTGGCGTGGCGTAAGGCGATCTCGAGATGCTGTTCGAAGACTTCGGTCATTCCGGGACTATGTCAGCACCTTTGGCATCGGGCAAGCCGGTTGAGACAATTGGGCAAGATGTTGATCCGATCAGGCGGGTTTGGGTGACGGCTTGTCGCTACCTTGCAGGAGGCAGGCAGCGCTCATCGTGAGCAATTTGCCGTTCGCCGAACAATCTCTCTCAAAGGCAGAACATGACTGACAGAATCGCTCTCATCACCGGCGCCAGCCGTGGTCTCGGCCGCGCGATGGCGCTCCACCTCGCCGACCGTGGCGTCGGCATCATCGGCACCTACCGCACCGGCGCGGCCGAAGCCGATGCGTTGAAGAATGAAATCGAAGCAAAGGGCGGCAAGGCCGTCATGATACCGCTTGATGTGACCGACACGTCGAGCTTTCCGCTCTTTGTCGAAGCAGTGGTCACGGCGCTGGGCGACACCTTTGGCCGTCAGCAGTTCGACTATCTCGTCAATAATGCCGGCGTCGGCATCTTCGCCAATTTCGCGGAGACGACCGAAGAACAGTTCGACGCCCTGGTGACGACGCATCTGCGCGGTCCGATCTTCCTCACCCAGAAGCTTTTGCCGCTGATCCAGGATGGCGGCCGTATCCTCAATGTCTCCTCCGGCTTCGTCCGATTCACCCTGCCCGGCTACAGCGTCTATGCGGCAATGAAGGCGGCGACCGAGGTCCTGACGCGCTTCATGGCCGTCGAACTGGGGGAGCGCAGGATCCGGGTGAATGCTATCGCCCCCGGCGCGATCGCCACCGATTTTGGCGGCGGCGCGGTGCGCGATAACGAGGCTGTCAACACCTTCGTCGCGCAGGGTATCGCGCTCGGCCGCGTCGGTCTGCCGGACGATATCGGCAGCGCTGTCGCCGCAATCCTCTCCGACGACATGGGCTGGGCGAACGGCACCTGCTTCGATATTTCGGGTGGCCAGATGCTGTAACTGCGGCCATGGCTGCGCAAGGAGTGCGTGGAGCGTTCAGTGTACCGAGGCTTATTGCCTCGGTACACTGAATTCACGGCGAACCGCAATCCATCAAGCAAGCGTTAGGAATTTGAAAGGTCGAAACGTTTGACGTGATCAATGAAAGCCCGCAGCTTGGGATGAACCTGGGAGCGCTGCGGATAGTAGAGATAGACTCCCGAGCTGGTCCCGGTGAACCGGCCGAGGATCACTTCGAGCTTGCCGCTCCTCAGCTTGTCGCTGATCGCCTCTTCGGGACTATACACCACGCCCAGGCCCGCGACAGCCGCGTCGATTGCCTGCAGCACATCATTCAAGATCAGCGGCCCCTTCACCTGGACCTCGAACTCCTTTCCGTCGCTCTCGAATTCCCACCGGTCGTAGACGCGGCTGCCGGCACCCGCACAGATGCACGGATGCCCCAGCAGCTCTTTCGGATGCTCCGGGCGCCCATGTTCCGCGAAGTAGGAGGGTGCGCCGGCAACAACCCAGCGAACGGGACCGAAGAGTTTAACGGCCACCACGTCTTTTGCCAGGATGTCGGAGACGCGGATCCCGGCATCGAAGCCCCTCTCGAAGATGTTGGTGGCAGCGTTTTCGAAGAAGATTTCCACCGTCACATCGGGGTATTTCTTGATGAAGCTCGCGACCGCGGGCTTGAGGAAATTCGGGTAAACCGTCTGCGGGACATTCAACCGTAAACGACCTGCGGGTTTGTCGGCGGCATTTCCCGCGTCGCTCATCGCGGCCAGGATCGTTTCCAGCGCCGGCCCTGCCTGTTCCAGCAACTTCTCCCCGGCTTCCGTCAGGCTCGTCGCTCGCGTGGTTCTTGTCAGCAGGGTGACGCCCAGACGCGCCTCCAACTGCCGGATCGTCTTGCTGATGGCCGGCGGAGAGATCCTCAGTGCTTCGGCTGCCGCCGAGAAATTCCGCTTCTCGGCGACAAGGGCGAAGGCCAGCAGACCATCGAGCTGATCCTTATCCATTATGAACTCCTGGTTAATGGCGCATCAACCAGACTGCCATTTTTGGAAATTTTAGACCAGCGTAATCTCCCGCCAGTTCTCGGAGGCGTAGCGGCTCAGCGCTGCGCCGAGGCATGTTGCAACCCTACCGGAGGTGCAGACCCATGAAACAGCACACTGACCACGGACTTGAAGCCGATGCTCCCGCAATGCCGGACCGTCGGAAATTATTTGCCGCAGGCCTCGGCATTGCCGCAGTCTCTATGCTGCCGCTGACCGCCGCCAGAGCCCAATCGGCGGCGACGGCAGCCGCTGCAACAGGGGCAAAACCAGCAGGCGTGCAGCGCCGCAAACTCGGTTCACTGGAAGTTTCCGCCCTCGGCATGGGTTGCCAGAACTTTGCCGGCATGTACGGCCCGCCCACCAACAGGCAGGAAGCGGTCCGGATCATCCGCGCGGCTTACGAGCGGGGCGTGACGTTCTTCGACGTCGCAGAAGTCTATGGACCGTTCCTGGGCGAGGAAATCACCGGCGAAGCACTGTCGCCGATCCGTGATCAAGTCGTTATCGCCACCAAGTTCGGATTTGACATCACGCCGGAAGGTCAGGTTCGCGGCGTCAACAGCCGCCCCGACCATATCAAGCGGGTCACCGAGCAACAGCTTCGCCGGCTGAAGACCGACTACATTGATCTTCAGTACCAGCATCGCGTTGATCCCAGGGTGCCGATCGAGGACGTGGCCGGTACCGTGCAGGATCTGATCCGCGAAGGCAAGGTCCGGCACTTCGGCCTCTCGGCTGCGGGCGAGGCGACCATTCGCCGAGCGCATAAGGTACAGCCGGTCACAGCGGTGCAGAATGAATACTCCGTCTGGACACGTGATCCGGAGATGGAGGTTCTCGCCACCTGCGAGGAACTGGGCATCGGCTTCGTGCCGTGGAGCCCGCTCGGGATGGGGTATCTGACCGGTACCGTGACCCCGATGACGGTCCATGGCCCTGCCGATCTTAGGGCCAACCTGCCCCGCTTCACGCCAGAGGCGCGCCGCGCCAACTGGCCCGTGGTCGAACTGCTGCAGCGGGTAGGCGCGCGTCATCAGGCTGCGCCCGGACAGGTCGCCCTCGCTTGGCTGCTCGCCCGCCAGCCGTGGATCGTTCCTATCCCCGGACCAACGACGCAGGACCAGATGGATCAGAACATGGACGCGCTTCAGGTCCAGTTGAGTGCTGCCGACATCAAGGAGATCGATGATGGTTTCGCTCAGATCAAGGTCCAGGGCGCGCGGCTGAGTCCGCCGATGCTTGCGATGATCGATACCGGCGCCAAGCTTGGAACGAGCTCCAAGGGCGGAAGCGGCATGTCGCCCCTTCGGTAACGAGCTGAGGAGCCGGTGGGCTTGAAGTCTATCGGTTCCATCCCGGGGGCTGTGCACCAGGCGCCGCCGCTTCTGCAGTCGGGCGGTCCGGCATTCCGGATCGGTATCAGGCCAGACAGAGCAGTAAAAGGAACGATATAGCCATGACCAACACCAATCGGGTTGCAGCGATAACCGGGGCTTCCTCCTGATCGGCGAAGCGCTTGCCCGCCGTTCAGGCGATATGAGGCGCCTTTCCGTCGGCCGCACAAGCGGCCATGGATGGATAACAAACAACAAAAGGGAGTACCGAGATGCGTAACGACGTCTGGTTCATCACCGGCGCAGGCCGTGGTCTGGGCCTGGACATTGCAAAGGCGGCACTGGCGGCGGGTCACCGGGTGGTCGCCACCGGGCGCGATCCAGAGAAGGTGACGAAGGCCGTGGGTGTTTCCGAACTCCTGCTTGTCGTTAAGCTCGATGTGACCAGCGTGGTCGATGCGGAAGCCGCTGTACAGGCGACGTTCAAGCGGTTCGGACGGATCGACGTGTTGGTCAACAACGCGGCGAGCTTTTATGCGGGGTATTTTGAGGAGTTGTCTCCCGAACAGATGGAGTTGCAGCTCAGCACCAGCCTTGGTGGCCCCATGAACGTGACCCGCGCCTTTCTGCCGGCCATGCGCAAGCAGCGTTCTGGCAAGGTGATTTCCATCTCCTCATCGGCCGGATTTATGGGCTTCGAGTTTAGCTCCGCCTACTCGGCTTCCAAGTTTGCCCTTGAGGGCTGGATGGACGCTCTGCATGCCGAAGTCAGCCCGCTCGGCGTCCAGACGATGATCGTCAACCCCGGCTTTTTCCGAACGGAGCTGCTCACGGAGGCATCCACCAATTATGCGGCGCCGGCGATCGACGATTATGCCGAACGCCGAAGCCAGCAAATTGCTTTCTATAAAGGACAGAATGGCAAGCAAGGCGGCGATCCCGCCAAGCTCGCACGTGCCCTGATCACGCTCTCGGCCCAGGACGAACTCCCACGACGTTTCATCGCGGGTGCTGACGCCATCCAGGTTGCCGAGCAGAGGATTGCCCTCCTGCAGCAGCAGATCGACGCCTACCGCCAGCTGTCGAATTCTCTCGCAATCGGTGAAAACAGCAACGGCTAAACCGTCAATCAAACAACCGCAACGGCGTTCGGCACCGCCGGAGCCGGCCCTACCAGACGAGGCCGCGCGCGGCGACCTCTTCGACGCGGGTCACAACGCCACCGCGATGAAACACCATCGTGTCGAAGAGGTTGGAGACGACGCAGGTGTGGTTCGGGATGATGAAGAGTTTTTCGCCGATCTGCGGGCGGGGGCCGGTGCAGGAAGAAAGATCGATGATGCCGTGTTCTTCCGAGAGGCTGGTGATCCGCGCCTGGGGATAGCCGACGATCAGGCCGTAATCGCTGAAGCCCTGAAGGTCCGAGGTCAGCGCCTTCGAGCCGGCATCGATGACGGCGCGGTCGGCGGTGGGGCGGGAGACGACGGTTGCCAGCACGTGCATGGCGCAATCGTTCTCAGTGCAATGGCCCATACGCACCATCTGGCGGTCGTTGTAGATATAGGTGCCGGCGCGGTGTTCGGTGGCCGAGGGAACGAGATGCGCCTCGAACAGGCTCGGCGTTCCGCCATTGCTGACGATCGGGCAGCTTATGCCATCTGCTTGCAGGCGGTCCAGCGTCTCGGTGATGAAGGCTTCGACGGCGGCGGCCGATTGTGGTTTGGGATAGGTGACGATGCCGCCGAAGCTGAGGCCGTCGGCAGCGGCGATGCGCCTGGCGAGTGATGCCGCCTCGTCGGATGTCTGCACGCCGCAGCGGCCGCCGCCGGTGTCGCATTCGACCAGCACGGTCAGCGGCTTGTGGCCGGAAAAATGGGCCGCCAACCCGTCGACCGTCTGTTCGCTGTCGGCGACGACCTTGAGGGCGGAAATGCGCTCGTTCAGCCTGGCGAGGCGTTCGAGTTTCTGCTGTCCCAGGATGTTGAAGGTGATGAGGATGTCGTTGAAGCCGGCTTCGGCGAAGACTTCCGCCTCCGTGACCTTCTGGCAGTTGATGCCCTTGGCGCCGGCGGCGACTTGGGCGACAGCCAGCGCCGGGATCTTGTGGGTCTTGATATGCGGGCGGAAGTTCAGCCCGTGCTCATCCATATAGGATTGAACGCGGGCGATGTTGGCAGCCAGCCGGTCTTCGTCGATCACGGGGCGCGGCGTCGAGAGATCGGCGATCCGGTCTCCTGCCTTGGCGACGACGGCAAAGCTGCGATCAGGCATCAGGCGGCTCCGCGTTTTAACCCGTGTGGATCGGCCACGATCGGCCATATCGTCTTCGGCGCCCGCCGATACGGTGTCGTCGCCGGATTATTGGGATAGGGCGTTCCGGCGGAGCAGTAAAGGATTTCGGCGGCGATCTTCGAAAACGAGGCGAAGAAATGATTGGTGGATTTGATCACCAGGATCTTCTGCTTCGTCGGATCGATGCCCATCACCGAAAACAGGCTCGGATCGAAGCTCTGGGCGCGCGTCGAATTGAGAATGATGTCGATGCCGTCGAGCACGATATGGGCGGCGTCGCCGAAGGGAGCGAGGCTCTCGCCGAACTGCATCTCGGCATTTTTCACCAGCCTGACGACCTTGACCGTGCCGTCGATCGGATTGCCGGTGCCAGGCGCCGATTTGGCGCCGAAGCGCAGCGGGATTTCCGCCCCCTCGCCCGCCGCAAAACAGATCTGCACCGCCATCGGATCCCAGATGGTGCCGATAGCAGCACTCCTGACGCCGCGGGCCATCAGCTCGGCGAGAACAACGGTCGCATCGCCGGCCGTGCCGCCTCCCGGATTGTCCCAGACGTCGGCGATCACCACAGGCCATGCGGTCGCGGCCATGGCGCGGGACACCGCGTCCTTTTCGTCGATCTGCGGGACCATGAAGGTGCCGCGTTTGGAAAAGAGTTCGAGTCCGAGATCGCGCGCCAGGGCGGCGCCCTTCTCCGGCCTGTTGTCGGTGACGACAAGCAGCTTCGTTCCCATTTCGGGAACGTCGCCGACCATGAAGCCGTGGATCACCGAAATCGACAGGATCTCGGGGTCATCCTTCTCGATCCGCATGATCTTGTCGACGAAGGAGCGCATCGGCTCGCGCGAGGTCGGGAAGACGTCGATCATCCGGCAGTCGAACACCGACATGACAGGCGTGACCCGGCCTTCGAGCGTGTCGACGGCGATACGCCAGAGATCCTCGGCGCGGTCGACGAAATCAGTATGCGGGAATTCCTTGAAATAGACGGCGAAATCAAGCGCGGCGACGCGTTTGGCGGTCAGATGGCTGTGCGGATCGAGTTCGGCGCAGATGAGGACGTCAGGCCCGACGATCTCGCGCATGCGCTGGAGAAGGTCGCCTTCCGTATCCTCGTGTCCGGCTGCGACCATGGCGCCGTGCAGGCCCATGACGACGGCATCAACAGGCATGGCCGCGCGCAGCTGGCCGAGAATTTCGTCGCGCAGTTCCTCATAGGTCGTCCGGTTGACGAGGCCTGCGGGATCGGCCCAGGTGGCTGTGCCCTCGATCAGCTCCCAACCCTTTTCTCTGGTCACGCGCCGGCCGACGGTGATCGGCGCGGTGCAGAGCGTCGGCGTTTCGGGATGCTGGCCGGGCGGGGCATAGAGCGAGGCTTCGAATGCGCGACGATCGACGCAGATCGGGGAGAAGGTGTTGGTCTCGGTCGCCAGTGCTGCCGTGAATATGCGCAAGAAAGTGGCCTTCTGTTGCAGGCCCCGCCTCACCGCATCGGGTTCGGCAGGTAGCCGGTGAAACCTGAGATTTTCCAGCGGCCCTCGTGCAGCCGGCAATAATAGAGCGTCTGCCATTGCAGGACATCGCGGGTGCCGTCGGCCTTGGTAATGCCGCCGTCGAATTTCTTGCGGACCAGCGCCGTGTCGCCTTCGATCTCGATATCTTCAAGCGTCGTGGTGGTGAAAATCGCCGTGCGCGGATCTTCCGCGAAGCTCTGCCCGGCGAAATCTCTCGCCTGCCTCAGCCACTCCTCGCGGTAGGCCGAGAGCGAGGGAAAGGCGAGCCGCCAGTTGTCGGGGTTCACCTCCTTGCGGCCGTCTATGCCGATGAAGCCCTCTTCGACGAAATCATCCTCGACCATCGACCAGTCGGCGGCGAGAAATGCATCGATATCGCGGGAAACGAGCATTTCCCAAATGGCGTGCCGGGTAGCGTCGGTGGGGAAAGGGTTCTGAAAAGGATCGCGCATGTTCGCCCCGGATTGAAATTCTTTTCATAAATCGCGTTTTTCACTGGTCAAATTCTGCTTTCTATGGTCATTTGTCAACGTATCAAGAAAATAATTTGCAAGGACTTCAGCATGCCCATCAAGCGCTATGGCACGGTTCAAACGGGCGCCGGCGGCAAGACGCTGCCATTCGCGCGTGCGGTCGAGGCCGATGGATGGCTCTATGTTTCCGGCCAGGTTGCGATGGAAGACGGCGAAATCATCGACGGCAACATCATCGCCCAGACCCACAAGACGATCGCCAATGTGCTGGAGATTCTCGAGGAGGCCGGCTACGGGGTCGAGCATGTCGTGCGCGTCGGCGTCTGGCTCGACGATCCGCGCGACTTCTGGACCTTCAACAAGATCTACCAGGAGTATTTCGGCGAACATCCGCCGGCACGCGCCTGTGTGCAATCGTCGATGATGGTCGATTGCAAGGTTGAGATCGACTGCGTGGCCTATAAGAAGAAGGACGCATAGCGAAAAATCGGTGGGAGTCGGTTTGGATATCTTTTCGACATTGCAGGAAGATAAGAGCCGGCTTTCTCCTTCGGAAAACCGCATCGCGGAAATCATCGTCAACGATTTCGAGTTTGCTGTGAATGCCTCGATCATCGAGCTCGCCGAACGGGCCGAGGTTTCGCCGCCGACCGTCACCCGCTTCTGCCGGCGGCTCGGCTGCGAAAGCTTTTCCGATTTCAAGGTGCAGCTCGCCCGCACCGCCCATATCGGCGTGCGCTATCTGAAACCGGAATCGAAGAGCACCGAACCGGCCGATGTCGCCCAGGATATCATCACCAAGGCGCAGAACGCGCTGTTTCTGCTGCACCGCTCGCTCGATCTGGCGGCGATCGAAGCGGCCGTTGCCCATATCGCCAAGGCCGATATGATCTATGCCTTCGGCTCGGGCGGCAATTCGTCGATGATCGCCGACGAGCTGCAGAACCGCCTCTTCCGTCTCGGGCTTCGTATCACCGCCAGTTCCGACCACAGCATGCAGCTGATGATGGCGGCGGCGGCCCGGCCGGGCGATGTGCTGATCGGCTCGTCCTTCTCGGGGCGGAATATGGAGCTGGTGCGGGCCTTCGAGCTTGCCAGAGACACCAAGGTGAAGACGATCGCGCTGACCCAGGCGGAAAGCCCGGTTGCCAAGGCGGCGGAAATCGTCGTGCCGATCGACCTTCCCGAGGGCAACAATATCTATCGTCCGACCTCGACGCGCATCGCCTACATCGCCACCGTCGACATCCTCTCGAGCCTGGTCGCCTATGCCGTTCAACCGAAGGCGACGACCACGCTTCGGCGCATCAAGCAGCAGCTCGTCATCCACCGCGATGGCGACGACCGGCAACTGCTTGGAGATTGAACCATGAGCGGGAGTGCGGGAAGATGACCCAATCGGCAGCGATCGTTACAGGTGCGGCGGGTGATATAGGTGCTGCGATCGCCGTCCGGCTTGCCGATGATCATGACGTCGTGCTGCTCGCCGACATCGATGCCGCGGCTGCGGCCGCCGTCGCCTCGAGGCTCGGGCCGGAGGATCGCTTCGTCGCCGTCGGCTGCGATGTGACCAGCGAGAGGAGCATATCAGAACTGGCAAAACGCGCGGCTGATATCGGCGTGGTGCGAACCCTCGTCAACAATGCCGGTGCGGCCCGCGCCACCAGCCTGCACGACACGACGCCGGAGATCTGGCGGGCCGACAATGCGCTCAATCTCGAGGCCGCCTTCCTGTGTTTCCGCGCCTTCGAACCGATGCTGAAGGCTTCCAAAGGCTCCGTCGTCAACATCGCCTCGGTCAACGGCATGAACGTGTTCGGGCATCCGGCCTATAGCGCCGCCAAGGCCGGGCTTCTGCATTTCACCCGGCTGGTGGCGGTGGAATACGGCAAGTTCGGCATCCGCTCGAATGCCGTGGCGCCCGGCACGGTGAAGACCCAGGCCTGGGAGGCGCGCGCCGCCGCCAATCCCAACGTCTTCGAGCAGGCGCGCCGCTGGTATCCGCTGCAGCGCGTCGTCGATCCCCGTGATGTCGCCAATGCCGTAGGCTTCCTTGCCGGCCCGCTCGCCGCCGCCATTACGGGCGTCTGCCTGCCTGTCGATTGCGGGCTGACGGCAGGGCAGGCCGAACTGGCGCGGACCTTCTCGCAATCGGAACATTACTGATATCAGGCGCGCCGATTTCTGAGCCGAAATGATTGCATGACCTGACTTTTGAGACTGCCCGCCGCGGCCGCGCCTGCCGATTTCCCTTTTGATTGATGACCCGATGAGCCGCCTCTTTCCCGACGTCTTCCGCAATCCGGCGATCCGCGCCAGCATGATCGCCATTTTCACCTTCGGCATGGCGGGGGCGATGACGGCGCCCTATCGGTCGATCGTCGGCATTCGCGAACTGGGCCTGAGCGACGGGCTCTATTCCTTCCTCGCCTTCGCCTCGGCGGCGGTGAATGTGGTAATCAGCGTTCTGCTCGGCAATCTCGCCGACCGGCTCGGCGAATACCGTTCGGCGATGATCGGCGCCTGTCTCTTCGGCATTGTCGGCTACGGCATGGTCTATGCGTTTCCGAGTGCGGCCACCTTCGTCGTCAGCGCGCTGCTGCCGCTGCCGATCTACGGGGCACTGAACTCGCTGCTGTTTGCCAATGCGCGCGCGGCGATGCAGGGCATGAGCCGCAGCGACATGGTGACGGCCAATTCAGGCGTGCGCGCGATGATCTCGCTCTCCTGGGTGCTGATCCCCGGCATCACCGGCCTTGTCCTCTCGGGTGCGTCGAGCATGCTGCCGGCCTATCTCTTCGCCGCCATCTCGTGCCTTCTATGCCAGGGCATCATCCTCTTCGCTTTGCCGAAGCGGGTCGGAACGGAAATGGCGGCGGTTCATCATCTCACCTATCTCGGCGCCCTGCGGCAGGTGGTATCGCCGCGGATTTCGGCGCATATCGCAGGCGTGGCGCTGATCACCAGCACGCTGCATCTGAACGACGCCCTTCTGCCGCTGATCGCCACCGGCGCGGGGCATGGCCGGCTCAGCGATGTCGGCATTCTGGTCGGCATCGTCGCGCTTCTGGAGGTGATCTTCATCATCGTCTGGTCGCGGATCGCGCGGAAGACCGGGCAGATGACGGCGCTTGCCGCCGGCACCATCATCTATGCGCTGTTCCTCAGCCTGCTCGGCTTTGCCTCTGCGCCATGGCACCTCTATGCACTGACCCTGATCGCCGGCATAGGTGCGGCGGCGATCATCAGCATTCCGATCACCTATCTGCAGGATCTCATTGCCGATCGGCCGGGGCTCGGCAGCGCCCTGATCTCGGTCAATATCTTTGCGAGTGCTGGCATCGGCGCGCTGGTCTTCGCCGCCGGCACTTGGGCTACCGGTTATTCCGGAACGGCCGTTCTCAGCGCCGTCACCGGATTGTCGGGGATCGCCCTCCTCGGCCTGCTGCAGCGCCGCCCTGCCGTTGCCCCTGCTGACACCGAGGTTCAATAGGCCGAAGGAAGAATGTGGCTTTCATCCCTACCCGTCTTGTGACAAGGGTGGTGAGGCATATCCTCTGAAGGCGACATGAAGGCGATCTCCGGCACGAATCTCGAGCAGGCCAAGTCTCACAATCGGCGGGTGGTGATCGAGTTGATCCGCACGCATGGCTCCCTGTCGCGGGCGGCAATCGCCCGGATGACGGCGCTGACGCCGCAGACCGTGTCGAACATTGTCGAGGAGCTGGAGAGGTCGCATCTGCTTGTCGCCGCCGAGGCGCAGAAGCTGGCGCGCGGCCAGCCGATCATTCCTTATTCCATCAATCCGGCCGGCGCCTATTCGATCGGCCTCGAACTTGGCCGCCAGCGGGCGAGCGGCGTGCTGACCGATCTTGCCGGCGCCGTCTGTGCGCGCGTCGAACGCCAGATCGAACACCCCGATCCGCAGCGGGCGATGCCGGTCCTCCAGTCGATCGTCGAGCATCTCAAACAGGCCTCCGCCTTCGATCAGGAGCGGCTGCTCGGCGTCGGCATCGCTCTGCCCGGCCGCTATGCCGAGGGCGGCACCACCTCTTTGAGCCCGCAGAGCCTGCCCGGCTGGCAGGGGTTTCCCGTCGGCCACGAGCTGAAACAGCGGCTCAACGTGCCGGTGCTGGTCGAGAACGATGCGACGGCGGCTGCGATCGGCGAGCGGCTTCACGGCGTCGCCCGCGGCCTCGCCAGCTTCGTCTACCTGTTTCTGGCCGGCGGCGGCGGTATCGGCGCCGGCATGTTTCTCGACGGCCATCTCTACAAGGGCAGCCGCAACAATGCCGGCGAGATCGGTCACGTCATCGTCGAGCCGCATGGCAGGCTCTGCAGCTGCGGCAAACGCGGCTGCCTGGATCGCTATATCTCGGCGTCGGTTGCCTATGAATTCATGGGCATTGCCAATGCCGGGGAAATGTCTTCAGACGATCTCGATGCGCTGATCGCCAAGGGCGGCGAGGGTCTGGACGCCTGGCTCGATCAGGCCGTCCAGCCGCTGCGGCAGACCGTCGATTTCCTCGAACTTGCCTTCGATCCTCAGACCATCGTGCTCGGCGGCAGCCTGACGACCTCGCTGATGCGCCGGCTTGCCGAACGGCTGGAGCCGCTGCACGATCCGATCGACCCCGCCCGGCAGCGGACGGTGCCCCGCGTGATGATCGGCATGACCGGCAAGGACACCGCCATCCTCGGCGCCGCCGCCCTGCCGATCTTTTCCGAAACAAATCCGCGCTTCGACGTGCTGCAGAAGCCGGTCGGCTAAAAAGGTTGGCCGATATTTTGACGATTTCCCGTTAGCTTAGAGAGTAGGTCAACGGCCACGGGATATGCCCCTCACCCTAGCCCTCTCCCCGTTATGACGGGGAGAGGGGACGTGCCCTGCGAGAGGTTGGCGAGGGACGGAGGGGTTGCGGCATCTTCCCTTCTCCCCGCGGGCGGGGAGAAGGTGGCGGCAGCCGGATGAGGGGCAGCCCTCTTGAGAGGGCGCGCAAAGATGATCACGTTGCCGAGAAGCGTCAGCGCCAGGCCGATCAGGCCGAGACCGCTCCAGTGGTAGCCCTCGAAGACCGTCGACAGCGACAGGGCGACGATCGGGAACAGCACGGTCGCATAGGCAGCCCGTGAGGAGCCGATGCGCGACACCAGCATCAGGTAGGTGGTGAAACCGATCACCGATCCGATCGCCGAGAGATAGAGCAGCGCGGCAAGATAGGTGATGCCTGATGGCGCCACGATCGGCGTCTGCGTCACGGCAATCAGCACGAGGAGGACGATCGTGCCATAGGTCATGCCCCAGGCATTGGCGGTCAGCGGTGAGATGCCGGCCGCGCTGTTGCGGCGCGATGCCATGTTGCCGAGCGAGAAGAACAGCGTGCCGAGCGCTGCGAGCCCGATCCCTTTCAACGTGCCCATATCGAAATCGACGACGACCTCCTCTCCGAACAGCAGGAGAAGGCCGGTGGCGCCGAGCGCCGCGGCGAGCAGCGTGCGGCCGGTAATGCGGTCGCCGAAGAAGAGGCGCGCATTGACGGCATTGTAGATCGTCGCGAGCGAGAAGATCACCGAGATCAGCCCTGAGGGAATCGAGGCGGCGGCATTGTAGAAACAGATGAAATTGAGGCTGAACAGGCAGAGCGCCTGCGCAAGGATGAAGGGTTGATCGCGCAAGGCAGGGAGCTTGAGCCTCCGCATGACGGCCAGGATGGCAACGAGGATCACGGCTGCCAGCGCAAATCGGTAAAAGACCGAGACCAGGACCGGCATCGGACCGACCTGCATCGCTATGGCGATCCAGGTCGTCCCCCATATGAGAACGGTCGCGATGAAAAGAACGGCGTTTGCCATGGAGTAATCCTCGTTTTCTCCACGAATAGGCAAATCGTGAGCAGGTCTCTTGCAGATTCTTGCTATGAAATCGATGTGCCCGGACTTCCCTCTCGCCATATCAGGCGTCTCTTCGTATTGTTCTGAAGGCGTGGCCAGCTGTGGGAAAGAATTGGTGAAAGATAGCCGCCTCTCGGTATTCAGGTTTTTGTCCGCCTCTCCCAAGGCGCGGATGTCACAGTCGATCGATCTCGGTTTCGGGCGATCGGCTGCCATCTGGAGCAATGCGCATGACCGGATGCGCTACGAGCGGCCGGACGGTCATACGTTCAGTCTTTATTTGAGCGGCGGCGCCGGAACGCGTCGGCTGGATGGCGGCCCCGACGCGCGCGGCCGTCCTGGTGTGCTGTGCATCATGCCGCAGGGGCACTCGTCCGAATGGGAGATCACCGACTTCTTCGAATTCGTCCATCTGTATGTTCCCGACGATCAGATGCGCCGGATGTTTGCCGAGACCTTTGACCGCGATGCGCGGTTCATGGCTCTTGCCGAAGTGACCTTCGCCGATGCGCCCGCCTTGGCGCGGAGGCTTCGGCAGATGACGGAAGCGATGTTGGCGGGCGGCCATCTGCTGGCCGAAGAAGCGATGACGCAGGCGATCCACGACCTCTTCGTCGATCCGCGCTATGGAGGCATGCGTGCCCGCGCGATCAGCGGCGGGCTCGCGCCGCATGTGCGGCGCCGAACTCTGGATTATATCGAGGCCCATCTCGGCGAGACGATCCGCTTGCAGGATCTGGCTGATATCGGCCAGCTCAGCGCCTTTCATTTTCAGCGGATGTTCCGGGCAAGCTTTGGCGTGTCGCCGCATGGCTGGGTGGCGCACCGTCGTGTCGAGCGCGCCAAATCGATGTTATCGGGCATGGAGCCGATCGCGCAGATCGCTTCGGCCTGCGGCTTCAGCAGCCAGAGCCACCTGACGCGGGCCTTCAAGCTGGGCACTGGCGTCACACCCTCTGCCTACCGGCAGCGGCAGTGAAGGCCGGCGCTAAAGCGTGTCGCGATCTTTCAGATTCGCTTGTCACGCTTTAGGTCTTTGCTTTTACGCATGTCTTTATCGCAAAACCGCTGCACACTTTTGCGAGACATGCCTTACGACTGTTGCAGCCCGTAAAGCAGCGGCATCAGCCCTGCGAGCGCCTTGAAGCGCTCCCAGGATTTGGCCGGCGGCTTCGTCCAGCCGGTTTCGGCAAGCCCCGAGATACGCGGGAAGACGAGGCGGTCGAAGACGGCGCGGTCGGTCATCGGTTCCGACCATATGCAGGCCTGGATGCCGAGCAGCTGCTGTTTCTGCGCCGCCGTCCAGCCGCCCACCGGATCGAACTTATAGAGCTTTTCCGCGTCCGAATTCCCCGCCCAGCTGGCGCCCGGCTCGTCCCAATCGGGCCTCAGCGCCATGTCGAGGTAGTAGACCTGGCCGGGGCAGACGACCATCTGATAGCCGCGTTCGGCGAGTTCGGCCGAGACCTCGACATTGCGCCAGCTGCAGAGATAGCTCTTCTCCTTGTCGATGACATCGCCGTGTGCCGCTTCTTCCCAGCCGCCGGTGATGCAGCCCTTGCTTGCCAGGAAACGCTGCACGCGCTCCAGGAACTCCGCCTGCAGGATCGCTGCGCCCGAACCGTGAATATCGTCGGCGCCATGGGTATTGGTCACGACATTCAGTCGCTTGGCATGCGCATCGGCGACCGCGTCGCCGGCGACGGCGCGCAGGCGATCGAGTGCTGCCGGCGAACCGGACCACGCCCCGAGCGGCACCTCGTCGGCGCCGAGATGGATGACCTTGAACGGGAAGAGCTCGATCAGTTCGGAAAGGATGGTCTCGACGATCTCGTAGGTCTGCTCGCGGGCCGGATTGATGCAATTGTCGGGAAAGCCCTGGACCGAGTAGTAGCTGCCTTTCTCGGCCGGATCGCGCAGCTCCGGGATCGCCTGCTGCATGGCGTAGCAATGGCCGGGCATATCGATCTCGGGCACGATCTCGATGCCGAAGCTCTTCGCATGGGCGACGATCTCTCGGATGACGGATTTGGTGTAGTAGCCGCCGGTTCGGGCCGGGCTCGACCCCAGCAGCGGCGGCACGGCAAGACCGTGGCCGCGCCAGGCGCCGATCTCGGTCAGGGCGGGATAGGCGTCGATCTCGACGCGCCAGGCCTCGTCGTCGGAAAGGTGCCAGTGGAAGCGGTTGAGCTTGTTCCAGGCAAGCACCGCCAGCAGCTTCTTGACCTCGGCGGCGCCGTAAAACTGGCGGGCGACATCGAGATGCAGGCCGCGCCAGCCCATCGCCGGCTCGTCGACGATCTCGCCGGCTCCAGGAAACTGGAAGACGCCGGGATGCAGCCTGGCGCCGCGCCAGATTTGGCCGAGTGTCACCAGACCATAGAGGAAGCCGGTGCGGCTGCTCGCCTCGACCGTCAGGGTCTCGTCGTCGAAGCTCAGCCGATAGGCTTCGGGGCCGAAGCCGGCGGCATCCTTCAGCATGACCGGGACCGCGCCTTCCGCCGCGCTTCGGACAATGCCCTCGACGGCGAAGAGATGGTCGACCAGCGTCGTGAAGCTTTGCGCCGCCGCCTCCCCTTCGCCGCTCTGCGCCAGCGGGGCAAAGCCGGCCGGCAGCGGCCGGCGCGAGGCGACCGCGACGTGGTTCGGCCAGGGGATGACCGAAATCTGAACGGGCGCGTTGGCGGGAACGGGATAGATCTCGGCGCCGCGCTTCAGCGCTGCATTGCTGACCGATGAGCGCGTCGGCTCGACACCCAGCACGATGGTGCTGCCATCCGAAAGCGCCAGATAGGCGCTAGTCGCGCCGTCCGTCCAGTGTCGGAACTGCCAGCTCAGCGCATAGACGGAGATCGTCCAGGTCTCGCCGGCGCCGAGCACGAAACCGGCCGGCGGCTGGAATTCGGTGAAATTCGAAAGCCGTTGCGAAACGGTCGCGCCTTCGACGCGCCCGGCGGGATCGACACGGCCCGGGCCGCTGACGCAGAGGGAAAAACTCGAAAGCGGTTCGCTGCCGAGGTTCTTGAGGCGCAGGACGTAGGAAAATTCCTTGCCGTCGGCAGGCGGGTTCCAGAGGGTTTCAAGCCGCAGGGTATTCGGTCGCGGTGTCGACATCATCACTCTTCCTTGAGGGGAAAACCAGGTTTTCGAGCGTTCCGGCACAGCGCCGGGATCGGCATGGCGTTGAAGTCAATCAAATTGATTTAATATTGATAGTCGGTTTTTCGCCGGGGCGTCAATCGCCGATGCGGAATTTCTGCGGCCGACCCCAGGGCCAATGCCGGCCGCCGATCGCGGATAATCCTTTTGGCCGAGGTGCATTTCGGGAAAAAATTTCGGCTGGCCGCCGTGCGTTAACCATTAAGGTACCTTTAAGTACAATAATTGATCCAACGATGGCGAATTGATCGCCCCATACGGGTCGATAAGCATGAGGCTGCTCGCCACGGCCCGGATGTTCCCGGGATGCAACCCATCCAACTTCCGAACCAGGCGAATTTCCAATGACGAGCATCAATACGAACAATTCCGCGATGGCTGCCCTCCAGACGCTGCGCAGCATCAACTCTAACCTCGAATCGACCCAGAACAGCGTTTCGACCGGTTATCGCGTCGACACCGCATCCGACAATGCTGCCTACTGGTCCATCGCCACCACGATGCGCTCCGATAACAAGGCCCTTTCGGCCGTCTCCGACGCGCTTGGCCTCGGTGCGGCAAAGGTCGATACCGCTTACACGGCAATGGAAAGCGCCATCGACGTCGTCGACGAGATCAAAGCCAAGCTGGTGGCGGCGACCGAAGACGGTGTCGACAAATCAAAGGTCCAGGAAGAAATCAGCCAGCTGCAGGAGCAGCTGATGAGCATTGCCCAGTCGGCATCCTTCTCGGGCGAGAACTGGGTCGCCGGCGAGAGCGGCACGAAAAGCGTTGTCTCGTCCTTCGTTCGCGACGGCTCCGGCGCCGTGTCCGTCAAGATGACGGAATATGCATTGGACACCAGCTCCGCCGGCAATGTGCTGTTCGGCATGAGCAGCGGGTCGATCGAAACCTCCTCGGGTATTCTCGGAACGGCGGATGCAAACGGCGATTCCGTCTACTCGCTCGACATTACCGACTTTACCACCGGTCAGATCCAGTCGGCGCTGTCGACCATCGAATCGGCGCTGTCGGCGATGACCTCGGCCGGTGCGCAATTGGGTTCGATCTCGACGCGCATCGAACTGCAGGAAGACTTCGTCAGTGCGCTTTCGGATTCGATCGACTCCGGCGTCGGCCGCCTGGTCGATGCCGACATGGAGGAGGAATCGAGCAAGCTGTCGGCCTTGCAGACACAGCAGCAGCTGGCGATCCAGTCGCTGTCGATTGCGAATTCGTCGTCCCAGAACATCATGTCGCTGTTCCGCGGCTAATCCTGGTCGATGCAAAGGGGGCCCGGCGCATAGAACGCCCGGACCACATTCGCTGATCGAACCCCGAGCCTGGCCTTCCGGCCAGGCTCGGTCGCATTTCGGCATGGAGCCGCCATTTCACGATCCCTTGTCGATCTGCCGATCACCGGTAAGATTTCTCTCACTCTTTTTGCGCCATCCTCTGATTCCCCTCTGGCACTCATCGACGAGATCTCCATGGCCCCCAACCGGACGCGCAGCTTGCAAATGCCACGACGCGAAGAGCTTGGCCTCTTTGCGATCAGCAACGGTTCCGGGCTGTCGATATCGGCGCTGCCGAACGGGACGCTGTTTGCCATCGACTATGCCGACGAGAAGGGGGCGGTGCAGATCAACCAGATCCAGGGCTCGCCGCTGTCAGGCGGCATTGGCCGCCTTTACCTGCGCGTCGGCGGTGCCCGCCCCGATGTCGTCGAGATCGTCGGCCCCCGTGCCGATGGCAGTTTCGCCTATGATGCGACGAGCTTCTCCTGGAGCGGCAAGACAGGCGATATTGCCTACGACGTCCGCCTCGCGCTTCACCCCTCCGAAACGGCATGGTTCTGGCGCGCCTCGATCCGGCATCTGAAAGAGGGAACTCTGCCGGCGGATGTGGTGCTGATCCAGGATGTCGGCCTCGGCGATCGCGGCTTTCTGATGAACAGCGAGTCCTATGCCTCGCAATATGTCGATCATCACATTGCTGATCACCCGGCCATTGGCTTCGTGGTGATGAACCGGCAAAATCTCAAACAATCCGGCGGCCGCAATCCGTGGCTGGCGCAAGGCTGCCTCGACGGGGCTGTCGCCTATGCCACCGATGCGATCCAGCTCGTGCAGGCAAAAGATCGGCTCGAGGACCTGCTGGTCGGCCCTTTCGGCACCCGGCTGCCCAGCGAACGGCGGCAGCAGGAGACCGCCTGCCCCGCCGTTCAATCGAGATCGCTGTCGGTCACACCGGATGGCGCGACGGCGAGTTTCTTTGCCCTGTTCGCCGCCGATCATCCCGATGCATCGAGCGACGCCGACCTTTCGCGGCTCGACGGCATCGCGCTGCCGGACGAGACGGCCGCTCATCTGGAGGCGGCGGCACCGGTTCGCAGCCTGCTCCAGGACGCTCCCTTGCTGGAAGTCGAGACACTCGACAAAAAGGCCATCACCCGGCTCTATCCCGAGCGAAGCCTGGAAGAGCGCGGCCACGGAAAACTGCTTTCGTTTTTCGTGCCGGACGGTGCTCTTAACCGCCATGTCGTGCTGCGGGACAAGGAACTTGTCATCGCGCGCCGCCACGGCGCGATCGTCCGAAGCGGCCAGAACATACTGCTTGACGATGCCACGCTCGCCGCCACCTGCTGGATGCAGGGGATATTCGCCGCGCAGCTGACGATCGGCAACACGTCCTTCCACAAGCTCTTTTCAGTCTCGCGTGATCCCTACAATCTGACGCGCGCCAGCGGACTGCGCATCATGGCCGATCTCGGCGCCGGCTGGCAGCTTCTGGCGGTGCCGTCGGCCTTCGAGATGGGTTTGAGCGACTGCCGCTGGATCTATCAATGCCCGGAGCAGACGATCATCGTGACGGCCGTCGCCTCCGGCGAGGATGCGGCGATGCAATGGAGCCTCTCCGTCGAGGGCAAGCCGTGCCGTTTCCTGGTCTTCGGTCATGTTGTGCTCGGCGAGCGCGAATATGACGCGGGCGGGCAGATTGATTTCGATCCCGCGCGCAAACGCATCTCCTTCCGGCCCGACCCGGCCTGGCTCTGGGGCGAGCGTTACCCCGATGCCGTCTATTGGCTGGTAAGTTCGACGCCCGACGCCATCGAGGAGATCGGCGGCGACGAGCTGCTCTATGCCGATGGCCTTGCACGCAACGGCGCTTTCGTGGCGCTACGCTCCCGGCCGACGCAGGCCCTCTCCTTCGCCGTCGTCGGCTCGATGACCGATGCTGAAGACGCCGAGCGGCTGGCGCAGCGTTATGAGGCCGGGATCAGCGAGGAAGCCATGCTCGCGCCGGCATCGACATTCTGGCGCAAGGCCGTGCGCGGCATGCGGATCGACAGCGCGTCGCCCGATCTTGCCGCCCAGGCGACCCTCCTGCCCTGGCTGGCGCATGACGCCATCGTGCATCTGAGCGTGCCGCATGGGCTGGAGCAATATACGGGTGCGGCCTGGGGCACGCGCGACGCCTGCCAGGGGCCGATCGAATTCCTGCTCGCCTATGAGCATGACCGCGAAGCCAGGCAAGTGCTGAAAACCGTCTTCAGCGAACAGTACCTTGAAAAAGGCGACTGGCCGCAATGGTTCATGCTGGAGCCCTACGCCAACATCCGGGCGGGCGACTGTCACGGCGACATCATCGTCTGGCCGTTGAAGGCGCTCTGCGACTATATCGAAGCGACCGGCGATCTCGCCATTCTCGATGAGAAGGTGTCCTGGCGCGATGAAAAGACCATGCAGAAGGCGCCGGAAGCCGACACCATCGCCGTCCATGTCGAAAAGCTGCTCGATACCGTCCGCGAACGCTTCATCCCCGGAACCCATCTGATCCGTTATGGCGAGGGCGATTGGAACGATTCGCTGCAGCCGGCCGATCCGCATCTGCGCGACTGGATGGTCAGCAGCTGGACCGTCGCCCTGCTCTACGAGCAGATCGTCCGCTATTCCGCGATCCGCCGCCGCCTCGGTCACAAGGGCAAGGCCAAGGCGCTGAGCAAGATCGCAACGGCGATGCGCCGGGATTTCAATCGCCATCTCGTGCGGGACGGCGTCGTTGCCGGCTACGGCATCTTCGATCCCGCCCATGACAGCGTCGAATTGCTGCTGCATCCGAGCGACACGCGCACCGGCCTCTCCTTCTCGCTGATCGCGATGACGCAGGCGATGCTCGGCAAGCTGTTCACGCCGGCACAGAGGCGCCATCACATGCAGCTGATCGAGGAGCATCTGCTTTTCCCCGACGGCGTGCGGCTGATGGAAAAGCCCGCGACCTACGCCGGCGGGCCTGAAACGCTGTTCCGCCGGGCCGAATCTTCCTCTTTCTTCGGCCGCGAGATCGGGCTGATGTATGTGCATGCGCATCTGCGTTATTGCGAAACGCTTGCCCTGGACGCTGCGGCCGACGCGCTCTGGGAGGCGATCGCCGTCGTCAATCCGATCGCCGTCACGAAGGCCTTGCCGCAAGCATCGCTGCGCCAGCGCAATACCTATTTCAGCAGCAGCGACGCGGCCTTCCCTGACCGCTATCAGGCGGCGGATGATTGGGCGCGCGTCAAGGCCGGCAAGATCGCCGTCGACGGCGGATGGCGCATCTATTCGAGCGGGCCGGGCCTCTACACCAGGAGCTTCGTCGAAAATATCCTCGGTTTCAAACGGCGCTTCGGCCGGCGCCGGCGCAAACCGCTTCTGCCGGCGGCGCACGCCACCCTCGATCTGAGGACGGATCATGCCGCCTGGCGGCGGTTGATGAAGCCGAAGCCGCAGATGTGAATTCAGGATAAGTTGGTCGCGTCGCGCAGCTCTTCGAAGCGCGCCGCACTCTTCGACAAGTGGCTGCGGATCGCGCGGCGCGCGGCCGCTTCGTTGCCGTCGCGGATCGCCGCGAAGATGGCGTGGTGTTCCCGGCGCATGCGGGCGGCGTGGCGCTTGCGCTCGAAAGCCGTCATCTTGTCGAGGCGCGCCCATTGGCGCGGCACCATAATATCGCCGAACGTGTCGAAGAGGCGGCTGTAGTAGGAATTCTGCGTCGCGACCAGGATCGACCGGTGGAAGGCGTAATCCTCCTGCGCGCCGTATCCGCCCTTTTCCAGCGCCTTGTCGAGGGCATCGAGGCGGTCCTGCATGCGTTCGACGTCCTCCGGCGTGCGCCGTAGCGCGGCAAGACCGGCGGCTTCATATTCGACCCCCATGCGCAGTTCCAGCACCCGCAGAACCTCGTCGATCGACTGCAGGTCGTTGGGGATGATCGAGAAGGATCGCGGGTTGGGATCGTTCGAAACGAAAGCGCCGAGGCCCTGATGCGTGGTGATCAGGCCTTTGGCGCGCAGCGTGGCGAGCGCCTCGCGCACGATTGTCCGGCTGACGCCGGTCGCCGCCATGATCGCCTGTTCGGTCGGCAGGCGCTGGCCTGGTTTCAGGTCGCCGGATTCGATCTGCGCCATCAGCGTATCGGCAAGGCCGCTGCGCAGGTTCGGCTGGCGAATGGTCGTGAAGAGCGCGTTGTCCTTGTCCGTCATCCTGGCTCGATCCTGCCGTCGATCATTTGCTTTTGCTAACGCATGGCGGCTGGAAAGGCAAAAGGACGTGCGCCACAGCAGCACCCGGTCACTGGGTGGCGCGGATCACCGCGCCAGCCAGCCGCCATCGACGGGCAGCACCGTCCCATGCACATAGTCGGATGCCGACGATGCCAGGAAGACGGCCGCACCGCCGAGTTCATCGGGCTTCCCCCAGCGCCCGGCCGGAATGCGGGCGAGGATGGCGGCATTGCGATCCGGATCCTCGCGCAGCGCCGTCGTATTGTTGGTGACGAAGTAACCCGGCGCGATGGCGTTGACGTTGACGCCCTTGCCGGCCCATTCGCAGGCAAGCAGCTTGGTCAGGCCGGCAAGGCCGCTTTTCGAGGCGGTATAGGAGGGGATGCGGATGCCGCCCTGGAAGGACAGCAGCGAGGCGATGTTGATGATCTTGCCCCTGCCCTTGTCGATCATGTGGCGGCCGGCCGCCTGCGACAGGAAGAAGGCCGTCTTCAGGTTGACGTCGATCACCGCGTCCCAGTCTTCTTCGGTGAAATCGAGCGCATCGGCGCGGCGGATGATGCCGGCATTGTTGACGAGGATGTCGAGGCCGCCGAAGGTCTGGATGGCTTCAGTGACGACCCCCTTGACCGGTTCGATCGTGCCGAGATCGGCCTTGATGACGTGGAAGCGGCTGCCCGCTTCCTTCACCAATGCCTCGGTTTCGTCCATCGAGGAGCGCCCGACGGCGACGATCGAGGCGCCGGCCGCGGCGAGCGCCGCCGCGATGGCCTGGCCGATCCCGGTATTGGCGCCGGTGACCACGGCCGTCTTGCCGGAAAGATCGAAGGGATTGGCCACGGCGCTCACCTCAGATCCGCAATGGCGATATGGTCCATGTCGGTGAAGCTCTTATTGTCGCCGGCCATCGCCCAGATGAAGCTGTAGTTCTTGGTGCCGGCGCCGGAATGGATCGACCAGGGCGGCGAGATGACCGCCTGCTCGTTGGCGACGAGCATATGCCGGGTCTGCTGCGGCTCGCCCATGAAGTGGAAGACGCGCTGCTCGGCTTCGAGATCGAAATAGAGATAGGCCTCCATGCGCCGGTCATGCGTATGGGCCGGCATGGTGTTCCAGACGCTGCCCGGCTCGATCATGGTGAAGCCGAGGGTGAGCTGGCAGGACTGGCAAACCTCCGGGTGGATGAACTGGTAGATCGACCGCTTGTTGGCCGTCGCGGCTTCGCCCGGCGTCAGGTGACGGGCCTTTTCGCGGGTGAGCAGCACGGTCGGATGCGTCTGATGGGCCGGCGTCGAGACCAGATAGAACTTGGCCGGGTTGGCGGCATCCGCGCTCTCGAACCGGATGTCCTTGGCGCCCTTGCCGGCATAGAGGCAATCATATTTGGCAAGGTCGTAGCTGGTGCCGTCGACGATGATGCGGCCGGCGCCGCCGATGTTGAGCGCGCCGAGCTCACGCTCGGCAAGGAAGGTTTCCTGTCCGATCGCCGTCGGCGCCGTCAGCGCCAGTCCATCGGCGAGCGGCGTCGCTCCGCCGATGACCATGCGGTCGTAATGCGAATAGGTCAGCCGGATCTCGCCGCCTTCGAAGATGGTTTCCACCAGAAAGTGACGCCGCAGCGTTTCGGTGTCGTAACCGCGCACGGCCTCGGGGTGGGAGGCGTGCCTCACGTCGATCTGCATGTCAATTTTCCTTCAGCTTCATTGTCGTCAGGCGGCACCGCCATTGCGGAAAGCTGGTCATATCAGACGGTTTTCCGCTGCGGTGGTATCCGTCTGGTTACATAGTTGTACGACAAGTTCGGTGTCAACAGCTTTGTCCGCGCTTGGCCGAGCAGAGGCGGGCCACAAGAGCATTCAAGCACAGGTGAGAACAGACAGGAGAAATTGCTTGGCCGGTTCGGTGGCCAAAACGAAAAAGCCTGCCGCGGGAGGAGGTGCGGCAGGCTTTTCGAAAAGAACCGAACGACAGCTGGGAGGAGGAGTGCTGTCGTTCCCGCAGGCGACCCTGGGAGGAGGACGGGCGCCTGCATATCGAAGGGATGCGGGAGGAGATGCATCGCTTCGATGGAAATAATCATACTTATTTTGTGCCCAGTTGATAGGCATTTCTTTGCAATGCAGCCATGCATTATGCGAAATGCTCATGGCTACAGGCACCGCAAAAGCTAAGCGCCCGCTCGGGAGAAGCAGGCGCTGGGCAAGGCTCGAAGTTGGTCGTCTGTCAGGCCGTTATCGGCCGATGGCTGCACGAGCGATAGTGCGGATTTCGCCGCGGCCGATGCCGAGGTCGTCCAGTTCGCGCGTGGTCATACGGCCCAGTTCAGCGACCGTCTGACGGTACTTGCGCCAATTGTTGAAAGAGCGTGCTACGTTCATGATGATCCCCTTTCCGTGGGCTTTCGAAGCCTAGCTGCCAGTCCTTGGCGCTTCGTTCGCTTCGATGAGCCGTATATAATATGGGACCGGCGGTTGTTGCAGCGCCAATGCAACACTGCACCTATGCAACGCCTGCATGGGTTGTCGCGTCAGATGGGGCTCAGGATCTGTAGCGGTCGAAGGCAGTCAGCCGCACCGTCGGCGGATCCGCCTCTCTCCATCTGTAGATTTCCGAGCGCAGATAGGAAAGCTCGTCGCCGAGATCGTCTTCGCCGACTTCGATCCACCAGGACTTCGGACGGCCGTCACTTCCGTCAGACCAGCGATAGCCCCTCGCCTTCAGATGGTCCTTCATTTCGAACGGGCTGTGTTCGGCGAAGATACGAATGCGCGAGCGCTGGCTCGTCCGGTAGAGTTCGGCAAAGGGGCTTTCACCCTCACCTTGCTGTCGGTCGAGGATTTCCAGGAGCGCGTGGCAATCGTCCACCGCGCGATGGCCCTCATGGAAATAACCAGCCTGGCCGACGAGGTAACCGAGCTTGGTGCCCTCGAAGCCGCGCGCGCTCCAGTCGATTTCAGACACCGAACATGCCCAGGCCTTGCCGGTGAAGAGCGGCGAGAAGGCCTCGCAGAACGGCCGGTCGAAACCGGCATTGTGGGCGATGATCAGATCGGCGGGTTCGATCAGATCGCTGAGCGACCTGATGTCGATCACTTGTCCTTCGACCATCGCATCAGTGATCCCCGTCAGCCGGGTGACCTCGGGCGGGATCGGCCGCGACGGCTGCTGCAGGCCGCCATAGATGCCGACGATATCGCCGACGGTGCCGTCGTCGTCGAAGGTAAAGGCGACGGCGCCGATCTCGATGATCTCGTCGCTGCGATGGTTGAGGCCCGTCGTCTCCGTGTCGAGAACGACGCCGAGCCGCGAAAATTCCGGCCGCCTGACCGAGGCAATCGGCCGGGCGGTCAGTTTCCTGAGGATGCGATAGTTGCCGCTCTCTTCAAGTGCGCGCGCCATGTCTTCATCGGAACGGGCGGCCGGCTGCGACGGTGGCCGGCGCGACGGAGCGCGCGCCTTGGTGACCACCGGCGACGGCCTGGAAAACATGTCGAGTTGCGAATCTCTCTGCACGCTCATCGGACCTGTATGTCACGTGGACGCGGTTTAATCCATCGCGCGGGGCGCTATCCCCAGCCCTTGTCTTTTATCGGGATGAAAGTTTAGCTGAGCGCGAGGATCCAAAGGAGAAGACATGTCCGGTGACAATGGCAAAGGCGCCGACGTAGACGTCGTCATCATCGGCGGTGGCGCTGCCGGCATTGCCGCCGCTCGGCGCTTGCAGGCCATCCGTCTGGATCTTTCGATTCTCCTGCTGGAAGCCGGCGACCGCCTCGGCGGCAGGGCCTGGACGGTCCGGCTGCCGGGAGCAGCCGACGTCGCGCTCGATCTCGGCTGCGGCTGGCTGCACGGGGCGCGGACCAATGCCTGGACTGATATTGCCGAGGAGGTCGGCTTGACGGTCGACCGCACACCGGCGCCCTGGAGCGGCGGACGGCGGCTGCAGCAGAACGACGCGGAGACCCAGGCCGCGCAGGAGGCGATCGGCGCCTTTTTCGAACGGCTCGACAGCCATGAAGGCGATGATGCCGATCTGGCGGCTGTGCTCGAGCCCGGAAATGAATGGAACGGCCAGATCCGGGCAATCGGCACTTACATCACCGGCGCCGAACTGGAACGGTCTTCGGTCGTCGACTACAACCGATATGACCCAGGCCCTGGTCCCGACTGGCGGGTGCGCCAGGGCTACGGAACCTTGATCTCGGTCTATGGCAGGCCGGTTCCGGCAAGGCTCGGCGTCGAGGTCAGCCGTATCGATCATCGCCATGCCGGCCGGATTGGCATCGAGACGAACCAAGGGGTGCTGAGCGCCCGTGCCGTGCTGGTGACCGTTTCGACAAATATGCTTGCGGCCGAAAAGATCGCCTTCGACCCGCCCTTGCCTGAAAAAACGCAGGCCGCCGCCCGTTTGCCGCTCGGCCTCGCCGACAAGCTCTTCCTCGGACTTGCGCATCCGGAGGCGCTGCCGCCTGACACCCATATGCTCGGCTCCATCAGCCGCGGTGCAACCGGCACCTATCAGCTCCGGCCACTCGGCGCTCCTGTTGTCGAAGCCTATTTTGGCGGTGACCTCGCCCACGATCTGGAGCGAGAGGGCGGCGAGGCTGCCTTTTCCTTCGCCGCCGATGAGCTGGCGGGGCAATTCGGCGCTGATATCCGCAAGGAATTGTCGCTGGCGGCTATCTCGGCCTGGGCCGCTGCACCCCATATCGGCGGCTCCTATTCCTATGCCGAGCCCGGCGCCTCCGATCTGCGTGCTGTGCTCGCAGCACCGCATGACGAGCGGATATTTTTTGCCGGCGAAGCCTGTTCGCGCTCGCGTTACTCGACGGCGCACGGCGCCTACGACACCGGTGTCGCCGCAGCCGATCGGATCGCCGCCTCGTTCTCGAGAAAAGCATGACCAATCCCAACTGCGCGGCAGGCGGGAATATGTTTTCCCACTTGTGGCACGGGCGGGATTGGTTATGCTGCGCCTGCCCCTGCGCCAGATGAGCCCAGGGCGCCAGACGTCATCCGGCGGCAGCGGCCGCCTCAAGCTCGATATTGTCATTAGATTGCGGAAGCCCCGGCTTCTACCCCGACGATTTTTTCGCGTCGGCTGCGGGTATCCGCATGAGGAGGAAGAAATGGATTATCGCAAGCTCGGTCCCAGCGGGGCCGTCGTCACCGCCTATTGCCTGGGCACCATGACCTTCGGCGCGGAGGCCGACGAAGCGGCTTCGCACAAGCTGCTCGACGATTATTTCGCCTGGGGCGGTAATTTCATCGATACCGCCGATGTCTACAGCGCCGGCAAGTCGGAAGAGATCATCGGCCGCTGGCTGAAGGCGCGCCCGACCGAGGCCCGCCAGGCGATCGTCGCCACCAAGGGCCGGTTTCCGATGGGCAACGGCCCCAACGATATCGGCTTGTCGCGGCGGCATCTCGGCCAGGCGCTCGACGATTCGCTGCGCCGGCTCGGCCTCGAGCAGATCGACCTCTACCAGATGCATGCCTGGGACGCGTTGACGCCGATCGAAGAGACGTTGCGTTTCCTCGACGATGCGGTTTCGTCAGGCAAGATCGGCTATTACGGCTTTTCCAACTATGTCGGTTGGCATATCGCCAAGGCATCGGAGATCGCCAAGGCGCGGGGGTATACGCGGCCGGTGACGCTGCAGCCGCAATATAATCTGCTGGTGCGCGACATTGAGCTCGAAATCGTCGCGGCCTGCCAGGATGCCGGCATGGGTCTGTTGCCGTGGTCGCCGCTCGGCGGCGGCTGGCTGACCGGCAAATATAAGCGCGACGAGATGCCGACCGGCGCCACCCGCCTCGGCGAAAACCCCAATCGCGGCGGCGAATCCTATGCGCCGCGCAATGCCCAGGAACGCACCTGGGCGATCATCGGCGCTGTGGAGGAGATCGCCCGGGCGCGCGGCGTGAGCATGGCGCAGGTAGCGCTCGCCTGGACGGCGGCGCAGCCAGCCGTCACCTCGGTCATCCTCGGCGCCCGCACGCCGGAACAGCTGGCCGACAATCTCGGGGCCATGAAGCTCGAGCTTTCCAAGGAAGAGATGACCAGGCTCAACGAGGTCAGCGCTCCGCAGCCTCTGGATTACCCCTATGGCAAGGGCGGTATTGCCCAGCGCCACCGCAAGATCGAGGGCGGTCGCTGAGCCTTTCGGCCGGACAGATCGACGCAAAAAGCCGCCATGTTTTTCATGGCGGCTCAACCTACGCTTTTTCGGCATGCCCGGGTTTGACCCACGGCTGTCAGGTTCGTATGGGGCTGTACCGGCGACTGCCCCTCACCCTAGCCCTCTGCCCGTAAACGGGGCGAGGGGACGTGCCACGCGAGAGGCTGGAGAGAGACGGAGATCGCGACTTGTCCCCTTCTCCCGGCGGGCGGGGAGAAGGTGGCGGCAGCCGGATGAGGGGCTGCCCTCAGCGATCTCCTGGCGCCAGATGGCCGTCAATACCAGCGTCGTTACCTTCAAGCCGCCTGTACGGCCGCGTTCAGCGGGATTTCGACGTCGATCTCGAGGGTCGAGACATATTCGTTGCGGTCGATCGTCACCTGCACCTTGTCGTGGTCGAGTTCGACGTGCTTGGCGATGACAGCTAGGATTTCCTCGCGCAGCAGGGTGACCAGGTCCGATCCTGCCGAGGCGCGCTCGTGGGCGAGAAGCACCTGCAGGCGTTCACGGGCGGCGGGCGCGGTTCTTTGTTTGTTGAAGAGACGGAAAATATTCATGCCGCCCTCCGTCCGAAAAGCTTGCCGAAAATATTGCGCTTTTCCTCGGGGATGGCCATCGGCAGGGTCTCGCCGGCAAGCCGGCGGGCGGCATCGAAATAGGCCATGGCGGCCGGGCTGCGGCTTTCGGCCAGTGTGACCGGCGCACCGACGTTGGAGGCACGCAGCACATCCATGCTTTCCGGAACGATGCCGAGCAGCGGGATGGACAGGATTTCCAGCACGTCGTCGACCTTCAGCATGTCGCCGCGCTCGGCGCGGTTGGCGTCGTAGCGGGTGAGCAGCAGGTGCTTTTCCATCCGCTCGCCGCGTTCGGCCTTGGCGGTCTTGGCATCGAGCAAGCCGATGATGCGGTCGGAATCGCGCACCGAGGAAACTTCCGGGTTGGTGACGACGACGGCGACATCGGCATGGCGCATGGCAAGTGTCGCGCCGCGCTCGATACCGGCCGGGCTGTCGCAGATGATCCAGTCGAAATAACGCTTCAGATCGTTGATGACGCGCTCGACGCCCTCGGCCGTCAGATTGTCCTTGTCGCGCGTCTGCGAGGCCGGCAGCAGGAACAGCGTTTCCAGCCGCTTGTCGCGGATCAGCGCCTGGGTGAGCTTGGCGTCGCCCTGGATGACGTTGATGAGGTCGTAGACGACCCGGCGTTCGGCGCCCATCACCAGGTCGAGATTGCGCAAGCCGACGTCGAAGTCGACGACGACGACCTTTTCATTGCGTTGCGCCAGCGCCGCTCCCAATGCGGCCGTCGAGGTCGTCTTTCCGACCCCGCCCTTGCCTGACGTGACGACGATCACTTTCCCCATGTCTCTCTCCTTTGCCGTGCCGCAGTAATTCAAAGTGTTGCGCCGCTGCGCCGTAGTCAGCTCAGTTTTTCCGCCATGATCGCATCGTCTTCGAGCCAGAGCTGAACAGCCTGTCCGCGAAGATTGGGGGCCATGTCTTCCGCCATTTTGTAGACGCCGTCGATTGCAACCAGCTCGGCCTCGAGCTTGCGGCAGAAAATCCGCGCCGATGCGTTGCCGATGGATCCTGCCATGGCGCGGCCGCGCAGCGCCCCGTAGATGTGGACCGAGCCGCCGGCGATGACCTCGGCGCCCGAGGCAACGGACCCGACGATGGTGACGTCGCCTTCCGGGAAGATCACCGATTGCCCGGAGCGCACCGGTTCCCGGATGACGATCGATTGCGTCGTTGCCGGGCGGATCTCGGGAGCAGCCGGCTTGCTCGACGCTTCGACAGGCTCGCTCGCCTGAACCTCGATGTCGGAAGCGGAGCGGCCGCCTTTGAGCGCCGGCGGCATGCCGGAGCCTAGAAGGGACGGCCGAGCGCCTTCGATGCCCATGATGCTGACATTGCGCTTGGCAAGCTCGGCAATGAGCTCCTTCAGCTGCGGCTTGTCGATTTGCAGGTCCGTCAGGTCGAGCACGACCGGGCGTCCCAGAAAGAAGCCGGCCGAACGCGCGGCCAGATCGTCGAGCCTCGCCAGCCAATCGTCGAAAGGAAGGTCCGGAGACAACATGACGGCCAGGAAGGAGCGGCCCTTGATGCGGATAGAGCGAGCGTCTGTTAGCACTTTGGTCATCTGTGTGAAGAAATCGTTGACCATGTCTACCGCTGACATGGTTAACAAAAAGTTAACGCGGCCTGGAAATTCCCTAACGTGATGTGGCCGAATTCGATCGATAATTTTGTCTATACTGTTGAAAACATGTGGGCTTGTTCAAATTATGAATAATCCTCACCTGTGACCGGAATGAACATCCGTTGCCGAATATCTCGTCGACGGCCTGGTTGCGGTTCTTGCCGCGGCGTTAACCTCTCGGCGACTCAGCCCATGCGTTCGGAGGCGTAGCTTCCGGGGCTGGCCGGGAAGACGACGGTGCGGTTGCCGTTGATGAAGGTGCGGTGGTGGATATGGGCGTGGATGGCCCGGGCCAGCACCTGGCTTTCGACATCGCGGCCGATCGAGACATAGTCGTCGGCGCTCTGGGCGTGGGTGATGCGGGCCGTGTCCTGCTCGATGATCGGGCCTTCGTCGAGGTCGGCGGTGACGTAGTGGGCGGTCGCGCCGATCAGCTTGACGCCGCGCTCATAGGCCTGCTTGTAGGGGTTGGCGCCCTTGAAGGACGGCAGGAAGGAATGGTGGATGTTGATGATCTTGCCCGACATCTGCTTGCAGAGCTGGTCGGAGAGGACCTGCATGTAGCGGGCGAGTACGATCAGCTCGGTGCCGGTCTGATTGACGAGCTCGACCAGCTGGGCTTCGGCCTGCGGCTTGTTTTCCTTGGTCACCTTGATGTGGTGGAAGGGGATGTCGTGATTGACGACGACCTTCTGGTAGTCGAAATGGTTGGAGACGACGCCGACGATGTCGATCGGCAGGGCGCCGATCTTCCAGCGGTAGAGCAGGTCGTTGAGACAATGACCGAAGCGCGACACCATCAGCAGCACCTTCATGCGGCTTTCGCTGTCGTGGAAATCATAATCCATCGCAAAGGGCGCGGCGACGGCGGCAAAATCGGCGCTGATCGCCGAGCCGGACAGCCCCTCTTCCGAAATGAAGCTGACGCGCATGAAGAACTTGCCGGTATCGAGATCGTCGAACTGTGAGCTGTCGATGATGTTGCAGCCCTTCTCCGCCAGATAGCTCGAAATCGCCGCAACGATGCCACGCGTCGATTTGCAGGAGACGGTGAGTACGACGTTTTTCATGGCTGTCTCTTTCTTGGCCGGATCAGCTGCCTGGGGATGCGATCACGCCGAAGCTTGTCAGCCCCGGCGTGTCGGTGGTCATTGATGCATGTCGCCGGTACGTGTGCAGCGGTTCCCGGATGACCATGCACAAAAGCAAAGAGCTTTAGGAAATCGGTCGCCCTTCAGATGTCGAGCGTGCTGTCGCGTTCCCACTGGGTAAAATGTGAGCAATAGGCGTTCCATTCGCGATGTTTAAGCTTTAGGTAGGCGGCGGAAAATTCCGATCCGATCGCCGCCTTCAGGCCCTCGTCGGCATCATAGGCGCGCAGCGCGTCGAGCAGGTTGAGCGGCAGCCGCGGCGCGTCCTTCACCAGATGCCCCTCGGCATACATGTCGATATCGTGGTGCGGACCGGGATCTGCCCGGCTGCGGATGCCGTCGAGGCCGGCGGCGATGATGATCGCCTGCAGGAGATACGGGTTGACTGCCCCGTCCGGCAGGCGCAGTTCGAAGCGCCCCGGCCCGGGCACGCGCACCATGTGGGTGCGGTTGTTGCCGGTCCAGGTCACCGTGTTCGGCGACCAGGTGGCGCCCGATGTCGTACGCGGCGCATTGATGCGCTTGTAGGAATTGACCGTCGGATTGGTGATGGCGGCAAGCGCCGAGGCATGTTTCATGATGCCGCCGAGGAAGGTCTTGCCCTGCGCGGAGAGACCGAACGCCATTTCCTTGTCGGCGAAGGCGTTGACCTTGCCGTCGATGTCCCAGACCGAAATATGGGCATGGCAGCCGTTTCCGGTCAGGCCCTTGAAGGGCTTCGGCATGAAGGTGGCGCGAAGCCCGTGCTTCTCGGCGACCGACTTGACCATGAACTTGAAGAAGGAGTGCCTGTCCGCCGTCTTCAGAACGTCGTCATATTCCCAGTTCATCTCGAACTGGCCGTTCGCATCCTCGTGGTCGTTCTGATAGGGCTTCCAGCCGAGTTCGAGCATGTAATCGCAAATTTCGGCGATGACGTCATAGCGGCGCATCACGGCCTGCTGATCGTAGCAGGGCTTTTCGGCGGTATCGAACTGGTCTGAAATCACCGAGCCATCAGGGGAAATCAGAAAGAATTCGGGTTCGACACCGGTTTTCACCCGGAGCCCCTCTTCCGCAGCCTCGGCGACCAGCTTTTTCAGCACGACGCGTGGCGCCTGCTCGACAGGCCGGTCGTCCATGACGCAGTCGGCTGCGACCCATGCGACGTCTTTCTTCCAGGGCAGCTGGATGACGGAGGAGGCGTCGGGAACGGCAAAAAGGTCGGGATGGGCGGGCGTCAGATCGAGCCAGGTGGCGAAGCCGGCAAAGCCTGCGCCATCCTTCTGCATATCGGCGATGGCTTCGGCCGGGACCAGCTTGGCGCGTTGGCCGCCGAACAGGTCCGTATAGCTGATCATGAAATATTTGATGCCTCTCTCGGAGGCGTATTGCGAGAGGTCCAGTGTCACGTTTGTCCCCTTATGTTGATCTTAGACACTTGATGAAGAAGCCGGCCGCGTCCTCCCAAACGCGCCCGGCCGGGCATTCTTAAAAGCCGGTCTTGCCGGGGATCCAGTTGGTGCCGGCGAGCGGCACCTGCGCCATGGCCGCCGCCTCGATCGTCAGTGCGACGAGGTCTTCCGGCTCCAGGTTGTGCAGGTGGTTCTTGCCGCAGGCGCGCGCGATCGTCTGGGCCTCCAGCGTCATGACCTTGAGGTAGTTGGCAAGGCGGCGGCCGGCCGCAACCGGGTCGAGGCGTTTTGCCAGCTCCGGGTCCTGGGTGGTGATGCCGGCCGGATCCTTGCCTTCATGCCAATCGTCATAGGCGCCGGCCGTCGTGCCGAGCTTCTGATATTCCTCTTCCCAGTGCGGATCGTTGTCGCCGATGGCGACGAGTGCGGCCGTGCCGATCGCCACCGCATCGGCGCCGAGCGCCAGCGCCTTGGCGACGTCGGCGCCTGAGCGGATGCCGCCGGAAACGATGAGCTGCACCTTCCGATGCATGCCGAGCTCCTGCAGCGCCTGAACAGCCGGGCGAATGCAGGCAAGCGTCGGCATGCCGACATTCTCGATGAAGACGTCCTGTGTCGCCGCCGTGCCGCCCTGCATGCCGTCGAGCACGACGACGTCGGCACCGGCCTTCACGGCAAGGGCGGTGTCGTAATAGGGGCGCGCGCCGCCGATCTTGACGTAGATCGGCTTTTCCCAATCGGTGATCTCGCGCAGCTCCATGATCTTGATTTCCAGATCGTCGGGGCCGGTCCAATCCGGATGGCGGCAGGCCGAGCGCTGGTCGATGCCCTTCGGCAGATTGCGCATATTGGCGACGCGGTCGGAGATTTTCTGGCCGAGCAGCATGCCGCCGCCGCCGGGCTTGGCCCCCTGGCCGACCACGACTTCGATCGCGTCGGCGCGGCGCAGATCCCTCGGATTCATGCCGTAGCGCGAGGGCAGATACTGGTAGACCAGCGTCTGCGAATGGCCGCGCTCCTCATCGGTCATGCCGCCGTCGCCCGTTGTGGTCGAGGTGCCTGCGATCGTCGCGCCGCGGCCGAGCGCTTCCTTGGCATTGCCGGACAGCGCGCCGAAGCTCATGCCGGCAATGGTGATCGGCGTCTTCAGCGTGATCGGATTCTTGGCGAAACGCGAGCCGAGCACCACCGTCGTGTCGCATTTCTCGCGATAGCCTTCGAGCGGGTAGCGCGAGATCGAGGCGCCGAGAAACAAGAGATCGTCGAAATGCGGAACCTTGCGCTTGGTGCCGGCACCGCGGATGTCATAGATGCCGGTCGCCGCCGCGCGGCGGATTTCGGCGAGCGTATAGTCGTCGAAAGTCGCGGACTTGCGGGGCGGGGTATAGGGGTTGTGATAGCTCATGGATGTCCCTCGCCTCAATACGCGTCGGCGTTGTCGATGTTGAAATTGTAGAGCTTGCGGGCCGAGCCGTAGCGCTTGAACTCCTCGGGCCTGACGCCGGTGACGCCCGCGCGCTCGAGCAGCTCGGCAAGTTTTTCGAGATGCTCCGGCCGCATCTCTTTCTCGATGCAGTCGGCGCCGAGGCTCTTGACCGCGCCGCGGACGAAAAGCTTGGCTTCGTAGAGCGAATCCCCCAGCGCATCGCCGGCGTCGCCGAGCACGACGAGATGGCCGGACTGGCCCATGAAGGCCGACATGTGGCCGATGCTGCCATGCACGACGATGTCGATGCCCTTCATCGAAATGCCGCAGCGCGAGGCCGCATTGCCCTTGATGACGAGCAGGCCGCCCTGTCCGGTGGCGCCGGCATACTGGCTGGCGTCACCTTCGATGACGACGGTGCCGGACATCATGTTTTCGGCAACGCCCGGGCCGGCGGACCCGTGAACCGTCACCCTGCCGCCGTCATTCATGCCGGCGCAATAATAACCGACCGAGCCTCTGACGGCGACCGTGACGGGGCTGTCGATGCCGACGGCGACGGCATGGCTGCCGCGCGGGTTGAGGACTTCGAATTCGGTGTCGTTGGCGCCCTTGGAAAGGGCGTGCAGCGCGCTGTTCAGCTCGCGAAGAGGGGTGTTGGAAAGATCGAATGTGGGCATTGGGTCCTCATTGGTCGGGGGAGACGGTCTCGGCCGGCTCCTGCTTTCAGGCGCCCCTCAGGCGGCCTTGTCGTGATCCCAGAAGTAAACGGTTGCCGGCTCCGGCTCCCAGACGCGGGCATTCTCGATGCCGGGAAGGTTGACCAGCGCGCGGTATTCCGAACCGAAGGCGACATATTGCTCAGTCTCGGCCATGACGGCGGGCTTGCAGGCGATCGGATCGCGCACCACGCCGAAGCCGGACTTGGTGCCGACGACGAAGGTGAAGAAGCCGTCGAGATCGTCGAGTGCACCGGTCAGCGCCTGGCCGAGATCCTTGCCCTTGGCCATCTCGGCCGTCAGATAGGCGGCGGCGACTTCGGAATCGTTCTGCGTTTCGAAAGTCATGCCTTCGCGGATCAGTTCGCGGCGCAGATTGTTGTGGTTGGACAGCGAGCCGTTGTGCACGAGGCACTGGTCGGCGCCGGTCGAGAACGGATGGGCGCCGAGCGTGGTGACGGCGGATTCCGTCGCCATGCGGGTATGGCCGATGCCGTGGGTGCCGCTCATCGCACGCACGCCGAAGCGCGCCACGACGTCTTTGGGAAGACCGATTTCCTTGTAGATTTCGACGCTCTCCCCCGATCCCATCAGACGGACCGCCGGGCGGATTTCTTCAAGCGCCTTGCGCACGGCGCCGAGCTTCGAGGCTGCGAGCTCGATGACCGCATGCGTGCTCTTGACCGAGACCTCGGCTCTAATGCCGGCCTTATCGAGGTCGCCGGCAAGGCCTTCGAAGTCCGCGCCCGGATTGGCGGACTGAATGGTGATTTTCGCTTTGCCCTCAGCCGTTCCGCCATAGATCGCGATGCCGGCGGAATCCGGGCCGCGATCCGTCATGGTGATCAGCATATCCGAGAGCAGATTTCCCAGCTGGGGTTCAAGGCTCTTGTCCTTGAGGAACAGTCCAACAATGCCGCACATAGCGCGTGCCTCCGTTCATGTTGCGAAAGGAGTAACAGCTCTGTTTGCAGGCTTCAACTGGGAGGAATAAATTTTTCTTTTAAGGCAATATCAGCCTCTGGAGACTTGTTGGGGATAGCTGATGATCGAGAGATACCGGCTCGGCAGTTTCACCAGTTGCTCCGGCCCATGCGGCGCATCGGCATCGAAGAACAGGCTGTCGCCCGGCTGCATCTGGAAAAGCTGGTCGCCGTGGCGATAGACCACCTCGCCTTCGAGCATGTAGAGAAACTCCATGCCCTCGTGCTGGAAGGTCGGGAAGATGTCGGAATCGGCCGTCAGCGTGATGAGATAGGGCTCGACGATGACGCCGCTCGAATTGTTGTCGATATGGCCGAGCAGATTATACTGGTGGCCGGCGCGCGTGCCGCGCCGTTCGAGCTCGACGCCCTCTCCCGCCTTGACGAAGACGGCATTGCGCGGTTCCTCGTAGCGTCTGAAGAAAGCGGTCAGCGGCACGCCGAGCGCCCGCGACAGCGATTGCAGCGTCGTCAGCGATGGCGAGATGTTGCCGTTCTCGATCTTCGACAGCATGCCGAGCGAAATGCCGGTGGCGGCCGCGAGATCGGTGACCGTGATGCCGAGTTTCTTGCGATAGGCACGCACCTCATGGCCGATCGCCATTTCAAGGTTGTTTTCCTTCGGTTCCCGAACGGCGTGCGGGTCCTGGGAAAAGGGCGCGCGTGCGCCATGTTCCGCTTGCTCTGCCGTTTCACGCTTGGTTTTCATGAATGTCCCGCCGCCTGGTTTTTCCCGATGGCAACCTATCGCCCTGGTGAAACTTCCTCAACCGTGGAGAAAGCTAATCCCGCCTCGCCTGCCGCGGCGCCATGCCATAGAGGGCGCGGAACATCCGGGAAAAATGGCTGAGACTGGAAAAGCCGGTGGCGACCGCAATCTCCGAGACGGAAAGCGGGCTCTGTTTCAGCAAGCGATGGGCATGCTGAAGCCGGATGCGATGGTACTGATCAAGGAAAGTGGTACCGAGATGGGCCGAGAACAGCCGGTCGAGATGACGGGCGGAAACACCGGCGATGCGCGCCATGGCGGCGCGGTCGAGCGGCATCTCGATCGTCTCCTCCATCCGTTCGAGAACGCTGAGCAGGCCGGGATGATGGACGCCGTAACGTTCGGTCAGCGAGGCGCGCTGGGGTGCGGCGGGTTCGTTGACCTCGGTGTGAAGATACCAATCGCTGACGCGGCGGGCGAAATCCGGCCCCATCCGCTCGGCGATCAGCACATGCATCATGTCGAGCGGTGCAATGCCACCGCCGCAGGTGATCCGGTTGCCGTCGATCATGAAGCGCGCTTGGCGCGGCGAAAGATCCGGAAAGGCTTCGAGAAGCGCCGCAGCATGTTCCCAGTGGATGGTGAAGTCACGGCCGGCGAGCAGTCCGGCGGCGGCCATCAGGTAGGGACCGCCTGAAATGCCGCCGATCCTCACACCTTCGCGCGCCAGCTGCCGCAGGCAGGCAAGGACGCCGGGATAACGCCAGTCCCGCGGCGAGCCGCCGGCGCAGACGAAGGCCATTCCGAGATCGGAGCCCCTGGCGGGAAGAGGTTCGGCCGGCACAGGCACGCCCGAGGAGGAGAGCACCGGCGCGCCGTCCGGCGAGAAGATCGACAGGCGATAGATATCGCGGCCGGCCAGAAGATTTGCCGCCCGCAACGGCTCTGTCGCCGAAGCGTAGGACATCAGCGCGAATCCCGGGATCAGGATAAGGCCGATCTCCTGGACATTTCTGGTATCGGGCGAGGACATGTCCCTTTTATATTCATTAGTGTCCTAATTGCGCAAGTCAGCGGCGATCTTTCTGGCATCATGCGGCCGTTCTATTCGGATTGACCCATGCGCTACTCCGCTCTGTCGATTTTCCTGAACGGCCTTCGCGGCAACAAAGGCTGGGCGCCTGCCTGGCGCGACCCCGCGCCGAAGCCGCATTATGATGTCGTCATCGTCGGCGGCGGCGGCCACGGACTTGCCACTGCCTATTATCTCGCCAAGGAGTTCGGCATCACCAATGTCGCCGTTCTCGAAAAGGGTTATCTCGGCTCCGGCAATATCGGCCGGAACACGACGATCATCCGCTCGAACTACCTGCTGCCCGGCAACAATCCCTTCTACGAGCTGTCGATGAAGCTCTGGGAAGGCCTGGAGCAGGACTTCAACTTCAACGCCATGGTCTCGCAGCGCGGCGTGCTCAACCTCTTTCACTCCGATGCGCAGCGCGATGCCTATACGCGCCGCGGCAACGCCATGCGGCTGCACGGCGTCGATGCCGAGCTTCTCGACCGGCAGGCGGTGCGCTGGAAATTGCCCTTCCTCGATTTCGACAATGCGCGTTTCCCCATCATGGGGGGCCTGTTCCATCCGCGCGGCGGCACGGTGCGCCACGATGCGGTCGCCTGGGGTTATGCGCGCGGCGCAGACAGCCGCGGCGTCGACATCATCACCCAGTGCGAAGTGACCGGCATCCGCACAGAAAACGGTGAGGTGACCGGCGTCGAGACCAGTAGGGGCTTCATCGGCTGCGGCAAACTGGCGCTGGCGGCGGCCGGCAATTCCACCACGGTCGCCGAAATGGCCGGTCTTCGCCTGCCGATCGAAAGCCACGTGCTGCAGGCCTTCGTCTCCGAGGGGCTGAAACCCTTCATCGACAATGTCGTCACCTTCGGCGCCGGACATTTCTACGTCTCTCAGTCGGACAAGGGCGGCCTCGTCTTCGGCGGCGATATCGACGGCTATAATTCCTATGCCCAGCGCGGCAACCTGGCGACGGTCGAACATGTCGCCGAAGCCGGCGTGGCGATGATCCCGTCGCTGTCGCGGGTGCGTTTCCTCCGTTCCTGGGGCGGGGTGATGGATATGAGCATGGACGGCTCGCCGATCATCGACCGCACCCACATCGACAATCTCTATCTCAACGCCGGCTGGTGTTACGGCGGCTTCAAGGCGACGCCCGCCTCCGGCTTCTGCTACGCCCATCTGATCGCCCGCAACACGCCGCACCAGACGGCCCGCGCCTTCCGGCTCGACCGTTTCGCACGCGGCTATCCGATCGACGAAAAGGGCGTCGGCGCCCAGCCCAATCTGCACTGAGGACATTTGACCATGGCGAGCCTGATTTCCTGTCCCCATTGCGGCGCCCGGCCAAAGGAGGAATTCTCGATCCGCGGCGATGCCGGCCTTATCAGGCCAGCGCCGGACGCCGGCGCGGAGGCCTGGTTCGACTATGTCTATCTGCGCGGCAATCCGCGCGGCCGCCACAGCGAATACTGGCACCATTCCTCCGGATGCCGCCGCTGGCTGATCGTCGAACGCGATACCGCCACCCATGCGGTCCATGGCGTCAAAGACGCCGCCCTTGCGAAGCTCGGCGGAGAACCGGCATGAGCTTCCGTCTTTCCTCGGGCGGCCGCATCGACCGCGCCAAGACCCTCGGTTTCAGCTTCGACGGCAAGGCGCTGGAAGGCTATCCGGGTGATACGCTCGCCTCGGCGCTGCTTGCCAACGGCGTCCAGCTCGTCGGCCGCAGTTTCAAATATCACCGACCGCGCGGCATCCTGACGGCGGGTGCTGCCGAACCGAACGCGCTGGTGACGACAGGCAGCGGCGGGCGCACCGAACCGAATACGCGCGCGACGATGATCGAGCTCTACGAGGGGCTGACAGCCAGGAGCCAGAACCGCTGGCCCTCGCTCGGCTTCGATATCGGCGCGGTCAACGGCCTGCTCTCGCCTTTCCTCAGCGCCGGTTTCTACTACAAGACCTTCATGTGGCCGGCAGCGCTCTGGGAAAAGCTCTACGAGCCGGTGATCCGCAAGGCAGCGGGCCTCGGCAGAGCCTCCTACGAGGCCGATCCCGACACCTATGAGAAATGCTGGGCGCATTGCGATTTGCTGGTGATAGGCGCGGGCCCTGCCGGTCTTGCCGCAGCACTGACCGCCGGCCGCGCCGGCGCCCGCGTCATTCTGGCCGACGAAGGCTTCGAGCTTGGCGGCAGCCTGCTTTCCGAGAGCGGCCTCGTCGAGGACAGGCCGGCGGACGCTCTTCTCGCCGAGATGCTGGCCGAACTCGAAGGGCTGGAAAACGTGCGCTGCCTGCCGCGCATGACCGTCTTCGGCTGGTACGACGACAATGTTTTCGGCGCCGTCGAGCGCGTGCAGAAGCATGTGGCGCTGCCCGATCCGGACCGCCCAGTTGAACGCTTGTGGCGCATCGTCGCCCGCCAGGCGATTCTGGCGACAGGCGCCGAGGAGCGGCCGCTGGTCTTCGGCGGCAACGATATACCAGGCGTGATGATGGCAGGCGCCATGCGCAGCTATCTCAACCGGCAGGCGGTGTCGCCGGGCAAAAGCACTGTCATCTTCACCACCAACGATGCCGGTTACCGCATCGCCGCCGATATCGAGGCCGCCGGCCTCGCTGTCGCGGCGATCGTCGACAGCCGCGCGTATGGGGGCAAGAGCTGGCAGGGCCGCGCCGAAGTGCTGAGGGGCGCCCGGGTGATCGATGCACTCGGCGGCAAGCGCCTCAACGGCGTCAGCGTCGAAACCGCAAGCGGCACCCGCCGCATCGAAGCCGATGCACTTGCCATGTCGGGCGGCTGGAGCCCGATCATCCATCTTGCCTGCCATCGCGGCGGCAAGCCGCAGTGGTCGGACGAGGCCGCGGCGTTTCTGGCGCCGGCCGCGCAAGAGGGGCTTGCCGTTGCCGGTTCGGCGGCTGGCCTCCAGGAAATCGCGGCATGCCTCGGCGACGGCGCGGCAAAGGCGGCGGCCGCTTTGCAGGCGATCGGCTTTGCCGCGATGGAACCGGCCTTTGCGGCTACACCGGAGGCCACGCAGGGCGCAAAACCGCTTTGGTCCGTCAAGGGCTCGAAGGGCAAGGCTTTCGTCGACTATCAGAACGACGTGCATCTTAGGGATCTCGGCCTCGCAGTGCGCGAAGGTTACGGCCATGTCGAGCTTGCCAAGCGTTATACGACATCAGGCATGGCGACCGACCAGGGCAAGCTTTCCAACATCAACGCCATCGGCATTCTGGCCGAGGCGCGCGGCGTGTCGCCGGCCGAAGTGGGAACGACGACCTTCCGGCCTTTCTATACGCCGGTCTCTTTCGGCGCTCTGACGGGGGCGTCGCGCGGCAAAGATTTCCAGCCGGCGCGCAAATCACCGCTGCATGGCTGGGCGAAAAAGAACGGCGCGGTCTTCGTCGAAACCGGCTTGTGGTACCGTTCCTCCTGGTTTCCGCGCGCCGGCGAGACGACGTGGCGCGACAGCGTCGACCGCGAGGTGCTGAATATCCGTAGGAATGCCGGCCTCTGCGACGTCTCGACGCTCGGCAAGATCGAAATCTTCGGCCGCGATGCCGCGACCTTCCTCGACCGGATCTATTGCAACGGCTTCGCCAAGCTTGCCGTCGGCAAGGCGCGTTACGGCATCATGCTGCGTGAGGACGGCTTCATCTATGACGACGGCACCACCAGCCGCTTCAGCGACGAGCACTTCTTCATGACGACGACGACGGCGCTTGCCGCCGGCGTGCTGACCCATCTCGAATTCTGCGCCCAGACACTCTGGCCGGAGCTCGACGTCTGCTTCGCCTCCTCGACCGATCAATGGGCGCAGATGGCCGTGGCCGGGCCGAAGTCCCGCGCCATCCTTGCCGAAATCGTCGACGAGGATATCTCCGATGCCGCCTTCCCTTTCATGAGCGCCCGCAAGGTTTCGCTATTCGGCGGCCGTCTCGAAGGCCGGCTGTTCCGCATCTCCTTCTCCGGCGAACGCGCCTACGAGCTGGCAGTGCCGGCCGGCTATGGCGAAAGCGTTGCCGACGCCATCATGGCATCAGGCGAAAAACACGGCATCTGCGCCTACGGCGCCGAAGCGCTCGGCGTCCTGCGCATCGAGAAGGGCCATGTCACCCACGCCGAGATCAACGGCACGGTCACCCCAGGCGATCTCGGTTTCGGCCGCATGGTGTCATCGACCAAGCCGGATTTCATCGGCAAGGCGATGCTCGCCCGCGAAGGCCTGCAGGATCCAGATCGGCCGCGCCTCGTCGGCGTCAAGCCGCTGAACCCGGCCAGCGGCTTCCGCACCGGCTCGCATATCCTTGCCGAGGGTGCGGCGGCGACGCTCGAAAACGATCAGGGCTATGTCACCTCAAGCGCCTTTTCGCCGACGCTCGGCCATAAGATCGGTCTGGCGCTCGTCCGGCGCGGGCCGGAGCGTCTCGGTGAGAAGGTGACGGTCTGGAACGGGCTGCACAATGAATTCACCGAGGCGGTGCTCTGCCATCCCGTCTTCATCGATCCCGAAAACGAGAAGCTCCATGCCTGATCTTCCCCAGCACAGACCGGTTCTCGCCGGCGCTAGATATAACGGCATGACAGCGGCCGCCATCCGGCTGGAAGCCCTGCAGGAAGGCCATCTGCTGCACGTGCTCGGCGCGATCGAACCGGCGGCACTGGCCGCCGAGCTGGTCAAAGCCGGCCTCGCGAACAGTTCGATCCGCAAGGCCGGCTTCCGCCAATGGTTCGTCGCCGGCGACGAGCCGCTTTCCTCAGCCGCTCTCGAAGCCCTAGCGGCAGCGCTTGCCGGGAAAGCCGTCGTCATGGACCAGAGCCATGGACGCGTCCGCATCGGCATTTCCGGCCGATCCTCGCGGCTGCTTCTGTCAAAAGGCACAGCCGTCGATCTCGATCCCGCCGTCTTTCCGGAAGGCGGTTCGGCGATGACGATGATCGGCCATATCTCCGTGCAGATCGTCCGAACTGGCGATGACAGTTTCGAACTGACGGTCCTGCGCAGCTTCGCCGAAAGCCTGTGGGACGAACTCAGGCATATGGCGGCGAGCGCCGAAAAGGATAGCGTGTAAAGGCTACCGCCATGGGTTTGTCCTATCAGCGAAAGTCGTTCACGCGCAGCACATAGCCTTTATCCCGTTTTCCTGATGTCCTCGAATCTGAGACTGAAGCGCGCGAGATACTTACTCAGGCGATCGGCGTCGTTGCTGCTCTTTTTCTCCGTTCGCGAGATCGCAAACAAGGCCCTGCCCGCAGCACTTGCCGTGGCGTGTTGACGGCACGTATGAAGAACGGTGGCAAGCTGGGCTGCGTCAAAGCGATCGAGGCGAGTAGCAGCGTCTGCACCGAGCACTTCTTCAATGATCAGATCCACCCTGCCGTCCTCACTCGAACTGCGCCAGAACGCATTCAACCGTCGGACTTCATCATCGACGACGTCGGTCGTGATGCGTCCATGCGGCGCGAGGGTCGCCATGCGGGTCACCGAAGCCGACAGGTCGCGAAAGTTGGCACTCCAGAGGGCTTGCGGGCCGGTTGCGAAAGTCAGGTAGCGTTCGCGTGCTTCCTTGTTGAACGTAACATTTTCGCCTTCTCGTTCCAGATAGCGCCGGAGCTCGAAGTCGAGATTGGGTTCTATGTCCTCCTTGCGCTCGCGCAGGGCCGGCAGTTGGAATGTCCAGAGGTTCAGGCGGGCATAGAGATCTTCGCGGAACCTGCCTTTGCGGACATCCTCGCCAAGATCGCGGTTGGTGCCGGCAAGCAGCTGGAAGTCCGCGGACGCCTCCCGATCAGCGCCCACGGGCAGGAACTTCTTTTCCTCGATCGCGCGCAGGCACATGGCCTGTTCGTCAAGGCCGAGTTCGCCGATCTCGTCGAGGAACAGCACGCCTTTGTCGGCGGATTTGAGCAAACCGGCACGCTCGCCGGCAGCGCCGGTAAAGGCGCCTTTCACATGGCCGAACAGGGTGGACATGGCTTGGTCGCCGCGCAGGGTCGCGCAGTTGACCTCGATGAACGGACCGCTGACCTTGCGCTGGCTCTTCTTCAGCTCGTAAATCCTGCGGGCAAGTTGCGACTTGCCGGCACCGGTCGGTCCCGTCAGGAGAACGGGCGCGGTCGAGCGGATCACCACCCTCTCGATCTCGTCGATCATTCTGTTGAAGGCGGCGCTGCGGGTCGAAATCCCCGATTTCAGGAAGGAGGCGGCGTCTTCGCGCTCGGAGGCGAAGCGCTTGGCGATCTCGTCATAGCGGGACAGGTCGAGGTCGATGATCCGATGCGTGCAGGCGAAATCCTGCTCCGGCTCGCGGTCGCGCGGCGGCGAGAGCTGCAGCAGCTGGCCGGGAATGATGCGGGCTTCGGTCAGCAGGAACCAGCAGATTTGCGCGACATGGGTGCCGGTGGTGATGTTGACGAGATAGTCTTCCGTTTCGGGGTCGAAGTTGTAGTTGCGGGCAAAGTCCCGAAGGTGCGTGTAGACCTCCGAAAAATCCCAGGGATCCCGGAAGTTGATGATATTGCTCCGCACCTCCGTTGCCGGCGCCACGGTTTCGATGTCGGCAACGATGCGGTGACAGAGAGCTTGCGAGTGGTTGTCGAGGATCAGCTCCAACCGGTCGATGAACAGGCCCGGTTGCTGGCAGAGCGCGACATTGGGCCGCCAGCGGCTCCAGCGATTTTCCCATTTCCCTGCGTCCAGGGTGGTTCCCAATATGCTGATGGCGACGCGGCGCTTCATGACTTATCCAAAATTATAAAGCTATATAGCTTACGATAATATAACCGGGGCATAGATTTTCGCAATTCCTGATTGTGCGTAAAAGCTTCAAAAAATTTGTTGTTTAAAAACAAAGCGTTAAAACAAAAAATCAGGCCTGACGTGTTCTTTTCTCCAAGCTGGCACGCGTCTTGAAAGGTATCTGGCACGAACACACAAGAGGGGCTGTCATGGTCAACAAGGCGATCTTCAAAACCTACCTCGGAAAACTGCTTCCGGGAACGGACACAAAAAATCATGAAGCAGCCCCGGCCTACCAGCTGACGCCGCGCGAGGCGCTGGCGCAATATGCCGTGACCGGCACCTTCAACGGCACCTTCTATGCCGAAGGAGCTGAGCAGCTGGACGCGGTAAAGACGCTTGCCCTTCAGGTCGAGCCGGAATTTCTCGCCAAGCTGGCTGTTTACGCCGCTGAAAAGGGTCACATGAAGGACATGCCGGTGACGCTGCTCGCCATGCTCTCCGGCCTTCAGAGCGATGCCTTCGTCCGTGCATTCCCGCGGGTGGTGAAGAGCGGCAAGATGCTGCGCGGCTTCGTGCAGGTCATGCGCTCCGGCGCCACGGGTCGAAAGTCGCTCGGCACACGCCCGAAGAAGCTGGTGCAGGCCTGGCTCGAACGAGCGAGCACCGAGCAGATCCTGCGTGCGATGGTCGGAAACGATCCTTCGCTTGCCGACGTCATCCGCATGGTGCATCCGAAGCCGGCCACAGGGGAGCGCAAGGCGCTTTATGCCTGGGCGATCGGCAAGCCGCACGACTACGCGGCACTGCCTGAGCTCGTCAAGGCATTGGAAGCGTTCCGGCGTGACCAGACAGCGCCGGTGCCTGATGTGCCGTTCCAGATGCTGACCTCGCTGCCGCTGACGCGGGAGCATTGGGTCGAGATCGCCCGCAAGGGCGGCTGGCAGATGGTGCGGCAGAACCTCAACACCTTTGCACGCAACGGCGTGTTCGAGGTCGAGGGTTTTGCCGAGGCGCTGGCGGCGCGGCTTGCCGATCCGCAGGAAATCCGCAAGGCAAAGGTCTTCCCCTATCAGTTGATGATGGCGTGGAAGATGGTCGACGGCCAAGTTCCGGATGTCGTGCGGGATGCGCTTCAGGACGCGATGGATATCGCCATCGCCAATGTGCCGTCCCTGATGGGCAATGTCGTGCTCTGCCCCGACGTATCGGGTTCCATGGGCTCGCCCGTGACCGGTTACCGGAAGGGCGCGACGTCCTCGGTTCGTTGCATCGACGTCGCCGGTCTGATGACTGCGGCGTTCCTGCAGCGCAACCCGAAGGCGCGGGTGCTGCCGTTCGAGAATGACGTGGTGCGCGTCAGCCTCAACAAGCGGGATTCGGTGATGACCAATGCCGGTAAGCTGGCGAAAATCGGTGGCGGAGGAACCAACTGCTCCGCACCGCTGAAGAGGCTGGCAAACGAGAGGGCCAAGGTCGATCTCGTCGTGTTCATCTCGGACAATGAGTCCTGGGTGGATGCGCGCGGCAGCGGAACGCCGACGGCGGTAATGACGGAATGGGCCAGGATCAAGCGGGTCAACCCGGCTGCAAAGCTGGTCTGCCTCGACATCCAGCCCCACGCCTCGACGCAGGCGCCGACACGGGAAGACGTGCTCAACATCGGTGGCTTCTCGGATGCCGTCTACGGGGTGATCACGGCTTTCGCGGCCAATAGCAAAGGAGCGGATGGCTGGGTGAAAGCCATCGAAGCAATCGAGCTCTGACGGGCTCACAGGAAGCAATATCCTCGCGCCGCCGTGAACGGCGCGGGGAGCCGTGACGAATGCCGGATGAAACTACAGATCGTCAATCTCCAGGTCGCGGGTTCGAATCCCGTCGGGTCCTCCAGTTTATGGACCCGTAGCTCAGCGGATAGAGCAGGACGTTTCACCACACCTCGTCGTCACGGACGAATGGAATGACATGGCGAATGCATGGGGAACTACATCTGTGTCGCGAGTTCGATTCTCGCCAGGGCCTGGTCCTGTAGCTCAGTTGGTAGAGCAAGCTGTTCCTCGCACACTTGTCGCCATGACGAAGATTGCAGTGGCGAATGCCGGACGGAACTACAGCCTCCAAAGTTGGATGGTCTGGCAGGTTCGACTCCTCCTGGGCATACGCTCTCTGGCACGAGCGGGGCCATCCGGTTTCGTCCATCCTCGTCGCCGCTGCGACCCTCCTGCCATGCAGGAAACTACCCCGGCGAATGCCGGCAGGACTACAGGTAGAGCGGCCCGTCGGATTTCCGGCGGGCAGGTCGGATGTTCAAATCATCCCGTGTTTCCGAAGGGAGCACGTAGCTCAGTAAACCGTCCTGCCAAATCTCGTCGCCGGGACGATGGTAAGGCTCTGGGCGAATGCCGCCGGTGATTACAGGGGCCGCATCGCGCCATGATCATGGAATGCGTGCGGTGAGATAGATCTCCGGCAATGCTCGTCGCTCAGGCGGTGTGAAGAGAAGCAACTGAACAAGAAGGACTGCAGACGCAGAAAAGACAATGATAGCGGTAATGAGCGGACAGGATTTGATCGATGCCGGCATGAGCCAGGGGAAGTGGTTTCGCCCGGCTCTCAATGCGGCCAACGCGGTTTTGAGCCAGGGTGGCTCGGCGACCGATGCGCTGGAGGCGGCAAGGGCCTTCCAGCCCGGGCCGACGCTTGCCTTGAAAGCCGATAACGATATCGAGATCTATTCCAACATCCGCGCCGAGAATGCCTTCGAGCAAGATAATGTCGAGAAGGTCAACGCGACGATGCGGGCGCTGGTGCGCACACCGGTCGTCCGTTCCGCGGCGATCATGCCGGACGCCTGCCCGGCGGGTCCGGTCGGAACGATCCCGGTCGGTGGCGTGGTGGCATCCGAAGCGATCCATCCCGGCATGCACTCGGCCGATATCTGCTGCTCCATGGCGATCTCGATCTTTCCTGGCGTGGATCCGAAGTCGCTTCTGGATGCCGTGCACGGCGTGACGCATTTCGGTCCCGGCGGTCGGCCCCGCGGCGCGCAGCTGAAGCCTTCCGAGGCGACGCTTTCGGCCTTCGAGCAGAATCCCTATCTGCGCGACGGCGTGCTGAGCGCTGGCATCGAGCATTTCGCCACCCAGGGCGACGGCAATCATTTCGCCTATGTCGGAACGATGAAATCGACCGGCGAAACCGCGCTTGTGACCCACCACGGATCGCGGGCACCGGGGGCGCGGCTATACGACAAGGGCATGAAGGTCGCCAACCGGTTTCGGGAGCGCATTTCGCCCGAGACGCATCGGGAAAATGCCTGGATTCCGGCAGATACCGAGGAAGGTGACTTTTACTGGTCGGCGCTGCAGACGATCCGCCAGTGGACGAAAGAAAACCACTATGTCCTTCACGACATGGCGGCGGAAAAACTCTCGGCCAAGGTCGCGGACCGCTTCTGGAACGAGCATAATTTCGTCTTCCGGAAGTCGGACGGGCTGTTTTACCACGGAAAGGGTGCCACCCCTGCCTTCGACAACTGGGCGCATGACGCGACCGATCTGACCATCATTCCGCTCAATATGGCGGAACCGATCCTGATCGTCCGCGGCTCGAACGCTGCCCATGGCCTCGGCTTCTCGCCGCATGGCGCCGGCCGCAACTTTTCGCGCAGCGCGCATATGCGGCAGCTGTCCGCGGAATATGGGGCGGATTCGCGAGGTCTGAGCCCGAACAACATCGCGGCTATTCTGGAGAAGGAAACAAGCGGTCTCGACGCGCGGTTCTTCTCCGGTTTCGCCGATGTGTCGGAACTGCCGAGTGCCTACAAGAGCGCCGCGAACGTGCGCGCGCAGATCGAGCACTACGGTCTCGCCGAAGTGGTCGACCAGGTGATCCCATACGGGAGCATCATGGCCGGCGACTGGCAGCAGAATGCGCCCTGGCGCAAAAAGCGCCGGTAAACACCGGGGAAGGCAACCAGGCTTGCCTTCCCTTAAATGCAGGCTCAGGCATATGACGCAGCACGAGCTTCCCGAGATCCAGTCGGATTGCGACGTGACCTTCCTTGCATGGCGTCCTTTTCGATAGGCGTGGCGCTTGTGCCAAGGCCGTGATTAGCTGGTTATCCGAGGCGCGCTGACGATCTTCAGGAATAAGGCCTTCATTGCCGCTTCAATGCCTTCGGTTGGACTAACTGCGAAATAGAACCCGGGGGTTGCGCACTCTTCCATTTTTGCGGCGATTTTCGTCTCGAACGGCTTGACCCAATCCTTATAAAAACCGTTGTCGGGCAAGGGTAGATATGTCGTATAGAGGACGGCGACTTTGATGCCGCGATCTTTGAGTTTCTTGCAATAAGTGGTGTCAATCGGTTCGATACATCGTCCGCCGTTTGCTCCCTTCGGGCTGGTGCAGCCGGACGGCTTATAGCTATCGGCAACACCGTCGGCGACAAAAAACACGATCTTCTGGCGATCGGCATTGCTCGTGCCCTTGCCGATGTTGCCCGTGATTTCCCCTTCTATACCTTTCAACGCTTCGTCAAAGCTCGTCTGCTGGTCGTTGTAGTAGTTCTGATAGGGAATGCTCATCAGATTTATCGTGTTCGTCGCGACTGCCACGGCGCCAAGATCGTAATCCAGGCCGGAGACCTTAAAGAGCTTCGCAGCTTTGGCGTCCTGAGCAGTCTTGCCGAACGTGTATGCGGCGACCCGGAATTGGCTCGGCATGGACTGCGTGTCCTTTGCCTTGGCCATCAAAGCTTTAACGGCAGCGGCTACAACATCGATGCGGATGGTTACCCCATTATTGCGCGCGACATTGTAGTAGCTATTCTTATCCTCTACGCCCTTTTCAGAAACGATATGGCATGCAAACGCGCAGTTTTTATCTTTGCCGCCATCGTGGCCCTGAGCTGTCGCTTTTTTCATGGCGGTTATGTCATCTGCGGTGGCTCCAACGCCCATTGATGGCGTATTGTCCAACAGCATGAAGAAATCCATGTAAGACGGGGTCTCGTATTGCGCTGTTGCCGTTCCGGAAACATCGAGTTGATGAAATCCCATCACCTGCATGAATGTCGTGGACATCGTTGCGCTGAAAGATACGGTCGAGCTGAGAGTGCTGCCCTGTTTTTGAACGCTGATGTTGACGGAAACGGGCACTTCGGCCTGATTTTTCGACATCTGCGAAAAGAAGATCTTCTGGGCTTCGGATGTTCCGAGCGTGAGTGAGCCATCGCCTGACATCGTGGCTGCTTGCTTTGCCGCGTCTGAAGTCTGTGAGATGGATCCCACGGCTGCCGCGTCCGCCGCGGCATAGAGTTCGGTCCGAAGCGAAAGGGCTCTGCCGAAATCTATGGCTGTGCCCGCCGCACCCAGTAGGGGTACGACAAGGAGCGCCGTCATAATTCCGAAGTTGCCGGATCGGTCAAAAACGAAACGATGCAACATGCGAAGGCTGCCTTCTTGGTGTCCGTAGGTAGTGGCCGGTTCCCCAACCAGGTGGCCACAACGATGACAAGTAGCAGCGGAACATCAACCAAAGGCAAAGACGTATGGTTGTGTTCTCGTTAAAGCTGGATAATTCGCTAACGGAGGAAGGTCTGTCACAGGCCGGTGAGCAGCACAGCCTGGGCACGCTCACCAGTTGCTGAACTAAGGGAAATGAGTTGTTTGGAGACGTGCCGCTCCAGCGGGGGCGTCTCCCCCTGCAAATCCCTGTCAGCTTGCCGGATTGCGCGCCGTGACGATCCACGCAGCGCCGTCGATCATCACCGACTGCTCGCCGGGGCGATCCGCGAAGGCGGCACGAACCGCGGCCGAGGCGCGGGCGCGGATGTCGTCTGGCTGATCAGCGAGCGCGCGCGACAGCGGGCCGACCTCGAGTGTCATCTTCACCGCGTCGTCGATCGCCGCGTCCCGCGTCCCGCCCTCGCCGAACGGGATGGAAGCATCGAAGGGCGCGATAGCGATATCGGTGAAGCCAGCCGCCGTCAGGATACGCGCCACCCGCCCCCGGTCGCCAAACGAGAACGGGCCGGGCACTTCGGGATCGGGTGGCGCCATCGGCGGGAGGATGCCCTTGATCGCGCCCATCGGCAAGCGCACCCAATCGTTCTCGGCCATGCCGCGCCAGCAGACGAAAGCGACCCGCCCGCCCGGCTTGAGCGCACGGCGCATATGCGCGAACGCCCCTGTCGGATCGTCAAAGAACATCACTCCGAAGCGCGAGAACAGGATGTCGAACGCGCCCTCGGGCAACTCGGTGCTGCTGGCGTCGGCCACCTGGAACAGGGCCGGCGTATCCTGCGGCGCTAGCGCGCGTGCTCTATCGATCAGCCGTTCGGATATGTCCACGCCCAGCACATGCCCTCCCGCGCCGACGCGGGTGGCCAGGTCAAGGCTAGACGCCCCTGCACCGCAGCCGACGTCCAGCACGCGTTCGCCCATGGCGGGCGCGGCGGCTTCGATCGCGGCATGGCCGAACACTGCCATCATGGCATCGAGCCGGGCCTGATAAGCGACCCAGCGCTCCCCGCTTTGGCCTTTCCAGTCGGCTACCTGATAAACATTTTTCTTTGCCATGCCATATCCTGTTCTGATCGGTTCTTAACTGGGCTATCCGCCCGCATGGTCGCTGCCACCGTGCGCGGCGATGAACATGGCGACGGCCGACCGGCAATAGGATTCGATTTCGTTGTCGTCCTCTGCTCGCGCCTCATTGAAGCGTGCGATGATCAGGAGATCGGATCCTTTGAAAAGCGCGGCAAACAAGCGGGCGGACTGGCGAGGATCGGGCACGTTCAGAACCGCCTTCGCGTGCAACTGACACAACAGGGCCTCGATTTGGGCGATGACATGGGCGGGGCCGGCTTCGTAATGGAGCTTGCTTAACGACTTTTGATTCGTCTTGTCGGCCATGACCATGGCTTCGACACTGCGGACGTCCGGGCTCAACAGCGTGCGAAGCAGGGATGTTCCCACCGCCATGAGCTGATCTTCGGCCGAACCGCCGACGCCTTCAAAAAGGGCTTGTGGTGCAAACTGATGGCAGCGGGCGGCGACGGCCGCGCTGAACAGCGCCTCCTTGTTCTCGAAGTGCCGATAGATGCTGAGCTTGGATATCTTCGCTCGCTGGGTGACCTTGTCCAATGTCGTCGCTTGAAAACCCAATTCCACAAAGAGTTCGTATGCTGCGTCGACTATCGTTTGGCCAAGCGCCTCGTTGGCTGGCCGGCCGCGCCGGCCTCGACTATTTTCGGTCACGGCCATTAAGATCCTTGACAGTATCGTTATTCATGCTTTACGATACCACGCAGTATCGGAAATATGCAAGCCAAAGAATGAATTTAAAACACGAGGGTGCCATGCAACGACGAACACTGCTGAAGCTGGCCGTGCTTACCGCCATCGGCCTCCCCCCGTGCCCAGGCCCCCGCTACCCCAACCTCCTCTATCCGCAACACGGAGCCCCTCACCATGGATGACGTCATCATCATCGGCGGCAGCTTTGCCGGTCTCGCCGCCGCCCTGCAGCTCGGCCGTGCCCGCCGCAAGGTCACCGTTCTCGACACCGGCCTGCCGCGCAATCGCTTCGCTGGCCACTCGCATGGTCTGCTCGGCCACGATCACAAGCCACCGCTGGACATCCTGGCCGAGGCGCGGCAGCAGCTGACGCGTTATCCCACGATAAGGCTGATCAATGCCCGGGCCGACAGCATCTCCGGCACTATCGACAATTTCTCCGTCCTTACTGGCGACGGCGAGAGCCTTGGCGCGCGACGCCTGATCCTGAGCTATGGCGTTGTTGATCAAATGCCTGCTGTTCCGGGCTTTGCGGAAAGCTGGGGCACATCCATTGTGCCCTGCCCCTATTGCGATGGCTTTGAAGTCGCTGGCCAGCATTGGGGCCTCGTCTGGTCCGGCCCGCAGTCGATGAATCAGGTCAGGCTGTTCCACGACTGGACCGACAGGTTGACGGTCTTCGCCGATGGTCACGACATTGCACCCGATATCCGGGCCGATCTGGCGGGCCGCCACGTACCTGTCGTTGATGGCCGGATCACCGAGATCGCCCGTCATGGAGCCCATAACGCCATCGTCAAGCGCGATACCGGCCCCGATGTCGCGGTCGACATCCTGTTCGCGCATCCGCGCAACAAGCCGTCCGCAAGCCTGCATGAATCGCTGGGCCTCGCCACGGTCGATACGCCCCTCGGCATCATCCTCAAGGTTGACGAGCGCCGTCAAACCAGCATGCCCGGCATCTACGCCGCCGGCGACCTCGCCAACCCCCTCACGCCGCCATCGGTCACCCTGGCATCGTCGCATGGCGCGATGGCGGGCATCTTCGCGCAGCAGTCGATGCTGGTTTGAGAGCAGAATTTGCGTTCTCCGGTCCCAATTAGCCAACCCGAGCGGCGGCGCTCCAATCTAAAGCAAGAAGGGAAGTGATCCTCATGAATACGACCAGTCCTGGGATGAGCGTCAAACTTTATGGGACGGCAGGTAGTCCCAACGTGCGGGGGGCGATGCTTGGCCTCGCCGAGAAAGGTGTGGAATACGAGTTCGTCAGCTTGATGCCGCCGGCATGGAAAACGCCGGAGCATCTTGCGCGGAATCCGTTCGGCAAGGTTCCGGTGCTTGAGCATGATGGCTTCGAAGTCTTCGAAACCCAGGCCATCTTGCGCTATCTGGACCAGACGTTTCCTGGTCCGGCGCTCCAGCCGACGAACGCGCGCGAAGGGGCGTGTATGAATCAGATCATCGGCATTATCGACTGCTACCTGGGGCCATCCTGGGGCGGTATTGGGTTCGAGCGAGTGGTCGCGCCAACCTTCCTCGGCCAGCCGACCAACATGGAACGGGTCAACGCGGCCGTGCCCATGGCACGTAGCTGCGCTGAGGCGCTTGAGCCTCTGATTGCGGCACCCTACCTCACCGGCGAAACCTTTAGTCTGGCCGACATCCGCCTCATGCCGCATTTCGACCGGCTGCGTATAACGCCAGAGGGCGACGCGATCCTCGATGGCAAGAACAAGCTCGTCCAGTGGTTCGCCCATGTGAGCGGACGCCCGAGCGCCAAACAAGTCCTGCGGTAGTAATTCGAGGCGTTGTTTCTGGGGCCGCCGTTTTGAGAGCACAGATTGGAGATGAGCATGGCCGTCGAACCGGACAGCGCGGGTGTGCGCTTCCCACCGCCCTTTATCTATCTGGGAGCGCTGCTGTTGGGGCTGGCGGCGGAGCAGTTCGTCACCCTGCGCTCTTTCGGCATCGACTGGCGATTGCTGGTCGCGGCGGGCGCGCTGCTGTTCGTTGCCGGCGCGGCGATGATGCTTGCGGCGGCGGGGCTGTTCCGGCGGCTGGGCACCAACATTCCGCCGTCGCAGCCAGCGACCCTCATCGCAACGACAGGTCCGTATCGGTGGACCCCGCAATCCCATGTATCTCGGCATGGCGCTTATCTATGCCGGTCTTGCGATCGGCTTCGACGGGCCGATCGCCTTCGCCTTGCTCCCGTTGGTGCTGATCGTGATCCAGACGCAGGTGATCGCCCGCGAGGAGCGCTATCTCGAAGCGAAGTTCGGCGACGACTACCGCCGCTACAAGGCCGAGGTTCGCCGCTGGCTCTGACTATTCCGCCGCTGCCGCTGCGGGGCCTTCTGATAAACCAGCACCGGCTTCCTTGCCGCTAGCGTTTCGTCGAGCATCGCCGGGGCGCGTGGACTGAACCGCTTCACGGTGATCTCGCTAGGCCGGGTGTATGTCGCAGTCTGGCGCGGACCAGCGCGCCGCCGGCGCGGGTTCCTCAGCCTTGAAACATATAGCTGCTGATCGAAGCCGGTTTCATCTCGATGGAGAAGCCCGGCAGGGTGGGCGGCATATAGGCGGCGTTCTCGATCCGGCAGGGGTCCAGGAAGTGTTCGTGCAGGTGATCGACATACTCGATGACGCGGCCGTCCTTGGTGCCTGACACCGCGACGTAATCGATCATCGACAGGTGCTGCACATATTCGCAGAGGCCGACGCCGCCGGCATGCGGCCAGACCGGCAGGCCGAACTTGGCGGCGATCAGCAGCACCGACAGGACCTCGTTCAGCCCGCCCATGCGGCAGGAATCGATCTGGACGATGTCGATCGCGCCCTCGGCGATGAACTGCTTGAACATGATGCGGTTCTGGCACATCTCGCCGGTCGCGACCTTCACCGGCGCGATCGCCTGGCGGATCTTGCGGTGGCCGGCGACGTCATCGGGGCTGGTGGGCTCCTCGATGAAGAAAGGCTTGGCGAAAGCAAGCGCCCTGACCCAGTCGATCGCCTGGCCGACATCCCAGACCTGGTTGGCGTCGATCATCAGGTAGCGGTCGGGGCCGATCACCTCGCGGGCGATCCTCAAGCGGCGGATATCGTCATCCAGATCGCGGCCGACCTTCATCTTGATATGGTTGAAGCCGGCGTCGATCGCCTCCCGGCAGAGACGACGCAGTTTCTCGTCTTCATAACCGAGCCACCCGGCCGAGGTCGTGTAGCAGGCATAGCCCTCCTTTTCGAGGAGAGCGATGCGTTCGGCCTTGCCGGCTTCTGCCTTCTTGAGAATAGCGATCGCTTCATCGCGCGTCAGGACGTCGGTGAGGTAGCGGTAATCGACGATATCGGCGACTTCTTCCGGCGACATTTCGGCGACCAGCCGCCAGACGGGTTTACCCGCCTGCTTGGCGAGCAGATCCCAGACGGCGTTGACGACGGCGCCGGTCGCCAGATGAATGGCGCCCTTTTCCGGGCCGATCCAGCGCAGCTGGCTGTCGCTGGTCAGATGCCGCCAGAATTTGCCGGGATGGGCGAGCACCTCACTGAGCTCGGTGCCGACGACGAGGTGGCGCATCGCTTCGATCGCCATGCAGCAAATGTCGTTGCCGCGGCCGATGGTGAAGGTCAGGCCATGGCCGGCAAGATCAGGCGCATCCGTGTCGAGAATGACATAGGCGGCCGAATAGTCCGGATCGGGATTCATCGCGTCGGATCCATCCAGGCTTTGCGACGTGGGAAAGCGGAGATCGAAGACGCGAAGGTCGGTGATGCGGGTCATGTTGTTCCTCCCAATTGTGATAGCCGGATCGGCCGGCAGCCTGCCGGCGCCTCATCGGCTCAAGCGCGTTGCGATCTTTCCGATTCGCTTCTCGCGCTTTAGGTCTTTGTTTTACCTATGCCGTCGTCGCAAACCGCTGCACAGTTTTGCGCGACATGCGCCGGGTCAGATCGTCCAGCCGCCGTCAATGGCGATCGCCTGGCCCGAAGTATAGGTAGCGCCGGCGAGATAGACGGCGAGATCGGCGATCTCCTCCGGCGAACCGAGCCGGCCCATCGGCTGGCGGGCGATGAAGGCGGCGCGGGCCGCATCGTAGTCGCCGCCGGCGCGCATGCGGTCCTGCAGCGACGGGCTTTCCACCGTGCCGGGGCAGATGGCGTTGCAGCGGATGCCTTCGGCGACATAATCGGCGGCGACGGATTTGGTCAGGCCGATGACGGCGGCCTTGGTGACGCCATAGGCGAAGCGGTTCGGCACGCCCTTGATGCTGGAAGCGACGGAGGCCATGTTGATGATCGCCCCGTCCTTGCGCTCCAGCATGCCGGGCAGCACGGCCCGGATCGTGCGGATCATCGCCTTGACGTTGAGATCGAGGGCAAATTCGAAATCGGAATCCTTCATCTCCAGGATCGAGCCCGCATGGACGAAGCCGGCGCAGTTGAACAGCACGTCAACAGCGCCGATCTCGGCGACGAGGGCCTTGACCGCATCGTCGTCGAGCACGTTGAGTTTATGGGTGGATACCCCGGTTTCCGCCGCAAGCGTCGCCAGCGCCTCGGTGTTGATGTCGGTGGCGTGGACCTTGGCGCCGGTCGCGGCAAAGGCTGCCGCCGTCGCCCGGCCAATGCCCTGGCCGGCGGCGGTGATGAGAACGGTTTTGCCGGAAAGTCTGTTTGTCATGTCACGGGCCTTTTCTGGAATTGTCTACGCGGGACGGTACATGCGGTCATATCTTGGCGAAGGCCGGGCTGAGATGGAATAGCTTGTCCATCAGCGCCTGCCATTTTCCTTCTTTGCGCGTTGCGGCCCGCCTGAGGCAAGGCGCGATGCCAGCCTCCGTCGTTCCCGCTGATCCGCTGTCTTCAACAGTGATTTGTCTGTTTATAGACAAACAGACGATTGACCAAGGGTCAAGCGCGAAGTTTTGCTTTTCCGGCCGCGGTTCTGCGTATATGCAGAATACTATTCACAGGAGGATGGAATGGAGCCCGACGAGTCAGACCGCTACCGCGCTCCTGCCCTCGACAAGGGCCTCGACATCCTGGAACTGCTTGCCGGCGTCGACAGCGGCCTTACTCAGGCGGAAATCGCCAAGCGGCTCGACCGCAGCCCCAACGAATTCTACCGCATGCTCGACCGGCTGGTCCGTCGCGGCTACGTCACCCGGCTGGACGGCGATCGCTATTCGCTGACGCTCAAGCTTTTCGGGCTTGCGCAACTGCATGCGCCGGTGCGCCGGCTCGCCTCCTACGCCACTCCGCTGATGCGCGATCTCGCCCAACGCGCGCGTCAGGCCAATCACCTCGCCGTCTTCGATCGCGGCGCCGCCGTTGTCATCGCCCAGCAGGAAGCGCCGGATTATTGGGGATTTTCGATCCGCATCGGCGCCCATATTAGCCTCTTCGACACCGGTTCCGGGCATGTGCTGCTCGCCTTCCGCAGTAACGAGGAGCGGGAGATGATGATATCGGAACATGTGCGCAATCGCGCCGATATCGAGCTCGGCGGCGAATTCTACGATCGCCTCGATCAGATCCGCGAGCGCGGCTACGAGATGATGGCGAGCGCCCAGACATCCGGCGTCTACAATCTGTCGGCGCCGGTGCTCGGACCGGATCGGCGCTGCATCGCCGCGCTGACCTGTCCGTTCATAGCGCTCGTCAATGCGCCGTCGGCGCCCGACATCACCCAGACGATCATGCTGGTGCAAAAGACCGCCGCCGAACTCTCGCAGCTTGCCGGCGCCGACGTCACCATCCCGGCCTGAGCTGACGAATTTCTATTTGAACAATCCATTCACTGGGGATAGCTTGCCGCAAGCCAGCCTTGGAGGAAAACGTGCTTATCGACACCCATCTGCATGTCATCGATCGCTCGGCGCTCCCCTACCCCTGGCTCTCCGGCGTGCCAGCTCTCGACCAGGATTTTCTTTACGAGACCTATGCAGCCGAAGCGCGCCGCTGCGGCATTACCACGGCGCTGCATATGGAAGTCGATGTCGATCCGGCCGCCATCCAGGCCGAGACCGACCACATCGCCGCTATCGCCCAAAAGCCCGGCAGCCTGATTGCCGGCGCCATCGTCTCCTGCCGGCCGGAGGATAATGGCTTTGCCGCCTATCTCGAGCGGCAGAGGGCCAATCCCTTCGTCAAGGGCTTCCGCCGCGTGCTGCATGTCGTACCCGACGACGTCTCGGAAGGCGCGCTGTTTCGCGAAAACATCAGGCGCATCGGCGGCAGTGGCCTGACCTTCGACCTCTGCACATTGCCGCATCAAGCCGGCCGCGTCGCTGCTCTCGTCGATCTCGCGCCGGATGTGCAATTCGTCCTCGACCATTGCGGCGTGCCCGATATCCGCTCGGATGCCTTCCAGCCGTGGAAGGCGGGCATATCGGAGATCGCCCGGCGGCCGAACGTCATCTGCAAGGTCTCCGGCGTCGTCGCCTATGCCGATGCCGAGACATGGACGGCGCAGACGCTGCGGCCCTATATCGAACATGTCATCGCAAGTTTCGGCTGGGACCGTATCGTCTGGGGCAGCGATTGGCCGGTGTGCACGCTTGGCGGCGGCCTTTCCACCTGGGTTGCAGCGACCCATGCCGTGCTCTCCGGCAGCAGCGAGGCGGAGCGCTCCAAGCTGCTCTTCGCCAATGCCCAGCGCCTCTGGTCGTTGTAACATTTCGTTTACGCCGTTTCCGGTTGCTTTGCTTGGGGAGTTCGCCGCAAACTTGCGTGCACCATGTTCAGCACCCTGAAATCGGATGATGTACCCCCCAAAAGTGCTACTTTGGCATGCTTTTTGCTGCTACTAATATGAAGCGACGCAATGTTTCGGTTTAGGACACCTACTGCCGGACAATTGCTAGCTTTGCGTAACTCAGGTAAAAGTTGTCAGACACGGATATGGCGAATAACCTCATCTCCGTGTCCTCAGGAGGGAAAACAAAATGAAAGAAGAACCGCACGCAGTGGATGTTCATGTCGGGAAGACCATCCGCATACAGCGTCTGCTGCGGAAAGTTTCGCAGACGGAATTGGGCGATCGCGTCGGCGTGACATTCCAGCAGATCCAAAAATACGAAAAAGGCTCCAACCGCGTTTCCGCCAGCATGCTGGTTGAAATCGCCGGCGCGCTGAAGGTCGACGTCAGGACGTTCTTCGACGACCTGTCCACTCCTGATACTGCCAACGACAACCCCGCTCCCAGCGAGGAATTCGTTATTTCGCGCGAGGGCGTCCTTCTCAACGCGGCGTTCTTCTCGATCAAGAACGAAGCGCTTCGCAAGAAGATCCTGAAGCTTGTCCAGGCAATCGCCCACACCGAACAGATGGACGGTGAAGCGGCCGAATAGGCCGGATCCCTTCACGCGATCCGAACGGACGCATGAAGGTCAATGGCGATCGATCAGGATCAGATTATCGCTGGCGTCCTTCATTGCGATCTTGGCCTTGCTGCCGAGCAGTTTCTCGAGGTTGACGTCTAGCTCCCTGTCCGGATCTATGCCGTCCCAATCGATGACGACCTGCAGCAGCGCCATGTTCGTCAGGTGCATCAGATTACGCAGCTGAAGCTTTTCAGCCTCCTCCTTGGCTGCCGACAGCAGCCGGAAGATCCTTGCGTATTCACTGCCTGTACCTTCGTTATGTTGTTCAAACATTGTCCCGCCCCTTTGGCCGTGGAGGCCTCAGATTCCATCACCACTGCATCTTTTCGCCGTGACCGTTATACAAGCGTTACAGGAGTCGCATTGCGCGTGACTTCGGCGTGCAAAAGCTCCCAGTGAGAGGTCGCGGCAAAGTGCCAGTCACGGTTGACAGGCAGGAATTCGTCACGGCGCAGCCATTCCAGCACCAGTCGCGCGTCGTCCCGCTTGCGTTCGACCCGGTTCTTGCGCAGGGCGGCGAGCAGATAGTCGCGGCGCGCCTTGCGGAAATGGCACTCGTCCACCACCCTCGCATAGGTGCGCTCGGAGAAATGCAGGAAACGACCGGAGAGCAGCAGTTTCTTGCGCTCGCCCGACGAAATCTCTCCGCCGGCATGAAGCGCGTTGATCGTCGGTTCGAAATCGACCCAAGGCACCGAAAGCGGCAGCCAGCCGAGCGCCTGCGGCGCATGCACCAGTGCAACGGCCTCGTCGTCGAGCAGCCGCCCGGACTGGTAATCTTCGAAGATCGAGCCGAGCCCGACCATGCCGAAAGGCGCGCACTCGGCCGCCCGCAATGCGCCCATGCTGGCGCCGCCGGCAACGGCGACGTCCTGTTCGAGCGCGTAGAGAATTTCCTTGTGCCAGACCGACGGCAGCTCACCGAAATAGCCGTCGACCAGGCCGATCGCGGTGGCGCCGTCTTCCACCGCCTTGAGAATGTCGCCGCAGGCGGCAGGCGGTCGGAAATCGATGCAGGGGGACATGTTTCTCGCTGCGGCAAGACCGCCACCAAGGCTCGGACCGACGAATAGAACCTTCATGATTGGGCTCCTCTCATGGTGTTGACGGCGCGCATGCCGAGCTGGATGTACTGACCTGATATATCGACCTCCAGGCCGGGTACGATCACCCTGACGACTGAGACAGGCAGAGCCTGATAATGCGGGAACGGCACGACGACGATCTGCTCGACCCCGGTCGCCGTCAGCCGGTCGGCAATATGGCCGATGGTCTCCTGGATGGTTGCGGGACGGTGATGGCCGGGCTGGAAGGCGCGCATTCGGCTATTGCCCTCGCAGAGTTCGACCACCTGCTGCATCGCCGCACTTTTGTCGAGCCGCTGATAGATGCGCGGCGAGAAATCATCGCGGCTACCGGCGATCGCCGTCAGCCGGCTCTGCGCCGCCTCGGTGATGGCGCGCAGGGCGGCGCGCACGGGATCGGGGTGGCAGCCGCAACCGCCGCAGACATGGGTCCAGCGCGCATCGACGCGGTCGGACAGATTGCCCGGCATGATGACGGCCAGAAACGCCGGAACGCCGATATCCGTGGTCATGTCGAGCAGCAGCAGCCGCATGCCGGCGCGCGAAATCCGGTCGGTCATGACATCGATGATCGCATCGCCGAATGAGGCGGGATCGATCCGGCTCTCCTTGAGGCGCTGCGGCGATTTCAGCTGGGTCAGGGCCCAGGCGTCGCGCTCTACCAGCTCGCAAAGCCCGTGCAGGACCGCTTCGGACGGCGTGTTGCCGGAGGCCAGCCCGTCGCTCGACTGCTCGAAGCCTGACGGACGCTCGCCGCGATGGTCAAGGCCGACGAGCCACCAGGGAACGAAGACGCTGCTGCCGGAGAGGATGTCGAGGCCGGAGCACCAGGGGATGGGGCCGCCGCCGATGTCATCGGGTGCGCAACGCGCAACATTGTCGAGATCGATCATGGCGGCGCCTTCCGCCCGCATGCTCTCGACGGTCGCCTGTGTCAGGTCGGCTGGGGCAATTTCCGCGATCCGCGTCTCGATCGCCTCCATGGCGGCCGATGCCATGGCGGCATCATTGTCGATGCCTTTGCCCTGGAAGACCGAAAGCGTATGGCTGTTCGGCCTCGTCGCGAAGGCGACGGGGATGTTCAGCACGTCGAGGGCGGTCAGCAGGCCGACGCGCGTAATGCCGAATTCGCGCAGATGTGGCCTGACGGCGGCCAATGTCTGCGCCGGCGTGACCGCACGGTCATGATAGTCGCTGACGCCGGCCGATGATCGTTCGAGGTCATCGGCTAGCGTTTCAAGGTCGGCGAAGGCGGACATACCTATTTGTTCCTCAGCGGAACTTCAGGGCGTGTGTCAGATTTTCCAGCGCATTCGCAGTGATGTTGAGTTCGTCCTGCTTCATCGCTGCCTTGGCTGCAGCGGAGAAACGCGGCTGGGAGGGGATTGCGGCATTGGTTTCAACAGTGGCTTTCATTTTCCATCTCCAATGACATAGGGCAGCCGGGCTGCCGTTAACCATTGGAGGGGAACACCACCTGCGTCATTTAAGCGTTACAGGCTTCGTTAAAAGGCCTTTAATCAGGGAAGTCCGGCCAGTTGCAGGCCATGAATCAGCGTTTCGGTGTACCGGGGATCGCGATCGGGCACGAAATGGCGGATGTCTTCGCTGCGGAAATCCGGGAAATTTTCCAGAACGACGCCGGCATAAGTGCCGGCCTTTTTCACGTCACCCGCCATAGCATGGGCGGCGGCGAGCAGTCGGGCGGTAGCCTGCTTGGACTTCACCGGCTCAAGCGCTTCGATCGTCTGCTGGTATTCTCCGCGATCGAAATGAATGCCGCCGCGATTCCAGTAGTAATAATCGGGGGGCAAGGGATTAAGCTTGAAAGCGGCCTTGTTCAGATCCAGCGCTTTGTCAAAGTCACCGTAGTGGCAGAGCGCATCGGCATAATCGGCGAGGATATCGGCATCGTTGGGATTGAGATCCTGGGCCTGCTGGAAATATTCCAGGCTTTCGTCGAAACGGCGGCGGTACAGCGCCACGAAGCCGAGCTCGCGGAAGGCGCGGCCGCTGTTCGGGTCGGACTGCTGGGCGAGCCGCGCGGCACCATTGGCCTCGTCGAGCAGATCGGTGTCCTGCATGCCGCGGATCAGCCATTCCATGCCGAGCGCGCGCGACACGCCGGCATGAGCGGCCGAGAAGTGTTCATAACGATTGAGCGAGGATTTGAACCATTTGCGCGCCTGGCGCAGATGCTGCAGATCAGTCTGGGCGATCAGCCGCTTGCCTTCGAGATAGAGACGGTAGGCCGACGGCGGCGCGTCGCCGATCGGCATCGCCAGTTCGTGGCGCTCGATGGTGTCGGCGAGCGTGGAAACGATCCGCCGTGTCAGATGCGCGAAGGATTCGCTGATCTTCTGCATGACCAGCGGCAGTTCCAGCGCCCAGATAACCTCCGACGTCGTCGTCCGCGTCAGCCGGCAGGTTGCGTAGACATCCTCGTCGCGGCCCTGGATGGTCACGTAGACCGCATAATCGAAGTTGAGATCGAGCGGCCCGGGGACGGCGCGCGCCGGATCGGCTGAGCGACTGAGAATCTCGAGGCTCGTATGGGCTGCGATCACCTTGAAGCCGCGCTGCTGGCTGAGGCCGATGGTGACATCTTCGAGAAGAGCCCTGCCGACGCGCTCCATCAGCGGATCGGTAAAAATGCTTTCGGGCGGCAGGATGATGATCCGCGGCTGACCGAGCGCATCGGCGAAGCCACCGAGCGCGGAAGGGCGCTCGGCCGCGGCTGCCTGTGCTGCCGGAACCAGGCCGAGTTCGCGGGCAAGCGCAGTGGTGCTTTCCTCCGGCTCGGTGTCGAAGTCGTCCTTCAGCTGGCTCTTGCACTTCAGATAGGCCTGACGGGCCGCGGCCGGATCGTTCATCCTGACATAGAGGCGCATCAGAGCGCGATAGGCCGTCTCGCTGGCAGGGTCGAGTTCCAACAGCCGCCTGGCAAGCGCGACCTGCTCGTCATCCGACCTGTCTTGCGATGTTTCGATCAGCCGGGTCAGATGGACCGAGCGCCATTCGTCGATGCGCTGGCGTTCAAAGGTCAGCCAGTCCTCGGCGCCTTGCGTCGGCGATTTGGCGCCTTCCAGCAGTTCGCCGTTCAGCATATTGCTGTCTTCGGGGGCGAGCGGCCCTTTCTGTTTCAGGATATGAACATCGACCTCCCAGCCATCCGCAAGCCCGATATGGGTTCGGGTCGCGGCAAGCAGCGGCGGAAGGTCGGCGGGGATACTCTGCTCAATGCGCGACAGCAGCTGGCGCAGGCTGCCGGCCCGTTTTTCCGGCAGTTCCGATTGCCAGAGCTGACGCCTGACGGTTTCGCGGTCGAGTTCGAGATTGGCTTCGGCGGCGAGCATGGCGAGGAGAAAATAAGACTTCTCCGGCAAGGGGAGTTCCCTCCCCGCTGCCAGCAGCCTCGGTCTCCCGAGCAGGCACAGCCTGTTCTTCGACATCTGTCCGGATGTCCGTTGCATCCCTGGTTCTCACCCCTGAAAGCCATGGCGCGCAAACGTAGCGGTCGCGTGACCATGTTAGAGCTATACGAGCGCCGCGCATAGCGGTTTTTGCTATAATGAGAAGAAGTTTCAGCGAATATTTGCAATTTCCCGTATCGCTCGCCGGAAAGATGCTTCGCCAACACTTGCCGAATGAGGTGCTGTGGGCGTTCTGCGGCGACGAATTGTTTGAGCCGTCGCCGGCCTTTATAGCCGGCAGAGTAGAACAGGATGATTTTAGGCCGGATCGGCCTAAAATATAAATCCTGTTCTAAAGCAAATAGTTAGAGAACATGCGCAGCCCGTTCCGGACATTTTTCGGTCGCGGCCGATTCAACGAAATCGAGGCCGATGTCCAGGACCGGGGCGCTATGCGTCAGCCAGCCGACCGAAATGAGGTCGACGCCGGCAGCGGCGATTGCGGCGGCCGTTGCCGGTGTGACCCGGCCGGAGGCCTCGGTGATCGCCCGGCCGGCGACGATGGCGACGGCCTGGCGCAGCTGATCCGGCGTCATATTGTCGAGCAGAACGGCGTCGACGCCGGTCTCCATCGCCTCGCGCAGCTGATCAAGCCTGTCCACTTCGACCTCGATCTTCACCAGATGGCCGACGCTAGCCCGGGCTCGGCGGATCGCCTCGGCAACGCCGCCGGCAATCGCCACATGATTGTCCTTGATCAGCACCGCGTCATAAAGTGCGAAACGGTGATTCATGCCGCCGCCCGCCCGCACCGCATATTTTGCCAGCGCCCTCAGCCCCGGCGTCGTCTTGCGGGTGCAGGCGACGGAGGCTTTGCTGGCGCTGATGGCGGCGGCGATCTCCGCCGTCACGGTGGCGATGCCGGAGAGATGGCCGAGGAAATTCAGCGCGGTTCGCTCGGCGGTGAGCAGGCCGCGCGACGGACCTTGTATGGTGGCGATCACGTCGCCTGGTTTGACCGCGTCGCCATCCTCGACATGGCGTCGCAGGACGATCTCGGGATCGACGAGCGCGAAAGCGAGCTCGGCCGCGTCGAGACCGGCGATCACGCCCGGCTGACGGGCGGCCATCACCACTGTCGAGCGGTGCTCGCGGGGGATGACCGCTGCCGAGGTGATGTCGCCGGCAAGGCCGAGATCCTCGAGCAATGCCGCCCGCACCAGTGGCTCGACGATCAGGCGCGGAAGGGGAACGAGTCTCATCTCAAGCACTCCTGGCAAGGGCATAGGGCGGTGTTGCGCGGGCGATTTCCAACGCTTGGGAAAGGCGCATCCGTCGGCGCTGCGCATCGGCGAGCGTCAGCGGAAAATCGGTGCGGGCATGGGCGCCGCGCGATTCCATCCGCAGGCCGGCAAAGACGGCGATCAACAGCGCGACGATGGCCGGATCGGCGGCAGGGCCGTCACTTTCGGCAAGCGGCAGCAGGGCGGCGGTCGCGTTCTGCACGGCACCCCCATTGCGCAGCACGCCGAGATGGCGCGAGACGATCGGCCGGACGAGCGATGCGTCGGCCGAAACCGGCAGTCTTTCGGATTGGAAGGGACTGCCGGTGCGTGCCGGCATGCCCGCTATGTCGCGTGCCGCCCGCATGCCCATCACCGCCGCCTCCAACAGTGAATTGCTGGCCAGCCGGTTTGCGCCGTGCAGGCCGGTCGAGGCTGCCTCCCCGGCAACCCAGAGGCCGGGAACCGAGCTGCGGCCGTTGGCATCGGTCGCGACGCCGCCCATGTGGTAGTGAACGGCCGGGCGCACCGGAATAAGGTCTTTCGCCGGATCGATTCCGGCTTCGCCGCAAAGGGCCGCGATGACGGGGAAGCGTATGGCGAACCGGCTGCCGAGCGCCTCGCGGGCATCGAGGAAGACCCTGCCGCCGCGGGCGATCTCGGCGCTGATGGCGCGCGCCACGACATCGCGCGGCGCAAGCTCGGCGCCCGGGATGCGGGCCATGAACCGTTCGCCGCGTTCGTTGACGAGCAGGGCCCCCTCGCCGCGCACTGCCTCGCTGACCAGCGCTAAGGGTCTGCGGCGTGAATCGAGCGCGGTCGGATGGAACTGGACGAATTCCATGTCGGCAAGGTCAGCACCTGCCCGTGCTGCGAGCGCAATGCCCTGGCCGTAATTGCCGATCGGATTGGTGGTCGCATCATAAAGGCCGCCGATGCCGCCGGTGGTGAGCACCACCTTGCCGGTCGGCAGGATGGCGGCTCCACCCGCGGTCGCGCAGAGCAGGCCGGCGACCTCGTCGCCGTCCATCAGAATCCGCCGCGCTTCGAAGCCTTCGAGCACGGATATGGCGGGCGTCTGCGCCACGGCCCGCACCAAGGCGGCGATGATTGCCGCACCCGAGCCGTCGCCTTCGGCATGGACGATGCGGCGGCGGTTATGGGCCGCCTCCAGTCCGAGCGAGAATTCTCCCGCCGCATTGCGGTCGAAGCGCACGCCGGCCTGTTCCAGTGCTGCAATTGCCGACGGGGCATCGGCGATGATGCCGGCCGCGACGGTCCGATCGCAGAGCCCGTCGCCGGCCGCAAGCGTATCGGCCAGATGCAGCGCCGCGCTGTCGTCGGCGCCGATGCTGGCGGCAATGCCGCCCTGCGCCCAGGCGCTCGAGGTCTGTGTGCCGAGGGCGGCGCGGGTGACGATGACGGAGGGCTCCGGCGCCAGCGTCAGTGCGGTCATCAGCCCGGCCAGGCCGCTGCCGACGATGACGGTGCGCCCGGCAAGATGATCGAGACGTTCGCTCATATCGCCAGCATCCTTTCGACGGCGCGCCGCGCCGCTGCGGCGATTGCCGGATCGACCGTCACTTCATGGCGGTTTTCCTCAAGCGCGGCGCGGATATTGGCGAGCGTGATGCGTTTCATATGCGGGCAGAGATTGCAGGGGCGGATGAACTCGACGTCGGGATGGTGCACGGCGACGTTGTCACTCATCGAGCATTCTGTCAGCAACACCACGCGGGCCGGCTTCTGCCTGCCGACATAATTGGACATCACGGCGGTGGAGCCGGCGAAATCGGCCTCGGCCACCACGTCGGGCGGGCATTCCGGATGGGCGAGTACCGTCACGCCAGGATGGTTTTCGCGCAGCTGGCGGACATCGTCGGCGGTGAAAAGTTCGTGCACCTCGCAATGCCCATGCCAGGCGATGATCTCGACATCGGTCTCGCGGGCAACATTGCGCGCAAGATATTCGTCCGGGATCATCAGCACCTTCGGCACGCCGAGCGATTCGACCACCTGTTTGGCATTGCCGGAGGTGCAGCAGATGTCGGAGGCGGCCTTCACCGCGGCCGAGGTGTTGACATAGGTGACGACGGGCACGCCGGGATGGGCCTGGAACAAAAGCGCGATATCCTCCGGCGTGATCGAATCCGCCAGCGAGCAGCCGGCGCCGAGATCCGGGATCAGCACGGTTTTCTCAGGGTTCAACAGCTTGGCGGTCTCGGCCATGAAGTGCACGCCGGCGAGCACAATCACGTCGGCATCGACCTCAATCGCCTTGCGGGCGAGGGCCAGACTGTCGCCGACGATATCGGCCACGCCGTGAAAGATTTCCGGCGTCTGGTAATTGTGGGCGAGGATGACGGCGTTGCGGCGGCGCTTGAGTTCGAGGATAGCGTCGACGTCTTTTTCGAACATCATCCATTCGGCTTTGGGAATGACGCGGCTGACGCGCTCATAGAGCGAGGATGCGGAAACAGGATGATTCATGGCCGGCTCCTAATTATGCTCTATCTGAGCATATCATAGGCAAAGAGATATTCTCGTTGTGAGCATATGTCAATTGCGAGAGAGTGGTAATTTCGTTCCGGCGAGTGCCCGTTCCTCGAGCACGGTGTGGCGAAAGCGGAAAAGCTTGGCCGGCCGGCCGCCGGTTTCGCTTTCGGTGGCGCCGGTTTCCTCGACCAGTTCCTGCTGTTCGATCAGGCGGCGGAAGTTCTGCTTGTGCAATGTCAGCCCGGCGAGCGCCTCGATGGTGCGTTGCAGCCGCAAGAGGGTGAAACTCTCCGGCATCAGCTCGAAGACGACGGGGCGGTATTTGATCTTGGCGCGCAGCCTGGCGATGCCGGTCGCGAGAATCCGGCGGTGATCGGCAAACATTGCACGGCCGAGATTGGCCTCGGCTGCACATCCGGCTTCGGCCACCAGCCCGGCTTCATAGAGCAGTTCGTAGCGTTGCAGCGCCAGATCCTCGTTCCAGCCGCCGTCAAGCCCGAAGGTGTAATCGGCGCGGCGATGGCGGTGATCACGCCGGGCCGGATCGGCATCCGCCCAGCTCTTCAGACGCGTTATGATCTCGCCGAGCACGGCCGGCCGGCCCTGTCGGTGGTCTTCCCAGGGGAAATAGTCGTACCAGCCATGCCATCCCGGCCGGCCGGCGCCCGCCTGCTCGTTGACAAGACCGAGATAGCTGATCGAGATCGTCCGCCCGCCGGGAATATCGTTGTTCCGGTCGCGGTCGGCGAAGGTGTAGAGCTGTTCGAGATAGCCGACCGGGTGCTCCGTCTGCTCCTGCACCCATTCGCGCAGACCCGATTGCAGCGTGCGATGGCCCATTTCGAAGGGGCCCGACGGCAGCGCATTGCCGGAACGGATGGTCATGACGCGCGGCTCATCCCCCGTCACCGCGACGAGCACCGCAATCAATTCCGCATGCGCAAAGCCGATCGTCACAGGGGACCGAATACTCCGTTCCGAATGGGTCATTCCTGACACAGGCGGGGGCGGAAGCCAATGGAGCGGGAGCCACTTCGCGGGCCTTCCACATCTCTCTTGTCTCTCGTGAAGATGCCTTTTCGCTTGCGTTCAAGGCGTGTGTCGCGGGCGCTCCTCACCCCCTCATCTGCCCTACGAGCATCTTCTCCCCGCTGGGGGAGCAAGCCGCACGGTGGCCATTCCTACAGCAAAGGTATCAAGAGGCGAGAGACGCCGCCACAATTCCCCCTCCCCGGCGGGGAGAAGATGCCGGCAGGCAAATGAGGGGGCGAGCGACGGTAGGAGCGAGTGCACTGAGCCTAGGCGAAGGCAACAATCATACAGGCACTACCTCAGTTATTCCCCGTCTCGGTCGCCAGCCGATCCAGGAAAGCCTTCAATTCGCTTTCCTCGATACCGACGAGATGGCGCTTTTCCGGGTAGGCTCCGGACCTGACATCATCGGCGAATTCAGTGAAGGCGGCGATGCGCTCGCGCTGCAGCCGGTCATATTCGGCGGCGAAGTTGCGGTAGACCTTGGCATGGCGCGGATAGTGGTCGCGGTGGGCGCCGAGCACGTCGTCGGCGAAGAGATATTGGGCGTCACAGCCGCTACCGGCTCCCATCGAGATCATCAGCATCGAGGTGTTGCTGCTGATGGCGGCTGCCACCTCCCCTGGCACGACTTCGATTTCGGCGGCGAAGGCGCCGGCTTCTTCCAGCGCCTTGGTTTGCCGCCAGATTTCGGCCGCACTCGCCGCCGTCTTGCCGACGGCGCGGAAGCCGCCGGTCCAAGTCGCCTTGGACGGGATCAGCCCGAGATGGCCGCAGACAGGAATGCCTTCGTCGCGCAGCCGCCGGATCGTCTGCAGGCTGGCGGCGCAATAGACGGCATCACCGCCCGCTCTCAGAGCCGCAAAGGCAGCGCGCAGATAGTCTTCCGCCGAGACATGGTCGCCATATTCGAGCCCGGGTATGGCAAAGGGCGTGGGCGCGATCTCGCGGAAAACCGGGCCGAGCAGCGAAGGCGGCACCGAGACGATGTCGATCCCTGCCTTTTCGGCCGCTTCCGCCTCCTCCAGCGAGGTGACACGCAGCATGGTAAGCTGCCGCTTGCCCTTTTCCGCCAGCAGGTCGGCGACGGTCGCGCGCTTATGTTTCTTCATCGTCAATTCCTTTGAATATATCGGGCGGCTCAGGCGGCCAGGAGAGATTTCAGTTTGACGTCATTGGCTCGCAGCGCCGTGGGGTCCGGATGGGCACGTGCTGCGATCAGCATTTCGGCGAGACGGATATCGCGCGCCACCGCATTGCCCGGGCCGATGCCGCTGGCGGCGATCAGCCGTCCGTCGGCGTCGAGATGGAAAAGAATGAAAGCGCCGGCGCCGAGGTCGCGACGCTGATGCGTGGCCGCCCCTTCGGCAAGGCCAGATATCTGCAGCGTCATGTCGTATTGATCCGACCAGAACCACGGCACGGATGTAACGGCTTCGTTGAGGCCGAGCATGTTGGCCGCGGCCAATGTGCCCTGTTCCTGGGCGTTGCGCCAGGATTCGAGCCGCACCCGCCGGCCGCCATAGATCGGCAGCGGAAAGGAGCAGCAGTCGCCGGCGGCAAAGACATCCGGCGCCGAGGTCCTGAGATAGCTGTCGACGGCAATGCCGTTTTCGATCGTCAGCCCCGCCCTATCGGCGATCTCGACATTCGGCCGCGCGCCGATGCCGACGAGAGCAAGATCGGCTTCGATCACCTCGCCGCTCGACAATCGGATGCGGGCTTTCCCGCCTTCCGCCGTCAGCGCCTCGATGGAGACGCCGCAGCGGATATCGACGCCTTCGGCGCGGTGGCGCTCGGTGAGCAGATGAGCGATCTCCTCCGGCACGCCGCGCTTCAGCACGCGTTCCAGCCCCTCGATGACCGTGACTTCAGCGCCGAGCAGGCGCGCCGTCGCCGCAAGTTCCAGACCGATGAAGCCGCCCCCGATGATGGCGATATGCTTCCCCGGCCGCATGGTCTCGCGCAGCGCCGCCGCATCATGATGCGTCCTCAGCGAACGGATATGGGCGCTGTCTTCCGGTGCGCCGGGGAACGAACGCGCGGCGGCACCGATTGCCAGCAGAAGCTTGTCATAGGAAAACGTCGTCCCATCGGAAAGGGTGACGGTCCTGGATGCCGTGTCGAAATGCCTGGCTTCCAGGCCGGTCAGCAGCCGGATGCCGCTCTCGGCGTATTTTTTCGCCGCAGCGATGAATTTCGGATTGCCCGCATCGGCGATGCCGGCCTTTGAAAGCGGCGGCCGCTCGTAGGGATGAAGGGGTTCGGCGCCGATAAGCGTTATGTCGCCGTCAAAGCCTTTTTCCCGCAGCGCGAAGGCGGCGCGGGCCCCGCATTCGCCGGCACCCAGTATCACGAAATGAGCCACAACAGCCTCCGTCAGAGCGAAATGAAGACGATGTCGCCTTCGACCTTGACCGGGTAGGTCTTGAGATTGACGCAGACCGGGGCGCCCTTGGCCTCGCCGGTCCTATAGTTGAAGCGGCCGTTATGTTTCGGACATTCGATGATCTCATCCATGACGAGCCCGTCGGCGAGGTGGATATGTTCGTGGGTGCAGAGCCCGTCGGTCGCGAAGAACTCGTCGTCGGGGCTGCGGTAGACCGCAAAGGTGCGCCCGCCATGATCGAAGCGGATGACATCCTCCTCATCGATCTCGTCCTTGCCGCAGACTTCAATCCAGTTTCCGCTCATCTTTCTCCTCCTGATTTTCGATTACTGCGCCGCCGGAGCGAGTTCGTTGTGGAATTCCTCGCGATAGGGCCGCGCGGTGGCCGGCAGTTCGCGCCTCAGGAAATAATCCTCGTTGCGCAGCTGGCGCAGGAATGCCGGGATCATCTCGCGATAGCCCGACCAGATCGATGGGTTCGGAGCCGGCAGGTCGTGCTTGATCATCGCGTGCAGCTTCGGCAGCGCGTGGTAAGGCACCATCGGGAACATGTGATGTTCGACGTGGTAGTTCATGTTCCAATAGATGAAGCGGCTGATCGGGTTCATATAGACCGTGCGGCTGTTCAGCCGATGGTCGATCACATTGTCGGCGAGTCCGCCATGCTGCAGCAGTCCCGTCAGCACGTGATGCCAGGCGCCGTAGAGACGCGGCAGGCCGATCAGCATCAGCGGCAGGATCGAACCCATGGCGATCGCGGCGGCGAACGTGGCGACATAGATCGCCAGCCAGATGCGGGCGATGCGGATCGCCTTCGGCTGCTCCATCTCCGGAATGAAGGTCTTTTCCGCCGCGCCGATGATGCCGGCGGCATTGCGCAGCATGTCGATCATCGCATGCCAGACATCGAGGATGCCGAAGAAATTAAGGACCAGCCGCAAGAGGTCCGGCGGGCGCATGACGGCGATCTCGGGATCGCGGCCGACGATGACGGTATCGGTGTGATGGCGCGCATGGCTCCAGCGCCAGGTCACCGGATTGCGCATGATCATGAAGCAGGCGATCTGGTAGACGGCATCGTTCATCCAGCGCGTCTTGAAGGCGGTGCCGTGGCCGCATTCGTGCCAGCGGCTGTCGGAGGCCGAGCCGTAAAGCACGCCATAGGCGAGGAAGAAGGGCAGAGCGATCCACGAGCCCCAGAAATAGACGCCGAGCCCGGCCAGGACCAGCATGCTGCCGAGCCAGATGACCGTGTCACGGATACCAGGCGCATCGGAGCGCTGCATCAGCGCCTTCATCTCCTTGCGCGGAATATCGGTGTGGTACCATTGCGCTGCCGCCAGTCCCGTCTCGACGGCGGTGCGGCCGCTTTCGCCGAGCAGGTCGTAGTCACGCTTCTTAGTCTCGGTCGCCATTCTCCGCCTCCCTAATGCTGTTGCCGGGAGGATAGGTTGACTTTGGACGAGGCTCAATGCAGGCTTGATGTAATCTATCAAAAGCCATCAAGAGTGGCTAGCATCCATGAGCGAATCCATCAGGAACACCATGCGCCGCCCCACCATCTCCGACCTTGCCCGCGCCTCGGGCGTCAGCGTTGCCACCGTCGACCGCGTACTCAACGCCCGCCATCGCGTGCGGGAGGAAACAGCCAGGCGCGTCTATGATGCGGCGCAGGAGATCGGTTACCACGCCGTCGGCCTCATCCGGCAGCGCGTCTTCGAGGACCTGCCGCAATACAGGCTCGCTTTCCTGCTGCAGAAACCAACGCAGGCCTTCTACCAGAGCTTCGCCCGTGAAATCGAGGCGGCGGCGCGCGCCGTCACCACGGCCCGCCTTCAGATCCAGATCGAGTACCCCGCTTCGGCGACCCCTGCCGCCATTGTCGAAAAGATCAAGCTGTTAGGCGCCCGCAACCAGGCAGTCGCCGTCGTGGGCCCGGACTATCCGGCTGTGACGACGGCGGTGGAAGAGTTGAAGGACCGCGGCATTCCCGTGTTCTCGCTGCTTTCCGATCTCGCCACGGGCGTGCGTGACGCTTATGTCGGCGTCAACAACCGCAAGGTCGGTCGCACGGCCGCCTGGACGATCGCGCGCACCGCCCTCAAGCCAGGCAAAGTCGCCTGTTTCGTCGGCAGCCACCGCTTCCACGGCCACGAGTTGCGGGAGATCGGCTTTCGCTCCTATTTTCGTGAGAATGCCCCGCAATTCGATGTCATTGATACGCTGATCAACCTCGAAACCGCCGAAATCACCCATGAGGCAACCCTGACACTGCTGCAGAAGCATCCCGATCTCGTCGGCCTTTACGTCTGTGGCGGCGGCATGGAAGGGGCGATTACTGCATTTCGCGAAGAAGGCGTCGGCGGCCGCGTCGTGCTTGTCGTCAACGAACTGACGCCGGAGAGCAAGGCCGGCCTTGCCGACGATATCGTCACCATGGTTGTGGCGACACCCCTGCCGGCCCTCTGCAAAGAGCTCTTATCGCTGATGCTGGGTGCGATCGAACGTCGTGAGGCTGTCGTTCCCGGCCAATCCTTCCTGCCTTTCGATATCTATATCTCCGAGAATATCTGAAGCATGATAGAATTCTATCATTTCGGTTGACATTCTTTCAGCAATGAGGGCGGGCGGCGGCGATGCCCGATGGATTGCCGCAGGAATTCCGATAGAGATTCGCAGGCCCATTCACGAGGAACTGCTCCGCTGATGTCGCGGAGATGAGGAGGATATATCCGTCATGACTTCCATCCGCTTTGCGCTCAACCATATGGCCGCGCCGTCGCTTGCCATCGATGATTTCTTCGCGCTGGCAAAGTCGCTCGGCATCGGAGAGGTCGAGATCCGCAACGACCTTTCCGGCAACGCGATTCTCGACGGCACCAAACCCGAAGCGATCAAGCAAGCCGCCGAGGGCCACGGGCTGACGATCATCTCGATCAACGCGCTGCAGCGCTTCAACGAGTGGAATGAAACCCGCGCCAGGGAGGCGCAGGAACTGATCGATTATGCCAGCGCCTGCGGCGCCAAGGCGCTCGTCCTCGTTCCGAAGAACGACGGCACCGGCTGCGCCGATGGCGAGCGCCAAGCCAACCTGCGCCAGTCCCTGACGGCGCTGAAACCGATGCTCGATAAAGCCGGCATTATCGGCCTCGTCGAGCCGCTCGGTTTCGAGATCTGCTCGCTGCGCTCGAAGACCGAGGCGGCCGAAGCGATCAAGGAACTCGGCGCGCAATCGACCTTCAAGCTCGTTCACGACACCTTCCACCATCACCTTGCCGGCGAAGCCGCGACCTTCCCGGAGCTTGCCGGCCTCGTGCACATTTCCGGCGTCGGTGACCCCGCTGTTTCCGTGGCCGATATGCGCGATTCCCACCGCATGCTCGTCGACGGCGACGACCGGCTCGACAATGCCGGGCAGATCAAGGCGCTGCTGCAGGCGGGCTACAAGGGTCCGTTCTCCTTCGAGCCCTTCGCAGCCGAAGTTCATGCCGTCAAGGACCCGGCCGGCGCGCTTCGCGCCAGCATGGATTATCTCACCGCACGGGTTTGAGACTGAAAGCCACGCGACGCTGTCAATGAAGCGTCGCCCCCATCGTCGATACGGTCGGCCGCTGGCGAGCGGCCGACCGTATCACTCTATTCGCGGCCCCTGAACCGGCGCTGATAGGCGGGGTCGTAGAGCGAGCTCTCGCGAAAATCCTCTGCCGCAAGCGATGGGCCGACGAAGATGATCGCCGTGCGTTCGATCGGCTCGACCGCAACCTTTGCCTCGATATCGCGGAGTGTTCCCCGCAGCACGCGCTCGTCCGGCCAGGAGGCCTTGACCACGATCGCGACTGGGCAGTCGGCGCCGTAGAGCGGCGTCAATTCCGCCACCACCTGCTTCAGCGCATGGATTGCCAGATGGATCGCCAGCGTGGCGCCGGTGGCGCCGAATTTCGCCAGCGTCTCGTCGTTCGGCATCGGCGAAGCGCGGCCGGAAACGCGGGTGAGCACCAGGCTCTGGGCCACGACCGGGATGGTCAGCTCGCGCCGGAGCGCTGAGGCGGCGGCGGCAAAGGCCGGCACACCGGGCGTCATCGTATAGGCGATGCCGTGTTTTTCAAGCCGGCGCACCTGCTCGGCGACCGCGCTCCAGACCGAGAGGTCGCCGGAATGCAGCCGTGCGACATCCTGGCCGGCTGCAGCGGCGCTGAGATATTCCGCCTCGATCTCATCGAGCGACATCGGCGCGGTATCGACGATACGCGCATCCGCCGGGCAATATTGCAGCAGTTCGGGGGAGACGATCGAACCGGCATAAAGACAGACCGGGCACCGGGCGATCAGATCGCGGCCACGCACTGTGATCAGATCCGCAGCCCCCGGCCCCGCGCCGATGAAATGCACCGTCATTCCGTCATCCTTTCGTCCAGCGCCATTGCGTCACCGGCATGGCCGGCCGCCAGCCGCTCATGCTGCCGATGGCGCCGGCGCGTGCTATTTCGATCCGTGTCAACGAGCCGCCGCGGATTGCATGTTCAGAGAGCAGCACGGCTTCCATTTCCAGCGTCACGGCATTGGCGACGAGCCGCCCTCCCCGCTTCAGCGCCGCAATCGCGGCATCGACGATGCCAGCCTCGCTGCCGCCGCCGCCGAGGAAGATCGCATCCGGTTCGGGCAGGCCCATAAGCGCGCCGGGTGCCGCGCCCTCGACGACGGCGAGATGCGGCACACCGAAGGCGGATGCGTTGCGGGCGATCCGCGCCGCCCGCTCCGGCGATTGCTCGATGGCAATCGTCTTCAGCGACGGATCGGCAAGCATCCATTCGATGCCGATCGATCCCGAGCCGGCGCCGATATCCCAGAGCAGTTGACCGTGCCGCGGCGCGAGCGCCGACAGCGTCATCGCTCGGATTTCGCGTTTGGTGATCTGTCCGTCATGCTCGAACAGTTCGTCCTCGAGCCCGGCGACGAAAGGCAGAATGCGCGCCCCCTCCCCTGCCGCGACATGGAGGGCGCAGACATTGAGGGGATCGATGTTCGCAAGATCGAAATCCGCCGCGATCGCGCTTCTGCGCCGTTCCCGCGAGCCGCCCAGAGCCTCCAGAACGGTAAGCTGCGACTGACCGAAGCCATCGGCGGCAAGCAGGTTTGCCAGCTCGCGAGGCCCGTTCTCGTCCGACGTCAGCGCGATGATGCGCCGTCCAGGGTGCAGATGCGGCCGCATCAGTTCGATCGGCCTGCCATGCAGCGAAATCGCCGCGACGTCCTGCAGCGGCCAGCCAAGGCGCGAGGCGGCAAGGCTGAAGGCCGAAGGCGCCGGGATGGTGCGCATCTCGTCCGCCGCCACGTGGCGGGAAAGCGTTGCGCCGACGCCATAAAGGAACGGATCGCCGGAGGCGAGCACGACGACGGGGGTGCCGCGTCTTTGCATGACGGCGTCGACCGAGCGCTCGAACGGGCTCTGCCAGGAAAACCTTTCGCCCGTGACCAGCGACGCGGCCAGCGCATGGTGCCGTGCGCCGCCGAAGACGGCCGGTGCGCTGGCGATCAGCCGCCTTGCCTCCTCGCCGAGGCCTTCTGGACCATCTTCACCGATGCCGATAATAGTCAGCCAGGGCTGATTGCCGGGAGGAGAGAGATCAGACATGAGACGACCTCGCATTCTGATCCTCGGCGGCACGAGCGAGGCGCGCTTGCTGGCCGAAGCGCTCGCGGCGCGTGACGATTGCGACGTTCTTCTGTCGTTGGCAGGTCGTACCGAAAAACCGGCTGCGCAGCCGGCTCCGGTCCGCATCGGCGGCTTTGGCGGCGCCGCGGCGCTCGCCGATTTCCTGAAGGGGGGCGGATATGAGCTGCTGATCGACGCCACGCATCCCTTCGCCGAGCGCATCACCGCCAATGCCGCTCATGCTGCCGAGGCCACCGGCATAAGCGCGATCGCTCTCAGTCGTCCCGAATGGCGGCGTCTGCCGGGCGATCATTGGCGGGAGGTGCGGAGCATTCCGGCGGCCATCGAGGCGCTTGGCCCCTTGCCCCGCCACGTCTTCCTGGCAACGGGCCGGCAGGGTGCGCATCATGCGGAAGCGGCAGCGCAGCATCACTATCTCGTCCGCAGCGTCGACCCCGTCGAGCCGCCGCTTGCGCTTGCGAATGTCGATTATATTCTCGATCGCGGTCCGTTCACGCTGGAAGGCGAATTGGCTCTGCTGAGGCAGCATCTTATCGATGTCATCATTGCCAAGAACAGCGGCGGCGCCGCCACCTATGCGAAGATCGAGGCGGCCCGCCTGCTCGGCATCGAGGTGATGATGGTCACGCGTGCGCAGGCGTCCATGGTCAAGACGGTCGAAACGGTCGAGGCGGCGCTGGCGGCGGTCGATCACCTCTTCCCCTCCGCCATGAAACGCGGGGTATAGACGAGATCCGGCCTGCCGGGCCGCGTGACGATCCGCGTTTCGGCCGAGCCGATGATGATGCAGGTCGCCATATCGGCCATCGAGGCATCCGCCTGGGACAGCGGCTGTACGGCGATACGTTCGTCCGGCCGCCCGGCCGCGCGCCCGAAAATGACCGGTGTCGCTGCCGGCAGATGGTCGCGCAACAGCTTGAAGGCCTCGCCGAGCTGCCAGGGCCGCGCCCGGCTGATCGGATTATAGATGGCGATGACGAAGCCGGCCCTGGCCGCCAATTCGAGGCGGTTTTCTATTATATTCCAAGGCTTTAGATTGTCGGATAGCGAGATGGCGCAGAAATCGTGGCCAAGCGGTGCCCCGGCTCTCGCGGCCACCGCCAGCATCGCCGTGATGCCGGGCAGGATGGTGAGATCGACCGCGCGCCAGGCGGCTGGTCCGTTCTCGATCGCCTCGCAGACGGCGGCAGCCATGGCGAAGACACCGGGATCGCCGCCAGAGACGACGCAGACCTTGGCGCCACCCGCGGCCATCGAAAGTGCCGCCCCTGCCCTGTCGAGCTCTTCGCGATTGTCCGAGGCATGGCGCAGCTGATCGTGGCGGAGCTGCAGCCTGTCGAGATAGGGTCCATAACCGAAGAAATCCGTCGCTGCGTCGACGGCGGCCAACGCTTCGGGCGTCATCTGTTCGGGATTACCGGGGCCGGTGCCGATCACGAAAAGCGCGCCGCTCATCGGCGGCCCTCCCAGCCCGGCACCAGGACAAGCGAAAAATACGGCGCATCGCCGTCGGCCCTGTCGGCAAGCTTTGCCATGGCCGCATTCGCCATGGTGCCGCGTTCGACATAGACGGCTTCGCCGAGTCGTCCGGCAGTTTCCAGCGCCCGGCGGATTTTCGGCAGATTGCGGCCGACCTTCATGATGACGGCGGCCTGCGTATCGGCCAGGCGGCGCGTCAGCTCGGCCTCGGCCATCGTACCGGGCAGTACGGAAAGCACGTCGTCGCCTTGGACGATCGGCATGCCGGCCAAGGACCAGCAGCCCGACATGGCGCTGATGCCGGGGATCACTTCGGTCGGGTAGCGCTGGGAAAGTCTGACATGCAGGTGCATGTAGGAGCCGTAGAAGAGCGGATCGCCCTCGCTGAGCACGGCGACGGTCCGCCCGGCATCGAGATGGCCGGCGATTGCCTCGGCAGACCGGTCATAGAACTGGGTGATCAGGCTCAGGTAACGCTCGTCGTTCTTGTCGATCTCGGTGGTGACGGGATAATAGAGCGGCAGCAACGTCACGCCGGATTTCAGCAGCGGCTCGACGATCGCCTTGCCGTTGCCGCCCCTGCCCTCTTTGGCGAAATAGGCGATCACGTCGGCATCTTCGATGGCGCGGACGGCTTTAAGGGTCAAGAGCTCCGGGTCGCCGGGACCCGTGCCGACGCCGATCAGGCGGCCTTGTCTTGTCATAGGCCCGGCCTCGCCAGCGCATTGATGGCGGCCGCCGTCATGGCGCTGCCGCCGAGCCGGCCGCGCACGATGGCAAAGGGGACGCCATAGGAATTTTCCGCCAGCGCATCTTTCGATTCCGCCGCGCCGACGAAACCAACCGGCATGCCGAGGATAGCAGCGGGTTTGGGGGCGCCATCGCGCAGCAGTTCGAGCAGGTGGAACAGCGCCGTCGGCGCATTGCCGATCGCGACGATGCTTCCGCCGAGCCGGTCGAGCCACAGATGCATGGCGGCGGCCGAGCGCGTATTGCCGGTCTTAACCGCAAGCTCCGGCGTGGCGGGATCGCGCAGCGTGCAGATCACCTCATTCAGCGCCGGCAGCCGCGCCCGCGTAACGCCCTGAGCGACCATTTCCGCGTCGCAAAAGATCGGCGCCCCACCTTTCAGCGCCGCGCGCGCCGCGCTGACGACATCGGCGGAAAACACAAAATGCTCCGCCGCTTCGACCAGCCCGCAGGCATGGATCATGCGCACGGCGATGTCGGCTTGATCTTCGGTGAAGCGCGAAAGATCGGCCTCGGCGCGGATGATCGCAAAGGAACGCTCATAGATCGCGTCGCCGCTGCGGATATAATCGTAGTCTGGCATTGCTATTCCTGTCGCAGCGCCTTCGAAACGCCGGTTGCGCCAAGCCGTGTAAGGCAGGCGGCAGCCGATTCGCCAGCGCCTCTGTTGTCTTCAATGGACCGGGCGAGCCTCTCTATAGCGAAATCGATCCGACCGCCAGCGATCCGTTCATCCGGCCGATCGATTGCCAACCCGTTGAGGATCAGATCGTAACCTTCAGCCGTGCCGGTCAGCGTCAGCGCCGGGCGCGCATGCGCGCAGCCCTTGGCACAGCCGGAGAGATGCAGCGTCAGCGAGCCGTCGAAGAGGGCGGGCGCCGCGGCCAGGATGCGGCGTGCCAGCGTTCTTGTCTCGTAAAAGGCGGAGCCGCAGGCACCGGCGCCGGCGCAGGCGGCGATCTGCTCGGCTTTCTCGCCGGGTTGCGCGCTGAAGCCATATCTGGCGGCCGCAGCCTCGATCGCCGGCACTCTCTCTGCCGGCAAGCCGAGGAAGAAGAAACCGCGACCCGGCGCCAGCCGGATGGCCGCTGCGCTTGCGGCGGCGGCGAGATCGAGCAGGGCGGTCAGATCGGACGCCCTCGTCTGCCCGAATTCCGGTCGCACGCCGAGCACGGCCTTGCCGTCCGCCAGCCTATGCACACCCGATAGCGGCATCCTTGTCGTGCAGGGCTGAATGGGTCGGATGGCGGCCATGGCGGGAAAATGGGTTCGCAGCAGCATCGGATCGATATCCCGTGCCCGCCTGCCCTGCCCGAGCATTACCAGCAGGCTCAGGATTTCGCCGACGGCTGAGACGGCCGCTTCCGCAGGACCGACTGCGACCGGGGTTGCGGTCGCACCATCGCCATTGATGGCGACCAGCCAATGCGACTGCGATAGTGCGACGACACGGATATCGGCGGAAAGCGCCGATAAGCCGAACACCCCACTGCCGTCGATGACGATCGACAGTTTCGGCGCAAGCCCCGGCGAGGCAAGCAGATCCTGAAGCTTGCTGCGCAATGCCAGTTCCATTGCAGCCGGATCGCTCACCTCTTCCGGGTCGATGCCGTGCAGCGGCGAGATCTCGATTGCCGGCCCGTCCGGCACCGTGATGCCGGCGGCGTCGATATCGGCGGCGAGCTTTCCCACCGTCTCGGCCCGCAGCCCGCGGATCTGCAGATTGCCGCGCGCGGTGATCTCGAGAATGCCGTTTCCATGCGCCGCAGCCGAGTGGGCAAGGGCGGAGAATTGCGAGAGCGTCAACGCGCCGCCGGCCGGCCGCAGCCGCACGAGCAGGCCGTCGCCGGTCCGCATCGGCGCGGCAAGGGCGGGGCAGGTGCCGCGCGCGCGCTGCTTCGCCGCCGCGCGGTCATGACCGTCGGTCGCCTGTCCCTTGTCGATCGCCTTGGCGGTCTCTATGCCCATTCTCAATCCTCGGTCCGTTTCTTACATGATCGCGGCGTGCGCGGCAAAACATGGTGGAAACGCTCGACCGGCTATTCCTCAAAATCCCGGCCCTTGCGCAGGAGATAGATGTCCATGATCCAGCCATGCCGCTGCCGGGCCTCGCTCCTGAGTGTCAGGATATCGGCCGCGACATCGCCGAGCCGTCCTGACCGGACGATCTCGTCCTTGGTACCGAGATAAGCGCCCCAGAAAATCTCAGCATTGGGGTCGTCGATCTTGGCAAAAGCCTGTTCGCCGTCGAGCATGACGACCGTCGAGGGCGCCTGGAGCCCCTTCCGCGCCAGCCGGCGCCCCGTGGTAATTTCGATCGGCCTGCCGACGAGATTGACCGGGATCTTGTGGCTGGCCGCCAGGACCTGGATGCTGGTGATGCCGGGAACGACACTGTAATCGAAATCCACGTCGACTTGCTGCCGCACCCGCTCGACGATGCGGATCGTGCTGTCATAGAGACTGGGATCCCCCCAGACCAGAAAGGCGCCGCTGCCATGCTCGGGCAGGCCGGCGATCAGCTTTCCATAGATATGGGCGATCTCGCCATGCCAGGTGTCGACGCTTTGCGCGTAGCTTCTGTCGGCCGTCTGTCTCTGCGGCACTGCGAATTCTGAAATCCTGATCCCCGGCCGTGTGATATATCGCTCGCAGATCTCGCGGCGGACTTCGGCAAGCTCTTCCTTGGCGGCGCCCTTGAGCGGCAGGAAGATCACGTCGGCGGCGTTCATCGCGTTGATTGCCTGTATGGTGACGTGCTCCGGGTTGCCCGTGCCGATACCGATGATATGGATGTGCTTCACGCCAATACTCCCATGATTCCTGGCGGTCTTGCCGAAAAAGCCGGATCGCCGCAAGGGCAGGGCAGGGAGTTGGCCGCGGCCAACTGGGCCGACGATGAGGCCCTGGCCCCTATTGTTGCCGCAAATCCCGAATCGTGTCACTTTCAATACGCTTTTTGGCGCTATGTTGACAGAAAAGCGCATCGAAAAGGATTGGGTGTTTTGGACAACATTAGCGTATCGACGACAGATGTGCGGATTGAGCGGCATGCGAACCAGCTTTCGCGGCAATTGAAGCTTCTCCGCGACAAGCTGTTTCCGCCGCTCTCGCAAAAGACGCTGCGGACATTCTCCTCCGGCGAGGCCGCCCAGATGATCGGTGTGTCCGACGGCTATCTTCGCCAGCTTTCGCTTGATGGAAAGGGGCCGCAGCCGGAGCTTTCCCAGAATGGCAGGCGCTCCTATACGCTAGGCCAGATCAATGAATTGCGCCATTATATGGCGAGGCTGAAGCCGAAGGACGCGCTATCCTATCTTCCCTGGCGGCGCCCCGGCGAGAAGCTGCAGACGGTTGCCGTCACCAATTTCAAGGGCGGTTCGGCCAAGACGACGACGACACTCTATCTGGCGCAGTATCTGGCGCTGGCCGGTTACCGGGTGCTCGCCATCGATCTCGATCCGCAGGCCTCGCTTTCCTCCATGCTGGGCGTCCAGCCCGAATTCGATCTTTCCGATGGCGATACGCTGTATGGCGCCATTCGCTACGATGCCGGTCGCAAGCCGCTGAAGGATATCGTCCGCAAGACCTATTTCGACGGGCTCGATCTGGTGCCGGGCAATCTCGAGCTGATGGAGTTCGAGCACGAGACGCCGCGGGCGCTCAACGATCGCCAAAAGCCGGCCGAGTTGTTCTTCCGCCGCGTCGGCGTGGCGATTGCCGAGGTCGAGGCCGAATATGACGTCGTGGTGATCGATTGCCCGCCGCAGCTCGGCTATCTCACCCTCGGAGCCGTCTGCGCCGCCACATCGCTGCTCATCACCATCCATCCGCAGATGGTCGATGTCGCGTCCATGTCGCAGTTCCTGCTGATGACCTCGGATCTGCTCTCCGTCGTGCGCAAGGCCGGCGGCGACCTGCAACACGACTTCATCAAATATGTCGTCACTCGCCACGAACCTTTCGACGCCCCCCAGTCGCAGATCGTCGCGCTGTTGCGCAGCCTGTTCGGCGATGACGTGTTGACGGCAACCATTCTCAAGTCGACGGCGATTGCCGATGCCGGCCTGACCAAGCAGACGCTCTTCGAAATCGAGAAGGGGCAGGTGCGCCGCTCGACTTACGATCGGGCGTTGGAATCGGTCAATGCCGCCAACAGCGAGGTTCTTGCCGGCATTCACAAAGCCTGGGGCAGGACATGAGCAGACGCGATCGCCTGAAAGGTCTTTTCGACGATACGGCGCAGGAGTTGGCCGCGGCCAACTACGAAGAGTCTTCTTCGCGCGGATCGGCCGGGCCGGTCCGGACGATGGCGCTGACCCTCGGCCGCATGGAGGAAGAGAGCAGGGCGATGCAGGAGGCTTTGCTCTCCGGCGAACGCATCGTCGAACTCGATCCCGATCTGATCGATTCCTCTTTCGTCCGTGACCGGCTTGCCGACCAGCCGCTCGATATGGAAGACGAGCTGGTGCAGTCGATTGCCGAGAACGGCCAGGAAGTGCCGGTGCTCGTTCGTCGCCATCCCGACAACGAGGCCCGTTACCAGATCGCTTATGGCCATCGCCGCCTGCAGGCCGTCAAGCTGCTTGGGCGCAAAGTGCAGGCGATCGTCCGCCAGCTCGACGATACCGATGTCGTCATCGCTCAGGGCATCGAGAACTCGGCGCGCCGCAATCTTTCCTATATCGAGCGCGCTGTCTTTGCCCTCAATCTCGAGCTCAAGGGGTTTGAGCGCCCTGTTATCATGAAGGCGCTGTCGACCGACAAGACGGAGCTGTCGAAGCTGTTGTCGGTCGCAAAAGCCATCCCGGCCGAGATCGTCCGCTCCGTGGGAGCTGCCCCAGGCATCGGACGGCGTAAATGGATGGCGCTTGCCCAGGACTGGAACGGGATGACGGCGGCGCGGCTTGCGAAGCTAGTCGCCTCCGAACGGTTCATGACGGAAGAGAGCGACCGCCGTTTCGAACTTTTGGTTGCCGAGCTCGCCCGGAAAGAGGCGAAGCCGGAGCCGGCGGAATATGACTGGAAGCCGAAGAGCGGCGGCAGCAAGATTGCCGGCCGAATCAGAAGCGCCGGCAATTCTTTCACGATCGCGTTGAAGACCGGCGATGCGCCGGATTTCGGCGCTTACATTTCACGCCGTCTCGATGAGCTTTACGAAGCCTATCGGGCCGGCAAGTTGCAAGCAGGAGAGTAGGCCGCAAAAGAAAAAAGCCTCCGAACGTTGCCGCCGCGGAAGCCTTTCTCATATCTGGACAATCTGAGAATCGCACTTCCTCGAATCACTGTCAAGCGTCTTCGGCATCCTTTTGGGTGGTAGGTTTCTTTTGCCTTGAAAAAAGGTGAGGGACATGGAGCCTCAATATATATCGACGCCCTTTGGGCGGCGATCGATGACGCTTGGCATGCTGGCAAGTCAGGAAAGCGCCAGCAAGGTCGATCCGGACGCATCGGTCGACAAGTGGAAGATCTTTCGTGCGCTCTGCGAGGCTAAGGACATGATCGGCGTGTCCGATCGCGCGCTCGCTGTTCTCAACGCGCTGTTGACCTTCTATCCCAAGAACGAGATTGCCGAGGCCAACGGTTTCGTCGTCTTTCCTTCGAATGAGCAGCTGTCGCTGCGCACCCATGGCATGGCCGGCACGACGCTGCGGCGGAACCTGGCGATGCTGGTGGAGGCCGGCCTGATCATCCGGCGCGATAGCCCGAACGGCAAACGGTTTGCCCGCCGCAATGGTGAGGGCGGGCTTGGCGAGGCCTTCGGCTTCAGCCTGGCGCCGCTTTTAGCGCGCGCCGGCGAGATCGAAGCGCAGGCGGCCCAGGTGATGGCCGACAGGCTCGAATGGAAGCGTCTGAGAGAGCGTCTGACGCTCTGCCGACGTGACATAGCCAAACTGATCGAGATCGCGCTGGAAGAGGAAATTGCGGGCGAATGGATCGAGATGCAGAAGCATTTCGATCTGCTCTCGGCCAGCCTGCCGCGTCGGCCGTCGGCGGCGGAGATGAAAAGCCTCCTGACGGATCTCGACGCGTTCCGCGGAATGATCATCAAGACGCTGGAATCGAAAACGAAAACAGAAAAAACAGACGCCAATGACAGCCAAAACGGTCGGCACATACATAATTCAAACCCACACCCCATATCTGAACTTGAACCAAGCTTCGAAACGAAGCAGGGCGCAAAGCCGGAGGAAGAAGCGCGGGCGTGGCGGGAGCCGCCAAAATCCTTCCCGCTTGCCATGGTGTTGCAGGCCTGCCCCGAGATCATCGCTTATGGGCCGGGCGGCGGGATCGGCAGCTGGCGGGATCTAATGGCCGCGGCCGTCATCGTCCGCTCGACACTGGGCGTCAGCCCGAGCGCCTATCAGGAGGCCTGCGAAATCATGGGGCCGGAAAACGCCGCCACGGTGATCGCCTGCATTCTGGAGCGAGGCGGCCATATCAACTCGGCCGGAGGCTATCTGCGCGACCTGACCCGAAGGGCGGAGCGCGGCGAATTCTCGCTCGGGCCGATGCTGATGGCGTTGATGCGGGCAAATGGTCCGCTGGCGAGGAGAACCGGGTGACCGATTGGCCAAAAAGCCTCGCGCCAGCTGCGAGGGTTAGAAGGAGATGCGGCATGTCGATGAGACCTTAACGCTCTTTCTTCCCCACAGCTTTTGTTGAAATACACCGTTAACCATGTCATAGTGACGGAAGAAAAGACGTCTTTTGCTTCCATTTGTGGAAAACCGTAAAGTTTAACAATGCGCTATGATATTGACGGTGCGATGCTTCAAAACCTGCTTCCAGCTCTTGCTGCGGCAGAGGACGGATTGGCGCGGCTGGACGAGCGGGTGTTGCGCGCGCCGGTCGGCGAGGGATTTGCCGAGCGCAGTCATTTCTTCGATGCTGCCGGCGCGCTCTGGGTCGCCGGCGAACTCGTGCATGTCGAGGATCTCGTTTTGCACGACGCGCATATGGATAGCCGCGCGCCGAGCCACGAGCTGACGATCGCCCATTCGGTGCTGCGGACGCGTCGGCGCATCTGGACCGGGGAACCTTCCTGGGCGATCGGAGCGTCGGGCCTTGCAACGCTGACGGCAGCCATGGGGGAAGGGGAGGGGGCCGCGCTGGAAAGCAAAAGCCCGGCGATCGAGGTCGACACCGAGGAAGAGGGCGAGGATGAAGACGGGCCGCTCGCCGCCGAGATGGCGGAGATCGATGCGCTGCTTGCCCGCTCGCAGAAGCTCATCGACATCCATACGGGCAAGGCGCCGGCCAGCGAGGCGGTGGCCGCAATGTCCTCAGCCAAGCGCAACGACGACCCGCTCGGCCTGCTCGGCGACGAGGAATGGGACGAGGAACAGCGGCTTGCGGAGTGGCGAAACGTCTTGCCATTGGCCGACAGCCTGCCGCCGGTTCTCGGCGCCGTCATTCTGTTCGAGGCCTGGGACAGGATCGAGCCGCTACGGCGTCAGCATTGGCTCGGTGGTCTTCTGGTCGCAAGTTATCTACGAGCCCGCGGCAAGGTCGCCTCGCATCTCTTTTCCTTTTACGGCGGGCTGAAACTGGTGCGTCACGAGCGGCGTCGGGCACGTGACCGGGCCACCCGGCTGCAAGCCTTTCTGGAGGCGATGCATCTGGGTGCCGCGGCCGGTCTCAAGGAAATCGACCGGTTGTCGCTGGCACGCACGCAGATGGAGTTGCGCTATCGCGGCCGCCGTTCGAACAGCAGCCTGCCGGACCTTGCCGATTTCATCCTGGCGCGGCCGATGGTCTCGGCGGCGATGATCGCCCGCCATCTCAGGATTACGCCGCGCGGCGCGCTGAACCTCGTCAATGAAATCGGCATTCGCGAAATCACCGGCCGCGGCCGCTATCGTGCCTGGGGTATCATTTGAAAAGAAAACGGCCGGGCGTGAACCCGGCCGCTTCGTTTTGAGATGAGCACCCGATCTGCCATCCTGTCACAGACTGCAGACCGGGCGCTCTTGCGCTTCCATTGCCCCCGGAAGCGCGGTCCTATTCCCGCTCGCCCGTGAAGTTGAGCAGAAGCGTGAAGATGTTGACGAAGTTCAGGTAGAGCGAGAGCGCACCGAAGACGGCGAGCTTCTGGTTCGATTCCTGATCGTAATTTTCCGAATATTGTTCCTTGATGTTCTGCGTGTCGTAGGCGGTGAGGCCGACGAAGACGACGATGCCGATCACCGAGATGGCGAACTGCAGCGCGCTCGAACCCAGGAAGATGTTGACGATGCTGGCGATGATGACGCCGAAGAGGCCCATCATCAGGAACGAGCCCATGCGCGACAGGTCACGCTTCGTCACATAGCCGTATAGGCTGGTGGCGCCGAACATCGTGGCGGTGATGAAGAAGGTCCGCGCGATGCTCATCCCGGTGAAGACCAGGAAGACGGAGGCGAGCGACAGGCCCATCACGGCGCAGAAGGCCCAGAAGGTGATCTGCGCAGTGCTCGCCGACATCGCCTGGATTCGGAACGAGAAGAAGAAGACGAAGGCGAGCGGCGCCAGCATCACCACCCACTTCAGCGGCGAGCCGAAGATCGGCACGTAAAGCGCCGGCGTCGAACCGACGACGAAGGCGACGAGGCCGGTGATGACAAGGCCGAGAGCCATGTAGTTGTAGACGCGCAGCATATGCTGGCGCAGGCCCTCGTCAAAGACGGCCTGGGAGCCGGCAACGGTGCCGTAACGGGAATTGATCGGGTTCATGCTGATCTCCTCGGTTAGAATTAATAGAGCGAGCGGGCGAGCCGTTCGGCCGCCTGATCGAGATTGAGACCGCTATCATCGGCGATCAGCGCGTAAGCGACCTCGCCGATCTGCCAATAGGCGGCTTCTGCTTTGTCAAGCGTGAGATGGCTGACCGGCTTGACCTCGAAAGCGCCCGGACGGACGGCGAAAAGCGACAGCCGCTTTCCATCCGACTGCTCGATCGCCATCTCGACGCTCGGGCCGAATTCGGACGGGAAGATCTGCACGTCGGCGATCTTCCAATCCCTAGGCAGTTCGGGCATCACGATCGCGGTGGCCGCGCGGATTTCGTCGGCGCTGTAAGTGGTCGGTGGCTGCGAAGGCATGGTTTCGCGCAGGACCGCGGTCTGATAGGCGCGGACGGCATCCTCGACATAGGCGGGCGCTGGAACGGAGGCCGCCACCTCGGTCGCCGAGAATGCACCGAAGGAATTGTGCGCCACCCAGCCGGCGGTCACCAGAATACCGACGGCGGCGATGCGCTGCATCGAATGGAAAATGCGGCCGTACGAAAGGCCGCGTTCCAGCCGGCGGGCGGCATCGCGGGTCTCGGGACGGCCGAAGGCTCTTTCGCCGGCAAGCGACAGGCGCAGTTCACCCTTCATGCTGAGATCGGCCATCACCTTGGCGGCAATCGCCGGATTCTCAGAAAGATAGGACTCCACCTGGATGCGGCGGGCGACATCGAGCTCGCCGTCCACATAGGCGTCGAGATCGGCATCGACGATCGGATCAACTGCTTTCATTGCCGTTCCCTCCGATTAATCTCAGATGCGAAACGCGCGGCGTCTTCTCCTCGAATTCGCGCAGCTGTGTGCGGGCGCGGGAGATGCGCGACATCAACGTGCCGATCGGGATGCCGAGCGCATTGGCGGCTTCCTGATAGGAAAGATCTTCGATTGCCACGAGATGCAGCGCCTCGCGCTGTTCCTCCGGCAGATCGAAGAAGGCGTCTCGCACCTGCTGCAGACGCACGGCATGCTCCTGGCCGGCGGGCAGAGACTGCTCGGCTTCGACAGCCGCTTCATCGTGGCGCCGTGTCAGCGACCGGTTCTGGCGAAGTCGATCGATATGGGCATTGTGCAGAATCGAAAGCAACCAGGTACGCAGGTTGCCGCCGCTGCGGAAGCTTTTTCGCTTTTCGAAGGCGCGCACCAGCGCATCATGCACCAGATCCTCTGCCTCGTCCGAATTGCGCACCAGCGCACGCGCGTAGCGCCTCAGCGCTGCGAGCTGCCCGATGACGTCAAAAGGACGGTCTTTGCGTTCCATGATTGAGTATACGCAAACACGCGGAATTTTATTCCCCGGCGGGCAAAAAATCATCCGGACGGGACATCACTGCCGAAAATCCGGCCCGGATACGATGAGGGCCTTAAATCGGCGATTGTTTATGACAATTACATGACAGATCATCACGCCGCTGATTTGGAGGGGAAGATACACAATGAAGGAAAAGAAGCGGGTCTACGAAGCTCTCGTGGACGGCGCCATGGAAGGGCTGACGGGTGAGGCGCTATATGATTTCGTCAAGATGCGTTGTCCGAAGGCCACCAGCAAGAAGATCGTCCGGGCCTCGCTTCTCGCCCTGACCGATCCGCATCTCAAGGACCGCAATATTCTCGACGTGATCTACGCGCTGGCGATCAAGCACCGCCTCGACGACGGTGTACTCGATGACGGCGACGAGGATGATGCTGCAGAGCCGGCGCCGTTCTCTCACGCGGTCATCCAGGACACATCTCGACCTTCCTGAAAGGCTCAGCGGCCATCTGAAAGCTCTTCGAGAATCGGACAGTCCGGCCGGTCATTGCCGTGGCAGGCATGCACGAGGTGCTCCAGCGTGCGGCGAAGTTCCGTCAGCTCACGGATCTTGCGGTCGATCTCACCGAGTTTGCTCTCGGCTATATCCTTGACGTCGGCGCTCGCCCGAGCCTTGTCTTCATAGAGCGCCAGCAATTGCCGGCATTCCTCGACCGAAAAGCCGAGACCGCGCGAGCGCTGCAGGAAACGCAGTTTGTGAACGTCGCTCGCAGCGTAGTCGCGATAGCCGTTTCCGCCCCTTTCGGGGCGGATCAGGCCGATATCCTCGTAATAGCGGATCGTCTTCGAAGGCAGGCCGGACCGCTCAGATGCCTCGCCGATATTCATCGTCATCTCCTATAATTTTGCAAAGCGCAGCCTCAGCGCATTGGCGATCACCGACACCGACGACAGGCTCATTGCCGCCGCTGCGATCATCGGCGACAGCAGCAGGCCGAAGACCGGATAGAGCACACCGGCGGCGACCGGGACGCCGAGGGCATTATAGCCGAAGGCGAAACCGAGATTCTGGCGGATATTGCGCATCGTCGCCGCCGCCAGCCGCCGCGCCCTGACGATGCCGTTGAGGTCGCCCTTGACCAATGTAATGCCGGCACTTTCCATCGCCACATCGGCGCCGGTGCCCATGGCGATGCCGACATCGGCAGTAGCAAGTGCCGGCGCATCGTTGACACCGTCGCCGGCCATGGCGATGACGGCGCCCTTCGCGCGCAGTTCCTCGATCAGCGCCTTCTTGCCTTCCGGCAACACGTCGGCGCGGACCTCGTCGATACCGAGGCTCTTCGCCACCGCCCTCGCCGTGCGCTCGTTATCGCCGGTCGCCATGATGATCTTCAGCCCGCTTTCGTGCAGCGCCTTGATGGCGGCTGATGTCGTCGGCTTGATCCGGTCGGCGACGGCAACGAGGCCGGCAAGCTTGCCGTCGACCGTGACGAACATCACCGTCTTGCCATCGCCGCGCAGCGCTTCTGTCTTCTCCGACAACGCCGACGGATCGACGCCGAGATCGGCGAGCATTGCGGCATTGCCGAGCGCCACGCTCGTAGTGGCGGCAAGGCCCTTGACACCCTTGCCGGTCTTAGCCTCGAAGCCGGTGACCTCGACGAAGGTGGCACCGCGCTCTTCGGCGCCGGAAACGATCGCTTCGGCCAGCGGATGTTCGGAGCCGCGCTCCAGGCTTGCCGCCAGCGACAGCAGCCGGTTTTCTTCGATGCCGCCGAAGGCGACGATGTCGGTGAGAACAGGCTTGCCTTCGGTCAGCGTGCCTGTTTTGTCGACGATCAGCGTGTCGACCTTGGAAAAGCGTTCCAGCGCTTCGGCATCCTTGATCAGCACGCCTTCCTGAGCGCCGCGCCCGGTCGCGATCATGATCGACATCGGCGTCGCAAGACCGAGCGCGCAGGGGCAGGCGATGATCAGAACGGCGACGGCGGCCAGCAGCGCATTGGCCAGGCTCGGTTCCGGCCCGATCGCGGCCCAGACGATGAAGGCAAGGATGGCCGCGACGACGACGGCCGGCACGAAGACGGCCGACACCCGGTCGACTGCGCCTTGGATTGGCGCCCGCGAGCGTTGCGCCGCGGCGACCATGTCGATGATGCGCGACAGCACTGTGTCTGCGCCGACTTTCTCGGCCGACATGACGAGGGAGCCGTTCTTGTTGATCGTACCGCCGGTCAACCCGTCGCCCGTCGTCTTCTCGACCGGCAAGGGCTCGCCTGTAATCATCGATTCATCGACGGTCGACTGGCCCTCGAGGACGGAGCCGTCCACCGGAATGCGTTCGCCGGGACGCACGCGCAGCCGGTCGCCGGCCTGGATGTCGTCCACCGGCACGTCGCTTTCGCTGCCGTCGGCATTGATGCGGCGCGCCGTCTTCGGCGCGAGATCAAGCAGGGCGCGGATCGCCGAGCCGGTGCGTTCGCGCGCCTTCAATTCCAGCACCTGGCCGACGAAGACGAGCGCGACGATGACGGCGGCCGCCTCGAAATAGACCGGCACGGCGGCGCCGTGGCCGCGAAAGCTCATCGGGAAGATCCCGGGCGCAAGCGTGGCGACGAGGCTGTAGAGATAGGCGGTGCCGACGCCGAGACCGATCAGCGTCCACATGTTCGGGCTGCGGTTGACGAGGGACGCCCAGGCGCGGCGGAAGAAGGGCAGGGCCGCCCACAGCACCACCGGCGTTGCCAGCAATAGCTCGATGTAGGTCGCCTGCGGTTCGCCGATCGCTTCGCGGAGCGGCAGGCCGAGCATCGGCCCCATGCCGAGCGCCAGCAGCGGCAGGGCAAGGATGGCGCTGACCCAGAGCCGTCTGGTGAAATCCACAAGTTCCGGGTTCGGGCCTTCGTCATCAGGAGGAATACCCGCCGGTTCCAGCGCCATGCCGCATTTCGGGCAGTCGCCGGGACGGTCGCTGACGACCTCAGGATGCATCGGGCAAGTATAGAGCGTGCCCTTCGGCGCCGGCTTTGCGGCCGGGCGGTTGCCGTCGCGATAGGCCGTGGGGTCGGCTTCGAACTTGGTCTTGCAGCCGGCCGAGCAGAAGTAGAATTTTTCGCCGTCGACCTTCAGAAAATGTTTTGCCGTCGAACGATCGACGGCCATGCCGCAGACAGGGTCCTTCGCTGTCAGGTAATCCTGCGGCGTCGCCGCGAATTTCGTCCGGCAGCTCTCGGAGCAGAAATGGTGGATGCGGCCAGCATGCGTAAGCGAGGGCTTGCCGGCCTCCGGATCGACGGTCATGCCGCAGACGGGATCACGAATGACCGTGTCGGCGGCTTTCTCCCGAGCATGGCTGCAATGGCTATGATCATTGCCATGGGTGTGACCGTGATGGTGGTCGTGTTTTTTGTTCATGCTTATCTCCGATGCCCCAAGGGCAGTTGGAGAGACTTATCGACCTTCCAGCAACTGGAAGGTCAAGTGCTAATTTCGGCGAGATTGATTTTTCGACGGCCGCCGCTCGCTTCCGGAGCGGGTGGGGGGCTTCACATAAAATGGCACAGATATACGCTAAGCGCTTTGGACATCGGAAACTCCGATCTTTTGGCGCAACGGCCGCAGCCCTCCGGCCGTCGTGGAGGCGCGATCCGAGAGCGCAGGCCCCTGTCAAACAAGATGTTTTGCCGACAGGCAGCTTTCCGACGAACTGCAGCGCGACCAATGTCCGGAAAGCCGTGGCGGACATTCGTGCTTTCGAGACTTCAGTTACCTTTAATGCGTGCCCGAAGCTTGAGGAGATAAGACCTGGCCTTCCAAGCGAATAGCGCAAAGCTGATGTTTACAGCCACTGCAACGGTGACAACGGTCGCAAGCGCCCACAGACTGCCGCTTAAGAAGCTGCCGATAGTCAGTAGCAAGACATCTGCGACGATCAGCACTCCCCATCCTGGTCCGGCGTTAATTTGACGTTGCAGGGACAGCAGCGACGCGCGCCGAGATTGCTGAAGCTCCATCGCCCGGGCTATAAACTTGTTGAGCGGATAATTGGCTTCCCGATCCTTGATCGAAAAGCACACCTCCAACTCGTACTGGACGTCATCCAGAAAAGCGCGGAACCTACGAAGCCCTCGAAAGCTGTCGTAGAGCGCACCCTTCCTTTTGGGATCGGCCAACAAAAAGTCGAGAAAGTGGTCTTCGTCGTAGGGTGCGCCCGGCGTCGCGCGGTGCTTCTCGAAAAGGCGAAGAATTTTAGTTCGGGCTTCAGTCATGCTTGCTTCCCCAACGTCCAACTCGTTGTTCAATGATAATCCTTGCAAAAACCCGTTGCGCCGATTTCCGCATGTTTGATTGTTACGCCAGTCCGAACGTCTCCTTTTTCACACACCCACACCGTTAGCGGATTCTGTCCGGACGCGGCAACCTTGCCGTCGAACCTGCGGCAGATTCCGACGGAGGATCGGACGCGTCGAAGGTGGCAAGCGGCTATTCCTGCTCCAATGTGCGACAAACAGGTGTTTTTAGACACCCGCCATCCTTAGCGTATATCTTTGCCCATTTTATGTGACGGACCCGGGTGGCTTGGCGCCATCCTCAGGTCGGGCCGATCAGCCCGAGGGGCTGGCTTCCGAGCAAGGCGGCAACCGAGATGCTGCCGCCGGGCTCGATGGGTTTTCCGGTCAGCAGATCCGCCTTCGACCCGTGAAGAGGGGAGGGCGCCGCGATCGCCGTGTCCTCCCAGAACTCCGGACCGGCAAAAAGCACGCCGGGATCGAGCCAGCCGAACATCATTCGGGGCACGGCGACGATTGCGAAATCGCCTTTATGCACCCGGGCAAAGGCGAGCAGATGGTCGCGGCGGCTGCCCGTCGCCTTCAACGGCAGATAATCGCCTTTCAAAAACAGAGCCGGGTGCCGCCGGCGCAGCTGCAGGCCAATGCTGACGATGCGCTGCTTCAACGCCGCCGCCTGTAGCTTGGCGATTGGTCCGGCTTCAGCAAGCCAGGCAGCCAGCTGTTCGTGGTCGACAGGTCGGCGATTGTCGGGATCGACAAGACTGAAATCGAAACCTTCCGCGCCCTGGTAAATGTCGGGAATGCCCGGTGCCATCAGCTTGAGCAGTGTCTGCGACAGGCTGTTGACGTAGCCCGCCGCAATGAAGGGCTGCAGCACCCTTTCGAAATCTTCGAGAAAGGCGTCATTGTCCGGCGACACCAGCGCCGCAGCATAATTGGTGACGGCCTCCTCATAAGCGTCATCCTGTTCCGTCCAGGCGGTGCGCAATTTCGCCTCGCGCACCGCCTTGACCGCGTAGTCGGTAAAGCGGGCGCGCAGCTCTTCCATCTGCCCTCTGTCGAAATCCTCCGGCCAGACGCCGGCAAGCGCCTGATAGAGCATCCATTCGGTATTCGGCTCCGGTGCCGCACCATCCGGCAGATCCTTCAGCCACGCCCGGTTCATCTCACGCCAACGCGCCACCGCCTGGGCAAAAACATCCGCGCCCTCGCTCAAGGCATAGAGCCTTGCGCGTGCATCCTCGCCGCGCTTGGTGTCGTGGGTCGCCGTTGCCGAAAGCCCATGCGGCTGCAGCCGCGCCCGCTCGGCCATGCGGCGGTGGAAGCCGTCCAGGCCCTCGGGCGGCTTGCCCGGTTCGCTGCCGACTTCGTTTGCGGCAAGCAGCCGGTTATAGCGGTAGAACAGCGTATCCTCGGTCGCCTTCGCCATGACCGGCCCGCTCAATTGCTGGAAGCGGATCCGGAATTCATGAGCCGCATCACCGTCGATCCTGCCTTCGAGAAGCTTCAGCACATGATCGAGCGCGCGCCGGTCGTCGAATTGTTCTCCCATGACTTGCGATGCGGTCGCGGCAAGGACAGCCGAATCCTGCCAGGATAGCGGACCGCCGTCGCCATAGGTGCGGTAGACGGGAAAGGCGATCAGCAGCGCGCTGATAGCGGAGGCGATCTCTGCTCTGTCGAGTTCGGGAAAGATGCCGGCCGCGATCGTTGTCAGCCTGCCGGTCTCCCCGGCGAAATTGCGCTCCACCATCTGTCGCCTGGCAAGCCGCCGACCCTCTTCGTGATCAGCCGTCTCGCCGGCGAGGCGGCGATAGGCATCGTCCAAGATGCGCAGTCCGCCGGCATCGATGAAGAGTTCGCTTAGCGCGGCAATGAATTCATATCCTGTGGTGCCCGCGACCGGCCAGCTCTCCGGCAACACCTCGCTTGCTCCGAGGATCTTTTCCACCACGATATAGATATCGGCTCCGACCGCTGCCCGAAGCCTGTCGAGATAGGCCTTGGGTTCGGCGAGCCCGTCGACATGATCGATGCGCAGCCCCTGCACCTTGCCCTGGCGCACCAGCTCGAGCACCAGCCGATGGAGGTCGTCGAACACCGGGGGATCTTCGACGCGGGTGCCGACCAGTCCGGTCACTTCGAAAAAACGGCGATAGCTCAGATGCCGCGCCGCCTCCTTCCAATGGGTGAGGCGCCAATGCTGTTCCTCATGCAGGCTTCTGAGAAAGTCATGATCGGACGAAACGTCCTCGAGTTTTTGCCGGAGGATCGCCCGATCGCCGCCTTCGAATAGGATATCGCGCAGCGCGCGAGCAAAATCCGCCCCCGATGTGACGGCCGCCTCCGCCATTCGCATGGCGACTGGATCGTCGAGGCGGTTGGCGAGCGCACCGTAGCTGCTGGGGTTCAGCGGCAATAGGGTCTGGAAGTAAGCCAAGCCAAAGTTGCCGTGCGTCTCGTCGAGCACGAGACGCAATTCGCCTGCAGCCAGCGCCTCTTCGAAGTTCTGGCCGAGCTGCGGCAGGGTCAGCGGCTCGCTCCAATCGATATCGAAGTGGCCGGCATAAGCGCTTTGCCGACCGAACGTCAGGACGTCGCGCCACCAGCCGTTTTCCGGCGAGGCGGCCATATGGTTCGGGACGATGTCGAGGATGAGGCCCATGCCCGCCGAGGCGAGGTGCTCGGTCAGCCGGTCAAAGCCTGCCCGGCCGCCGAGCGCGGGGTCGATGTCGTTGGCGTCGGTGACGTCATAACCATGGGTCGAACCGCTGACGGCGGTGAAGATGGGTGAGGCGTAAAGGTGGCTGATACCGAGCGTCTTGAGATAGGGAATAAGAGCGCAGGCGCGATCGAAGGTCATGCCGTTGCGGAACTGTATCCGGTAGGTCGCTGTCGGAAGTGTCATGAGCCCGTCTGACGTTGGAGGGAGATTTCTTCCAACGGTTGCCTCCGGGCTTTGGTTCCTTCAGTCGATGAAAACGCCCACACTTGCGGCTCGTCCGGCTGAATCGATGACGGTCAGCTTCGAATAGCCGCCGCCATCGGGCTGCCATTGTTGGGTGCGCCGACGCGATAGGTCAGGCAGCGGCTTGCCGTTTGCAAGCCAGCGGAAGGGCGCGCGGCCGCCCTGCAGCTTCAGCATCAACGGCGATAGATCGCCGCCTTTTGCGCCGAGATCGATATGGGCGCCTTCGGGCGGATAGACGATCTGCGGCGCGGGTTCGCGCCCGGAGGCGACGAGCAGGCCGCTGGCATTCAGCGCAAAACGCCGCTGGCTGATCGGAAGCTCCGATTGGGCGATGCGGACGGCCCCGGCGGGGGGCCGCGGCAAGGGTGTCGTCGCGATACCTGATTTGGCAAAAGCTTCGAACAGGATGGGTGCTGCGGTGCCATAGCCGGTCAGACCCGGCACGGCGCTGTTGTCGGGCCGGCCGACCCAGACGCCGAGCACATAGCGCCCGTCATAGCCGACCGACCAGGCGTCGCGGTAACCGTAGCTGGTGCCGGTCTTGTAGGCGATGCCGCGCTGCGGCGCGCCGGCGGGGGGAATGACGCCGGAGAGGATATCGGCGACGTTCCAGACCGCGACCGGCTCCAGCAGCGGTTCGCCGTCGAGCTTATCAGGTGTGCCGGTTATGCCGTCGCCGAGCCGTGCCGGCTGGCCGCGATCGGCGAGCGCCGTATAGAGCTGCACCAGATCCTTGAGCGTGATGCCGACGCCGCCAAGACCGATCGCAAGACCGGGCGTCTCGTTCGGCGGCAGAACCGGGCGCACCTCGGCACGGCGAAAGCGCACCATCAGCCGTGACGGGCCGACGGCGTCGAGCAGCTTGACGGCGGGCACGTTCAAGGAAAGCTGCAAGGCCTCGCGCACGGTGACGTCGCCCTGATAGCTCATGTCGAAATTGCGCGGCCGGTAGCCGAAGAAATCGGCCGGCCGGTCTTCGATGATCGTCTCCTGAGAGACAAGGCCCTGTTCGAAGGCGAGCCCGTAGATGAAGGGCTTCAGCGTCGAACCGGGCGAGCGGTTGACGCGCGTCATATCGATCCAGCCGGAGCGGCTGGCGTCGAAATAATCGGCCGAGCCGACCTCGCCGACGATCGTGCCGGTCTGGGCATCGGCCATCACCATGGCGAGCGAAAGCTTCGGTCCGAGCTTCATGGCCGCCGCCCGGGCGACCGCTTCCAGCCCTTGTTGCACCTGCTTCTTCAAGGTCGTCCGATGCTTGAGGACATCAGGCTTCTTGCGAAGCGCGGCTTCCGCGACATGGGCGGCCAATGCCGGCAGCTGCATGCGCCGCATGGGGATCGCGACAGCTTCGGCCCGCTCCGCCTCGCCATCGCCGACGGCCTCGGCCACTGCGGCCCGCTCCAGCACGCGTTTGCGCGCCCCTTGCGCCGCCTGGAGATTGCGGTCCGGCCGGCGCCGTTCCGGCAATTGCGGCAGGGCGACGAGCAGGGCGGCTTCGGCGACGGTCAGGCGGCGCGGCTCCTTGCCGAAATAGGCGAGGCTTGCAGCGCGCACGCCCTCCAGATTGCCGCCATAGGGCGCATGCGTGAGATAGAGATCGAGGATCTCGTCCTTCGACAGCCGCCGTTCGATCTGCACGGCGCGGGCGAGCTGCAACAGTTTTGCCGCAAACGAACGTTCCGCGCGCGGCTCGATCAGCCGCGCCACCTGCATCGATAGCGTCGAGGCGCCGGAGACGATGCGGCCGTTGCGGACGAATTGCAGGCTGGCTCGCCCGAGGGCCCAGACGTCGACGCCGCCGTGATCGTAGAAACGCTGATCCTCATAGGCAACAAGCATGCGCAGGAATTGCGGATCGACATCGGCGGCCGTCGTTTTCAGCCGCCAGCGGCCTTCGGCCGTCGCGAAGGCGCGCAGCAGCTGCCCGTCGGCATCCAGCACTTCCGGGGAAACCATATCCGCCTTGTCGAGCGGCGGCGGAAAGGCCTTGTCGGCGGCGTTGAGCGCGAAGAGGGCCGCGCCGGCAAGAAGAATGCCGGCGGCGGACCCGATCGCAAACTTGTGCCATCGTCTCATTGTTGCGCCGCTACGACCTCCATCTTGCCGGTCGCCGTGCGGGCCGAAAACTCCGGCCGATACATATCCTCGACGCTTGCTGCCGGATGGTCGTAGGTGCCGGGGGTGACGGCGCGCACGACATAGGCGACGTTGAATTCGCGATTGTCGCCGGCCGCACCGTTGAAGGCGGCGACGAAGCGGTCGTAGCGGAATTCCGTATGGGCAGCGGAGATTTCGCCGATCCAGTCGAAATTCGTCATCTGGGCGCTGTCGACGAGGTTGGGATTGTCGATCTCGAAACCGGCGGGCAGGAGATCGGTGATGACGATGCGCGACGGCCAGTCGTTGGTCTCGCGCACATGGATGACGACTACGTAGCGTTCGTTCTGCTTCGCCTCGCTGACATTCGCTTGCTCGCCGTCGAGCGTGTAATAGCTGCGCTCGATGAGGAAGCCATCGCCGCCGGCCGGCAGCGGCACGGTCGGGGCGGCAACGGTCGTAACGATGGCCGAGACCGCGTCTTTCGTCTGGTTGGTCAAGGTCAGCGGATGGTCGGCGAGTGCCTCGCCGGCCATCCGGGCCATATAGGCGCCGGTGTGCGCCGCGCCATTGACGTCGATCTTCAGGCCGTCATCACCGCCCTGGATGGCGCGCGCGGCAAGCAGCATCCAGGTTTCTTCCTGGGTGCTCTTGTATTTGCTGCGACCCCATTCCTTGGCGACGGCCTTGGCAAGATCCGGGATGACAGGCGGAACCGGCCGGCTTTCGGCAGCAAGCGCCAGGATCGCCGCGCCGTCGCGCAGGATCGTGCCGTAATCGGTCCGCGACAGGTTCACGCGCGACACCATCGACTGCTGCGACATCTGCAGTGCGTCGACGAAGATGTTCTTCGAACGTTGGGCGTCGCCATAAAGCGCCAATGCGGCGGCGATATGCGCCTTGGCGAGCGGCGTCGGGAAGTCGTTGATCATTGTATCGGCGTAATAACGCAGATCGCTGATCGCGGCCTTCTTGTTGCGGGCAAGGACATAGACGGCATAGGCGATCTGGTCGCCCTGGCCCTTGATGTCGGTGGTGTAGGAGAGCGTATTCTGCAGGTTTTCGAGTGCCTGCACGAAGGCCCTTTCCGGCACGTCATATTTCATTTCGCGGGCTCGCGTCAGGAAATCGGTGACGTAGGAATCGAGCCAGACGTCGCCCGAATCCGGCCCCCAGAGGCCGAAGCTGCCGGCCGAGGCCTGATAGGAGAGCACGCGGTAAATCGCATCCTGCACGCGCTTCTGCACGTCGGCGTCGTTTTCGATGCCGGCCTGTTTCGCCACTTCGGCGAAGTAGAGCAGCGGCAGCGCCCGGCTGGTGGTCTGCTCGGCGCAGCCGAAGGGATAGCGGTCGAGCGTCATCAAGAGCGCCGGAATGTCGAAGGCGGCCGAACGGGTAACGTTGACGCTGATTGCCGCCCCGGGCAGCACGCTGTCTGCAAGCAAGTTCTTGTCGACGGTGAGTTTTGCCCCCGGCTTCAGCGCCAGCACCCTCCGTTGGGTGATCGGCAGGGCTGCCGGGCGTACCGGCACGTCGACGGTCTGGTCGAGCGACAGGCCGGAGGCGTCGGAGAGGTTGATCGAGACGCTGCCTGCGCCCGGCTGCTTGCCGATGAGCGAAAGCGTCAGTTCCGTCTTTGCGCCGGCCGCGAGGCTGATCGTCTGCGCGGCTGAGGCCTGCTCGATGCCGACCGCCTCATCGCCGGTCAGCTGCAGTTTGAAGTCGCCGGCCGGCGCATCGGTATTGGCAATGTCGAGGCGCAGATCGGCCTTGTCGCCGGGGGCCAGGAATTTCGGCAGGCTCGCGGTGACGACGACGGGATCACGGATGATGACATCCTTGACGCCGTGGCCGACACCGGTCTTCGACCATGCCACAGCCATGACGCGCGCCGTACCGTTGAATTGCGGGATATCGAAGGAGACGTTGGCCTTGCCTTCGGCGTCGAGCTTCACCGGGCCGGAGAAGAAGGCAACGAGCTTCTGCGTCGGCGGGCTTGCCTGCAACGCAATGGCGCCGCCGTCGCCGCCGGTCCTGAGCTTGCCGGTCGCACCCAGCGAACCGTCGATCAGCCGGCCATAGAGGTCGCGGATCTCAAGGCCGAGCTGGCGCTGGCCGAAATACCAGTCCTCCGGATTCGGCGGTTCGTAGCGCGTCAGGTTGAGAATGCCGACATCGACGGCGGCAACCGTGACATAGGCATCCTCATTGGCGCCCGCACCAGCCACCTGCAGGCCGATGTTCAACGGTCCGCGCGGCAGCATCTTTTCCGGTGTGTCGAGTTTGACCTGCAGAGCGCGCTGTTCGGGATCGACCTTCAGCCATTGGATGCCGATCGAGCGCATCGGCATGTGGCTGTCCTGCGCGTCGCCGGGACGGAAGAGGGTCGCGGTCACATAGGCGCCGGCGCCCCAGTCTGATGTGACGGGGATGTCGACCTCGCCGCCGCTCTCGCCGATCGTCGCATTCTGCACGGCGACGAGCTTTTCGGTTCCTGATGTTACCATCAACTCGCCGCCGTAGCGCGAGGTGACTTTCAGCTTGGCCGTCTCGCCGATCTTGTAGCTGTCCTTGTCGAGGGCGATTTCCAGCCCGTCCGGCGTTTCGGTCGAGGTCGAGGCGACGAACCAGCCGGCGTCGAATTCGACGCTCGAGGTCGGGCCGTCGGCATCCGGGCTTTCCACTTCGAGGCGATAACGGCCCCATGTTACCGGCACGGAGATCTTGCCGCCGTCCAGTGTCGCATCGACGCTGCCGTTGGAAATCTGCTCGGCGGTATAGACCGGCTCGTATTTCCACGCCGTTCCCTCGCGATACCATTGGTATTCGCGGTTGAGGCTGTAGAATTTCCAGCGCAGGCCCTTGCTCTCCTGCTTCTTGCCATCGGCGCTGACGCCGATCACCGTGAAGTTGGCGATCGAATTCTCGGGCAGTTCGTCGGAAAATTCCGGCTTGATGCCGATCGAAGCGCGCTCGTTCTTCACCGGAATGACAAGCGAGCGTTCGATGGCGCGTCCGCCCGCTTCCTGCATCCTGATATAGACGGTGGCGTTGAGCAGCTGCGTCGTCGCCGGCAGCTCGCCGACGGTGAGATCGGTCGAAGCTTGCCCGTTTTCGTCGAGCCCCGGCAGACCGTCGATCGGCAGGCGGGAATCTTCGCTCGCCTCTTCGTCGGCGAGACCGAACAGAAAGCCCTTATAGGCGGCGTTCTCACGCGTCGGTTTGACGACGACATCGCCTTCAAGCGTCAGGCCGGCGGCCGGGGCGCCATAGAGATACTTGCCCGAAATGGTGACATTCGCCGGCGTATCCGGGCCGATTTCCTTGGCCTCGGTCTTGATCTCCATGTCGGTGCGATCGGGCACGAAATCATCGACGAGGAAACTCTTGCTGGCGATCGCACTGCCCTTGGGATCGGTATAGATGTTCATCGTCCAGGTGCCGCGCATGGCGTTTTCCTGGGTGGCGAAATCGATGGAATAACCGCCGAGGTTGCTGGTCTGGCTGACGATCCGCCGGTCTTCGACGCCGTCCGGGCGGCTGAAAATGAAGGTGAGCGGCAGGTTTTCGATGGCGTTGCCGTCGGTGTCGCGGGCAAGCGCCTGGGCATGCACCGTTTCGCCGGCCCGGTAGATGCCGCGTTCGGTGAAGGTCAAGACGTCGATCGCGCCGGGTGCGGCGCGACCGGTGACGCCGCGGTCGGAGAGGTCGAAGCCGGCCCGGGTCATATCGAGGAAGACATAGTCCGACGTGCCGTTCCTGGCGGCGATGACGGCGGGCGTCAGCGCCGCCGTGCCGCGGATCAGGCCGGCGGTGAAAGTGGCGCGGCCGTTTTCGTCTGTTGTCGCGGTGCCGAGCACTTCATTGTTCTTGGCAAGCAGCTGCAATTCGACGCCTGACATCGGCTTGGCCGAGGCAAGCGAGCGGGCGAAGACGTTGAGCCCGTCCGTGCCGGCATAGGTGGTGATGCCGATATCGGAGACGAGGAACCATTGCGTCGCCTGCGAATTCCACTCCTGCGCCGGGCCGTTCGGCGCCGTTGCCGTCATGACGTAGATGCCGGGCTTGCGCTCCGGCAGCGCCTCGTCGACCGGGAAGCTGGTGACGATGTCCTTGTTCAGCTCGTTGGCGATCTCGATCGAGCCCTGCCAGACGAGTTCGCCGCTCTGGTCCTGGATGTTCTGGGCGCTGTAGCCGTCGAGCTGGCTGAGGAACTGCGAGTTCGTCAACAGCGGCGCAATGGCGCGATCGCCGATGCGGTAGAGCTTGAGGTTGGCCGACGTCATGTTGACCGAGACGATCGGGATGCCGCGGCGCGCCGTCGAGGGCAGCACGAAGCTGTCGCCGGTAAACCGCACCATCTGACTGCGGTCCTTGATATAGACGTCCACGGTGACAGGTGCGTCGAGGGTCTCGTCGACGGACGACGGCAGCCCGGTGCGGAAGGCGATCTTGTAGGTCTCGCCATGCGTCAGTCCTTCGACGCAGATCTGCTTGTCTTTGGTTTCCAGCGCCTTGGGGGCCGCGCCGTTGAGCGTCACAAAGGGCGTATAGTCGGTGGTCTTGACGAGCGCTTCGGAGAAGGTGGCGCAGGCGCGCGGCGTGGCGCTGTCGGCGTCGACCGTGTGTTCGGTGATGCGGAAGCCCTGCGTCGCCTTCAGCTGCAGATAGGCCGCCTGCACATCGTCGGAGGCAACGAGCGCCAGGCTCGCCTTGTAGGCGTAGAGGGCAGGGCGGTAATTGGCGTTTCGGTCCAGGGCGTCGGCGAGCACGGCGAGCGCCTCGGCGCGCTTAGGCTTGGTGCGGGTCAGCTCGTAGCCGTTCAGCGCGTCGAGCACGGCCTGGCCGCTCGTGCCGGTCTGGGCGCTGCCGAGCGTAGCGGCGGCGCGGGCGGTTTCGAGCCAGAGATCGGCATCCCCGGGCGTGATCGACAGTGCGCCATGAAAGGCGATCAGCGCGTCGGTCAGATTGTTGGCGGTCATGTCGAGACGGGCGCCGGCCGTCAGGCTGTCGACGCTCTGGCCCTGCTGGGCGTCGGTTAGGGCAAGATTGTCCCTGAAGTCGTGGGCCTGCTGGATCAGGTCGTCGGCCAGGAAGGTCAGCCGCGGCGCCGCGCCGATATCCGGCTCCTTCTGGGCGGCGGTCTCAACGATCTTGCCGGCGATGGCGCCGGGGAAGGCGTTCATCGTCTTGAAATCGGATTTCAGGAAGCACCATTTCACCTTGGGATTGTAAGTGAAGGCCTTGCAGCTCTTGTCGCCGATGCAGGAGGTCTTGCACTGATCGAGCGAGACGTTCTGCTCGGTGCGAAGATCGAAGCCGAAGAAATCGGCGTCCTTGATCGTCTGGATGTCACGCTTGGTTTCCGCAGCGGCGGCTGGAAAACTGACGGCGATCATCGACAAAAATGCGATGCTGGCGAAAGCGAAGAACGAGCGCACGGACATAGGTTCCCCCCAAAGGATACAGGCGATGCTGGCTCTGACTGGCCGCACTCTCCTCACTCCTCACGAGATTGTCAACTCAACTTGAGGGTTGTTTCACCTTCGCACAGGGGGCTTTCTTCGAGCTGTCACATCGGCGTGAGCAACCGCTTTGTGATTTGCCGCATTTGCAAGGGTGAGCAAGGATTTGGGCGACCCTTTGGAGGTAGCCCGATGTCCATCTCTTCCAACCGTCGGCGCCTCGCCACGTTCCTTGCCGTCGCGGCCGTTTTGCTCGGTGCGGATGTAGCCGCCGCTGCCGAAGAGGCGGTCGTGATCCCGCCGCCTGCTATCGACGAAGCCCCCGGCTCGGGCACGCAGACCGCCATTTTCGCCGGCGGCTGCTTCTGGGGCGTCCAGGGCGTCTTCCAGCATGTGAAGGGTGTCGAAAGCGCCGTCTCCGGTTATGCCGGCGGCACGGCCAAAACGGCGCAGTACGAAATCGTCAGCACCGGCTCGACAGGCCATGCCGAAGCCGTCGAGGTGAAGTTCGATCCGAAACAGGTCAGCTACGGCAGGTTGCTGCAGATTTTCTTCTCCGTGGCGCATAACCCGACGCAGCTGAACTTCCAGGGACCGGACCGGGGCACCCAATATCGCTCGGCGCTGTTCGTCCTCGATCCGCAGCAGCGCAAGGTCGCCGAGCGTTATATCGATCAGCTCGACAAGGCGCATGTCTTCCCGCGGCCGATCGTCACCAAAGTGTCTGAAACCACCGGCTTCTATCCTGCCGAAGCCTATCATCAGGATTTCCTGACGCTCAACCCGACCTATCCCTATATCGTCTATAACGACCTGCCGAAAATCGAGAACCTGAAGTCGCTGTTTCCCGCCGACTACCGCAGCCAGCCGGTCCTCGTCGGCAAGACCAGGGGCTGATTGACCCGTCAGGGCATGATGTCGATGGGTGTACGGTCGGGGACGCGAGCCCAGATATCGCGCATTTCCGCATTGGTGACGGCAATACAGCCATCGGTCCAATCCCAAAGGCGATGGGCTTCGCCAAGCAGGCCCCAGCCATTGGGCAGCCCGTGAATCATGATGTTGCCGCCGGGCGGAAAGCCGTTCACATTCGCCGCGCGCTGCTCTTCCGGCTTCGGATAGGAAATATGCAGGCTCAGATGCGCCATCGATTTCGGATTGCGCCAATCTATTTCGTAGCGCCCTTCAGGCGTCTTCTCGTCGCCTTCGCGTTGTTTGGGGCCTGCATCGGCAGCACTGCCCAGAGAAATTTGATAGGTCGCGATGGGAGCGTCGCCTTTAAGGAGAACCATGCGGCGTTCGGATTTATAAACGCGAATAAGATCGGCGCGCTGGTCCACCGGTGCGTCCGGAGGCGGCGAGCCTGAGCCGATGCTGGCCATCACCTTGGTATAGGCGAAAAGGCCAACGGCCACGATCGCCAGCACGACAACCTTGTTTCTCAAGCCGATCCTCAATCATCGAGCCAATGAATAATCATATCGTGTCATCGCGCCCTCAACTAGAGGTGCGCGCCCAAGATCGGCAATTGTTTTTTGCCTTGCCGGCGGCCTGTTAAGAATTCATCAACGTTAACAATATGTTAAATCAGGAAAATCGCGTTTCACTGCGGAACATATCTGCAAGTTCCTCGTTTCGACAATGAGCTTCGGGCAGGCACAGCGGCCGGAGCGGATCCTTCTTTCGAAGTATGTGCGTAACAAGGGGGCGGTATCATGGCCACCAATGTCGTGCGGCGCTGGCAGCGAGATGATCTCATGAACCAGCGCGTCTTGATCGTCGAAGATGAATTCCTCATCGCACTCGATCTCGGCGCGACGGTGGAAGGCATGGGCATGCAGGTCGCCGGCTTGGCGAATGATCGCGAACAGGCGCTGCGGCTGGCGCCGTCGGCCGATATCGCCTTCGTCGACGTCAATCTTGCCGATGGCCCGACAGGTCCCGAGCTCGGCAGGCGGCTGGCGGAAGAGCATGGCATCGCCGTCGTGTTCATGACCGGCAATCCCGAGACCGTCGCCGACGGCGTCAAGGGCGCGGTCGGGGTCGTCCAGAAGCCGGTCATGCCTTCGGTTGTCGAACAGCTGGTGAAATATCTTGCCGCGCGCCGCGCCGGAATGTTCGCCGTCGTGCCGGCGCAGATGACGGTTTTTGGCTGATCAGCCGGATACGGCTGCCAGTTGCGGCTGAGCGCCGGACTTGTTCGCCGCCGGTCGGCCATAGGCCCTGAGAAAAGTACGAACGGCATTGCGGGCCGCCTTTTCCAGCTCCGCGTCGGTTGGTGTTCCCCCGAAAAGCGTCAACATCTGCAGGTCGGCATTGCCGAGCGCGACGAACTGCCGGGCGGCGACGTCGAAATCGTCGATGACGAGCGCTCCTTTTTGCGCCAGCCGCGCGAGAAGCGCGGAAAGCGCGGTGGTCAGCTTGCCGGGCCCCTGCTGGCGCCAGCTTTCGAAGAGATGCGGGTATCGCTCTCCCTCCGTCTGCACCAGCTTGCGCAGGAATTTTCCGTCCTGATTGCAGATGCAATTCTTGTTGAGGCGCACGACGAAGGCGGTCAGGTCGTCCTCCAGATTATCGGCGTCATCAGGGAAGGCCGACAAGACGGAGAAGAGCATGGCATTGGCGCGGTTCATCACGTCCTCGACGACGGCGACGAACAGCGTTTCCTTCTCGCGGTAATGATTGTAGATCGTCTGGCGGGAGACACAGGCGACGGCGGCGATCTCGTCGATGCTGGCTGCGGCGAAACCCTGTCGGCAGAAAACGTCGGCTGCGGCATCGAGGATTGACATGCGCTTGGCACATTGCCCGCGCTGGCTATGCCCCGTCATCCGGACTGCCGGTGTCATGCGATCTTTCATGAGAGCGAAGATAAGACGTCTTGACGTTTTAGACAATGGCGTCTAGTTTTACATCAGTGTCCAAATTTATTGACACTCCTGCTTCCCAGCTGAAGATGTGAGCTCCCAACTTCGTCTTCGCGCGAACAATTATCATTGAACCCTAAGAGCACTGCGGCGAAACGACGATCCGGCGTCTTTGCTGCGCTTTTATGAAAGATCACCATTATGACGGCTTCCTTCTTCCGCATTGCCCTCATTCTCGGCCTTTTATCGGCCATCGGCCCCTTTGCCATCGACATGTATCTGCCTGCGCTGCCTTCGATCGGCCAGGATCTTCATGCCGACAATAACGTCACCCAGCTGACCCTTCTCGCCTTCTTCATCTCCTTTGCGCTCTCCCAGCTCGTCTACGGTCCGATCTCGGACATGTGGGGCCGCAAGCTGCCGCTCTATCTCGGCATCGGCCTTTTCGCGCTCGCCTCGATCGGCTGTGCGCTTGCGACGGATATCGAGACGCTGATCGCCTTCCGTTTCATCCAGGGCATCGGCGGTGCGGCCGGCATGGTCATTCCGCGCGCCATCGTCCGCGACATGCATACCGGCGTTCAGGCGGCGCGCCTGATGTCGCTGCTCATGCTGGTCTTCTCGATCTCGCCGATCCTGGCGCCGCTGACCGGCAGCGCCGTCATCGAGTTTTACGGCTGGCGCGGCGTGTTCTGGGCCGTGACAATGGCGGCCTTGATCGGCCTCGTCCTGCTCTCCACCCAGCTTGACGAGACCCGCCCGGCCACTGAGCGCAGCGGCAGCGGTCTCGGGAGCGCCATGGCCGCCTACCGGCTGCTGCTTTCCGACCGCAATTTCCTGACGCTGACCTTCATCGGCGGCCTCGGCATTTCGAGCTTCCTCGTCTATCTCGCCAACTCGCCCTTCGTGCTGATCCAGCATTACGGGCTGACGCCGACGCAATACAGCTTCGCCTTCTCGATCAACGCTGTGTCCTTCTTCGCGGTATCGCAGGCGACGGGCTGGCTCGGCGAGCGTTTCGGCCTGGTGCGCGTCATGCGGCTTGCCGTCAGCGCTTTCGCGCTGGCCATGATCGTCATGGCCATAGTGATGGCCTCAGGCTTCAACCAGCTGCCGGTTATGGCGACCTTCCTGTTCATCGGCTACGGCTTCCTCGGCCTCGTCATCCCGACGAGCGCGGTGCTTGCCCTTGAGGATCACGGCGCAATCGCCGGCACCGCCTCGTCGCTGATGGGCACGCTGCATTTCGTCATCGCCGCCGTCGCCATGGTGATCTCGAGCCTGTTCTTCGACGGCACCGCCGTTCCGATGGCCGCCGGCATCGCCGTCTGCGCCTTCTTGGCCTTCGTGCTAACCCAGGCAACGATCGGCCGCCGTGCCGCCGTCGCCGCTGCCGAATAGTCAAAGACCAGCCGCACCCGATCACCCGGGTGCGGCCACTAATCTGGGTTGTGGCATCGGAGAAAATACCTCGCTTAATTGAATATTGGCGGCCGGCGCTATCTACGTGCGCTGGATCAAGGATGAGTGCGGCAGCATGATCGCGCCGATGTTCTTCCTGGCTGCCTGCCTTGCGGCCGGCGCCCTGCTGGTCTTCTTCGTGACGCGTCAGCTGTCGAGCCGGGAAGCTGCGGCGGCACCGAGCCGGATTTGAGGCGCCTCTTCAGGACGTCAGCGTGAAGGCGTCGCTTTCGCCGGGAACCAGCTCCATCGGCCAGATCCTGTTGCGGGCGCCCTGCGGATAGTGCTCGGCATAGGCCGGCATGGTGGCGAGCAGGGTTTCGCCGAGCTGGGCGCCGAGATCGCGCAGCGACATGCGGAAGGAGGTCAGCGTCGGCTGCAGGAAATGCGTGCGCGACTCCTCGCGGAAGCCGACGACGGCGAGGTCGCGGCCGGGCAGGATGCCGGCCTCGGCCAGCCTGCGGTAAAGTCCGATCGCCATCAGCTCGTGGATCAGGATGATCGCCGTCGGCCGGTCTTCGATCATCAGCAGTTCGTGGCCGGCCTGATAGCCGCCCTGTTCGCTCGACTTGACCCGGATGACCAGCGCCGGGTCGAAGGCAAGGCCGTGGCGCTGCAGCGCCTGGCGGTAGCTGTCGAGGAAGATGTAGCCGAGATTGATGTCGGAGGAGGGGGCCGCCACCGCAATCCGCCGATGGCCCTTGGCGACGAGCCGGTCGACGCCGCGTGCCGCCACGCCTTCGAAATCGAGGTCCATCCAGGTATAGCTGCCGCCGGACGCGCTCCGGCCGAGCGCCACGAAGGGGATGCGGGCCTTTTCCAGAAGCTCGATGCGCCGGTCGGTGCGCCGTGTCGCCGAGATGATCAGCGCATCGACGAGGCGTCGCGCCACCATGCGCTTCAGATATTCGTGCGGATCCTCGTCGTCGGGGCAGGGCAGCATGACCAGATCGAGCTTGTGGCGGGAAAAGACGCTCTGCAGCCCGTCGGTGACGCCGAGGAAGAAGTCGTCGCTGTTTTCGACCGTCTCGCGGCTGACCTCGAGCATCAGCCCGATGACATTGGTCATGCCCTGGCGCAGGCTGCGGCCCGACTGGTTGGCGACGTAGCCAAGCTCTTCGGCGGCGGCGAGCACCCGCCGGCGCGTTTCCTCATTGACGTCGGGCTTGCCGTTCAGCGCGCGGGACACGGTTCCGATCGAAATGTCGAGATGCTCGGCGAGCTGGCGAATTCCCTTCATCTCTGGCGATCTTCCTCCCTTGCAGCGCCGCGCGTCATCGCCCTTCTTGCCACAGGACGGCGTCTGCGAAAAGCCGTGGGGGAAGAGGTTGCGGTCTGAAGCTCTGGCGGATGACGAGTTCGGGAATGACGCGTTCGTAAGCCGGCGGCGAATCCGGGTTTTCCAGCCGCCGTTCCAACAGCGCGACGGCGCGTTGCGCCATGATCAGCGGGTCCTGGCGGAAGGTGGTCAGCTGATAGCTCAGCCAGGCGGATTCCGGCACGTCGTCGAAGCCGATGACGGCGACATCCTCGGGGATGCGCAGCTGCGCTTCCCGGCGCAGGACATCCATCAGCCCGAAGGCGATCTGGTCATTGGCGCAGAAGACGGCGTCGGGCTTTGTTTTTTCCGCAAGCAGCGCGCGCCCGGCGGTGACACCGCCGTCATAATCGGAATCGCCGCCGCGGGCGAGGGTGACGGGTGCACCAAGCGTCTCCGCCGCCGAAAGGAAGGCGCTTTCGCGTTCGACGATCGCAGGCGTTCCCGTATTGGAGCCGATGACCGCCAGCCGCCGCCGGCCGCTGTCGTAAAACGCCGTCGCCGCCTTGCGTGAGGCTTCGGAGTTGCCGGCGCGCACGTGGTCGGCGCCGGGCTCCGACCGGCCGATGACGACGAGCGGCTGGCCGTTTCGCTGTGCGAGATCGAGGAAGCTTGCCGGCGGCGAACCGGAGAGAATGATGATGGCCTCGGCGCGGTGACCGATCAGCATCTTCTGGGCTGCGAGCAGTTCCTCTTCCGTCTGACCGGTGTTGATGAGGATCGGAATGCTGCCGCGCCGAATCAGCGATTTGGCAAGGGCTGCGGCGAGATGTGCGCGAAAGCCGACTTCCGGCCGGGTCGCGACGATGCCGACGAGGCGGCTCTGATTGGCGAGCACGCCGCGCGCGAGATCATTGACGTGGTAGCCGAGTTCGTCAGCCGCCCGCAGCACCTTTTCGCGCGTGGTCGGGGCGACGCTTGCGCCCGGCGTGAAGGTGCGCGAGACCGCCGAGCGTGAGACGCCCGCCAATTGCGCCACCTGCTCGGCGCTGACGAAGCGCATGCGTTCTTTTTTCGGCGCTTTGCCGGCATTCACGGGACCATCGTTCATCGGCCCTCAGCTATTGCGCGTCTCTGACAGGCAGATGACAGACGGCGGTGCGGCGGGCGGAATTTTTGCTGAGAAAAACCGAGGCTGCAGGATTTTGGGAGATGGCGGCTCGCCCCTCATCCGCCTGCCGGCACCTTCTCCCCGCTCGCGGGGCGAAGGGGTCAAGCTGCGAGCTTTCCGTTCCCCACAGACCTCTCACAGGGCACGTCCCCTCGCCCCGCTTTACGGGGAGAGGGTTAGGGTGAGGGGCAAATCGCAGTAAAGCGGCGATACATCGGATCAAAACCGCTGCAAAAACTTCAGGTCTACTCGCAGACCCGTACGGTTTCAGTATGATAGCCGCCGTCATAGCGGTTGCGGACGTCACGGTCCTCATACCAGCATCTCGAAGCCGGCTCGACATAACGAGGACCATCGACATAGCGCGGGCCTTCATCAACGTAACGCGGGCCGCCATTGGCGATTGCGCCGCCAATCAGGCCGCCGACGACACCTGCGGCTACGCCGCCGGCGATGATGCGGCCGGTATCGTCGTGATGACGGTCACGCGCGGCAGCGGGCTGAATGGCGGATCCAACAAGGGCCGTCGCGATCAACAGGCTGCTAATAATTCTCTTCATGACATTCTCCTCAGTGGCACTCGCCCTCCGGATAAAAGAGAAATGCGGCATCAAATCGTTGGTTCGTTCAAACTTTGCGACAGGCGTTAATGCATCATCCCATATCAGGTCGCCGACTCCGTCGCCGTCGTCTCCTCCAGCACATCTTCGGGAATATCGTCGAAAGAGGCATAGTTGAGGTTGTAGAGCCTGGAATACAGCTTGCCGTTCTTCATCAGCTGGCGATGGTCGCCGCTCTCGATAATTTCGCCGTTCTGCAGCACGATGATGCGGTCGGCCTCGCGGATCGTTGCCAGGCGATGAGCGATGACCAGGCCGGTGCGGTTTTCCAAGAGCTTCACCAGCGCCTTCTGGATCAGCATCTCCGTATAGCTGTCGATATTGGCCGTCGCCTCGTCGAGCACCAGGATCTTCGCGTCCGCCACCAGCGCACGGGCAAAGCTCAAAAGCTGGCGCTGGCCGAGCGAAAGATTGCCGCCGCGCTCCCCGAGAATGCTGTCGTAGCCATCGGGCAGGCGCATGATGAAATCATGGGCGCCGACGGCCTTCGCCGCCTCGATCACCTGTTCGCGCGTCGCCTCAAGCTTGTGGTAACGGATGTTTTCGAAGACGGTGCCGGTGAACAGGAAAGGCTCCTGCAGCACCATGGCGATCTGCGCCCCGAGCGAATCCTGCGTCAGGTCACGCACATCGTGGCCGCCGACCAGCACCTGGCCCTGCTGCACGTCGTAGAAGCGGTGGATCAGCGACATGCAGCTGGATTTTCCGGAGCCCGTCGGCCCGACCAGCGCCACGGTCTCCCCGGGATTGACCTTGAAGCTCACATGTTTCAGCACCGGATGCTTCGGATTGTAGCCGAAGACGACATCCTTGAATTCCACCGAGCCGTCCATGTCGCGCGACAGGGTCTTGGCGTCGGGCGCGTCCTTGATGTCAACAGGCACGTCGAGCACTTCGGTCAGCCGCTGACCCGACGCCATGGCCCGCTGCATCACCGAATATTGCAGGGTCAGCGACCGGATCGGGTCGAAGAAACGCTGGATGTAGAACAGGAAAGCCACGAGCACGCCGACGTCGAGCGCCTGGTTGAGAACGCGGGCGCCGCCGACGACGATAACGAGCGCCATTGCCACACCGGTCAGGCTGTCGACGATCGGCACCATCACCTGCGCATAACGCGCCGCCGTCAAATGCGTCCTGAGGTTGGCATGCGCCTTGTCGTCGTAGAGCGTGAAGTTGACGCCCTGCCTGTCCATGCTCTGGACGGCGCGCACGCCGTGGATGGCTTCGGCGAGCGCGCCGTTCGCCACCGAATTGGTCTCGTGCGCAGCCATGAAGGACTTGCGGGCGAGCGGCAGCCAGAACAGCCGGACGATGAACAGCACCGGCAGCACCGAAAGCGTCAGCAGCCCCAGCTTGAAATCGAGATAGAGCATCACGAAAACGATGCCGAAGAGCAGCACGATGTCGCCGACCGAGAGCACCGAGGTTTCGAGGAATTCCTGCATCGAGTTGACGTCGCCCTGCAGGCGCGACATCAACCGCCCCACTTCGGTCTTGTCCATGAAGGAGAGCGAGACGCGCTGGAGATGCGAAAACATTGCCTTGCGGATGTCGAAGAGCACCTCTTCCGCGACATTGCCGACCAGCGTCTCCTGCGCGTAGCTCGCCGCATAATTGACAAGGATGGCGATGGCGAAGGCGGCGATCGCCGACATCAGCGCCGAAGCATTGCCGCCCGGCGACATGCCGTGGTCGATGGCGTAACGGATGATCAGCGGGATCAGCAATTGCATCGTCGTGAAGGTCAGGACCGCAACGATCGCCCAGAGGACCTGGGTGCGGTAGGGATGGACGAAAGCCCAGATGCGCTTGACGATGTTGCCGTCGAAGGCCTTGCCGAACATCTCCTCCTCGACGCGGTGCGAACCGACCACGGCCCGCGGCGGGCGGCGGCCATCCTCGCGAACGTCGGGACGCTCGGTTTCCAGTTCCTCGGCCATCACATTCCTCCTGCGGCCTCACATCGGGTGGCCCGCACATCAATTGCTTGTCCACTTCTCCCCAGCGGGGAGAAGGTGCCCGAAGGGCGGATGAGCTACACGGCACGCCCTCATTTGCCCTTGGCTTCCGCTCAGCGCACTCGTCGCTATCGCTCCTCGCCCCCTCATCGCCTCGCTCTGCTCGCACTTCTCCCCGACGGGGAGAAGTGGGGCGTTACGCACTCAGCACTTCATCGCCCGGCCGTACCTGCAGGTCGTAGAGCGCCTTGTACCGCCCGCCGAGCGCAAGCAGCGCCTGATGGGTGCCCCGCTCGACGATCCTTCCGTCTTCGACGAACAGGATCTGGTCGGCATGCATCAGTGAGCTCAGGCGATGGGCGACGATGATCGTCACGCGATCGGCGGCATAGCGGCGCATGGCGCTGCGGATGCGCTGTTCGGTGGCGGCATCGATCGCTGCGGTGGAATCGTCGAACACCATCACCGCCGGCTTCAGCATCAGGGCGCGGGCGATCGAAAGACGCTGCCGCTGACCGCCGGACAGCGACACGCCACGCTCGCCGACGACGGTGCCGTAACCGGTGGGCAGGCCGAGCACGTAATTGTGCAGCTGGGCGCTTTCGCTGGCGCGTTCGATACGGCTTTCCTTGGCCCAGGGGTCGCCATAGGCGATGTTGTTTTCGATCGTCGTCGTGAACAGGAAGGAATCCTGCTGCACGACGGCAACGGCGCGGCGCAGCGACTGCAAAGTCGCCTTGCGGATATCCTGGCCGTCGATGGTAATCCTGCCGCCGCTGACGTCGTAGAAGCGCGGAATCAGATGGGCGATCGTCGACTTGCCGCTGCCGGGAGGGCCGACGATGCCGATCGTCTGGCCGCGCTGGGCTTCGAAAGAGACATCGTGCAGCACGGTGCGCTTTTCCGAGCCGGGATAGGCGAAGCTGACATTCTCGAAGCGCAGCACGCCGTCGGTCACAGCCAGCTCCCTGGCATCCGGCGCGTCCTTGATTGCGATGTCGAGGTCGAGCAGGTTGAAGAGCCGGGTGCCGCAGGTGGAGGCGCGGGCAAAGGCATTGACCATCAGGCCGAGCTGGCGCACCGGCATCTGCAGGATGGTCATGAAGGTCAGGAACGAGGCGAGTGTGCCAACGGTGATCTCGCCCGACATGACTTTGCCGCCGCCGATCCAGAGCACCAGGCCCATTGCCGCGAAGAAGGAGAAGGTCATGGCGCTGGTATTGGTGACGCGGATGCCGACGCGCTGATGGGCGAGCGCCAGCGCGTTCTTCGAGGCTGCCTCGAATTTCGTCAACTCGTGCTCCTGCGCGGCAAAGGCGCGCACGACGCGGATGCCGCCGAGATTCTCCTCCATGATGCGGGTCAGCACCGACAGTCGTTCCTGCAGGTCGAGCCAGGTGGCGCGCAGCTTGAGCTGCGTCACCGACGAGCGCCAGCCGACGAAGGGCACGAAGGAGAGCGCCAGAAGCCCGAGCACGACATCGGTCGACAGCAGCATATAGGCGCCGATTCCGATCAGGATCGTGAGCAGGATCATGCGGACCAGCGCGGTGGAAAAATACATGCGCACCCCTTCGAGATCGAGCATGCCGACGGTGATCAGATCGCCGGAATGGACCGTGTCGTGAAAGCTGAAGGAGAGACGCTGGATTTTTTCGTAGCAGGCCAGGCGCAGCTCGTAGCCCATGTGGTGGCCGACGGCTTCGCTGTAGTAGTTCTGCACCATGGTGAAGAGGCCGCGCAGCACGCTGGCGCCGAGCAGGAGCAGCGCCGTCGTCAGCAGCGCGTCCTGCGCCGCCTGGCCCGCCGTACCGCCGCCCATCGCCATCTGCGTGTGGTCGACGGCCTCGCCGAGAAGGCGGGGGATCATCAGCTGGAAGGTCGAGGCGACGAGCGTGGCGCCGATCGCAAAACCGGCCTGCCAGGGGTGGCGGAAGGCCATCACGGTGATGCGCACCAGTGTATAGAGGCCTCGGCCCCAGCCTGCCGCAGTTGCAAGCGCCATCGAAGCCGAAGGCTTCGTCGCGCGGGTTGACGCTTCGCTGCTCACGGTATTTTTTCCAATAGATGTTTGCTCGGACGCTGGCCCGAAAAGACGGCAAATCCATGAAGGGATTGAAAGCACCGTCAGTTTTGCCGATTCCAATTGGCGGTTCAAGTAAAGAATTCACCAACTGGTTATTTTTGCGTGAGGCCGCCTCGCATGCCCTGAACGATGTCGGCCTCACCTCCCGGCCAATCGCCTATTGGGTTGGAGAGGCGATGGGCTCCACCAATTTCGTCGATCTCGCCAAGGTGCCGAAGCTGGCACGAAAAGCAATATTTGGGCGAGGGCAGCTGAGACCGCGTTGCTCCGGAGTGCTCAAGTTCTCCTATTATTCAATAGCTTGCCCCAAGAGACAACAAAACTCTTGCCAGGCGCGCCATTTGGCGCTTTCATACACGACAAGATTGATAGACTAATGGCGAGGGTGATTATTCCTCTCGTTCTGGGTTCGCCTGATCGAACCCCGATGCTGCGGCAGCTGTCGTGAATGGCCGCATGACCCTCATCAACGCGTGACCCGATGTTCATGCGTTGAAACCTCGATCGACCCCAGGGTGCTGATGAAGCCGCAAAGGAGTTGCGATGACGGTTCAGGGACTTTTTTCCGGAAGGGCCAATGCGGCGGCGCAGATATCAGTCGTCCCGCGCGTTGCAATCGTCGGGCGCGGCTTCTCCGGCATGATGACGGCCATCGCGCTGATGAAGACGGTGCGCACGCCCTTCCACCTGCAGCTGTTCGATCCGAATTCGTCGGTCAGCGGCGGCCAGGCGCTGGCCTCTGCCCGCGCCTCGACGATCCTCAATACCCGCGTGCGCGATCTCTCGGTCGCAGTCGGCGACAGCGATGATTTCAACGACTGGCTCTGTAGCAACGCCGCCTTCCGCGCTGCCGTGCCGGCTGCCATTCCGGGTTTCCGGCAGATCTTCGTGCCGAAGGAAATCTTCAGCGATTACGTCTACCAGCGCTTTTCCGAAGCGCTGGCGGCGCGCCGGGACATCACCGTTCAGGTCTGCAACGATCCTGTCGTGGCGATCCGCCGAAGCCACGGCAACCGCTTCCTGCTCGAAAGCGCCAATCCGGCCAATCCGCTGTTCGATACGGTGATCCTCGCCACCGGCTACGGCCTCAGCGATCCGCATGCTGAGGAGCCGGATGTTTCGCCGATCCGCGCCCAGCGCCTTGTCGCGCGGCCGCATGCCGTGCTGCTCGGCAGCGGCATCCGCGTCGTCGATCAATTGCTGCAGCTTCGCGATTCCGGCTATGCCGGCCAGGTGACGATCATTTCCCGGCACGGGTTTCTGCCGCAGAGCCATACACCGAATTCCGCCGATCCGGTGTTTCCGGCCGAAGCGCTGCCGGAGGGCCTGCCCGACATCATGCGCTTCATCCGCCGGGCCTGTCGCGAGGCGGAAGAGCAAGGGCGAAGCTGGCAATCAGTGATGAACGGCCTGAGGAAGCATGCCCGCTCGCTCTGGCGCTCTCTGCCGGCCCGCGACAAACATCAATTCAATCGGCATTTGCGAGCGATCTACGACAGCCATCGCAACCGCTTGCCGGAGGCCATGCACCTGCGACTGCAGCGCGAGCTTGCCAAAGGCCGTACCGTGCTGCGCCGCGGCCGGGCCGGCCGCCGGGGCCTGAGCGGCCTGTTTTTCACACCGGCGGGATCCTCTGCCGAAGAGGTCCTCCATGCCGAGCGGATCATCGATTGCCGCTGCCAGGCGCCGGATCTTTCCACGCCGCTGATGGAGAGCCTGTTTTCCTCAGGCCTCGCCATGCCGGACGAACTGTCGCTCGGGCTGGCGGTCACTGCGCGCGGCGAGCCCTTCCTAGAGGACGGTTCGACGGTTGTCGGGCTCTTTGCCGTCGGCCCGCTCGGCCTCGGCAGCCTGCCCGATATCGATCTGGTGCCCGAAATCGTCTCACAGGCCTATGCGGCGGCCGAACGGATCGGCGAGCGCTTCTATCCGCAGGTCAGGGCCGTCTGAAAAAGTGTGATCTTTTTGGAACCATCTCCGCCCCGCCGCGTTAACAGCGCTGGTGACCAAGAGGGGCAGATGGAAGTGTTGGATCGACATGATACGTCTCTTCAAGAAGAGGGACGGTTTCGTCTTCTGGTCGATGCCATCACCGACTACGCGATCTACATGCTGAGCCCCGAAGGCATCGTCACCAGCTGGAATACCGGCGCTCAGCGCTTCAAAGGCTACAAGCCTTCTGAAATCCTCGGCGAGCATTTTTCCCGGTTCTATGTCGAAGAGGACCGCGCAGCCGGAATTCCCGAGCGCGCGCTCGCCACGGCGATCGAGCAGGGACGGTTCGAGGGGGAGGGCTGGCGTCAGCGCAAGGACGGCAGCCGCTTCTGGGCGCATGTCGTCATCGATCCGATCCGCCGTCCCTCCGGCGAGCTCATCGGTTTTGCCAAGATCACCCGCGATCTGACCGAACGCCGGGCTGCCGAAAACGCGATCCGTCAGAGTGAGGAACAGTTCCGCCGGCTTGTCCAAGGCGTTTCGGACTACGCGATCTACATGCTCGATCCCGAAGGCAATGTCAGCAGCTGGAATTTCGGCGCCGAGCGGATCAAGGGCTATCGGCCGGAGGAAATCATCGGCCGGCATTTCTCGACCTTCTATACGCCCGAGGACCGCGCCGCTGGTCTGCCGGAGACCGCGCTCCGTGTCGCCCGCGCCGAAGGCCGGTTCGAACGGGAAGGCTGGCGCGTGCGCAAGGACGGCACCCGCTTCTGGGCCAGCATCGTCGTCGATGTCATCAAGGGCGATGACGGCGACGTGCTCGGTTTCGCGAAGATCACCCGCGATATTACCGAGAAGATGGAGACGCAGCGGGCGCTGGAGCAGGCGCGCGAAGAGCTTTTCCAATCGCAGAAGATGGAGGCGATCGGTCAGCTGACCGGCGGCATCGCCCATGATTTCAACAATCTGCTGATGGCCGTGCTCGGCAGCCTGGAGATCCTGAAGAAACGCATGCCGCAGGATCTCTCGCTGACATCGCTTGTTGATAATGCCATGCAGGGCGCCCAGCGGGGAGCGGCCCTGACCCAGCGCATGCTGGCCTTTTCCCGCCGGCAGGAACTGCATATGGAGCCGATCGACGTCTCCGGCCTGGTGCGTGGCATGATGGATATTCTGAGCCGTTCGCTCGGGCCTCTCACCACGATCGAGACCTCTTATCCCGTCCGGCTGCCGACTATCCTCACCGATCCGAACCAGCTGGAGATGGCGATCCTCAACCTTGTCGTCAACGCCCGTGACGCCATGCCGTCCGGCGGCCGCATCACGCTGCGCGCGTCCGAAGAATCGATCGCCGCCAGCAGGGGAGGGCTGTCGGCCGGCCGCTATATCAGGATCGCAGTGCTCGATGAAGGCGAAGGCATGGATGCAAAGACGCTGGAGCAGGCGGTCACGCCATTCTTCACCACCAAGGGTGTCGGCAAGGGCACAGGGCTCGGCCTTTCGATGGTGCAGGGTCTTGCCACCCAGTCCGGCGGCCGCCTCATCCTGAAGAGCAGCCCCGGCGAAGGTACAACGGCGGAATTGTGGTTCCCGGTCGTAACCATTGAGCAGAGGACAGAGGCGGCGGCCGAACTGCCGCAACGGCATGACGATGCACAGCGCCGGCTGCGCATCGTCGCCGTCGACGACGACGGCCTGGTCCTGATGAATACGACGCTGATGCTGGAGGATCTCGGCCACACGGTTTTCGAGGCGATGGCCGGTCCCGAGGCGCTCGCCATCCTGCGCAAGGAGCCGGTCGATCTGGTCATCTGCGATCACGCCATGCCGCGCATGACCGGGGCGCAGCTCGCCGAGGCAATCCGCAGCGAGTGGCCCGGCCTGCCGATCATCCTTGCCACCGGTTACGCCGATCTGCCCGACGGCGCCGGCGCCGCCAATCTGCCCCGGCTCGGCAAACCCTTCTCGCAGGCGCAGCTCGCCGATGCGATCAGCCGGATCGCTTCTCAATGACCGGAGCGGCTGGCGGTGCTGGGTTACCTGATGCACTCGGTCAGCGAAGATTCGCGAGCCTTGGCGTTACGCGCGAAGCTTCTCGTCACCATCATCCTGAATGACGGTGCGGCCGGTTTTCTCCCGGAGGTCGGCCGCCGGGGCTGAAGCTGCGCCGCCGAGGAGGCGCTTCTCGGTCTCTTGCAGGTCAAGGATCGCTTGTTCGATCCGCTCAGCCGGAGCCTGGCGCGAGACCAGACGCCACCGATGATGCTGCCAGAAGGTGACGAGCAGGCGCCGGCTCGGGACTTCTATCGTTTCATGCAGGAACCATGCTCCGCCGAGGGCAACGAACAGCGCTGCTGCGATCAGCGCCGGTTCAGGCAGCAGCGCTTCAAAACTCCGATGGACAAGGAACATGATGGGGACGTGGAAAAGATAGAGCGAGAAGCTGATCGTGCCCAAAAACCTGAGCGGTGCAGCTGCAAGGAAATGACCTGCGATGGGCGGTTGTCGCGCGACGAGTGCGACGATGGCGGCGGCGGCGGCCGCGCTTTGCAAGCCCCAAAATTCGGGCGAGAAATTCGGCAGGACATGCCTGTAGGTAAAGAACACCGCCAGAAGCAACAGCGTGAAAATTCCCATGAGGGCGGATGGCGTCCATCTTTCCAAATGAGAATGCATCCCACCGGCAAGTGCGCCGAAGAGAAAGTAGGGGAGCTTGGACAGGAGCATGATTCCGGGCCCCGGCAATTCGAGCAGGCCGTCTACGGCGACAACAATGGCGAAGCCTGCGATCAGGCCGCTATAGCGGTGCGGCCGGGCCAGGCAGAGCCACAGGATCGGGAACAGCAGATAGAACTGAATTTCGGGTGGGATAGACCAGAAAACGCCGCTCGAGCCGAGAAGAAACACATGGCGCACAAAGTCCATACCGCCGGCGATCGGCTGAAGGAAGTTCAGACTCGGCATGCCGGACAGCATCGCCACGAGCAGGACGGCAACCAGATAGACCGGATAGATGCGGGCAAAGCGGCTCACCAGGAAATCCAGGACGTTTTCCCGGGTCACCGGCCGTGAACCGTAGAGATGGGCCATCAGGAAGCCGCTGAGGGCAAAGAACAAGCCGACGGCTTCGCTGCCCACAGTCACCAGATGCAAGGTCGTGCTTGGAAAGATAAGGCCGATATGGGCTTGCACGACCAGCAGCGCGGCAATGCCGCGCAGGCCATCGAGACTGGGGATGTAATCCGGCCGGCTCATGTGCAGCTTTTTTCTGTTCGGTTCCGGCAAGCAGTAGCCGACATCGCTTTAGAAGATATTAATCCGCCGCGCTGAAGCCACGGCGGCGCAACTGCTTGCCGGAACTCGTATTATTCGCGGCCGCCTCTTCCGATCTCGCCGCGGAGGATGAATACCAGCAGTGCCAGCGCCATCGCCGCCAGCGCGTACCAGGTGATCGCATAGACGAGATGGTTGTTGGGGAAATGGATGACCGTCAGGCCGCCGACGGGCAGACCGCCGGGATTGGCGGTCGCGTCGGCGTCGATGAAATAGGGCGCGACCGCACCGACGCCGCGCTTCTGTGCGATTGCCGCGACATCGCGCGAATACCAACGGTCGGCGCCGACATCGTTGGATTGCAGCAGCGATCCCTTCGGCTCTGTCATCCGCATCAGCCCGGTGATTTCGACGGGTCCCGCCAGCTGGACTTCGCGGCGCGTGGCCGGGTCGCGCCTGTCGGTCGGCACGAAACCGCGGTTGATGAGGATGGCGGTGCCGTCGGCAAGCATCAGCGGCGTCATTACCCAATAACCCGGGCCGAGCGCCGTCGAGGCATAGACCAGCGTCTCTTTGTCGTTGGCGAGCGTACCGGCGACGCTCACCCGGCGATATTCGTCATCGCCGGCATTGACCTTGTCCCAATCGGCCCGTGCCGGGGCTGGCACGGCTGCGGCATGCACACGCTGGTCGACGCGGACGATGAGATCGCGCTTCCAGGCGAGCCGCTGCACCTGCCAGGTGCCGAGGGCTGCGAGCGCTGCCGCAATGAGCGCCAGGCAGACGGCAAAGGCGACGCGTTTTACAGGCGAACGCCGTTTTTCCGCTTTTTCGGGGGGAGCTTCGCTCATGGCGTGAATCGCTTCGGGCGGCGGTGCCGCCGCCCTTTCGATGCCGTCACGGCATGTTCTTCATCATCTCGGGGCTCATCGGCATCATGTTGGTGTTGAGATGATGCATGACCCAGAGGGAGCCGGAGAGCGCGATGGCGACGATGATGATGGTGAAGATCAGCGCCATCATCGTCCAGCCGCCCTCGCTGCGGGGGTTCATGTGCAGGAAGAAGACCATATGGACGACGATCTGGATCGCCCCGATGGCCATCACCAGCACCGCCGTCACCGCCGCGCTTTCGAAGACGCCTGCCATGACCAGCCAGAAGGGAATGGCGGTCAGGATGACGGAGAGCGCGAAGCCCGTCATATAGCTGCGGAAGGTGCCGTGGCCGGCCTGATGGCCGTGGCTGTGGCCGTGATGCGCCTCGTGGGCATCCTCATGTGCGGGTGCTTGCGAACTCATCCGAGAACTCCCAAGAGATAGACGAAGGAAAAGACGCCGATCCAGACGACGTCGAGGAAGTGCCAGAACATCGAGAGGCACATCAGTCGGCGGCGGTTGGCCTCGATCAAGCCGTGCATCGACACCTGCACCATCAGCGTGATCAGCCAGATGATGCCGAAGGTGACGTGCAGGCCGTGCGTTCCGACCAGCGTGAAGAAGGAGGAGAGGAAGGCGCTGCGCGTCGGCCCGGCACCCTCGTGGATCAGGTGGATGAACTCGTAGAGCTCGAGCCCAATGAAGGCGGCGCCGAACAGGCCGGTGACCCCAAGCCAGAACAGCGTTTCCGCCTTGGCGTTCCGCTCCATCTGCAGCATGGCGAAGCCATAGGTGATCGAGGAGAGCAGCAGCATCGACGTGTTGAGGGCAACGATCGGCAGATCGAAGAGATCGGCCGGCGACGGCCCCGCGGCATAATTGCGGCCGAGCACGCCGTGCGTTGCAAACAGCACCGCGAAGATCAGGCAGTCGCTCATCAGATAGAGCCAGAAGCCGAGATTGGTGCTGTTCTCCGGATGATGATCTTCCGTCAGGTAGAATTCGGGCTTTTCGGCCGTATCGACAGTGTGATCGCTCATGGTCGTTACACCTGCTCGGCAAGCAGCGTGGTGCGCTTGCCTTCCGTTTCGATGACGTCTTCTGCGGGGATGTAGAAGTCGCGTTTGTAGTTGAACGTATGGCCGATCGCCACGACGATCAGGGCGACGAAGGAGACGACGACCAGCCACCACATGTACCAGATCAGGCCGAAGGCGAGTGCGACGCTGATGGCCGACAGGATCGCGCCGGTGCCGGTATTCTTCGGCATGTGGATCGGCTTGAAGCCGCCGAGCGGACGCTCGTAGCCGCGCCTCTTCATGTCGTACCAGCTGTCATGATCGTGGACGACGGGCGTGAAGGCGAAGTTGTAGTCCGGCGGCGGCGAAGCGGTCGACCATTCCAGCGTGCGGCCGTCCCAGGGATCGCCGCTGTCGTCGCGCAGTTCCTCGCGCTTCATGAAGCTGACGACGATCTGGATCAGGAAGGCGGCGATGCCGAGCGCGATCAGGCCGACGCCGAAAGCGGCGATGATGAACCAGATCTGCAGCGACGGGTCCTCGAACTGGCTCATGCGGCGCGTGACGCCCATCAGGCCGAGCACATAGAGCGGCATGAAGGCGAACCAGAAGCCGATCTGCCAGAACCAGAAGCTCATCTTGCCCCAGAAGGGATCGAGCTTGAAGCCGAAGGCCTTCGGGAACCAGTAGTTCACGCCGGCGAACATGCCGAAGAGCACGCCGCCGATGATGACGTTGTGGAAATGAGCGATGAGGAAGAGCGAATTGTGCAGCACGAAATCGGCAGGAGGGACCGCAAGCATGACGCCCGTCATGCCGCCGATGACGAAGGTCACCATGAAGCCGACCGTCCACAGCATCGGCACCTCGTAGCGGATGCGGCCGCGATACATGGTGAAGAGCCAGTTGAAGATCTTCGCCCCTGTCGGGATCGAGATGATCATCGTGGTGATGCCGAAGAAGGAGTTGACGGATGCACCCGAGCCCATGGTGAAGAAGTGGTGCAGCCAGACGATGTAGGACAGGATCATGATCACGCAGGTGGCGTAGACCATCGAGGCGTAGCCGAAGAGGCGTTTGCCGGAGAAGGTGGCGACGACTTCGGAGAAGATGCCGAAGGCCGGCAGCACCAGGATGTAGACCTCCGGATGGCCCCAGATCCAGATGAGGTTGATGTACATCATCGGATTGCCGCCGAGGTCGTTGGTGAAGAAGTTCGTTCCGGCGTAGCGGTCGAGCGACAACAGCACGAGCGTTGCCGTCAGGATCGGGAAGGAGGCGACGATCAGCACGTTGGTGCAGAGTGCCGTCCAGGTGAAGACCGGCATCTTCATGAAGGTCATGCCCGGCGCGCGCATCTTGACGATGGTGGCGATCAGGTTGATGCCGGAGAGCGTCGTGCCGACACCGGCCACTTGCAGGCCCCAGATATAATAGTCGACGCCGACACCCGGACTGTAGGCGGCCCCCGACAGCGGCGGGTAGGCGAGCCAGCCGGTCTGGGCGAATTCACCGATGAACAGCGACAGCATGATGATGACCGCGCCGGCGGTGGTCATCCAGAAGGAGAAGTTGTTCAAGAAGGGGAAGGAGACGTCGCGCGCGCCGATCTGCAGCGGCACCACGAAGTTCATCAGGCCGGTGACGAAGGGCATCGCCACGAAGAAGATCATGATGACGCCGTGGGCGGTGAAGATCTGGTCGTAATGGTGCGGCGGGAGGTAACCTTCCGACCCGTTGAAGGCGATCGCCTGCTGGATGCGCATCAGGATCGCGTCGGAGAAGCCGCGCAACAGCATGATGACCGCCAGGATCACATACATGATGCCGATCTTCTTGTGATCGACGCTGCAGATCCAGTCGTGCCAGAGCGGCCCCCAGAATTTGAAATAGGTGATGGCGCCGAGCACGGCGAGACCGCCGATGACGACACCGATGAAGGTCACGACCAGGATCGGCTCGTGATAGGGGATGGCATCGAGGGTCAACCGGCCGAAGACGAACTTCAGGAGGTCAGGATTGGAAAACATGGAACAACCCGTTCATTATGTCTTGCGACGCAAAGCGCCAGGTTAATTGTTGTTGTTGAGCTGCGCCGGCGCCGGATCGGCGCCGTTGCCCGTGGCGGGCATGGAATGGCCGTCATGCTGCATGCCGGGCATGTCGGGCATGCCTGGCATGTCGTGTTGCATGCTGCTGCCCCCGGAATCGCGCGGCGGCTCGGCCCTTGCCGGAACGCCCGTCGCCGGCACGGTTGCGCCCGGCGCCACGACGCCTTCGTCGGCATGGCGGTTGTCGTATTGCAGCTTCTCTCGGTTCTCAGCACTTTCCTTGCCGGCGCCGCCCATCATGTCGATGTGCATCATCTCGTTCATGCACATTTTGCCGGGCGTGGCGCACATGTTGAGGATGGCGGTGTAAAGATCGGCGTCGGCGCCGGCATAATAACGCACCGGCTCCTTCTCGCTCGGCTTCTCGAGCTTCAGATAGGTGTCGCGGTTGAGCATCGTGCCCTGCTGCTTGACCTTGGCCACCCAGGCGTCGAAGCCTTCGCGGGTAAGGCCATGAAATTTGAAGCGCATGTGCGAGAAGCCGGCGCCGCTGTAATTGGCCGAGAAGCCCTCATACTCGCCTTCCTTGTTGATGACGGCGTGCAGCTTCGTCTCCATGCCGGGCATGGCGTAGATCTGCCCGGCGAGCGCCGGGATGTAGAAGGAGTTCATTACCGAGGAAGCGGTGATCTTGAAATTGATCGGCTGGTCCACCGGGGCGGCCATCTCGTTGACGGTAGCAATGCCGAGTTCGGGATAGAAGAACAGCCATTTCCAGTCGAGCGCCACGACTTCGACGGTCAGCGGCTTGGTATCGGCCGGTATGGCGCGCTCCGCATCGAGGCGGTCGAGCGGGCGGTAGGGATCGAGCTTGTGCGTGGAAATCCAGGTGACGGCGCCGAGCGCAATGATGATCGCCAGGGGTGCAGCCCAGATGACGATTTCGAGCCGGGTCGAATGGTGCCATTCCGGGTCGTAGGTCGCGGCCGTGTTGGAGCGGCGGTAGCGCCAGGCGAAGAGCAGCGTCAGGAAGATCACCGGAACGATGATCAGAAGCATCAGCACCGTCGAGACGACGATCAGATCGCGCTGTTGCGCGGCGATGTCGCCAGAGGGCGCCATGACCACCATGTTGCATCCTGCCAGGAAAAGCAGCGGCAAGACGGATAGAAGGCGGGAAAACTTCATGAGTTTTGGCACGTCTCTAAGCTCTTGTTGTTTCGTTTGGTCCGCGACTAAAGCACTGAACCGGATCGCGACATGAGGCGGAAGGTCGCAGTGCAGCAAACATGCCGCAATGCGGCAAAAATCATTGGGCGCTAGTACTTCGAAATCCTGATGAAATTAGAAGGATTTTAGGCGTGCGCATGTCTCAGGCCAATATATCCGCAACAGCCGGTCAGGCCAGCATTCGCAGGGCAAAATCACCGTCCGGATCACGCAAATTTTTCCGTCCCCGCTTCATTTGAGCCGTGATGATGAACTATTTCAGTCTTACGGACTTGATAAGCCTGCGGGTTTGATCAAGATCACGCTTAAGGCGCCTTGCCGGAAGCGCCTTAACGAGGAGGCGTTTATGGCAACAACATCGCATTACGGACCGTCGTCGTCATCGCTGGAACGCGACGCGCGGCGCATTCACGACGACAAGCCGGTGTCACCGGGCAGCATCGCCATCGGCGTGGTGATTGGCCGCATGTCGGAATTCTTCGATTTCTTCGTCTACGGCCTCGCCTCGGTCCTGGTTTTTCCGCAGCTCGTCTTTCCCTTCGCGCCCGACAGGCTGACCGGCACGCTCTATTCCTTCGCCATCTTCTCGCTCGCTTTCCTTGCCCGTCCCGTCGGCTCCGTCGTCTTCATGACCATCGACCGGATGTATGGGCGCGGCACGAAGCTGACGATCGCGCTCTTCCTGCTCGGCGGCTCGACCGCCTCGATCGCCTTCCTGCCGGGTTACGAGGTGATCGGCGTCTGGTCGATTGCTCTCCTGGCGCTCTTCCGTCTCGGACAGGGCTTTGCGCTCGGCGGCGCCTGGGACGGTCTGGCCTCGCTGCTGGCGCTCAACGCGCCGGCCAATCACCGCGGCTGGTATGCGATGATCCCGCAGCTCGGCGCGCCGATCGGCTTTGCCCTGGCAAGCACGCTGTTCGGTTATTTCGTCGCCAATCTTTCCAGCGAGGACTTTCTTTCCTGGGGCTGGCGTTATCCCTTCTTCGTCGCCTTCGCGATCAATGTCGTGGCCCTCTTTGCCCGGCTGCGCCTGGTCATGACCAAGGAATTCGGCACGCTGCTCGAACAGCACGAATTGGAGGCAGCACCGATCCTCGACGTGCTGCGCGTTCATGGCCGCGACATCCTGATCGGCGCCTTCGTGCCGCTTGCGAGCTTCGCCATGTTCCACCTCGTCACCATCTTCCCGCTCGGCTGGATGAGCCTTTACGGCAATCAGCCGATCGGCACCTTCATGGTGGTGCAGGTGGTCGGCGCCATGGTCGGCGTCGTCGCGATCATCGCCTCGGGCCTGATCGCCGACCGCATCGGCCGGCGCGCCCAGCTTGCCATCTGCGCCGTCATCATCGCCGTCTTCAGCTTTATCGGGCCGACCCTGATCGCATCCGGCAATAACGGCCACGACGCTTTCGTCATCATCGGCTTCGGCGTGCTCGGCCTGTCCTTCGGCCAGGCGACCGGTTCGATCTCCTCGCGTTTCGGCCGGGGCTATCGTTATACCGGCGCTGCCTTCACCTCGGACCTCGCCTGGCTGGTCGGCGCCGGCTTCGCACCGCTGGTGGCGCTCAGCCTCTCCAGCCGCTTCGGCCTGACATTCGTCGGCTACTACCTGCTCTCCGGCGCCATCTGCACGCTGGCCGCACTGGCCTTCAGCAAGGCGCTGGAACAGCGCGAATAGGCGAGGCGTCGCGGCCCGCCCCTCATCCGCCTGCCGGCACCTTCTCCCCGCTTGCGGGGAGAAGGTGATATGCCGCGACCTTTCCGTCACTCGCCAACCTCTCGCAGGGCACGTCCCCTCTCCCCGTTTTTACGGGGACAGGGTGAGGGGCAGCCATCGGCACGAATCTGCCCAATTCCAATTATTGACTGCATTGCAATTTATAATTAAATGCATATCCTTGTCGGCCGCAACGAGGATATGCCATGACCGCGGAAACCATCGATCATTCGACCCTTTCCCGTCTTGTCGAAGCCGGCGCCGTCGATGCCGCCCATGTCGTAGGCAAGACCGGCGGCTGGTCCGTCGTCATCCGCTACGGCAAGGCCGAGCGCCCGCTTGCCGCCCAGCGCAGCCGGCAGGTGCGCCTGTTCAAGCGCATGGATACCCTGGTGTCTTATCTCAAGGATGTCGGGATCTCGCAGTTCGATGTCGATGCGGCCGATTACATTTCCGAGACGGCACCGCGGCCGGATCGGGCCGCCGCTCTGCGTCGTACCCACGAGGCGGCGGAATACGACAAGTGGTTCCGCGAACAGGTCGAAGAAGCGATCCGGGAAGCCGATGATCCGAACGCGGTCTGGATCAGTGCGCAGGATGCCGAAGAGCGTATGGATAAGCTTCGGGCCGAACTGCTCGCGCAGCTGCACTCCGGAGATAAAGCTTGATTGTCAGATGGCTGGCTCAGGCTCTTGTGGACCGGGAAAGGCAGATCCGCCACATCTTTACCCAGAATCCAAACGCCGCGATCGCATTGGATGATGTTATCCGGCATCAGGCCAAAATGCTCGCCGATCACCCCGAAGCAGGACGCAGCGGTCGTCTCAAGGGAACACGGGAATTGGTCATTCCGCGCACCGCATTTCTGCTGATCTATCGCATCGACAGAAAGGCACAGAGGGTGGAAATATTGCGCCTTCTTCATGGCGCCCAGCAATGGCCGCCGAGACTCTGAAAAGCGTTTTTACTGCGCCATCTGCGGCTGCTTGGCCGCCCGCGCCGCAGTCAGTTCCGCGGTGGTGTGGTTCAGGCGGTCGGCGAGCACGCGCATGATTTCGACGGCCATTTCGGGGAAGTCGCTGAGCAGCTTCAGGAAGTGCTCCTTGCTGATGCGCAGCACTTCGAGCGGCGAGGTGGCGCGCACCGTTGCCGTGCGCGAGACGTCGCAGAGGATGGCGATTTCGCCGACGATGGAATTGAGCTCGACGTCGGCGACCTTGATCTCGCCGGCCGGCGAGGAGACGATGATGTCGGCGCTGCCGGAGAGAATGACATAGGCGGCGTCGCCGACATCACCCTGATGGAAGAGATCCTGACCGGCTTTGTAGGTCATGCGGTCGGAGGTGAAGGCCAAAAGCTTGAGCTTTGCCGGCGCTATCCTCGAAAAGATCGGCACCCGTCGCAGCATTTCGACTTCGTCTCTCAACAGCATGAGCGTTTCAATCCCCTGGCGCAGGGTTCTTCGAACCAGACGCCTTAAATTCCCGGCATTCCCTAGGGAACGCCTACCATCGCCGCTCCCATAGAATATTACGATAACAGTTCCTTGAACATACCGTTTTTCTCGGAAAGTTCCGGATAGTTCCCGGCCTCGGCCAGGCCGCCGCGGTCGAAGAGCAGGATCCGGTCGAACATCTCGGCGAGCCGCGCATTGGAAAGCACCCAGACGATCGCCGGCCGCTCGCCTTCCTTGTGCAGGTCTTCGATGATGTTGCGGGTGATCTGGTCCTGGACGCGCTGATCGAGCGCCGACAGCGGCCGGTTGAAGATGAAATAGTCCGAACGCTTCAGCAGTGCGCGGGCCAGGTTCAGCTTCTGCCGCTGCACCATGGTCAGGCGTTTGCCGCCCGAGCCGACGTCGAATTCGAGCCCGATCGACAGCACATCGTCATAAAGGTCGAGGGCATCGAAGAGTTCGCCCATGATGGCACGGATGCGGTCGGAGGCGTCGGCTTGCTGATAGGCGATGCGGCCGAACAGCACATTGTCCATCAGGCTGGCCGACGGCGTGAAACGTTCGGCGTCGTAACGCTCGATCAGCTCGGCGAGATCGGCCGGAATATGGGCGTGGAACTGCTTGCGGGCGCTGACGATCTTGTCCATCAGCTCGTCGGTCAGCAAACCGAAGCGATGCCGCGGCTCGATATAGGCGAAGCTCAGGCGGATGATGGCCGAGCGTTCCTCGGGGGTGGCATCCTCGAAGCGGCGGCTCTGCAGCTTTTGCAGCAGCGCCTGGTAGGTCGGAATATCGTCCGCCGTCATGAAGGTCAGCTGCTGGAAGAAAGGATGATCCGGCGGCAGGTCATGGAAGAGCTCGACGGCGTTCTCGGCGATCTCGAGGCCCATGGCGTAGAGATCGGTGCTCAAGCCCGTCTCACGGAAGAGCTGCTGGAAATAGGGATGGGCGGCCAGCCTGCGGTTGGTCATCAGCGGCCGCTTCATGGTGCCGAAGAGCAGGTTTTCGCCGACTGTCGCCTGGGCATTGTAGGTATCGAAATCGAAAGGCACGACGATACCGTCGAGCCCCTCATCACGCAGCCGGTCCCTGAGCGAGGCACGCAGCGCCACGACATGGTCGCTGACGGCCACATGCACGTCGGTGTTGACGTTGGAGCGCAGCGCCAGATCGAGAATGTCCTGCGAGATCAGCACGGCGTCGAGCACCGGGCGGATCGCTTTCAACAGATCCTCCGGTCCGTTGGCGCCGGCCGCCTTGTAGTCCACCCAGTCGCTGTTGAGGTCGAGCGTCGGATTGCCGGCCTTCACCGCCTCGGCCGAATGCCACTTATACTCGAGCGCCTCCTTCTCGTCGTAGACGGGATCGGTCATCGGCGCGTGCTTGAGGCCGTAGAGCAGATTGCTGGCGAGCGAGCCATGGAAGAAGAAGGTGTCGGCCGAGGCGTAGGAGATGCGCCGGCCGGTGATCGATTCCGGCAGCTCCAGCAGGTCGCGGCCGTCGATGGTGATGCGGCCGGAATCGGGCCATATCATCCGGCCGAGCGCTTCGGCGAAGGCTTCCGCGCCGCTGCCGTTCGGGCCGACGATCGCCACCGTCTCGTTCGGCTTGATCTCGGCCGAGACGTGGTCGACGAGGCGGGCGCCGCTGTCGTCGGAAAGCGTCAGGTTGGTGACGACGAGGGCGCTCGTCAACGCGCCGACGGGGGCGGTGGCCAGTTCCTGAATACGGCTGTCGATCAGCGGCTCGACGTTGAACTGTTCGTAGACCTGCTGGTACTTCACCTGCACGTCCTGGCGCATCTGGTCCCAGTCGATCAGTTCCTTCAGCGGCCCGGGCAGATCCTTGTAGGCTGATATGACGGCGACGAGCTGACCGATGTCGAGGCGGCCCTGCAGCGCCAGATAACCGCCGATCGCGTAGAACAGGAAAGGCGTGACCTGGGCGAGGAAGTTGTTGATGAACTTCACCAGGAATTTCCACTGGTAAAGGTCGTAGCGGATCGAGAAGATGCGGCCGAGCCGCGAGGCGATGTCGGCGCGTTCGAGGTTGGAGGTGTCGTTGCCGTGGATCGTGCCGATGCCCTCGACGATTTCTCCGACGCGGCCGGACAGCTCGCGCGCCGTCAGCTGCCGCTGGCGGCCAAGCTCCAGCAGGCGTTTCCTCATGCGCGGAATGACGACCGCCTGAACGCCGACGATGCCGGCGGCGATCATGCCGAGCCAGAAATTCTGCACGATGATGAAGGCGAGGGCGGTGATCGCTTGACCGCCGAGAAGAGCGGGCGAGACGAAGGCGTCGCCGGTGAAGCCGCCCATCGGCTCCACCTCGTCCTTGATCATGGTGGCGATCTCGGCCGATTTCACCCGCTTGAAATGCGCAGGCGGGAAACGCAGGACCCGGTCGATCAGCTCGAAGCGGATGCGCCGCAGCATGCGTTCGCCGAGCCGGCCCTTATAGGTGTTGATATAGAATTTGAAGAGGCCGTTCAGCACCACCAACGCCAGGAACACCAGGCTGAGAGCCATCAGCATCTGGAAACGATTGAGCTCTACGCCCTGGAAGAATTCGACATGGCCGATCAGCGGAATGTCGTAGGCGATATGCATGAATCTCTGAGTTGCGCCAGGCCCTTCGAAGCCGTCGCCCTGGATCGGTCCGTTGACGATCTGCTTCGGTAGGTCGAATGACAGAAAATAAGGCACCATCGAGGCGGCGACGACAGCCAGAATCCACAGCTGCTGCAGCCGCGTGTTCTTCCAGATGTAGCGGGCAAGGCTTTTTTCCATGGCTAACCGTCAGCTTGCTGGGAAATTCCGAAGGCGCGATCCGGGCGCCGGAACGGGAGAAATCCTTGAGAACGAACCATGCAGCCGGACCGCCGATATCGCAATGAAAACAAGGCGAAGCCACCGGCTGCAGAAAGGCCGATTCTCGCCGGACTTTTGCTTATATCACAGGAATTTTGAATTAGGCGAGCTATTCGCAATCATCGAGCGAATGATGCCGGCGGTTTTCTCCGCACCGTCGAGATCGAGCGATACCTGTTCCCGCCGAGGTGCTGCGAGCGCCTTTTCGACGGCCTGTTTCACAAGGGCAGAGGTCAGCCCGTTTTCCGGCAGGATGTCGGCGAGGCCAAGCGCCTGCAGCCGTTCGGCGCGCACCGTCTGCTCGGTCTCGCCGCCGGCGACGAAGGGGATGAGGATCGCCCGACACTGACTGCGCATGAGGTCGCCGACCGTGTTGTAGCCGGCCTGCGAGATCGAGACCCTGGCGGCGCGCAGCAGCGAGGGAAAATCCTTGCGGAAGCGCACCAGCGTCACGTTTGCGGCCGTCTCCCGCGACAGCGCGGTGAAATCAGCCTCGGGCAGGTTGGGCCCCGCGATCAGCAGCCAGCGAAGATTGTCCGGCATGAGCGCTGCCGCCGCTTTCGCCGCGCCGATCAGTTCGGCGCCGACGGCGCCGCCGCCCGCTGAGGCGATGATATCGAATGTTTCGGTCGGTTCGGGCGCCGGCGGCGGGGTGACGAGCCCGGTATAACGTACCCTGTCGGCAATCGCTGCCGTCAACGGGAAGGTGTCCTCGAGCTTGATGAAGGCGGGATCGCCATGGACGAGCACGGCGTCGAAATGATCACTGACCAGGGCTGCGGTTTCCGCATCGCGGCCGGCCTTGCGGTTTTCCTGCAGGATGTCGCGTACCGAACTCAGCAGTTTTGGCCGCGGTTCGGCCGTTTCGACCGCCGCGAGCAGCGGCAGCAGTTCGAAGCGCATCTGCCGGCGGCCGAAGGGGAAGGCTTCGATGATGACGACATCGGGCCTTGCGGCATGAAAGGCCTCGAGCAGCAGGTCGCGGCGGGCATGGAGGAAATCCTCGCCGGCGGGGCGGCCTCCGGCATCGGCGAGGCCGGAAAAGCCGGCATTGCTGGCGACGACCGCCGGCAGTGCCACGGTCTTGACGCCCTCGCCTGGAAAGCCCGGTACCGGCAAGCCGCCGGTCACCACGGTGACGTCGAATCCGTCTTTGACGAGGGCATTGGCGATGCGGCTGGCGCGGGCAATGTGGCCGATGCCGAGCAGGTGCTGGACGTAGAAGAAGATGCGCGGTGCAGTCATGACGCCTTCTGCCATTCGGCCTCGAACAGGCCGCTGAGCTGTCTGATGCTGGAGTGATAGTCGAACTCGTTGCGCACCCGACTTTCGGCGGCGTCGCCGAGGCGCTTGCGAAGCGCCGGGTCGCGGATCACCGCTTCCAGGGCTTTCGCCAGCAGCGCCGGATCTTCCGGCGGCACGACGAGGCCGTTTTCGCCGTCCTTCAGAAGTTCCGGCACGCCGGAGACTTCGGTCGAAACGCAGACCAGCCGCTGGCTCGAGGCTTCGACGAGCACGTTCGGCAGGCCGTCGCGGTCGCCATTGGCGGCGATCCGGCAGGCCAGCGCGAAGAGGTCGGCGCGGCGGTAGTGATCAAGCACGTCTTCCTGCGCCAGGGCGCCCTTCCAGACGATGCGGTCGGACAGGCCGAGCTCGGCGGCCAGCGCCTTTAGCTTCGCCAGTGCCTCGCCGCCGCCGATATGTTCCATGCGCCAATGCAGATCGGCGGGCAGCAGGGCGAGTGCGCGCAGCAGCACGTCGTAACCCTTCTTTTCAACGGCGCGGCCGACGCTCAAGATGAGGGCCGGATCGTCGGGATCGCTGCCGGTGCGGTTCGAGCGATCGCCGGCAAAATGGCCGAAGCGGGCGAGATCGAGACCGTGATAACTCAAGTGCACCGCATCCTTGCGGGATGTCAGCGTGCGCATGTGCTCGTAGCCCGCCCGGGTGCAGGTGACGGTCCAGCGGGCGCTGTTCAGTTTTTCGGTGAGCTCCCAGTCGGGCGACGTCCATATGTCCTTGGCATGCGCCGAACAGCTCCAGGGCGTGCCCGTCAGCATGCTCGCATATTCCGTCACCGAGGCCGGCGTGTGGATGAAATGGGCATGCAGCCACTCGCCTCCATCAGGCCATTCACGCCCCAGCACCAGCGCCTGGCCGAGGCGGCGGAAGCGGTTGCGCGAGAGGTCGCGTGGCAGATCGGCCAAAAAACGTTTGATCAGCGTGGTGAAGCCGGGTTTGGAGAAACCGGCGATAAGACCTTTCAGCACCCGGATTGGCTCCTCGTGCAGATATTCCGGCAGGTAGACGACGCGCGCCCTGATTTCGTCATGGACGGGATGGCGCTTCTTGTCGGTCGGCCGGCGCATCGAAATCAGCGTCAGGTCGAAGCCGGCTTTTTCCAGGCCGAGCAGCTCCTGGGCGATGAAGGTTTCCGAAAGGCGGGGATAGCCTTTCAGCACGACGAGAATCTTGCGGCGTGGCGGCAAGGCTTGGTCCTATTCCGCGCCGACGAGGGCGAGGTGGCTGGCGCGGCCGTCGATCCACCGGCCGACGGTCTGCGAGATGTGGTCGAGCCCTTCGAGATGCATATTACTGCCGCTCTTCGACGGGGGCAGGCGGGAGGGTAGGCGCTTCAGCGCCTCAGCCATGATGGTGGGATCGACCGATTGTTCCGGCAGCAGCATGTCGACGAGGCCGAGCTCGCTCGCCCGCTTGGCGCGCAGCAGCTGTTCCTGGCGCGGTTTGACGCGCGGCACGATGAGGGCCGGCTTGTCGAAGGAGAGGATCTCGCAATAGGTGTTGTAGCCGCCCATGGCGACGACGCCGGTGGCGCCGTCGATCAGCTCTTCCATATGGTTATCGAACTCGATCACCTCGATGTAGGGAATGGCTTCGCCCTTCTGCACCAGCTTAGCGCGTTCGGCGGCAGGCATATAGGGCCCGAGCACAACGAGCGCCTTCTGCGTCAGCGTCGGATCGGCCTCATAGGCATTCATCACGTCGTGGACGAGATCGGAACCATCGCCGCCGCCGCCTGTGGTCACGAGGAGGTAATTGTCCTTGCGGGCGTGGATCGAGGTCTTGCCCTTGGAGACACTGCGCTGCAGGAAGCCGACGAAATCCATCTTCCGGCGCAGGCTGGCCGGGACGTCGAGACCGATCAGCGGGTCGTAGAAATCAGGCGGGCCGTAGACCCAGACGCTGTCGTAATATTGGTCGATCTTCTGCATGATGCCGTTTCTTTTCCACTCGGCATCGAGCAGATGCGGCGCGTCCATCACCTCGCGCAGCCCGAGCACCAGCACGGTGCCGCGGGCCTTGAGATAGGCGAGCGTATCCTCGACCTCGCCCTTCAGTCCCATCGGCTCCTTGTCGACGATGAAAATATCGGGCTGGAAGGTCTCGGCGGTGTGGCGGATGCTCGATTCGCGCATCTTCAGCGTCTCGTGCAGGTCGATATGGCTGGCGAGCGAGGTATATTCGCCGTTGCGCAGCTTGATGACGCTCGGGATTTTCACGAAGTCGACGCGGGCGCGGTAGTCGAAGGCGCCGGCGATCGTCGCGCCCGAGATGATCAGGATATTGAGGCCGCGATAATCCTCGACCAACGCATGGGCGATGGCGCGACAGCGGCGCAGGTGGCCGAGGCCGAAGGTGTCGTGGCTGTACATGAGGATGCGAGCATCTTCGAGACGTCTGGCCATGGGTGTTCCCTCCGGGGTGAACAACATGCGTTAGTACCCCCACCGTCCGGAGGCCACGAGGCGGGGGCGGTGCCGTGCGGCGCCGCCGGGTTTCCTGCTATTTGTAGGGATCTGCCGCATCACGCAAGCCGTCTCCCAGAAAGTTGAACGCCAAAATGACAAGAACAACAGGAATGATCGGAAAGAGCAGCCAAGGATAGAAGGCGATGACGCTGACGCTTTTTGCCTCGGTCAGCAGAATGCCCCAACTGGTGATCGGCGGGCGAAGGCCGAGGCCGAGGAAGGAGAGCGCGGTCTCGCCGAGGATCATGCCGGGAATCGAAATCGTCGCGGAGGCGATGAGATGCGACATGAAGCCCGGCACCAGATGGCGGCCGATGATGCGCGGCGTGCTGGCGCCCATGAGCTGGGCTGCCTGGACGTAATCCTCCTCGCGCAGCGCCAGGAGTTTCGAGCGCACGGCACGCGCGAGCCCAGTCCAGTCGATGATGCCGAGGATCACGGTGATGCCGAAATAGATGACGATCGGGCTCCAGGTCACCGGCATGATGGCGGCGAGCGCCATCCACAGCGGCAGGCTCGGCAGCGATTGCAGCACCTCGATCAGGCGCTGGACGATGAGATCGAAGATGCCGCCCCAATAGCCGGCAAGACCGCCGATGACGATGCCGAGCACGAAGCTGATCGCGATGCCGATCAGGCCGATCGTCAGCGAGATCCGCGCGCCGTAGAGGATGCGCGAGAGCACGTCGCGGCCGAGCCGGTCGGTGCCGAGCAGGAACATCTGGCCGCCGATCGACGGGCAGACCAGATGAAAGTTCGAGGCGACGAGACCCCAGAATTTATAGGAATCGCCGCGGCAGAAAAAGCGGATCGGCTGCACGTCGTTCGGCCGGTCGGTATAGACACGGTGCAGCGTATCGAGATCGAGCGTCATGCTGCGGCCGTAGACGAAGGGGCCGACGAACTCTCCCTTGTCGAAGAAGTGGACGCGCTGCGGCGGCGCATGGATGAAATCGACGTTGCGGGTGTGCAGGCCGTAAGGCGCCAGGAACTCGACGATCAGGATCATCAGGTAGACGACGGCGAGAAAGATGCCGGAGATCAAGGCCAGCTTGTGCTGCTTGAACTTCCACCACATCAACTTCTTCTGCGAGGCGAGATGAATGCGCGATTGCGCCGCCGTCATGGTCTCGGTCGCGAGCGGGTCGAATGGCGCGGTCGAGACGTAATGCGGCAGCGGCGCGCCGGGTGCGGGAAGGGGCGACATTATTTGGTGCTCCTGCCTTGCAGACGGATGCGGGGATCGAGGAAGCCGAGGGCGATATCGGAAATCAGCACGCCGATGACGTTGAGGAAGGCGAGGAACATCAGGAACGAGCCGGCGAGATACATGTCCTGGCTCTGCAGCGCTTTGATCAGCATCGGCCCGGTTGTTTCCAGCGACAGCACGATCGCGACGATCTCCGCACCGGAGATGATCGACGGCAGGATAGAGCCGATATCGGCGACGAAGAAGTTGAGCGCCATGCGCAGCGGATATTTGACCAGCGCCCGCATCGGATGCAGACCCTTGGCGCGCGCCGTCGTCACATATTGCTTCTGCATCTCGTCGAGCAGGTTTGCGCGTAAGCGACGGATCATGCCGGCCGTGCCAGCCGTGCCGACGATGATGACGGGGATCCACAGATGGGAGAGGATCGAGCGCGCCTTCTCCCAGCTCATCGGAGCCGAGATATATTGCTGGTCCATCAGATGGCCGATAGAGATGCCAAACCAGATATTGGCGAAATACATCAGGATCAGCGCCAGCATGAAGTTCGGAATGGCGATGCCGAGCAGGCCGAGGAAGGTCAGGCCGTAATCACCCCAGCTGTACTGGTGCGTGGCCGAATAAATGCCGATCGGAAAGGCGATCAGCCAGGTGAGCAGGATCGTCGTGAAGGAGACGAGAATGGTCAGCCACAGGCGGTCACCGACGACGTCGGACACCGGCAGCTGGTATTCGAAGGAATAGCCGAAATCGCCGTGCAGCATGCCGCCGACCCAGTAGAAATAGCGCACGATCTCCGGCTTGTCGAAGCCGTATTGCTGGCGCATCTCCTCGATTTCCTGGAGATTGGCGGTCTCGCCGGAAGCGCGCAGCTCGGCGATCTGGCTCTCGAAGAAGTCGCCGGGCGGCAGTTCGATAATGGTGAAGACCAGCGCCGAAATGACGAAGAGCGTCGGTACCATGGCGGCGATGCGCCAGAGAATGTATCTGAGCACGCCTCAGGCCTCCTTGTACCAGAATGCATCCGGCATGTAGATGCCGAGATAGGAGGTGGGGTCGAAGCCGTAGAGGGCTTTCTCCGGCAGGTTCTGCAGCTTGGCGGCGCGAAGGATCGGCTGCAGCGTGCTGTTGATCAGGCCGATCGAAAACACCTGCTGCGTATAGAGCGACAGCATCTTGTGCCAGATCGCCTGGCGCTCCTCGAACTTCGCCGTCGAGCCCCATTGTTTGAGCAGATCGATCAGTTCGGCCGCCTCCGGCAGGTCGGGCGCGACACCCTCCTGGCCGGCGGAGAGATAGTGCATGCCCCAGAGCGGCCACTGCAGCTGATCGTCGAGCGTCGGCGCCAGCCCCGAGGGCGACATGTCGGCCGTCGGCACGCCATTGTCGAGACCGTACCAGATCGACATCATGATCGTGCCGCTCATGGCGCGGTTGCGGAAGACGTCGCGCTGCGAAGTGCGGGTATAGAGCGCAAGGCCGATATTGGCCCAGTGATCGTGCACCAGCTCCAGCACGTCGGTATCGAGATTGCTTTCGCCGGCGGTCTCGACGGTAATCTCGGCGCGCCGTCCGTCCGGCAGCAGCCTGATGCCGTCGCCGCCGCGCCTGGTCAGACCGAGTTCGTCGAGCAGGCGGTTGGCCTCGTCGGGATCGAACTTGACGAAGGCGTCGGCATATTCCTGCTTGAACAGTGGGCTGTCTGGCAGCACGGTATCGGCGCTCGGCGTGCCCAGGCCGTAGAAGGCGACCATGTTGATCTCGTGCCGGTCGATCGCCAGCGACAGAGCCCGGCGCAGACGCACGTCGCGGAACAGGCCGCGCCAAACCTCGTCGGCGCAGTTGAGGTTCGGCAAGAGCGTGATGCGCGAGCCGCGCGCCACCTTCCAGAGATTGACCTTCACCGGAAAGCGCTTTTCGGCCTCCTTCAGGAAGGTGTAGTCGTTGAAATCGATGCCGGTCGCCTGCAGGTCGGCTTCGCCGGCACCCGCCTTGGCGGCGATAATCGACGAGGAGGAGACGTTGAGGACGAAACGGTCGAGATAGGGCAGCTGCCGGCCGGTCTCGTCGACCCGGTGGAAGAACGGGTTGCGCTCGAAGACGAACTGGTCGGCCGGCAGCGCCGTCGTGTTGCGCCAGGGATCGAGCGTCGGCAGGTTGGGATTTTCCGGCCGGTAGGAGCGCGCCATCTTGATGTGCAGATCCTGCCACTTCTTGACGCGGCTGGTCTTCATCATCTGTTCCATCTTCGCCTCGTCGGGCTGGAACTTCTTATGGAATTGCTTGAGGTAATGCCCCGGCCCGAAGATGACGAGCGGCTGGGGACCTGCCAGCGTCGGCAGGAACATCGGATTGGGTTTTTCCCACGTATAGCGCACCGTCAGCGGATCGAGCATTTCGAAGCGCGGCAGACTGCCGTGCGGGCGAAGCTCGAGCGCGCCGCCGCCCGGCGTCAGCTTGTCGTTCAGGATGACGTCTTCCCACCAGTAGCGGAAATCGTCGGCGGTGAACGGCGCCCCATCGGACCATTTATGGCCTTCGCGCAGCGTGAAGGTGAAGATCGTGTCGTCCTCCGCGCGGAAATCGGCGAGAATGTCAGGCTGGAACTGCAGGTGCTTGTCGTAGCCGACCAGGCGGGAATAGCCGTAGATCGTCATGAAGCGGATGTCGCGCTGGCTGCCGATGATGGTGCGCACCGTGCCGCCATAGGCGCCGGGTTCGAGCCCCATCTCCTTCAGGTTGACGATGCGCGGGCGCAGTGGAATACGCTCAGCCATACCAGGCAGGCTGCCTGCGGCCAGCCGCTCCTTGAGAAATTCCGGCTCGACTATCTGCTCGGCGCGAAGCACCGCCGGTGCGATCGCAGCCCCGACAAGGCCGCCGAGAAAGGTGCGACGCGTTACCATCAGCGCAACTCCTTGGCCGTAGCGCCCTTGCGGGCGCGCACCAGATGGCCGTCGCCGAGATCGGCATAGGCAAGCTCGGAAGCGTCGTCATGCTCGGCGGTGAAGGTTTTCCCCCAGTTCTGCTTGTCGGCGGCGCCGTTTTCGCGCAGCGCCTTGAAATCGAGCGGCCGGTCGAGATCGGGGAAGGGGACGGCGGCGAGCAGCGATTTCGTATAGGGATGCACCGGATCGCGCAGGATGATTTCGCGCGGCGCGATCTCGACGATGCGGCCCTTGCACATGACAGCGATGCGGTCGGCCATGTAATCGACGACGGCGAGGTTGTGCGAGATGAAGAGATAGGTCAGCCCCAGTTCCTTCTGCAGGTCCTTCAACAGGTTGAGGATCTGCGCCTGGACGGAGACATCAAGCGCCGAGACCGGCTCGTCGAGGATGACGAGTTTCGGCCCGAGGGCAAGCGCGCGGGCGATGCCGATGCGCTGGCGCTGGCCACCGGAGAAGCTGTGCGGGTAACGGCTGAGGTAGCGCTTGTCGAGACCGATCGCCGCCATCAATCCTTCGACCTTGCGCTTGCGCTCGTCGCTGTCGCCTCGATCATGGATCTCGAGTGGTTCGCTTAGGATGTTGCGCACCGTCATGCGCGGCGAAAGCGAGGAAACCGGATCCTGGAACACCATCTGGATCTTGGTGCGCATGTCCTGCAGCTCGTCGCCTTTGACCGCGAGGACGTCGATGACCTCCTTGCCGTCGTTGAACACGACCGCGCCGCTGTCGGGTGTGACGGCGCGCATCAGGATCTTGCTGAGCGTCGTCTTGCCGCAGCCGGATTCGCCGACCAGGCCCAGACATTCGCCGCGGCGGATATCGAAGCTGACATCGTCGACGGCGCGCAGCACGGTGGCCTCGTGCTTGCCGAGAAAACTGCGCTTGCGCGTCTTGTAGGTCTTGCAGAGATTGCTGACGGACAACAGCGTGCCCGGCGTCTCCGCCTGTAGCGGCTTCTTCTTGCCGACGAGAGTCTCGAGATTGACCGGCACGTCGCGCAGCGCCTTCAGCCGCTCGCCGGGTTTCATGTCGAAATGCGGAACGGCGGCCATCAGCGCCTTGAGATAGGGGTGCTGCGGATTGCGGAAGATCGCCTCGACCGGCCCGGCTTCCATGATCTCGCCGTGATAGATCACGACCACCTCGTCGGCCATGTTGGCGACGATGCCGAGATCGTGGGTGATGAGCAGCATCGCCATGCCGAGCTTGGCCTGCAGGTCACGCAGCAATTCGAGGATCTGCGCCTGGATCGTCACGTCGAGCGCCGTCGTCGGCTCGTCGGCGATCAAGAGCGCCGGCTTGCAGATCAGCGCCATGGCGATCATTGCGCGCTGGCGCATGCCGCCGGACAATTCGAACGGATACATGTCGTAGGTGCGGTGCGGATTGGAAAAGCCGACGAGACCGAGCATTTCCTCGGTCTTCTCACGCGCCTCCTGCTTGTCGGCTTCGGTATGGATCAAGAGCGCTTCGCTGATCTGGTTGCCGACCGTGTGCAGCGGCGAGAGCGAAGTCATCGGCTCCTGGAAGATCGTCGCCATGCGTCGGCCGCGCAGGTCGCGCATTTCCTCGCTGTCGCGCGACAAGGAGAGGATATCGGTCGTGCTGCCGTCGAGTGGATCGGTGAAGAGGATGCTGCCCGATGCCTTGGCCGGATTGGGCAGGATGCCCATGATCGCCTGGCTGATCACCGATTTGCCCGAGCCGGATTCACCGACAAGAGCGGTGACCTTGCCCGGAAGGATGCGGAGATTGGCTTCCTTTACGACGCGCAGGCGGTCGCCGAAAACCGAGAACGAGATGTCGAGATTCTCAATACGCAACAAATCGGCAGCGGACGCCATACCAATGAAATTCCCCAGTCTTCTATGTTCCCGTTAAGGCAACACTATCGTACCGCAAACGGGGTGTCTAGCTGATGACAATCAAGGGGATATCGCCGCCTTTCGCCGCGGTCGTCCGGACGAAACACGCAGTTTTATCGGTGCCGGCCCGGCGTTTTACTGGATGAACTTCTCCATGCTGGTGCGCTTGACCTGTTTCTTCGCGTCCTGGTGCAGCAGAATGACCTGCTCGGCTTCGGAAAGTCCGTTCTGCACGGCCTCGCGGAAATGTTCGTCGACATGGATCTCCGGGGCCGGCGCGCGCGGCTGCAGCACCGTCACCTTCTGGCGGATGCCGCGCAGCTTCTCTTCGCCGAGCCGCGTCCATTCGCCGCCGCAATAACCGGCGAAGGCTTGGCTGGCGACGACCTCGCGGCCGTATTTCTTGGTCAGGATCTGAAGACGCTGCACCTCGTTGACCGCCGATCCGAAGGCGGAGAAGGTCAGGCGGTCCTTCAGGCCGACATTGCCGAACATGACGTTGCCGACATGCAGGCCGATGCCGTAGCCAATCTTGCTGAGACCCTTCTGCTCGCGTTCGCCGTTGAGCTCGGCGACCCGTGCCTGGGCCTGGTGAACGGCCGAAAGCGCTGCCTCGCAGGCAATCTTCGACGGATCCTTGTGGCGCCCGCAGGGATAGACGGCCAGGAAGCCGTCGCCGAGGAAGCTCAATATTTCGCCGCCATTGCGGTTGAAAGGAGCGGCGATCGCGTCGAAGAACTGGTTCAGCGTGTCGATATAGGCCTGGCGGCCCTCTTTTTCGGCATACATGGTGGATTCACGCATGTCGCCCATGACGAGGGCGGCGCGGATCGTCTCGCCGTCGCCGCGGCGGATCTGGCCGTTCAGCACCCGCTTGCCGGCGTCGCCGCCGAGATAGGTGGTCAGCATATTGTTGGCGAGCTTGCCGAGCACCGCCATCTTGGCGGCGACCGCCAGATGGTTCTGCATTCGCAGCAGCGCATCGATCATGTCGTCGGAAAAGCCGTTATTGTGGTCGGTCGACCACGAGCCCATCATGCCCTGCACAGAGCCGTCGCTGAAGGGCTGCACGAAGGCGAGGTAGTCGGTGATCTTGTCCTTGCGCAGATCCTCGAAGATCGGGAATTCGGCCGGTCCGTCCTGCGACAGTCGGCGGCGGATGTGCTGCAGGTTGTTGTCGAGCAGGTAATAATAGGGGCTCTGCAGGAAGCGGTCCGGCTTCTGCCCGGCCGGCATGCGGAAGCCTTCGATGGTGACGCCGCTGGCGCGCCGCCAGGTGAAGCTCAGCGCATCGTAGAGCGGGTGCAGCATCGAAAAGGTCAGGTGCACGCGCGCGATCGGCAGGCCGGCGGAGGCCATCCTTTCGCAGAAGCCGCTGACGATGGTTTCGAGATCGTTGCCCGCCAGTGAAGAATTCGTCAGCCATTCGGCGACGCGGTCCAACAGGATGGAGGACACGCTGGATTCGATCGTGCTCATTCTCGGTATGATCCTCATAAAGCACGCCATCCCCAAGAGGCAAAAATCCCTCGGCCGGCACATTTACATGCACAGGTCACAAGGAAATCAGGATGTACGAGCGGCAATATTGTGTCAACGATCTGCCGAGAGCCCGGCAGCGGCGTCCCTCAGTTCCCCGTAACGGGGGGCCGGACGGGTGGTCCTTTCACGGTGGTTCATTATCAAAAGTCAAAATAGGGATGCTGCAAATGCGAAACAATGGGAGCGGGATTTTTTTGTGCTTCAAAGTTGCATCGGATGACCCAGCCGGCACATTTCGGCCACACCCGGCTAAAGGCTTTTTCAGGTCTGTCAGCGAGAACTGCCCCTCATCCGCCTGCCGGCACCTTCTCCCCGCTTGCGGGGCGAAGGAGGATAGCCGCAACCTCTCCATTCTTCGCCAGCGTCTCGCAGGGCACGTCCCCTCGCCCCGTGTTTACGGGGAGAGGGTTAGGGTGAGGGGCAAATCTGACGCCGAATCGGCATTTCTGTCGGGGGAAAGCGGAAGATCGGCGCCCGGGTTTAATTCGCCGCCATCATGCATTAGATCAGCGTTCTGAATTTCTCCGTTTGAAAGATCCCGCCTTGGCCACTTCCACCTTCGATACGCTTTTGCAGAAGATCGAAACCCGCGCGGCGCGCGCCGGCGTCATTGGCCTCGGCTATGTCGGCCTGCCGTTGGCGATGGCGGTGGCGCGCAGCGGCTTTGCGGTCACCGGCTTCGACATCGACCCTTCCAAGATGGTGGCGCTCGAGGCCCGCCGCTCCTATATCGATGCCGTCAGCGATGCAGCCCTTGCCGCCGAGATCGATGCCGGACGCTTTCAGGCGACGACCGATTTCGCCGGTCTTGCCGCTTGCGAGGTCATCATCATCTGCGTACCTACGCCGCTGACCAAACATCGCGATCCCGATCTTTCCTTCGTCGAGGCGACGTCGCGCTCGATCGCCGCGCATCTGCGTCCCGGCCAGCTCGTCGTGCTGGAATCGACCACATATCCCGGCACCACCGACGATATCGTCAAGGTCATTCTCGAAGGCACCGGGCTGAGATCCGGCGCGGATTTCTTCGTCGGCTTCTCGCCGGAGCGCGAGGATCCCGGCAACCAGCATTATCACACCGCCACCATCCCGAAGGTCGTCGCCGGCGACGGGCCGGAGGCGCTGTCCCTGATGAAGGCCTTTTACGGTGCTGCAGTTTCTACAGTTGTCCCCGTCTCCTCGAATGCGACGGCCGAGGCGGTGAAGCTCACCGAAAACATCTTCCGTTCGGTCAATATCGCCCTGGTCAACGAATTGAAGACCGTCTATGCGGCGATGGGCATCGATGTCTGGGAAGTGATCGAGGCGGCCAAGACCAAGCCCTTCGGCTACATGCCCTTCTACCCCGGCCCCGGTCTCGGCGGCCATTGCATCCCGATCGACCCATTCTATCTCACCTGGAAATCGCGCGAATACGAGCTGCCGACCCGCTTCATCGAGCTTGCCGGCGAGATCAATTCGGCGATGCCGCGTTATGTCGTCGGCAAGCTCGCCGAAGCGCTCGACATCCGCGCCGGCAAGGCGCTGAGCCGCAGCCGGGTGCTGGTACTCGGGCTCGCCTACAAGAAGAACGTCGCCGATATCAGAGAAAGCCCGTCGCTGCGGCTGATCGAGATCATCGAGGAACGCGGCGGACGGGCCGACTATCACGACCCCTTCGTCGCCGAGATCCCGCCGACGCGCGAATACCAGGCGCTGAAGGGCCGCCGGTCGGTGGCGCTGATGCCGGACGCTGTCGCCGACTACGATGCGGTGCTGGTGGCGACCGACCATGACAGCGTGGATTATGCGGCGATCGCGAAAAGCGCGGCGCTGATCATCGACACCCGCAATGTCTTCAACCGGCTCGGCCTTTCGGCCGATCACGTCATCAAGGCGTGACGGCAACGCCGGAGAGCGCCTTGCCGGTCATCCGGCTGGCGGCCACCGCATAACCCCCGGACGCGCCATCGATGAAATGCATATGGTCGCGCGAAATCGGCGTCGGCACGAAGCAGGTCATCAGCGCCGAAGCCTGCCGATGCAGGCCATAGCGGGCGATGCCCTTTGCCTGCGCCGTTGCCAGCAGCGTCTCGATGCGTTTCAGGTGCTCGGCATCGACATCGACCGTCATCTTCAGCCCGTCGTCGAATTTGCGGAAATCGGAATTGCCGGCGACGTCGCCCTTGTAGCGGCGGGCATCGAAGCGGCCGAGCGGGATGTCGAGCTTGTAGCAGAGAACGGTGATGGCGAGCTGAAGGAAGATGATCAGCTTCTGCCGAAGACGTTTGCCGGCCGGCGCCGTGGCCCTGGCCTCGCGATTGATTCCCTTTAGCGAGAAGGCGAATTTCGGGCCGCCGGCCGGCACCGGGTGGCTGCCGCGGTTCTGCTCGGCGGTGATGGCGACGATGCCGTTGACGAGGTCGCGGAATTCTTCGCCCGGCCGGCCTTCGCCGGGCACGGCGATGATTGAGACGATCTCGCCATTCTCGGCCTCGATGGGGCTCCAGCGGCAGGAGAGGCCGGTGAGATCGGGCCGCGTGCCCGGGGCGGCGCGCTCGACGCCGTAACGGCCCTGCTTCATCTGCCGTTCCGCCCAGCTGGTGCCGCCGCCCCAGAACATCGCGTAGGTGACATAAGGGCTTGCCGAGTAACGCGCGACACGCACGTCGAGCCCCTCTGCGCGGGTGTCGGCGACCGGAACGATGGCGATGCGCAGCATCAGGCCGAGATCCTCCTCGACCCAGACCTGCACGGCGGCAAGCGCATCGCGCGCCGCCTTTTCCAGCGAACCCGGAAGCGCGATCAGCGCCCCGTCGCCGCCGAAGACGAAGGGATAGTCGCCCTTGCCGACGGCGTTCAACACCGCCGAAATGACGCTGGCGCCCGCCATGTTGACGTCCTTGTACCGGCCGCCGGCGATCGCCTGGGTCGAGCCGACAATATCGGCAAGCGCCAGCACCCAGCCATCCGGCAGAGGCCGGTAGTTGGCGGCATCGGTCACGCCCTCGAAGGCGCTGAAGAGCGGCACGGCGGCAAAGAAGTCTTCGTCGGTCACGGTTTCCATGTCATCGACCTTAGCACAGACCCATGTTGGTGCTGCAACGCCAATTCCCATTTACAGCAATCGACTTGGCAAGGTTTCAGTGTTAGCACGCGCTCACGATTTTCATGACGGATACGGATTTAGATGAGCCGCCTCGACAGCTTCATTCGCCGGTTGACGGCCCAGCGCGATATTTTGAACGCGATCACCGATCTCGTCGCAGAAATCGACGGCCCGGTGCTGGAATTCGGCCTCGGCAACGGCCGCACCTATGATCATCTGCGCGAGAATTTTCCCGGCCGCCGCATCATCGCCTTCGACTGGGAGGTCCGTTCCTATTCGGCCTCGACGCCGGAGCCGCAAGACATGGTGACCGGCAATATCCGCGACTCCGGCCAGGCCTTCCTCGGCATCGGCGCGGCGCTCGCCCATGCCGATATCGGCACCGGCCATGACGAGATCGACGCCGTGACGCTGACCTGGCTGCCGCAACTGATCGCCGGCGTGCTCGCTCATAACGGCGTCGCCGTCAGCGGCCTGCCGCTGGAGCATCCCGAGCTTGTGGCGCTGCCGCTGCCGGAGGGGATCAAAGAAGGGCGGTATTTTCTCTATCGCAGGACGTAAGCGATTGGAGCGGGGACCGCGGCATCGGCCGCTGTCGCGATTTGCAGTGGCAGTTATTCCTCTTTGGAGGATTTAATCCCTCACGAGGCGCAGGAATAAGCCGCTGCCGAGCGGGCTTCCAGTTTTGCCTCGAACTCGTCAGCGATTTGCTTGAGAGTCACACTGCCCAGCCGCCTCAGCAGCAGCGCCTCGGCCTCCTGCATCGCATCTGCCAGCGCGCTATTGACGGCCTGCTCCACCAGACATTGCGGCTGGTCGCCGGCGGGGCCGATGGCGAAGAGGTGAGGCTCGCCAAGGGCGTTGTAGACGTCGAGCAGGGTGATCTCAGACAAGGGACGCGCCAAGGTCCAGCCGCCGCCGTGGCCCTTTTCGGAGCTGACATAACCCCGTTCGCGAAGGCCGGCCATGGTGCGGCGGACGACGACGGGATTGGTGTTCAACATCTTTGATATCATTTCGGAGGTCGCCGAATGCTCGTGCCGATCCATGTGGATCAGCACGTGCAGCATGCGGGAAAGGCGGCTGTCGTTGCGCATTGTTCCATCCTGTCGAGCGGGTAATTATCGCAGGCCATCTGTAACAACACAAGTGACATGACGCTTGACTGGGTTATTTCATGTAACTTATGTTGATTCATGAAAATGAAACACCGGAGGAGTGACAGCATGTCTTACGAAGTCATCGTCATCGGCGGCAATTTTGCCGGCCTGTCGGCTGCCATGCAGCTTGCCCGGGCGCGGCGGCGGGTTCTGCTCGTCGATGCGGGCATGCCGCGAAACCGATTTTCGCAGGCCGCGCACGGTTTTCTCGGTCAGGACGGCCGGGCACCGGCGGCGATCATGGAGGAGGGGAAGAGACAGCTTTCGCTTTATCCGAACATCACGTTGCGCGACGGCAGGGTCGTCCACGCGCAGAAGCAGGATGACCAATTTATCGTCGGCATCGAAGGCGGCGGCGAAGAACGCGCTGACCGACTCATTCTCGCAACCGGCGTCCGCGACACGCTGCCCGAGATTGCCGGCCTCGGAGACCGCTGGGGGCGCTCGGTGCTGCACTGCCCCTATTGCCATGGTTATGAGGTGAGTGGCGGCGAGCTTGGCGTCCTTGCAAACCATCCCCACTCGGCGCATTCGGCCGTGATGATCCCTGACTGGGGCGCGACCACCTTTTTCACCCAGGCGCGGTTCGAGCCTGACGAAGAGCAGCTCGCGAAGCTGCGCGCCCGCGGCGTCCGCATAGAACGCAGCCCGATCGTCGAATTGCTGGGTGATAGTCCGAAACTCGAGGCAGTGCGCCTCGCCGATGGCCGCATCGCGCCGCTCGACGCCATCTTCGTCGCGCCGAAAACGGCGATGGCAAGCCCCATTGCCGAACAAATCGGCTGCGCCTTCGACGACGGTATGTTCGGTCCGGTCATCCGCACCGGCGAAAACAAGGAGACCAGCGTCAAGGGCGTCTTCGCCGCCGGCGATGCCGCAAGCTCCATGCACAGCGGCACGCTTGCCTCGGCCGCGGGGGTGCTCGCCGGCGTGCATTGCCATCAGTCGCTGGTGATGCAGCCTGCCGGATAGGCGCCAAGATGTTGAGCAGAGGCTTCACGAGGGTGATGGGGCGTTTGCGAAAACGAATATCGCCAGTTTTCGCGATCAGACATTTAGCCGTCACTCTCCCCAATCAATTCCCATATATCCACCTTCTCCGCCCGGCCCTTCACCTGCGCCAGGCCGAGCGACACAAACACGAAACGGTCGCCGACGGCGTTATGGATGGCGGCGCTGACCAGGATCGACGTACCGAAATCCTTGTTCAATCCCTCCAGGCGCGAGGCGACATTGATCGTATCGCCCATGGCCGTGTATTGCTGGCGCGAAATCGCCCCGAAACTGCCGACGACGGCCGGGCCTGTGTGCAGGCCAAATCGCGTGATGAGGACAGGACGGCCGTTCACTCTGTTCTCCTCGTTAAGGCCGTCGATTGCCGCATTCATCGCGAGCGCGCAGCGGCAGCCGTTTTCGGCATGTTCGGCATCCGCAACGGGGGCGTTCCACATGACGAAAATGGAATCGCCGAGATATTGCACGACCGTCCCGCCGTGGCGCTCGGCAATGATGTTCAGCAGCTCGAAATAGGCCGATAGCGTATCGACGACGTTTTCCGGAGAATTGAGCTCGGATATGGTGGTGAAGTCCCTGATATCGGTGAACAGCACGGTCACATCCTGCCGTTTGGCTTTGACGACCGCTCGCCCCTCGGGGCTGATGATGCGCCGAACCACTTCACGCGGAACGTAGAGGGCAAACTGGCTGATGGCATGCCGGCTTGCCGAGAGCGCGCCGGCCAGCGTATTGATCTCCGTTATCCAGGAATGCGAGACGGGCGTCTCGCCGAGATCGAGATCGCCGATCCGCCGCGCCTCGTCGGCGAGCCGATAGAGAGAGCGGCTGACCATGCGGGAAAGCACCACCGATGCGCCGACTCCGGCGATCAACAGAGCGCCAGCAATCAGGAGATTGCGCACGAGCAGCCGATGGGCTTCCTCCACGAGGTCTGCGAGCGGCGCGACGATCACGGCCGTGCTGTCCTTAAACAGGCCTGAGACACTGACAGGGGCGATTTGCGCCAGGTGGCTTTCGCCGTCGATATCGAGCCGCGCCAAGCCGCCGCTTGCGAAGGCGGGATCTCGCCTGAGCCTGGCCACGGCTTCCAGGCTCGTGTCGAAACTGTTTGCCGTCGCGGCGAAGGCGCCTGATGTTCTCGCCCATAATCCGATGACCCTGCTCATGATCTGGGCGTCGGAATGGGCGACGAGGTTGCCGCCGCCATCGATGATGTAGGCTCGCGCATGCGGAGAAATCCCCTGCGCATTCAGCAGGCGGCCGATCGTCTGCAGGTGAATGTTGATGCCGACGACCACCCGGCCATCATCCTTCATCGGCGCCGCGATCGTCAACGTCGGGATATTGAGCGTTCCGGTCACATAAGGCCCGACGGAAACCGGCACACCGTCCTGGACGACGGATTGGTACCAGGGCCGTTGCCGCGGATCGAAGGATAGGTAGTCGATGTCCCGCTCGCCGATCGGTCTTGCCTGGCTATCGAGAAAGCGAAGCGTCGATATAATATTCGCGCCTTGTCTCTCCGCGATCGTTCTGATCGCGAAAGCCGTGCCATCGGGCGCCGCCAGCGCCTGACGCACATCCTTTCTGGCGGTGTTAATGACCTGCAGATAAGAACCATCGGGATAGCCGGTGTAAACGCTCGTCGCCTCGGGGACGTTTCGCAACACCTCGAGAAAGACTTCCTGTTTTGCCTTGATGTCCTGAGACGGCGGGGAAATGAGCTGCGGCAGGGTCGATGCCAGCGCCACCGCCTCGGTGCCGCCGTGAAGCGCAGCTTTGTATCCCTCGATCAGCCGTAAGCTCATCTCGCGCATCTGCTGCGCGCCGGCGTTCACCGCAGCAGCGCTTCCCTGCCGGAATGCCAACCAGATGATTGGCATCGACGTGCAAAGCAGCGACGCGACGACCAGGACGCCGAGATGCACTCTGAGCGGTTTGGACCAGCGCACGAGATTCCCCTCAAAATGCGGATACGTCTCAGCGCACCTATCGTCCCGATGCTCGTCCACCCGTGCGAAATGAGCGTCCCCAACGATGCCAGCTAACTGCTTTTTTCGGGCTTGCACAAGGCGTCGATGTCGATACGCCTACCGTCACGGATAACTTGACGGCGCCTTTGACCCGCTTCGGGGAGCAGGTCCTCTTCTTGCAATCTTTACGTTTGAATTGTAGCTGTTCTATCGGCGCATTATAGCAGAAAGCCAGCACCTTGCGATGCTCGGACAATTGGGAATTGGGGAATTCAAATGGGATTGACTGAAGCTGTTCAGACTGTTCTGAAGCAGAAATATGCAACCTTTTCCGGCAGGGCATCCAGGTCGGAATATTGGTGGTTCATACTATTCTGCGTGCTGGCGCTGTTCCCACTTGCAATACTGGCCATTGTGCTCGCCTACGCCACCAGTGGTGGTGGCGCCCCATCTCCGGCTCATTATACCGTGGTCATCTGGTTGTTGTTCACAATCGCAGTTTTTTTGCCGTCCATATCCCTACAGGTCCGCCGCTTCCATGATCGCAACATTTCCGGTTGGTGGTATCTCGCGCTGTTCATCCTGAGCTTTATTCCCTATGCCGCTTTCGTCACATTCCCGGTAACGATTGTCATCTCCCTGCTTCCGGGCACGGAAGGTCCGAACAAGTTCGGTCCGGATCCGCTGCGTCCCGAGGCGCAAGCAGAGGTCTTTGCCTAGAGCATTGGTTTGCAATGATGCCGCACCCGAAGATGCGAGGGGCAGGCTTCAGTCACGGCAGCATGTCGATCGAGGCGGCGATCCGAGGCGAGGGCGTGGCGCTCGGCCGCAGCGCGCTGGTCGCCGAAGATCTGATCGCCGGCCGCCTTGTGGCGCTCTTTCCGCGAACGAAGATGGAGGTGGAATGGGGATACGACCTTGTCTACCGCATGGGCAATCAGGATCACCCGAAGGTGCGGGCCTTGCGGAACTGGATCGCCGACGAGGTGCGTGACTTCACCGCCGCCAATTTTTCGGATTGACCCGCTGTTGCCATGAGCTGCCGGCGCTGTGCCCAATGCCAGGCTCGCTACGAACGGCCGGGGTGGGGCGTCTGGTTCGGCTAATAAAAGGGGGCCGCACGCTACGCGCCAACGACGATCAGCTACGGCAAAAACAGCACGTTGTACTGATCGATGACCGCCGGCAGATCCCGTACCTTCATCTCCTCCTCGCGGTCCTCGAAGAGGACGAGGCAATTCTCGTAGAAGCCGGCAAGCATCGAGATGAAGGCTTTCGTGCCCTTAGGCCCATAGAACAGCGGCGTGAACTCCATATGGAGCGGCACGCGGCGGGAAAGCAGCGGCTGCATCGAGCGGCAGGCGACCGGCTCGTAGCCCTCGATATCCATCCAGACGAGGCCGATGGCGGCCGGGTCGATCGAGAGGTCGGCCAGAATTTCGGATACCGGCTTCACTGGCACGCTGATCTTCGTGTCGGTCGGACTTTGGCGGATGGCGCTGCTCTTGCCGTGATTATTGCGGTTCAGGAAAAAGTCGATCTCGCCGTCGCGCTCGCCGGCGGCGCAATTGACGAGGCGGACCTTCTCCTCCAGCCGGTTCTGGCGGATGTTGAGCTCGAGCAAGGGGAAATTGCGCGGGTCTGGTTCGATGCTGACGATCTTGGCATAGGTGTTGCTCAAGGCGAAATAGACGGTCTGGGTGCCGATATTGCCGCCGATCTCGAGCAGCGTCGCATCCTTTCTGAGCAGGCCGCGCTCGCGCAGGATGACGATCAGCCGGTCCACGGCATCGCGCTCGAAATGGCCCTTCCGGAAGACCTTGCGGCCGATATAGTCGGCCGGTGAAAAGGTCATCAGGTGATCGCCGGCGTTGACCGTCATCGAGACGACGCGCGGGCCGATGTTCTCGATCAGCAGGCGGCGGCCGAAGCGGGTGTCGAAGAAGCGCGAGGCGGCGGCATTGCGCGCCTTGCGCAGACGGCGGCTCCAATATTTGGCGGTGAGCCAGGGCTTGCCGGGCATCAGTCTTTTCCTTCGAGCGGTTCTGCCGCTTTCTCTCTCGGAATCACATAGACTTTCAAGGGTAGGGCCCGGCCGCGCACGCTGATTTCACGACTTTCGATGCCGGAGAGGTTGGCGTCGGCAAGCTTCGCCACCGGCTCGGAGATGACGATCGCCGCCTCGAATTCCTTGGCGGCACTTTCCAGCCGGCTTGCGACGTTCACCGTATCGCCGATCGCCGTCATGCTGCGCACCCTTCCATATCCCATCGTGCCGACGACGGCCGGGCCGGTGTGGATGCCGATCGCGATGCGCAGCGGCAGCGTCAGTTCGTCGGCGAGTTCTGCGGCGAGTTTTTCGATCTCGGCGACAATCGCCGCGGCGGCGTTAAGCGCCTGGCGGCAGGCCTCTTCCGGTGCGGTGTTGAGGCCGAAGAGCGCCATCGCGCCGTCGCCGATGAACTTGTCAAGCCGTCCGCCCGCCTGCTCCACCGCCTTGCCGATGATGGCAAAATAGCGGTTCAACAGGAAAACGACGTCGAAGGGCAGGCGCGTTTCCGTCAGCGTGGTGAAATGGCGGATATCGACGAAGAGCACGACGATCTCGCGTTCGCGGCCCGGGCTGGTCTCCTGGCTGTTGGCGGGAAGGGCGGTTTCGACCGCCGGCACGAGCAGCGGCGCGACTGCGAGGTCGCGGTCGGGACGAAGCTGGCAGGCGAGACGCACATCCGGGCCGGCATTAATGCGCCTCAGTGTCGTCTGTTCCATCTTGTCGGCGGGCGGCAGGCTTTCGTAATCGCCGAGGATCTGCACCCGGCAGGTGGAGCACTGGCCCTTGCCGCCGCAGACGGAATAATGCGGCAGGCCGCCGAGCCGGCTTGCCTCCAGCACGGTGAAGCCGCGCGGCACGCGGATCACCTCGCCGCCCGGATAATGCACCGCCACCTGGTCGAGCCGCTCCTTCAGCCGGCGCCGGGCGCGGGCGGCAACGACGATCAGCAGCGAGGCTGAGAAGGCGCCGTAGAGGCCGGCGCGCACCGTTGCGACATCGGCGCGCACTTGCGGGTCGGAGAGAAAACGGGCGTTGAGGTTCACCTCGTAAGGATTGGTCGACAGCTGATAGGAAGGGTCGGCGAGCGTGCGGCCCATCTGGACGAAACCGAGCAGCGAGAGCACCGGCACGAGGATTGCCAGCGCCAAGAGCGGCGCGGAGACGTTTGCATACCATGCGCGGTAACGCAGCCAGAAATGAATGCCGATGCAGCCGTGGATCCACACCACGATGACGGCGACAGCCTGGCGCATGCCGGTCGCCGGCGACTTGATCCACTGCTGTTCGACGATCGTCTGGTAATCGTCGATATAACCGTAGAGTTCGTGGCCGATGCGTGTGCCGATGACGTGATCGATCAGAAGCAGCGGAATGAGCAGGCCGAGCAGGGTCTGGGCTGTTTCGCCTTTCGGCATCACCAGGCTGCGGCGCATGTAGATGGCGCGCAGCACCAGCGCCATATGGATCAGCACCGAGGAATAAAACACCGCGGTGCCGACGGGATTGCGCCAGATGCCGATAAAAAGATGGCGAGCCTTATCAGCGGCGGAAAGCGAAATCAGCCCCAGCGCATGGTTCGACAAATGCAATAGGACGAAGGTGAAAATGACGAGGCCGGATCCAAGCCTCGCCCTTCTGATCGTCCGTTCCGAAAAAATCCCTGTGGCCGAGACCGTCGTCATTCATTCCCGTTCTTGTCGATGCAACCGCAGGCCCATAGAAATTGAGAAGGAGGCGGAATTGCTTCCATCGCGATCACATTCCATATGCTTATGCGCAAGTTTTCGGGAAATGGACAATAGCGGAGTTTCGCCAGCGGCCAGGCCGATTGGAAACAGTGTGTCTTTACGTGAGGAACGCGGATGCGGGTGGCTTTCTACGCGCCGATGAAATCGCCGAACCATCCGGTGCCGTCGGGCGATCGATTGATGGCGCGGCTGCTGATCCGGGCGCTGGAGCTGGCCGGGCACGAGGTCGAGGTCGCCTCCGAATTCCGGACTTATGCCGCAACGCCGGAGGCGGCAGCCGCGCTCGCGCCCGCCATCAGCGCCGAAGACGAGCGACTGCGGCTGAAATGGCAATCGGCGCCGCGCCCCGAGCTCTGGTTCTGTTACCACCCCTATTACAAATCGCCCGATCCCTTCGGGCCGGCGATCTCAGCCGAATTCGCCATTCCCTATGTCACCGCCGAGGCCTCCTACGCGGCAAAGCGAGACGGGACCGGCTGGGCGGCCCAGCAGCAGCGCGTGGGTGAGGCGGTCCTGCAGGCGGCAGTCAATATCTGCTTCACCGATCGCGACCGGGTAGGCCTTTCCGCCGCCTTTCCGGCGGCGCGGCTCGCCGGCCTGAAGCCCTTTATCGATGCGGCGCTCTTCGAAGCGCTGCCACCCACGCCGGATCCGCGCCGGCTGGTGACGGTCGCAATGATGCGGGCGGGCGACAAGATGGAGAGTTACGCGATGCTTGCAAAAGCATTGCGCCTGATCGAAAGCCGGATGTGGAGCCTTTCGGTCATCGGCGACGGGCCGATGCGGCATGAGGTGCAGGTGCTGTTCGCCGGCCTTTCCGGCCGGATTGAATGGTTGGGCGCGCTTGGCGCGGGCGAAATTGCCAAAGTCCTCGGGCGTGGCGGCATCTATGTCTGGCCGGGCTGCGGCGAGGCTTACGGCCTTGCCTATTTGGAGGCGCAGGCGGCCGGCCTGCCTGTCGTTGCGCAAGCAACGGCCGGCGTGCCCGCCGTCGTCGAGGCTGGTGCGACCGGTCTTTTGACGCCGGATGGAGACGTTGCCGCTTATGCCGCGGCGGTGGCCGCCCTGCTCGAAAACGGTGAGACGCGTGATGTGATGGGGCAGGCGGCACGGCGCTTCGTGCTCGAGGAGCGCTCGCTTGCGACGGCTGCGCGCGCCTTGGACGGAATTTTGCGTGAAAGCGCCGGAACAGGAGCAAGAGAATGAGCGAAGGCAAGAGCTGGGAGCCGCTGCGCCGCGAGCTTGACCGCTGGCAGGCCACCGGCCGCGTGGCCCGGTTCTGGCTGCGCGATGACGATGCCGTCGCGCCGACGCAGGATCTGGAAACGCTGCTGGCGCTGACCGGCACGCATGACATTCCGCTGACGCTTGCCGTCATTCCCGCTTTGACCGGCGAAGCACTGGCCGCGCGGCTGGCGGAGGAAGCAGCCGTCGCCGTCGCGGTGCATGGCTGGTCTCACACCAATTATGCCGGGCGTGAGCGCAAGAAGCAGGAACTCGGCAGCGAGCGGCCGGCGGACGTGGTGCTCGGTGAATTGCGCGACGGTTTTCGGCTGCTGCAGCGGCTGCATCCCGCCCGCTTCGTGCCGGTGCTGGTGCCGCCATGGAACCGGATCGACGCGGCGCTCATCTCGGCATTGCCCGAAAACGGCTTTTCGGCGCTTTCGGTTTACGGGCGGGCAAAGCCGGGCGGCCGGGTGCGGCTTCTCAACACCCATGTCGACATCATCGACTGGCACGGCACGCGCGGCGGGCGCGGCGACGAGGAGCTGGTGGCCGAGTTGGTGGCGGAACTCCGCGACCGTTTTGCCGGCAGCGACGAACCGATCGGTCTTCTCACCCATCACCTGGTGCATGACGCCGCTGCCTGGGACTTCCTGTCGGCCCTGTTTGCTGCGACCGGTCGGCATCCCGCCGTCCGCTGGTCGCCGGCGCCGGCGCTTCTGGATGCATGATCAGCCGGGGTGAACGCGTCCGAGAAAGTCCCGCATGAGGGCTGCGACTTCATCGAGATGCGTCTCGAGCAGCCAATGCCCGCCTCCGAGCAGATGCAGTTCGGCATCGGGCAGATCACGCAGATAGGCTCGCGCCGACTTTTCCGGCATGTAGTGATCGTTCGGTCCCCAGACGATCAGGGTTGGCGGCCTGTTTTCCCCAAGGTATTTCCGGTGCTCGGGAAACCAGGCGCGGTTCTCCCTCAATCCGGCGATCAGGTCGATGGCGATTTCCTTGCGCCGCTGGGTGATCAGCGACCAGTGCAGCTTCCACATGTCAGGCGGGATCGTATCGGCCAGAGGCGGCGCCAGATCGTTGAGAAACTCCTCCCTGAAGGTCTCCTCGCTGATTGCTTCGCCCAGCGCTTTCCTCATCTCGGCAGGCTGAAGCGCCCAGGTCGCCTCGATGTCCTTATATTTCGGGCCGAGGGCATCTTCATAGGGGATATCGCCGTTCTGGATGATCAGCGCCGTGATCCGCCTGGGATTTCTGATTCCCAGCCGCGCGCCGATCGGCGAGCCGAAATCGTGGAGATAGATGGCGAAGCGGTCGGCATTCACGGCGCCGACAAATGCCTCCAGCCAGGCGGCATAGCCGTCGAAGCTGTAGTCGAAATCATCAGGCGTACCGCTGTAGCCCGCACCTGGGAAATCCGGAGCGATCAGGTGCCAGCGGTCGGCCAGGCGCGGCATGAGATTGCGGAATTCGTAAGACGAGCAGGGATAGCCATGCGGCAGCAACAGGACCGGCGCGTCCGGCCGACCGGCCTCGCGATAGAAGGTCTCGATGCCGGCAACGGTGATCCGGCGATGCCGGACGAGCGTAGCCGGGTTCACCTTCGGTCCTCCTCATGCTGCTCTGCGCCCTCCACCGGTCGCAGCCATGGTTCGCGGCGCTTGATCCAGAGTTCATAACGCGGCACGAGCGGTGTCGGGGCTTCGGACAGGATGCCGAGTTTGATTTCCGCCTCTTCCGCATCGGCGGAAAACAGCCGCGAGCCGCAGCCGGTGCAAAAACGCCGGCCCTGGAACTCGCCTGTTTCTCCGGAATATTCGAACTGGCCGGCCGGCCAGATTCCATAGAAGGTGAAGGCCGAGCCGCTCTCCTTCCTGCAATCGGTGCAATGACAAATGCCCACGCGCAACGGTTCGCGGCGAACAGAAAGCTGCACCTGCCCGCAAAGGCATTGTCCTGACAACACGGTCATGGTTGATCCCCGCTTCATCGATCTTGCGCTGCCGGGGAAACGGTCGGGCCAGGCAACTGTTCCGTCAGGAAAGCGCAAGCACACGGGCTGCGATAGGCCGAGGTGTCCCTACCTTGCCCTGGGGCGGAGAAAGGAGCGGTTCGGCAGTGGTCAGATCACCACGGTCTGATTGTCGCGCGCGGCAAAGGCGCCGGGGAAGGCGGCCTCGGCCTGCGCTTCCATCTGCGCCAGCTGTTCGTCCGTGCGGGAGGGGGCGTGATGGAATAGCGCGAAGCGTTTGGCACCGGCCATCTTCGCAAGCTCGGTGCCATGCTGCCAGGTCGAATGGCCGAAACCCTTGAAACGCTGCATCTCGTCTTCATTGTAGGTGCAGTCGTAGACGACGAGATCGGCGCCCTGCATCATTTCCAGCGAGACGGGATCATAGCTGCCGGGATTGTGCTCGATGTCGTAGATCAGAGCGATCGAACGGCCCTGCCATTCGATGCGATAGCCGATGGCGCCGCCCGGATGGTTGAGCGTGAAGGTTTTGATCTCGATCCCCTCGTGCGGGGTCAGAACCTGACCGGCATGGAAGTCGCGGAAGTTCATCGTCGCCTGACAGATGTCGGTCTTGACGGGGAACCAGGGCGGGCTGATGAACTGCTCGACCATTTCCCGTGTGCTCATCTTGCCGTCGAGATGGCCCGACCAGATGTTGACGTTGATCGAGGGATAGTAGATCGCCTTGAAGAAGGGCAGGCCGATGATGTGGTCGTAATGGCAGTGGCTGAAAAACAGATCGACGTCGCTGACGCCGTCGGCAAGCAACGACAGTCCCGCCTCGCGCAGACCGGAACCTGCGTCGAAAAGCATCCGATGTTTTCCGCAGCGAATTTCGATGCAGGAAGTGTTACCGCCGTAGCGGTCGAACTCGGGGCCCGATACGGGAATACTGCCGCGGACGCCCCAAAATTTTATCTGAAACAGTTCTGTCGTCATCGTTTTTCAAACCGGCCTTCCCGCATCGCCATCGTACTCATAGTTCATCCCGATGCGAAGCAGCAGAATTCCACGGGTTTGCCTGCGCCCCCTTTCATTCTCCTAACCGCTAGCGGAAGAAGAAGTATATTCTCCTAAGCAATCGGCTTTCGCGTCGGAAAGCAACCCAGTATGGCTGGTTTTCGGTAAATGGGCTGCCGGGGCGGGGCGTTTTCCGCAAGTCATGCCTATTAGATGGTTGCGCGCGATCGAAAAAACAATTGCCGCCTCTTGTGCCCTTGTCTCTGACGTTGCGACAGGCTCAGGCGCTTCCCAGACGCTTGATATTGCCGGCCAATTCTCCCGCCAGCCGCAGGCTGGCAGCCGTTGCCATGGTCATTTGCGGCAGCAGCAGCCATTCCAGCGTCCAGGCCGCACCGGAGCGTTCCTGTTCATGGACAAGGGACTGGTGGATGCCGGACAGCGCTGTGGCGTTGAAGCGGGCAAGCGAGACCAGGACTTCGGCGGCGACGGGATTCTGCTTGTGGGCCATGGCCGAGGAGGTGCCGCCGCCTGCCATTTCGATCTCATCACCGGCTTGGGCGAGCAGGGCGATATCCTGGCCGATCTTGCCGAGGCTGCCCGAGATCGAGGCAAACAGGCCGGCGAGATCGGCGATCACAAGGCGCGTGCTCTGCCATTGGCCGATGTCGGTGAGGCCGAGCTCCTGGGCGAGCGAGGCGCGCACGGCTGCGGCCTGCGGCCCAAGCTTGTCGAGGGTGCCGGCGGCGCCGCCGAACTGAACGGGGAAATTCTGCTCGGTCAGGCGGTCCCGATAGGTCGTCAGCGGCGCGCGCCAGGCAGCGAGACGGTCGGCGGCGGTGATCGCGATCGCCGCCTGCATGCGGGTATGCCCCATCAGCCGGTTGCCGCCGAACAGGCGCTCGAGTGCATCGAGGCCTTTGACGATGGCGGAAAGCCGGCCTGCAAACAGGAAGGCGATCGCCTTCAGCCGGATCATCAGACTGGTGTCGATGACATCCTGGCTGGTGGCACCGAAATGCAGGCTCTTGCCCGCTTCCTCGCCGACCGCGGCGCGCAGCTGCTTGATAAAATCAGGGACGACAACGCCATCGCGCGCCGTTGCCGCGCGAAGACTGGCGAGATCGGGAGAAAAGCCCGCGCAGGCTTCGGCGATCTTTCTTGCCGCTTCGCCGGGCAGGACGCCGTGTGCGGCTTCGGCTTTGGCGAGCGCGGCCTCGAAGGAAAGCATGGCGCGGAGATCGGCTTCAGCGGAGAAGTAAGGCGCGATTTCATCGTCGCCGACGAGGCCGGAGAGGAAGGGATGGTCGAAGGGCGATGCGGTCATGGTCTGCTCTTTGTGGCTGCGGCCCCCTCATCCGGCTGCCGCCACCTTCTCCCCGAGGGGAGAAGGGATTTGGGGCACTGTTCCCCTCTCCCCTCGGGGAGAGGGCAGGGTGAGGGGGCTACTTGCGCAAGACTTCGTGAAAAAGCAATTCGCGAGCCCCTCAAATATCCAAAAACACCGTTTCGTAAGGACCCTGCAAACGGATGTCGAAATGACACGTCGCACCGTCGCGGGTGGCGACCATCGTCGCGACGCGTTCGCGATGTTCGATGCGCGACAGCAGCGGATCGGCGGCGTTGGCCTCTGTCTCCTCGGGGAAATACATGCGCGTCTGCAGGCCGATATTGATGCCGCGGGCGACGATCCAGACGGTGATGTGCGGGGCTTGTCTGCGGCCGTCCTTGAAGGGGACGCGGCCGGGCTTGATGGTCTCGAAGCTGTAGACGCCGTCCTCGGCGCGGGTCGGGCAGCGGCCCCAGCCAGTGAAATTCGGATCGGCGGCGCCGCGCATTTCCGAGGGGCTGTTGTAGAGGCCGGCGCTGTCGGCCTGCCAGATCTCGACGACGGCGTCGCGCACGAGGGCGCCGGCGCCGTCGAAGATGCGGCCGGTGACGGTGATGCGTTCGCCGAGCGTCTTGTCGTTGACCATCGCCACGCCGAGATCGCTGTCGTAAACGCCGGTTATGTCGCAGAAATTCGGCGTCAGGCCGATATGGACATAGGGACCGGCCGTCTGCGACGGGGTTTCCTTGAGATAGCCGAGCTGCTGCATCAATTGCCCTCCAGCTTGTTTTCGAACATCGTCGAGCGGCGGCCGCGCAGCACGATATCGAATTTATAAGCACGTGAATCCATCGGGATCGTGTTGCCCCAGTCGAGCGGCGCGATCAACTGCTCGATCGCCGCCTTGTCCGGGATGGTGCCGACGATCGGACATTTCCAGATCATCGGATCGCCCTCGAAATACATCTGGGTGATCAGCCGCTGGGCAAAACCGTGGCCGAAGATCGAGAAATGGATATGGGCGGGACGCCAGTCGTTGACGCCGTTCGGCCAGGGATAGGCGCCGGGCCGCACCGTGCGGAAATGATAGCGGCCTTCCTCATCGGTGATGGCGCGGCCGCAGCCGCCGAAATTCGGGTCGATCGCCGCCAGATAGCTTTCCTTCTTGTGGCGATAGCGCCCGCCGGCATTGGCCTGCCAGAACTCGACGAGGGCGCCGGCCACCGGCTTTGCGCGCTCGTCGAGCACGCGGCCGTGGACGATAATGCGTTCGCCGATGGCGCTTTCGCCGGGCCGCGCATAATTCAGGATCAGGTCGTTGTCGAGCTCGCCGATCATCGAATGGCCGAAGACCGGACCTGTCGTTTCGGAGATCGTGCCGTCGAGCGACAGCAGGGCGCGCTGCGGCGCCCGCAGCACCGACGTCTTGTAGCCGGGCGTCAGCGCCGGCGCATGCCAGGCGCGGTCGCGGGCGAAGAAGGCGCCGGTCTCCGGCTTGCGATTGACCAATTCGGACATGTTTCCCCCTCAGGCCGCCTGCTCGGCGTCCATTTGTGCAAAGGTCTGCTTGGCGATCTTGATCGCATGGTTGGCGGCGGGAACGCCGGCATAGATCGCCACATGCAGGAGCGCCTCGCAGATATCCTCGCGGGTCGCTCCGGTATTGGCCGTGGCGCGCACATGCATAGCGACCTCGTCATCCTGGCCGAGCGCCGCCAGCAGCGCGATAGTGACGATCGAGCGCTCGCGCTTGGTCAGGACAGGGCGTGACCAGACATGGCCCCAGGCCGCTTCGGTGATCAGCTCCTGAAAGGGGCGGTCGAACTCGGTTGCCGTTGCGGCGGCACGGTCGACATGGGCGTCGCCGAGCACGGCGCGGCGGGTCGCCATGCCCTGCCGGTAGCGTTCGGAGGGAGTCTCGTTCATGGGCTGCTTTCTCCAGGCGAAATCGATGTGAGGAAGGCGAGGATGATCGCCGTCAGCGCTTCCGGCTGTTCGACGCAGGGAATGTGGGCGCAGTCCGCGATGACCTCGTAACGGGAGGCCGGGATCAGCTTGGCGGTTGCAAGCACGAGATCGGGCGGCGTCGAGCCGTCCTGGTCGCCGACGATGCAGATGGTCGGAACCGTGATCCTCTTCGCCGCCTCGGTGAAATCGGCATCGCGGATCGCTTCGCAGGCGGCGATATAACCTTCGACCGGCTGGCGCGTCAGCATGTTGCAATAGCCTGCATAGGCTGTGTTCTCGGGCCGGCGGAAGGCGGGTGTGAACCAGCGCTCCATGACGGCGTCGACGATGCTGCCGATGCCGTTTTTCTCGACCGCGGCGATGCGGGCATTCCAGCTCTCTGCCGTGCCGATCTTATGGGCGGTGTCGCTGAGGATAAGGGCGCGCACGAGATCCGGCCGGCGCTGATAGAGCGACTGGGCAATCAGGCCGCCGACGGAGAGGCCGCAGATGACGGCATCCTTCACCGACAGCAGATCGAGCAGGCCGGCAAGATCGGTCGCATGGTCCTCGATCGATGCGGGGAGCTGGCCGACATCGGACAGGCCGTGGCCGCGCTTGTCGTAGAGCAGGATGGCGACGTCGCCGGCGAGCCGCACCACGTCGCGCCAGATGCGGAAATCCGTTCCGAGCGAATTGATGAAGACGATCACCGGCCGGTCGGCGGGCGCGCCGATGACCTGATAATGGATCGTCACGTCGTTTATGCGGGCGAATTGCACTTCAATCTCCTCAATTCAGCGGGGGGCGGGCCCCTCATCCGGCTGCCGCCACCTTGCCTGGGTCGATCCACGCGTCTCGATCCGTCTTTCAGACCCCCGCCAGCGGGAGAAGGACATATGCCGCGCCGTCTCCCTCAACCTCGACGCTCCGTTTGGCACGTCCCCTCGCCCCGCCTACGGGGAGAGGGTTAGGGTGAGGGGCGTCCATTGGCGTTTCCGTTATGCGGCATCCACCAAGCCGCGCCATGGATCCTCGGGTCAAGCCCGTGGATGACGGAGAGTGGGGCGGCGTCTCGCCCAACTCGCCAGCCCTACAAAGCACACCGCGTTTCGGATGCTTCACTAGGCTGGCTTTCACTTCTCCCCTCATCCGGCTCTACGCCGCGAAAAGCTCGATCCGTCCCCCCGCCCTCCGTCATGCTCGGCCTTGAGCCGAGCATCCACACGACACCCACCAGCATTTGCGCCATGGATCCTCGGGTCAAGCCCGAGGATGACGGAGATTGGGTTTGGCCGCCCCTAATCCTAGCGTGCCGGAATCGAGCCCCGCGCGTCTCGACCCGTCCCTCGGCCCCGGCAGTGGGGGCGCGAGGGGCTATGCCGCACCGTCTCCCTCAATCTCGGCGCCGCGAATGTCTTTATCGCCTACCCACCCTCCGTCATGCTCGGCCTTGAGCCGAGCATCCACGCGGCATCCACCAAGCAGCCGTGGAATGGATCCTCGGCTCAAGGCCGAGCATGACGGAGGGCGGCGTTGGCTTTTGCCAAACTCGCCCCGCCGCACGGCGCCCATCCAACAGTATATACTCCTACTGATAAAACTGACCGGTTGATCCGGTTAAGTAAAATGATATTTTCTAGCTTTTCGATAACCAGGGAGTTATGCGAACAATGATCGACAGCCGCATCAAGTTTCGCCATCTGCAGACCTTTGTCGAGGTGGCGCGGCAGAGGAGCGTGATGAAGGCGGCCGAATTGCTGCATGTCAGCCAGCCGGCGGTGACTAAGACGATCCGCGAACTGGAGCAGGTGCTGGGTGTCGACGTCTTCGAGCGCGACGGCCGCGGCATCAAGATCACCCGCTACGGCGAGGTCTTTCTGCGGCATGCCGGGGCGGCGCTGACGGCGCTGCGCCAGGGTCTCGATTCCGTCTCGCGGGAACAGTTCGCCGATGCGCCGCCGATCCGCATCGGCGCCCTGCCGACGGTCTCGTCGCGCATCATGCCCCGGGCGATGGAACTCTTCCTCAGGGAGAAGACCTGGAGCCGGGTGAAGATCGTCACCGGCGAGAACGCGGTGCTTTTGGAAGAGCTTCGCGTCGGTGACCTCGACGTGGTCGTCGGCCGCCTGGCCGGCGCCGAAAAGATGGCCGGCTTTTCCTTCGAACATCTTTATTCCGAACAGGTGGTGTTTGCCGTGCGGGCTGGTCATCCGCTGCTTGACGGCCGCCAATCGCTGTTCTCAGCCTTCGCGGACTATACGGTGCTGATGCCGACGCGCGGATCGATCATCCGCCCGGTTGTCGAAAACTTCCTCATCGCCAACGGCGTTTCCAGCCTCCCGGACCAGATTGAGACAGTGTCGGATTCCTTCGGCCGCGCCTTCCTGCGCTCGAGCGACGCGATCTGGATCATTTCCAACGGCGTGGTGGCCGGCGACGTCGCCGACGGGCGGCTGGCGCTTCTGCCGGTCGATACCGGCGAGACCAAGGGGCCGGTTGGGCTGACGATGCGTGCTGATGCCGTGCCGTCGGCGCCGCAGTCGATCCTGATGCAGACGATCCGTGAGGCGGCGCGGGAGCTTTCCTGACCTCACCTCTTCAAATTCGCTTGCTGAATGCCCAGATTTGGACTAAATCTAGTTCGGGACAGGAGAACGTGATGCAGCAGGCGCGACGCAGGGAGCAAGAGCCGGAACGGCTGGAAACGGAGCGGTTTGCGCCGGCAAACCGACGGAGGCTGAGCCCGCCGGCCTTGCGGACCTTTTTGGCGATCGCCGATCTCTGGGGCTTAAGCGAAGAGCAGCGCCTGCTGGTGCTCGGCTATCCCTCCCGCTCGACCTATCATAGCTGGGCCAAGCAGGCGCGCGAACACGGGGCTTTCACGCTTGATGTCGATACGCTGACCCGCATTTCCGCTGTGTTCGGCATTCATCAGGCGCTTGGTGTGCTGTTTTCCGACGAACGCGCCGGCGTCGCCTGGCTGCGCACGCCGCACCAGGCGCCGGTGTTCGGCGGCCATCCGCCGCTGGATATCGTCACCAACGGAACCCAGGACGGGCTGATGACCGTGCGCCGGTTCCTCGATGGCGCCCGCGGCGGCCTCTACATGCCGCCGAACCGGCTTGACGAGGCCTTCACGCCGTATGAAGACGCGGACATCGTCTTCCGGTGAGCGAGCGTTTTGCCGAGGCGCCGCGGCCGTCCTATCGGCTGATCCCGTCGCAATTTCCGCCGATCGGTCTCTTCGATACGGTGGCGAGGGCGGCAGATCTCGAAGCCGTGATGGAGCTCGTCGGCTGGACCAATGATCGGCTCGTGACCGACCGCATCCGGCGGCTTCCCGAGACCGAATGGGTCTACGGCACGCCCAATGCCAGCATCGTCATGGCGGCCTTCCTGCATGTCACGCCCGGCGGCATGCGCTTCAACGGCCCCGATCTCGGCGCCTGGTATGCCGCCGACAACCTCAAGACTGCCGCCGCCGAGGTCGGCCATCATCTCCGGCGCGAGGCTGTCGCGCGCGGGGTGACGACGATGGCGCGCACTTATCGAAGCTACACCTCCACCCTGGTCGGCGACTATCTCGACATTCGCGGTGAACAGACGCTGCGGCCCGATGTCTATGACGGCGCAAGCTATGCGGCCTCGCAGCTGCTTGGAGAACAGGTGCGTTCGAGCGGCGGCGCCGGCATTCTCTATGACAGTGTCCGGCTGAGGGGCGGCGTCAACATCGCCGCGCACCGGCCGCGCAACATTCGCGACGTGGTCCAGGCCGATCATTTCGAAATCACCGTATCGGCCACTGACCGGCGCATCGATGTCCGCAAGCTCGCAAGCCGGCGACGACAGCCGAAAGCCTAAGCAGGCAACCGTTCGGCCCATGCCTTGGCCGCCTTGGCCATCGTGGCAAGGTGATCGGCAGTTGAGAAGCCGGAGATCTTCTTGCGCGGCTTAAGGTCATGGTCGCCGTCCTCGAGCCAGAGGATCTCGATCCGGTCGGAGAGATCGTAGCCCGGCACCTCGTCGCGCGTGCCGAATTCGTCGCGCGTGCCCTGGCAGATCAGCGCAGGCGTCGCCAGCCGCTTGAGATGGCCGGTGCGCAGCTTGCCCGGCTGGCCGGGCGGATGGAAGGGATAACCGAGGCAGAGGAGGCCGGCGATCTTTCCCTTATCATGGAGATCGTCGGCGACCATGCTGGCGACCCGGCCGCCCATCGACTTGCCGCCGATGATGAGGGGGCCTCTTGCGCCGAGCGCGGCAATCGCCGCCTCATATTCGGGATTGAGCGTTTCGGCGCGCGGCGGCGGCTTGCGGATTCCGCTGCGGCGGGCAGCCATATAGGCGAATTCAAACCTGATAACGCGGAAACCGACATCGGCAAGCGCTTCCGCCGCCGCCGTCATCGACGCCGAATCCATCGGCGCGCCGGCGCCGTGCGCAAGCAGGATCGTGAAGCGCGCATCCTCGGGGCCTTGCAGCAGAAACCTGTCAAGCATCGGCAATCCTCCATCCGCCATCGGAACCATGTCGATGGCCGTGACTTCTTCCTGGAAAGGAGATGACAATGTCGACGAATGACGAAAACGTAAAGCCGGAGCAGCGCCGTCCCAAGGATGTCGCCGCTGTTCCCGAGAAACCCGAGCCCGCCGACTCAGAATCGGTGGCGCCGCCAGCCGTGCAGCCGGCGGGAGAAGGGGACAAAAGCGAACGGCCGGTGGTCAACCCCGTCACCGGTGTCGCCTTTTAGGGGATCGCAAAATTATCGTGCAGACCGGCCCTTGAAACGGCGACGCAAAGGGCGCATATAGCAGCCCTGCCTGAAAAATGGATGCCCGGGGTATCGACGTCGTCGAACCCTTTGCTGTCCGACAGGATAAGGGCGCTCCCCGCAAGGGTCGAGCGCCCTTTTTGATTTCGGACGTTCTCGAGGCCTCGCTTCGAAGCTGGGCGATCTTGAGGAACTCCCACCAAAATCTATATAGCACTTCGGAATCCCGAAATTGGCTGTGGGACTGAGATCATTACATATTTTTGCGCCGCGGCGGGGCAAAAAAGCCCGCGCATTTCGGAATCCCGAAGCGGGGGGATTTCGGGATTCCGAAGTGGGACTTTTTCTTTAGGCGCTTTCTGCGCCGTGCTGTCGATTTTCGCATCCGCCGTTCGTCATCTTAACGATGTGCTGCAGGTCAGCACGTTCTCAGGCAATTGTAGGAGATATGAACATGAATAATCAGAATCTCGTACCCGCCGCCGTGCTTGCGGCAAAGAACGGCGTCCGGTTCCCCAACGAGAGCGCGGAATATCGCATCGCCCGCGATACGCTGCTCGCCGAAGAGATCGAATTGCGCCGCCACATCGAGCGCGTGGCGAGACAGCGCCGGGCGTTGCCGCCGGGCGGCGAGGTGAAGAAAGACTACCGCTTCGAAGGCAGCAATGGGCCGATAAGCTTCAGCGAGCTCTTCGCCGACAAGGACACGCTCGTCGTCTACAGTTACATGTACGGGCGTGAACGCGAGCGCCCGTGTCCGATGTGCACCTCGCTGCTGTCGGCCTGGGATGGTGAAGTGCCCGATATGCAGCAACGCGTGGCGCTTGCCGTCGTCGCCCGCTCGCCGATCGAAAGGCTGCTCGCTTTCAAGAAGGAGCGCGGTTGGCATCACCTGCCGCTCTATTCGGATATGACCGATGAATACAGCCGTGATTATCACGCGATCGGCAGGGATGGCAGCGATGGTGCCGCCTTCAACGTCTTCACGCGGCGCGACGGCACCCTCCGTCATTTCTGGAGCGAGGAGATGGGCGAGGTGACGGCCGATCCCAGCGAGGATCCGCGGGGCGCGCCCGATCTGATGCCGCTCTGGACCGTGCTCGATGCGACGCCAGAAGGCCGGGCGCCGGACTGGTATCCGAAGCTGTCCTATTGAGGCTGCAGGCCTTCAGCCGGTGGAGCGGTTTCTCGACGCCTCGGCCCATTCGAGGTTGGTGATCGACGCCTCCGGCAGCGGCGGCGGATCGATGTCGTAGACATAGCCCGCGAGCATATCGGCGGCGCGTTCCGCTGCCTTGATCTTCGCCTCGGTTTCCGCGACCGCCTTGCCAATCGCTTCGATGCGGGCGCGGAACATATGAGCGAGCACATCGCGGCCGGACTGTTTTTCGAGCCGCTCCAGATGCAGTCCGATGCGTGAGGCATGGCGTTCCAGCTCGCTCTTGCTGAAGCGCGCTTTCCGCAGCTCCTCCGAAAGGCTGTCCTGCATGACGGCGACGGGATCGAAGCTTCCCGGCGTGCGCTCATCGAGCACCGCATCGGTGACGAGCTTCTCGATCATGACAAGCGCCTGCAATTCGGCGGCGTCGGCGAATTCGACGTCGTAGCCGGTATCGTCGTAAACCTTGCGGCGGACCGGATCGAGGAGCAGCGCATAGGCCTTCTGCAGATTGTCGAAGGCTTGCGAATCGCCGCCCGAATCCGGGTGGGCGACCTTCGCAAGCTTGCGATAGGCTGCCTTCAGTTGCGCATCGTCCGCATCGCGTTCAACGCCGAGAATATCGTATGGATCCGTCACGCCTGCTCCCCTGCTGCCCCGGTCTCGCGGGCAGTCTAGGTCTTCTTCTGCATCAGAAAGGCGAAGTTTAGACCGAAAGCACGAATGACGTCCATGGCCCGACACGGAAATAGCCGATGCGAACGCCTGCATGATTCCGCGATTATCCAATATTTTCAAACGATTGCGTCAGGATCAGGGTGTAGCGATCGAGACGAGATAACATTTGGCATCGCCGTCGATTTCAAGCGAGCTTTCCGCTTGATTCTCGATCAGCAGCGCATCGCCGGCGGCAAGCGCGCCGGTCTCGTCGCCGTGGCGGAACGACAGGGTGCCGCGGTGGCAGAGCAACAGGCATGTCGGCGACATTAGCGGCACGGTCTTGCCGCCGGCGATTTCGATGCGGACCAGCCCATGGTCAATGCCGTCGCGGCGGGTCATGACATTGAGATCGGTGATTGCGCCGTCCTGGAGTTTTGCCGTGACCGGGATATCCGCCGGGAAGGCCAGCGGATCGCTCGCCACCGTCAGCAGCGCCGGCGCCATGCCTTCAATGTCCAGCACCATGCCGTTGCCGTCGAGGATCGCCAGCGTGCGGTCGATGCCGGGAAAGATCGAGAACGGCCCGTCGGCTGCGACGGTCGCCATGCTGACGCGCCAGTCGAAGCCGGCAAGGCTGGCCTCTTCGGGCGAAACGGCGATCTCCACCGTTTCGCCGCCGCCGTTTTTCCACGGCATGCGCTTATGATCGGCCGCGCGCAGGATCCTCACGAGACTCAGTTCCCGAGAATGCCGGGCAGGCGCAGGCCCTTGTCCCTGGCGCAGTCGAGGGCGATGTCGTAGCCGGCATCGGCGTGGCGCATGACGCCGGTCGCCGGATCGTTCCAGAGCACCCGCTCAAGGCGCTTGGCCGCATCATCGGTGCCATCGGCGCAGATGACGACGCCGGAGTGCTGGGAGAAGCCCATGCCGACGCCGCCGCCATGATGCAGCGATACCCAGGTGGCGCCCGAGGCGGTGTTGAGCAGGGCGTTCAACAGCGGCCAGTCGGAGACGGCGTCCGAGCCGTCCTTCATCGCTTCCGTCTCGCGGTTCGGCGAGGCCACGGAGCCCGAGTCGAGATGATCGCGGCCGATGACGATCGGGGCGGAGAGCTCGCCATTCCTGACCATTTCATTGAAGGCCAGAGCCAGGCGGTGGCGGTCGCCGAGGCCGACCCAGCAAATGCGCGCCGGCAGGCCCTGGAAGGCGATGCGTTCTCTCGCCATGTCGAGCCAGTTGTGCAGGTGCTTGTTGTCGGGCAGCAGCTCCTTCACCTTGGCGTCGGTCTTGTAGATATCCTCCGGATTGCCCGATAAGGCAGCCCAGCGGAAGGGGCCGATGCCGCGGCAGAACAGCGGTCTTATATAGGCCGGCACGAAGCCCGGGAAGGCGAAGGCGTTTTCCAGGCCTTCGTCCTTGGCGACCTGGCGGATATTGTTGCCGTAGTCGAGCGTCGGAATGCCGGCATCCCAGAAGGCGATCATCGCCTCGACATGCTCGCGCATCGAGGCGCGCGCCGCCTTTTCGACAGCCTTTGGATCGCTCTCGCGCTTTGCCTTCCACTCGGCCATCGTCCAGCCCTTCGGCAGGTAGCCGTTGATCGGGTCGTGCGCCGAGGTCTGGTCGGTGACGATATCGGGACGGATGCCGCGGCGGACCATTTCCGGCAGGATTTCGGCGGCATTGCCGAGCAGGCCGACGGATTTGGCTTCGCCCGCCTTGGTCCAGCGGTCGATCATCTCGAGCGCTTCGTCGAGCGTCTCGGCCTTGGCGTCGAGATAGCGGGTGCGCAGGCGGAAATCGATCGAATCGGGGTTACATTCGACGGCAAGGCAGCAAGCGCCGGCCATGACGGCGGCCAGTGGCTGGGCGCCGCCCATGCCGCCGAGGCCGCCGGTCAGGATCCATCTGCCCTTGAGGTTGCCGCCGTAATGTTGGCGGCCGGCCTCGACGAAGGTCTCGTAGGTGCCCTGCACGATGCCCTGCGTGCCGATATAGATCCACGAGCCGGCCGTCATCTGGCCGTACATGGCAAGGCCCTTCTTATCCAGCTCGTTGAAATGATCCCAAGTCGCCCAGTGTGGCACGAGGTTGGAGTTGGCGATCAGCACGCGCGGCGCATCCTTGTGGGTGCGGAACACGCCGACCGGCTTGCCGGATTGGACGAGCAGGGTCTCTTCTTCCGTCAGCGTCTTCAGCGTCGCGACGATGCGGTCGAAATCTTCCCAGGTGCGGGCGGCGCGGCCGATGCCGCCGTAAACGACGAGTTCGTTCGGATTTTCGGCGACGTCGGGATCGAGATTGTTCATCAGCATGCGCAGCGGCGCTTCGGTCATCCAGCTCTTGGCATTGAGCTCGTTGCCGCGGGGTGCGCGGATTTCGCGGATATTATGGCGTGGATTGCTCATGGCGGTTCCCCTGTCGTTATCGTTTCAGGCCCGGCGCGATCTGCTCGATGCGCACCAGAATGTCTTTGAGATGGACGCGAAGCCTGTCCGACTTGGCGGTGTCGTAGGCGAAGGGCGGTGCCTCGGTCTCAAGATGAGTCGATTGCGCGAGCTCCATCTGGATCGCATGCACGCCGGTTTCCGGCCGGCCATAATGGCGGGTCGTCCAGCCGCCCTTGAAGCGGCCGTTGAGCACGCTGTCATAGCCTTCAGCGGCTTCGACTACGGTGAGCGTCGCCTGCTCGATCGACCCGTCGCAGGTCCGGCCCATATCGGTGCCGATATTGAAATCCGGCAGCTTGCTTTCGAAGAGGAAGGGAATGTGCGAGCGGATCGAGTGGCAGTCGTAGAGGATGGCGACGCCATGGATTGCTCTGACTCGCTCGATCTCTGCGACAAGGGCGGCATGATAGGGCGCATGAAAATCCCTGAGCCGCGCCGCGATATCGGCCTCATCGGGCGCCTGCCCATCCTTCCAGATCGGCTTGCCGTCGAAGTCCGTTTCTGGAACGAGGCCGGTGGTGTTCTGGCCGGGATAGAGGCTGACGCCCTGGGGATCGCGATTGGCGTCGATCACATAGCGGTGGAAGGTGGCCCGTACGGTCGTCGCGTCGGGCAGCAGCCCGTCATAAAGCTCGTGGATGTGCCAGTCGGTATCGGCAAGGATCCGGCCGTTGTCGTTGAGGCGATCGTAAATCGCCGGCGGCACGTCGGTGCCGGTGTGGGGGAAGGCGAGGATGACGGGGGAGGTGCCCTGGTGGGTTTCGAAGACGGGGGTGCTCATGGCAAAAACCCCTCCCCAACCCCTCCCCACAGGGGGGAGGGGCTAAGGCTAGCCTTACGCTCCGCGTTCAAGAACGACCGCTGCGAGGGCCGCAGGTTAAGCCCCTCCCCCTTGCGGGGAGGGGTTGGGGAGGGGTTTTTTTCGTTCACTATCATCTCAGCCCTCCAAAACCGGTAGAATGCCGGATGAAACCGAAGCATTCAGCGCCCCCGTCGCCACCAACTCAGCCGCGGCGGCGAGATCGCCCGCCATGTAGCGGTCGTTATCGAGGCTCGGCACCTGGCTGCGGATCGCGGCGATTGCCTTCAAAAGCTCCGGGCTCGTCGAAAGCGGCGCGCGCAATTCGACGCCTTGCGCGGCGGTCAGCGCCTCGATGCCGATGATGCCGAACAGGTTTTCGGTCATCTGCAGAAGGCGGCGGGCGCCGTGGCAGGCCATGGAGACGTGGTCTTCCTGATTGGCCGAGGTCGGGGTCGAATCGACCGAGGCGGGGTGCGACATCTGCTTGTTTTCAGACATCAGCGCTGCCGAAGTGACCTCGGCAATCATCAGGCCGGAGTTGAGGCCCGGCTTCTTGGCTAGGAAGGCAGGAAGGCCGTAGGAGAGCACCGGGTCGACCAGCAGCGCAATGCGGCGCTGCGAGATCGCGCCGATTTCGCAGACCGCAAGCGCGATCTGATCGGCGGCGAAGGCGACGGGTTCGGCATGGAAATTGCCGCCTGAAACGACCGAATTGTCCGACAGCACCAGCGGGTTGTCGGTCACCGCATTGGCCTCGATTTCCAGCGTGCGGGCAACCGAACGCAAGAGGTCGAGGCAGGCGCCGTCGACCTGCGGCTGGCAGCGGATGCAGTACGGATCCTGAACGCGCTCGTCGCCCTCGATATGGCTCTGGCGGATGACGGAGTTTTCGAGCAGGCCGCGGAGCGCGGCTGCGGTATCGATCTGGCCCTTATGGCCGCGCAGCGTATGGATATCGGCATGGAAGGGCGCCGAAGAGCCCATGGCCGCGTCGGTCGACATGGCGCCGGTGATCAACGCCGATTGCGCGGCGCGATGGGCGCGGAAGAGGCCGGCGAGCGCCAGCGCCGTCGAGGTCTGTGTGCCGTTGATCAGCGCCAGGCCTTCCTTTGCGGCGAGCACGATAGGTTTCAGCCCGGCCCTTTCGAGCGCTATGGCGCCCGAAAGACGTTCGCCGGCGAAGAAGGCTTCGGCCTCGCCCATCATCACCGCCGCCATATGGGCGAGCGGCGCGAGATCGCCGGAGGCGCCGACCGAGCCCTTTTCCGGGATCAGCGGGATGACGCCCTTATCCAGCATGGCTTCGATCAGCCGCACCAGTTCCAGCCGCACGCCCGAGGCGCCGCGCCCGAGCGATATCAGCTTTAGCGCCATGATCAGCCGGACGATATTTTCCGGCAGCGGCGCACCGATGCCGCAGCAATGCGACAGGATGAGATTGCGCTGCAGCGTGGCGACATCGGCGCTGTCGATCTTGATCGAGGCGAGTTTGCCGAAGCCGGTATTGATGCCGTAAACCGGCGCATTGCCGGCGGCGATCTCGGCGATGCGGCCGGCGGCCTTGGCGATGCCGGCATCGAAGGCGGGATCGAGCCTTGCCGGCGCGCCGGTCCAGTAGATGGTTTCCAGATCCCTGAGCGAGACGGAGCCCGGGTGGAGCGTGATGGTCATCGACCGTTCCTTTCGCCTTTGAAGACGCGTGTATGAAGCGGGTTGAAGCCGATGCGGTAGACGAGCTCGGCAAGGCTCTCGATATTCCAGACGGCGAGATCGGCGGATTTGCCGGTTTCGAGCGTTCCGGCCTCGCCGATGAGGCCGAGCGCACGCGCGCCTTCGCGGGTGGCGCCGGCGATGCATTCCTCGACGGTCAGGCCGAACAGCGTCGCCGACATGTTCATGGTGAGCAGCATCGAGGTGAGCGGCGAGGTGCCGGGATTGCAATCGGTGGCGACGGCGATCGGCACGCCGGCCCGGCGCAGCGCTTCCACCGGCGGCTTCTGTTTTTCATGGATGGCGTAGAAGGCGCCGGGCAGCAGCACGGCGACGGTGCCGGCGGCGGCCATCGCCGCGACGCCTTCCTCGTCGAGATATTCCAGATGATCGGCCGAAAGCGCGCCATAGGCGGCTGCCAGCTTGGCGCCGCCGAGATTGGAGAGCTGTTCGGCATGCAGCTTGACCGGCAGGCCGAGCGTCTTTGCCTTGTCGAAGACGCGGGCGATCTCGGTCGTGGAAAAGGCGATGCCCTCGCAAAAACCGTCGACGGCATCGGCAAGGCCGAGATTATACATGTCGTCGAGCCCGGGCAGCACGACATCGTCGAGATAGTCGCCGTTGCGGCCTTTGTAGTCGACAGGGGTCGCATGGGCGCCGAGATAGCTGGTGGCGACACGGACCGGTCTGATATGGCCGAGCAGGCGGGCGCTCTGCAGCATCTTCACTTCGCCGCTGCGGTTGAGACCATAACCGGATTTGATCTCGATCGTGGTCACGCCTTCGGCAAGCAGCGTATCGAGCCGCGGCAGCGCCGTGGCGACAAGTTCTTCGACCGACAGCGCATTGGTTGCCTGAACCGAGGAGACGATGCCGCCGCCGGCCCGCGCGATCTCCTCATAGGTCGCGCCTTCGAGCCGCATCTCGAACTCGCGGGCGCGATTGCCGCCGTGAACGATATGGGTGTGGCAGTCGACGAGGCCGGGCGTTACCCAGCGGCCTTCGAGATCGGCAATGTCGGAGCGTTCGATGGCTGATGCCGGCAGGTCGCTTTCGGCGCCGGCAAAGGCGATGCGGCCATTTTCGGTGAGCACGGCACCCTTTTCGACGATGCCGAGCCCCGGACTATCAGGCGCGAGCGTCGCCAGTCGGGCGTTGCGCCACAGCACCGGCCTGGTATCGGCGGATGGGGTTCCTTCAGAAAAATTGTTCCCGGTCATCAGCTTTGCGCCTTTCCTTATGCCAAAACATGTATATACATAATAAGCAGGTGACAAGAGAAATTTTGCGCGCTCTTCTGGAAAAGAAAGATCGGCGGCGCGGCAGAAGGGGAGAAGAGGCCATGACCATACTTCACGCGAGGACGGCGCTGACGCCGCAAGGCTGGCGGAAGGACGTGCGGCTGACGCTCGAAGCCGGGCGCCTCGCGCGGATCGAGGTGGGCGTTGCCGCCGCACCCGGCGATGAGCGCCATGCCCTGATCGTCCCGGCCATGGGCAATCTGCACAGCCATGCCTTCCAAAGGGCGATGGCCGGTCTTGCCGAAGTGCGCGGTCCCGCCAACGACAGCTTCTGGAGCTGGCGCACCGTCATGTACAAATTCGCTTTGGCGATGACGCCGGAGCATGTCGAGGCGGTCGCGGCCAAGCTCTATGCGGAGATGCTCGAGGCAGGCTTTTCCCGCGTCGGCGAATTCCACTATCTCCATCACGACAGGGATGGCGCAGCTTATGCCAATATTGCCGAGCTTGCCGAGCGCATCGGTGCGGCGAGCCAGGAGACCGGCATCGGTCTGACCCTGCTGCCGGTCTTCTACGCCCATTCCGGTTTCGGTGGCGCTCAGCCGATCGACGGCCAGCGGCGCTTCATCAATTCGCTCGAAAGCTTCGAAAGGCTGATGGAGGGATGCCGGGCGGCGACCGGCCGGCTCGATGGCGCCGAACTCGGGCTTGCGCCGCACAGCCTGCGCGCCGCAACGCCCGAGGAATTGGCGACGCTCGTGCCGATGGCGGGCGACGGCCCGATCCATATCCATGTCGCCGAGCAGGTGAAGGAGGTCGAGGACTGCGTCGCCTGGTCGGGAGCGCGGCCCGTGCAATGGCTGCTCGACCACATGCCGGTCGATCAGCGCTGGTGCCTGATCCATGCGACTCATATGACCGAGGACGAGACGCGGCGGATGGCGAAAAGCGGCGCGATCGCCGGCCTCTGCCCGATCACCGAAGCCAATCTCGGCGACGGCGCCTTTGCCGCGCCGCTTTTCCTCGAAGAGGGCGGGCGGTACGGCATTGGTTCGGATTCCAACGTGCGCATCTCGCTGCCGGAGGAACTGCGCCAGCTCGAATATTCGCAGCGTCTGGCGCTGCGCGCCCGCAACGTCATTGCCGCACCCGGCGGTTCGACGGCGCTTGCGCTGTTCAGCCAGGCGCTCGCCGGCGGCGGCGCGGCGCTCAAAGCCCCGGCCGGTCTCGCCGAGGGCCATCACGCCGATCTCGTTTCGCTCGATACGTCGGCGGTTCCCTATCTCTCCAATGACCAGATTCTCGATCACTGGCTGTTTGCCGGCGGGGTTTCCGTCGATTGCGTCTGGGCGCGCGGCCGCAAGCAGGTGGAAGGCGGCCGCCATCGCAAGCGCGAGGCCATCGACCGGCGGTTTCTCGCCGCGATGGGCGAATTGCTGGCCGGCTGAAAAAGCGCTTTTCATGAGCGGGGCATTCGGACTAGATCGGAAAACCAATCGGAACGTGGCGATGAATCAAAGCAGGGACCCCACCTTGCATCAGCGCATCCTGAGCGACATCGAGGGCCGTATCGTCTCGGGCGAATGGCCGCCGGGTCATCGCATTCCCTTCGAGGTCGATCTCGCCACCCAGTATGACGTCTCGCGGATGACGGTGAACAAGGTGCTGACCCAGCTCGCCAAGGCTGGCCTCATCGAGCGCCGCAAGAAATCCGGCAGCTTCGTCACCCAGCCGCAGGCGCAATCGGCCATTCTCGAAATCCACGACATCAAGGCCGAGGTGCAGTCTCTGAACCTGCCCTATTCCTATGCGGTTGCGAAGAAGGCGAGCCGCAAGGCCAAGGCGGAAGACAGCCGCCGGCTGGAACTGCCGGTGGCTTCCTCCGTCGTCGAGATCGTCTGCATCCACAATGCCGGCGCACGTCCCTTCTGCCTGGAAGAGCGGCTGATCAGTCTTGCAACCGTGCCGGAGGCCGCCGACGCCGATTTCCTGGCGGTGGCGCCGGGGCCGTGGCTGCTCAATCAGGTGCCGTGGAGCGCCGCCGAACACAGGATCCACGCCGTCCCCGCCAATGCCGAGGTGGCCGCCGCCCTCGACATCGCCCGCAACGCCGCCTGCCTGGTGGTGGAGCGCCGCACCTGGAGCGGCGCCGGCCCGGTGACCCATGTGCGCTTCACCTATCCCGGCGATCGTCACGCGCTGGTGGCGCGGTTCACGCCGGCGTCACAATAAGCAAGGTTCCATATACAAGATAGCGGGTGTTTTAGTCTTCGAACATCTTGCCGCTGCGCGCTTCGAGCCGGTAGCGATAGCCGGGATAGATGAGGCGGGCGGTCGAAACCACCTGTTTTGCCGACCATGTGCGCCGGCGGATCGTCAGGCAGGGCTCGCTCTTCAGAATGGTCAGGAGCTTGCATTCCCAGGCCTGCGGCATCGCCGCCTCGACGACGTGCTCGGAGCCGCTGAGCGGGGCGGCGGCCGTCAGATAGGCGTTCGGCGTCAGCGTCGTGAAATCCTGCTCGAGATATTCGGGAGCGGCCTCCGGATGGACGAACCGGTCCTCGATCTGCACCGGAACGCCGTTTTCGCTGTGGACGATCAGCGAGTGGAAAACGGCGGCGCCGATTGCCAGCTCCAAGGCGTCGGCAACCTCGGGAGAGGCGGTTTCCCGGGCGAGAATGACGACGGCAGCCTCATGGACATGGCCGCGTTCGGCGATTTCCTCGGCGATGTTGCGCACCTCGAACAGCGCCGAATAACCCTTGCGCTCGGCGACGAAGGAGCCGACGCCCTGGATGCGCACGAGTTCACCTTCATTGGCGAGTTCGCGCAGCGCCCGGTTGGCGGTCATCTTGCTGACGCCGAGCTCGACAACCAGCTCGTTTTCCGACGGCACGCGGTATTTCGGCGGCCATTCGCCGCTGTGGATGCGATCGAGGATCACCTGCTTGACGCCGGCATAGAGCGGCGTGCTGTCATTTCCCGCCAGGTCGCGCTTCATTTCGCCGGACCGCTTCATTGCCTATTCCTTATGCACGGATTCAATTTGCCACATAATCGACTTTCCTCTTGCATATCACAAATTTTTTCATATGGTACCATATACAACCTCCCAATTGGTCCTGGCAGATAAAATAGGACGGAAAGGGCAAGCCGGCGAAGATCGGCATGGCGCCGCAAGGTCTGTTTCAACTCCAGAGGAGAATTCATCAATGAAATTCAGCGCAATCCTGTTTTGCGGCGTCGCCGCTTTTTCCGCCTTTGCCGCCCCCGCCTTTGCCAAGGACTGGGCGAAGGCGACCATCACGCTTGAAGGCGCCTATGCGCCGTGGAATCTCACCAATGCCGACGGCACGCTCGGCGGCTTCGAGCCGGAGCTTGCCAAGGTGCTGTGCGAACGCGCCAAGATCGAATGCACGTTGGTCGCCTCCGATTGGGACGGCATGATCCCGGCGCTCAATGCCGGCAAGTTCGACGTCATCATGGATGCGCTGTCGATCACTGAAGAGCGCAAGCAGATCATCGATTTCACCATCCCCTATGCCGCGACGCCCGCTGCCTTCGCCACCGCCAAGGACAGCCCGCTGGCCAATGCCGCCGGCACCGGCGCCACGATCAAGATGACGCCCGGCCAGACCGGCGTGAAGGAGATCGACGCGCTGAAGGAACTCTTCAAGGGCAAGACGATCGGCATTCAGGCGGCGACCGTCTATGCCAAGTTCGTCTATGACAATTTCGGCGATATTGCCGAGATCCGCGAATACAAGACCGGCGCCGACCGCGACCTCGACCTGCAGAACGGTCGTATCGACCTCGGTTTTGACGATGCCGTCTATTTCGCCAACGCCTTCAAGGCCGCCAACGACACGCTTGCCTTCACCGGTCCCGAGATCGCCGGTCCGATCTGGGGCGAGGGCGAAGGCCTCGGACTGCGCAAGGCCGATACGGACCTGCGTGACAAGTTCAACGTGGCGATCAAGTCAGCGCTTGCCGACGGCACGGTCAAGAACCTCTCGATGAAGTGGTTCAAGATGGACGTCAGCCCCCAGCAGTAAGCGTTTCGGCCCTTCGGCCGCAGACACGGGTCTCCGGCTTTATCGCCGGGGACAGCGTGTTATTGTCAATCCACAAAACACTGCCGCGGACGGGGAACGGACGATATGGCAAGTTTGGAACTGCTTGGCTTCGGCTCGACGGGATGGGGCGCGCTGCTTATTTTCGCCGCCTTGATGACGCTCGCCGTCACCGCGACGGCGCTGGCGATCGGCGCGGTGCTGGGCGCGATCGTCGCGGGTGCGAAGCTCTCCGGCAATCCCCTCTTCGTGGCGCTCGGCAATGTCTATACGACCGTGTTTCGCGGCGTGCCGGAATTGCTGATCATCTATCTCATCTATTTCGGCGGCTCTTCGGCCGTCACCTCGATCGGCAAGGCGATGGGTTATGAGGGTTTCCTCGGCCTTCCCTCCTTTGCCGCCGGCGCGCTTGCCGTCGGCATCATCTCCGGCGCCTATCAGGCGGAGGTGTTCCGCGGCGCTTTCCTCGCCATTTCCAAGGGTGAGCTCGAAGCCGCTTCGGCGATCGGCATGCATCGCGGCATGCGCTTCCGTCGCATCATCATCCCGCAAGTGCTTCGCTTCGCCATTCCCGGCCTCGGCAATGTCTGGCAGCTCAGCCTCAAGGATTCCGCGCTGATCTCGGTCACCGGTCTTGCCGAGCTGATGCGCACCAGCCAGGTGGCGGCGGGTTCGACCCGGCAATATTTTCTGTTCTTCATCGCCGGCGGCTGCCTCTACCTGATCCTCACCAGCCTTTCCGACCGCATCTTCAACGGTGCGGAGCGCCGCGCCAACCGCAGCATGCCGGCTTCCGCCATGGGCCAGGCGTAAGGAGGCGATGATGGATTTCACCTTTCTCGCCTCGACCATGGTAACGCTGCTGAAAGCCGTGCCGACGACGCTGATCCTGTTTTCGCTGTCGATCTTCTTCGGCGGCCTGCTGGCGCTCGTCATCGTCACGATGCGGGTCAGCGGCAACCGCTATCTGTCCGGTTTCGCCAAGGGCTATATCTTCGTCTTTCGTGGCTCGCCGCTGTTGATCCAGATGTTCCTGGTCTTCTACGGCCTCGGCCAGTTCGGCGTCATCCGCTATTCCTTCCTTTGGCCGTTCCTGCGCGAGCCGATGGTCTGCGCCGTGCTGTCGCTGGCGCTCTGCACCGCCGGCTACACGGCGGAGATCTTCCGCGGCGGCATTCGCGCCGTTTCGCCGAAGGAGATCGAGGCGGCGCGCTCGATCGGCATGTCCGGCTTCCTGATGGTGCGGCGCATCCTGGCGCCGATCGCCTTCCGCCACGCGTTGCCGGCCTATTCGACCGAGATCGTGCTGATGATGAAATCGACGGCGCTCGCTAGCCTCGTCACCGTCTGGGAGGTCACCGGTGTCGCCCAGCGGCTGATCTCGCAGACCTACCGGACGATGGAAGTCTTCATCTGTGCGGCGATCATCTATCTCGTTTTGAACTTCATCATCCTGCAGGGCATGGCCCTGCTGGAATATTCGCTGTCCCGACACCGCCGCGCGGCCCCGCAGCCGCTGAAGGCGTAAGCGATTTGACCTGATTGGAGCAACCATGCCAGGCGTAACCCGACTTTCGGTCCGCAATATCCGCAAGAGCTTCGGCACGCACGAGGTGCTGCGCGGCATTTCCCTCGATGCCGAGGATGGCGACGTAATTTCGCTGCTCGGTGCCTCCGGCTCCGGCAAATCGACCTTTCTGCGCTGCATCAACCTCCTCGAAACCGCAAGCGACGGCGAGATCTGGGTCGATGGCGAGCACATCGAGATGGTTCACAAGAACGGCAAGACAAGGCCGGCGAGCCAGAAGCAGGTCGACCATATAAGATCCGAGCTCGGCATGGTGTTCCAGTCCTTCAATCTCTGGTCCCATATGACCATCCTGCAGAACGTCATTGAAGGCCCGATCCATGTGCTGAAGCGGCCGCGCGCCGACTGCATCGCCGAGGCCGAAGCGCTGCTCGAAAAGGTCGGAATCGCAGACAAACGTCACGCCTATCCCGCCCATCTCTCCGGCGGCCAGCAGCAGCGCGCCGCAATCGCCCGCGCGTTGGCGATGAAACCGAAGGTGATGCTTTTCGACGAACCGACCTCGGCGCTCGATCCGGAATTGGTCGGCGAGGTGCTGCGCGTCATGCGCGCACTTGCCGAGGAGGGCATGACGATGCTCGTCGTCACCCACGAGATGAGCTTTGCCCGCAATGTCTCCAACCGCGTCGTCTTCATGCGCGAGGGGCTGATCGAAAGCAGCGGCAAGCCGGACGAGATGTTCGGCAGCGGCGCCTCGCCGGCCTTCCGCCAGTTCATCGGCCATTTCGGAACAGGCCAATGACCGTCACCATCGATAGAGTGCTGACCTGGCGTGACATCGCGCGCGTCGGGGCAGGGGAGGCGCTTGCGCTGTCGCCGGCCGCCTGGGCGCGGGTCGAGCAGGCAAGCCGCATCGTCGAGCGTATCGTCGAGACCGGTGTGCGCGCCTATGGCGTCAATACCGGCGTCGGGGCGCTCGCCGATACGGTGGTCGACCGGGCCTCGCAGAGCCTGTTGTCGCGCAGCATCGTGCTCAGCCATGCCTGCGGCGTCGGGCCGCTGCTGGCCGGGCGCGACGTGCGCGCCATCATCGCCGCCCAGATCGCCAATTTCGCCCATGGCCATTCCGGCGTGCGGCGCGAGATCATCCAGCATCTCACAGCCTTGCTGGAGCACGACTGCATTCCCGACGTGCCGTCGAAAGGCTCGGCCGGTTATCTCACCCACAATGCCCATACGGCACTGGTGCTGATCGGCGAAGGCAGCGCCACGCTCACCGGCCGGCGCATGAGCGGCCGCGAGGCGCTGGCGGCGATCGGCCTTCAGCCGTTGGTGCTCGGCGCCAAGGAGGGCTTGAGCCTTGTCAACGGCACGGCCTGCGCCACCGGGCTCACCGCCGCAGCACTTTTCCGCGCCGAACGGCTGCTCGACTGGGCCGATGCCATCGCGGCGCTGACGCTGGAAGCGGCAGGCTGCCAGATCGCCGCCTTCGACGAGGCGGTGCTGGCACTGCGCCCGTCGGCCGGGATCGCGAGAGTCGGCGCTACACTGCGCGCCCGCCTCCAGGGCAGCGGCCTCGTCGCCGCCGCCTTCGGCCGCCGCACCCAGGATGCGCTTAGCCTTCGCTCGGTGCCGCATGCCCATGGCGCCGCCCGCGATGTCTTCGGAAATTCCGCCCGCATCGCCGATCAGGAACTTGCCTCGGTGACGGACAATCCCGCCGTCTCGGGTACGCCGGAGCAGCCGATCATCTTTTCAGAGGCGCATGCCGTGGCGCCGGCGCTCGGGCAGGCGGCCGATAGTCTCGCCATTGCGCTGGCGCAGATCGGCGCGATCAGCGAACGGCGCATGGACCGGCTCGTCAATCCGCTGGTCAACGGCCTGCCGCCGTTTCTGGCGAGCGATGCCGGCAGCCATTCCGGCTTCATGATCGCCCAATATACCGCCGCCGCGCTCAGTAACGAGAACCGCCGCCTTGCCGCGCCCGCCGCCCTGGATGGCGGCCTGACCTCCGGCCTGCAGGAGGATTTCCTCGCCCATCCGACAGCCGCCGCCGGCAAGCTGCACGCCGTCATCGACAATGCCGAATATATCCTGGCGATCGAACTGATGGCCGCGGCCCAGGCGCATGATTTCCTGGCGGCGACAGCGCCGCGGGCGCCGGGCACGGATCTCGTCTATCAGGCGGTGCGGGAGTGCATCTCGCATTATGGCGACGAGCGGCCGCTGAACGGCGATATCGAGGCCGTGCGCAGCCTGATCCGCGAGACCGCGCCGCCGGCTATCTAGGCGAGGGCTGTCAGAAAGGTTTACTCGTTGCCGAATCCTGCTTGGCCGGTTCGCCGGCCTCGAGGCGCTTGAGGCACTGAGAGAACGTGGGATAGAGCTGATCCACGCGCGAGAGCGGCAGCGTCCAGTCGCCTTCGTCGCCGGCAAAGGTCAATTGCACGTCGGGGGTCCCGGCAAAGGTATTCTTGATGATCTTCTTCAGGCCGGCGCTTCCCTTGCTGCCCATCGGCCAGAGGCGAAGCGTGGTCTTGTCGAAGAATTCGGCGGCGACCACTTTCGTCACGTCGCGATCGGTCAGCGTCACCTCGGTCTTGGTGCCGGCGGGAATATCCCAGGTGTTTTTCGTCACCAGCCAGAAGGTCTCGGTGGCGCTCTGGCGGAATTCCATGGTTTTGCCGATCTCGCTGTTCCACAGCAGCCGGCAATAAGGATGCGGGCTTTCATTGGCAAAGCCGACCGACCATTGTCTCGCGCCGCCCATCCATTCGGTCTCTGCGAAGGCGGAGACCGGCGGCAGGACGGCTGCCATCAAAACCATCGCGGTCAGAATTTTCATCGCCGAAACCTCTCCAGGACAATCGGTCCAGCCATAGCAAAAGAAGGTTGAGCTTTTGCTACCGAGCCGCCGGGACGGGCGCCGCATGCCTTCATGTACGGCTCTCAAAATGTCGCAAGGGCTTGAATTTGCGGCTGACCTTGCCGATCTGGCGGGGAATGGCATGATCAGAAGGGAGTTCGAACTCAGGGATGAGCGAGGTTCAACGACGCGGATTTTGGGCGAGACTCAGCGCATATGAGCCGCTGACATTGATTACCATGGCATCGATCGCCGGCGGGCTGTTCGTGCTGCAGCGGCTGACGAGCGAGGTGCTCGAAGGCGAAACCTTTCGTTTCGACGAGACGATCCTGCTGGCGCTGCGGCGGGCGAACGATCTCGCCGTGCCGATCGGTCCCGCCTGGCTGACGCATGCCGTCGACGACATCACCAGTCTCGGCGGCGTCACCGTTCTCTCACTGTTGACGGGGCTCGTCACCATCTATCTCCTTCTCGACCGCCGTTGGCCGATCGCGCTCTTCATCTTTTCCTCGGTGCTAACAGGATGGCTTGCGAGCACGACGCTGAAAATCCTGATCGCCAGGCCGCGTCCGGATGTCGTGCCGCATCTCGTCGAGGTGAGCGACCTCAGTTTTCCCTCAGGTCATGCGATGGTTTCGGCGGTCACCTACCTGACGCTCGGCGCACTTTTGGCCCGCACGCAGCGTTACCGCTCGACGCGGATCTTCGTCCTGGCCGCAGGCGTTTTCCTCGCCGTCATCATCGGCTTGAGCCGGATCTATCTCGGCGTCCACTACCCCACAGACGTTTTCGCCGGGTGGTGCGCGGGTGCGCTGTGGGCGCTCGGCTGCTGGCTGATCTCGAAGAGATTTGTCCCGAGCCGTGCCCCTGACGACGGCACTTCAAATGGCGTCAGCCACTAGGCGGTGTGGACTCTTGGGATTCCCAAGGCTGAGCAAATCAGATTCAAGACTGTCTTTTGGAGGCAGTCATGGGTGTTTTGGATCGTCTGATCCTTCGGGACGAGCAGTGGGAGCGGATATCGC
>NZ_RQIH01000050.1 GCF_003939025.1 Rhizobium sophoriradicis
TAAGCGGTGCGGAAGGCCTTGATTTCCGATTATTTCAGTTGCGCTCGTTGTAGAAAATGACAAGAAGGTGATTGTCTGATTGATCTACGAGACGCTGGGAAGCAATGCCTGAAAATACCCCCACTGAGACGCCACGCTCAGCATGGTTCTTGGTGCCGATGCAGGCGCTCGTCGCCCCTCTGCTGGCGATGCCACGTGCCGCCAAACGCGCGCTCGCCTTGCTGGTGGATTCCAGTCTTTGCGTCCTGACGATCTGGCTGGCCTATTGCTTCCGCTTGAACGAATGGACGGTGCTGACCGGCGTGCAGTGGCTGCCGGTCTTCGTTTCCTTGTGCATGGCCCTTCCGATCTTCATCGTCATGGGCATGTATCGGGCGATCTTTCGTTATGCCAACATGGCCGCTTTCATCGCGGTTCTAAAGGCGATTGCGATCTACGGCGTCGCCTTCATGACGATATTTACGGCACTCAGCGTCCCGGGCGTTCCGAGAACCGTCGGTATTCTCCAGCCCTTCCTGCTGCTGATTGCGATCGGACTGTCGCGACTGAGTATCCGCTATTGGCTCGGCGATACCTATCAGCGTATCCTGCACCAGAATACGCTCGCCAAGGTGCTGATCTACGGGGCAGGGAATGCCGGCCGACAACTCGCCGGTGCTCTGACGAACAGCGCCGAACTCAATGTCGTCGGCTACCTCGATGATGATCCGCGTCTTAAGGGCGGCATCATGGGCGGCTTGCCGATCTACGACCCGTCCGATCTGCCGGTGCTCGCCGAAGCTCTTGGCGTGCACAACGTGCTTCTTGCTCTTCCATCCGCATCGCGGCAGCGGCGCAATGAAATCCTCGAGCACATCCGCAAAGCCAGGGTGAATGTTCGGACATTGCCGGATCTCACGGCGCTTGCTCAGGGCCGTATCGCGGTTTCCGACATTCGTGAGCTGGAGATCGAAGACCTGCTGGGCAGGGAGGCGGTGGCGCCGCGGCAGGAATTGCTCGACAAGGCAATGCGCAAAAAGGTGGTGATGGTGACAGGCGCCGGCGGTTCCATCGGCGGTGAACTCTGTCGCCAGATTCTGCGCAATGCGCCTTCGACCCTCATCCTCATCGATCAGAACGAGTTTTCGCTTTATAATATTCACGCCGAATTGCTAAAGCTGGCCGAACTTTACCAGCAGGAAAGCTTGCAGATCGTTCCGATCCTTTGTTCCGTCCGCGACCATGACCGCATGGAACATATTATGCAGAGCTGGCGGCCTCAGACGCTCTATCATGCCGCCGCTTACAAGCATGTGCCTCTCGTCGAACATAATGCCGTGGAGGGCATCAAGAACAACGTCATGGGGACGCTGATCACCGCACGCGCGGCGAACAAATGCGGCGTCTTGAATTTTGTGCTGATCAGCACCGACAAAGCCGTGCGTCCGACGAATGTGATGGGCGCCAGCAAGAGGCTGGCGGAGATGGTTCTGCAAGCGCTTGCCGCAGAACCGGCCGTTGACAGAGTGCGCACGAATTTCTCCATGGTCCGCTTCGGAAACGTGCTCGGTTCCTCCGGATCCGTCGTGCCGCTGTTCCGGCAGCAGATCAAGGAAGGCGGGCCGGTTACCCTGACCCACCCGAAAATCACCCGCTACTTCATGACCATTTCGGAGGCCTCGCAACTGGTCATTCAGGCGGGCGCCATGGCCGAGGGTGGGGATGTTTTCCTGCTCGACATGGGCGAGCCCGTCCGCATCGCAGACCTCGCCCGCAAGATGGTCGAGCTTTCGGGATTGACCGTCCGCGACGAAGATAATCCCGAAGGGGACATCGAGCTTTCCGTGACCGGCCTGAGGCCCGGCGAGAAGCTTTATGAAGAATTGTTGATCGGGGATAACCCTGAGACAACCGAACATCCCCGGATTATGAAGGCACGCGAGGATTTCCTGTTCTGGCCGGAGCTTTCCAAGAAGCTCAGCTTACTCAACGCGGCATTGGATCGAAACGATATGGTCGCGGCACGCGCGACCTTGGCAGAGCTTGTTTCCGGCTATTCCTCAACCGGTGAGGTTTCGGATCTCGCCTTCACCGGCGCCGAAACCGTTCCGGCAGCCTGA
>NZ_RQIH01000051.1 GCF_003939025.1 Rhizobium sophoriradicis
TCCTCGGCGATCTTGCGCAGAATGCGGCGCATGATCTTGCCCGAGCGGGTCTTCGGCAGGCCGGGGGCAAACTGGATCTTGTCGGGCGAGGCGATCGGCCCGATTTCGGCGCGCACATGTTTGACCAGTTCCTGGCGAAGCGTGTCGGAACCATCATGGCCGGCCATCAGCGTCACGTAGCAATAGATGCCCTGACCCTTGATCGCATGCGGATAACCGACGACCGCAGCTTCCGAAACCAGATTGTGCGAGACCAGCGCCGATTCCACCTCCGCCGTTCCGAGCCGGTGGCCGGAGACGTTGAGCACGTCGTCGACCCGGCCGGTGATCCAGTAATAGCCGTCCTCGTCGCGCCGGCAGCCATCGCCGGTGAAGTACTTGCCCTTGTAGGTGGAGAAATAGGTCTGGATGAAGCGCTCGTGGTCGCCATAAACGGTGCGCATCTGGCCCGGCCAGCTGTCGGCGATGCAGAGATTGCCGTCGGCGGCCCCTTCCAGCACCTTGCCCTCATTGTCGACCAGCTCAGGCTTGACGCCGAAGAACGGCACCGTCGCTGAACCGGGTTTCAGATCGATCGCACCCGGCAGCGGCGTGATCATGTGGCCGCCGGTCTCCGTCTGCCACCAGGTATCGATGACAGGGCAGCGCTTGTCGCCGACGACGTTATAATACCACTCCCAGGCTTCCGGATTGATCGGCTCGCCGACCGTGCCGAGCAGGCGCAGCGACGAGCGCGAGGAACGGGTGACGAAGTCGTCGCCGGCGCCCATCAGCGAACGGATCGCCGTCGGCGCGGTATAGAAGATATTGACCTTGTGCTTGTCGATAACTTCCCAGAAGCGGCCCTGATCGGGGAAATTCGGCACGCCCTCGAACATCAGCGTCGTGGCGCAGTTCGAAAGCGGCCCATAGACGATATAGGAATGGCCGGTGACCCAGCCGACATCGGCCGTGCACCAGTAGATGTCGCCATGATGGTAGTCGAAGACATATTCATGCGTCATCGAGGCGTAGATGAGATAGCCGCCGGTCGTGTGTAGCACGCCCTTCGGCTTGCCGGTCGAACCTGAGGTGTAGAGAATGAACAGCGGATCTTCCGCCTTCATCTTCACCGGCGGGCATTCCGCCTTCACCGTGGCGATCTCCTGGTGGTACCAGAGATCGCGGCCCGGCGCCCAGCCGGTCTTGCCGCCGGTGCGGCGCACGACCAGCACCTTGCTGACATTGACGTGCTGGCGGGCGGCGATGTGGATCGCCGTATCGGTATTGTCCTTCAGCGGCACCGGCTTGCCGCCGCGCAGACCTTCGTCGCAGGTGATGACGAAAGTGGATTCACAGTCGACGATGCGTCCCGCCAGGGCCTCGGGGGAGAAGCCGCCGAAGACGACCGAATGCACCGCGCCGATGCGGGCGCAGGCGAGCATCGCGTAAGCCGCTTCGGGAATCATCGGCATATAGATGGTGACGCGATCGCCCTTCTTGACGCCGTGCTTCTTCAAGACGTTCGCCATCCGGCAGACGTGCTCGTAGAGCTCGTTATAGGTGATCTTCTTGTCGATATAGGGATTGTCGCCTTCCCAGATGATCGCCACCTGGTCGCCATTCGTCTTCAGATGGCGGTCGATGCAGTTATAGGAGACGTTCGTCTGGCCATCCTCGAACCACTTGATCGAGACCTTGCCGGTAAAGGAGGTGTTCTTGACTTTGGTATAGGGCTTGAACCAGTCGATCCGCTTGCCGTGCTTGCCCCAGAACTTGTCCGGATCCTCGACGCTCTCCTCGTACCATTT
>NZ_RQIH01000052.1 GCF_003939025.1 Rhizobium sophoriradicis
CCGCAGGCTTGGCTCACCCAAACACTTGAGCGGATCGCCAACGGCTGGTCGAGCAGCGATCTCGATGCACTCATGCCGTGGAATTACGCGCGCTGAACGGTCTCAGCTTGCCGCTTACGCAAGAACTGGCTCTTCGCCGGATCGGACGAGGGCGGCGAACGTGCCGCCGCCATTCTGTCGCTGATCGAAACCGCGAAGCTCAACGATCTCGAGCCGGAAGCTTATCCTCGCCAGGTATGTTAATTGATCATTATCGACTTTATTCTTGAGGTGATTGGCTACACCACCGCCAGGCTCATGTTGCCGCTCATCACCCTCGGGAAAGTGCGCGTGCAATCCGTATCCTCGACCGAGACAGGATTTAACCGGCTGGGATTTAAACGTGTCCCGGATGGCTCACTGATTTGCCAAGCTCCTATGGCAGGATGGATCGGTCTGATGCCGTGGGTGCTTGTGGTCGTTCTTATCGTCACTACCGCGTAACCCGCCCCACCACCGGACGCTTACGCCAGACACTGTCGCGCCAGCAGATGAACCCTTGCGCTTGAGCAAGCCACACTATCACAGCGTTGATTCCGTGTTCCAAAGATATGAAGGGACCTCCGATCCTCCACGTTACAACACCGCCATGAACCAAGGGAATCGGCTTTTCTTCATCAAAATCTCCTCGAGCATCTTGGTGAGAAAATTCTACTTTTGAAGCCACTCATCCATGGGAGGATTACCTTGAATCGGCGGTAAACGGCCGGTCTTTGGGGCGCTTATCTCCGGCCAAACTGGCGGTCTATATCCGCCCTCGGTGCTGGCAATTACAATTGCCAAGACACATGAAGCAAAAATGAGCACGGCGATGATCTTGTAGGCCACCCAGATGTCTCGCTGAATCGCTATTTTTGAATATAGGCTAGTATGTAAATCAGAAGTTATCAAAGGCAGTAGCTCGGTTCGGATTATCCCCCAAGAGAGCCAAAGCTTAAATGCAGCGGCGGATCGAAGACAAGTGCGGAATGATTTACCGGCTAGCTAGATTCTGTTAAGTTCTTGATGAGCCTCCAAATACCAGTCGACGAAGGCTTTTACGCCGACGTCCAAGGTCGTTGCCGGTTTGTAGCCCGTCAGCGCGACAAGCAGATCGGGGGCGGCGAAGGTGCGCGGCACATCGCCCTTCTGCATCGCCAGCATCTGGCGAATGGCAGGCTGGCCGAGTGCCTTTTCTACCGTCTCGACGAAATCCATCAGGCTGACCGGCTGGCCACCGCCGATATTGACGACGCGGAAGGGCGCCTGGCGCGAAAGCGTTTCGACCGCCGCGTCGTCGAGGCGATTTTCCTCGCGGGGCGCAATTGCCGACAATCTGACGATCGCTTCGACGAGGTCATCGATATAGGTGAAATCACGGCTCATATTGCCTTCGCCGTAGATCTCGATCGGCTGGC
>NZ_RQIH01000053.1 GCF_003939025.1 Rhizobium sophoriradicis
CCCCATAGGCGCTAACTTAGTCTTGACGATGGTGATCGCGAGTGATTCACCTTGGTCATGAGCGATTCGTTACAAGCACTGGATTGGGGTGAGCTGGTCGAACGACTGGGCTCGGCGGAAGAGCTGGAGGCAAGCGCGCGCGAGGCCGGCGCGCTGCTTCGCAAACGGCAGGTGGGCGGCGCGGCTGACCTGCTGCGATTGTGTTTCGCCTATGTGCTTGGTGGTTTTTCGCTCCGAACTTTGGCGGCCTGGGCCGATCAGCGGGGGCTCGCATCGATGTCCGACGTGGCCATGCTCAAGCGTCTGAAGGCCAGCGCCGATTGGGTGGGCTATCTGGTTTCGGAGCTGCTTGCCGAGCGCTGCCCCGAAGCCTTCGCCGGTGTGCATAGTGACCTGCGGCTGATGGCGGTTGACGCCACGGTCGTTGCACCGCCTGGGCCGAAGCGGGACTACTGGATGGTGCATACGGTGTTCGACCTTTCCCGGCTGAAGCTCAGTTCGGTTGAGGTCACCGATCGTCGTGAAGCCGAACGGCTGTCGCGCGGCGTCAAGGCCGGCGAGCTTCGGATCGCCGACCGTGCCCATGCCAAGGCGACCGATTTGGCTGCAGTGGTCAAGGCTGGGGCTGATTTTCTGGTCCGCGCTCCTTCCAACTATCCGCGCTTGCTGGATGGCGACGGCCAGCTGCTGGAGCGCTTGGCGCTCTGCCGCGAAGCGGGCGACAAGGGTGTGCTCGATCGGTCCGTGAGGATCCAGGACGGCAAGTCCAAGGTCGAAGTGGCGGCCCGTGTGGTGATCTTACCCTTGCCGCCTGAAGCCGCCGCAAAAGCCAGGCGAGCAGCGCGCCGATTGGCCGCCAAGGCCAGATACAAGCCCAGCGAGGCCGGCATCGAGATGGCTGGCTACCTGGTGCTGCTGACTTCGCTTAACGCCGACGACTGGCCGCCGGAGCGGCTCGCCTCGACCTATCGGCTGCGATGGCAGATCGAACTGGCCTTCAAACGCATGAAGTCGTTGATCGGTTTGGAAGGCCTGCGCGCCAAGGACGCTGACCTGGCCCGCCTGTGGATCAACATCGCCTTGCTCGCCGCACTGCTTGCCGAAGACGACCTGCCGGCCCTCGATCCCGAGGCGCCGGACTCTCTCCCCCTGGCGGCCTGAACCGAGCCGCATTGCCGATCTGGCGTCTCGTCGCCATCGCCATTACCAACATCTCTATCGCTGTCTTGCACGCGACCATCAGGCCCATCGCCATCGACCAGCTGCTCCATCGGCTGCGCGAGCCTCCGCGAAGGCGATGCGCCATCGCACATCGACGGCTAAGTTAGCGCCTATGGGG
>NZ_RQIH01000054.1 GCF_003939025.1 Rhizobium sophoriradicis
GCCCACATGGCACGGGTTTTGAAGATTGCCATGCGAGGCGGCGCGAGCTGCCTGCCTTTTACTCAGCGATGGATGGAACGAAAGAAGGAAGGCGATATGTCAGATTTGCGTCAAATCGCATTTTACGGCAAAGGGGGGATCGGCAAGTCCACCACCTCCCAAAATACGCTCGCAGCGCTTGTCGACCTCGGGCAGAAGATCCTGATCGTCGGATGCGACCCGAAAGCCGACTCCACCCGGCTGATCCTGAACGCCAAAGCACAGGACACGGTTCTTCATCTGGCGGCGCAGGAAGGTTCGGTGGAAGACCTTGAGCTCGAGGACGTGCTCAAGGCCGGCTACAAAGGCATCAAGTGCGTGGAGTCCGGCGGTCCGGAACCGGGCGTCGGCTGCGCCGGGCGCGGCGTCATCACCTCGATCAATTTCCTCGAAGAGAACGGTGCTTATGACGATGTCGACTACGTCTCCTATGACGTGCTCGGCGATGTGGTGTGCGGTGGCTTCGCGATGCCGATCCGTGAGAACAAGGCCCAGGAGATCTACATCGTGATGTCCGGCGAGATGATGGCGCTCTATGCCGCCAACAACATCGCCAAGGGCATCCTGAAATATGCCCATTCCGGCGGCGTGCGGCTCGGCGGCCTGATCTGTAACGAGCGCCAGACGGACCGCGAGCTCGACCTCTCCGAGGCGCTGGCTGCCAGGCTCAATTCCAAGCTCATCCACTTTGTGCCGCGTGACAACATCGTCCAGCACGCCGAGCTCAGGAAGATGACGGTGATCCAGTACGCGCCGGACTCCAAGCAGGCCGGGGAATATCGGGCGCTAGCCGAGAAGATCCATGCCAATTCGGGCCAAGGGACCATTCCGACCCCGATTACCATGGAAGAGCTCGAAGACATGCTGCTCGACTTCGGCATCATGAAGAGCGACGAGCAGATGCTGGCCGAATTACAGGCCAAGGAGTCAGCGGTGGTTGCGGCTCAATAACTGCCGCTGTCGACAGGACGCGCTGGCCCTTGAGCCAGCGCGTCCTTCCACGAAAGACGCTTCGGCGACGACGACCTAACCCGAACCTTGAAAGGGGGCAGGGGCCCATGAGCCTTGATTACGAGAATGACAGCGTTTTGCATGAAAAGCTCATTGCGGAAGTGTTAGCGCAATATCCAGACAAGGCGGCGAAGCGCCGCAAGAAGCACCTCAGCGTCGCAACGAGCCGCGACGAGCCTGGCGATGAGCCGAAGGCCCTTTCCGAATGCGACGTCAAATCGAACATCAAGTCCATTCCGGGCGTG
>NZ_RQIH01000055.1 GCF_003939025.1 Rhizobium sophoriradicis
GGGGACTGTTGCATAACCGGCGTTGCAGCTTGGGTCAGGCGATTGCCGTCATCTGTGCTTGCCCCGCTTCGGTGTGTGGCGGGGTGATGGTGGCTGAATTTGATGATTTGGCAGGCAGCTGGACGGAGTCCGCCCCTTGGGTCAGCTGGTCAGCGTCACCCAGCGGCGCATATTGAAGGCGATCGCGGTCATCAACACCTGGGCTTCGGCCTTGGCCAGGCCGCGATAGCGGATGAGCGACAGGCCCATGCGCCGTTTCCATGTAGCAAAGGTCGTCTCGACGGCCGCCCGCCGCCTGGCGATCAGCGTGTTCAGGCGCTGCAGCCGGGGCGGCAATGTCTTATGGTGTTTGTTGGGCCGGCGCATCAGTCGGGCCTTGATGCCTCTGGCCTTTAACTCTTTGGCCCGAGCATGGGTATGATAGGCGCTGTCGGCCAAAACCGCCCGTTCGTCGCCGCAGATCAGCGCCTCGGCGCAGACCGTGTCGTTGACATTGGCCGGCGTCGTCTTCACCCGGCGGATCAGGCCGGAGTCCTGATCGACGCCGACATGGGCCTTGTAGCCATAAGACGAGCCCTGCCGGCCCTTGCGGCGCGTGAAGCGGGCATCGGGATCGCTCAGCCTGAGCGGCGAGGCCCCATCCCTATCGGCCGGCTGGTCGTCCACTGACTGTTCCGGCACCTGCTGCCCGGGCAGTCGCTCGCGGGGTGGGCGCGCCGCGCCGGTCTCGATGATCGTCGCATCCAGCATCGTGCCGCGCCGCAGGATGAGCCCGGCCGCGTCCAATTGCCGGTCGAGTTCGCCAAACAGCTTCTCCAAGACACCGGCTTCGGTCAAAAGGTTGCGGAACCGACACAGCGTCGTGTGGTCGGGAACGGCCGCCTCCAGGCTCAGCCCGGCAAAACGGCGAAACGACAGCCGGTCATACAGGGCCTCTTCCAATTCCGCATCCGAAAGACCGTACAGCGACTGCAGCAGCAGCGCCTTGAACATCACCAGCGGTGGATAGGCCGGCCGACCGGCCGACGCCTCGGCCCGCAGCCCCCGCAACAGCTTCTCGAATCGATACCACTTCACCAGACCACATAGGCGGTCCAGACGCCCGCTGCCGCCTGCCTGCGGCAACAACGCATCAACAAAGCTGAATTGACCCGTCTGCTTCACCGCCATCCAAATCATCTCCGTTCAAAAACAACGGAATCATATTCTCAGCATTTTGCAACAGTCCCC
>NZ_RQIH01000056.1 GCF_003939025.1 Rhizobium sophoriradicis
AGAAAAGCGCGGGTTGGGGTCCGCTTCCACAACTTGACAGCGGTGACATCGGTCCTTAGCGAGGCTGGATCAATGACACCTCAGGATCAGCAAAGTGAATTATTTCAGGCAACTCGTGATTGCGATACTTCATCCCGGGGACGGGTCTGGAAGCACGCTTGATCGAACCAACGGCATTGCGGTTTTTCTCTTTGCAATCCTGCCCGGACTTTCACCCAATTTCAACGGGTTCATCCTCCTCGCGTCGATGCTGTCGGGCATCTACTTGCTGGCGACGGCCCGCTTTCCTCTGAACTTTTCGAAATCAGACCGGGCAGTCGCCATCTGCATGACGATCTACCCGCTGGTGATGATCGCCAGCATCTTCATCAACCCGCCTTACTCCGAAGTGGCGGACTGGATATTCCGGCTCCTGCCCTTTTTTTCGATTTGGCTGATATTGCCGCGAATGCGCCAATCGCCCGATGGCCGCCTCGTGCCACTGTTTATCCTCGGCGCCGGGATCGGCATGATCGTTACCTTTATCATGAGCCTGCTGCAGATCATGTTTCTGATGGAGAGAGCAGAGGCTGGGACATCGAATGCAGCGCTCCTCGGAATCATAGGCCTTCTTTTCGGGGGCGTTGCGCTTCTTAACGTTCAATCTCCCAAAAGCGTCGAGCAAAGAATTGGGATCTTGGGATATGCCGCCGGCCTCGGCTGCGTGCTGCTTTCCGGAACGCGTTCCGCCTGGCTGGCCATTCCCGTCCATCTCGTCATCTTTCTCTGGTATTTTCGCAAACACAGCTTCCATCTGAGTTTGCGCAGTCTCGCCATCACCGGCTCTTTGTTGTTTGCGGGACTTATCGCGCTGGGCAGCGGCCAGATCATCCATCGCATCGAGGCGCTGCAGGAAAATATGGCAGCGCTTGAACGCAGTGAAGGCGAGATTACCTCACTCAGCGCACGGGTCGCTTTGTACAAAGGCGCACTGTCAGCAATCAGCAAGGACCCGTTGACCGGTTACGGCCCGCAAAACAGGATGGCCTCGGTCTTGGCGGAACTGCCAGACAGCATGCGGCCATACTTGACCTTCTCGCATGTTCATAATGGCTTTCTGACAGCGGGAATTGACGCCGGCGTTGTCGGCATCGCGGCGCTTTCGCTGCTGCTCCTGACGCCCGTGATAGCCGCGTGGAAAAAGGAACCCGGTCC
>NZ_RQIH01000057.1 GCF_003939025.1 Rhizobium sophoriradicis
AACGTGGACCCGCAGGCTTGGCTCACCCAAACACTTGAGCGGATCGCCAACGGCTGGTCGAGCAGCGATCTCGATGCACTCATGCCGTGGAATTACGCGCGCTGAACGGTCTCAGCTTGCCGCTTACGGTGTAGTCGCTTGCCGCAAATTCGATCCGACGCCTCCCAAACAACGACGAGCGCTGCCCGCACGTCGTCGCCGTAAACCCGGCGCCCTGGCCGAGGACCACCCTTCGCCGGTTTGCGTTCTCCTCGCAGCAGTCGCATCGCATGCTTGCGATGAAAGCCCGTGAGCGCCACGAACTCGTCTAACATCCTCGCCTTCTCGGCCCGCCCGCCTAACACATAGCGACAACTGATCGCTGCCACCAATTCCGCACGTGTCGCCATGCTGACCTTCCTCATCACAGCTCCCGAGGTTGATTCGGCGGGAGCAATTTAGATGAGGCAATAACCCATTCTCAGGGAGCAGTTCAGGCGAGGCAATGCGCGCGACAAACTGTGCGGTGCCTTTGATTGTCGCGAATGAGGCTGGCCTGCCGCGCCGGCGTTTGACCCCCATGGCGGAACGTCGTCGATAGCTTTCGACGTTCATTTCGAAGATCGTTGCGTGATGAACAAGTCGGTCCACCGCGGCACCCGCCCGCAGGCATAGTTTGATAGTTGCAGGATACGGGGTCGGCATCGAGCACCCAACTCACACGTTGGTTCATGATCGCCGTATGAAATGCATCCGGCGCCATGGGCGGGTTTCGTCCGGGCCTGAAGCCATAGTAGAACCCGCAAAGGATAGGCCGTCATAGACGGCACTAAGCACTTCAGCGACCGCGCCAGCCTCCTTCGCCCCCGAGGCTCTTCCCGCATCCGTATCTGTCTACACTTCAGATGCGACACCGTCGCCTCTTGGGATGCCCAAACGTCAACGTTTTGAAGGAAGACTGGCGACGTGCACATTCGATGTTGCCCCGGGCACTGGGGATCGTCTCATCTGGGTTGGCGCGCTGCACGTGGCCGCGTAAAAACGGATTCTCTCTCAACGGTTTGGGTGTTTTTTCAAGAACGACTGGCATCTATTGCTCGATCCATCTCCACCCTATTGCTGGAAAAGGTAAATGTCGTTCTCCCTGCCTGATGGCCCCAGAGTGGCCGTGTAGGGCACACCATGGATAGTGATGCTGGTCT
>NZ_RQIH01000058.1 GCF_003939025.1 Rhizobium sophoriradicis
TGCCTGATGGCCCCAGAGTGGCCGTGTAGGGCACACCATGGATAGTGATGCTGGTCTGGGGGTTGTCCGCGCTCGGCAGCAACTCAAGCCAGGACATTGCAAGCCGAAGGCCAGCCGGTGCCGGTTGATTGCGGTGTTGCCAGCTCGGAGGGACAGCTTCTCCCAAGTCGTCCACAGGCAGCGTGTACTGTGGGGTGCCGAAGATCGATGCCCCCAAGCTTTGCTCCCATGGTGCGTCTGGCGGATTGACGCTTTGCACCGGTGAATAGGCGGCTGACGGCAAATCCTGCCGGAAGGGCGCTGTATTCCAGCTATCGGGAAGCTGGCCTGATTGAGTCACTCCATGCCAAAACTCTGCGGGATCGGCGATCTGTGTGGAGGACTCCGGTCCAGCCGCCGCAGCCCCCGCTCGATCACCGTTGGGCGCGGTGCTCAGACGTCGTTGGAGTTGCTCCCGATCGGCGACGAGGTTGTCGAGGTGCAGCACGGCTGGCCGGCCTCTTCGCGCCAGTCGTCTAACGAGCGCCCGCGTGCCGTCAACCACGAAGACTCCGCAATCATAGTCGTTGCGCTGTTGGGTCATGCGGACGGGCTCCAGACGGGTACCCAACCTTTGTGCGAGCATTGCTGCAAACTCGTTGTTCTGGCCCCGGAAGGAGTCATAGTGATAGGCAGCCGGCCCCTCGCGGTTGCGACGGTCAACGAGTAGCAGCGACCAATGGGTGCCCCGGTGATCAGGATCCGAAGCACTGGCATCGCTCACTGGAAGGAACAGGAAGTCGGCTGTATCTCTTCCATTCTGATCATTAACGATGCGCTGGAAAGCGCTCAGCGCGGTCCTCTCATCGCCCAGGCGCAGATGATAATGGGCTATCAGGGGATCGATAAGCCGCGTCCTGGCGGCGAGATCCGGATCGTTTCGCTGCAAGTCCTGCATTAGCAGCTCATAATCCGTCTGGATATGCTGGTCGCCCAGCCATTCGGTATGGTCGAGCGACAATCCGCTGCGGCCTTCGATCGATGGATCAACCTGCTGCAGCGGCGAAGTTGATCTGAACTCGGCACGTG
>NZ_RQIH01000059.1 GCF_003939025.1 Rhizobium sophoriradicis
CGGCGATGTTGAAGGTCTCGTTGGCGGCAAGGCCGCCGAGATCGGTCGCCGTCACCCTGACGCCATAGGTGCCTGACGTCGTCGGCGTGCCGGAGAAGGTCCGCGTCGAGGCGTTGAAGCTCAGCCATGACGGCAGCGCCGTGCCATCGGCGGCGGTTGCCGAATAGGTCAGCGTCTCGCCGCTGTCGACATCGGTGAAGGTCGTCGTCGGCAGGGTGAAGGAGAAGGCGGAGCCGACCGTGGCATTCTGGGTCGCTGTCTGCACCGCCAGCACCGGCGCATCATTGGCGCCATGGATGGTGATGGTCAGGTTTGCCGTGGCCGTGGCGCCGCCACTGTCGCGCATCGTATAGCTGAAGACATCGCTCAGCGTGTTGGTCGACTGCCGCAGCGCCTGGACGGCGGCATTGCTCTCGTTGATCGTATAGCTGTAAGCGCCCGATGCATTGAGCACGAGGCTGCCGTAAGTGCCGTTCAGCGCCGAGCCGAGCGTACCCGACGTCGCACCGAAGACAACCGCCGTGACGGTCTTGGTGTCACCGGCATTCGGATCGGTGTCGTTGGTCAGCACATTGCCGCTGGCAACCGCGCCTCCCGAACCATTGGCCACCCCGCCCTTCTCGGTCGCATCACCTGCATCGGCAACCGCCGTCGGCGGCGTGTTGCCTTGCGTTGACACGGCGATGTTGAAGGTCTCGTTGGCGGCAAGGCCGCCGAGATCGGTCGCCGTCACCCTGACGCCATAGGTGCCTGACGTCGTCGGCGTGCCGGAGAAGGTCCGCGTCGAGGCGTTGAAGCTCAGCCATGACGGCAGTGCCGTACCATCGGCGGCGGTTGCCGAATAGGTCAGCGTCTCGCCGCTGTCGACATCGGTGAAGGTCGTCGTCGGCAGGGTGAAGGAGAAGGCGGAGCCGACGGTGGCATTCTGGGCCGCCGTCTGGACGGCCAGCACCGGCGCATCATTGGCGCCATGGATGGTGATGGTCAGGTTTGCCGTGGCCGTGGCGCCGGCGCTGTCACGCATCGTATAGCTGAAGACATCGCTCAGCGTATTGGTCGACTG
>NZ_RQIH01000005.1 GCF_003939025.1 Rhizobium sophoriradicis
ACCAGCAATCGCTAATCCGCTTGAGTTTCTTTAGAGCGAGAGACTTCGTCGCCAGCAGCGCCGCCGCCCTCGTTCAGTGAGTGGGCTTATAGAACCAACCCCTTTTCCAAGTCAACAGCGCTTTTCGAAAAAAATCATTTTTCTTGCATGGCGTTGTTTTTGCAGACGAAATTTCGACCTACGCTCAGATGCGATCGTTCCCCGGATTCCGACCGGCCTCACGGCGCAGGAGAAGTGAACATTCTTCGACTTTTCCCGGGAAAGAACGCCTCTTTCGTCTCCCGCGCCCCGACATGATCACAATCTGCTGGTCTTAAGAGACACATGATTCACACAGGCAAATGCGCGCAGACTGCCTTTCCGTGGCTGATTTGACTTCCATGCCCAAAATATGCACATCTTTCGCCCCAGCCAGGATGGCCAGGAAATGCTCCCAGAGACGCCAAATGTAAGGATGCGGACCCGACTGCCATGATGACGGAGAAAATGATGATCCGCTCGTTGGGCAACGAGCCTCCGCTTCTGGCCGACGGCAGGCGCGCGCCTGACAAGCGCGAGGTTTCCTTGCGCTGGCTCTCGGGCACGTTCCTCACCGGCATTACATCTTCCGTTCTGATGGGAGTGGCCCTGTTTGCCGCGCTTGATGGCCGCCAGCAGCTGGCGATCCCTGCCGAAGCCTATGCGAGTGCTGCCGCTGCGGCGCATGAGGATACGACCGTCGTCCGCGGTGGCCGGCTGATCGCGCCCGCAATCGCCGCAAAACCGTCAGACCGGGCGATCATGGAAGTGTCGACCGTCGTCCACGACGGCGAAAAGGAGGTCGTGCGCCGCCAGCCCTTCGCGCATGTGAAGATGACGCTGGCCGCCAACCATGTCGCGACAGAGGACTATCCCGACTTCGATCCCCTGGCGATCTTCTCCGCCGACGAGCCGCAGCCTGCCCCGCAAAGCCGCACCGGCGCGATTTATGGCTCCGACGTTGAATCCGAAGTCAGCCTGAAAACCATTGCCTTCCCGACCGGCAAGACCGGTATGAAGATGGCCTCCGGCCTGTCACTGGAGGAGGTCGAAGAGAATGTCCGCTCCAACGGTTCCGTGCTGACCGACGGCAACACGCAGCTCGCGGCGCTCTATTACGTCGACCCGCGTCGTTTCTCCAACGAGGATGCCGATGTCGATCTGACCGCCGGTCTCTCCGCCCGCGTGCTCGAGCAGAACATGACGGTCTCGGCACCGGAATCGATCACGCCGCAGACCGAAGAATTCGCCGACGACATCCTGCCGGTGCGCGTCGACGCACCAATCGCCAAGGCGCTGACAGATTCCGGTTATCCGCAGCAATATGCCGATGGCATTGCCGGCATCATCGCCGAGCAGTTGGGAGCCAGTGACCTCGAAAAAGGCGACGTGCTGCGCATCGGCATCATCCAGAAAGGTGAACAGGCAAAGATCATCCGGGCGAGCGTCTATCGCGGCACCCGCCATCTCGTCACGGTGGCCGTCGACGACAAGGGCAAATATGTGCCCGGTAGCGAGCCGCCGATGCTGGATGCCATCGCCACAGCTTTTGATGACAATTCCTTCGCCCCGCCGCCCGGCCAGAACCTGCCGCGCGTTTATGACGGCATCTTTCGCGCTGCCCTTTCCTACGGCATGACCAAGGATATGACCGCGCTGATCATCAAGCTGCTCGCCAGCAATGTCGATTTCCAGGCGCAGCTGCGACCGACGGATACGCTCGAGGCCTTCTTCTCCGTCGCCGACAGTGCCGGCCAGGCGACTGCGGATTCCGAACTTCTCTACGTCAACGCCCGTTTCGGCGATACGCAGACGCGCTTCTATCGCTTCCAGGATCCTGAGGACGGCACGGTCGATTATTTCGACGAGAACGGCAAGAGCATCCGCCAGTTCCTGCTGCGCAACCCGGTCCCGAACGGCATCTTCAAATCCGGCTTCGGCATGCGCCGGCACCCGATCCTCGGTTTTGCCCGCATGCATACCGGCGTCGATTGGGCGGCACCCCGCGGCACAGCAATCATCGCTGCTGGTAACGGCACGGTCGAGAAGGCCGGGTGGGATTCCGGCGGCTATGGCAACCAGACGATCATTCGCCATGCGAACGGTTATGAATCCTCCTACAATCACCAAAGCGCCATCGCCAAAGGCGTCGTGCCCGGCGCCAAGATCCGCCAGGGCCAGGTGATCGGCTGGGTTGGCACGACGGGCGAATCCACCGGCCCGCATCTGCATTACGAGCTGATCGTCAACGGCACCAAGGTCGACCCCCTGCGCATTCGCCTGCCAGGCGGCAAATCCTTGCAGGGCGAGGCACTGGCAAAGTTCGAGGATGAGCGCAAGCGCATCGATACGCTGTTGAACAACCAGACACCGGATCAGGTGGCGAGCAAGTAATCGCCGCCGCAGCCGGCAGGCTGATGAACTGCCGGGGCGTCTCGACCCACAAAAAATGGCGGCCAAGGCCGCCATTTCTCATTCCTCTGACAGCTCAGGCTATGCCGCTTCGCTGACCGTCTGCCGTGACCGGAACTGCAGCCGGTCCGACCCGTTTGTCACCTTCACCGTCGATCCATCCGGCACCTGGCCGGACAGAATCTGCTCGGCCAGCGGATCCTGCACGAATTTCTGGATCACCCGCTTCAGCGGCCTTGCGCCGTAGACCGGATCATACCCCTTGTTCGCCAGCCAGTGGCGGGCGTCCTCATCGAGATCGATGACGATCTTGCGCTCCGACAACAGGGCCACCAGCCGCTTCAGCTGGATATCGACAATCGCGCCCATTTCCTCACGCTTCAGGCGATGGAAGAGGATGATCTCGTCGATACGGTTCAGAAATTCCGGCCGGAAATGCCCGCGCACGACCTCCATCACCTGTTCGCGAACCGTGTCGCTGTCGTCACCATCCTTGAGCTGCGTCAGATATTCGGCGCCGAGGTTCGAGGTCATGATGATCATCGTGTTGCGGAAATCGACCGTCCGCCCCTGGCCGTCGGTCAGACGTCCGTCGTCCAGCACCTGCAGCAGGATGTTGAAGACGTCGGGATGCGCCTTCTCGATTTCATCGAACAGCACGACCTGATAAGGCCTGCGGCGCACCGCTTCCGTCAGCGCTCCACCTTCGTCATAACCGACATAGCCGGGAGGGGCGCCGATCAGCCGGGCAACGGAGTGTTTCTCCATATATTCCGACATATCCATGCGCACCATCGCCGTTTCGTCGTCGAACAGGAAGCGGGCGAGCGCTTTGGTGAGCTCCGTCTTGCCGACGCCGGTCGGGCCGAGGAAGATGAACGAGCCGATCGGCCGGTTCGGATCCTGCAGGCCGGCGCGGGCGCGGCGGACCGCGCGCGACACGGCCTGAACCGCATCACCCTGGCCGATCACCGATTTCCCCAGCTCGTCTTCCATACGAAGCAGCTTGTCGCGTTCGCCCTCCAGCATCTTGTCGACGGGGATGCCGGTCCAGCGGGAAACGACATGAGCGATGTTGTCGGGGATCACCACCTCCTGAACCATCGCGCCGCGCTCACCATCCTGCTTCTCGGCTTCGACGAGCTGCTTTTCAAGGTCCGGAATGACGCCATAGGTCAGCTCGCCGGCGCGCTGAAACTCACCCTTGCGTTGGGCAATCGCGAGTTCGTTGCGGGCATCGTCGAGCTGCTTCTTGAGATCGGCGGCAAGGCCGAGCTTCTGCTTTTCCGCCTGCCAGCGGGCTGTCAGCGCATCGGCTTCCTCTTCAAGACTGGTAAGTTCGGTCTCCAGCCGCTTCAGCCGATCGGCGGAAGCGACGTCGGTTTCCTTCTTCAGCGCCTCGCGCTCGATCTTCAGCTGGATGATGCGGCGGTCGAGCTCGTCGAGCTCCTCCGGCTTGGAATCCACCTGCATGCGCAGCCGCGCCGCCGCCTCATCCATCAGATCGATCGCCTTGTCGGGCAGGAAGCGGTCGGTGATATAGCGGTTGGACAGCGTCGCGGCGGCGACAAGTGCTGCATCGGCGATGCGCACCTTGTGATGCTGCTCGTATTTTTCCTTCAGGCCGCGCAGGATCGAGATCGTGTCTTCGACCGTCGGCTCGTCGACGACGACGGGCTGGAAGCGGCGGGCAAGCGCTGGATCCTTCTCGACATGTTTGCGATATTCGTCGAGCGTGGTCGCGCCGACGCAGTGCAGCTCGCCGCGGGCTAGCGCAGGCTTCAGCAGGTTGGAGGCATCCATCGCCCCGTCCGCCTTGCCAGCGCCGACCAGCGTGTGCATCTCGTCGATGAACAGGATGATCTCACCGTTCTCCGCCTGCACTTCGTTGAGCACGGCCTTCAGCCGCTCTTCGAATTCGCCGCGATACTTCGCGCCGGCAATCAGGGCGCCCATGTCGAGCGCCATCAGCTTCTTGTCCTTCAGCGATTCCGGTACGTCGCCGTTGACGATCCGCAGCGCCAAACCTTCGACGATCGCCGTCTTACCGACGCCGGGCTCGCCGATCAGCACCGGGTTGTTCTTGGTGCGGCGGGACAGGACCTGGATGGTGCGGCGGATCTCGTCGTCGCGGCCGATGACCGGATCGAGCTTGCCCTCGCGAGCTTCGCCGGTCAGATCACGCGCGAATTTCTTCAGAGAATCGAAACCCTGCTCGGCGTTGGAAGAATCGGCCGTCCGGCCCTTGCGGATATCGTTAATGACTTGGTTCAGGCCCTGAGCCGTGACGCCGGCATTCTTCAGCGTCGCAAAGGTCGACGCCGAGGATTCGATCGCCAGCGCCTGCAGCAGGCGTTCCACCGTCACGAAGCTGTCGCCGGCCTTCTTCGCCGCCTCTTCGGCGGTCGAAAGCACCTTGGCAAGCGGCTGCGCCAGATAGATGTTGCCGTTGCCGCCTGAGATCTTTGGCATTTTGGCAAGGGCGGCGTCATTGGCAAGGCGGGCAGCCTTGGGATCGCCGCCGGCGCGCTCGATCAGCGACGCCGCCATGCCCTGATCATCGTCAAGCAGGACTTTCAGCACGTGCTCGGGCGAAAATTGCTGATGACCCTGCGCCAGCGCATAGGTCTGCGCCGATTGGATGAAACCGCGCACCCGCTCCGAATATTTCTCGATATTCATATTCCACCTCCATGGATCGTCCTGCCCTCACGAGGCGCAGACCGATGATTGAGATCGACCCCCTGAAAAGGCAGGCCGCGCTTGCCCGTCTGTCGATTTGGGCAAAGCAGTTCGAGGGGAATATGGTAGCCTGTTCCAAGAGTTTAAAGAGCCCGTAAAATGAAAAACCCCGGCACTGGGCCGGGGATTTTCAAGCAAATCCGAGCAGATGATGAACGTCCCGCCTCTTCCCGAAGGAGAGACGAAATCCCTCACTCCGATGTGGCGTCGGCCAGAACAGGCGCCTCTGCGGAAGCGCCCTCCCCTTCCGAGGCTGCATCGCCTTCTGCGCCACGACGCGGGCGACGGGGACGGTTGCCGGCGCTGCGGCGGCGAGGCTGGCGTTCGCGCGGCTGGCCGGCGGAACCTTCCTCATCCATGGCGACCTCGGCGGGAATGCCTTCGATCTCCGGCTGCGGACCGGTTCCATCGATGACCTCGGGCTGAGGTGCCGGAGCGGGAGCCGGCTGCGGCTGTGCCTGCGGCTGCCTGCTCTGCGGCGGCTGAACGATAACGACATCATCGCCGTCATTGTCGTTGTTATCAATATCGTCGCCGTCGCGATCCGCCGCGTCACGGTCATTGTATTCGCCGCGATCGTCGCGCTGGAAACGCTCCTGCATCTGCGCCTGGGCGCTGGCGATGATCCGATTGTAATGTTCGGCGTGCTGAAGATAGTTCTCGGCCATCACGCGGTCGCCGGAGCTCTGGGCGTCACGGGCAAGTTGCGCGTATTTCTCGGCAATATGCTGGGCAGTACCGCGAATTTTCACGTCGGGGCCGGAGCTGTCATAGGTCCGGGTCAGCGGATTGCCGCCCTTGCGGTTGAAATTGTTGTTATTGTTATTTCCACCGCCGCCATTGTTATTGTTGTTACCACGCCCTCGACCGCGCTTGTTTTGCTGTCCTGGCCTCATAGATCGTTCACCTGAATTCTCTGTTTGTGATGGATACATGGCACCAACCGCCATGACCGGAAAACCGGGTCAGGACCTTTGTGCCGCGAGCATACTGCGCCTCTGCGCCGACCTGCCGCTTGGTTCTCAAGTCAGTTTGACTGATTCACGCGTTGGGTCGTGTTCAACCGTTGAAACTCTCGTTTAAAAGAGCGGACCCCCGAGGCAAACCAAGTACCGAACGAATCTCGTTCATTCCTCTCTGCCCAACACGTGTCCGCAACCTATATTGCTTCCCTGGGAAATCCAAGCCTTTTCTTCGCAATAACAATAATGTCCCGTCCGATGCCGCTATTATCGCCTTTTACGCGAGCGCGAAAATGAGCGCCCTGTCGTTCTGACCATAATCTTTCACGGATTTGAGGCAGCTGAAGCCTTTCGCTTCGAAGATCGCCGTCACATCGTTTCGCTGATCGTAGCCGATTTCCAGTCCGAGAACCCCATCGGGCCTCATGAACCTTGCCGCATCCTTGGCTATGGCATGGTAGGCGTCAAGCCCATCCGGGCCGCCATCCAGAGCCGCAACCGGATCAAATTTCGTCACTTCGGGAGCGAGATCGTGAATGACATTGGAGGCAATATAGGGCGGATTTGAGACAATCGCGTGAAAGGAGCCCTGGATGTCCTCGAACCATCTCGACTGTACGGCCTGAAAGCGATCCTGCAATCCGTTTCTTTCCGCGTTTGATCTTGCCGTTCCAAGGGCATCCGCCGATATGTCGCTACCGATACCTGACGCCTCAGGACACTCGCTCAAAAGCGCAAGGCATATCGCCCCGGTCCCGGTTCCGATATCAAGAATATGGAGATGGCCGTGCACCTTTGCAAGGTCCTTGAGATAGGCAAGCACCGTATCGACCAGGATTTCCGTATCCGGGCGCGGCTCCAGCGTTTCTGCCGATAGCTGAAGCGGCAGACCGTAAAATTCCCGCTCGCCAAGAATGCGGTGCACCGGCTCATGGTCGAGCCGCCGTTCCATCGCCTTGGAAATCATCACGAGCTGGTCAGGAGAAAGTTTCTCGGCCGATCGCGTCAACAGTTCGGTCGACGACTGTTTCAAAAGGCCCGCGACCAGCAGCCGCGCATCGGTTGCCGGATCGACGATGCCTGCCTCCGTGAAGCGGCGGCGCGCTTCGGCAAGCATATCGCCGACCGTCGCGCTCATAGCTGCTCGCCGAGCTGCGCCAGCTGGCTTGCCTGATAATCGGCCATCAGCGCATCGACGACCTCCTCGATCTCACCCTCCATCATCCGGTCGAGCTTATAGAGCGTCAGATTGATGCGATGGTCCGTCACCCGCCCCTGCGGGAAATTATAGGTACGGATACGTTCCGAGCGATCGCCCGAGCCGACCTGGCTCTTGCGATCGGCGGAGCGTTCGCTGTCGGCCCGTTGCCGCTCGGCATCGTAGAGCCTGGAACGCAGCACCTGCATCGCCTTGGCGCGGTTCTGATGCTGCGATTTTTCCGAGCTGGTGACGACGATGCCGCTCGGCAGATGGGTGATGCGCACTGCCGAGTCCGTCGTATTGACGTGCTGGCCGCCGGCGCCGGAGGAGCGCATTGTGTCGATGCGGATATCTTCCGGCCGGATTTCGATGTCGATCTCCTCTGCCTCCGGCAGCACCGCCACCGTCGCGGCCGAGGTATGGATGCGCCCGCCCGCCTCGGTTTCCGGCACACGCTGCACGCGGTGTACGCCGGATTCGAATTTCAGCTTGGCAAAGACGCCGCGCCCGGTGATCGTCGCGATGATTTCCTTGTAGCCGCCGGCTTCTCCCTCGCTTGCCGAGAGCACCTCCACCTTCCAGCCCTTTTCCGAAGCGAAACGCTCATACATGCGAAAGAGATCGCCGGCGAAAAGGGCTGCTTCAGAGCCGCCGGTACCGGCGCGGATTTCCAGGATCGCGCTTTTTTCGTCCGCCGCATCCTTCGGCAGAAGGAGGATCTGCATTTCCTGCTCCAGCGCCTCGATCCGCTCCTTCACCTCGGGCAGCTCGAGTTCGGCAAGATCGCGCATCTCGCGATCCACCGATTTGTCCTCGAGCAGCGTGTCGAGGTCGGCAAGCTCGGCGACCGCCTTCTCATAGGCGCGGATCTTCGTGACGACAGGCTGCAGCTCGGAATATTCGGATGCGAGCTTGACGTAGACGTCGGCGGCCGGGCCTGCCGACATACGCGCTTCGATCTCGTCGAAACGGCGTTCCAGCTCGCGCATCTTTTCCACGGGAAGCTTCGCCACCCTTCACTCCGATTCTTCTTCGTATATGCCTAAAGGGGAATATTGTGGCTCTCGGCGAAGCGGGCAAGCACCTCGCGCATCGGCACCATGGCGGTGTTGTCGTCCAGCACTTCATCCATCGCCTTCGCCAGCGCGCCGACATCGAGCCCGAGCAGCATCGCTTTCACTGGCCCGATCGAGGCCGGCGACATCGAAATCGAGCGGAAGCCTATGCCGAGCAGCGCCATTGCCGAAAGCGGCTTGCCGGCAAGTTCGCCGCAAAGCGTTACCGGCGTCTTGTTCCGGTCCGCCCCACGCACGATGTCGCGCAGGATGCGCAAGAACGGCTTGCCCAGCGGATCGAAGCGGTCCGACACACGCGCATTGCCGCGGTCGACGGCCATCGCGAACTGGAACAGGTCATTCGAACCGACCGAAACGAAATCGACCGCCTCCATCAGCTCGTCGAGCTGCCAGAGCAGCGCCGGCACCTCTAGCATCGCGCCGAATTGCAGCTTGCGCGGCAGCCCGTGGCCGAAGCGCGAGAGATGCTGCACTTCCTTCTGCAGGAGCTCGCGCACCATCCTCAGCTCGGAAACCTCGGTTACCATCGGCACCATCAGCTTCAGCTCGGTGTCGGCCGACGCCTTCAACAGGGCACGCAGCTGCGTGCGCAGCAGTCCCGGCCGGTCGAGCGACAGCCGAATGGCGCGCCAGCCGAGTGCCGGGTTTTCCTCCTCGTGGCCGCGGAAATAGGGTACGACCTTGTCGCCTCCGATATCGAGCGTACGGAAGGTGACGACGCGGCCGGCCGCCTGTTTGATCACATTGCGGTAGAACTGCTCCTGCTCGTCCGCCTTCGGCATGGTGGAGGCGATCATGAATTGCAGCTCGGTGCGGAAGAGACCGATGCCCTCTGCACCCGATTCCGACAGCTGCGGCAGATCGACCAGCAGGCCGGCATTCATCATCAACGAGATCCGCTTGCCGTCTTTGGTGACCGGCTCGATGGCGCGCAGGGCCCGGAACTGCTCCTGCCGTCTGGCGCGGAAGCGGACCTTTTCCTCATAGGAACGGCGATGATCGGCCATCGGCCGCAGATGCACATGCCCCTCGTCGGCGTCGATGATCACGGCATCGCCGTTCTCGGCGAGCGCCACGACGCCCGCCGCCTGACCGATAACAGGAATGCCCATGGCACGCGCGACGATCACCACATGGCTCGTCACCGCCCCTTCCTCCAGCACCAGCCCGCGCACATTGGCTCTGGGATAATCGAGCAGTTCCGCCGCCCCCATGGCACGCGCCAGGATGACCGCGTCGCTGGGGAAACCTTCGGCCGTCGTCCGGCCGGTATAACCGGTCAACTGTCTGAGCAGGCGATTTGCCAGATCCTCGAAATCATGCATGCGCTCGCGCAGATAGGGGTCGGTCAAGCGCATCATCCGCGCTTTGGTGTCGCTCTGCACCTTCTCGACCGCCGCTTCCGCCGTCAGGCCGTTGCGGATCGCCTCCTCGAGCTTGCGTACCCAGCCCTGGTCATGGGCGAACATGCGGTAGGTTTCGAGCACCTCGCGATGTTCGCCTTCCATCGAGACGTCGCGACGCGACAGCATGTCGTCGATCGAGATCCTGAGCGAGCCCATGGCTTCCGCCAGCCGCCGGATCTCTTTCTCCGCATCCTCGTTCAAAAGGTTGGTGACGACAATGCGCGGCTCGTGCAGCACGACGTAGCCGAGGCCGATACCGTCATTATAGGTGTCGCCGTCGACGGTCACCGAGCGCGTCAGGTCGAGTTCGAGGCCCGGCTTGGTGATCTTCTTGAGCTCGCCGGTGGCGATCATCTCGGCAAGCACCATTGCCGTCGTCTCGAGCGCTTCCACCTCTTCTTCGCGATAGTTGCGGCTCGCCTTATTCTGCACGACGAGAACGCCGAGCGACCGCCCGGTCCTCAAGATCGGCACGCCAAGGAAGGAATGGTAGATTTCTTCACCCGTCTCCGGCAGGTAGCGGAACGCCGGGTGCGACTGCGCGTCGGAAAGGTTCAGCGGCTGGGCTGAGGCGGCGATCGTGCCGACGAGGCCCTGGCCCATCTTCAGCTGCGCCAGGTGCACGGCTTCGCGGTTGAGGCCTTCGGTCGCATAGAGTTCGAGCACGCCGTCGGCGCGCAGCACATAGACGGAGCAGACTTCCGCCACCATGTTGCCGGCGATCTGGCGGACGATCCGGTCAAGACGATCCTGCGGCTCCAGCGGCTCTGCCATCAACTCGCGCAGCCGCCTGAGCAGCACGCGCGGACCGCCGGAAAGGTCTCTCATGACGTCTCAAGCTCCCGAAACAACGCACTCTGTCCCGGCCGGCCTGCCTTCGTCTCCTCAACCTGAAGGAGCAGGCCGCCCGCTGGGAATCAATTCTTATCCAGACCGTAGCAGGAATGCAAAGTCCTGACAGCGAGTTCTGCATAGGGACCGTCGATCAGGATGGAAATCTTGATCTCGGAGGTGGTGATCGCCTTGATGTTGATGCCTTTTTCGGCAAGTGCACGAAACGCGGTCGCTGCCACGCCGGCATGGCTGCGCATGCCGATACCGATCACCGAGACTTTCACCAGCCCCGATTCGTTCTGCACGACGTCGTAGCCGATCTTCTCCTTATGGTCGCCGAGCACCTTGATCGCCTTCTCGACGTCGCCCGACGGTACGGTGAAGGTCATATCGGTCTTCGATCCGTCCTCGGAAATATTCTGGACGATCATGTCGACATTGATATGGGATTCGGCAAGCGGCCCGAAGATCGCGGCGGAGACGCCCGGCCGGTCGGCAAGACGGCGAAGCGAGATCTGAGCCTCATCCTTGGCATAGGCGATGCCGGTGACTACTTCCTGTTCCACGATTTCATCCTCGTCACAAATCAGCGTTCCGGGCGGGTTCAACAGATCGCCCATGCCCGGAGCATCGGGATCTTCGAAAGACGAGCGCACGAAGGTACGCACCTTGTGCACCATGGCAAGCTCGACCGAGCGCACCTGCAGCACCTTGGCGCCGAGCGAGGCCATCTCGAGCATTTCTTCGAAAGCGATCTTCTTCAACCTGCGCGCCTGCGGCACGATGCGCGGATCGGTCGTGTAGACGCCGTCGACATCGGTATAGATATCGCAGCGATCCGCTTTGACAGCGGCCGCGATGGCGACGGCCGAAGTATCCGATCCGCCGCGCCCGAGCGTCGCGATGCGGTTGTCGGGTCCCAATCCCTGGAAACCGGCAATGACGGCAACCTGCCCCTCGCCCATGCGCTTGATGATGTCGGAACCGTCGATCTCCAGGATGCGCGCCGCACCATGGGCATTGTCGGTGCGGATCGGGATCTGCCAACCCTGCCAGGAGCGCGCGTTGATATCCATCGCCTGCAGCGCGATGGCCAGCAGCCCCGAGGTCACCTGCTCGCCGGAGGCAACGACCGCATCATATTCCCGCGCATCGTAAAACGGGGAGTTGGCGCCGATCACCTTCGGCGTGCCCTGCACCCAGCCGACCAGCTCATTGGTCTTGCCGGACATGGCCGAAACGACCACCGCCACCTCGTGGCCAGCCTCGACTTCACGTTTCACATGGCGGGCAACGTTCTTGATGCGGTCCAGGTCAGCGACGGACGTGCCGCCGAATTTCATTACGATGCGTGCCATATGCCTCTACCACGACTGGCGCCGGGCGAGCGGAAAACCGGACCCGGCATCACGAAAGCCCAGGGGTGACCGGTTGGCGAGAGAGCCGGGACCACGAATTCTGGAACCGCTCTAAAGCCCAGGCCCCCAAAGGCCCCAAGTTGCGGCGTCTCTTAGCGAGTTTGGCCGGGGGAGGCAAGCGCGCGCGATAAAAGCAGTTGCCGGGCTGCTCCACGCCTGCCAGGTCGCCTGCTTCGCGCCCCTTGACTTATGCCCGTGATCATCCGACTTCACATCTGACGAACGCAAGGAGTGGACGATGACGGAAGGCGCCAGAAGCACGATCGACCAGGGCGAAGTGGACCGCTTCTCGGCGATGGCGGCGGAATGGTGGAGCCCGACCGGCAAGTTCAAACCGCTGCACAAATTCAATCCCGTTCGGCTTGCCTATATAAGAGACAAGGCCTGCGAGAATTTCGGCCGCGATCCGAAAAGCCCCCGGCCGCTCGGGGGTCTGCGCGTCCTCGATATCGGCTGCGGCGGCGGCCTGTTGTCCGAACCGGTCGCCCGCATGGGCGCCTCCGTCGTCGGCGCCGATCCGTCCGAAAAGAATATCGGCATCGCCTCGACCCATGCGAAGGCATCCGGCGTCTCGGTCGACTACCGCGCCGTCACCGCCGAGGAACTCGCCGGGGCCGGCGAAACCTTCGATATCGTCCTGAACATGGAAGTGGTGGAACACGTCGCCGACGTCGAGTTCTTCATGACGACCTGCGCGAAGATGGTCCGCCCCGGCGGCCTGATCTTCGTTGCCACCATCAACCGCACGATGAAGGCGGCAGCGCTTGCCATCTTCGCCGCCGAGAACATCCTGCGCTGGCTGCCGCGCGGCACCCATCAATATGAAAAGCTCGTGCGTCCGGAAGAGCTGGAAAGGCCGCTTGCCGCAAGCGGCCTCGAAATCACCGACCGCGCGGGCGTCTTCTTCAATCCGCTGTCGAACCAGTGGAACCTGTCGAGAGATATGGACGTGAACTATATGCTGCTGGCGAAACGGCCGGCATGATCCGGCATTCATAAGCCGGCTACATTTCGGGCCAGCCGCGCAGACTGACTATCAGTGCACATCCTCCGGCAGAACCGGAATAGCAGCGATCTCGATGCCTTCTTCGACGAGCGCTTGCGCCTCGTCGAGAGTCGCCTGGCCGATGATGCCACGGGCATCAGCCTCGCCGTAATGGATCTTGCGGGCCTCCTCGGGAAACTTCGTGCCGACATCCTCGGAGTTGGCTTTAACGGCGGCGACCGCCTCTTTCAGTTTCTGCAGGGCCTCCTGCCGCATCGCATCCATCGCCAGCGTCTGCCTCTCGTCCTTCTTGCGCGCGGTCGACACGGAAGGCGCCATCAGCAGCTTGGAGACGGCGGCGGAATGGCAGACCGGGCAGGTTAGGAAACCGGTCGCGACCTGACGGTCGAATTCGGCGCTTTCTGAAAACCAGCCTTCGAATTCATGGGCATTGTCGCAGGTGAGGGAATAGCGGATCAAGCGGCGACGCCTCCTGCGACTGCCCCCGCAATCCTTTCGACCGAGAATTCCCGGCCGTTCCTCAGGTTCGGGATCTTGTCATGTGCAGCCTTGACCGCGCCGGGATCGATCTCGGCCAGAATGACCGCCTCTCCAGTGGCGCCGGCCGAGGCCAGCACCGTGCCCCAGGGATCGATGATCATCGAATGACCAAAGGTCTCGCGCCCATCCTCGTGCCGGCCGGCCTGCGCCGCGGCGATCACGAAGACACCGTTCTCGATCGCGCGGGCGCGCAGCAGGATCTCCCAATGCGCTTCGCCCGTCTGCCGGGTAAAGGCGGCCGGAACCGTCATCACTTCGGCTCCGGCAATCGCCTGGGCGCGGAAGAGGGCGGGAAAGCGCACGTCGTAGCAGATGGCAAAACCCATTTCTGCAAAGGGCAGCGACAGGACGCGCGCCTCCGAGCCGGCCGTATAGGCCGCACTTTCACGCCAGCTCTCGCCATTGTCGAGGTCAACATCGAACATATGGATCTTGTCGTAGCGATTGAGGATCCTGCCGTCCGGATCAAACAGGAAACCGCGATTGGCGATCTTGCCGTCGGAAAGCGCGATCGCCGTCGAGCCGACATGCATGTGAATGCCGAACTCCCTGGCAAGCTCGGAGCCGGTCTTGACGATAATGTCATGCGCCTCGTCGGCAAGCACGGCGCGCGCCGCGGCGCGGTCGCGCTGCAGCATGCCGGTCATTTCGGGCGTCTGCACATAGGTCGCGCCCTGGGCGGCAGCCTCGCGCACCAGCCGCGCCATGGCGGCGGCATTCTTGACCGGATCGACCCCGGAGCACATCTGGATGGCGGCAGCCTTGAAACTCATCGGTTCGTCCTCAGGCCGCCAGCATCGGATCGAGCTTGCCGGCGCGGTCGAGCGCAAAGAGATCGTCGCAGCCGCCGACATGTTCGGCGCCGATGAATATCTGCGGGAAGGTGGTCCGCCCGTTCGACTTGCCGATCATCTCCTGGCGAAGGTCCGGGGAATAGGTTGCGTCGTGCTCGACGTAGTCGACGCCCTTTTCTTCAAGAAGGGACTTGGCGCGGCTGCAATAGCCGCAGAACTGCCGTGTATAGATCGTGACGGGTACCATGATATCTCCAGACGGAATGCCGGGTATTTCTGTCATATAGGCTCGGAGAGAGCCCTTGCAAAGGTCAAAACCGTGATCTCGGCCGCACCCGCCTTGCGCAGCGTCCGGCTTGCGGCGGCAACCGTCGCCCCTGTCGTATAAACGTCGTCGACAAGGACGACGCGTTTGCCGAAAATGTCGTTTTCGCGGCCCTTGGCAATCGCGAAAGCGCCCCTGACATTGTCCTCGCGCGCTTTGGCGCCGAGGCCAACCTGCTGGCTGGTGCGCTTGACGCGCACAAGCGTGGCGGCAAGCAGCGGCTTGCCGGAAAGCCTTGCCATATGGCGGGCAAGTTCGGCAGCCTGGTTGAACTTGCGGGTCAGCATGCGGGTGCGGTGCAGCGGAACGGGAATCAGCGCATCGCAGCTTTCGACCGTCCCATCGGAGGCGCGCAGCATCCAGCCGGCCATCATCGGCGCCAGATCGGTGCGATCGCGATATTTGAGCCCATGCACGAGGTCGCGGACCGCATGGTCGTGGGTCGCCGCGGACCGCAACCGGTCGAAAGGCGGCGGATTGGCGATTGCCTCAGCGCTGAGAATGCCGGCGCCGAGATCGTGCGAGAAGGGAATGCCGAGCACCTCGCAATAGGGCCGTTCGATGAAGCGGATGCCGGACCAGCATTTTGCGCACAAACCGCGATGGCCGCCGGCGGAAACACCGCAGACGGAACAAGTCGGCGGATAGAGAAAATCGACAAGTGCCGAAAACGGCCGCAAGAACTGCGTCCGCAGGAACTCCGCCGGTCTCTCGAAATCGATCGGTGCCATGCCGCCCAGAGTAGCCGGTTCTCATTCAAAGGAAAATCGCCTTGCTGCTTCAGCGAGGCGGGACTATGGACATCGCCATGGAAACGATCTTCGACAGAGACCTGATCGCCGCACATCGCCATCGCGCGCTTGCCAACAACGACCTGAAAGCCGCCTTCCTGCTGGACATCGCGGCAGAGGAAATGGCCGAGAGGCTGGCGGTCGTCGAGCGGCGTTTCGAAACCGCCGTCGAATTGCATGGTACGACCGGTGCAGCGGCCCGTGCGGCAATGGCGACGGGCAAGATCGGCACGATGATCCGCGTCGAGAGCGAAAAGGCCTATGCGGGCCGAGGCGAAACCCTGATCGAAGCGCCTTTCGAAGATGTGCCGCTCGAGCCGCAATCGACCAATCTCGTCCTTGCGCCGCTCAGCCTGCATCTGACCAACGACACGCCGGGCGTTTTCATCCAGATTCGCCGTGCCTTGAAACCGGACGGCCTGTTCCTGGCGGCTATTCCCGGCGCCGGCACGCTGCAGGAACTGCGCGACGCCCTCTTGACCGCCGAGGTTGAAATGACCGGCGGCGCCAGCCCGCGCGTCATCCCCTTCGCCGATGTGCGCGATGTCGGCAGTCTCATGCAGCGCGCCGGCTTCACCCTGCCGGTGATCGACGCTGAGACCTATACAGTACGATATGATTCTCTCTTTCCGCTGATGCGCGATCTCCGAGCCATGGGCATGAGCAATCCGCTCGCAGCCCGCGGCCGCATGCCGCTAACGCGCGCCTTCTTCCTGCGGGCGGCAGAGATCTATGCCGAGCGCTATTCCGACCCTGACGGACGGATTCGCGCGACCTTTTCGATCATCTATGTGTCCGGATGGGCGGCTCACGAGAGCCAGCAGAAGCCGCTCCGGCCGGGTTCGGCCAAGGCACGCCTTGCCGATGCGCTGAAAGTGGACGAGCACAAGCTCAGGCAATAAAGCCCTTTGTTTTTATGCATGTCGTTGTCCCGGAACCGCTGCACACTTCCGGGCGACATGGGCATAATATCGAAAAGTGTCAGCGGTTTTCGCAGCCCATCGTGCTGCAGTTCGTCAATCTAGACGGTCGCCTCTTCAATTGACGGTTATGTTGTTGCTGAGAAGGCTGAAGACATTCTGCAGGCTGCCGGTGAAAAAGCCGAGACCCGAGACGAGCGCTGTGCAGATGAGGGCGGCGATCAGGCCGTATTCGACCGCCGTTGCACCCGTGCCGTCCGCAAAAAATGCTTTCAAAAGACGCATTACCCAGCCCTCTGCGTGAATCGACTGCAATGATTAATACAGGCCATCGGGCGATGGCCGGCATTTTCAACAACCGGCGCCGACGCCATATCCCTGGACGACGCAGACCGACCCGGGCGTATCCTGAAGGACGCTTCGGCGAATCGTATAACGCTTGCCGCTTTCATTGTTCGGGATCGATCCGGTGGTTATCGTATCGAAATCCACCGGAGCGCTTGCAAAGACGCTTTTCTTCGAAGAATCCGCCAGCATTGGCGTCAGGATCAGCGTCAGCGCGACCACCGCCGTGCCAAAGAGAAGGGCGATATTGAGCGCACCCGTCCTGCGCGAGGCAGACGAAGCCCGTTCCTTTTCCCGGACAGCTTTCCAGAAATCATCGTCCATGAGGTCAAGCCTTTTAAATACGCACGCCAGATGCTTGATTGAGGCCGATCTTTGGCAGAAGGTGTTAAACGATCCATTAATATCCACAGCCGAAAACAGCACGGCGCAATAATAATCAGCAAACGCTAATGCATTGCGCCTGGAAAAGTCCGGCGACTGCAGAATAATGACACATCGACAAAACAAAAATCGCCGGCGGGTCGCACGGACCAAGCTCAACGAGAGGCGCTTTAAAGCAAATCCTGCAGCATCGGGATGAGCGGCTCGTCGGCCGGCGGCATCGGGTAATCCCGAAGAGCCCCCGCACGCACCCATTTCAGCGCCTGCCCCTCGCGGCCCTGTGCAATGCCTTCATAGCGCCGGCAGATATAGAGCGGCATCAGCAGATGGAACGTCTCGTAGGAATGGCTGGCAAAAGTCAGCGGCGCGAGGCAGGCGATCTTCGTCTTGATGCCGAGCTCTTCCTCGAGCTCGCGAACCAGCGTCTCCTCCGGCGTCTCGCCGGGCTCGACCTTGCCGCCGGGAAACTCCCAAAGCCCGGCCAGCGATTTTCCCTCGGGACGCTGTGCCAATAGAATACGCCCGTCGGCATCGATCAGCGCGCAGGCGGCGACCAGCAATATCTTCCGGCCTGCCTCGCTCATCGCGTCTCCCGCTGCCAATAACAATAATGATAGGCGTCGCGAAAACCGAGGCGCTCATAGAGTGCGATCGCCGGGCGATTGGAAAGCTTTACCTGCAGCCAAGCCGATCGGGCACTGCGCATGCGGGCCCAGCGCAGCGCCGAAGTCAGGATTTCGGTGCCTAGTCCTTCGCGCCGCCGCGTTTCGCAGACCGAAAGCGACATGATACCGGCAAGGTCGTTGTCCTGAACGCAGAGCACGGTCGCAAGAGGTCCCTCTACCGCATTTTCGATCATGAAAAGGCCCGACGGCGGCTTGATCGCGGAAATGATTTCGGCAAGCGCCGGCTTCAAGCTCAGCGGCGCCCTCTCGACCGTCAGATTGGCGTCGACGAAACGGCCGACGTCATGGGTCGGCAGATGATCGAGCGTATCCGGCAGCGCAGCCTCGATGAGATCGCAGGTCATCACCACCGTTTCGTCGAACCGCGTCCAGTTCTGCGCGCTGAGAAGCTCGATCAAGACAGGCGAAGCGAGCGGCGTCTGCCGGACGACGGCGGCGCGGCCATAGGCCTCGAACTTGCGGCTCGCCTTTTCCAGGCGGATCTCGACGTCGCGATGGTCCGAGGGATCGAGCGGCACGATGGAGTTCAGCCGATTGGACGGGTGGCCGGCCGTCAACCGGACCTGCCAACTGCCGTCATATTGCACGGATGCCGCCGGCCAGGCACGAAAACCGACAGCCTCCAGCCTGCGGACCAGCGGCAAATTCTGCGAGGAAATAGATGCCTGCTCCAACGAACGATCAGCTCCGATAGTCGCCATTGATCGCAACATATTCCTTGGTGAGGTCGCAGGTCCAGACGGTTGCCGAACCAGTGCCGAGGCCGATATCGACTTTAACGGGGATATCCTGCGCCTTCATCACATTCGAGGCGGCTTCCTCGGAATAATCGGGATCACGCTCGCCATTGACGGCGACCCTGACGTCACCGAACCAGATGGCGAGCCGGTCGCGGTCGGCCATCTCGCCGGACTTGCCGACGGCCATGACGATCCGGCCCCAATTGGCGTCTTCGCCGGCGGCCGCCGTCTTGACCAGCGGCGAATTGGCGATCGACAGGGCGATACGTTTGGCGGCGGCATCGCTCTCGGCACCCGACACGGTGATTTCGAGCATCTTGGTGGCGCCCTCGCCGTCACGCACCACCTGCAGCGACAGATCCTTCAGCACTTCGTTGAGAGCGGCGCGAAAGGCGGCAAGGCGGGGATCGTCGGCGCGTTCGATATGCGCTTGGCCGTCCTCGGCCGCCGCACCCGTCGCAAACAGCATCAGCGTGTCGGAGGTGGAGGTGTCGCTGTCGACGGTCATCGAATTGAAGGTCGGGCCGACGCCATCGGATAGCAGCGCCTGCAGCGCGGCCGGCGCGATGTCGGCATCGGTCACAACGAAGGAGAGCATCGTCGCCATGTCGGGGGCAATCATGCCTGCGCCCTTGGCGATGCCGTTGATCGTCACGGCAACGCCGCCGATCTCGGCGCTGCGGGTCGAAACCTTCGGATACGTATCCGTCGTCATGATCGCCTTGGCGGCTTCGAACCAGAAGTCGCCCGTGGCCTCGGCCTGCATCCGGTCCAGGACACCTGAGAATTTGCTGGCGTCGAGCGGTTCGCCGATGACGCCGGTAGAGGCCAGATAGACCTCGTTCTCACCGCAGCCGACGGCCGCCGCGGCCGATTTCGCCGTCAGCGCGGTCGCCTGGCGGCCCTTCATGCCGGTAAAGGCATTGGCATTGCCGGAATTGACGACGACGGCGCGGGCGCTGCCATGCGGCAAGTTGGCGCGGCAGAAATCGACCGGCGCCGACGGGCACTTGGAGCGGGTAAAGACCCCTGCGACGGCGGCCGGCTTGTCGAAGACCATCATCAGCACGTCGGTGCGGTTCTTGTACTTGATACCGGCGGAAGCCGTCGCCATGCGCACGCCGCGCAACGGCGGCATGGCGACAAAGGATTTCGGAGCAAGCGGAGAGACGGAACCGGACATGATGAAACCTGCCAATGAGCATTTCCAGGCGGCGTTAGAGCCGGATCGCTGTCTGGAAATGCGACAACATAGTGAAGGGCCCGGAAGAACCGGGCCCGATGCGAATATTACTGCTGCGGCGCCGGCTGGGCGGGCTCACTGCCCGGTTCCGGCTGCTTGTTGGCCTGATCATAACCCTTGCGCAGCGTCTCGTCCGATATCTCGATCTTGGCGGACGTCTTGGCCTGGTTGAGGAGCGCAAGATACTTGTCGCGCATGACGAGCTGACGAACCTGATCCTGCACCTGATCGAAAGGCGGCGGCGGAGCGTCGCGCTTGTCCTCGACCTTGATGACATGATAGCCGAAGTCGGTCTTCACAGGGGTCTTGGAATAGGTGCCCTTCTCGAGCGCGAAGGCTGCGTCCTCGAATTCCTTGACCATGCGGCCGCGCGAGAAATAGCCGAGATCGCCGCCTTCCGACTTGTTCGGATCGGTGGATTTTTCCTTGGCGAGTTCGGCGAAATCCTTGCCGGCGTCGAGCTGCTTGATGATCTCCTTGGCTTCGTCCTCGGTCTTGACGAGGATATGGCGGGCGTGGACTTCCTCCTGCTTCGGCAGGGCTGCGACTTCCTTGTCGTAGCGCGCCTTGATTTCGTCAGGGGTCACGGTGTCGACGACATGCTTCTTGAAATAGGCGTTGTGCAGCTCGCGATCGGAAAGATACTGCATGCGCTTCTTGAATTCATCGGTCTGGTCGAGCTTCTCGGTGATGGCGTCGGCGGCAAGGAGCTTGACGTCGATGGCGGCGGAAAGGGCTGCGACCTTCTTCTGGTCGTCGGGAAGCTGCGCCAGCTGCGGATCGAGATTGGCGACGGCAAGATCGAGTTCCGACTGGTGGATCTCCAGATTGCCGACCTTGGCGACGACGGCGTCCTCTGCATGGGCCGGAGCCTGGAATGCAACGAAAGTTGCAAACGCCAGCAGGGCGAATTTATTGGTGCTCAACATCAAATAACCCTTCACAGTTTCATCGCCGGCGTCAGCATCGCCTATTCCAGCTCAAAATAGCCATCAACACCGGATTGTGGCCTTTCTGTATCCGCCAAATCCGTTGACATCATTCGACCCCCCTCTTATCTGTCACGCAACCTCGCGTCCAGAACAGTTTCCGGGCGTTTCAAGGCGTGCGCCTGATTTTCGGCTGGGCCGCGGACAAGAAACGTCGCGGATGAATATTGAGAAAGGACCAGTCACATGGTCAGCTTTGGCGGTATTGCCCGCAAGTTATTTGGATCGTCCAATGATCGCCGCGTGCGGTCCTTCCAGCCGAACGTCACCGCGATCAACTCCATCGAAGAGAAGACGAAGGCTCTGACGGACGAGCAGCTCGCGGCAAAGACCGCGGAGTTCCGCGCTCTTCTGGCCGAAGGCAAGACGCTCGACGACATCCTGATTCCCGCCTTTGCCGTCGTGCGCGAGGCTTCGCGCCGCGTTCTCGGCCTGCGACCTTTTGACGTACAGCTGATCGGCGGCATGATCCTGCACTCGAATGCGATCGCCGAAATGAAAACCGGTGAAGGCAAGACCCTCGTCGCCACCCTGCCGGTCTATCTGAACGCGCTTTCCGGCAAGGGCGTGCACGTCGTCACGGTCAACGACTATCTCGCCCAGCGCGACGCCGCGACCATGGGCCGGATCTATGGCTTCCTCGGCATGACCACCGGCGTCATCATCCACGGTCTCTCCGACGAGGAGCGCCGCGCAGCCTATGCCTGCGACATCACCTATGCCACCAACAACGAGCTCGGCTTCGATTATCTGCGCGATAATATGAAGTACGAAAAGAACCAGATGGTCCAGCGCGGCCACAACTTCGCGATCGTCGACGAAGTGGACTCGATCCTCGTCGACGAGGCGCGCACGCCGCTGATCATCTCCGGCCCACTCGACGACCGTTCAGAACTCTACAATACGATCGACGCCTTCATTCCGATGCTCGTCCCCAGTGATTACGAGATCGACGAGAAGCAGCGCTCAGCTAACTTCTCCGAAGAAGGCACCGAGAAGCTGGAGAACCTGCTCCGCCAGGCCGGCCTCCTGAAGGGCAACGCGCTCTACGACATCGAAAACGTTGCGATCGTCCACCACATCAACAATGCGCTGAAGGCCCATAAGCTCTTCCAGCGCGACAAGGACTATATCGTCCGCAACGACGAAGTCGTCATCATCGATGAGTTCACCGGCCGCATGATGCCGGGCCGGCGTTATTCGGAAGGCCAGCACCAGGCGCTCGAAGCCAAAGAAAAGGTGCAGATCCAGCCGGAAAACCAGACGCTGGCCTCGATCACCTTCCAGAATTATTTCCGCATGTACGACAAGCTCGCCGGCATGACCGGCACGGCGCAGACGGAAGCGGAAGAATTCGGCAATATCTATAATCTCGACGTCATCGAGGTCCCGACCAACCTGCCGATCAAGCGCATCGACGAGGACGACGAGGTCTACCGGACCTTCGATGAGAAGTTCAAGGCAATCATCGAAGAAATCCTCGACGCCCACAAGCGCGGCCAGCCGGTGCTCGTCGGTACGACCTCGATCGAGAAGTCGGAACTGCTTGCCGACCGTATGCGCAAGCAAGGCTTCGCCGACTTCCAGGTGCTGAACGCCCGCTACCACGAGCAGGAGGCCTATATCGTCGCCCAGGCCGGCGTGCCGGGCGCCGTCACGATCGCCACCAACATGGCCGGCCGCGGTACCGACATTCAGCTCGGCGGCAACCTGGAAATGCGCATCGAGCGCGAACTCGGCGAGATGGAAGCCGGTCCGGAGCGTGATGCCCGGATCCAGGCGATCGTCGAAGAGATCAAGGAACTCAAGCAGAAGGCGCTGGCCGCCGGCGGCCTCTATGTCATCGCCACCGAACGCCATGAAAGCCGCCGCATCGACAACCAGCTGCGCGGCCGCTCGGGCCGTCAGGGCGACCCCGGCCGCTCGAAATTCTACCTTTCGCTTCAGGACGACCTGATGCGCATCTTCGGCTCCGACCGCATGGACAGCATGCTGACCAAGCTCGGCCTCAAGGAGGGCGAGGCGATCGTCCATCCCTGGATCAACAAGGCGCTGGAGCGCGCGCAGAAGAAGGTCGAAGCCCGCAACTTCGACATCCGCAAGAACCTCTTGAAGTATGACGACGTTCTCAACGATCAGCGCAAGGTGATCTTCGAGCAGCGTCTCGAACTGATGGAATCGACCAACATTTCGGAGACCGTCTCCGACATGCGCCGCGAAGTGATCGAGGATCTGGTCGCAAAGCATATCCCCGAACGCGCCTATGCCGAACAATGGGATGCCGTCGGTCTGAAGACGGGCGTCACCAATATCCTCAATCTCGATCTGCCGATCGACGATTGGGTCAAGGAGGAAGGCATTGGCGAGGACGATATTCGCGAGCGCCTGACGGAAGCCGCCAATGCCGCCTTTACGGAAAAGGCCGAGCGTTTCGGCGACGACATCATGCATTATGTCGAGCGCTCGATCGTCATGCAGACGCTCGATCATCTCTGGCGCGAGCACATCGTCAACCTCGATCACCTGCGCTCGGTCATCGGCTTCCGCGGTTACGCCCAGCGCGATCCGCTGCAGGAATACAAGTCTGAAGCCTTCGAACTCTTCACCGGGCTCCTCAACAATCTACGTGAGGCCGTCACTGCCCAGCTGATGCGCGTCGAACTGGTGCAGCAGGCGCCGGCCGAACCCGAACCGCCGCTGATGCAGGCCCATCATCTCGATCCGATGACGGGCGAAGACGATTTCGCCCCGATCTACCAGGCCTCCGAAGTAATGGTCGCGCCCGAGAACCGCAATCCCGAGGACCCCGCCTCCTGGGGCAAGGTCGGCCGCAACGAGGCCTGCCCCTGCGGCTCCGGCAAGAAATACAAGCATTGCCACGGCGCCTTCGAACAAGTCTAAGGCACATACGACAAATCTGAAAATGCCGCCTTCGGGCGGCATTTGCTTTTCTGCGGCAACGCCTGGCAGCTCGGATTCCAGGTCCGCGGCCAGGGCCGTCCCGGAACCGTTTCTTAACCCTGCTCTGTCAAAACTTCGGGGACGATTTGCCTGACCTCAGAGTTTTGCGTGTTCATCATGGCGGTCATAGAAACAGCGGAGAAGATGCTGCCGGCGGGCCTGCGCCCGATCGGCGGCCGAACGCTGCGCATGCTTGCGGCCGTGCTGACCGAAGGCGGCGAGAAGGCCGTCGCTCAGCGCATGGCGCTGACGGCCTTTTCTATCCGCATCCTCAGCGCCGCACTCGCCTTCGTCTCCCAGATCCTGCTCGCCCGGCTGATGGGCGAATATGAATACGGCATCTTCGTTTTCGTCTGGGTGCTGGTCGTCGTCTTCGGCGACCTCTCCTGCCTTGGCTTCCACACCGCGATCATCCGCTTTCTGCCGCAGTACAAGGCGGCGGGCGCCTTCGAGGAAATCCGTGGTCTGACCGGTGCGGCACGCATCTTCGCGCTGCTGTCCGGCACGGCAATGCTTGCCGCCGGCATGCTCGGGCTGCATCTCTTCGGTGATCTGATCGAGCCCTATTATCTCGTCCCGATTTTCCTCGGCCTGTTTGCCATGCCGATGATCGCGCTGGGCGATATTCTGGAAGGCACCTCGCGGGCGAATCACTGGCCGGTGATGGCGCTGGGCCCGGTCTATATTATCCGGCCGATCCTCATCATCGCCTGCATGCTGATTGCGATTGCGACGGGCGCGGAGCATACGGCCGTCACCGCCATGCAGGCGGCGCTCGTGGCCACCTTCGTCACCGCCCTCGGCCAATATGGCGCGACGCTTTACCGCCTTCGCCGGCATTATGACGACGGCCCGCGCAAGGTCGATTTCCTCGCCTGGCTCAGCGTCGCCTTCCCGATCTTCCTGATCGAGGGCGTCAGCTTCCTGCTGACCAATTCCGACGTCGTCGTTGTCGGCATCTTCCTCGAGCCGCATGACGTCGCCATCTATTTCGCCGCCGCCAAGACCATGGCGCTGGTGCATTTCATCAATTTTTCCGTCAAGGCCGCTTCCGGCCCGCGTTTTTCCTCGATCATCGCCGAGGGCGACCATGCCCAGTTGGCGATCGCCGCCACCGATGCCGCCCGTTGGACCTTCTGGCCGGCGCTCGGCGTCGGCCTCGCGGTGCTCGCGGCCGGCAACCTGCTGCTGTCGCTGTTCGGCGGGGCCTTCACCGCGGGTTATCTTGTCATGGCGATCCTGCTTGCCGGCATTCTCGCCAAATCGCTGGTCGGCCCGGCTGAAACGCTGCTGATGATGGCGGGTAAGCAGAACCTCTGCGTCGCCCTCTATGCCGGTGCATTGGCCGCCAATGTCGGTCTCAACCTCGCTTTGATCCCGCATTACGGCATCGAAGGCACCGCGATTGCCACCGCCTCGGCCATGGCGGTCGAGGCCGTTCTTCTGCATGTCGCCGTGCGCCGCACGCTCGGCATTGTCCTCTTCGCCTTCGCCAGCCCCTCCGCCGCAACGCCAGAAATGAGAGTTCGATAGATGGTGCGTCCGCCCCCCGTCACCGAAAGCACCGACCGCATCACCAACCGCATGATCCATGATCTCGCGTCGCTGCATTTCGAGGCACCGCAGGCCGAGGCCCGTGCCGAGATCGGCCGGCCCGGACGCGAACTTTGCCTCTATCCCGGCAAGCTCGGCTACGACCTTCAGGACGAGCTCGACTTCCTCTCCAACCGGGCGATGGAGCCGAACGTCTTTTTCTCCGGCCGCTTCCTTGCGCCCGCCATGCCGCGGCTCGAAGACAGGCAGGTGAATTTCGCCCTGATCCGCGACCACAATGTCGGCCGCAGCCGCATGCGTTTCCTGCTACCGTTTTCGGTCGACAAGCCGGGCTTTGCCGTCGGTCCCTCGATCATCCGCGGCTGGTCGAACAGCTTCGGCCCGCTCGGCACGCCGCTCGTCGACAGCGAGGATGCGGCCGAAACCCTCGACAATTTCTTCGAGGGGCTGACCATTCCTGATCTCAACCTGCCGGGCACCCTGGTCCTGCCGGATCTGAGATTGAACGGTATTTTCGTGCGCATGCTCAAGGCCGTGGCGCTCGGCCGCAATCTGCCGCTCACCGTGACCAATCCCTATCTGCGCCCGATGCTGCAGAGCGAGGAAGAGGCGCCTGCCTATCTCAGCAAGACCATCTCCTCCTCGCATATGCGCGAGATGCGTCGCCAGTGGCGTCAGCTGGAAGAACTCGGGAAGGCGGTCTATGCCGTCGCCCGCCAGCCACGCGAAATCCACGTGCGTTTCGAGGAGTTCCTGGCGATGGAAGCCGGCGGTTGGAAGGGTAAACGACGAAGCGCTCTCGTCACCGATCGCTATCATACCGCCTTCGCCCGTGAGGCGGTGTCGAACCTTGCCGCCGTCGATGCCGTACGCATCCATACGATCGACCTCAACGGCAAGGCGATCGCTGCCATCGTCGTTTTGATGATGGGCGGCGAGGCATATACCTGGAAGACCGCTTATGACGAGAATTATGCCCGCTATTCGCCGGGCAAGCTGTTGATGAGCGAACTCACCGAATGGCATCTCGACGACGCCAATATCGTCCGCTCCGATTCCTGCGCCGTCTCCGACCACCCGATCATGAGCCGCTTCTGGCAGGAGCGCGAGGAGATGGGAACGCTGGTGATCGGCCTGACGCAGAACGGCGACCGCGACATGCGCCAGGTCGCCGCCCAGCTCCACATGTACCGCAGCACCCGCAACATGGCGAAGATGCTGCGCGAGAAGATCATGTCGCTCGCCGGCCGGGGCTAACCTTCCGTCGCAGCTTTCTCTCGCAGCAGCCGGCGGATCACCTTGCCGGTCGTCGTCAGCGGCAGTGACTCGACGAATTCCACCTCGCGCGGATATTCGTGCATCGAAAGCCGCATCTTCACCCAGTCCCTGATATCGGCCGCCAGCGCCTCGCTCGGCGAGTGGCCCGGCGCCAGCACGATATAGGCTTTGACGATCTCAGTGCGCAGTGGATCGGGTTTGCCGACGGCGGCGGCAAGCTGCACGGCGGGATGACCGACCAGGCAATCCTCGATCTCGGCCGGGCCGATGCGATATCCCGACGAGGTGATGACATCGTCGTCGCGGCCTTCGAAGGTGACGTAGCCGTCCGCGTCCTGCCGGCCGATATCACCGGTGAGCAGCCAGTCCTTGACGAATTTTCGCGTCGTCGCCGCCGCGTCATTCCAATAGCCGAGGAACATGACGGGATCGGGACTGGCGATGGCGATCTGGCCCGGCTCGCCTGCCGGCAGTTCATCCCCCTCATCGTTGACGATCGCGACGCGGTGTCCCGGCACCGCCCGGCCGATAGCACCGGCTCTGCTGACATCGTAGGCAGCGGCAGACGAGAGCACGAAATTGCATTCCGTCTGGCCGTAGAATTCGTTGACGGTGATGCCGAGCGTGCGCCGCGCCCATTCATAGGTTTCGCGGCCGAGCGCCTCCCCGGCAGAGCCGATCGTGCGCAGCACCAGATCATATTTCGAGCGGGGATTGGAAACCGAGCGCATCAGCCTCAGCGCCGTCGGCGGGATGAAGGCATTGCGCACGTCCATCTCCGCCATGATCCGATAGGCCATGTCGGCATCGAATTTCTGCGCCGGCGACGAGACGACGGGAACGCCGAGCAGAAGGCTCGGCAGCAGCGCGTTAAGCAGACCACCGGCCCAGGCCCAGTCGGACGGCGTCCAGACCTTGTCGCCCACCTTTGGAAAACCCTCATGGGCGAACTGCATGCCGGGAATATGGCCGGGCAGGACGCGGTGGCCATGCAACGCCCCTTTCGGCGGCCCTGTTGTCCCGGAGGTGAAGATCATCAGCGCCGGATCGTCGGGCGTTGTCTTCTCGCCTTCGAAGACGGGCGCATAGGATACGATGAGATCGGCAAAGGAGAGAGCGTCCGGAGCGCCATCGACGCTGATCACATGCCGCAACTCCGGCAGACGATCGCGGATTTGCCGGATCCGATCGAGGCCGAAATCATTGGTGACGATTGCCGCCGCACCCGAGATCCTCAGCCGATATTCCAGCGCCTCGATGCCGAACAGCAACGCCAGCGGCAAGGCGATCGCGCCCATCTTATAGATTGCGACATGCGCAACCACGGTCTCGAAGGACTGGGGCATCAGCAGAGCGACGCGATCGCCGCGCTTGATGCCAAGCGATGCCAGCACATTGGCGAACATCGAAGAGCTGCCGGAGAGTTCGCCATAGGTCAGCGAAAGATGATTGCCGTCCGGACTGAAATGCTCGAGACAGACACGCTCCGGATCTCGCGCCGCCCAATCGTCGCTGACGGCGCGGCCGATATTGAAGTCTTCCGGAATCCGCCAGGAGAAATCACGATAGAGATCGTCGTAACGATCATGGGAGGGCAGTCGCATAGTCTGGCTTCCGGTGAAATGCTGCAGCAGCTAACACCTTGCGGCGCGGATGTGCAAGCCGGCGACGGAAACGGCGGCCCCATCACTTATCATTGTACGCATCGCCGCGCCGATTCCGCGTGCGCCTCCCTGCGACTTTGACGGTTTCGCACTAGATCATCAAACGCCGCACGGGGTGTCTCATTTCACGGAGTCGTTTCATGGAATACGTCAAATTCGGAAAGACCGGTCTCGAAGTGTCGAAAATCTGCCTGGGCTGCATGACCTTCGGCGATCCGGGCCGCGGCAATCATGCCTGGAGCCTGCGGGAAGAGGAAAGCCGGGCAATGATCAAGCAGGCGATCGACCTCGGCATCAATTTTCTCGATACGGCCAACACCTATTCCAACGGTTCCTCGGAAGAGATCGTCGGCCGCGCCATCAAAGACTTCGCCAAGCGCGAGGATATCGTTCTGGCGACCAAGGTGTTCAATCGCATGCGGCCGGGTCCAAACGGCGCCGGCCTTTCACGCAAGGCGATCTTCGACGAGATCGACAATAGTCTTCGCCGTCTCGGCACCGACTATGTCGACCTCTACCAGATCCACCGTTTCGACTACACGACGCCGATCGAGGAAACGCTGGAAGCGCTGCATGATGTCGTCAAAGCGGGCAAGGCGCGTTATATCGGTGCCTCCTCGATGTATGCCTGGCAATTCGCCAAGGCGCTCTACGTCTCCCGGCTGAACGGCTGGACGGAATTCGTCAGCATGCAGAACCATCTGAACCTGCTCTACCGCGAGGAGGAGCGCGAAATGCTGCCGCTCTGCGAAGACCAGAAGATCGCCGTCATTCCCTGGAGCCCTCTTGCCCGCGGCCGTCTGACCCGCGACTGGGACGAGATGACGGCGCGCAGCGAGACCGACGAATTCGGCAAGACGCTCTACACGCAATCGATCGATGCCGACCGCAGGATCGTCGAGGCCGTGGCCGACATCGCCAGCGCCCGCGGCATTTCCCGCGCCCAGGTCGCCACCGCCTGGATCCTGCAGAAGAGCGTGGTGACCGCGCCGATCATCGGCGCGTCCAAACCGAACCATCTGGCAGATGCCGTCGCTTCGCTCACGGTCAAGCTCACTGCCGAGGAAATCGCCGTGCTGGAATCACCCTACATCCCGCACGCCGTCGCCGGCTTCAAATAGCTGCATCCTCTTCTCGGCGCCCTCATAAAGGCAGATCCTCTCCCGGCCGCGGGAGAGGAGTGGGATACGGCACCCAGCGGTCACAGCTCCGTCCTAGCGGTTACCTGAATATCGAGTAATCGGCTGTCATGACCACCGTTTCTTCACCGAGATCGTTGAGGCCAATGCGCTCATCGCCTTGCGCGACCAAATTATTTCCGCCTACCGGGATCGAGCTGCCGGCGCATCGTCACCAGAAACTGCTCGGCAAGCGCCCGGTCCTCGACAGCACGGGCCAGAATAACGGCGCCGATCATCGATGAGAGCGTGGTGGCGGCATTGGCGCGGCGCTCCTCGGCGGTGTCGCCGGGAACAATATCGGCAAGCGTTTCGACCAGCACCGACAGCCCGTCGCTAAAGACGGCGCGGACGGCGCCGCGGCTGCGGCTGACCTCCTGGATCAGCGTTGCGAAGACGCAGCTGCCGCCCGGATCGTCGACCGTACGCCAATGGATATAATGGTCGAGAAGCGTTTCGAGCGGCCGGTCCGGCGAACTGGCGATATGCTCCTTCCAGCGCGTTTCGACCTTGTCGATCAGCTTGCGGCTGACCTCTAGCGCCAGCTCGTCCTTCGAAGCGAAATGACCGTAGAAGCCGCCATGCGTCAGCCCCGCCGCCTTCATAATGTCGGCGACGCCAACCCCGTCGAAACCGTTCTCGCGGAAAAGCACGCCGGCAACGCTCAGGATCTTTTCGCGGTTTTCGGCAAATTTTTCGCGGCTGACCCGCATTGCTCATCTCCAGAAAATAGTCGCTTGACAAAATATATGACGCCCATCATGAATACGCAAGAAATATGATGACCATCATGTAAATCGGCAGTCCCGCAGCGCCCTCAAATTGAATTCGAACGGAATCTTGCCCATGGTTTCCACCGTCCTTGCCTCAACCCTTGCCCGGCGCAACATTCATTACGGCTGGGTCGTCGTTGCCGCCACCTTCCTCACCATGTTGGTGACAGCGGGCGCCATGGGCGCACCCGGCGTGCTGATTAAGCCGCTGCAGGACGAATTCGGTTGGGAAACCTCGCAGATTTCCTCCGCACTGGCGATCCGGCTGATCCTTTTCGGCTTCATGGGGCCGTTTGCCGCCGCCTTCATGAATTATTTCGGCGTGCGCAAGGTCATAGTCTTTGCATTGGCGCTGATCGGCATAGGCTTCGTCGGCTCGCTGTTCATGACAACGTTGTGGCAGCTCCTGCTGCTCTGGGGCATCGTCGTCGGCTTCGGCACCGGATTGACGGCCATGGTGCTCGCCGCGACGGTGTCGACGCGCTGGTTCACCAGGCATCGCGGCCTTGTCGTCGGCATGCTTTCGGCAAGCTCGGCCACCGGCCAGCTCGTCTTTCTGCCGCTGATGGCGGAACTGACCGAGCGTTACGGCTGGCGCTCGACGGTATTCTTCGTCTGCGCCATGATCATGGTCGCCGCCCTTGCCGTTCTCGCCTTCATGCGCGACCGGCCGGCTGACGTCAATTTGCCCTCGTTGGGCGAGGAGCATGTGACGCCGGCACCGGCCAGGCCGACGCTCGGCGCTGCCCTGATGACGCCGATCACCACGCTTCGCGAGATTTCAACCACCTCGACCTTCTGGATCCTCTTTGCCACCTTCTTCATCTGCGGTCTCAGCACCAACGGCCTGATCCAGACCCATTTCGTCACCCTCTGCGGCGATTTCGGCATCGTGCCGGTGGCCGCCGCCAGCGTGCTGGCCGTCATGGGCATCTTCGATTTCTTCGGCACGATCGGCTCCGGCTGGCTGTCCGACCGGTTCGACAATCGCTGGCTGCTGTTCTGGTACTACGGCCTGCGTGGCCTGTCGCTGCTCTATCTGCCCTTCAGCGATTTCAGCTTCTACGGCCTTTCGATCTTCGCCATCTTCTATGGCCTCGACTGGATCGCCACCGTGCCGCCGACCGTCAAGATCGCCGCCGACCGCTTCGGCCGTGAAAAGGCCGGCCTCGTCTTCGGCTGGGTCTTTGCCGGCCATCAGTTGGGCGCCGCCACCGCCGCCTATGGCGCCGGCCTCTCGCGCACGGAACTGTCGAGCTATCTGCCCGCCTTCTTCGTCGCCGGCGCCTTCTGCCTGCTGGCCTCGATCCTGGCGCTCACGCTGAAGAAATCAGGCCTGCCGAGCGCGGCTCCTGCCGCCGCCCATTGATCAAGCAAGATCCGGCCTCGAAGCAAGGCCGGATTTCTCCACTCGATCAGTCCGATAACTTAGCCCGACCGTCTTGCGCGCGCGGGCGCTCACATGTTAGACAGCCGCCCGGTCTGTATCCGTTGCCCCATTGGCGGAATTGGTAGACGCGCTCGACTCAAAATCGAGTTTCGAAAGAAGTGCTGGTTCGACTCCGGCATGGGGCACCAGCCTACGCTCTGTGAGCTTCGGCTCGGCGAGCCGAAGCTTACAGAGCGTAGGCTGTCGCGCCGTAGTTCCGTCAGGAACGAAGGCGGACTGGTTTCGACCAGCAGCGCCTCGATCCCGATACGGGACAATCCGCATCCAGCTGAAACTATTTATTCTTCAGCAGCCACATCTTGCCGGCCATGGTGATGCCGTAGACGTCTTTCGAGACATCGTCATCGAGGTGCCGCCGCTCAAGGAAACCCGGCTCCTTCAGCTCGCCCAGCGTCTTAGCGGTGACCGATTTGATTTTCTGAGGCCGCTCTTTCCAGCGGTCGTTCTTCGCGTAGGTCACCGTTGCGTTCTGATGCGTCCATTTATTGGCCGGCTGAGGGTAAAGGTCTCCATCCCTGGCGAGTTTCAGCGCGGCGATCTGGGACGGCGTAAGTTCAATCATACTCGAAAATCCTGTGCAGGCGGTGTTTGCGCTGCAAATGCGCTACTACCAAAGGCGTGCTCATAACACCGATGGGCGCGTTTCACCACTGCATTGAGAGTATGCCCGGCATGAAAGGCGAAAACCCGGCTCTTTGAACCGGGCCCCGCCCTTCTGTGATAGTTTCATCAGTTACAGCGCCGCACAGTCCTGGTAACCTCGCCGTCCTCGGTCTGGCGGGTGACGCTCCTGGTTTCGCATCCATTGTCGCGATAGCGACGGCGTTCGCGTTCGCGGACACCGAAGGTCACGCCGCGCTCGCTGATGGTAATCCCGGGCCGGACCCGCTCCTGGCGATAGCCGTCGTCATCATAGGTGCGCTCTCGGACATAGATGCTGTCGGCGAGGACAGGTGTTGCAAACGAACAGGCGGCAAGCGCCGCCACAGTACAGTTCAGGATGAACTTCCGCATGTCGTTTCTCCTTCTCGTGATGAGGGGGCAACGACCTAAGCTAAAACTGGTTCCACATCGCTGGCGCGCCGGCCATGGCGATCCTTTGCCGAGAATATCTGTTCCCGACTGGCCAAGAGCGCCGACCAGGCCCTCAAAATGCAAATCAACTGTTTAATTTTGCTTAGGCTTCGTCCAAGGTGGCGACCGTTACCATCAGATGAGGGCGGACGTGCATCAGGAAGTAGGACTTATCGCGACGGTCGCCGTCAGTTTCGTTTTCGCGGCGGTCCTCGGCTATGGCGCGGACCGGCTCCGGCTGCCGCCGCTCGTCGGCTATCTGATGGCAGGTATCCTGATTGGGCCCCTGACGCCCGGCTTCGTCGCCGACACGGCCCTTGCCGGCCAGCTCGCCGAAATGGGCGTCATTCTGCTGATGTTCGGCGTCGGCTTGCATTTTTCCGCCTCCGATCTGCTCGCCGTGCGCGGCATCGCCGTGCCCGGCGCGATCGGACGGATTTGCCTCGCCACGCTGCTGGGCATCGGCCTTTGCAAGCTCTGGGGCTGGAGCCTCGGCGCCGGGATTGTCTTCGGCCTCAGCCTGTCGGTTGCGAGCACCGTCGTGCTCCTGAAGGCGCTGGAGGAGCGCAATCTTGTCAATGCGGCAAGCGGACGCGTCGCTGTCGGTTGGCTGATCGTCGAAGATCTGGCGATGGTTCTGGCCTTGGTGCTGCTGCCGGCGCTGGCAGAACTTCTCGGTGGCCATGCCGTCGATGCGACCAATCACGGTCTCGGCGAACTGCCGCTGACGCTGACGATCGGGCTGACCTTGTTGAAGGTGGCGGCTTTCGCCGCCATGGCGATCTTCCTCGGCCCTCGGATCGTGCCCTGGCTGCTGACGATGATCGCCCGCACCGGCTCGCGCGAACTCTTCACGCTGACGGTGCTGGCGATCGCGCTCGGCATCGCCTTCGGCTCGGCCGCGATCTTCGGCGTCTCCTTTGCGCTCGGCGCCTTCTTCGCCGGCGTCATCATGAGCGAATCCCAGCTCAGCCACCGAGCCGCGGCCGATTCGCTGCCGTTGCAGAACGCCTTCTCCGTGCTGTTCTTCGTCTCCGTCGGCATGCTCTTCGACCCCTCGATCCTGGTGCGCGAGCCGCTGGCCGTAATCGGCGCGCTGGCGCTCGTCATTGTCGGCAAGGCCATCATCACCTTCGCGATCGTCATGCTGCTGCGCTATCCGATCAGCATGGGCCTGACCTTGGCCGGCGGACTTGCTCAGATTGGCGAATTTTCATTCATCCTCGCCGGCCTCGGCGTCTCGCTCGGGCTTCTGCCGCATGAGGGCCAGGATCTGATCCTTGCCGCCGCGATCCTGTCGATTACTCTCAACCCCGTCGTGATCTTCGCGAGCGACGGCCTTAAGAAATATATGCATTCGACATGGCCTCTCCTTTTCGAAAGCTACGGCAGAAAGAAGCAGAAGACGCTCAGCAAGGAACTGGAAAAGATCAGGGCGCTCGGCGAGGAGCGCGAACGCCAGTACCAGCTGAAGATGCAGCAGCTGATCGAAACTTTCCCTCTATTCTCCCAGGTCGGCGAGGACGCACAGGAGGAGCTTCTACTGCTCTTCAAGGCAAAGGCCGCCCCGCCTGGAGAACGCGTCATCCGCCGCGGCGATCGCGGCGATAGCATGTATTTCATCTCCTCGGGCGCCGTCGAAGTGCGGCTCGCCAGCGGCGCGATCCGCCTCGAACCGGGCGCCTTCTTCGGCGAGATGGCGCTGCTGAGCGGCGGACGGCGCACGGCCGACGTCATCGCCGTCGACTTCTGCCAGTTCGAGGTGCTCGAGCGGCGCGACTTCAACATGTTCATGTCGCACCATCCCAATCTGCGGGCGATCGTCAGCGAAATGGCCCAGAAGCGCACGGAGATGAACGTGCTGCGTCAGCAATGGGAAAAATCGATGGATCTGTCCTGAAACCGCAGTCCGCCATCGTGCCGCGATCCGTTCAGGAATATGCCGGCCAGTAACCGTCGGAACGGAAATCCGCGGGGATGGGATCGAGCCGCGACAGCGCTTCGGCGGCGAAATCGATCTGCATCGACAGATATTGCAGCGCCGCCGGCATCGGGGCGCCGGTCACAAATTCCCGGATGCGGGAGGGATGATAACCGCTGTCGTTGAGCCGCCGGACGGCTTCCCGGCGGACGTCGTCGCGGTTCGGCCTGCCGTCCTCCTCGATACGCCAGTCCGTCAACGCGGCCTGCCCAAGGCCGCCTTCGATCACCTTGAATTTCATGTCTCGCCACCCTGCATTCCGACGCGAAAAAGCTTGCCGCAGAATGGCTGATTCGCAATCTTGCGAAATCTTGGAAGACGCGCACACACTCCGGCGTCACAAAATTTTTAGACCGAGGTGGCACGAAGGACACGGACGAGCATTTACAGCGCTGCCTGCGGCCCCTAAAGCTCTTTTGCATCGCAACAGGAAAGGAACGGAATGCTCCGCAGACTTTACGATTGGACCATGTCTCTGGCCGCGCGCAAATCGGCCGAAGTCTGGCTCGCCGTCATCGCCTTCGTCGAAAGCTCCGTCTTTCTCGTCCCTGCCGATGTGCTTTTCCTGCCGATGGCGCTCGCCAAACCGGAACGCTCCTATCGCTACGCGTTGGTTGCGACCATCGCCTCCGTGCTCGGCGGCATCGCCGGCTGGGCGCTCGGCTATTACGCCTATGATGCAATCGCCAGACCAGTTCTTGAGTTCTACAGCAAATTCGATGAATTCGAGCAATGGCGAAGCGCAATTCACGGCGAATGGGAAATCCTGTTACTATTGCTGGTGACTTCCGGCTTAGCACACCTTCCGCCGATTAAGGTCGTGACCATTCTGGCTGGCGTCATTGGCATGAATCTAGGCTTCTTTGTTATTTCCGCGATCATAGCTCGCGGTGCTCGGTTCCTGCTTTTGGCGTGGCTGCTTCGTCGATATGGCGAGCCAATCCGCCATTTCGTCGAGAAACGCCTTGGTCAGATCGTCGGCATCGGTGCAGGCGTCCTCATCACACTCGGAATCGCGTATAAACTGCTTGCCCACTGAGCCAATTTCGCGGAGTTCCGCCATGACTGCCACTTCTTCGCCGCTCGCCCGCCCCGGCTTTATCTATTCTATATTGCTCGCTATCGGCATGGCTGCGGTGGTCGGCGCCGCGATCGGTTTCCAGTATATCGGCGGCTATATTCCCTGCGCCCTCTGCCTGCTGCAGCGGCAACCTTATTATTATGCCATTCCGATCGCCATTCTCGCTGCGATCTGCGAGCTCGCCGGTCTGCCGAACTGGATTTCCCGCGCAATGATTCTCGCGGCCGGCATCCTGATGCTCGTTACAGCCGGCATGGGCGTCTATCACGCCGGCGTGGAATGGCACTTCTGGCCGGGCCCGGCCACTTGCTCGACGACGGCAAACGGGCTGACGAGCAATGCCGGCGATCTGCTCACCGAGCTCAATACGATCAAAGGCCCCTCCTGCACCGATGCGGCGCTGAGAGTGCTCGGCCTGTCTTTTGCAGGCTGGAATGTAATCGCAGGAGTTCTACTCGCGGCCTTCGCCTTTGTCGGCGTCCGCAAGGCCGCGTGATCAGGATCGATCAGGGCTGCAGCTCAGTATCCCAGTAGAGATAATCGAGCCAGCTGTCATGCAGATAGTTCGGCGGAAACAGCCGGCCGTTATTGTGCAGATCCTGCACGGTCGGCTGATAGGGCTTCTGCGACGGGAACATGCCCGCCTGCTTCGGAAGCTTGCTGCCCTTGCGCAGATTGCAGGGCGAGCAGGCCGCCACGACATTCTCCCAGGTCGTCTCGCCGCCATGGGCGCGCGGGATGACGTGATCGAAGGTCAGATCGTCATGGGCGCCGCAATACTGGCATTCGAACCGGTCGCGCAGGAAGACGTTGAACCGGGTGAATGCGGGATTACGGGACGGCTGAACGTAGGTCTTCAGGCATACGACACTCGGAAGCCGCATCGAAAAGCTCGGCGAGGAAACTGAATGTTCATATTCTGCAATGATATTCACACGGTCGAGAAATACCGCCTTGATCGCGTCCTGCCAGGACCAAAGCGACAAGGGGTAATAACTCAGCGGCCGATAGTCAGCGTTCAGGACGAGCGCCGGCAGGGCCTGTGGGGAGACTGCAATCGTCAAGGGACTCTCCTGATCGATTCGGCATCTGCACCTGTATATTAGGCCGGTTGTTACAGGATTGTGAAGTCCAATAAATTCAGAGGATAAAGGCAATTTAAAGAGTGTGACCGATCAGCCGACTGGCACCATGTCACGACGCATTTTCGTGGCGTAATAGGCCCAGAAAAGCCGGGCTGCCACCGAGCGCCACGGCGACCAGACTTCCGAAAGCTTGGCAAGCGCCTTCGCTTGCGGCCGCGCCGCAAGTCCGAGCGCCGCGCCGACGGCGTTCTGCAGCGCGACATCGCCGGCCGGAAAGACATCGGCATGGCCGCCGCAGAACATCAGATAGACCTCCGCCGTCCACGGGCCTACGCCCTTCAGCCCCGTCAGTTCGCCAAGCGCTTCGCCCGGCGGCTTCAGGCAGAGCCCGGAAAGATCGAGGCCGCCGGAGGCAACCGCTTCAGCGATCCGCGTCAGCGTATCGGCCTTGGCGCGCGACAGGCCGAATTCCCGCCATGCCTCGGGGTGAAACAGCAGGTAAGCTTCCGCCGTGAGCGGACCGTCCGCCGGCAGCATGCGCCGCCAGATCGCCTCGGCGCTGGCACGCGAGACCATTTGCGACACGATGATATGGGCAAGGCCGGCAAATCCGGGCTCGCGCAGTCGCAGCGGAAGCGGGCCAACATCCGCTGCGATCGGTGCGAGGCGCGGATCGAGGCGAAGCAGCACTTCGAGCCCCAGCCTGACGTCATCGTCGTTGCGAATGATCTGCACCTCGCGCCCCCAGTGGTTCAAAACCAAAATCCGTGGCAGAAGAAAGCATGACCACGAGCGAGCGTCAAAAACCTGTCTTTCGTTTTGCGCCGAGTCCCAACGGATCGCTGCATCTCGGCCATGCCCTGTCGGCCTTTTTGAACCGCGACATGGCCGAAGCCTCTCATGGCCGCCTGCTGCTGCGCATCGAGGATATCGACCAGGCTCGCTGCACCCCCGAATTCGAAGCCGGCATCCTGCGGGACATCGACTGGCTTGGCATCGACTGGGAAAGTCCGGTGCGGCGCCAGTCGGAGCATTTTCCGGAGTACCAGGCGGCGCTGCATGCGCTGATCGAACGTGGCCTGGTCTATCCGGCTTTCCTGACGCGCGGCGAAGTGAAGGCGCGTGTCGCCGCTTACGAGGCAACGGGCCAATCCTGGCCGCGCGATCCCGACGGCACGCCGCATTATCCGCCGATTGATCGCGAGCGGCCGGAAACCGAATGGCGGGAGATCCTTTCCTCCGGGAAAAAACATGCCTGGCGGCTCGACATGCGCAAGGCGCTCGACCTGATCGGCGAACTGCTGTTCTGGACGGAAACCGGTGACGGCAGGACAGGCGAGATCGCCGCCGAACCTGGCGTCTGGGGAGATGTCATCCTGTCGCGCTCGGATGCTCCTTCGAGCTACCATCTGTCGGTGGTAGTCGATGATGCCCTGCAGGGCGTCACCCATGTCGTGCGCGGGCTCGACCTTTTCCACGCCACATCGGTACACCGGCTGCTGCAGGTTCTGCTCGGCCTGCCGCCGCCCCTCTACCACCATCATCGTCTCATTCTCGACGCCGATGGCCGCAAGCTTTCGAAAAGCGAAGGTGACAGCGGGCTCGCCGAATTGCGTGCCCGGGGCATGTCAGGGGCCGACATTCGCCGCCTTGTCGGGCTCTGAGCGCCGTTCGACACGCTCTCTGCCGACGATCGAAAGCGTATGCGAGAACATCCGGAAGACGCGGAACTTGATCAGCGCCGCATTGATCTCCGCGCCGATAATGAAGATGGCGCCGACCATGTAGAGAAAGATCAGCACGATCATCACCGAGGCGAGACCGGCATAGGTTGCCGTATAATTGGCGAAGGTCGCCAGATAGTAGGCAAAGATCAGCGCGCCGGCGAGCCAGAGAAGCAGCGTCAGCAAGACCCCGGGGATAACATCGAAAACCCGCCGCTTGCCGGCCGGCAGCCAGAGATGCATGACCAGCAGGCCGACGGTCAGCACGACAAGTGTGCCGTAAATGCGCCAGCTGAAGACGATGCCGAGCGTATCGGCAAACAGCGGAAACCAATTCCTGGCATAATCGAGCGCCAACGGCACCGCCACCAGCAGGATGCTGATCGCCGCGAAGATGATCACCGCGATCAGCACGTAGCCGAGGCTGGCCAGGCGGGTGAAATACCACGCCCGGGTTTCCTGCACCCGGTAGGCGCGATTGAGCGAGATGCGCAGCGCTTCGACGCCGTTCGATGCGAAATAGGCGGCCGCCAGCACCGAGATCGTCAGCAGCCCGCCGCGTTGAATGGTCAGGACCTGCAGCACCTGGTCGGCCAGCGGCTTGGCGATCGCTTCTGGCCAGGTGTCGAAGATCAGATGGATGGCGGTGGAGGAAAACTGATCGGCGCCGAGGAAGCTTGCAAGCGCGGTACCGAAGATCAGGAAAGGGAAAACCGCAAGCAGGCTCGACAGCGCCACGTGGCTTGCCATCGCAAATCCGTCGTCCTCGACCATATGACAGATCGCGTCATAGACCACGTCGTAGATCGTGCGCAGCACCTTCCGCATTCCGTCTCCGGCTTCGAGATTGTATCCTCTGGCCGAATATGGGAAACGAGTCCCATTTTGTACAGGAATCATTCCATGGTGGAGCAGCGAACAATCGTCGTCACCGGCTGTTCCTCCGGCATCGGCGCTCATTGCGCCCGGGCGCTGAAAGCCGATGGCTGGCGCGTCTTTGCGACGGTACGCAAAACCGATGATCTGGCGGCCCTTCAAGCCGACGGCATTGAAGCCTTCCTGATGGATTATGCCCGAACCGAGACGATCACCGAGCTGGTCGGCACGGCTCTCGAACGCAGCGGCGGTCGCGTCGACGCGCTCTTCAACAACGGCGCCTATGGCCAGCCGGGCGCCGTCGAGGATCTTTCGACGGCAGCGCTGCGCGCCCAGTTCGAAGCGAATTTCTTCGGCTGGCACGAATTGACGCGGCAGGTCATTCCGTCAATGCGCAAACATGGCCAGGGCCGGATCGTGCAATGCTCGTCCATTCTCGGGGTGGTCCCCTATCGCTATCGCGGCGCCTATACCGCCTCCAAATTCGCGCTCGAGGGCCTCAGCATCACCCTGCGCATGGAGCTCCACGGCAGCGGCATCCATGTGAGCCTGATCGAGCCGGGACCGATCGCCACACGTTTCACCGCCAATGCGCTCGCAAAGTTCAATGAGAATATCGACGTCGAGAACTCGCCGCACGCAGCCGATTATATCAGACAGTTGGCGAGGCTCGAGGGTACGGGGCCGGTCAACCGCCATAAACTTGGCCCGGAGGCGGTCTATTCGGTATTGAAACACGCATTGAAGGCGAAAAACCCAAGGCCACATTATCCTGTAACGACTCCGGCTAAACAGGGCATGTTCCTGAAGCGGCTGCTCCCGGCGGGCCTCTTCTACAACCTGATGCGCTGGACGGACTGATTAGAAAGCTGAGCGGCATGTCCACGGTCACCTATATCCTTGCGATCATCGTCATGGGCATCGTCGCCCTGGTGCTGATCCGCGGCCTCTTCAACATGATGAAGGGCGGCGACGCCAACCTTTCCAACAAGCTGATGCAGCTTCGCGTCCTGCTGCAGGCAGTCGCTGTCATCCTGATCATGGTGACGCTCTGGCTGACCGGCGGCGGCCGCCCGACCTGAGGACCGACCTAACTATAGAGGGGTAAATATGGGTACTATCGCCTCCTCGAACTCCCTCATTCCTGTGCACGTCACAGGAATCCAGCCACCGCGCGTCCGCGCGGTGAATAACAAAATCCGACGTTCAAAAGAGTCTCCCGCGCCCAAGGACTTGGGCGCACTGGATTCCTGTGACGAGCACAGGAATGAGGGAGGTGAGGTAAGCGGCTTGAGGACGCACCCCGACGGGGGGTGTGTCAGTATGCCGGGGCGAATTTGGCGAGAAGGCCAACCCCACCCTCAGTCATCCCAGGGCTTGACCCGAGGATCCATCCTCCTAACCGCTGACGGATGCGGTGTGGATGCTCGGGTCAAGCCCGAGCATGACGGAGAGTGGGGTGGTTCAACCCTCCCCTCGATCGGCGGTGCGGCATGGTGAAGCTCAACAAGATTTACACGAAGACCGGCGACGACGGCACGACAGGCTTAGCTTCCGGCCCGCGCCGCCGGAAGGACGATCTGCGTGTCGAGGCCTATGGCACGATCGACGAGGCCAACTCCGCGATCGGCCTGGCGCGGCTTTACACGACCGACATGGCCGAGCTCGACACCATGCTGATGTCGATCCAGAACGATCTCTTCGACCTCGGCGCCGATCTCGCGACACCCGATACCGGCGAGCCGCCGGCCTATGAGCCGCTGCGGATCGTCGAGACACAGGTCGAGCGCATCGAGCGCGATATCGATCGGCTGAACGCCCGGCTCGGGCCGCTGACATCCTTCATTCTACCGGGCGGCAGCCCGGCCGCCGCGCATCTGCATCTCGCCCGCACGATCGCCCGCCGGGCCGAACGGCTGATGGTGACGCTGGCGCGCATGGAGGGCGAAATCGTCGGCGGGACCGCGATGAAATATATCAACCGGCTTTCGGATTTCCTCTTCGTCGCTGCCCGCCATGCAAATGACCAGGGTCGTGCGGATGTGCTTTGGGTTCCGGGAAAAAACAGATAGGTTTGCCGCGATCACGATTGCCGGGGGGCCTTATGTTCATACCATTTCACGACGCCAATACGCTGAAACATATCAAGGTCCAGTGGGTGACGCTGGCTTTGATCGCGCTGAATGTCGCAGTCTGGCTCTTTATCAACCTGGAGAGCGAACAGGCTGCCCAGGCAACGACCGTTGGCCTCGGCTACATCCCGGCGATCGCCTTCGGGCAGGCACAGTTGGCTGAGGGATTGGAGATCGTGCCGGAGCCGCTGACCTATCTCACCTATGCCTTCGTCCATTCGGGCTTCTGGCATCTGGCTTCCAATATGGTCTTCCTGTGGGTCTTCGGCGACAATGTCGAGGATGCGATGGGGCATATGCGCTTCCTGCTTTTCTATCTCCTCTGCGCGGCCGTCGGCGCGCTTTGCCACGGCTTGCTGACGACGACACCGGAAGCGCCGCTGGTCGGCGCCTCGGGGGCGATCTCCGGGGTCGTTGCCGCTTATGTCATACTGCATCCGCGCGTCAGGGTCTGGGTGCTGGTGTTCTTCCGTGTGCCCTTGCCCCTGCCGGCCTTCGTGCCGCTGCTTTTGTGGATCGGCCAGCAGTTCTTCATGCTGGCGATTGCACCCGATGGAGACGTCTCCTGGGGCGCCCATGTCGGCGGCATTCTTGCCGGTGCTGTGTTAATCCTGGTGCTGCGTCGTCGCGGCGTACCGCTGTTCGATCAGGAAATCGTGACGCCGCGCGCCGTGAGGAACGAAGCCGGCGCGGGTACGGCCATTGCGGCCGGCGCGAACGGACGGATCGAGCGTCTTCCCTGGGACCGTGGCCGAGGTTAACAGATGGATTGACGTGCACGTAAACGTCAATATATTGCGAAAGCAATGCCCGGCCTGCGTCATTGCAAGCGTTGTATTTGGAGGAAAAACGCGTATCCATGTCGCCATTCGACAATCGAAGCGACGCTCGAGCGCGCATTTTCCTTAAAGCCTCGCTGAGCCAGTTTTCTTGAAGGAAGGACCCCCATGAAGATTCTCGTGCCCGTCAAACGGGTTGTCGACTACAACGTGAAGATCCGGGTGAAGCCGGATGGTTCGGGTGTCGAGCTTGCCAATGTGAAGATGTCGATGAACCCGTTCGACGAGATCTCGGTGGAAGAGGCGCTGCGGCTGAAGGAGGCCGGCAAGGCCGAAGAAGTGGTGGTGGTGTCGATCGGCCCGGCCAAGGCCGAGGAGACGCTGCGCACGGCGCTGGCCATGGGTGCCGACCGGGCGATCCTCATCGAGACCGACGATGCCGTCGAGCCGCTCGCCGTCGCCAAGATCCTCAAAGGTGTCGCCGATGCCGAACAGCCGGGCCTGATCATCACGGGCAAGCAGGCAATCGACGACGATTCCAACCAGACCGGCCAGATGCTGGCGGCGCTGCTGGGTTCGGCCCAGGCGACCTTCGCCTCGAAGATCGAGATCGGTGACGGCAAGGCGACCGTGACCCGCGAGGTCGACGGCGGCCTGCAGACGATCGAGATCAAGTTGCCGGCGGTCGTCACCACCGATCTTCGCCTGAACGAGCCGCGTTATGCCTCGCTGCCCAACATCATGAAGGCGAAGAAGAAGCCGCTCGACAAGAAGAGCCCGGCCGATTTCGGCGTCGACACGACGCCGCGGCTGAAGGTGTTGAAGACCGAGGAGCCGAGTGGCCGCAAGGCCGGCGTCAAGGTCAAGTCGGTGGCCGAACTTGTCGACAAGCTGAAGAACGAAGCCGGCGTGCTGTAATCGGGTTGGAACAGGAGCAACTAAATCATGACCATTCTTCTTCTGGCCGACCATGACGGCAATCACCTCTCCGACCAGACCGCCAAGGCGTTGACGGCGGCAAGCCAGATTGGCTCCGACGTGCATATCCTGGTCGCCGGCAAGGCCGCCAAGGCGGCGGCCGACCAGGCTGCCAAACTTTCCGGCGTCTCGAAAGTGCTGCTGGCCGAAAGCGACGCGCTTGCCAACAATCTCGCCGAGCCGCTGGCCGATCTGATCGTCTCGCTCGCCGGCTCCTACGACACGATCGTCTCGGCCGCCACCTCGGTCGGCAAGACGGTGCTGCCGCGCGTCGCTGCCCTCATCGATGTCGCCCAGGTCTCGGAGATCATCGAGGTCGTCAGCCCCGACACCTTCAAGCGGCCGATTTATGCCGGCAATGCCATCCAGACGGTGCAGGCAAGCGATGCGAAGAAGGTCATCACCGTGCGCACCGCCTCGTTTGCTTCGGCACCGGCAAGCGGCTCTGCAACGGTCGAGGCGATCCCTGCTGCTTCCGATCCGGGTCTGTCGCGCTTCGTCGCCGATGCACTGTCGGCCTCCGACCGTCCGGAACTGACCTCGGCGAAGATCATCATCTCCGGCGGCCGCGCGCTCGGCTCGGCCGAGAAGTTCAAGGAGGTCATACTGCCGGTTGCCGACAAGCTGGGCGCTGCCGTCGGCGCATCGCGTGCCGCCGTCGATGCAGGCTATGCTCCGAACGACTGGCAGGTCGGCCAGACCGGCAAGGTGGTGGCGCCCGATCTCTATATCGCCGCCGGCATCTCCGGGGCCATCCAGCATCTGGCCGGCATGAAGGATTCGAAGGTGATCGTCGCCATCAACAAGGACGAGGAGGCGCCGATCTTCCAGGTCGCCGACTACGGCCTCGTCGCCGATCTGTTCGACGCCCTGCCGGAACTGCAAAAGGCGCTCTAACGAGGGCAAATGCTTTTTTCTTTCGCACTTGCGAATGACTGGAAAATTGTCTCTTATCGAGCTACTACTTACTGCCGGGCGATCCTTCGTCCGGCAGTATTGCTAAAATAAGGCGGCAACGCGGGGGCGAATGCCGTGTGGGGTTTGGAGATGAGTGCGGTGTTAAAGAATATTGGGATTATCGGTGCGGGCCAGATGGGCTGCGGCATCGCGCATGTTTCGGCCGCCGCAGGTTATAGGGTTCATATCTACGATCTCTCGCAGGACCGCATTGAATCCGGCCTTGCCACCATCAACGGCAATCTCGCCCGGCTGGTGACGAACGGCAAGATGACCGATGAAGAGCGTAAATCGACCTTGTCGCGCGTCACCGGCTCCGCCGATGTCAATGACCTCGCTCCGTCCGATCTGGTCATCGAGGCGGCCACCGAGGACGAAAGTGTCAAGCGCAAGATTTATAGTCAGGTTTGTCCGGTAATGAAACCGGAAGCGCTGCTTGCCACCAATACTTCCTCTCTTTCGATTACCCGGCTTGCCGCCGCCACCGACCGCCCCGAGCGCTTCATGGGCATACATTTCATGAACCCGGTGCCTGTCATGAAGCTGGTCGAACTGGTGCGCGGCATCGCCACCGATGAGAAGACCTTCTCCGCCGCCAAGGAATTCGTCGGCACGCTGGAAAAGACCATTACCGTCGCCGAGGACTTCCCGGCCTTCATCGTCAACCGCATTCTGCTGCCGATGATCAACGAAGCTATCTACACGCTGTATGAAGGTGTCGGCACGGTCGACGCCATCGACACGGCGATGAAGCTCGGCGCCAACCATCCGATGGGGCCGCTGCAGCTTGCCGATTTCATCGGCCTCGACACCTGCCTGTCGATCATGCAGGTGCTGCATGACGGCTTGGCGGACTCGAAATATCGCCCCTGCCCGCTGCTGGTGAAATATGTCGAAGCCGGCTGGCTCGGACGCAAATCCGGCCGCGGCTTCTACGATTATCGCGGCGAAGTGCCGGTCCCGACGCGCTAAGCGGGACATCACCAAAAAGGGCGAATGGACCGGACGCCCGTGAAATGCTTTCCTTGCCGTGAACGGGGGGAAACGCCATGTCGACCGAAACACCGATGTTCTTGCTGCAATGCTGCGTCCTTATCGGAATTGCCGGCGTTTTCCTGATCAGAGGAGATGGCGACTCCTGATCGATATCCTTACGATCCGATCGCACCCTTGATCAAAGTCTTGGCGTCCTCGCTGTCCCAGGCGGCGGGTCCGTTCATGGCGGAGATCAGGCAGCCCTTGTTGTCGAGCAGCAGCGTCACCGGCAGGCCGAAGGCGAGACCTTCCTTTTTCAGGCTATTGAAGACGCCGATGGTATTGTCGCGATAAAGCTGCAGCGCATCGACGCCGGTCTCGGCGAGGAAAGTCTTCGGCTTCTCGTCATCCCCCGTATCGATATTGACCGGCACAACCTGGAACTTGTCGCTGCCCATCTGCTTTTCCAGTGCGTTCAGCGCCGGCATCTCCTCGCGGCAGGGCACGCACCACGTTGCCCAGAGATTGAGCAGCACGGTCTTGCCGGCGAAATGGTCGAGCGTCAGCGGCTTGCCGTCAGGGCCGTTGAAGGACACTCCGGTCAGCTTGCGAGGCTCGTTGGCGGCGACCATTGCGGCAACCTGGCCCTTCATCAGCGGCGTCAGATTGGCGGCGCGTTCCCTCGCCATCGGGCATTCGGCCGAAGCGGTATCGCCGATGCCATTGCCAATCCCCGTCTCCTTCACGTATACCGCTGCCGCACCGGCAACAACGCCTGCAACGGCGGCGATTGCGATCAGTTTTACGGACGGCAGACCGAAGGGTTTTTTTGTCGTCATTTCATTCTCCAGGACGGGCATCATGGCCGAGAGCAACACGGACACCAAATCCTCCAACCAGATGTGGGGTGGGCGCTTCGCCTCCGGCCCGGACGCGATCATGGAGGAGATAAATGCCTCGATCGGTTTCGACAAGAAGCTATTCGCGCAGGATATCCGCGGTTCCATCGCCCATGCGACGATGCTCGCCCATCAGGGGATCATTTCGGCCGAAGATAAGGACAAGATCGTTCACGGACTAAACACGATCCTGTCAGAAATCGAAGGCGGCAATTTCGAATTCTCACGCCGGCTCGAAGACATCCATATGAACATCGAGGCGCGCCTGGCGACGCTGATCGGACCGGCGGCCGGCCGGCTGCACACCGCCCGCTCGCGCAACGACCAGGTGGCGCTCGACTTCCGCCTCTGGGTGAAGGAGGAGTTGCAGAAGACGGAGCAGATGCTAACTGGCCTGATCGCCGCCTTCCTCGACCGCGCCGAGGAACATGCCGAAAGCGTCATGCCGGGCTTCACCCATCTGCAGACCGCCCAACCCGTCACCTTCGGCCATCATTGCATGGCCTATGTCGAAATGTTCGGCCGCGACCGCTCGCGGGTGCGCCACGCCATCGAACATCTGGACGAAAGCCCGATCGGTGCGGCTGCCCTCGCCGGCACCGGCTATCCAATCGACCGCCATATGACGGCCAAGGCGCTCGGTTTCCGCGAGCCGACCCGCAATTCCATCGACACGGTCTCCGACCGCGACTTCGCCATCGAGTTCCTGGCGATCGCCGCGATCACGGGCATGCATCTGTCGCGCCTGGCCGAAGAGATCGTCATCTGGTCGACACCGCAATTCGGTTTCATCCGCCTGTCAGACGCCTTCTCGACCGGTTCCTCGATCATGCCGCAGAAGAAGAACCCGGACGCGGCCGAACTGGTGCGCGCCAAGACCGGCCGCATCAACGGCTCGCTGATCGCACTGCTGACAATCATGAAAGGCCTGCCGCTCGCCTATTCCAAGGACATGCAGGAAGACAAGGAACAGGTCTTCGACGCGGCCGAGAGCCTGGAACTGGCGATCGCCGCCATGACCGGCATGGTGCGCGACATGACCGTCAACACCGCGCGCATGAAGGCGGCGGCCGGCTCCGGCTTCTCGACGGCGACCGACCTTGCCGACTGGCTGGTGCGTGAAGCCGGTCTGCCCTTCCGCGATGCCCATCACGTCACCGGCCGCGCCGTGGCGCTGGCCGAAAGCAAGGGCTGCGACCTCGCCGAACTGCCGCTCGCCGACCTGCAGGCGATCCATTCCGCGATCACCGACAAGGTCTATGACGTTCTGACGGTCGAAGCCTCGGTCGCCAGCCGCAAGAGCTTCGGCGGCACGGCGCCGTCCGAGGTGCGCAAGCAGATCGCCTTCTGGCGCGCCCGCAACTGAAAGAAAGGCGAGGCGGAAGCCGCTTCGCCTTCCGCGCACCGGGGGAAAGACCATCCAACAATCAGGGTGCACAAGGCGGAGAAACTTCGCTATGAAGATGTCCATCGTTCGGAATGAATGATGTCCGCCATATCTCGTACAAGAGGATATCCATGCAGAAGAGCTTGCCGCACCTCATTCGCTTGACGGCAGTCGTCGCCGTCATCGGCCTTGCCGTTGCCGGATGCGGGCGTAAGGGCGATCTCGACCCGCCGAGTGCTGCGGCAACGAAAGAAGGCGACGTTTCCAAGCCGACGAAACAGCCGGGAACCGTTGACAAGCCCTTCCTTCTCGATCCTCTTCTTTAAGGCATAAGTCCGTGAACCATTTCGAGTACCGCGACGGCATCCTTCACGCCGAGAACGTTCCCGTTCCCGAGATCGCCAAGGCGGTCGGCACGCCGTTCTACGTCTATTCCACCGCAACCCTGGAACGCCATTACCGGGTCTTCTCCGAAGCCTTCGCCGATATGGACTCGATGGTCTGTTACGCGATGAAGGCGAACTCGAACCAGGCGGTGCTGAAGACGCTGGGTCGACTCGGCGCCGGCATCGACGTCGTCTCGGAAGGGGAGCTGCGCCGCGCACTCGCAGCCGACATTCCGGCAAGCCGCATCATGTTTTCAGGCGTCGGCAAAACCCCGTCGGAGATGGATTTCGCGCTCGAGGCCGGCATCTACTGCTTCAACGTCGAATCCGAACCCGAGCTCGAAATCCTCAACCAGCGCGCCGTCAGCGCCGGAAAGAAGGCTCCCGTCTCCTTCCGCATCAACCCGGATGTCGACGCAAAGACGCATTCGAAGATCTCGACCGGCAAGAAGGAAAACAAGTTCGGCATCTCCTGGGAGCGCGCCCGCGCGATCTACGCCCACGCCGCCAAGCTGCCCGGCATCGAGGTCACCGGCATCGACATGCATATCGGCAGCCAGATCACCGAGCTGCAGCCTTTCGACGACGCTTTCAAGCTGCTGCGCGACCTTGTCGCGACGCTCCGCGCCGATGGCCACACGATCGATCACGTCGATATCGGCGGCGGCCTCGGTGTCCCCTATAAGGACGACAACAATCCGCCGCCGCTGCCGGATGCCTATGCGGCGATCGTCAAGAACCAGCTGCGCGATCTGAATTGCAAGGTCATCACCGAGCCCGGCCGCCTGATCGTCGGCAATGCCGGAATCCTCGTGACCGAGGTGCTTTATGTGAAGGACAGCGGCGAAAAGACCTTCGTCATCGTCGACGGCGCGATGAATGATCTCATTCGCCCGACCCTCTACGAGGCCTATCACGAAATCCGCCCGGTGACGATTTCGGCAGCGAACGCGCCGCGCATCCGCGCCGACGTCGTCGGCCCCGTTTGCGAGACCGGCGACTATCTGGCGCTCGACCGCGAAATGGCGATGCCGAAGCCCGGTGATCTGCTGGCCGTCAGCACGGCCGGCGCCTACGGCGCCGTCCAGGCCGGCACCTATAACAGCCGCTTGCTGGTCCCCGAAGTCCTGGTCAAGGGCAGCGATTTCCATGCGATACGACCGCGTAGAACCTATGCCGAGCTGATCAGTCTCGACTCCGTTCCCGCCTGGCTCGACTAAAGCTTGTCGCGCAACGTGTGCGGCGGTTTTACGATCACGGCGTGCGCAAAACAAAGAACCTAAAGCGCGGGAAGCGACCTGAAAAATCGCGGCGCGCTTCAGGTAGAGCATCACTTTTTGGCGAATAAACGTGAAAAGCCGGTATTGCCGGCCGCTCGCCCTCGCCTTCGCCACAAAGAGTGTTATCCTTGTCAGCCATGAGCGTATTGCCCCGCAATCGCCGGAAGCGCCCTCTGTTCCACTTGAGATCGCGGAGACCGGACCGATGACAAGCCCCTTCAGGCAGAAGAAAGGTGCATTTGCGCTCCGCCCTGCCCTTGCCCGGCTGGTGACGACGAAACGGTTGCTGGCCCGCATCGTGCTTTTTTGCGAGCAGCTGCTGCCACCTCTGTTGCCGGTCCTGTCGGTCGCTGCCCTTTATCTCTCCGCCTCCTGGTTCGGTGTCTTCCGCAGTGTGCCGGACTGGCTGCGCATCCTGTTGTTGATCGCTTTCGCTCTCGCTTTGCTTGTCGCGCTCCTTCCCTTCCGCAATCTGCGCTGGCCGAGGATCGCCGAAGCCGATCGCATGCTGGAAGAGCGCAACGGCCTGCCGCACCAGCCGGTCACCGTCCAGGAAGACGAGCCGGCCTCCGATGCGGCCTTCGCTCGGGCGCTTTGGCGCGAGCACCAGCTGCGCATGGCCGAAAAGATCGCAGCCCTCGATGCGGGTATGCCGAGACCTGATATTGCCGGGCACGACCGTTTCGCCCTTCGCGCCATTCCGGCGCTGCTTGTTGTCACGGCCTTTGCTTATTCGCTGTCGATCAATGGCGGTTCGGTCAGTGACGCCTTGCAGGCAGCACCCGAACAGGTGACGGTCGATCCGGCGGTGCGCATCGACGCCTGGGTGACGCCGCCCTCCTATACCGGCCGCGCGCCGGTCTACCTGACCGCCGACGGCAGTGAACAGGCGCCGATCGGCATTCCGCAGTTTTCCGCTCTGACCGTGCGCGTCAGCGGCGGAAAGACGGCCGAAAAGGTCGTGTTCCGCAAAGCTAACGGTCAGGCGCAGGAGATCGCCGTGCAGGCGGACGCAAGCCGGCGCCAGACGGCTGCGACGGCCGACAACCAGCCGGATGCCGCACCGGCCGGCCAGGCCGCCATCGCGCAGACGCATGCGATGAAGCTCGAGGAGAACGGCACGCTCGAAGTGAACGGCCGCCGCTGGAGCTTCGACATCCTTCCCGACAAGGCGCCGGAAATTGCCTTTGACGGCTTGCCGAAGCCCAGTGTCAACGGCGCGCTTGAGATTGGGTTCACCGTCAAGGACGACTACGGCGTCCAAGAGGCCCATGCGGAGATCGTACCGGTCGAAACCGATCCGGAAGCAACGCCTCTCTACCCATTGCCGGAGTACAGGCTGGATATCCCCCGCCGCAACGCCCGCGACACCAAGGGTGTGACCAGCCGGAACCTGACCGAACATCCGCTCGCCGGCAAACGCGTGCGCGTGACGCTTGTCGCCAAGGACGGAGCCGGCCAGACGGGCCGCAGTCCGCCGCACGAGATGACGCTGCCGTCGCGGCCCTTCAACGAGCCGCTTGCCGCCGCCGTCGCCGAGGAACGGCAGGTTTTCGCCCTCGACACCCGCAAGATGCCGCAGGCGATCGCGCTGAACCAAGCGCTGACCATCCGTCCCGAGGAGACCATCCCCAAGCTCACCAACTACCTGCTGCTGGAATCCGCCTTGGCGCGCATGAAGCTCGCAAGGAGCGAGGAGGCGCTGAAGGATACGGCCCAATATCTCTGGGAAATCGCCCTCGGCATGGAGGACGGCGATCTTTCCCTTGCCGAGCGCAAGCTGCGCCAGGCTCAGCAGAATCTTGCCGATGCGTTGAACCGCAACGCCCCGGACGAAGAGATCAAGAAGCTGATGGACGAGCTGCGCAAGGCGATGCAGGACTATCTGAGCGAGCTTGCCGAGCGCATGCAGAATGCGCCGATGCAGCCGAACCAGAACGCCCAGAACATCCTGCGCCAGCAGGATCTGGAACGGATGATGGACCAGATCGAAAATCTCGCCCGTTCCGGCAACCGTGACGCGGCCCAGCAGATGCTGTCGGAATTGCAGCGCATGATGAACAACCTGCAGGCCGGCCGGCCGCAGCGGGGCCAGCAGAGCCAGGAGAACAGTGAGGCCCGCAAGCAGATCGACAAGCTCGGCCAAATCCTGCGCGACCAGCAGAAGCTGATGGAACAGACCTTCCGCCTTGATCAGCAGCTCAAGGACCGCCTGCAGCGCGGCGAACCCGATATGGGCGAAAACGATCCGCTGCTCGACGAGATGCTCCCCGGCGAAAACGGCGAGCCGCAGGAGCAGCAACAGGGCCAGCAAGGCCAGGAAGGCCAGCAGCCCTCTGATCAGATGACGGCCGAACAGCTGCACGAGGCGCTGAAACAGCTGCGCGCCCAACAGGATGGGCTTGGCAAGCAGCTGGGTGAATTGCAGAAAAAGCTCGGCGAAATGGGCATGAAGCCCGGCCCCGGCTTCGGCCAGGCGCAGCGCGAGATGGAAGGCGCCGGCCGCGAACTTGGCCAGGGCCGCGGCCAACCGGCCATCGAAAACCAGGGTCGCGCGCTGGAGGCGCTTCGCCAAGGCGCCCGTGACATGATGAACCAGATGATGCAGGCGCAGCAGGGCCAGCAGGGGCAAGGCCCGAACGGCCAGGTCGGCCAGGGCGACCAGAACGGCCGCGATCCGCTCGGCCGGCCGCGCATGAGCGAGAGATATATCGAGGACGACGGCGTGAAGGTGCCTGACGAAATCGACGTTCAGCGGGCGCGGGAAATCCTCGATGCGATCCGCGAAAAGCTCGGCAACAATCCGCCGCAGGAAATGGAACGCCGATATCTCGAACGGCTGCTGGATATCCAATAGGCGCTCAAGCGCGTAACCCCGAAAATCGCAACCGGGTTTTCGGGGTTACGCGTGAAATTTCGAATAGGCGTTAGGCGACCAGCGCCCGGGCAACCGCCTTGCGGATATCGGGAAGCGCGAATGGCTTGGCGACGACGTCGATGATCTTTTCGGCAAGGTCGTCGGCTCGTTCGCGCTGCTCGGCATATCCGGTCATCAGCAGGATCTTCAGGCCGGGAAAGGCATCCTTGGCCTGATGGGCGAGTTCGATGCCGTCCATCACAGGCATGCGGATATCGGAAAGCAGCAGGTCGTAGACGCCGTCCTTGAGCTTCTCCAGTCCCTCGGCGCCGTCGGCCGCTTCATCCGTCTCGTGACCGTCGAGCCTGAGCGCCCGGGCTACGAAAGACCGCAGGGAGTCCTCGTCTTCCGTAATCAGAATTCTTGCCATATGTGCATTGCTCCGTCTTCAGCCCCGCGACGGAAATCACCAGACTTTCCTTTTCGATCGGTAAAGATGGCGAAGCGATGGACGGGATGGTTAACAACCCGTCTCGAGCGGCAGCGCAGCGCGGCGCCTCTTTCAGACGTGCGAAGGCGCTGCAGCACTCCCGATCATTAGGCGTCGCCGGTCACTACGCCGACGAAGGGCAATTCACGAAAAGCATAGGCGACATCCATGCCGTAGCCGACGACGAAATAGTCGGGGCATTCGAAGCCGACATAATCGGCCTCCAGCTTTTCCTTGCGCTTGACGCGCTTGTCGAGCAGCACGGCGATCGTGACGTTGCGTGCGCCACGTTCGAACAGCAGCTCCTTGGCAAAAAGCAGCGTCCGGCCGGATTCGAGAATATCGTCGATCAACAGGACATCGCGGCCATGCACATCGCTGTCGATATCCTTGACGATGCGCACGCCCTGCGAGACCGTACCGCTGCCATAGCTCGACAGCGTGATGAACTCGACCTCCGGGGCAAGCCCGGTGTCATGCAGGGCGCGGATCAGGTCAGCGGCGAAAATGAAGGAACCCTTGAGCACGGCGATGACGAGCAGGTCCTTGGTCGGGCCGTTGGCGATCTCCCGCGCCATCGAATGATTGCGTTCGGCGATCTGTTCGGCGGTGAAGAGCGGCTCGATATTTTTTCCACGCACGACAGGCATAAGGCTTGCTCCATAAAAAGAAGGGTAAGCCGTTAGCACATATGCGAGCGTGAAACAGCCTCGCCAGCCAGGAAATTAACCGGATTAGCGCGATCTGTGGCAGGAAAGTCGGCGATGACCCATCCGGCGCGCTAGAGCCTTTCCTGGTTAGATTGAAGCATTCTGTTGGCTCAAACGGAGTCGGATGGTCGACCGGCCGGCGCGCGTCGTAGCCCAGTTCTACGGCCAAGCCGGCCGGTCGAACAGCCGGCCCGTTTCAGCCAACCCGAAGGGCCGGGCATCTTTCCGCCAGGATCAGAGGCGATCGGCTCGGACGTACCAAGGGGTATGCCCATCGCCAATCGCCTCTGCCCTGACGAAAACCTGCTCCGGCAGAATGCTTCAATCTAACCCGGAAAGGCTCTAAGGCAGGAACGATAGCCGGACCTCTGGCACTGTTCCGCCGGCATGCTGAACGCGCGCCGAAAAGCCCCGGCTCTGGCCGCCATAAATGACGTCGACAGGCGGGTTGATGACGACGCTCGCGGTCAACCGCTCGTCGGTCACGAGATCGGCGCGGATCGGCTGCAGCGTCTGCGTCGTGCCGCTGTCGTTCTCGATGATGCCGTTGATGACGAGCACGCGCATGCCGTTCGCATCACGCGGCGTCACCGTCACATGGGTGAAATGCAGCGGCGCTCCGGAATAGGCGCTCTGGTTGGAAAAGCCGGAAAAACCACCGGCAAGTCCGAAGACGAGCACGGCGATGGCCAGCACGAGCGTCGCGAAGCTGCGCAATGAGGCGCGCTGCAGCCAGGATTCCGCAGCCCGTAGCCCAGAAGCCGCCATCGCGAGCATGAACGGGGGCTCTGCGGCGCGTGCGGTGGCCGCGCGCCTGCGGTTGTCATTATTGGTTCTGGCGTTGAACTCCTTCGGTCGAACGCTGCCGAGCGTGACGAATTCGGCGTCAGCAATATCGACAGGGCGCGGATTGCGGAACGGGCGGTTTGCGGGTTCGGGCGGCAGGAAATCATAGGCCCGGCCCGGTGTCCGGCGGCTGAAGAAGGATGCTTCCATGGTGGCTTCCTCGCAGATGTCCACATGGTTTCGCTGCCAGGGGAAATCTGGCATTGAAACGAATCCTGCTCAGTCGTAAATTTTAATGGTTAATGCTTCGCAAAGATCGCCATCAAACGGGCGTCTTTCCGGCAAAATTTACCGGCTGTTAACGGTGTTGGTTAACAAGTCGCACGGTGAAACCAAGAACAGACTGAGCTGCCCGTTGATTCACTTCGAGAATGTCGGTTTGCGCTACGGCATGGGCCCGGAAATCCTCCGGGACCTGACCTTCGACATTCCGAAGAAATCCTTTCAGTTCCTGACCGGCCCGTCCGGCGCTGGCAAGACATCGCTGCTGCGGCTGCTCTTCATGTCGCTGCAGCCGACGCGCGGTCTGATCCGCATGTTCGGGCGGGACATTTCCGAAATTCCCCGTCCCGAGTTGCCGCTGCTGCGCCGGCGCGTCGGCATCGTCTTCCAGGATTTCCGCCTGCTCGATCATCTCACCACTTATGAGAATGTCGCTTTGCCCTTACGGGTGCGCGGCAAGGAGGAAAGCTCCTACAAGACCGACGTCCTGGAACTGTTGAAATGGGTTGGCCTTGGCGAACGCATCAACGTGCTGCCGCCGGTGCTCTCCGGCGGCGAGAAGCAGCGCGCCGCCATCGCCCGGGCGCTGATGGACCGGCCGGAAGTCCTGCTGGCCGACGAGCCCACCGGCAATGTCGACCCGCCGATGGCCCGGCGCCTGCTCAATCTGTTCCTTGAGCTCAACCGGCTCGGCACGGCGGTCGTGATCGCTACCCACGATCTGGCGCTTATGGAGCAGGTGGAGGCCCGCCGCATGATCCTTTCGGAAGGGCATCTCGATATCTATGACTGAGCCCCCATCCAGCAACCGGGAGAAGACGCCGGCCCAGGCCCAGCAGAAGCGGCCGGAAATGCGCGTGCGCCCGACTGCGCCGATCCTGCCGCCGTCCAACATTCAGGGCAACGCCCTGATGGTAGTGATATCGATCATGGCTTTTCTCGCCTGCCTGACGCTCGGCGGCGTCAGCATGGTGCGTTCGACGGCAGCAAGCTGGGAAAGCCAGATCTCCCGCGAGATCACCATCCAGATCAAGCCTGACGACAATCTCGACATGGAGAAGGCGCTGACGCAGGCGCGCGACCTGGCGCTGACGTTCGTCGGCACGAAGAGCGGCCAGATCGTCGACGAGGCAGCCACCGCCCGTCTGCTCGAACCCTGGCTCGGCCCCGGCCTCGACCTCAAGGATCTGCCCGTCCCCCGGCTCGTCGTCATCACCATCGACGAGAGCAACCCGCCCGATTTCGATGCAATGCGCGGCCTCCTGAAGGACAGCATCCCGCAGGCGAGCCTCGACGATCACCGCACCTGGGTCGACCGGCTGGTGTCCATGGCGCACACGACGGTGCTGATCGGCACCGGCGTCCTGCTGCTGGTCTTTTCGGCAATGGTGCTGACCGTCGTCTTCGCCACGCGCGGCGCGCTGTCGGGCAACCGACACATCGTCGAAGTGCTGCATTTCGTCGGCGCCGAAAGCTCCTTCGTCGCCACCGAATTCCAGAAGCATTTCCTGAAGATCAGCCTCAAGGGCTCGGCGGTCGGCAGCGCCCTTGCCGCTCTTTTCTTCGCCACCGCCGGCTTTTGGCAAAGCCGTACCCTGGCGACGCCAGAAACGGATCAGGCAACCGCGCTGTTCGGCACCTTTTCCGTCGGCGTACTCGGTTATGCCGGCATCTTCGCGACCATGATCGTTATCGCGCTGCTAACGACCGTCACCGCGCGGCTGACCGTCATGCGGACGATCTATGAAATCGATACATTGCGCTCGGACCCGACGCGCACCGACGGCATCGCAAGTTGATCGTGACCATGTCGTTTTGTCATTAAAGCGTCTGTTCCACGCCGTAATCAGCGTATAATCACGATTCATGACCATGGGCCATACGACACGCAACCCGATTCGGCAGGATCCGGAGCTTGATCGCCCGGCGGGCCTGCCGCCGCGACGCGGCCCGATACGCCGCCTGCTGCGCTGGGGCGGCTTTGGTTGCGTCCTGGCGATCGCCCTGTTGTTCGGCGGCTTCCTGCGCTTTGCCGATTCCGTGACGACGCTTAAGCCCCCGGTCGAACCGAAGGCGGACGCGATCGTCGTGCTGACAGGGGGCTACCAGCGCATCGACCAGGCCGTGGAACTGTTGCAGAAGGGTGCCGGCAAGCGGCTCCTGATCTCCGGCGTCCACCCGACGACGACGCCGGCTCAGATCCGCAAGATGACGCAGGGCTCGGCCGATCTTTTCTCCTGCTGCGTCGATATCGGTCATGATGCGATAGACACGATCGGCAATGCCGAGGAAACCTCCAACTGGATCCATGCCAAGGGATACAGAAGCGTGCTGGTCGTCACCAACAATTACCATATGCCGCGCACCCTCGCCGAGCTCTCCTATGTCGATCCCGACATCGAGTTCATCCCCTATCCCGTGGTCAACTCGGATCTGAAGACCCGCAACTGGTTCACCGATCCGAACGCGATGCGCGTCATGCTGGCCGAATATCTGAAGGTGCTGCTGGCCGGCGCCCGCAACATCACCGGCTTCGGCCGTCATACCGGATTGCGCTCGGCCAGCGTATCCGCCTCAGACTAGGTTTTACATTCGGATGGCATCAAACGCTTTTTATGACGGACAATATCGTGTAGGCCGGTCGCGTGAGCATGCCTCGGGAAAATTTCATGATCGCCCTGCGTTCCGTCCTCTTCAACACGATCTTCTATGCCAATCTCATCATCCGGATGATCGTGCTCTCGCCCTATTATTTCGTGGTGCCGCGGCTTACCGCCTATGAAATCCCGAAGAACTGGGCGCGCTCCAATCACTGGCTGATGCGCGTGATCGTCGGAACGACCTTTGAGATCGAAGGACTGGAGAACCTGCCTGACGGCAGCTACATCCTGGCGCCGAAGCATCAGTCCTTCTGGGACACCTATGCGCTGCTGCCGCGGCTCAAGGACCCGGTCTACATTTTGAAGCGCGAGCTGATGTGGATTCCGCTCTTCGGCTGGTATGCAAAAAAGCAGCGCATGATCCCGGTCGATCGCGGCGCCCGCGGCAAGGTGATGGTGGACGTGTTGAAGCGCACGAGGGAAGAGCTTTCGACCGGCCGCCAGCTCATCATCTATCCCGAGGGCACCCGCCGCCCGCCAGGCGCCGAGCCGGTCTATAAATACGGCATAGCCCGCATGTACCGCGACCTTGGCATTCCCGTCGTGCCGGTCGCCATGCATCCCGGCCTGTTCTGGCCGCGGCGGAGCATCCGCCGTTATCCCGGCCATTTCAAGGTGAGAATCCTGCCGCCGATCATGCCGGGAATGGATCCGGACGCCTTCTTCGCCCACCTGATCGAGGTGACCGAACGGGCAAGCGACGAGCTCTTGCTCGACACCATCGAACGGAATCCGCATCTGCCGCTGCCGCCGACAGCGATCGCCAGGTTGACCGAGCTACGCAAAGTGAAGGCGGCGACGGCCTGAAATTACAAGGACGCTGTAACACTTTGAGTTGCTGTCTGATTCCTTAAATCGATACCGATTTAAAGAATCAGGCAGCCCGCAGCCGTTCCACCTCGTTGACGACCTGCTCCAGCCACTGATCGCGAATGCCCATCTGCCTCAGATGCGCAAGCGTGTTGAAGACATAGGCATCGTTCGGACCGGACTGGCCCCTGGCCTCGTTCACCACCCGTGCCGCCGCGAGCGTGTCAAGCGTGCCGGCATATTGCTCGTGGTCGCGATCAGCGATATAGGTCACCGCCTGCGTCCTGCGACCCCCTGCGAACTGCAGCCGGACCCGGCGTTCCAGATAGACATTGGTGACAAGTTCGCGGGCGCGGAGATACTCGATCACCTCATCCCATCTGTCCGGCGCAATCCGGAAGGCCATGCCGCGGCAGGCGCCGCCCCTGTCGAGGCCGAGGACGAGGCCCGGATTGTCGCGCGTTCCGCGATGAACGAAGGACCGGACACAGAGCGAACGCCTGTAACCATGCACCAGGGCTTCTGCCCGTTCCAGAAACTCAAAGCCCGGATTCCACATCAGCGAGCCGTAGCCAAACACCCAAAATTCGTCCATATCGCACGCCAGACCGGAATCACATTCGCGATTCACCATTGGAGAACATCATGGCAGCGTCAAGCCGATCCGGCAGCGGTCAATCCAGCAGCGGCAAGAAATTCTGGTTGCTGGGCGGAGGCATTCTCCTGGTGATCGCGCTTTATACCGGCGGCTGGTTCTATGCGGCATCGGCGTTGAAGACCACGGTGCTGAAAGCGATCGCGCCGCGCGATCAGGCGGGCGTCAGCGGCGAATGCTCCGATATCGAATTCCGCGGCTATCCCTTCCGCATCGGCCTGTTCTGCTCCAAGGTCGATGTCGACGACAGCGTCAACGGCGTCTCCGCCACCTTCGGCGCCCTGCGCTCGGCAGCCCAGGTCTATGCGCCCGGCAATATCGTCTGGGAACTCGATTCCCCGGCCGAGATCCGCACCAGCAACGGCCTCTCGATCTCGGCCCAGTGGGCGAACCTGCAGTCGAGCCTGGCGACCAGACTGAAGGGCATCGACCGCAGCTCGATCCTCATCGAGGGCCTGAAGGCGACGGCGGTCTCTTCCTTCACCGGCCAGACCGTAAGCTTCGATGCCGCCCGTACGGAAATCCATCTGCGCCAGAACGGCGCCGATCTCGACGGCGCGATCTCCGTGCAGGATGCGAATACCGCAATCACGGACTGGCCCCAGGTCTTCCCGAAACTCTCCGCCAGCATCGATCTCACCGTTACCGGCAAGGCCGGCCTGATCGACGGCAGCGACCCGAATGGCCTCAATGGCGCAGCCGGCGAGCTGCGCCGCGTCGTCGCCGACATCGGGGACGGCAAGGTCATGACGCTGACCGGTCCCTTCTCCTTCGACGAACAGGGTTTCCTGTCGGGAAAATTCAAGCTGGAGATCGAACGGCTCGGACCATGGGGCGACAGCCTGAAGCAGACCTTCCCGGACATTGCATCGACCGTCAACACGGCGACCAAGCTCTTGAAATCGCTTGCCGGCGGCAAGGATAAGGTGTCGGTCGATCTCGTTGTCGATCATGGCAACGCCACCGTCAGCGGCTTCATCCCGCTCGGCCGGATACCGCCGATCTGAGAGGCTCGCCTTTCAGCCGATGTGCTTGATGAAGAAAACCTCGGGCACCGATTGCAGACCGGGCAGCTCGATGGCGCCGGTTTCGATAAATCCGTTGCGGCGATGCCAGTCCTGCGGCCGGCTCTCGTCGCATTCGCTCGATGTCATCAGCATGCGGGCGCCCTCGGCACGCATCGCCTGTTCCCAGGCAAGAAACAGCGCCGTGCCGACACCCGACCGGCGACGGGCAGTCTGGATACGGATCATTTCCATATAGGGAACCCTGCCCCAGAAGCGCGAGAAGCGCAGGAAGCCAACGATCTCGCCGGCCTCCTTGGCGACGAGATATTCGCCGAGCGCCACGCATCGCGATATCCATGCCTTGCCGGCATTGGCATCTTCGCGCACCAGCCAATCGATATCCGCCTGGGTCGCGCTGACCACCTCCACCATCGCGCGGCTACTTCTTGTCCAGCGGATGGGGGCGGCCGAAATCGGGGGCATCGACGTCCTGGCCGGCCTGGACGATCGAGCGGCGGATGGCGCGCGTGCGGGTGAAAAGTTCGAAGATCTTGTCGCCCTCACCCCAGCGGATCGCCCGCTGCAGATAGGCGAGATCCTCCGAGAAGCGTGCCAGCATTTCAAGGATGGCATCGCGATTGTGCAGGCAGACATCGCGCCACATCGTCGGGTCGGAGGCGGCGAGACGGGTGAAGTCGCGAAAGCCGGAGGCGGAATATTTGATGACTTCCGATTCCGTCACCGTCTCCAGATCGTCGGCGGTGCCGACGATGTTGTAGGCGATGATATGCGGCAGGTGCGAGACGATCGCCAGCACCTTGTCGTGATGTTCCGCATCCATCTCGTCGACCTTCGAGCCGAGCGCCTCCCAAAAGCCGCGCAGCCGCTTCAGCGCCGTCTCGTCGGTTTCCGCGACCGGCGTGAAGATGCACCAGCGGCCTTCGAAGAGGCCGGGAAAGCCGGCATCGGGACCGGACTTTTCCGTGCCGGCCAGCGGATGGCCGGGGATGAAATGTACATTCTCAGGCATATGCGGCTGCATCTGCGCGATGACGGACGCCTTGGTGGAGCCGACATCGGTGACGATTGCGCCGGGCTGGAGGTTGCCGGCGATTTCCTTCGCCACGCTTTCCGAAGCACCGACCGGCACCGAAACGATGATGAGGTCGGCATGCTTGACGGCCTCTGCCGAAGAGGTCGTATAGCGATCGCCGAGGCCAAGCTCTTCGGCACGCTTCAGCGTATCGGCGCTGCGTGTGGCGACGACGATCTCTTTCGTCAGCCCGAGCCGCCGAATGTCGTGGGCGAGCGAAGATCCGATCAGGCCGATGCCGATCAGCGCGATTCGGTCAAACAGCACGCTCATGCCTGACGTCCCATGAATTCGCGGAGTGCTGCGATGACGCCGCGATTGGCCTCTTCAGGACCGATGCTCATGCGCAGCGCATTGGAAAAGCCGTAGCTGCGCACGGCTCGCAGGATGTAACCGCGGCTCGTCAGTAGTTCGTCCGCATCGGCGGCACGCTTGCCATCGATCTCGGGGAAATGGATGAGGACGAAATTGGCGACCGAAGGCGTGACTTTCAGCCCGATCGCTTCCAGCGCCTCCGTCAGCGTTTCCACCCACATCTGGTTGTAGGAGACGGCCTGCTGGACGAAAGCCTGGTCGCGGATGGCCGCGGCACCGGCAGCGATCGCCGCCGCATTCAGGTTGAACGGCGCGCGGACGCGGTTCACCGCGTCGACGATCTCGGCCGGCGCGTACATCCAGCCGACGCGCAGCGCCGCCAGACCGTAGGCCTTCGAAAAGGTGCGGGTCATCACCACGTTGGAGCTGGAAGACACTACCTCGATGCCGGCTTCGTAGTCGTTGCGGCGCACATATTCGGCGTAAGCCGCATCGAGCACGAGGACGACGTGTTTCGGCAGGCTTGCCTGCAGGCGGCGGATTTCGCTGACCGGAACATAAGTGCCGGTGGGATTGCCGGGATTGGCGATGAAGACGATCTTCGTCCTTTCCGTCACCGCGGCCAAAATCGCGTCGACATCGACGGTGTAGTCCTTTTCCTTGACGACGACGGGCGTGGCACCCGTCCCCATGATCTGGATCTTGTAGACGAGGAAGCCGTGCTCGGTGATGATGCCTTCGTCGCCCGGGCCGAGATAGACATGGCAGAGCAGGCCGAGCAGTTCGTCCGAACCGTTGCCGCAGAGGATGTTTGCCGGATTGAGGCCGTGCACGGCGGCGATCGCCTCGCGCAGTTCGATCGCCTGTCCGTCGGGATACCGTCCGAGATTATCGGCAGCGGCCTTGACGGCCTCGATCGCTTTCGGGCTGGCGCCGAGCGGCGTTTCGTTGGAAGAGAGCTTGTAGACTCGGGCAACACCCGGCGCATGTTCCTTGCCCGGCACATAGGATGCAATATCGAGAATACCGGGACGCGGAACGGGCTTGCTGATCTCAACGCTCATGGGTCGACCTTGGATTTTCCGGAAAATGACCAAGTGGCATTAAAGCGGAATGCGGTTCTTGTCGAGAGCCCGGAACGGGGTCACCGGTTGCGCGCCGTCGGCACGCCGTGGGGTGCGAGCACCGGTACGAAGACGCGGCGGGAAGCGCGTGCCGCCACCGGCAGTCCCTGATAGAGCCGCTTCTGCGCCTCGACGATGATGACGCCCGAAAAGGCTGGCCACAGCGTCCGGCCGATCCGCTCGAAGGCGCGGCGAAGCCGCAGGATGGTCCTGAGTTTCGAGGGCGGAAAGAACAGCGCTTCGGCCGTCGCGCCGGGCGTGAAATTCGTCTCGCGCAGCAGATGCGTCAGCTGACCGCGCGAATAGGGCCGGCCCGAACCAAAGGGCGTATGCTCCATGCGGGCCCACACGCCGCGCCGGTTCGGCACGACGATGACAAGCCGTCCGCCCGGTGCCAGCACCCGCCAGAGTTCCTTCAGCGTCTCGCGCGGGCTTTCGGCAAATTCCAGCGAATGCACCATCAACACCCGGTCGATCGAGGAATCCGGCAGCGGCAGTTCCTCATCGAAAATCAGCGTCGTCGACGACAGCGAGCCCATCGGCCAGTTCACTGCGCCCTGTCCGGCCGGCATGAAGGCGAAGGTGCGTTCGGTATCGGCCTGGAATCGATCGAGGAAGGGCACGGCATAACCGAGACCGACAAGGCGCTCCTGCGGCAGGCGCACCCAGAGCGACGACAGCGCCATGGCGATCGACTGCTCGGCAAAACGCCCGAGGTCGGAATGATAGAACTGACGTAGGTCGACGATATCGGCGTGCATTGCAATAAATGTTATCAGCGGGCGGTTGGACTTCAAGGCCGGAACCTCTACATTCCCGCGAGACTCGCATGACAAAGGATTATTGAACGATGAAACCTTTGGAATTAGACGTTTTTCTCTGCCGCACCGATAACTTCGGCGTTCTCGTGCACGATCCGGAGACGGGATTTACCGCGGCGATCGATGCGCCGGAGGAGGCGCCGATCCTGGAAGCGGCGACACGGCGCGGCTGGAAGATCACGCATATCTTTACCACCCATCATCACACCGATCACGTCGCCGCCAATCTGGCGCTGAAGGAGCAGTTCGGCTGTGAAATTATCGGCCCGATCAACGAGGCCGTTGCCATTCCCGGCCTCGACCGGACGATGGCGGATGGCGACAGGTTCCTCTTCGGCAACCACACGGTCAACGTGATCGAGACGCCGGGCCACACCGCCGGCCACATCTGCTATCACTTCGTCGATGACAAGCTGCTTTTTGCCGCCGACACGCTGTTTGCTCTCGGCTGCGGCCGTCTGTTCGAGCGCCCAGCCGCCGACATGTGGCATTCGCTGCAGAAACTTGCCGTGCTGCCGGATGAGACGGCCATCTATTTCGGCCATGAATATACGCTCTCTAACGCCCGCTTCGCGCTGACGATCGATCCCGACAACGAACGCCTGAAGAGCCGCGCCGCCGAGATCGAGGCTTTGCGCGCCGAGGGCAAATTCACCATTCCGACGACACTGGGACTGGAAAAGGAAACCAATCCATTCCTGCGCGCCGGCGATCCGGCCATCCGCCGCAACCTGATCATGGAGGGCAAGACGAACGAGGAAGTCTTCGCCGAAATCCGCAAGCGCAAGGACAATTTCTGATGTCGCCCGAGGACATTGTCCGGCAACTTGGCTTGCAGCCGCATCCGGAAGGCGGTTGGTACGTCGAGACATTCCGCGATGCGGCGGGCGGAGAGCGCGGACATTCGACCGCGATCTATTACCTCCTGACCAGCGGGCAGCGCTCGCACTGGCATCGCGTCCACGACGCCGCCGAGATTTGGCATTATTACGCCGGCGCGCCGCTGGCGCTGCACCGCTCTCAGGATGGGGCGGCAAGCGAGACCCTGACGCTCGGACCGAATCTGATCGCCGGCGAGCGGCCGCAAGCGGTCATTCCCGCCAATTGGTGGCAATCGGCGGAAACCCTTGGCGATTTCACCCTGGTCGGCTGCACCGTTTCGCCCGGTTTCGTATTTGCAAGCTTCGAAATGGCCCCACCCGGCTGGAAGCCCGGCGGCTGAACCCTATTTCGCCGCGGCCGGCCGCAGCCGGGACTTGCGACGGAACATCTCCTGGGCGGCCAGTACCGCCCCGCCGGTGACGAGCAGGCAGGCGAGCGCGATACGCCAGCTCGGCTCTGCAAATCCGAACAGCGTCAGGATCAGCGTCGAAAGCAGGGGTGCTGCATAACTTGCCGCGCCGAGGATCTGGATATCGCCGTTCTTGACGCCGTAATCCCAGGCGTAAAAGGCTGCGCCGACGGGCAAAAGCCCGAGCCCGATGACGGCGATCCACTCGAAGCCCGTTGCCGGCCAGACGGTCACTTCCAGGCCGAGATGGCAGAACAACGACAGGATTGATGTCGCAAGGCAGAAGCCGGTGACGACGTCGGTGGAGACGGCCTCGAAGCGCCGCGTCAACAACGAATAGCCCGACCAAGTGAAGGCGCAGAGGAAGGCGGCGCCGTAACCGACGGCATAGGCGCCGTCGAAATCGATGCCGTTGCGGCCGACGATCAGGAAGGTGCCGCAAAGCCCGGCCAGCGCGCCCGCCACGTGATACCAACGCAGCCGTTCGCCCGGCAGCAGCGCCGAGCCGACGACGATCAGCAGCGGCCAGAGATAGGCGATCAGCCCCGCCTCCACCGCCGGCGCGTTCCTGAGCGCGGTGAAATAGAGGAAATGGTAGCCGAAGAGCCCGGCAATGCCGGTCAGCCACACCTTTGCCGGCTGCTTCAGCAGCGTCAGCCGCGACGGGTTGAGAATAAGCACGACGAGACCGGGGACGCTGCCGATCGCAAAGCAGATGGCCGAAAGCTGGAACGGCGGCATCTTGCCCGAAGCAGCCGTAAACAGCGCCAGGAACGACCACATCAGAATGGCCGTAAAGCCGATCAGCGTCGCGCGAAGTTTCACCTGTCCCCCTTCACGGAGGCGAAAGCTCCGTCAGCTGACGCTGCCATATTTGACGGCAGTGATCGTCACCATTCCATATTCGGTCGGAATGCGCACATAAACAGGAGCATATACATTTGCCACGTCCGACTTGGCAAACCAGATTTCCATGCGGTCGCTTTTGCTCAGATAGTCAATGTCCTTGCGGCCCTTCTTGTAGCCCGAGCGCGGCACGAAGCGGACGCCGCAGACAACCGCCTTGCCCTTGAAGCCGTCGGTGGAAAAATCCTCGTCGCCCTTCGGCGAGAGCACCAGATCCATGCGCGTCTCGCCATCGAAGATCGGCAGCGTCTGCGAGCAGACCTTGGTGCCGCCGGTGAAGACCAGGCCGGAGATCGGGTCGAGCACCGAGCGCATGTCGCGCGGCGTGACGTCGATCCAGTTCTTCGGCCGCCTCGGCGGCGGGGTCGTCGTCGCCGAGATGATATCGCCGTTGCGGTAGCTGACCTCGTAGACGCGGGCCTTCTTGCCGCTCTTATAATAGAGCGAATATTTCAACGCCTGCAGCCGATCATTGCGCACGACGCCGGTGACACTGGTCTTTGCCGAGATAGTCTTGACGAGATTGGCAAGCCCGGCCGATTTGATATCGCCGGCGATTTTGTAAGAATGATCGTCCTCGATCTGCGTGAGGAACGCGGCGCGCGCGATCGGCAGGCCGGCAAGCGTCACCCGGTATACCGTCCGGTGCTGGATCTCGGCCGCCGCTGCCGGTATGGCAAGGAGTGCGGCGATGGCCGAAATGAAAATGCGTCTGCCCGAATGAGCCATGTGTGTAGCCTTGTCCAACCGCGCGCGGCAGTCCTTGCCGAGACGCTCTATACTCCTGCCTTGAAGGGAAGAAAACAGCAGCTTTTTGACAGAATTGCGGGAAAGGCCAAGGTTTGGCTTGACGCGAGCAGGCTGTCTGACTATAGAACCGCAACTTTCCAATCATGCCTGTTGGATTGCGAGCCCGGTTTTGCCGGGGATGGCAATCCGATGGCCCGAGAAAAACAAGAATAGGTGTTCCATGTCCCGCGTGTGCGAATTGACCGGCAAGGCCGTCCTGACTGGTAACAATGTCAGCCATGCCAACAACAAGACCAAGCGCCGGTTCCTGCCGAACCTGTGCCAGGTAACGCTGATTTCCGACGCTCTCAACCAGCGTTATCGTCTTCGCGTTTCGGCTGCTGCTCTTCGTTCCGTCGAGCATCGTGGCGGCCTCGATGCCTTCCTGCTGAAGGCCAGCGAAAACGAACTGTCGATGCGCGCCCGTCTGCTGCGCCGCCAGATCGTCAAGAAGACTGCCGAAGCCGCAGTTGCTGCGTAAGCTTCTGCCCTTCTTGCATACGGCTTCAAAGGCTTGAACGGGTGATACCGGACAAGCCTTTTGCTTTGCCGGATCGTCTCTCCAACTGGTGGCATCACCCAGGATAAAAAAATGCTGAAGACCCGCTATACCATTGCCTATGTCGCGCTGATGACGCTTGTCGTCGTCGCCTCCAACTTCCTCGTTCAGTTTCCGCTGAACGCCGAAGTCGCCGGCATCAACCTCGCCGACATCCTGACCTGGGGCGCCTTTTCCTATCCGGTCGCCTTCCTGATCACCGATCTGACCAACCGCCAGTTCGGCCCGCAGACGGCCCGCAAGGTGGTCTTTGCCGGCTTCGTTGTCGGCGTCAGCCTCTCCTTCTTCACCTCGGTGCCGCGTATCGCCATTGCCTCCGGCTCGGCCTACCTCGCCGGACAGTTGCTCGATATCGCCGTTTTCAACCGCCTTCGCCGCCAAGCCTGGTGGCGCGCGCCGCTCCTCGGCTCGCTGATCGGCTCGGCGCTCGATACGGTGATGTTCTTCTCGCTGTCCTTCGCCGCGTTTTTCGTCGTCCTCGGACCGAACGATCCTTTCGCGCTCGAATCGGCGCCCATCCTCGGCGTCTTCGCAGCAGAAGCTCCGCGCTGGATCTCCTGGGCGATCGGCGATTTCGCCGTCAAGATGATCGTCGGCCTCGTCATGCTGCTGCCCTATGGCGCGCTGATGAACGTGCTGCGGCCGATGCAGCCCGCCCGCGCCAGCTGAACACGCCGGAGAAGTTCACCGACGCCGCCGGACCGCACCGGCGGCGATGGCCGGGTGCAGAAGAACCTCTGCGAGCAGATCGTCGATGTCTCGCGACGAATCGAGCCGCAGCACCGGCGCGGTCTGCGTTTCCAGCCATTGCTCATGCGCCGCGAGGCTGCGCCGCTCGGGGCCGGCCGTATCGTAGCTTGCTGCCCATGCCAGGAATTCTCCGCTTTTGGCTTCCATGTCGCCGCCGGGCCCGATCCTGTCTCCGTATCGAGCCGCCTCGCGCGCACGGATTCGCGCCATGCGAAGCTCCGGCTCGATCCTGAGGAACACGATCAGATCGTAGAGGGGCTCGAGCGGCCTGCCCCATTTCAGCGCCGATCCGGAAAGAATCCAGCCGCCGGGCCGCCGCGTCTCCTCAAGCAACAGCCTTATGCGCTCGCCGGCATCCCGCGGCGTCGTAAACGGCGGATCGGTCGGCAGCCAGAAGAAATCGTCCGTGTCGAGATGAGCGATATCCAGCCGTTCCGCAAGCGCGAGGCCAAGCGACGTGGTGCCGGAACCGGACGCACCCATGACATGAATATGCAGCATGATTTTCCTCCGAAAACCGCCGCTTCTGCGATACCGCCAGCGGGATAACCGAGGCATGTGACGTCAATCTGACGATCCGAGCAATTGCGGCTCTTCGGCGAGCCGGAATTCCAGCATCAGATTGCGCTGCAGAATGGAATGATTATCGTCCGACACCAGAATGATATGGGTCGTGCCGTCGGCCGCCCGAAAAGCATCGAGACCTTCCATATTGTCGATCTGCGAATTGAAATTGCCTTCGAGCAGCAATTCGCCCTCGACCACGGCTCCCGGCCTGATATCGGCGCCCTTGATGCGTCGAAGGCGCATGCCGATGCCTTCGGCCATATTGAAGCGGCGCTCGAGCAGCAGCAGATCGCCGTTCGGCAGGAAGGCGCCGTCGGTGACGTCGAAACTCCCGTCCCGCGCCACCGCGAAGCGCCCTTTGAGCGGCCCGCTGAGAACCGCCGCCACCCGGTTGCCCTCGCTGTCGAGGCCGCGTTCGGAGACGATGACCACACCGCCCTTGAGCGGGCTCGATGAGGGCGCGACAGCAATCGTCTCGATACCGCGATTGTCCTTCAGCATCTTGCGCGGAATGAGGAGCGGCAGGGTGCCGACCGCCGGCGATTCGGCAAAGCCCGGATCGGGATAGACATCGACGCGATGATCCTGCTCGAAGGAGACCAGGATCCGATCGCCGTCGAGCGTCAGGCCCTCGGCATCCATATGGCCCTTACCCTCGAAGCTACGCCCGGCGCGGTTCTTCATCCGGGTGATCTCGACATCCGAAACGCCCCAAAGCTTGCCCTTGGCATCGCGCTCAATGCTGCCGGTCAGCCACTGGCCGGTATCGAGCACGACCACGAAATGCTTCTGGTCCGGCCGGAAGCGGATGGAGGAAAGCGAGCCGAACAGCGCCTTGCCGGAAACCATCTCCAGGCCGCCAAGAAATTCCAGCGATCCGAATTTGGTCTCCGAAGAGCCGATCCTGAAATCCGATATTTGCCGGCTAATGACCGGCACTTCATCGACCGCCCATGAGGGGCAAGCGCCTGTTGCGACGCAGAGAGCGATCGAGGCCGCACGGCAGAGGCGCTTGCCTGTCATTCCGGCGATTTCCCTGAAGCGGCGTCAGCCGGCACGGCGCAGCCGGCCGCCGCGCGGCTGGACGGATTGATCTTCGAAGAGCGAGGCAAGCTGCTCGGTCATCGCACCCGCAAGCTCGTCGGCGTCGACGATCGTCACGGCCCGGCGGTAGTAGCGCGTCACATCGTGACCGATACCGATCGCCAGCAATTCCACCGGTGAACGGGTCTCGATCCGCTCGATGACAGCGCGCAAATGTCGCTCCAGATAATTGCCGGGATTGACCGACAGGGTCGAATCGTCCACCGGCGCCCCATCCGAGATCATCATCAAGATGCGGCGCTGTTCACGCCGCGCGAGCAGGCGATTATGCGCCCAGATCAGCGCCTCGCCGTCGATATTTTCCTTGAGCAAACCCTCGCGCATCATCAGCCCGAGATTGGCGCGCGCCCGCCGCCACGGCGCATCGGCCGATTTGTAGACGATATGGCGCAGGTCGTTGAGGCGGCCCGGCGTCTGCGGCTTGCCGCCGGCAAGCCAGCTTTCCCGCGCCTGCCCGCCCTTCCAGGCCTTTGTCGTAAAGCCGAGGATCTCGACCTTGACGCCGCAGCGCTCCAGCGTGCGGGCAAGAATGTCGGCGCAGGTGGCGGCGACCGTGATCGGCCGGCCGCGCATCGAGCCGGAATTGTCGATGAGCAGGGTGACGACCGTATCGCGGAACTGCGTGTCGCGCTCCATCTTGAAGGAGAGCGCCTGCATCGGATCGATGATGATGCGCTGCAGCCGGGCCGGATCGAGATAACCTTCCTCCAGGTCGAAATCCCAGGAGCGGTTCTGCTGCGCCATCAGGCGGCGCTGCAGCCGGTTGGCGAGGCGGCCGACGGCGCCCTGCAGATGCGCCAGCTGTTTGTCGAGGAAGGCGCGCAGGCGCTCCAGCTCGGCGGCGTCGCAGAGCTCCTCGGCGGTGATGATCTCGTCGAACTCTTCGGTATAGACGTGATAATCGACCTTCTCGTTGAAATCGGCGAAGGGCGTGTTCGGGCGGCGGGTCTCGCCCGGCGTTTCCGAATCGTCCTCGCCCTCTTCCATCATGTCGTCGTCGGAGATTTCGGCGCCTTCGGTCTCGCCGTCCTCCATCTGTTCGTCGGCGACTTCACTGTCTTCGACCGGGGCGGCATCGGTGCCGGCATCCTCGTCGACCTCGTCCTGGTCCTGCTCGTCGCCGCTCGGCTGGTCTTCCTGTTCCGACTGGTCGTCATTGTCGGCTTGGCTGTCGTCATCGCCGTATTCCTCGGCCATCTCCATGGCCGACAGCATATTGCGGACCACCTTGGCGAAGGCCTGCTGGTCGTTGATTGCGCCCGACAGGTTGTCGAGTTCGGAGCCGGCCTTGTCCTCGATGAAGCCGCGCCAGAGGTCGAGCACCTTGCCGGCGGAGGCCGGCGGGCGCTGGCCGGTCAGCTTCTCGCGCACCATCATCGCGACGGCTTCACCGATCGGGGCATCTTCCTGGCGTTCGATACCGGTGAAATTCGCCTTGGAATATTTCTCTTCCGTCATCGAGCGCAGGTTCGACGCCACGCCTTCCATGCGCAACGCACCGATCGATTCGACACGAGCCTGCTCGACCGCATCGAAGATCACCCGGGCGTCCGAGCCCTGCGGCGCCATCGTCGTATGCACCTTTTCGTCATGGCAGGCCAGCCGCAGCGCCATGGAATCGCCGAGCCCGCGGGTGACCGCCAGCTCGTGCGCCGTCGGCCGCTTGGAAAGTTCCGGCAGACGGATGCGCTCGCCGGTCATACCCGGCCGTTCGTTGGCGAAGGTCACCTCGACATCGCCGTCGCCGGCGATCGAGCGCACGCAGCCGGATATCGCCCGGCGCAAGGGCTCGACATCGACGGGCGCACCGGGCTTTGCTTTCGAATTGTCACCGCGAGCTGCCATGATCGGTCGGTCTCAGGCTCCGAGAACGATGTTGGCGGCACTTTCCTTCAGCTCGACGCCGAAGGCGCGCTGATAATGCTCGGCCACCAGCGGCCGCTCCAGCTCATCGCACTTGTTGAGGAAGGTGGTGCGGAAGGCAAAGGCGAGATCGCCGAAGATCTCGGCGTTCTCAGCCCAGGTAATGACCGTGCGCGGGCTCATCACGGTGGAGAGGTCGCCGTTCATGAAGGCGGCACGCGTCAGGTCGGCAACCCGCACCATCTTCGACACGGTCTCGCGGCCTTCCCTGTCCTTGCCGAAGCTCTTCACCTTGGCGGCGACAATATTCACTTCGTGATCGTGCGGCAGGTAGTTCAGCGTCGTGACGATCGACCAGCGGTCCATCTGCGCCTGGTTGATCTGCTGCGTGCCGTGATAAAGGCCTGTGGTATCGCCGAGGCCGATCGTATTGGCGGTCGCAAACAGGCGGAAAGCCGGGTGCGGCCGGATGACGCGGCTCTGGTCGAGCAGCGTCAGGCGGCCGGAGGATTCGAGCACGCGCTGGATGACGAACATCACGTCGGGACGGCCGGCATCATATTCGTCGAAGACGAGCGCGACATTGTGCTGATAGGCCCAGGGCAGGATACCGTCCTTAAATTCGGTGACCTGCAGCCCGTCCTTGACGACGATGGCGTCCTTGCCGACGAGATCGATACGGCTGACATGGCTGTCGAGGTTGATGCGCACGCAGGGCCAGTTAAGCCGTGCCGCCACCTGTTCGATATGCGAGGACTTGCCGGTGCCGTGATAGCCGGAGATCATCACGCGTCGGTTATGGGCAAAGCCTGCGAGAATGGCGAGCGTCGTGTCGCGGTCGAACAGATAGTCGGGATCGAGGTCCGGCACATAGGCGTCGCCCTTGCTGTAGGCGGGGACGCGGATGTCCGAATCGATGCCGAAGGTCTCGCGAACCGAAACGGTGGTGTCGGGCAGTTCAGATATATCCAGGTCGATCTTGCTCATCATGTCTCCAAGGCGGGTGATGCCACCCGGCCATACTGTCTCAGGCCATGTCGCAACCGTGACGCCGCGATTATCTCCGCGCCCGTCCAGGTCGGAACGTCGGCGATACTTCTCCGGGACTGAAACGAAACCTCGGCGGGATGATGTCCGCTTGCGAGCATTCTTGAAAGAGTCCCGGACAAGAAACGCCGCGTCCGGAAGGTCGGCGGAGGCGATGGGTAAACACGCAGATAGGAGCCGCGTTTGCCTGCGGCCTCAGCCGAGTTGGACCATACCCGATTGAAGCCTAAGAGCAAGGACGGGAATTAACAAAAACCGTTCTGCTTCAACAATTGATAAGCCTGGATAACGGCGCGGAAGCGCTCCTCCGAGCCGCGGTCGCCGCCATTGGCATCCGGATGGTGCTTCTTGACCAGCTCCTTATAGCGGCTCTTGATCTCCGCCGACGTCGCATTGGCGTGCAGCCCCATCGTATCGAAAGCCTTGCTTTCCAGCGACTTCAGCTTGCGCGCCTGGGGAAAACGCGGGCCGCTGCCCTTGCCGCCTTCCTTGACGAAACCGAAGGGATCGCGAACGCGGGTATAGGCGCCGGAGCGGACTTCCGAATGCAGCGGACTGTCCTTCGCCGACTTGTTGACGCCGACGGTCCATGTCGGCCGATGGCCGGTGATCGCCTCTTTCTGATATCGGGCGATCTCGCCGTCCGAAAGGCCGGAAAAATAATTGTAGCCCTTGTTGTATTCCTTGACGTGCTCGAAACAGAACAAAAAGAACTGGCCCTCCGCATTGCGTCCGACAGGAGCGCGATGCGAACCTTTCTTGTCGCAGCCGTCCCACTGGCAGGTAGGCGGCGCCTGCTCTGCCTCCTGCTCGCGTTTGCGGCGTGTTCGGATGCGATCGAAATATTTGGAATCAAGTCTCATGGCGGCGCTAATTATGGGGCTGTCGGAAGGCGACAACAAGAATTGACAAATGGGAATGTTGCTGGCTTGGTGGGAACCCCTTTCGCGCAACAGCAAGACCGGATGATGACCCTCAGGACCCGCATCGAAGAAAAACTTGTCGAAGCCTTCGCGCCCGAACGCCTGAGCGTCATCGACGAAAGCCACCTGCATGCCGGCCATCAGCCCGATATCACAGGCACCGGCGAAACCCACATGCGGGTGAGGATCGTTTCGGCGAAATTTGCCGGCCTGTCGCGGCTGGCGCGCCACCGCGCCATCACGGATCTGCTGAAACCGGAGCTCGATGCCGGCCTGCATGCGCTGGCCGTCGAACCGGCAGCACCGGGCGAGGCGACGCGATGGTAGCAGCGCCTATATGGGGAATGGTCGCCGGCGATCCAAGCGGGATCAGGCCGGCTTTGCGCCGTCTTCCCCGGCGGGACGGATGCGCAGCTTGGTGATGCGGTTCTTCTCCCGCTTCATGACGACAAAACGTTTGCCATAAAAGGTGAAGGCCTGGCGCTCTTCCGGAATGGTCATCGATTCATGGATGACGAGGCCCGCGATCGTCGTCGCCTCCTCGTCAGGCAGGTTCCAATCGAGCGCACGGTTCAGGTCGCGGATCGGCACGCCGCCATCGACGACGACCGAACCATCCGCCTCCTGGCGCACGCCCTGAATCTCGATGTCGTGCTCGTCGGAAATGTCGCCGACGATTTCCTCGAGAATATCCTCGAGCGTGACGATGCCCTGGACCTCGCCATATTCGTCGACGACGACGGCGAAATGCTGTTTGCGGCGCAGGAAGGCATTGAGCTGGTCTTCGAGGTTGGTGCTGTCGGGCACGAACCACGGCTTCTGCGCGATCTTGACGATATCGAGATTCTGCGGCTCCATGTTTGGCTCGGCCAGCGCCCGCAAGAGATCCTTGGCGTGAACGACACCGATGATGTTGTCGATCGTGCCGCGCCACAGCGGCATGCGCGTATAAGGGCTTTCGAGGATGGCGCGCACCACCGCCTCCGGCGGATCGTCGGCATTGATCGCCCGCATCTTCGTGCGGTGGACCATGATATCAGACAGTTCCAGCTCGCCGAGATCGAGCACGCCGCCGAGGCGATCGCGGTCGGCCTTCACCACCGACCCCTCGCGATGCAGCAGATCGACGGCGCCGCGCAATTCCTCATGGGCCGTCAGCATCGAGACCTCCCGCGAGAGATTGATGCCGAACAGCGCAAGAATCCGCCGCACGATGCCGTTAACGAAGGAGGAAATCGGACCGACGACGGTGACGAAAAGCCTGGTCGGAAGCGCGACCGCGAGGGCGAAGCGCTCGGGCGCCGATATCGCCCAGCTCTTCGGCAGCACTTCCGCGAAAATGACCAGGATGACGGTCATCGCCAGCGTCGCCAGCGCCACGCCGGAACTGCCGAACAGCCCGAGAAACAGGCTGGTGGCGATCGACGACGACAGGATGTTGGCGAGATTGTTGCCGATCAGCATCGCGCCGATCAGCCGGTCGCGTCGCTCGATCAGCTGGCGGACGAGGCCGGCGCGCTCGTCGCCGTTGACCTCAAGCGTATGGATGCGACTGCGCGACACGGCGGTCAGCGCGGTTTCCGAGCCGGAGAAGAAGGCGGACGTCAGCACGAGCGCCGTGATCGAAAGGATCTCCGGCCAATATGTCGTGAGAAATGCCAGAGCGCCTTCGACTGTCATCAGGGATGTTTTTCCCGGAGAAAGCTGATCACCTCGGAGGCCGGAACGTCGTCAGCGACGAAGGACTGGCCAATACCGCGCGTCAGGATGAAGGTGAGCTTGCCGCCCTTGACCTTCTTGTCCTGCGCGATCGCCTCCATCAGCACCTCAGCCGGCGGCAGCTCGCCCGGAATTTCGGCCATCCGGGTCGGCAAGCCGACCGCCTGCAGATGCCGCGCGACGCGGCGCGCATCGTCTGGGCTTGCGAGGTTCATCCGTGCGGAGAATTCATGCGCCAGCACCATGCCGATCGAAACGCCTTCGCCGTGCACAAGGCGGCGGCTGTCATAGGCGGTCGCCGCTTCCAGCGCATGGCCGAAGGTGTGGCCGAGATTGAGCAATGCCCTTTGGCCGTTCTCGCGCTCGTCGGCGACGACGACATCGGCCTTTGCCTGGCAGCTTGTGGCGATCGCTTCGATGCGCGCAGAACCACCTGTAAAAACCGCCTTCCAGTTCGCTTCCAGCCAAGCGAAGAAATCCGGCTTGTCGATCAGCCCGTATTTCGCCACCTCGGCGTAACCGGCGCGGAATTCCCGTTCGCTCAGCGTGTTCAGCACGTCGGTGTCGGCGAGGACGAGGTCCGGCTGGTGAAAGACGCCGATCAGGTTTTTGCCGTGGCGGGAATTGATGCCGGTCTTGCCGCCGACGGAGGAATCGACCTGCGCCAGCAGCGAGGTCGGCACCTGCACGAAGCGCACGCCGCGACGCACAATGCCGGCCGCAAACCCCGAGAGGTCGCCGATGACGCCGCCGCCGAGCGCGAGGACGCAGTCGTTGCGCTCGACGCGGGCTTCCAGCACCTTGTCGCAGGCCGTCATCAGATGTTCGAAACTCTTCGTCTTCTCGCCGGCCGGCAGCACGACGGCAGCCGAGGCGATGCCCGCCGCATCGAGGCTGGCAACGAGGGCGTCGAGATACAGCGGAGCGACATGTTCGTCGGTGATGACAGCCGCCTTGCGGCCCTTGAGGCGCGAAGCGATCTCGGCCCCGGCCCGCGCAATCAGCCCCGGCCCGATCAGGATGTCGTAGGCGCGCTCGCCGAGCGGCACATGCACGGTCTGGACGGCCGACGCGGAGCTTATCGCATTCATGACACTGTATTTTCCTTCTGAGCTTCGATCATCGCCTTCAGCACCTCGTCGGCCATGATTTCCTTGCGCACGTCGCGCGAGAGCACGGTAAGATCAGCCTGAGCGTAGATCGGATACCGTGCGTTCATCAGATTTTCGAGCGTCTGCTTCGGATTTTCGGTCTTGAGCAGCGGCCGCGTGTCGCGTTTGTTGACCCGTTCCCAGAGCACCTCGAGATCCGCCTTCAGCCAGACCGAAAGGCCGCCCCTCTTGATATGCCTGCGCGTCCGCTCGTTGACGAAGGCGCCGCCGCCGGTGGAGACGACGCGCGGACCGCTCTTCAGCAGACGCTTCATGACCCGCGTTTCCAGCGCCCGGAACTCGTCCTCACCATAGGCCGCGAATAGTTCGGCGATCGTCATGCGCGACACCCGCTCGATTTCGTGATCGCTGTCGATGAAGGGAATGCCGAGTTGGCTGGCGACAATGCGCCCGACGGCGGATTTTCCCGCACCCATCAGGCCGACGAGGATCAGATTGCGTGAACCGAGCGCGGCGCGAGCTCTGTCTTTCAGGCTGTCAGCAACGGTCAGCAGTGGTTCACTCATCGGTCCATTCACACTTTGTTTGCAAACCGTATCGACAAATGCAGGTGGAGCGTCAAGTCGCCGTCAAGGGAATCATCGCTTGAATACCGCTTCTTGCGCTGTCAGATACGCTTCTTATAACAGAAGCAGAGCATGAAGGAGTTGCCGGATGCCGACCCTGTTCCGTTTTCTGTTCGTCTGCGCGATCCTCGCCGGGACGGTTTACGGAGCGATGTGGGCGCTTGCGACCTTCGTGGAGCCCGAGCCGCGCGACGTGACGATCCGCATTCCGTCCGAGCGGGTCAATCCGCCGCCGACGGGCACGATCGACACCACCGGGAAGTGAGAGACATGAGGGATCTCGGCCGCGTCCATGTGGAATCCTTCCTGGAAATGATGAGCGCCGAACGCGGTGCCGCCGTTAACACGCTGCAATCCTATGAGCGCGACCTCGATGACATCAGGTCCTTCCTGAACGGCCGCAGCATAAGGTTGACCGAAGCCGTCTCCGCCGACCTTTCCGCCTATCTCGCCTCGCTTGCCAGCCAGGGTTTCAAGCCCTCTTCGCAGGCACGCCGGCTCGCGGCCATGCGGCAGTTCTATAAGTTCCTCTACGCCGAAGGCATTCGCACCGACGATCCTACAGGCGTGCTCGACGCGCCGAAGAAAGGCCGGCCGCTGCCGAAGACGATGGGGGTCGAGGAGGTCGGCAGGCTGCTGTCGCAGGCGCAGGCCGAGGCCGACGACCCGGCCCCGGGCCAGTTGCAGCGCCTGCGCATGCTGGCGCTGCTGGAACTGCTCTATGCCACCGGCATGCGTGTCAGCGAACTGGTCTCGCTTCCCGCCCGCGTCCTCGACCAGGAGGGCCGCTTCCTGATGATCCGCGGCAAGGGCAACAAGGAGCGGCTGGTGCCGTTGTCGCTCTCGGCGATCAGAGCTTTGAAATCCTACGGCGGCCTGCTGGCTGCCGAAAATGCCGCGGCAAAGGAGCCGCAGGAAAGCCCCTGGCTGTTTCCGGCCGCCTCGAAGGAGGGCTATCTGCCGCGTCAGGTTTTTGCGCGAGACCTGAAGAACCTGGCGATCCGCGCCGGCCTGACGCCGTCGCTGATCTCGCCGCACGTCATGCGCCACGCCTTTGCCAGCCATCTGCTCGCCAACGGCGCCGACCTGCGCGTCGTGCAGGAACTCCTCGGCCATTCGGACATTTCGACCACACAGATCTACACACATGTGCTGGAAGAGAGGCTGCAGCAGCTCGTCCAGACGCATCACCCCCTTGCCAAACAGGCGAAAAAGCACGAATAGGACCGGCGACAAGGGGCGGAGCCAGGAAAACGCCCCGGGCACAAGGAACGGAAACGCACCTCATGCACAATTATCTCGACTTCGAAAAGCCGATCTCCGACCTCGAAGGCAAGATTATCGAACTGAAGAAGCTCGCCACGGAAGACGAGAGCATCGACACCACCGATGAAATCGGCAGGCTCGAGATCCGCGTCCGCGAGGCGATCGTCGAAATCTATTCCAAGCTCAATCCCTGGCAGAAGACACAGGTCGCCCGCCATCCGCAGCGCCCGCACTTCGTCGACTACGCCAAGACCCTCTTCCAGGAATTCACGCCGCTCGCCGGCGATCGCAAGTTTTCCGAGGATGCCGCAATCCAGGCGGGCCTTGCCCGCTTCCGCGGCCAGCCCGTCGCCGTCATAGGCCAGGAAAAGGGCAACGACACCAAGACCCGCCTGAAGCATAATTTCGGCAGCCCCCGCCCGGAGGGCTACCGCAAGGCGATCCGCATCCTTGAAATGGCCGATCGTTTCGGCCTGCCGGTGATTTCGCTGGTGGATACGGCAGGCGCCTATCCCGGCGTCGGCGCCGAAGAGCGCGGCCAGGCCGAGGCGATCGCCCGCTCGACGGAAATGTGTCTCGGCGTCAAGGTTCCCCTCGTTTCCGTCGTCATCGGCGAAGGCGGCTCGGGCGGCGCGATCGCCATCGCCACCGGCAACAAGGTCTATATGCTCGAGCATTCGATCTACAGCGTCATCTCGCCGGAAGGGGCCGCCTCCATTCTCTGGCGCGATTCGACCCGCGCCCGGGAAGCGGCGACCAACATGAAGATCACCGCCGAAGACCTGAAATCGCTCGGCGTCATCGATGGTATCATTTCCGAGCCGCTCGGCGGCGCCCATCGCGATCCCGACAGCGTCATTGCCGCAACGGGCGATGTGATCGCCAATGCGCTGGCCGAAATGGCATCCCGCTCCGGCGAACAATTGCGCAACGAACGGCGCCAGAAATTCCTCAACATGGGCCGAAATCTGTAAGCTAAGCGGCAGCTCTTTGCCGATTGAGGCCAAACCTTGGCCACATTGATGTTATCTCTGACATTTGCGCTTGCGGGGGCGTTCCTCACACGTCATAGGCTGGTAAGGATTTGTGAAGTATAAGCCGCTTATGATTCTGCCTCGTGCCAGGACTCCTTAAGCGACCGGGTCGCACTTCTTTATGGGCTAGTTTGGATGCGCATACGTCATTTTGCCTATGTTTCCCTCATCGCGCTGGCTCTGACCGGCTGCAATGACGCGCTGGAGACGGCGCAGGTCGACCTTTCCAAGGTCAAGAACAAGGTCGAGCAGCCGCTTCCTCCTCATATTCTCGCCGCCATGTCCGCCAAGGGCATGGACCGCAACTCGCCGATCATGATCCGCATCTTCAAGGAAGAAGGTGCCATGGAGATCTGGAAGGCGAAGACCGACAACCGCTTCGACAAGATTGCCGACTACAAGATCTGCGCCTGGTCCGGCCGTCTCGGCCCGAAGGTCAAGACTGGCGACCGGCAGGCGCCGGAAGGTTTCTACGACCTGACACGCGCCAACCTGAACCCCAACTCGAAATATTATCTGGCGATCAACACCGGCTTTCCGAACCGCTACGACGCGGCGAACGGCCGAACCGGCTCCGATCTGATGATCCATGGCGCCTGCTCGTCCTCCGGCTGCTATTCGATGACCGACCAGCAGGTGCTGGAGATCTATGCCTTTGCCCGCGACGCTTTCAAGGGTGGCCAGGCGACCGTGCAGCTGCAGGCCTTCCCCTTCCGCATGACGGCGGAAAACATGGTCAAGCATCGCCTCGACAGCAATTACGAGTTCTGGAAGATGCTGAAGGTCGGCTATGACAATTTCGAAGTGACGAAGCGCCCGCCCGAGGTGAACGTCTGCGAGAAGAAATACGTCTTCAATCAACAGGCAACCGATGGCGGCGCTTTCAATGCCGCCGGCAAATGCCCTGCCATGTCGACGCCGCCGGCGCTGACGGCAGCCCTTGCCTCCTATGGCAAGACCTACGATGCCGACTATGCCAAGGCCATGAGCAAATATGACGGCATGGCCTGGTACGACCCGTCCGAAGCCGAGCGCAAGGCGGTGGTCGCCAAGCTGCGCAAGGGCCGAGAGCTGGCCTTCGCCCCGACCGGCACCTCGTTGGAAGCCGGCCGCATGGTCAAGGTCGCCGAGCTCGAAGATCTGATGGCCAAGCGCACCGCCCACAGCGTGACCACCCAATCCGCGACAGGCGCCACGCCCGCAACGCCCGCCCAGCCGCAGGCAACGGCCGTCGCGGCCGCAGCCCCTGCGGTCGTGCCGGTGCCGATGCAGAACCCGCTGGCCTTTACCGCGCCGGAACCGCAGGAAACGGCAGAAGCCGTGACGAAGAAGCCGTTCTGGAAATTCTGGGCGCGGAACTGAACGGCTTGAACCCCGTTCTGTACGATCTCCGTGGTCTGAAATGCCCACTGCCCGTGATCAAGACACGCAAAAAGCTTGCCGCCATGGCAAGCGGTGCGCTCATTCGTGTCGACACCACCGATCCGCTTGCCGTGATCGACATGCCGCATTTTTGCAGTGAGGACGGCCACGAGCTGGTCGAGACCGAAAAGACCGAAAACGGCCACCGCTTCCTGATCCGCAAGCGCTAAACTTTTCTACGTTAAATAGTCACGGCCGATGTCGTCCAAAGCGGCAGGATCACAGCCGCTCTCGGCGCATTTCCAATTTCCCTGCCATTTCTCGGCTCCGCCGCTCGGAAGTCGCTCCCGCGCCAAAATTCATCATACAACTACACAGCTTTTGTATGTTGACATTATACTTGGCTGGTTCTAGCCATAGTAAGCCGGTCGGAGGAACGGCAAGAATAGAGGAGGCTGACTGACCCACATCTTCTGTTTCCACGAGAAGAGGTAAGCGTGCGCCATCAGATCCGATGAGCACGCCGAGACCGTTTGTTATGTCTCTATGAGCCCTTTCGCGTGATGTTTCCAGCGCGCCTGCCCGTGCGTGGCCGGCCTCGCAAATTGCAGGAAGCAGGCGAAGCGTGCAGGGATCTTCAGCAAAGCCGGAATACTGACTTCTGAAAATAATCGTCATGCAAAATGGGAGGAGAGCATGAAAAACTTTGTCAAACTGGCCGCCGGTCTTATGGTTGCCGCTTCAGTCATGAGCAGCGCCGCCAGCGCGCAAACGGTGCTGAAATCGTCCGATACTCATCCGGACGGCTATCCGACTGTTGAGGGCGTCAAATATTTCGGCGAACTGGTGAAGGAGCGTACGAAGGGCCGCTATTCGGTCGAAGTGTATCATTCCGCCCAGCTTGGCGAAGAGAAGGACACGATCGAACAAGTACGCTCCGGCGTGATCGAGCTCAACCGCGTGTCGATGGCGCCCTTTAACGGCACGGTGAAGGAATCAATCGTTCCGGCCCTGCCCTACATCTTCCGTTCGGAAGAGCACATGCACAAGGTCATGGACGGCGCGGTCGGCGATCAGATCAAGAAGGCCTTCGAACCGGCCGGCCTCGTGGTGCTAGCCTTCTACGATGCAGGCGCGCGCTCGTTCTACAATAAGACGAAGCCGATCAATTCAGTTGCCGATATGAAAGGTCTGAAGTTCCGCGTCATCCAGTCGGACATCTTCGTCGACATGGTGGCGGCCCTCGGCGCCAACGCGACGCCGATGCCCTATGGTGAAGTCTATTCGGGGATTGAAACCGGCGTCATCGATGGCGCTGAAAACAATTTTCCGAGCTACGACACCGCCAAGCATGCGGAAGTGGCGAAGAACTACTCGCTTGACGAACACACCATCCTGCCGGAGGTGTTCGTGATGAACAAAGCGGCGTTCGACAAGCTGACGCCCGAGGATCAGGAAATCTTCAGGCAGGCAGCCAAGGACAGTGTCGCCAAGCAGCGCGAGCTCTGGGCAGCCAAGGTCGCTGAATCACGTGCCAATGTCGAAAAGCTCGGCGCGCAGATCACCACACCGGACAAGCAGGGCTTCATCGAAGCGATGGCCCCGGTTTACGAAAAGCACGTCAAAGACGACGTGCTGAAAAAGATGGTCGCGGATGTAAAGGCTGTGCAGTAGCCTTCGCTTGCCTTCCTTCTTGCGGGAGGCCGCGTGAGCCATCGGGGTGGAGGACTACCTCCACCCCATTTCACCCTTCCGTGCCCCACATTTCTTGATCGATCCTCTCTGTAAGGGAGAGCGTCCGCCCGATTTCGACGAGGCCTGCATGTCGAATAACCTGATCCCCGTCACCAACTTCCTGGCGCGCCTAAGCAACGCTGCGTTGTGGCTCGCCGGCGGCGGCCTGATCCTGATGACGGTCTTTGTCGCCTGGCAGGTATTCTGCCGTTACGTATTGAACGACTCGCCGAGTTGGACGGAGCCGGGCTCGGTCATGCTGATGAGCTGGTTCATCTTCCTGGGCGCCGCCGTCGGGATCCGGGAAAACAATCATCTTGGTTTCGACGTGCTGCTTTACGTCCTGCCAAAATCAGGAAAGCGCGTCCTGCGCATGATCTCGGACGTCGTCATTCTCGCATTCGGCGCCGGCATGATTTGGTATGGCGGCGCGCTCATGAGCCTGACCTGGAACACGACCCTGCCGTCGCTGGGCATTTCCGGCGCGTTCGATTATCTGCCGCTAGCCGCCGGCGGCGTCCTTGCCGTGATCTTCTCGCTGGAGCGGATTGTGCTGCGCCTCGCTGGTGAGCCGATCGACGACGTGCTGGATGAAGTTCTGCCGGCAGAGATTGCCGTCGAGATCGAAAACATCCAAGCCGACCCGAACGCCAAATTGAAAGTGTAGCGCGATGGAACTGTGGATTCTGTTCGGTGTTTTCACCGCCCTAATGCTGATCGGCACTCCGATTGCCTTCTGCCTCGGCGTCGCCAGCTTCGCTACGGTGCTATACATGGGCCTGCCGCCGCTCGTCATCTTTCAACGGCTCAATTCCGGCATGAGCGTCTTCTCGCTGCTTGCCATCCCCTTCTTCATCTATGCCGGTGACCTGATGGTGCGCGGCGGCATCGCCAGCCGCATCGTCGCCTTCGCCGCATCATTAGTGGGGCATGTGCGCGGCGGCCTCGGCCAGGTCAATGTCGTCACTGCGACGCTGTTCGGCGGCATTTCCGGTTCGGCGGTGGCAGAGGCCGCAGCCGTCGGGGGGCTGATGATCCCGCAGATGAAGCAGCGCGGCTATGGTGCCGACTACGCGGTCAACGTCACCTCGATGGCGGCACTGATCGCGCTGCTCCTGCCGCCTTCCCACAATATGATCATCTATTCGATCTCCGCCGGCGGCAAGATATCGATCGCCGATCTGTTCACCGCCGGCGTCCTGCCTGGCCTGTTGCTCGCAGCCGCACTCATGGTGACCGCCTACATCGTCGCACGCTCCCGCGGTTATCCAACGGAACCGTTTCCCGGCTTGGTCATGGTGGCTCACCTGCTCGCCGTCGCGGTACCCGGGCTTCTGCTGATCGCCATCATCTTCGGCGGGGTGAGGTCCGGTGTTTTCACAGCGACGGAAAGCTCGTGCATCGCTGTGCTATACGCGCTGCTGGTAACTCTCTTCGTCTACCGGCAGATGAGCTGGAAGGACTTCGTCCACGCGACGCAGGGCGCCGTGCGCACGACGGCAATGGTACTCCTGATCATCGGCACCGCCGCCGCTTTTTCCTGGCTGATGGCCTTCCTCAAGGTGCCCGCTTCGCTGGTTATCTGGATGAAGAGCGTCGCCGACGACCCGCTGACGGTGCTGCTTCTGCTCAATGTGCTGATGCTGGTGCTCGGCACCTTCATGGACATGGGACCGACCATCATCATCTGCACGCCGATCTTCCTGCCGGTGGCACAGGCTTACGGTGTCGATCCGGTGCACTTCGGCGTGATCATGATCCTGAATTTCGGCATCGGGCTGAACACCCCTCCTGTCGGCGCCGTGCAATTCGTGGCCTGTGCGGTCGGCAAGATTTCGGTCTGGGAGGCTATGCGCTCCATCTGGCCGTTCTACGGCGCCGGTCTCGTCGTGCTCGGTCTGGTCACCTACATCCCGGCGATTTCGCTGTGGCTGCCGGCTGTGTTCAAATAGGAGGGCCACATGGCGGCCGATACAGCCGTTGAATTAAGGATCGAGCGAAGACCGAAACTCTCCGAGGGCGTGGTTTCGGCGATCCGCGCCCAGGTCTTGTCCGGGGGTTACGCGCCGGGCGAGAAGCTGCCGACGGAATCACGAATGGGCGAGCTTTTCGGCGTCAGCCGGACTGTTGTCCGCGAGGCGATTGCAACCCTTGCAGCCGATGGCCTCGTAGAGGCGCGGCAGGGCGCCGGCGTCTTCGTCAAAAATCACCCAACGATCGCCTTCGGCGCGATCAGCCTCGATGTGGGAAACAAGATTTCCCATGCACTCAACGTCATCGAGGTGCGCATGGGACTGGAGATCGAAAGTGCTGGACTTGCTGCGCTGCGACGTAATGCAGCTCAGGAAGCGCAGATCCACGAAGCCTTCTTCGAGTTCGACCGGCTGCTCGAGCGTGGCGAGGCGACCGGCAAGAGCGACTTCGCCTTTCACCGAGAAATCGCGGCTGCCACGAACAATTCATATTATGTGGAAGTTCTCGATGCGCTCGGCATGCGGGCGATCCCCTGCGACATCGCCTCGCCCTGGGGCACGGACAGCACGCTGTCGCGCGATTATCAGGAAGGCCTGCAGCGCGAGCATTTGGCAATCCTGAAGGCGATTTCGGCCGGTGAGCCGGAAGCCGCCCGCGCCGCCATGCGCGCCCACCTGACCGCGAGCCAGGAGCGCTATCGCACGCTGCTGAGCGGCCAGCAGGCAAGATGGCTTTCAGGCACCCGTAAACACAACAGCTGAAGACGATCGCGTCACAACAAAATGCTCCGGCGGTTTAGATCCGCATGCCGGGAATGGCCAGCGGATTGTCCGACAGCGCCGCACGATCCGGCATATCGATGCGCGGTTTGCCGAGGAAAGCGTCGAACAGATCCTTGACGAAGGCTTCCGGCAGATCCCGGGTGATCAGCACCATGCGTGTGCGCCGGTCGTTGGGGTCCGGCCAGGCGGCAAGCCGCACCGGCGGATGGAAAATGCTCTGCACGCCATGCAGCACCAGCGGCCGTTCCGGCCGGTCGGAGACGGAAACGATCGCCTTCATCCGCAGCAGCTTCTCGCCATGGGCCGAGCGCAGGAGATCGATGAACATCTCGAGCGCCATCGGATCGATCGGCTTCTCCTCGATGATCGAGAAAGAGCGGATCGAGGCATTGTGACGATTGATGTCGTGCGGATCCTGATGAGCCTCACCGCCATGATGGTGGTGATGATGATGACCGTGATCATGATGGTGATCGTGGTCATGGTTGTGGTGCGCCGCGTGTGCATCCTCGTCCTGCAGCCAGCGGCCGACATCGGCGATCTTCGTCGCCGGATCATAGAGGCCGTTGACCAGCATCGCAGCACTGCCCGCCTCAGTGCTGTCGGCATCCATCATCGTCGCGCGTGGATTGAGCGCCCGCAGGCGCTTTTCCAGCCTGTCCGTCGCCTCGGCCATCGTCCTTTTCGAGACGATCAGCCGGTCGGCGACGGCCGCCTGTTTGCGCGCTTCCTCGTGATTATCGAGCGTCTGCAGGCCGTTGACCGCATCGACGACGGTCACGACGCCGTCGAGCTCGAAATTGGTGGCGATGACGGGATTGCCCATGATCGCCTGCATGACCGGTGCCGGATCGGCAAGGCCGGTCGTTTCGATGACGACGCGTTTCACCGGCTTGACGCGGCCGGTCTGCACGGCATCCATCAGGTTCGCCAGCGTATCGACAAGCTCGCCGCGCACGGTGCAGCACAGGCAGCCGTCGGAGAGCTCGATGATCGAATCGCCGGAGCTTTCGACCAGCAGATGATCGATGCCGACATCGCCGAACTCGTTGATGATGACGGCCGCGTCCTTCATCGCAGGGTCTTTGAGGATGCGGTTGAGCAGCGTCGATTTGCCGGCGCCGAGAAAGCCGGTCAGGATGGTGACCGGAATCCTGTCGTTGAGCGCGCTCATCTCATTTTACCTTGAAAACGATCTTGCCTTAGAACGAAGTCGGACGCGGCATCGGCACCGGCACGTTGGCGACAGCTCCGGCCGCATCGCCGGTTGCTACTTTTTCCGGCTGCTGCGCCGGCTGCGGATCCTGCCCCGGAATGAGGCCGGCGAAGACGAATTGCGGATCGTGGTCCATTTCCAGAATATAGGGTGAGCTCACCTTCATGCGGCCGACCTCGTCGCGCGTTTCGCTGCGTATCTTGGCGCCCTTGGCGCTGCAGATATCGGCGGTAATGTCGGTCACCTGGTCCTGTCCCTGTCCGTAAGGCTTCAGCGAACCGAGCGTGTCATTGCCGGGAAACTGGGTGGTGAAGCCCTTCTGCAAAAGGTTCGCCGTCGCATCGGCGCGCGCTGCCAGGCTGTCGGTGCCGAGCACGACGGAGACGAGGGTGCGGCCGTTGCGGGTCGCCGAACCGATCTGGTTGAAGCCCGAGGCACAGATGAAGCCGGTCTTCATGCCGTCCGCGCCGGCGAAGCGGCCGATCAGCATGTTGAGATTCGGCACGTTCTGCTGGCCGGTGGTAAATCCCTCCAGCGAGAAATAGCTGGCATATTGCGGAAAGTCGCGGCGCAGCGCCACCGTCAGCACCGCAAGGTCGCGCGCCGTCGTATATTGTCCTTTGCCCGGCAGGCCGTTCGGGTTGACGAAATGCGAATCCGTCATGCCGAGCTTCAGCGCCTCGCCGTTCATCCGCGTCACGAAGCCTTCCTGCGTGCCGCCGACGGCTTCGGCAACCGCAACCGCGACGTCGTTCGCCGATTTCACCAGCAGGATCTTCAACGCGCTGTCGAGCGTCAGCTTCTGGCCGGGCTTGAAATACATCTTGGCGGCCGGCTGCGCGGCGGCGCGCTTGCTCATGACAATGGGCGTATCAAGGCTGATCTGGCCGGCGCGGATCGCATCAAACACGGTATAGACCGTCATCAGCTTGGTGAGCGAGGCCGGGTACCACTTGCGGAAGGCTTCCTCATGCTCCAGCACGCGGCCGGTCTGGACGTCGACGAGAATATGCGGATTGGCCTGAGCGAGCGAAATAGAGGCGAGAAAGGCGGCAGTCGCGGCGACTGTGAAACCCAACGGCCGCATGGCGGCAAACAAACGGAAGTGGCTCGTCGACACGGTTCGTCCTTCAGATGTCCGGAAAATCTCGCAACCTTCCTCTATCTAGCCTATATGGCTATGACATGGCAAAGGTCATTGACGAAGTAATTTCCAAAAGCCTCACACCCTTGTGATGCGATCACAGATTGTCGGGATTTCATAACAGGAACGCCAACATGCCGATTTTGAACAGAGCCGCCGAATTGCAGGATGAAGTCGCCGAATGGCGCCGTCACATTCATGCCCGGCCCGAGCTCCTCTTCGCGGTGGAGAACACGGCCGCCTTCGTCGCTGAGAAGCTCAAGCAATTCGGTGTCGACGAGATCGTCACCGGCATCGGCCGCACCGGGGTCGTCGGGCTGATCAAAGGCAAGGGCGAGGGCCGCCGCACCATCGGCCTGCGCGCCGACATGGACGCCCTGCCGCTGACCGAGATATCGGGCAAGCCCTGGGCCTCGAAGACGCCGGGCAAGATGCATGCCTGCGGCCATGACGGCCATACCGCGATGTTGCTCGGCGCCGCGAAATATCTGGCCGAGACCCGTAATTTCAACGGCAATGTCGCCGTCATCTTCCAGCCCGCCGAAGAAGGCGGCGGCGGCGGCAACCTGATGGTCAAGGACGGCATGATGGAGCATTTCGGGATCGAAGAGGTCTACGGCATGCACAATCTGCCCGGCCTGCCGGTCGGTCAGTTCGCCACCCGCAAGGGCGCGATCATGGCGGCCACCGACGAATTCACCGTCACCATCAAGGGCCGCGGCGGGCACGCCGCCCAGCCGCATCGGACGATCGACCCGATCGCCATCGGCGCCCAGATCGTCGCCAATCTGCAGATGATCGCCTCGCGCACCGCCGATCCGATCAGCTCGGTCGTCGTCTCGGTGACCAAGTTCAACGCCGGTTTCGCCCATAATGTCATTCCGAACGATGCGACCTTCGCCGGCACGGTCCGCACCCTCGACCCGGACGTGCGTACGCTCGCCGAGACGCGCTTTCGGCAGATCGTCGAGGGCCTTGTCGCAGCCCACGGCGCCGAAGCCGAGATCAGCTTCAACCGCAACTACCCCGTCACCATCAACCACCCCGACGAGACCGAGCATGCGGTCGCCACCGCCAGCGCCATTGCCGGCGAGGGCAACGTCAATGCCGAGATCGATCCGATGATGGGCGGCGAGGATTTTTCCTACATGCTGAACGCCCGCCCCGGCGCCTTCATCTTCATCGGCAACGGCGACAGCGCCGGCCTGCACAACCCAGCCTACGACTTCAACGACGAAGCCATCGCCCACGGCATCTCCTATTGGGTCCGCCTCGCCGAACAGCGCCTGGGCTTCTAGTAAGAATTAAGGCTTGGCTTCACGCCAAGCCTTTTGTATGCATGGCGTGCAAGTGGTCCCGTAGCTCAGCAGGATAGAGCACCAGATTCCTAATCTGGGGGTCGCGCGTTCGAATCGCGCCGGGATCACCATTCTTTTAGCGATGAGCCAGACCGCGTAATCTTTACACCTTAATCGGAATTCCGGCCTCGATCGCAGCCTCGATGAAAGCCTGTCGCGCCTCCTCCCGGCTTCGCTTTCCGGAGATGACATCGGCGCACACGGCGCACGCCCTATCCAGGGCGGGGCCCTCGTCTGTCGGCCAGTCTTCAATCAACGCCCATGTCGCAGCCTGCGTGGTCTGGATCACTACCCATTGATCCGGTCCTTCAAGGGCGATCGTCACCGGCTTCTTCCAGATGGTCTGCATTCTTTGGCCTTCCTTGACTGCTGCGGTCGTAGTTAGACCGATAAATCTCGTCTTGCAAATCAGCGCCGACTGCATTGCTTCCCCTATCGGTTCAAGGTGCGTGGGGAGAAGCTCGCCGGCCGCGCACAACCCGCCGCACGCTATATCCCAGCAGCGCCGCAACTACCCAAGCGCTGACAAAACCAATCGCACCCCAGACGAGGCCTGCGAAGCTGACCGGCACGCCGGGCACGAAATCCCGCAAGGTATTGGCGAAAACGACATCATCCGGTTCCCCCAAGAGCACGAACGGTTTGGCGACAGGGGCGGCGGCGCCGAGTTTCAGCTGCTGCGACTGCAGCGTTTCATAGCGTGCGATCGTGCTTTGCATCGAGACGCCGCGGTCGCGCAGGAAATCGTCGGACGATTGCGCGTAGGTGTTCAGCGCCTGCTGGCGATCGAGCTGGTGCTCGGCCGCCTGCCTGTTGAAATCCTCGACGATGACGCGCAATTCGTCAATCGCTCCGCCGATTCGCTGGCGATATTGCTGGGCAAATTCCGGCGCCTGCGAAAACACCGTGCCACCGGCAAGCCCGGCGACGATGGCGATGATCCTTGCAATCGGTCCCATGATCGATGCCTCCGGCTGTTCCCTGCGCTAACGATCCGCGGCCGCAAAGGTTGCTTTCGACACAATCGGTAACGCTATGTGATTGAACCGGCGACACTTCCGGCGAGTTGACGCCATGACAACCGAGTTGCTCCCGTGAGCAATTGAGAAAGAGAGGCTCGTCATGAAACAGTTCATCCTCGCCTGCGCACTCGCCGCAGCGTCCGTTTTGTCAGCCATGCCGTCCCAGGCGGCAAGCGTGACCATCACCACGGATGATGCGCGCCCCTATTACCGCGATTCGGAACGTCCCTATTACCGCCACCACAGCCCCTATTACCGCCACGACATGCGGCGGCGTTACGTTTCCCGCGATTGCTTCACCAAGACCGAAAAGATCCGTCGCCACGGTGATACGGTCATCAAGGAAACTCGAATCTGCCGATAAGGCAAAGCCCGGCCGATCCCTTTCGGCCGGGATTTTTCACTGATCTCCACGGTAAGGAACTTCGCAAACCCAGCCGCGTTTAGCGCGAAATGGGAGTACCCGCCATGCGTATCAAGATGACCGTTCTGGCATTCGCCTATGTCGCCGTCTGCGCTCTGCTTCTCGCCATCGCCTACCAGCCGCAGGGGCAGGTGGCTGCCGCGAAGACCGATCGGCCGGCCGGCTCGTCTTTTCTCGTCGAGCGCTTCGCCGGTTGATCTCCGGCCCGAGAGAGGCCACCGTTAAGGCAGCGCGGCCAGCGACCGCACCATATCCACCGGGCTCCTTCCAAGGCGATGGAGCACCCTCACCATCAATGCGTGCCGTCCAGGGACGATCCGCCGAGGAGGATCCGGTTCTGAACGCGATGCACGCCCTCGACGGCCATGGCGACCGCGGTCGCCCGTTCGATCTCGCCGACTGTGCCGACCGTGCCGCTGAGCACGATCTGGTCTTTTTCCATTGTCACCTCGACATCGGACGCATCGATGCCGCCGGCAATCGCCAGCGCATTGGCGACGGCCGCCTCGACCGACGCACGATTGGCGATTTCGGCCTCCATTTCAGGCTCGAGCCCGTGAAATGTCTGCTCCTTGAAAACCATGACCCGTTCCTCTGTGAAATCTTGAAAGGAAACGCCTGCCGGTTGATTTTGGTTTCAGCCTGTTACCAGTTGAGGCGATAGCGCAGATTGACGCTGCCGGCCTCGTCACCTGAAAACGGGTTGTTCATCGACGCATCGAGATTGAGGTTCGGCAGGATCGTCTGACTGAGGCCCACCGAACTGGAGAAGTCGCCGCTGGCGTTGCTGAGACCGGCGCCGGCCGAGAGCGAGGTTCCCGTCCAGGGATGGATGAGTTTCAGCGCCTGCGACGCCGTCACCGAGGCCTGCCGGGCATCGACCGGATCGTAACCGATGCTGACGGAGCGGCTCGATTGCATGTCGAGCGAATCCGACAGGATCCAGCTGCGCGAACGGCTGAGCGTCAGCGCGCCGCTGCCGCGCAGCGTATCAACGCTGACCTTCGCACCCCGCTGTGATTGGCCTGCCGGCGTGACCTCCGTTCTCACGATTCTGCCCCAGAGCATCGCCTGTTCGGAATCGGGCAGCGGCGCGCCGCCTTTCGTCGCTGCCAGTGCGATGTCAGCGCCGGCGCTTGTTTCCCATTCCGCCGGCAGACGAAAACCCATTGTCGCCTTGTACGACCGCTCCGAAAGCTTGGCGGGCGACCAGATCAGCAGGTCGTCTGCCTTTGCCACCGCAGGGAGCGAAAAGGGCAGCACGGCGAAAAGAATGCAGGCTATCTTGAGTATCTTCATGTGACCCGATCGTTGGACAAGCTTGCTCGCCGAACGGCGCGATGCCGCAGCAAAAGTGCGCATAGCGAACCCGCAAGGGAGCAGCGCGGCCAAGCCGTCCATCCCAATGTCATCCTCGATTTAATGTGTGGCCGAAACGGCCGACGGCAGCCAGGTGCCTGTTCAATGGACGCCGCGGCGCCCTTGGATACCCATGCGACCATGAGCGGCCGCCTGAGACTCATTCCCTCAGGAACGTCGCCAGGATCACATCTCGCCGCCGCTCTGTAAACCCCTTGAGGGCGGAAATCTGCTGCACTGCACACTTGCCGCACCTTCCAAACCCTAGTAGAGCCTCAGCCTACGAGACAAATTTTCGCGAAATTCCACATGACGACCGGCAAAACCGCGCCGCGGCGCCTCAGCATCTTCGGTTCGACCGGCTCGATCGGCCGCAACACGCTCAATGTCGTCGAGCACCTGGGCGGACGAGACAACTTCGAAATTTCCGTGCTGACGGGCAACGGTAATGTCGAATTGCTGGCCCGGCAGGCAAAATCATGGGGCGCGCGACTGGCGGTGACAGCCAGCGACCGGCATTACGAATCGTTGAAGAGCGCGCTTTCCGGCAGCGGCATCGCGGTCGCCTCGGGAAAATCAGGCCTTATGGAAGCCGCCGATCGTGAAGCTGACTGGGTGATGGCGGCAATCGTCGGCACGGCCGGCCTCGCGCCGACACTCGCCGCCGCACGCCGCGGCGCCGATATCGCCCTTGCCAACAAGGAATGCCTCGTTTCGGCCGGCGATCTCTTCTTCAAGGCGATCCGTGAAGGCGGCGGCAGGCTGCTTCCCGTCGACAGTGAGCACAACGCCATCTTCCAGGTGCTGGAGGAAAACCAACGCCATGCCATCGAGCGCGTCGTGCTGACGGCCTCGGGCGGGCCCTTCCGCACCGCCTCGCTGAAGGAAATGGCCGGTGTGACGGCGGAAACCGCGCGGGCCCACCCGAACTGGTCGATGGGATTGAAGATCTCGATCGACAGCGCCTCGATGTTCAACAAGGCGCTGGAGATGATCGAAGCGCGGCATCTTTTCAGCCTCACGCCCGAGCAGATCGAAGTCATCATCCATCCGCAATCGATCATCCATTCGATGGTCGGCTATACCGACGGATCGGTGCTGGCCCAGCTCGGGGCGCCCGATATGCGCACCGCCATCGGTTATGCGCTGTCCTTTCCGCGCCGGCCGAACCTGCCGATCGAGCGGCTCGATTTCGCCAAGCTCGCCCGGCTGGATTTCGAGGCGCCGGATGAGCTGCGGTTTCCGGCCTTGCGGCTCGCGCGCCTGGCGATGACGCGCGGCGGCGTTCAGGGTGCGGTACTGAACGGCGCCAAGGAAGTGGCGCTCGAAGCCTTCATCGAAGGGCGGCTGCCGTTCCTCGCCATGGCCGAGATTACCGAAAGGGTGATGGACGATCTGGCCGGCCTGCCGCCGGCCGCCGAGATGGACGATGTCTTCGCCGCCGACAGGCAGGCCCGGCAGAGGGCTGCAGACCTCATGAAACTGGAGATCGCCGGCTGAAGGTTACCGCAGCCGGTTGCCAGCCTCACCGAACAACCGGCAATCCGGCGGTTCGAACAGCAGGCTGACCTCATCGCCGGCCGCGATGCTGACCGGTGAACGATGCTCGACGGTCAGCGATTGGCCGTCGCCGAGCTGACAGTAGAGATATTGCGTTCCCCCGAGATATTCCGAGAAATCGACCGTCGCCGTCAGCCTGCCCGACCGATCTGGCGCCACCTTCAGATGCTCCGGCCGCAAACCGAGCGTTACTGCGCCTCCCACCGGCCGGCCGGTGCAGGACAAGCGGGTTTCAATGAGGACGCCGGCGACCTCGACCAGGCCCTCCCCCGCAGAGCGGGCATTCAGGAGGTTCATGCGCGGCGAGCCGATGAAGCCCGCCACGAAGGTATTGGCGGGATCTTCGTAGATCTGCCGCGGCGTTCCGGCCTGCTCGACCCGACCGTCGCGCAGCACGACGATCTTGTCGGCAAGCGTCATCGCCTCGGTCTGATCGTGGGTGACATAAATCATCGTGTTGCCGAGTTCGCGGTGCAGGCGGGCGATCTCGATGCGCATGGAAACGCGCAGCTCCGCATCGAGATTGGAGAGCGGCTCGTCGAACAGGAAGACATCGGGCTTGCGCACGATCGCTCGGCCGATCGCCACGCGCTGGCGCTGGCCGCCGGAAAGCTGTCCAGGCCGCCGGTCGAGAAGGTGGTCGATTTTCAGGATCGCCGAGGCGGCCTTGACGCGCGCCTCGATCTCGGCGGCGCTCGTGCGCGCCATCTTCAAGCCGAAAGCGAGATTATCCCGCACGCTCATATGCGGGTAGAGCGCGTAGGACTGAAAGACCATCGCAATGCCGCGTTCGGATGGATCGAGATCGGTGACGAGACGTCCCTTGATCTCGATCTCGCCGTCGGTGACGTCTTCGAGGCCGGCGATCATGCGAAGCAGCGTCGATTTTCCGCAGCCGGACGGTCCGACGAAAACGACGAATTCGCCCTCATCAATCGTCAGATCGATCCCGTGGACCACTTGCAGACTGCCATAGCTTTTTCGCACGTCCTGAAGGACGACGCTTTTGTTGCCCATACCGTTCGTCATCCCCAAACGACCTATTTGCCCGACTGGACCCAGACGAGCATCTCTCCGGGCGCACGGTTGTCCCACAGATGATAGGGCACGAAGCGCGCCGTGGCGACCCGCCGTTCGGCCGGCGCCTGGCGGTAGAGCGGTGTTCCCCAATTCGACGTCTCCTCGCGCTCGACCTTGAGATCAACGGCGACGGCATCGTTGAGGTCCTTCAGCACGACGGTTTCGGCGGCCGGCAGCGCGCGCGGCAGGACGATGGCGTTGAGATCCTCGCCATTGTCAGTCGTTTCCACGCAGTAGACGAGCGGGCCGCGCATCAACGCGACGCGGCCGGCATCCTGGCGCACCTTCGGATTGGCATATTGCGGTCGAAGCGAAAGCGGCAGGTGAAGGGCGACGCGATCTCCATCGGCCCATTGCCGATCGATCCTGGCATATCCGTCACGCATATGGGTGCTGAGGTCGAGCATCGTTCCATTGACGCTGAGGCTTGCGCCCTCCGCCCAATCGGGAATGCGCAGCGACAGCGCGAATGCCGCCGGCTTCTTCAGCCTGGTGGAAAAGGCCACCGCACCGTCCCACGGATAGTTGGTAGTCTGCTCCAGTTCCACTTCGGCGCCGTTGGCAAGTTTCAGCCGCGCGGTGCTCTCGCCATAGAGATGCACGGCGATCTCGTCGTCGGCAACGGCATACATGTACGAGCCAATCGACGTCACCAGCCGGGCTATGTTGGGCGGGCAGCAGGGGCAATGGTGCCACTTCCACCGGTGGTGTTTGCCCGCACTCTCGAGCGGGTTGTCATAGAAGAAGGTCTTGCCGTCGGTCGAAAGCCCGGGCAGCGCGCCATTGTAGAGCGCCTGTTCCATGATGTCGGCATAGCGGCGATCCGGACCGCGTCCGAGCATGCGGCTCGCCCAGAACACCAGGCCAACGGAGGCGCAGGTTTCCGCATAGGCCGTGGCGTTGGGCAGGTCGTAATAATCGGTAAAGCCTTCATTCGACGCGGCCGGGCCGATGCCGCCGGTGATGTACATCTGCTTGGTCGTCAGGTCGTCCCACAACGTTTCCAGCGCCGCCGTCAGGCTGTCGTCCCTGTATTCGGTGGCGATGTCGGCCATGCCCGAATAAAGATACATGGCGCGCACGGCGTGGCCGACGACTTTTTTCTGCTCGCGCACCGGCTGGTGCGCCTGCCCATATTCATAGGTCTTCTGATGATAATCGGACAGGCTGCGGCCGTCACGAACGGCCTCGGCCGTGAAGAAATGCGGCTCGGTGCCGCGTTCGTCGATGAAAAATTTCGACAGGTCGAGATATTTCTTCTCGCCGGTGACGCGGGCGAGCTTGACCAGCGCGAGCTCGATCTCCTCATGGCCGCAATAGCCGGGGATCTGGCCTTCGCCATGCCCGAAAACCTCGATCATGTAATCTGCATAACGGCACATGATGTCGAGCAGCTTGCGCTTGCCGGTCGCCTGATAATAGGCGACCGCCGCCTCCATCAGGTGTCCGGCGCAATAGAGTTCATGATGATCGCGCAGATTGGTCCACCGGCGGGATGGTTCGACACGCTGGAACCAGGCGTTCAGATAGCCGTCCTTGTCCTGCATCCGCTCATACATGTCGATGATCTCGTCGGCGCGCGCCTCGAGCTTCGGGTTCGGCCGGCGGTAGAGTGAATAGGCGATGGTCTCGATCGACTTGCCGAGGTCGGAATCCCAGAACATCTGCGTCGTCCCGCCCCAGGGCTGAATGGGAATGACGACACCGGGGCTCGGCTGATTGACGTCGATCGCCTTGAGCATGCCGGCCTCGACGCAGCGGTCGAGCAGTGTCTCGGCGGTGGAATTGCAGACGGCATCCTGCCATTTGCCCCAGAAGCCGCCGAGATCGACATAGGGAACGGCGACGGGACGGAACTGGCGGTCATTGCTTGATTTGGTCATGGCCTCGACTTTCTCTCATTTCACCGCGCCGGCCATCAGCCCGCGCATGTAGTAGCGTTGCAGGAGCAGGAAAACGATCAGGCATGGGATCGTCATGACGATGACGCCGGCCTGGACCGCTCCCCAATTGATGGCGCCGAGGCGGCCGGCGCGGACCGCCGTCATCAGCACCGGCAGGGTGTATTTCTCGTTGCTGGAGAGCAGCACCAGCGCGGCGAGAAACTCGTTCCAGGCATTGAGGAAGGCAAAGATCGCCACCGTCGCGACGCCGGGCAGAACCAGCGGCAGGAGAACACGCGCCAGCAATTTGAGATCGCGCGCCCCGTCGATGCGGGCGGCCTCCTCGATCTCCTTCGGCACGGCGTCGAAGGCGTTGCGCATCATGAAGACCGAGAAGGGCAGCTGCAGTGTCACATAGACGAGTGTCAGCCCGAGCAGCGAATTGTTGAGGCCGAGCTTTGCCAGAATGATGAAGAGCGGCGTCAGGATCGACTGGAACGGGATCATCAGCGTAGCGATGATGAGCACGAAGAGCGCATTCTTCATCGGGAAGCGGTAACGGGAGAAGCCGTAGCCGGCGAGCAGGCTGACGAGCACAGTCAGTACGACGGTAGCAACCGACACGAACAGCGAATTGATCATGTGCCGCCAGATGCCGGCGCCGAAGGTATCGAGCAGCGCATAGGCATCGAAGCTGATGCCTGATGTCGGCCAGGGCGGCAACGGCGGCAGGCTGGCTTCCGTGCCCTGCCGGAAGGAGGCGAGCAGCGTGATCGCGAATGGCGCTAGGAAGAAGATCGAAATGGCGATGCCTGTGAGATGATAGACGGACTTCACGCGCATCGCTTTGCGCGCCCGGAGTTCCCTTGACGTCGTCATGGACGCTCCTCCCCGACGCGCAGCAGCCAGAGCTGCACGATGCTGATCGCCACCAGGATGGCGAGAAGCGCGATGGATAGCGCTGCGCCATAACCCAGGTTGAACGACACGAAGGACTGATTGAAGATGTAATAGACCACCGAGATCATCTTGTTCTGCGGTCCGCCCGACGTCATGATGTAGAACTGGTCGAAGGCGAGGATCGAGCCGGTAACCGAGACGATCAGCGCCAAGGCGACCGTCTTGCGCATCAGCGGCAGCGTCAGATGCCGGAAACGCTGCCAGCGGCCGGCGCCGTCGATGCGGGCCGCCTCCGTCAGTTCGGACGGAATGGCCTGCAACCCGGTCAGAAGAATGATCATGGTGAAGCCGGCGATCTTCCAGACAACCATCACCACGACAGTCAGAAACGCGGTATCGAAGGTCGCCAGCAGATTGGGGCTCTTTTCCAGAAGGCCGAGCGCCTTCAAGGCCGGGCCAATGAAGCCGCTATCGACATTGGCAAGCCAAACCCAAAGCAGCGAGGCGGTGGCAAGGCCGACGACGACGGGCAGAAAGATGATCGTGCGGTAGGCACTGACGAACTGCCGCTCCTTTTCGACGAAGATGGCGAGCGGAAAGGCGACGGCGAAGATCGCGATGGTGACGATCACGGTGTAATAGGCGGTGAAATTCAGCGCCGACATGAACCGCGTATCGTTGACCATGCGGTAATAGTTGTTGAATCCGATCCAGCGCGACGCCCCCATCAGCGGCCAGTTGTGCAGGCTCATCCATCCCGTGAACAGAACCGGCATGATGAAGAAGACGATGACCAGCGCCATAGCAGGCGCGATATAGGCAAGGCCGCGCCAGTTCGATCTGCGCCGTCGCCTGCGCCGAGGCAATAGAATCTCTGAGCCGGAACCGGTCATCGAAACGCTCCGCATCTTTGAATTGGAATTGGCCGGGAAGCTGCCACCGCTCCCCGGCCGCGACCGTGGGAGAGTTTACTGGCCGCTATCGATGATCGATTGCATTTCCGACTGGGCACTTGAAAACGCGCCGTCGACATCGTCGCCGAAGATCGCCGCGTTGGTGAAGCTTGCCCATGGGCCGTTGGCGCTGTTGATCAGGTCGTTGAACTGCAGCGTATAGGGCGTCTTGGCGACGCTGATCGCCTTGAGGCCGACCTGCATACGCGGATCGAGGCCCTCCAGCACCTTGTCGGCAATATCACCGCGCGTCGGCAGGCTGCCATATTTCGCCATGATCTTCTGGCCGTCCATCGAATAGATATATTCGAGGAACTCCTTCACCGCGTCGATCTTCTTCGTTCCCTTGGTGATGACGAAGTTGTCCCCGCCGGCAAAGGACGAAGGTTTGCCGTCGACGCCCGGAATAAGGGTGACGCCGAAATTGATCTCGGGATGCTGGGTCACCAAAGTCCCGATGGCAAAGGCGCCGAGGCTTTGCTGCCCGATCTTGCCGTTGGTGAAGGTCAGGAAGTTCGTGCCGTTGTCGCTGGCCGCACCCGCCGGCACCAGATCCTTCTTGACCATGTTGCGGTAGATATCGACCGCCTTGCGCATCTGAGGCGTATCGAGCGTTGCCGTCTTGCTGTCGGCCGACAGGATGTCGGCGCCGGCACCCCAGACGAGCGGCGTAAAGGTGAAGATCATGCAGCCGCCGCAGCCGCCGCCGGAGAAATAGAAGCCGTAAGTGTCGTCACCCAGCGCCCGGATCTTCTCGGCGTTAGCGGTGATTTCATCCCAGGTCGCCGGCGCTTTCTCCGGGTCGAGACCGGCCTTCTTGTAGAGATCCTTGTTCCAGGCGAAGACCGAAGTCTCGACCGAGAGCGGCAGACCGTAGATCTTGTCCTGATAGGTGCCGAGGCGGACATGCGACGGCGACAGCGAATTGAAATAGGGAAGCGATTTTGCCCAGTCCGTCAGGTCTTCCAGCTGGCCGGCCGCGGCAAAGGCGGGATTATAGATCAGATCCATCGACAGCGCATCGGGCGCTTGCCCGCCGGCGATCGCGGTCGCATATTTCTGCACCAGTTCGGAGAACGGCACTTCGGTCATCACGACCTTGTTCTCATGGCTGGAATTATAGGCTTCGACGACCTTCTTGAAAGCGTCGCCGATCCCCGAGCGAACCCACATTTCGACATTTTCGGCAGCCGACGCAGCCGAAAACAGGCACAAGGTAGCGATGCCGGTCGCCGCCAATAGACGCTTGATCATGACATTCCTCCCAATATGGCGCATCTCCTCGCGCCTTCGCTCATTCCCTTGCTTTCACTTCCCGGGGGCTTCGCCCCCGCATGACTGCCGGACGATCAGCCGGCACGGCAATTTTCTGACACCCGGCTCGACGAACCGTCCCTCCGCAAGCGCCAGCACCGTCAATCCGGCCTGCCGCCCGAGCTCCTTCAGCTCCATATCCACCGTCGTCAGCGGCGGCCGCGTCTGAGCCGCGACGATCTCCCAATTGTCGAAGCCGATCACCGAGACGTCCTGGGGCACCTCGATGCCGCGCTCACGCAGCGCGTCGACGGCGCCGCGGGCGATCTGGTCGTTGCCGCAGAAGAGCCCGTCCGGCTTCTCGCCCGGCCTCTTCCACAGCTGCTCGACCGCCTCATGGCCCCAGCTTTCCGACCAGACGCCGTAAAGCACGGGCTCACGATGGCCCGCCACCTGGTGATAGGCGCCGGCCCGTTCCCGAACCGAAAAAAACTCCTCCGGGCCGGTGATATGCGCGATCCGCCGCCGCCCGATCTTCGCGAGCCATTCGACCGCCAGTTTCGCGCCCTGTTCGTCGTCCGAACGAAAGGTAACGCTGTTCTGCGTCCCCTCCGTGAAGGCGTAGACGACGGGCACATGCAAATTCGACAGATCGACGGGCAGACGCCTGTCCAGCCGCTTGCCGGTCGCAATGATGCCGTCGACCTGCTTGTCCAGCATCGCATCGACATGGGTCTGGGCGAGCGCCGGATCGTCTTCGATGGCGCACAGGAAAACCGAAACCCCATGATCGACGAGCGCGTCCGAAATGCCCGCCATGACAGGCAGCGTGAAACGGCCGTAAGTGTCGTTCGTCAGCAGTCCGATGGTGAAGCTGCGCTTGCTGAGCAGACCTCTCGCCAGGGCATTCGGCCGATAGCCGATTTCGCCGGCGATCCGCTTCACCCGCTCGCGAGTTTCCGCCCCCATCCGGCCGGTATCGTTGAGCGCCTTCGACGCCGTCGAAATGCTGACCCCGGCCGCCGATGCCACCTCATGGATGGTGATCCTGCCTCTTTTCCCTCCCGTTAGGTTCAGAGCTTCCTCCTTCTGAAGTTGGATTGAGAAAAGCTTTTACCAAGTCCACTGTCAAGTGAGAAAAGGTTTTCTCGTGCAATTCGGAAGGCCGGCATCGACGAGGTGCTGCACGGTGATAAGCAAGCGCCCGGACTCTGAGACCGATGGGTCACGTCCCAATGCACCAGCGCCGGATGGCACTGTGCAGGCCGAAAAAGGTTTAGGGGCGAAGTCTCACGGCCGCAAAACCAATCGCGGCCAGAATCTCGGATGGAGATTCTGGCCGCGATTCGAACCGGACGATGTTGAGAGAATCAGGCGACGTGCCTTGCCAGCGCGCAGCGCGACCAGAGCGAATGTAGCGCCTCGACGAGATGGGCGATATCGGCGTCGGAATGCAACGGTGTCGGCGTGATGCGCAGCCGCTCGGTCTTCTTCGGCACTGTGGGATAGTTGATCGGCTGGACGTAGACACCGCAATTGTCGAGCAGCAGGTCGGAGATCCACTTGCACTTGGCGGCATCGCCGACCATCACCGGCACGATATGGCTGGGATTGTGCATATGCGGAATGCCGCGCTGGTCGAGCAGCGAGCGCAGCTTGCGCACCCGATCCTGATGGCGGGCGCGCTCGAACTGGCTGACCTTCAGGTGCTGGATCGACGCGACCGCGCCGGCGGCAAGCGCCGGCGGCAGCGCCGTGGTGAAGATGAAGCCGGAGGCAAACGAGCGGATGAAGTCGCAAAGGGCGGCCGACGCGGCGATATAGCCGCCCATCACTCCGAAGGCCTTGCCGAGCGTGCCCTCGATGACGGTCAGCCGGTCCATCAGCCCCTCGCGTTCGGCAATGCCGCCGCCGCGCGGGCCGTACATGCCGACGCCATGGACCTCGTCGAGATAGGTCATCGCCCCGTATTTGTCGGCGAGGTCGCAGATCTCCTTGATCGGGGCGATATCGCCATCCATCGAATAGACGCTCTCGAAGGCGATCAGCTTCGGCGCCTTCGGATCGGCGGCCTTGAGCTTGGCTTCTAGATCGGCGACGTCATTGTGCTTCCAGATCACCTTGCCGCATTTGGCGTAACGGATGCCCTCGATCATCGAGGCATGGTTCAGCGCATCGGAAAAGATGATCAGGCCGGGGATCTTGGCGCCGAGCGTGCCGAGTGCTGCCCAGTTGGAGACATAGCCCGAGGTGAAGATCAGTGCCGATTCCTTGCCGTGCAGGTCGGCGAGCTCACGCTCGAGCAGGACGTGATAGTGGTTGGTGCCAGAAATATTCCGGGTGCCTCCCGCACCCGCGCCACAGTGGTCGATAGCGGCCTTCATCGCCTCGATCACTTTTGGGTTCTGGCCCATGCCGAGATAGTCGTTGGAGCACCAGACCGTGACGTCCTTTTCGCCATCGGCCGTATGGCGCGTGGCGCGCGGGAAGTGGCCGCGCTGACGCTCGAGATCGGCAAAAACGCGGTAACGGCCCTCGGCATGAAGCCCGTCCAGCTCGCTTTTGAAAAACGCTTCGAAATCCATCATATGCTCCAGTATCACGCGGCCGTTCTTGCCGACCGGACGTCCGCGCGTCAATGCTTACCCTTTGCTTTAACATCAACTGCGGCAAAAGGCCCAGTTTTTTGAATGATTCCAGATAAAAAAATACGCGAGCGCGGATCACTCAACTGATGCGGCATAGACGAAATGGAATCGCGAAAACCGCTCGGCAGCGACAATGCCCATATTGCAAAAAAATCGGGCCAAGAGTGGACAACCCTTTCTTCCGACATAGTTTTCGGACTAGCGTGGCGAAAAAAGACTAGGGACGGCCTATGCCCATCGGGCGACAACCCAGGAGAAAAGTGATGAAGAAAGCTGTCATACTCGCATTGATCGGCCTGTCGATCGCAAGCTGCACACCGACCCAGCAGGGCGCCGGCATCGGCGCTGCATCCGGTGCTGTCATCGGTGGCGCAGTCACCGGCAATGTCCGTGGCGCGGCAGTCGGCGCGGCGATCGGCGGCGTGTCCGGCGCCCTCATCGGCAGCGTCGCCGAACAGCCCGGCCAATGCTATTATCGCGACCGCTACGGCCGCCGCTACATCGACGCCTGCCCGCGCTGAGAGCGCTTGCACACCGGCCAAATCAGGAAATCCCGGACACACGTCCGGGATTTTTTGTGCTAATTTAGTGCGCTGGCAATTTAAAATGGTACACCCCGCGCGATTTTGCCGCTAAGCTGTTCACGGCTGGGCAACGAAGCTTCATTGTAGACGTAACCAAAAGCGGCGTATGCGGATTAGAGGGATAAGCCCGAAAACAGGTACTGCGTATCGGCGAACAGGCACCATGATGGTGGTCGCAGCGGCAGCTGCTTTCTCACCGGTCCTGATCGGCGACGCTTATGCCTTCAAGCTTTTCGGCATCACTATCTTCGGCAAGGACGAGGACGACGCTCAACAGGTGCCTGATCCGGTGCGCTATCAGGTCGAACTGAAGGCCGACACCGCCGATCCTGATCTCAAGGAAGCGTTGGAGAACAGCTCCCGCCTCGTCAGCGACCAGAAACAGCCGGTCTCCGGCGATCTCGGCATCGTCGTCAAGGCGCGCGACGACCGCGAAAGACTGATTGCCGCCCTGTATGAAAAGGCCCGCTACGGCGGCGTGGTGACGATCACCATCGACGGCCAGAACATTGACGACCTGCCGCCCAATCCGACCTTCGACCGCTCCGGGCCGATTCCCGTCACCGTCGACATAACCCCGGGCCCCGTCTTCAGGGTCAGGGAAGTGCAGTTCGGCGGTGACGCCGCAGACCGCAATCCCGCCGATTACGACCTTGCCCCGGGCGCCGAAGCCGGTTCGCTCGCCATCATCAAGGCCGGCGATAAGATCGTCGAACAGCTGAAGACCGAAGGCCGGCCCTTTGCCAAATTGACCGAGCGCAAGGTCGTCGCCGACCACAGAAGCGATACCGTCGATATCGTGCTTTCCGCCGAGGGCGGGCCGGTCGCCCCGATCGGCGATGTCGGCGTCACCGGCGAAAAAACCGTGAGGCCGGGCTTTATCCAGCGTTATTCCAGACTGAACAAAGGCGACGCCTATTCGCCGGAAACCCTGAAGAAGGCCGGTGAGCGGCTTCGCGCCCTCGGCGTCTTTTCGAGCGTCACCATTCATGAGGGCGATGCGCTGGCGCCGGACGGCACGCTGCCGATGACAATTGAGGTTTCCGAAGGCAAGAGGCGCTATTTCGGCGTCGGCGCCCAATATTCCACTACCGACGGCTTTGGCGTCCAGGGCTATTGGGGCCACCGCAACCTGTTCGGCGAAGCCGAAACGCTGCGGATCGAGGGATCGGTATCACGGCTCGGCGAAACCACCGATGTCGGCAGCCTCGACTATTCCGCCGGCATCCTTTTCACCAAGCCCGGCGCCTTTTTCCCAGCCGCCACGCTGAAGGCCGGCATCGTTGCCAAGACCCAGAATCCGGATGCTTATAGCGCGACGCTCATCACCGCCTCGCTTGGCCTTTCCTATGAGTTGACCGACAAGGACACGATCTCGGCGAGCGGCGAAGTCAGCTGGGAGCGCGATGACGACGCCTTCGGCACCAACGACTATCTGACCTTCACCTTGCCGATCCAATACGATCGCGACGCGCGCGACGACAAATTCAACCCGACGGAAGGCTATCGCGCGACGGTTTCGGTAAAGCCGGGCTACGAGATCTTCAACGCCACACCCTATGCAGCGTTCGAGGGCTCGATCTCCGGCTATCTGCCGTTCGGGGCCGAGGATCGCCTCGTGCTTGCCGGCAAGGTCGCCGCCGGCGTGCTGATCGGCGGCGGCGGGATCGAGGACATTCCCGCCACGCAACGGTTCTTTGCCGGCGGCGGCGGTTCGGTGCGCGGATACAGCTATCAAGAAATCTCGCCTTACAACGACAATGGCGACGCCACCGGCGGCCGCTCCTATGTCACGGCTTCGCTGGAGGCCCGCATCAAGATCACCGATACGATCGGCCTCGTTCCCTTCGTCGATGTCGGCACCGTATCGGACAGCACCTTCCCTGGTTTTTCCGATATCCGCGCTGGCGCCGGCGCTGGAATACGATATGCCACACCTTTCGGCCCGCTGCGGCTTGATTTTGCCGTGCCGCTGAACAAGTACGAAGATGGCACAGATTATGGAATTTACGCCGGCATCGGCCAGTCCTTCTAGGACCGCGATTCCGCTGTCATGTCCGATCTGTGAGCCGTCATGAAAACGGGGGTAGTGTCCGCGCCGATGCAAACGCTGGCAAAAATCGTCAACTGGATCATACGGCTCACCGGCTATGCCGTGGGCGCCACATTGATTCTCGCCGTCGCAGCGCTTGCGATCTTCGGCTTCACCTCTTTTGGCGCCCGTATCGTCACCGAAAAAATAGCCTCCACGCTTTCCAATCGCGACATGACGATCGAGGTGCGCGAACCGGAAGGTCTGTTGACCGGCGGGCTTCGCGCCGCCGAGATCTCCATCTCCGACACGAGGGGCGTTTTTGCTGAGATCCACGGCGTGGCCATTGACTGGAATCCGCTGGCGCTGCTGACGGGAACCTTCCACGCCAAGCGCTTCGAGATCGAAGCGATCGACGTACTGCGCAAGCCGGTGCGCACCCTGCCCTCCCGGCCCGATGCCGAAAATTCCGGCGGCTTCTCTCTCCCGATCAAGATCGACGTCGACCAGGTTGCGCTGCCCAATATCAAACTTGCCGAAGCCTTTGCCGGGCGCGCCTTTGCCCTCGCCGCCGAAGGCAGCCTCTCGGCAGCTGGCGACGGCGGCGAAGCGATCGTCAAAGTCAGCCGCCACGCGGTCCCGGATGCGCGGCTTACCGCCGATATCGCCTATGCGCCGGCCGAAAACCGGCTGCTGCTGAAGGCACAGCTTGCCGAGCCGAAGGGCGGGCTGCTCGCAGGCTTCCTCGGCCTGCCGGACAGTCCCGCCGTCAACATCGACCTCGACGGCCAGGGACCGATATCCGACTGGAAAGGCAAACTGCAGGCGGCGCTCGACGGACAACAGCGGGCCGCAATCGAAGGCCGGCATGCGATCACCGCCGACGGGCTGCACCATCTCGACCTCAAGGGCGGGGGTGACCTGAGTTCGCTTCTGCCGGCAGCATTCCGGCCGCTTTTCGCCGGCCAGACCAACATCGATCTTGCCGCCACCTTCAACGATCATGGCAAGATCGACATCCAGACGGGCAATGTCGCCACCGGCAGCGTCGTCATTGCCGCATCCGGCACGCTTGATCCGGCCGGCAACAATAGCCTCAACGCCAACCTGCTCGGCCCGTCCGGGCCTGTCGATTTCCGCTGGCCGCTCGCCGAAGGCGAAGCGCGCTTCCTGATATCCGGTCTCAACCTGGCGCTGACCGGCGACTCGCAAGCCGCCCGGCTGAGCGTCAGCGGCTCGCTCGACAGCGCGACCCTCCCGCAGGCCGATATCGGCAACGTCAAGCTGACGGCAAAGAGCGACGCCTTCAATCTTGCCGCCCGCTCTGGCAGCGTCCAGCTGCGCCTCGTCGCCGGAGACGCGACTTTTGCCGAGCCGAACCTCAACCGTGCGGTCAAAGGCCCTATTACCATCGCCGCGCCGCTGCAGATCGCGGCCGGCAGCATTGGTTTCAATGGCACCACCGTCGAAAGCGCCAATATCAACGGCAGCCTCAACGGCTCCTACCGGCTGACAGACCGCGCTCTGACCGGCAATGTCAAGCTGATCATCGCGCCGGCGGCTCTGCCGGCTGCGGCGACAAGCAGGTTCGACGGTCCTATTTCTCTCGAAAGCCAGGTGGCGGGCACCGTCCCGTCGAAATTCGCGCTGTCCAACCTCGTCGTCAATTCCGGAACGCTCGAAGCTGCTGGCAACGTCGCCCTCGACGGCTCGACTTTGAACGCCGATCTCTCGGGCCGGCTGCCCGATATCGGCAAGCTGATGCCGGGTGCAAGCGGCGGAGCAGGCTACGCAGTGCGAATCGGCGGCGAACTGCCGGCAATTGCGGTGACGGCCAATCTCAAGGCCACCAGCCTTCAAATGGCCGACCGCACGCTCGCCAATCTTAATGTCGACCTGTCGGGTGTCGCCGATCCGAAGGCGCCACAAGGCAAGATTGCCGCCACCGGCACGATCGACGGCCAGCCGATCGACGTCAACGGCGATATCCGCTCGGAGAACGGCAGGATGAGCATTCCGGCACTGACCGCCGACATCGGCGGCAACCGGCTGACCGGCAATCTCGAATTTTCACCCTCCCTGACGCCCTCGGGCGCATTGACTTTCGATTTTCCCAATATTGGCCTGTTGGCTGCGCTCGGCGGACAGAAAGCCGAAGGCGATCTCAAGGGATCGCTCGACATCGCCGGCGATGATGGCAAGGTCGCCGTGAAGCTGCAGGCGACCGGCGCTTCGCTTCGCCGCGATACACTCGCCGTCGTCAAACCCGAGATCGACGTCACGGTCAGCGATCTCGGCGCCCTTGCGGCAAACGGCACGGTCGGGGCTGAGGAGGTGAATGCCGGCGCAAACAGTCTTGCCGGCCTTTCGCTGGCTTTCACCAAGCAGCAGAATCAAACCGACTTCGATCTCAATGCCGCCTATGATGGCAATCCGGTGCTGGCGACCGGCAATATCCAGACGGCGGACGGCACGATCGACGTAAACCTCGATCGTTTCTCGGCAAGTCCGCGCAACATCCCGCTCGAGCTTGACGCAGCGGCGCAGGTCAAAATCGCCGGCGGCGCCGCCAGTCTGAACGGACTGACGCTGAAAACGGGCACCGGCTCCGTGAGCGTCACCGGTTCGGCCGGGCAGACGCTGAAGCTCGATGCCGTCATCAAGGAGCTGCCGGCAGCACTCGCCAACGGTTTCGTGCCCAACCTTTCGGCTGGCGGCACGATCTCCGGAACGATCGCCGTGACGGGAACGCCGGCCGCACCCATCGCCGACTTCAAGCTTGACTGGAAGGATGCGACGACGGGCCAGACCAAGGGGGCCGGCTTGGCGCCGCTCGGCATCACCGCCGGCGGCAAATTTGCCGACAGGAAGCTCGATTTCGACACGACGATCGGCAGCGCCGACGGCCTCTCGCTCAAGGCGGCCGGCAATGTCGACCTCGCCGATCCGGCGGCGCCGGTGCTCGATATCGACGCCAATATCCTCAACTTGCCCGCCGGTGTCGCCAATGGTTTTGTTCCCGATCTCGCCGCCGAAGGCACGATTACGGGAAGGGTGAACGCCGCCGGCTCCCTCAAGGCTCCGACCACAAATTTCGATCTCGCGTGGAAGAGCGCTGCGACGAGCCACACCAAACGCGCCGGTCTTACGGCTCTTGATGTGACCGCGTCCGGCAAATTCGCCGACAACACGCTCGATTTTGATGCCGCGGTCAGCGGCGCCGACAGCTTATCGCTGAAGGCAAACGGCAACGTCGAGGTCACCGGGACGACAATCGGCAGCGCCAAGATCGACGCGACACTGGCCAATATCCCTGCAGCTGTTGCAAACGGTTTCGTCCCCGATCTCGCAGCCGCTGGCCTTGTCTCCGGAACGGTCTCGGCGAGCGGATCCCTTGCCGCCCCGACCGCCGATTTCGATCTCCATTGGCAAAATGCCGTCACCAGCCACACCAAACGCGCCGGCCTCGCCGGTCTCGGCGTGACGGCATCTGGAAAATTCGCCGACAACAAGCTCGGTTTCGACGCTGCGGCCAGCGGCGCCGACGGCCTCTCGCTCAAGGCAAACGGCGATGTCGCCATTACCGGTAAGACGGTCGGCGCCGCCAAGGTGGATGCGACCTTGGCAAATATCCCGGCAAGTATCGCAAACAGCTTCGTCGCCGATCTTGCTGCCGAAGGCTCGGTCTCGGGAAAAATCTCGGCGGCAGGCTCGCCTTCCGCGCCGACCGCCAATTTTGATCTCAACTGGAAAGAGGCTGCAACGAGCCACACCAGGCGTGCCGGGCTTGCCGCTCTCGGCATTACCACATCGGGAAAATTTGCCGAGAACAAGCTTGATTTCAACGCAGCAGCCCTTGGCGACCAGGGCCTCTCGCTGAAGGCCGTGGGCAATGTCGCCCTCGCCGGCACGGCGATCGACAGCGTGAAGCTCGATGCCGAGATCGCCAAACTCCCCGCCGCTCTCGCCAATGCCTTCGTTCCAGGGCTGGCGGCCGGCGGCACGATATCCGGCACCATGTCTGCGGCCGGCACACCCGCCGCACCGAAGGCCGATTTCAAGCTCGACTGGACGGATGCCGCAACCAGCCACACCAGGACCGCCCAACTTTCCGGTCTTGCGCTTGCCGCCTCGGGCCACCTCGCCGACAATAAGCTTGATTTCAACGCCAATCTCGGCGGCAAGGACGGCCTCTCGCTGAAAGCTGCAGGCAACGTCGCGATATCGGGCGCCTCAGTCAGCAACCTTGACGTCAAGGCCGATCTCGCCGATCTGCCGGCGAGCCTTGCCAACGGCTTCGTTCCCGGCCTTGCGGCGGAGGGCACGGTGTCGGGAACGGCATCCGCCTCAGGCGCGCTTCCCAAGCCCGCCGTCGACTTCAAGCTCGACTGGAAGAACGCCGCAATCGCCCAGACCAGGAGCAGCGGTCTTTCCGGTCTCAGCGCCGCGGCATCCGGCAAATTCGCCAATGACAGGGTCGATTTCGATGCCAACCTCGCCGGCAAGGACGGCGTGCTGGCTAAGGCGACCGGCGGCGTCACGATTGCCGGAACGGCCATCCGCGACCTTTCGGTCAATGCCGATATTCCCGCCCTGCCGGCAAATATCGCCAATGCCTTTGTTCCCGGTCTCGGTGCTGAAGGCACGCTTTCGGCAAGCGCCGTCACATCGGGAACGCCGGCTGATCCGATCGTCGATTTCAAGCTTGACTGGAAGGATGCCGCGACCAGCCACACCAAGGCTGCCGGCCTCTCCCGTCTTGCGCTGGCGGCCACAGGAAAATATGCCGGCGACAGGCTCGATTTTGATGCTGACCTCCGCGGCAGCGGCGGCATTAACCTGAAAGCCGCCGGCAGTCTTTCCATTGCAGGCACATCGATCCGATCGATCGACGTCACGGCAAACGCTGCCAATGTTCCGGCTGCCATCGCCAACGGCTTTGTTCCTGGTATCGGCGCCGACGGCACGATCTCGGCGAGCGCCAAGGCGACCGGCACGCTGTCCTCCCCCGCTGTCGATTTCAAGGTCGATTGGAAGAACGCCGCGACGAGCCAGACCAAGGGCGCCGGTCTTTCGCCGCTCAGCATCGGGGCCTCCGGAAAGCTGGCCGGCAGCAAGCTGACCGTCGAAACCAGTCTTGCTGGTGACGCCGGCATGTCGCTCAAGGGTGGCGGCAGTGTCGTTATATCAGGCAATCGAGCTCTTGACTTGCGCTTCAACGGCAATGTTCCTTTCGCGGTGCTAAGCACCCCGCTTGCGCAGCAGGGCCTGGTCGCCGACGGGGTCGCCACCGTCAATCTTTCGATCGGTGGAACGGCGGCAGCACCTGTCATCAACGGCACGGTCTCGACCAATGGCGCCAAACTTGTCGACGTCAGACGCAATCTTGCCGTCAACAATCTCGCAGCCACCGTCACCTTCAATGGCACCCAGGCCGTGATATCGCGCCTCAGCGGCAATCTCGGCGGCGGCGGCACGATTTCGGCGAGCGGCACCATCGGTATCCAGCCGGCCGGCGGCTTTCCCGCCGACATTTCGATCAAGCTCGACAAGGCGGTTTATGTCGACGGAACCCTCGTCGTCTCGACCGTCAACGGGACAGTGGGCCTGCGCGGACCGATCATGAGCGCCACGCTGAGCGGCAAACTGCGGCTGGACAAGACCTCGATCACCGTCCCGGAAAAATTGCCGACCTCCCTCAGCGAAATCGACATACGGCACAAGAACGCACCGCGGGCGGTGCTTGCGCAGCTGCGGGATGGCGGCGGACGGAAAACCGGCGAGAAATCTTCCGTCATCACCCTCGATCTCGAAATCGACGCGCCCTCGCAAATCTTCGTGCGCGGCCGTGGCATCGATGCCGAGCTCGGCGGCCGCGTGACGATCCGCGGAACGGCCGCGGCACCCATCGTCACCGGCGGTTTCACCATGCGCCGCGGCCGGCTGACCATTCTCAATCGCCGTCTGAACTTCTCCGACAAGAGCAGGATCACCTTTGCCGGTGATCTGACACCGGCGCTCGACATGGAAGCCACCTCCACCTCCGGCACGACGACCCTGACGGTTGATGTGGCCGGCCTCGCCACCGATCCTTCGATCACCTTTTCCTCCTCGCCGCAGCTGCCGCAGGACGAGGTGCTGGCGCAGCTGATTTTCGGCCAGTCGATGTCGAAGCTGTCGCCGGTGCAGATCGCCCAACTCGCCGATGCCGTCAGCCAGCTGGCCGGCAACCGCTCCACCTCGCTTTTCGAAGGCTTGCGCAACCAGCTCGGCGTCGACGATTTCGACGTCAGCACCGACGAGAAGGGCCAGACGAGCGTCAGCGTCGGCCGCTATCTCAACGACCGCACCTATTTCGAACTGCAGCAGGGCGGGGCGGCAGGCGCCAAGGCGATCATCAATCTCGATGTCGGCCGCGGCGTTAAACTGCGCGGCGCCGCCGGCGGCAACGGGGCGGGCGAAGCCGGCATCGTTTATGAGCGTGAGTATTGAGGCGGCTTACCTTTGTTTTGCGCAATCCCGGACGGAAAACCGCTTCGCACTTTTCCTGGATTGCTCTAAAAACCCGTCTTGCTCGTCTTCAAGAGAATATTGGTCTCGGTCGAGTTGATACCGTTGATCAGCCGGATGCGGCGTAGCGTCTCGTCAAAGGAAGCAAGGTCGCGATCCTCGAGTTCGGCGACGAAATCCCATTTACCGTTGGTGCTGTGAAGGGCGCGGACCTGCGGCAGACCTCGCAACTGATCGGCCACCCTGTCGGCCAGCTTGCCGAGCACCTCGATCATGACGATGGCGCGCACGCCGGCCGATCGCGTCTCGTGGCTGGTGCGAATGGTGAAGCCGACAATGGTGCCGCTGGCGACCAGCCGGTCGATGCGGGCGGCGACCGTTGCCCGCGATGCACCTGTTATCGCCGCAAGCGAGGAGACGGAAATGCGGGCATTGTGGCGTAGTGCGCTCAAGAGTTCGGTATCGAGATCGTCCACACTGATCACTCTGTCAAAATAGCTTTATCAACCTGCGCAATCATAATCCATTTCTGCCACTTTTCCATCTTTTTGCCGGCAGCCCTTTATCCCACTATCGGCCGAAACAGGCCTCAACACGGAGCCCTCGCATGAATGTCCAATCGCGATCTGTCACCCTCATCGGCGCACCGCTGGAGGAAGGTTCCGGCCGAAGAGGCGCTGCCATGGGTCCTGCGGCGCTGCGCATTGCCGGTGTAGACCAGACGCTGATCGATCTCGGCCACGATGTCGCGGATAATGGCGATCTCAGGATCGTGCCGGCGATGGACCTGCCGAATCATTCCAAGGCCCATAATCTGAGAATCGTCGGCGCCTTCACCCGCGCGCTCGAAAGCAGCGTCTATGAAGTCGCCGCCTCCGGCCGCTTTCCGCTCATTCTCGGCGGCGACCACAGCCTTTCCATGGGCACCGTATCCGGCATGGCCCGTTATGCCGCCAGCAAAGGCCGCCCGCTCTTCGTGCTCTGGCTCGATGCCCATGCCGATTTCAATTCTCCCACCACCTCCCCCTCCGGCAACATGCACGGCATGCCCGTCGCCTTCTTCTGCGGCGAGGCGGAGTTCGCCGAAATCCTGCCGAAGGATCGTCCCTTCGTCGACCCGAAGCATGTCTTCCAAGTCGGCATCCGCTCGGTCGATGCGCGCGAGCGCGAAGAAATCCACGAACACGGTGTCAACGTCTTCGATATGCGTGCCATCGACGAACAGGGCATCGGCGCCATCATGCGGGACATTCTCGACGTCGTCGCCAAGGCGAACGGCCTGCTGCATGTCAGCCTCGATCTCGATTTCCTCGATCCCGACATTGCCCCCGGCGTCGGCACGACGGTGCCTGGCGGCGCGACCTTCCGCGAAGCCCATCTTGTCATGGAGATGCTCTCGGACAGCGGTCTCGTCTCGTCGCTGGATCTGGTCGAGCTCAATCCGTTTCTCGACGATCGCGGCAAGAGCGCCCGCATATTGGTGGAACTGACGGCCAGCCTCTTCGGCCGCCGCATCTTCGACCGTCCGACACGCGCCGCATAGACCAGAGGGGAAGGACCATGAACGCTTCGGAAAAATTGATTGCGACGGAACAGCGGCTCGGCGCCAATAATTACAAGCCGCTCGACGTGGTGCTGACGCGCGGCGAAGGCGTTCATGTCTGGGATACCGACGGCAATCGTTATCTCGATTGCCTTTCGGCCTATTCCGCCGTCAACCAGGGCCATTGTCACCCAAAAATCCTTGCCGCCATGGTCGAGCAGGCGGGCCGGCTGACCCTCACCTCCCGCGCCTTCCGCAACGACCAGCTCGCCTATCTCTATGAAGAGCTGGCGGCGCTCACCGGCTCGCACAAGATTCTGCCGATGAATTCCGGCGCTGAAGCCGTGGAGACCGCCATCAAGGCGGTGCGCAAATGGGGATACGAGGTCAAGGGCGTGCCGGAAGGCCAGGCGGAGATCATCGTCTGCGCCGATAATTTCCATGGCCGGACGCTGAGCATCATCAGTTTCTCCACCGATCCCGACGCCCGCACCGGCTTCGGCCCCTACACGCCGGGCTTCCGCACCATTCCCTTCGGCGATGCCGAGGCCTTCGAGGCCGCCATCAACGGCAATACGGTCGCCGCGCTGATCGAGCCGATCCAGGGGGAAGCCGGCGTCATCATCCCGCCGGCCGGATATTTTACCCGCATCCGCGAGCTTTGCACTGATAACAACGTCACCCTCATTCTCGACGAGATCCAGACCGGTCTCGGCCGCACCGGCAAACTGCTGGCGGAAGAGCATGAAGGCATCGAGGCCGATGTGACACTGATCGGCAAGGCGCTGTCCGGCGGCTTCTACCCCGTGTCGGCCGTGCTTTCGAATACCGAGGTGCTGGGCGTGCTGAAACCCGGCCAGCACGGCTCGACCTTCGGCGGCAACCCGCTCGCCTGCGCGGTGGCGCGCACCGCGCTGAAGGTGTTGACGGAAGAAGGCATGATCGAAAACGCCGCAGCGATGGGCGGCTATTTTCTCGAAGGTCTGAAGTCGATGCGCTCGAACATCGTTCGCGATGTGCGCGGCCGCGGTCTGATGATGGCCGTCGAGCTGGAACCAGAAGCGGGCGGTGCGCGGCAATATTGCCATGCGCTGAAGGAACGCGGCCTTCTCGCCAAGGATACCCACGACCATACGATTCGCCTCGCCCCGCCTTTGGTCATCACCAGAGAACAGGTGGATTGGGCGGTTTCGCAGATCGAAAAGACCATAGGCTGACGTAAATCGAGATTGAAAACCTGGCTAATCCGGTTTCCGATTTAGATTTGGGCAACACTCTTTCGCTAATGTCGTCGTAACCGTAACGATGCTTCGCCGAATGCAAAGCCATCGCGTGGTGTGAAGGCAAAGCTCGTCAGCGCCAATGGGGGCGCACCCGCTTCTGCTTTGGCTTACGACAGTTGGGAAGAATTCTAATGGCCACGATCAATTCCACTAGCTTCAGCGGCGATACGCTCGAGATCATTGCCTTCCGCCTGCATGATCAGGAATTCTGCGTCAAGACCACGACCATCCGCGAAATCCGCGGCTGGGCGCCGTCGACGCCGATCCCGCACGCGCCGGCCGATGTCATCGGCGTCATGAACCTGCGCGGCTCGGTGATTCCGATCATCGACCTTGCTTACAAGCTCGGCATGAAGAGCACCGTCGCCAACGAACGCAGCGCCATCGTCGTCGCCGAAGTTCACAGCATGGTGATCGGCATGCTCGTCGACCGCGTCTCGGATATTCTGACCATTTCGTCCAGCCAGGTCCAGCCGGTGCCTGAGGTGACCGCCTCGTTCGACCGCGCCTATTGCGAAGGCATCATCGCTTCGGAGAATGGCATGATCTGCTTCCTGAACCTTGCCAAGATGTTCAAGGAAAACGAGACGGACGAACTGGCGGCCTGATCGCATCTAGACAACACAATACTGAAAACCGCCCCGCTCCGGGGCGGTTTTTCTTAGGCCCGAAAGCAAACCGCACTGATATTATATTATTAGCAGTAGCTTTAATACACAATATTAACCACGCTCCCTCAGCATGGAGGTGAAGCATACGGATGATAGTCTCCGGCACGGAGGGATATAACCGGCTACCCGGTTCTTCCCAGGACCGGTGTACCTCGCCCGCCCCCTCGCTTCTCCGGCCGAAACAGCAGATGCTGTGCATCTCAAAGGGACAGATATGTTTGGTCTAAGCTCCGATTCGAAATACATTCTTGACGCCATCTCCAAATCGCAGGCGATCATTGAATTCGATCTCAGCGGAAATATCCTGACGGCAAATGAGAATTTCTGCAGCGCGCTGGGTTATCGCCTGAACGAGATCGTCAGCAAACATCACAGCATGTTCTGCGAGCCGGCCTATGCTGCGACCGCGGAATATCGCGCGTTCTGGGCGCGGCTCGGACGCGGCGAATATGATGCCGGCGCTTACAAGCGTCTTGCCAAGGGCAACCGGCAAATATGGATCCAGGCTTCCTATAATCCTGTTTCAAAGGGTGGAAAGCCATTCAAGGTGGTGAAATTTGCCGCCGATATCACAGCCGCGAAAAAGCAGGCGGTCGAGGATTCCGGCAAGCTTGAGGCGATCTCGCGCTCACAGGCGGTGATCGAGTTCACCCCGAAGGGTGAGATCCTCACCGCGAACGAGAATTTCTGCCGGGCCATGGGATATTCCCTGGCCGAAATCACCGGCAAACATCACAGCATGTTCTGCGACCCGGCCTATATCAGAACCGAGGACTACGGCAGCTTCTGGCGGCGCCTCGCCAACGGGGAATTCATCGCCAACGAATTCGTCCGTTTTGGCAAGGGCGGCCGCGAAATCTGGATCCAGGCAGCCTATAACCCGATCGTCGATGCCGACTGCAAGGTCTACAAGGTCGTGAAGTTCGCGACCGACGTCACAGAGCGCATGAGCGCGATTTCGCTGCTCGGCAGCGCGCTGCGTCAGCTTTCCGAAGGTGATCTGATGAGGACGGTGGACACGCCCTTCGTCCCCTCGATGGAGCAGTTGCGCCACGATTTCAACACCGCGGTCACAGGCCTTGCCGAGACGATGAAGACGATCGGCGAGAATGGCAGCACGATCGCCGCAGGCTCACGCGAGATTGGCGAATCGGCGGATTCCTTCTCCAAGCGGACGGAACAGCAGGCGGCATCGATCGAGGAGACCGCAGCCGCGCTGGAGCAAATCACCACGACAGTCAACGATTCCAGCCGTCGCGCCGAGGAAGCCGGCCGCCTCGTCGCCATGACCAAGCAGGGCGCCGAGCAGTCGGGCGTCGTGGTCCGCAACGCCGTCGCCGCCATGGACCAGATCGAGCAGTCCTCGCGCGAAATCACCAACATCATCGGCGTCATCGACGATATCGCCTTTCAGACCAATCTTCTGGCATTGAACGCCGGCGTCGAGGCGGCCCGCGCCGGTGAAGCCGGCAAAGGTTTCGCCGTGGTGGCCCAGGAGGTCCGCGAACTTGCCCAACGCTCCGCCAACGCCGCCAAGGAGATCAAGGCGCTGATCAATACGTCGAGCGACCTCGTCAAGAACGGCGTCGGCCTCGTCGGCCAGACCGGCAAGGCGCTGGAGGAAATCGTCACACAGGTCGGCGATATCGACTGCAATGTCGTCGCCATCGTCGAAGCCTCAAGGGAACAGGCAACCGGCCTCAAGGAAATCAACCAGGCGGTCAACACACTTGATCAGGCAACCCAGCAAAATGCCGCCATGGTCGAGGAGAGCACCGCCGCCAGCCACAGCCTTGCGAGGGAAGCCGAAACGCTGCGGATCCTGCTGACAAGATTCCGCCTGCCCGGTCAGCCCCGGATCCAGGCCCAATCGCCCGCCGGTGGCGGGCTAGAATCAAAACAGACAGGTTCGCCGGCGCTGCATCTCGTTTCCCGTGTTGCCAAGGCGCACGGCGCGGCGACTGCGACTGCGCAGAGCTGGGAAGAGTTCTGACCTCGGTTCCATACCGCGCCACTGTTCTGCATAGAGCGGGGATAAAACGTGCCGCATGAGCCCTGCGGCGCGCTTTCATATCTCAGCCGAACAGCGCGAAAGTCGCCTTCAGCGTGACCCAGACACCCCAGAGCAGCGGAATGCCGACGACAGACCAGGCGAGCATCGCCTTGGCATCCAGCCCGCCGGTGCCGATGCCGAAGGAACCGGTCGGCCCGGCATTGACGGCGGCCGACTTCGCCTGCAGCGCCGCGACCTCGTCATCCCTCATGAACCACTTGTCCGGGAGCGGCCTGACAAACGCATTGGCGATGAGGCCGAGCGCCAACATGCCGGCGAGGATATACATGGTGCCGGTATAAAGCGCCGGGCCGGGTGCAACGCCGGCGGCAATCTGCGCTTCACGGATATAGTTGACGACGACCGGACCGACGATGCCGGCCGTTGCCCAGGCCGTGAGCAGCCGGCCGTGGATGGCGCCGACGAATTGCGTGCCGAAAATATCGGCGAGATAGGCCGGGATGGTCGCAAAGCCGCCGCCATACATTGACAGGATAATACCGAAGGCGAGAACGAACAGCGCCTTGTTGCCCATGCCTGCGAAGCTGGGCGCCAGTGCATAGAGTACGATGCCGAGAACGAAGAAGCAGTAATAAGTGTTCTTGCGACCGATCTTGTCCGACAGCGACGCCCAGAAGAACCGTCCGCCGATATTGAAGAGCGACAACAGGCCGGCGAAACCGGCGGCGATTGTGGCGATCGCCGCCTTCTGACCGGCGTCGAGCTGGGCGAAACCGACATCCGGCAGGCCGATCAGCGAACCGGCAAAGATTTCTTGCAGCATCGGCGAAGCCATGCCGATAACACCGATGCCGGCCGAAACGTTGAGGCAAAGCACCGCCCAGATCAGCCAGAACTGCTTGGTCTTGTGGGCGTCACGCAGATGCACGTGTTTGGTGGTGATCATCGTGCTCTTGGCCGCCGGCGGCGTCCAGCCTTCCGGCTGCCAGCCGGCCGGCGGGATGCGATAGCCGAAGGCGCCGCCCATCATGAAGACGAAGTAGATGACCGCCATGACAATGAAGGTCTGCCAGACGCCGACCGATGTATCGGTCTTGAAGGCATTCATCAGCAGATTGGCAAGTGGAGCGCCGATCATCGCGCCGCCCCCGAAGCCCATGATCGCCATGCCGGTCGCCATGCCGCGCCGGTCGGGAAACCATTTGATCAGCGTCGAAACCGGCGAGATGTAACCGAGGCCGAGACCGATGCCGCCGATGACGCCGGCGCCGAGCCACATCATCCACAGCTGATGGGTGATGACGCCGACGGCAGCCAGCACAATGCCGCCGCACCAGCAGCAGGCGGAAACGACACCCGGCTTGCGCGGACCGGCCCGCTCGAGCCAGCCGCCCCAGATGGCGGCCGACGAGCCGAGCAGAACGAAAAACAGCGTATAGATCCAGCCGAGGTCGGCAACCCGCCAGTCGCAGGTCGTGGTGAACAGCGCCGAGGCGAGCGTCAGATCGGGGCAGGCGGTCGAAGCCGTGATCCCGAGCGATTTAGACAGCGGCAGCCAGAACACGCTGAAACCATAGGCCATGCCGATGCAGAGATGGATGGCGAGTGCGGCCGGCGGCACCAGCCACCTGTTGAAACCGGGCCTGGCCACGATCCTTTCGCGATCGAGCAGGCCTGAGCCTGCCACCGCTCCGTCTGTACGTGATTCCGCTGCCGTCATGAACAACGCCTCCTTGTTTCAGACCTTGCTGTGATTGAAGCGCCGCCCGTCTTCAGGAGCGCAAAGGACGCTATAACGCTTTGAATTTCCGACTGTTTTTATTTAAAATCGATTTAAATTTTGGCGGTCAAATGACAAAGGCGGCATGCTGCTGCCTTTGTCGGCATGAGTCAGTTGGATTACCGGACCTGGTGTGTTTCCGCTTCCGGTTTGCGGATCATCGGAGCGGCCTGCAGCACGAGGGCATCCAGGCCGTTTTCCTCCTTTTCCAGAATTTCGAACAATTGCCGCCGCATGCGCGGCTCCCAGAATTTGTTGATATGATTGGCGACCCCGTCCGCGGCCTCGCTTGCCGGCTGGCTCTTGAAGAAGGTGGCGATCTGGTTTGCCATATAGACGAGTTTGGTCTTGGTATCATGCGACATCGGCGATGTTTCCGGGCGAGATGCGGTGCGGGTGGGTGAAAATTTCGAAGTCATCGCCGCGCACCAGGGCGACGAGCGTCATGCCGGCCTCGTCGGCCGTGCGAATGGCGAGCGCCGTCGGCGCCGAAATGGCGATAAGCACCGGGCTGCCGAGGATTGCCGCCTTCTGCACCATCTCGACCGAAAGCCGGCTGGTGACGACGACGGCGCCGTCATCGCCGCTTTCGCCGCAGCCGATGACGGCGCCGCAAAGCTTGTCCAGCGCATTGTGCCGGCCGACATCTTCGCGCACGGCAAGCAATCCCTTGCCGGGACGATAGAAGGCGGCGCCATGCACCGCCCGCGTCTCGCGATGCAGCGGCTGCGCCTCGTTCAGAAGCGAAACGGCGCGAACGATATCGGCATGCGAGAGCGCCAGTGGTGATGCCGAGACATCCGGCACCGGCCGCACTGCCTGTTCGATCGATTCGATGCCACAGAGCCCGCAGCCGACCGGCCCCGCCATGCTGCGGCGCCGCGCCCGCAGCCGATCGGCGACGTCGTCGACAAGGCTGACCTGCACGTCGATCCCCTGCTCACCCGCAACGACCTCGATACCCGATATCTCCGCCCGCTCAGCAATGATCCCTTCGCTCAGGCTGAAGCCGACGGCAAAGTCTTCGAGATCGGCGGGCGTCGCCATCATCACCGCATGCGCGCTGCCGCCATAGGAAAAGGCGATCGGCACTTCCTCCGGCACGATACGAGAGCCGCTGTGCATGATGCCGTTACGGCGGGTGGTTTCGGGGGCATGCGCGGTGGTGGGGAAATCTACCATGCGGCAACAGGATGAAAAACACCCGCCTCCGCTTCACCGTCGATCCCAGCCCACCCCCTCATCATCACTCCGCGGCCTCGAGCTTGCCGGCGATGCGGCGGGATTGCCGCGCCTGCTCGTCATATTCCATCTGCCAGTCGCTCGGACCGTTGGAAGGCGAAACCTGCACCGCCGTCACCTTATATTCCGGGCAGTTCGTCGCCCAGTCGGAGAAATCGGTGGTGATGACGTTCGCCTGCGTATTGGGGTGATGGAAGGTCGTATAGACGACGCCCGGCGCCACACGATCGGTGATCAACGCCCGGAGCGTCGTGTCGCCGGAGCGGCTCATGAGCTTCACCCAGTCGCCGTCGCGAACGCCGCGCTGTTCGGCATCGTGCGGATGGATTTCCAGCCGGTCTTCCGCATGCCAGACGACATTCTCGGTCCGCCGCGTCTGCGCCCCGACATTGTACTGGCTGAGGATGCGGCCGGTGGTGAGCAGCAGCGGGAAACGCGGACCGGTGCGTTCGTCGGTCGCCACATATTCGGTGCGGATGAATTTGCCCTTGCCGCGCACGAAGCCGTTGACATGCATGATCGGCGAGCCGAGCGGGTTCTTCTCGTTGCAGGGCCACTGCACCGAGCCCATCTTGTCGAGATAGTCGTAGGACACCAACGCGAAACTCGGCGTCGTCGCCGCGATCTCGTCCATGATCTCCGACGGATGGCTGTAGTTCCAGTCGAGCCCCATCGTCTGGGCAAGCTTCTGCGTCACCTCCCAATCGCCATAACCGTTGCGCGGCGTCATCACCTTGCGCACGCGATTGATGCGGCGCTCGGCATTGGTGAAGGTGCCGTCTTTCTCGAGGAAGGTCGAGCCCGGCAGAAAGACATGGGCGTAATTGGCAGTCTCGTTGAGGAACAGGTCCTGCACGACGACGCATTCCATCGCCGCAAGGCCGGCCGCGACATGTTTGGTGTCGGGATCTGACTGGAGAATGTCCTCACCCTGGACGTAGAGGCCCTTGAAGGAACCGTCGACCGCCGCATCCAGCATGTTCGGGATTCGCAGGCCCGGCTCGTTGTTGAGCTTCACACCCCAGAGCTTTTCGAAGATATCGCGGGTCGCATCGTCGGAAATATGCCGGTAGCCCGGCAGCTCGTGCGGGAAGGAGCCCATGTCGCAGGAGCCTTGCACGTTGTTCTGGCCGCGCAGCGGATTCACGCCGACGCCGGGACGGCCGATATTGCCGGTCGCCATCGCCAGATTGGCGATCGCGATGACCGTGGTCGAACCCTGGCTGTGTTCGGTGACCCCGAGACCGTAATAGATCGCGCCGTTGCCGCCCTTGGCATAGAGCCTTGCCGCGCCGCGCAGATCCGCCGCCGGCACGCCGGTGAAGATCTCGGTCTGTTCGGGGCTGTGCTGGGGTTCGGCGACGAAAGCGGCCCAGTCCTCGAACTCCGACCAATCGCAACGCTCGCGGATGAACTTCTCGTCATAGAGTCCTTCGGTGACGATCACATGCGCCAACGCCGTCATGACCGCGACATTGGTGCCCGGCTTCAGCGGCAGGTGATAGGAAGCCTCGACATGCGGCGACCGGACGATATCGGTGCGGCGCGGATCGATGACAATGAGCTTGGCGCCCTGGCGCAGCCGCTTCTTCAGCCGCGAAGCGAACACCGGATGGCCGTCGGTCGGATTGGCGCCGATGATGACGACGACATCGGACTGTTCGACGCTGTCGAAATCCTGCGTGCCGGCCGAGGTGCCGAATGTCTGGCCGAGGCCGTAGCCGGTCGGCGAGTGGCAGACGCGGGCGCAGGTATCGACATTGTTGTTGCCGAAACCGGCGCGGACCAGCTTCTGCACCAGATAAGTTTCCTCGTTGGTGCAGCGCGACGAGGTGATGCCGCCGATCGCCTCGCGGCCATACTGATACTGGATGCGGCGGAACTCCGACGCCACATGCGCGAAGGCCTCGTCCCAGCTCACCTCCCGCCAGGGATCGCTGACCTTTTCGCGAATCATCGGGTTGAGGATGCGATCCTTATGGTTGGAATAGCCGTAAGCGAAGCGACCCTTGACGCAGGAATGGCCGCGATTGGCCTGGCCATCCTTCCAGGGAACCATGCGCACCAGCTCCTCGCCGCGCATTTCCGCCTTGAAGGAACAGCCGACGCCACAATAGGCGCAGGTGGTGATGGCCGAATGCTCGGGCTGACCGATCGCAATCACCGACTTCTCGGTCAGCGTCGCCGTCGGGCAGGCCTGGACGCAGGCACCGCAGGAGACGCATTCGGAATCGATGAAGGCTTCATGCGCACCCGATGACACCTTGGAGCCGAAACCGCGCCCCTCGATCGTCAGCGCGAAGGTGCCTTGCACCTCCTCGCAGGCGCGCACGCAGCGCGAACAGACGATGCACTTGGAGGGGTCAAAGGTGAAATAGGGATTGGACTCGTCCTTCGGCGTCCATTTCAGATTGATCTCGCCATTGTTACGTGCCCTGACATGGTTGTCGCCGTCATAGCCGTAGCGCACGTCGCGCAGGCCGACGGCGCCTGCCATGTCCTGCAATTCGCAATCGCCGTTGGCAGCACAGGTCAGACAGTCGAGCGGGTGGTCGGAAATGTAGAGTTCCATCACGCCGCGGCGGACATCCTTCAGCCGATCCGTCTGCGTGCGCACCACCATGTTGGCCGCCACCGGCGTCGTGCAGGAGGCCGGCAGGCCGGCCCGGCCCTCGATCTCGACGAGACAGAGCCGGCAGGAGCCGAAGGCATCCATCATGTCGCTGGCGCAGAGCTTCGGCACCTCGATACCGGCCTCCATCGAGGCGCGCATGATCGACGTGCCCTCCGGCACGCTGATCTGCTGCCCGTCGATGGTCAGCGTCACCATTGTTTCCGATTTCGAAGCGGGAGTGCCGTAGTCGATTTCATGGATGAGAGACATGGTCGGCCTCCTGTATGGAAATGGAATTGAGCAAGTCGGGTGAGAAGCGGGCCAGCACGTGAGATGTCATCACTCGGCAGCCTCCACCATCGGCGCCGGCGAAAAATCCTCCGGGAAATGCGTCATCGCGCTCATGACGGGATAGGGCGTGAAACCGCCGAGCGCGCAGAGCGAGCCGAATTTCATCGTATTGCAGAGATCGGCCAGCAGCGCCCGGTTCTTCTCTGGCTCGATGCCATGGGCGATCTTGTCGGCCGTCTCGACGCCGCGCGTCGAGCCGATGCGACAGGGCGTGCATTTGCCGCAGCTCTCGACCGCGCAGAATTCCATGGCGAAACGGGCCTGCTTCAGCATATCCACGGTGTCGTCGAAGACGACGATGCCGGCATGGCCGATCAGCCCGTCCCGGGCGGCGAAGGATTCGTAATCGAACGGCGTGTCGAACAGCGCCCGCGGGAAATAGGCCCCGAGCGGCCCGCCGACCTGCACGGCCTTGACCGGTCGTCCCGTCGCCGTACCGCCGCCGATCCTGTCGACGATATCGCCGAGCGAAAGACCGAAGGCTGTTTCGTAAAGACCGCCATATCTGATATTGCCGGCGATCTGCAGCGGGATGGTGCCGCGTGACCGGCCCATGCCGAAATCGCGATAGAAGGCGGCGCCCTTCTCCATGATTACCGGCACGGAAGCGAGCGAGATCACGTTGTTGATGACGGTCGGACAGTCGAATAGCCCCTTATGCGCCGGCAGCGGCGGCTTGGCGCGCACGACGCCGCGCTTGCCTTCGAGGCTGTTCAAAAGCGCCGTCTCCTCGCCGCAGACATAGGCGCCGGCGCCGGTGCGCACCTCGATATCGAAAGCGCGGCCCGAGCCGAGCACCGACGGGCCGAGGATCCCGGCCTGCCGCGCGATGCCGACGGCCTCGGTCATCGCGGCGATCGCATGCGGATATTCCGAACGCGTATAGACGAAGCCCTTCGTGGCGCCGGTCGCAAGTCCCGAAATCGCCATGCCCTCGATCAGCACGAAGGGATCACCCTCCATGATCATCCGGTCTGCAAAGGTGCCGCTGTCGCCTTCATCGGCATTGCAGACGATATATTTGCGTTCGCCGGCCGCATCGAGGACGGTCTTCCACTTGATGCCTGTGGGGAAACCCGCGCCGCCGCGTCCACGCAGGCCGGAATCGGTGACCTCCTTGACGATTTCGGCGGGCGCCATCGAAACGGCGCGGCGAAGGCCGGCAAGGCCGCCATGCGCCTCGTAATCCGAAAGCGAGAGCGGATCGATCACGCCGCAGCGGGCGAAGGTCAGGCGGGTCTGTTGCTTCAGGAACGGGAGGTCTTCAACCTCCCCGAGACAGAGCGGGTGATCGCCGCCATTGACGATGCCGGCGTCGAAGAGACCGGGCACATCCCTTTCTTTCACCGGTCCGTAGCCGATGCGCTTGCCGGCAAGCTCGACCTCGATCAGCGGCTCCAGCCAGAACATTCCGCGCGAGCCGTTGCGCACGATCTCGGCATCGAGGCCGCGGGCGACGATCTCCTGGGTAATCGCCTTTGCCACCTTTTCGGCCCCGAGCGCCAGCGCAGCGGCATCGCGCGGAACATAAATCTTGACTGTCATCGGCGCGCCTCCGCGACGAGTTCCGTCGCCAGCTGATCGTCGACCCGGGCATACACCTCGCCGTCGAGCATCGCCGACGGGCCGCAGGCGCAGAGCCCGAGGCAGTAGACCGCCTCCAGCGTCACACTGCCATCGAGCGTCGTCTGGTGAAAATCGATGCCGAGCAGCGCCTTGACGCGCTCAGCCAGCGCGTCGCCGCCCATCGACTGACAGGCCTCGGCGCGACAGAGCTTCAGCACATGTCGCCCCGCGGGGTGGTCGCGATAATCGTGATAAAAGGTCATTACCCCATGCACCTCGGCGCGCGAGAGGTTCAGTTCCTCCGCGATCACGGGAAGGGCTTGCTGCGGCACATACCCGAATTCCTGCTGAACTTGATGCAGAATGGAAAGCAGCGGCCCTTCAAGGAAGCGAAGGTCGGCGACAATGGTACGCGTGCGCGCTGCAATATCGCCTTCGGCGATATGAATGGTCATAGGGCAGCCCTCCCAGCCGCTGGTTGCGGAATGGCGCCCTCCCCAGCCGAGGCCATTCGTCGCCCAGCATCTCAAGGAAGCCGGCGACGATCAATAAAGCTATCTCGTGGATCGATAGGTTTTTCCTATCATAGCTCTTCATCCTGCACGAGCACTCGCGCTTCGTGCAGCAAGGCCGACACGAGCGGCGTGAACGGCTCGCGATAGGGCGCGACGAGGCCGACCAGATGGTGGGCCTCCGGCTCAACAATCGGAATCATTCGGATTTCAATTGGGAATCCAAATGATTTCGCGACGTTGCGCGGCATGATGCTTGCCCAACGTCCGGTTCTGACATGCGAGAACAGCACGATCATCGAGTTGGATTCGAGTGTGGGATGCACTGTGGCCCCCGCTTCCGTCAGGTGCCGGTTGATGATGCGCCGGTTCTGCATGTCGGCGGTTAATAGACAAAGCCGAAGATCGCCGACCTCCTTCCAGGTCACGTTGTCGCGATCGGACAGTGGGCTGCCCGCAGCCGTGATCAGGTGATAACGCTCGGCATAGAGGGGAACACTGGTGACACGTCCGAGCGGCTCATTTTCGAGATAGGTGATACCGGCATCGATCTCGAGATTTTCGAGCATGCTCAGCACCTGCAGCGAATTGCGCGAGACGATCGAGAAGGTGACGCCCGGATGTCGTTCCTGAAAGGGCGTGGTGATGCGCGAAAGCATGGCGAGGGCCGTCGGGATGGCGGCGAGACGAATGTGGCCGGAAAGACCGCGCCGCGCCGCGCGCATTTCCTCGCGCATGGTGCGGGCATCGCCGACGATGCGCCGCGCCCATTCGAGCACGCGCTGCCCCTCCGGCGTCAGCCCCTGATATCGCGACCCGCGCTGCACCAGCATGACGCCGAGCTGATCCTCCAGCTGCCGGATGGCGGCCGAGAGCGTCGGCTGCGAGATCCCGCATTCCTCCGCGGCGCGGCCGAAATGCTTTTCATTGGCAAGGGCGATGAAGAATTCGAGCTTGTCGATCATCCGGTCTCCCGATCCGGCGTGAGGTCATCCGGATCCAGCCCATCCTCGTGCGCAGCCGCCGCGCTACGCGACATGCTTAACCGTTTTCGGCAGCCGGAAAAAGATCGAACAGCGATTCGAGGAAGGCGAGCACACTGAGATCGCCGATGCTGTAATAAACCAGCCTGCCTTCGCGGCGTGTATTGACCAGACCTACAAGCCTCAGGCGCGCAAGCTGCTGCGAGACCATTGCCTGTTGAATGCCGAGAATAGTCTCGATTTCACCGACCGTCCGCTCCTCATTCGCTAATATGCAGAGAATCAGAAGTCGGGTCTGGTGCGCCAGCGCTTTCAGCAGATCGCTCGCCTCGTGGGCTTTTCCAGCGAGTTTGTGCAAGTCCTGGCCGGACATCCCCGGCTCGGGTTTGGGCAACGGCATTCGGTATCTCGGAAGGAAGCACTGAGGTAGATCAGTACAATAGCATATTCACACAAGCGAATTATTCCAAAGTAACGAAATGCCAAAAAAAGTCCAAGCAAATCAGCAGATAAGCTGGCCGCCATTGATCTCGATCACCTGACCGGTGATGTAGCCCGAAAGCAAAGGGGCGGCCAGAAAGAGATAGGCGGGGGCACAATCCTCCGCCGTGCCGAGCCGCTGTAAGGGTATGGTCTTCTTCGTCTGCTCCAACTTTTCGCGGGAGGAATAGCGCTCATGGAAATCCGTCTCGATCGTTCCCGGCGAGACGCAGTTGACCCGGATGCCATCCGGCGCCAGCTCACGGGCAAGCGCCTTGGAATAGGTGGAAACGAAGGCTTTCGAGGCCGAATAGACCGAAGAACCGGGACTGCCGCCGGTCAGCGCTGAAATCGAAACGGTGTTGACGATGGCCGCGCCTTCGGCCGCCTTCAATGCCGGCAACAGCGCCCGGGTCAGCGCCACCACCGACGTCTGGTTCAGCCGCACGATCGCTTCATAATCTGCGTCCGTCAGCGTCGCAGCCGGAAAACGGCCGAGCATGGTGCCGGCATTGTTGACGAGCACATGCACCTTGTCGAAAAAGGCGAGGGCATCCTCCGCAAATTGCGCGGCGCCGCCGACGGCGGTGAAATCGGCGTGCAGCAACAGCGCCCGTCTTTCCGATTCGGCCGTCAGCAGGAAATCCGGCAGATCCCGTCCAGGTTTGCGGCCGGTATGGACGATCACCTTCGCGCCGCAATCCAGGAACTGGCGGGCCACCTCGAGGCCGATACCCCGGCCGGCGCCGGTGACGACGACATTGCGATTTTCGAATAGTCTCGGATGGAACACGAAGCCGTCCTCCTCGCGGACAATGCCGCCGGTTGCGCCCTTCGCCCTTAACATATGAGCGCGCCGGCCGAAAGAAAGGCATGCACCGATCTTTCCGCCGGAGACCTCGGGAAAGCTCAGCTTTCGTTCTCGTTCTCCAGTAGCCGCGCACCCGGCCCTTCTTCGCCAAGCCGATCGCAGGGATTGCGCAACGGACAGCTCTCGATCGACAGGCAGCCGCAGCCGATGCAGCCGGTCAGGCGGTCGCGCAGCAGGCTGAGCCGTCTGATTCGCTCGTCGAGTTCATTCTTCCAGCGCGCCGACAGCGTCTGCCAGTCGGCAACCGTCGGTGTGCGCCCCTGCGGCAGAGAGGCGAACGCCGTCTGGATTTCTAAGAGCGGAATGCCGACACGCTGCGCCACTTTGATGATGCCGAGCCGGCGAAGCACGTCACGTCCGTAGCGCCGCTGATTGCCGCGTGTACGGATGCTGGAGATCAGCCCCTTGGCCTCATAGAAATGCAGCGCCGAAACGGCAAGACCACTGCGTTCCGCCACTTCGCCAACCGTCAGAAGCCTGCCGAGCGGCGTTGCAGAAATCGTATCCATCACCCTCTTGACCTCAATATTAGTTGAGGTTTTATAAGGCCTACTCCACCGGTCGTAAAGCAGGAAGAGGCGACGCGCGATCACCAGGCGATAACAGGCCGAAATCATGGCGCCGGCATTTGCGGCCCTCGCACCGGCCGCGTCCTGCAATAGAGAGCCGCCCAAGACGAGCTCGGGTTCCGTTCCCGGCAGGTACGGAACCTCGGAAAACACCCGGACAGAACTCCGTCCGGGTGTTTTTTCGCCTCTGCGGTTCGGTTCCGACCGGACGAACGGGATCGTGATTTTGCGGTTGCGGTAAGAAAACCTGGATGATAGTTTTCGCCGAAATCACAGGGGAGCTCCGTGTCGCCGGGGCTGAGATGAGAAGCGCAAGCCTCCGGACCCTTCAAAGCTGATCTGGGTAATGCCAGCGGAGCGAGGTTCAGATGTTTCCGAGCGCACAAGTGTCACCCTGGCCGATGTCCGGCGGCTTCCCCGGCACCATTCTCGATGTCTTCGACAGGTTTGCGTATCTGCGCCGCCGCGCGACTATTCAAGCGCGCAAAGGAGGCTGCGGCGCTTTGAATTGCTGCATGACCTTGGATCGATTCCGATTTGAAGACTCATGCAGCCGGACGAAAGCCTGAAATCGACGTTGATGACATCGCCACCACCATCGGATTCGCGTCTTGCCGCGCTCGGTGCCGGCCTGTACCGGGCGATCCCGGCCCTGCTCGCCGGTTTTGTCTTTCTGGCCGCATGGGAAATTTATGTCGATCTTTCCGGCATCAAACCATCCATCCTGCCAGCACCTTCGCGTATCCTTACCCAAGGCTGGCTGAACCGCGAAGCGTTAATATCAAACACCTGGCCGACGCTCGGCGCCACACTCGGCGGCTTCGCCCTGTCGCTCGCCTTCGCTTTCGTCTCGTCGATCCTGATGGATTTCATGCCCTCCATGCGCCGGGCGTTGCTGCCGATCTTCATTGGCAGCCAGACCCTGCCGCTGGTGGCGATCGCCCCGCTCGTCGTTCTCTGGTTCGGATTCGGCCTGTTGCCGAAGATATTGTTGGTAGCGCTCGTCACCTTCTTCCCGCTGCTCGTCGCCCTGCTGCAGGGTTATGAGGCGACCGACCGCGACATCGCTGAACTCTTGAACTCGATGAAGGCAAGCCGCTGGCGCATTTTCCGCCTGGCCCGGCTTCCCTCCTCGCTGCCCTATTTTTTCGCCGGCCTCAGGATCTCGATCACCTATGCCGTCGTTGGCGCGATCTTTGCCGAATATGCGGGAGCCGCGCGCGGCCTCGGCATCTATATCCTCAACGCCAAGAACAATTTCCGGCCGGATCTCGTCCTCGCCGCCGTCGTCGTCAGCGCCGTGCTGACACTCTGCCTCTTCGCAGTGACGCTGATGATCGAGCGTCTCGTCATGCCCTGGCAACCGTCCGGGGAGCGCCGCCGATGACCGATGAACTGGTCGAACTGCGTAAGATTTCGAAAACCTTCGACGGCATGCAGGTGCTCGGCGATATTTCGCTCGCGGTCGCAAGCGGCGAGTTCGTTTCGATCGTCGGCCCCTCCGGCTCCGGAAAATCGACGGTGCTTCGATTGCTGACCCAGGCGCTGCGACCCGATTCCGGCGCCCTGCTGTTCAAGGGCGCGCCCCTCGAACAGACGCCGCATTCCTTCGCCTTCATGCCGCAACGCGATGCGCTGATGCCCTGGCGCCGGATCATCGACAATGCCGCACTCGGCCTGGAGGTGCGCGGCATGAGCCGCCGCGCCGCCCGCGCCACGGTGGCGCCGCTGTTCGAGCACTTCGGCCTTGCCGGCTTCGAACACCATTATCCCGCCGAACTTTCCGGCGGCATGCGCCAGCGCGCCGCGCTGTTGCGCACCGTCGTCCAGAGCCAGGACATGCTGCTCCTCGACGAGCCTTTCGGCGCGCTGGACGCGCTGACACGCATGCAGATCCAGGAATGGCTGCAGGGCATGTGGACGCAACATCGCTGGACGGCCTTGTTGATCACCCACGATGTTCGCGAGGCGGTATTCCTCTCCGACCGGATCTACGTGCTATCGGCCCGCCCGGCGCGTATCATCCGCCAATTCCGCGTTCCCCTGCCCCGCCCGAGAAGCATCGCCGATCTCGGCTCGCCGGCGGCCCAGGCGATCGAGACCGAAATCCTGCAAACCCTGCTTCATCCGCTAGAACAGGATGATTTTAGGCCGGTCGGCCCAAATTCCGAATCCCGTTCTGATTTAAAGAGTTAGAGCATGACGTTGTCCGAAGACCGCTCACCTTTTCGGCATTATGCTCTAGAGACCTGAGGAGGTCACCATGCTGCTTCTCACCCGTCGACAGACGATCCTCGCCGCCCTCGCGACAAGCCTCGCCGGCCGCACCGCCTACGCCCAGTCAGCGCCGGCAAAGGTTCGCATTGCGCTCGACTGGACGCCCAACACCAACCATATCGGCATCTATGTCGCCAAGGCGAAGGGCTTCTATGCGGCCGCCGGACTCGATGTCGAAATTCTACCCTTTACCGATACCAGCGCCGGCACGCTGGTGTCGAACGGGGTTGCCGATTTCGGCATTAGTAGCGAGATCGAGGCCATGACGCAGCGCGCCGGCGGCGGTGACGTGAAGATGGTCTATGGCGTCGTCCAGACCGAAACCGCGCGCCTGATCTACAAGGGCGGACGCGACGACATCAAGCGCCCAAAGGATCTCGACGGCAAGACCTATGGCGGCTTCGGCGGCACCTGGGAGAGCGCGCTGGTCTCCGCGATGATCCGCAATGACGGCGGCACGGGCGACGTCAAAACCGTCACCCTCGGCACCTCCGCCTACGAGGCGCTGGACAATGGCTCAATCGATTTCACGCTGGAGATCTACACCTGGGAAGGCATCGCCGCCGAACTGGAAAACCGCAAGATCGGCCGCTTCCACTATTCCGATTACGGTATTCCCGACGAGCAGACGACGGTCATCGTCTCCAGCGACGCCTATCTCTCGGCCAGCCGGGAACACGCCCGCGCCTTTATCCAGGCGACGCGCCAGGGTTATGCCTACTCCGTCGACCATCCCGACGAAGCCTGCGAACTGCTGATTTCCAACAGCAATGGCGCACTGATGAATACGGAACTGGTAAAGGCGTCCCAGAAGGCATTGATCGATGGGCATTTCCTCAAATCCGAGGCCGGCGTGATCGGCACAATCGATCCGGCGAAGGCCGATGCCATCGGCGCCTTCCTGCTCGAGAACGGCATCCTGGTCGATGCGAATGGCGCAAAGCTCAAGGAGAAGCCGGACTTTTCCACCTATTATACCAACGAACTTCTCGGCTGAACCCGTCCCGGCCTTGCCCGAAGCGGGGTTCCACGGCAAGCTTTTGCTTGGTGCGGTTTGAGCCGGATCGGGCAGGGTGAGGAACGACATGCGACCACAGGAGAGGCTGGCCGGAGCGGACTTTCTGCGCGCGACGGCCTGCCTGCTGGTGCTTGCTCATCATCTCGCGCTCCGGCTGGATATGCGCCGAATTCCCGATGAATTGGCACCGGCGGCGCATATTCTCCGCTTCGGCAATTTCGGCGTCGCCATTTTCTTCGTGCTCAGCGGCTTTCTTCTGGCCCGGCCTTTCTGGCGCGCGCTCGATGCCGGCAGCGACATGCCGAGTCTTGCCAGCTATGCCATCCGCAGGGCGGCGCGGATTGCCCCCGGCTTCTGGGTCGCCGCCACCGTCGGCTTTATGGTCAGCCTGACGCTGCTTGCCGTGCCGCTGACACCGGAGCTTGCAATTCGCTATGTTTCCGGAATGCTGTTCATGAGCCAATGGCATTGGCGCACGTTTTTCCCTGTCGAAGCCGACGGACCGCTCTGGTCCATCCCCTTCGAGGTCACCAGCTATGTGCTTCTGCCGGGCTGCTTTTTCCTCTTGTTTCGCCTGCCGCGGCTGCGGCACCGCCGGTTGCTGGCCCGTTCCGCCTGGCTCTGCGTCATTGCCGTCGTCCTCATTGCCCATCTGGCGATCCTCAGGTTCTTCGCGCTGGACGACATCGGGCGGGGCTGGGCCTATGGCCTGCAGGGCGGGGCGAAGGAATGGATGCCCAACTACAATCCGATCGCCTTCTTCGCCCTCTTCGCGCTCGGCGCGCTTGCCGCCGGCATCGACGTTATGCTGCCTGCAAGGCGTTCCTTCTGGTTCGATGCCGCAGCACTTCTCGCTTTATCCATTGCCGGCTACCGCCTCGCCATATCGCCAGGCGGTTCGGCCGAGGCTTACGGCTGGCTAGACATCCCCTACGGATTTCCGGTCTTTCCGCTGGCGATCGCAACCGCACTCGTATCGCTCTGCCATTCGCATCGCCTCGGCAGGTTGCTCGACAACGCTCCCGTCCGCTACGTCGCCAAGATCTCGTTCGGCATTTATATCTGGCAGGAGATCATCCTGACATTGATCCAGAAACTCGACCCCGGTTCGTTCGGCGCTTCCTCGGACAATGTCGTCATCGGCTGGCTGCAATCCTGCGCACTGACGGCGGCGCTTGTCCTTCTGGTGGCAAGTCTCAGCTACCATCTGCTGGAACGACCGGCGATCGAATTCGGAAACCGTCTGACATCTCGCCCACCCGATCGGGCTACTCCTTTTAAAGTATAATATTGTTTTCGCCTCAACTATAGGCATTAAGGTTAACCAGGAATACTCCCATTTTTGGTGTCTCCAGGGTTAGCGATTTGTTAATTATGACGATGACAAACCTTACCTGAGCATGTATTTGTCTCCACACAGTTCAGAATTGCATCTAAACTTGTGGGCCTTGCTTAATGTATGCTTTTACTTCGAAGACGAGTTCACGCTTCGATCCGTCTCAGCGTCAGACCAAAACCAGGACCCTGGTCATAGCGAATTCCAACATTCGCCAGCCGGAGAGCTTTGCCAATGGCAAAGCAAAGCCGGCACTGCGGTTGGCCGTGAAACGGCTGATCGACATCGTCATCTCGGCCAGCGCCCTCCTCGTGCTGGCGCCGCTTTTTCTGGCGATCGCTCTCTTCATCAAGCTCGACGATGGCGGTCCGGTGTTCTTCCGCCAGATCCGCTGGGGCCTGAACGGCCGGAAGATCAACGTCTTCAAATTCCGCTCGATGCGGGCGGAAGCTTGCGATCCCAGCGGCGTCCAGCAGACCGTCAAGGGCGACGTCAGGATGACCGCCATCGGCGCAATGCTCCGCAGGACCAATATCGACGAACTGCCGCAACTGCTGAACGTCCTCAAGGGCGAGATGTCCCTGGTCGGCCCACGCTGCCATGCCATCAACATGCGCGCAGCCGGCAGGCTCTACGAGGAAGTGGTGCCGAACTACCACCAGCGACACGTCATGCGCCCCGGCATCACCGGCCTCGCGCAAACACGCGGCTGGCGCGGCCCGACGACAAGGCCGCTGGCAGCTCGGGCCCGCATCGCCTGTGATATCTATTATGTCAAGAATTTCAGCCTGCTGCTCGACCTGAAGATCCTGTTCAAGACACTGATCATCGAGCTACGCGGCGGCACCGGCTTCTGAGACGCTGCGACAAGCTGCGGCTGCATGATCCGCCAGCAGCTCAGGCGACTCCCAAAGAATTGGAGAGCGCTTTTGGAGTTTTCCTGATCTGATTGAAGCCGTCTGTTTTCTCGACCAAAACAGGCGGCCGCGTTCGTTTGAAGTCGCACGACAACGCTGTTGTCCCTATCCAAGGAAGAAGCCAGACACAAAAAAAGCGGCCATTGAGGCCGCCCTTTCATTGAGGCTGTCGTACCCGGTCAGTCCTGCTGGACGATGCCGCGCAGATGCGTCAGTTCCATGATGAAATGCTCGAGCTTCGACTTGTGCTCGTGCAGCTCTGCATGTTCGAGCTCCTTGCGGGCAGCCTCGATCCGACGGGTCAGCTCGTCCTTATGGAGTTCCTCGACCGGGACGGCGGATTCGGCGAGCAAAGTGCAGCCTGTCGGCAGGATATCGGCAAAACCGCCGAACACCACGTAGTCCTGCTTCTTGCCGGACGCCGAACGCACGCTCACCACACCGGGCTTGATGGTCGTCATCGTCGGCGCGTGGTGCGCCATGACGGTCATCTCGCCCTCGGTTGCGGGAATGACGACCTCGGTCACCATCTCCGACAAGAGCAGACGCTCCGGCGAAACGAGCTCAAAGTTGAAATTGTCAGCCATCAGTGACTTACCTTCTCGGCTATGGCTTTTGCATCTTGCAATTTGGTCCCGCAGAACGGGCAGTGCAGTATCGCCTGGTCGAGATATCCGAGGCCTTCCTCGGTCTGAACCAGCCCCACAACCATCATGACCACGCCGTTATCGGCACGATAGACGGTCGGTGCTGCCGGTTCCGGAAGTTCCGCCACGACCCCCTTGAGGGAGTCGCAGCAGAATATCTCGTCCTGAGCGTCGCTCATCAAGCGGCAGCGAGCTTCTTGGCCTTTTCGATGGCTTCGTCGATCGAGCCAACCATGTAGAAGGCAGCTTCCGGCAGATTGTCGTATTCGCCGTTGACCAGGCCCTTGAAACCCTTGATCGTGTCTTCGAGCGCAACCAGCTTGCCCGGCGAACCGGTGAAGACTTCGGCGACGAAGAACGGCTGCGACAGGAAGCGCTCGATCTTACGGGCGCGGGCGACGGCCAGCTTGTCCTCTTCGGACAGTTCGTCCATGCCGAGGATGGCGATGATGTCCTGCAGGGCCTTGTAACGCTGCAGCGTCGACTGAACCTTACGGGCGACTTCGTAGTGCTCTTCGCCGACAACCATCGGGTCGAGCATGCGCGAGGTGGAGTCGAGCGGGTCGACGGCCGGGTAGATGCCCTTTTCAGCGATCGAACGCGACAGAACCGTCGTTGCATCAAGGTGGGCGAACGAGGTTGCCGGTGCCGGGTCGGTCAAGTCGTCAGCCGGAACATAGATGGCCTGAACCGAGGTGATCGAGCCGGTCGTCGTCGTGGTGATGCGTTCCTGCATCTGACCCATGTCGGTTGCCAGCGTCGGCTGATAACCCACGGCCGAAGGAATACGGCCGAGCAGAGCCGACACTTCGGAACCTGCCTGCGTGAAGCGGAAGATGTTGTCGACGAAGAACAGAACGTCCTGACCCTGGTCGCGGAAGTGTTCCGCAACCGTCAGACCCGTCAGAGCGACGCGGGCGCGGGCGCCCGGCGGTTCGTTCATCTGACCGTAAACCAGCGCAGCCTTGGAGCCTTCGCCACCGCCATGCTTGTTGACGTTCGATTCGATCATTTCATGATAGAGGTCATTGCCTTCGCGGGTGCGTTCACCGACGCCTGCGAAAACCGAGTAACCACCATGCGCCTTGGCGACGTTGTTGATCAGCTCCATGATCAGAACGGTCTTGCCGACGCCTGCGCCGCCGAAGAGGCCGATCTTGCCGCCGCGTGCGTAGGGAGCCAGCAGGTCGACGACCTTGATGCCGGTGACCAGGATCTGCGCTTCCGTCGACTGCTCGACATAAGCAGGCGCATCCTGGTGGATGGCGCGCTTATGGGCGGTGACCAGCGGACCGGCTTCGTCGACCGGCTCGCCGATGACGTTCATGATGCGGCCGAGCGTCTCGTTGCCGACCGGAACCGAGATCGGAGCGCCGGTATCGATGACCTGCTGGCCGCGAACGAGACCTTCACTCGAGTCCATGGCGATGGTGCGGACTTCGTTTTCGCCCAGATGCTGAGCGACTTCGAGAACCAGACGGTTGCCGTTATTGTCGGTTTCGAGCGCGTTCAAAATCGCCGGCAGTTCGCCTTCGAAAGCAACGTCGACGACGGCGCCGATAACCTGGGTGACTTTGCCGACAGAGCGGGTAGCTGCCTCAGCCATTTTCTTACCCTCTTTTCCTAACTCAGAGCGCTTCCGCGCCCGAAATGATTTCAATCAGTTCCTTGGTGATCTGCGCCTGACGCTGACGGTTGTAGCTCAGTGTCAGCTTGTTGATCATCTCACCAGCATTGCGCGTCGCATTGTCCATGGCGCTCATCTTGGCGCCCATCTCGCCTGCGACGTTCTCGAGGAGCGCGCGGAAGATCTGGACGGAGATGTTGCGCGGGATCAGATCGCCGAGGATCGACGCCGGATCCGGCTCGTATTCATAGACGGCGCCGGCATGGGCGGCATCTTCGGCAGCGGCTTCCGGAGCCTTGGCCGGGATGAGCTGCTGCGCGGTCGGAACCTGGCTGATCACCGACTTGAATTCGGAGTAGAACAGCGTGCAGACGTCGAACTCGCCGGCCGAAAACATCTCGATGATGCGCTTGCCGATCTGGTCGGCATTTTCGAAACCGATCTTCTTGACGTCGCGCAGTTCCTTGCGCTCGATGATCAGCGGCGCATATTCACGGCGTAAGATGTCGTAGCCCTTCTTGCCGACGGTGAAGATCTTCACCGTCTTGCCTTCAGCGACCAGCTTGCGGACGTGGTCACGCGCAAAGCGCGCAATCTGCGAGTTGAAGCCGCCGCAAAGACCGCGCTCGGCCGTGCAGACCACCAGCAGATGGACCTTGTCCTGGCCGGTGCCGGTCATCAGCGCCGGTGCGCCATCCGCATCGGTGACGGCCTTGGCGATATTCGCCAGAACCGCACCCATGCGCTGCGAATAAGGCCGGGCGGCCTCGGCCGCCTCCTGCGCACGCCGAAGCTTCGCCGCGGCGACCATTTTCATCGCCTTGGTGATCTTCTGCGTCGCCTTGACGGAGGCGATCCGGTTTTTCAGATCCTTGAGTGAAGGCATCCGTGATCCGTCCTAACTTCGGGCCCGATTACGAGAAAGACTTGGCGAAGCTATCGAGAGCAGCGGTAAGCTTGCCCTTGGTATCGTCGCTGATTGCCTTTTCCGTGCGGATCGCGTCGAGGATGGCCGAGCCTTCCGAACGCAGGTACGAAAGCACGCCCTGCTCGAACTTGCCGACCGATGCGACGGGCAGCTTGTCGAGATAGCCGTTGACGCCGGCGAAAATCACGGCGACCTGTTCTTCCGTCTTCAGCGGCGAGAATTGCGGCTGCTTCAGGAGTTCGGTAAGGCGTGCACCGCGGTTCAGCAGGCGCTGCGTCGCAGCGTCGAGGTCCGAACCGAACTGGGCAAAGGCCGCCATTTCGCGATACTGGGCGAGTTCGCCCTTGATCGAGCCGGCAACCTGCTTCATCGCCTTGATCTGAGCCGACGAACCGACGCGGGAAACCGACAGACCGACGTTAACGGCCGGACGGATACCCTGATAGAACAGGTCGGTTTCGAGGAAGATCTGGCCGTCGGTGATCGAGATGACGTTGGTCGGAATGAAGGCCGAAACGTCGTTGCCCTGCGTTTCGATGACCGGCAGAGCGGTCAGCGAGCCGGCGCCCTTGTCGTCGTTCATCTTCGCGGCGCGCTCGAGCAGGCGCGAGTGCAGGTAGAAAACGTCGCCCGGATAGGCTTCGCGGCCCGGCGGGCGGCGCAGCAGCAGCGACATCTGGCGGTAGGACACGGCCTGCTTCGACAGGTCGTCGTAACCGATCAGCGCGTGCATGCCGTTGTCGCGGAAATATTCGCCCATGGCGCAGCCGGCAAACGGAGCGAGGAACTGCATCGGCGCCGGATCGGAAGCCGTGGCGGCCACGATGATCGAGTACTTCAGGGCGCCACGCTCTTCGAGAACCTTGACGAACTGGGCAACGGTCGAGCGCTTCTGGCCGACGGCGACGTAGACGCAGTAAAGCTTCTCGCCTTCCGGACCGCTCTCGTGAATGGCCTTCTGGTTGAGGAAGGCATCGAGCAGGATGGCGGTCTTGCCGGTCTGACGGTCGCCGATGACGAGCTCGCGCTGGCCGCGGCCGACCGGGATCAGCGCATCGATGGCCTTGAGGCCGGTCGACATTGGCTCATGAACCGACTTGCGCGGAATGATGCCCGGCGCCTTGACGTCGACGCGCGAACGGCGCGTCGCATTGATCGGGCCCTTGCCGTCGATCGGATTGCCGAGCGCGTCGACGACGCGGCCGAGCAGTTCCGGACCAACCGGAACGTCGACGATGGCGCCGGTCCGCTTGACGGTGTCGCCTTCCTTGATGTCGCGGTCGGAGCCGAAAATAACGACACCGACGTTGTCGGATTCAAGGTTCAGGGCCATGCCGCGGATGCCGCCGGGGAACTCGACCATTTCACCAGCCTGGACATTGTCCAGCCCGTAAACGCGAGCGATACCGTCACCGACGGAAAGAACCTGGCCGACTTCCGAGACTTCTGCCTCTTTGCCGAAATTTTTGATCTGGTCTTTGAGAATTGCGGAAATTTCCGCGGCGCGGATATCCATCAGCCAACCTCTTTCAATGCGAGCTTAAGAGTGGAGAGTTTGGTACGAAGAGACGTATCAATCTGGCGGGACCCGACCTTTACGATCAGACCACCGAGAATTGACGGATCGACCGTGACTGATATCGTCACGTCTTTGCCGGTAACGCTCTTGAGTGCCACCTTCAATTCGGTTTCCTGCGCCTCGGAAAGCGCATGCGCCGAGGTGACCTCGGCGGAGATTTCACCGCGATGGTTCGCGGCGATGATGCGGAAGGCCTTGATCATGCCAGGCAGGGCAAACAGGCGGCGGTTGCGCGCCACGACCTTCAGGAAATTGGCGAAGAAGCCGCTGATGCCGGCCCTCTCGCTGATGGCGACAATCGCCTTCAGCTGGTCCTCAGCGGAAAAAACCGGGCTTGCGACGAAGCGCTTCAGTTCGGCGCTCTCATCCAGCATCGCCTGGAAACGGTCGAGATCGGCGGTGACGCTGTCGACGGCGCCCTGTTCGAGCGCCAGCTCGAAAAGCGACGAGGCATAGCGCTCGGCAACACCAGAAGTAAGCTGGGACGTGTCTGCCACTGGCACAAATTTCCCTGATTTCAATCCAAAATCCGGCTCTCGGCGGGCGCCGAACCTATGATCTTGAATTCGTTTTGATTTCCCCCAGAAATCACAAGAGAAGCCTCTTGCTTCTTCCGAAATTCGGGGTCCGTCTAACATAGGATGTTCGGACTCGCAACACGCGTAATGCCCGAATACGCCTTTCGCATGAATTTCTGTCTGCAAAATTGCGCGATGGTCTGAAAGCGGGCCGCGGAAGCCGCCGGCGGCGGCGAAAATTACGTCTGGAAGAAGCCGAAAACATACAGCAGTGGCAGTGCCGCGATAATCGCCTGCACAACCAGAAGTAAATAGTTGAGGTAAGTACTCCCCTTATCTGACAGGATGGAGACGATGCGGGCAAACGCAGCCATGGCGAACGCCGCTCCGAAGGCGGTATAAATCAGCGGCTGAGCCAGCACGACGGCACCGAGGCCAAGACCGAGATAAAAGCCGCCCATCGATCGGACCTCGCTGAAACCTTCACGCCGCTCGCCGCGCGACGCCAGACCGAAGACCCTCATCGCAAGACCCGGCGCAAACATGATGACGAAGCCGGCCAAGGCCGTGAAGGCGGCTGCGCCGAAGGCAAGCTGCTCACCAAATTCCGTCGGAAACTCAAATTCCATGCCTCGACCCCAAATCATCCGCTGATTCTGCGTTTATGCCATGCTCGGCCGGATCCGGGAACGCAGCGTGCGGAACGATCTACAGAAAGCTCTGCGGATCGATATCGAGCTGCACCTGCACCGATCCGCGCTCCTTCGGCGATTGCGACAGCATCGCCCGCAGGAAGCCCTGCATGTCGGAGTTGCGCCGCCCGTGCACCAGAAGCCGGAAGCGGTGGCGGCCGCGCACCAGCGCCAGGGGCGCCTCCGCCGGGCCGAGCACCGAGATGCCGGACACCTGGGGCGCTGCGTTGCGCATGCCGCGCGCATGGTTTTCGGCGTCGTGGCGGGTTTCGGCCGAGACGATGATCGAGGCCAGTCTGCCGAAGGGCGGCAGTGCGGCGCGTTCGCGCTCGGTGATCTCGCGCTCGTAAAAGGCATCGGAATCACCTGAAACAATCGCCTGCATCACGGGATGCTGCGGCTGGTAGGTCTGCAGCAGCCCATGGCTCTTGAGCCCGGTGCGCCCGGCCCGGCCGGTCACCTGCGACAGAAGCTGGAAGGTGCGCTCGGCCGCACGCGGATCGCCGTTGGCGAGGCCGAGATCGGCGTCGATGATACCGACCAGCGTCATCAGCGGAAAATTATGGCCCTTGGCGACGAGCTGGGTGCCGATGACGATATCGGCCTCGCCCCTGGCGATGGCATCGAGCTCCAGCCGCAGCCGCTTCACACCGCCCATGATATCCGAGGAGAGAACGATCGTCCGCGCCTGCGGGAAATGCCGCTCCACCTCTTCGGCGATACGTTCGACGCCGGGCCCGCAGGCAACGAGATGGTCGAGCGTGCCGCATTCCGGGCATGCTTCCGGCGTGCGCTCGGCATGACCGCATTGATGACACTGCAGCTGCTTGCGGAAGCGATGCTCGACCAGCCAGCTCGAACATTGCGGGCATTGGAAGCGGTGACCGCAGACCCGGCAGAGCGTCAGCGGCGCATAACCACGCCGGTTGAGAAAGAGCAGCGCCTGTTCGCGCCGCTCCACCGTCTTGCCGATCGCCCGGATCAGGACCGGCGACAGGAAGCGGCCGCGCTCCGGCGCGTGCCTGCGCATATCGATGAGATGCAGGTCGGGCAGCGCCGCATCGCCGAAACGCGTCGGCAGATGCACGGTGCTGTAGCGCCCGCTCTGCCCGTTGACCTGACTTTCGACCGACGGCGTCGCCGACACCAGGACGACGGGGAAATCACCGATGCGGCCGCGCACCACGGCCATATCACGCGCATTGTAGAAGACGCGGTCTTCCTGCTTGTAGGCGGGATCATGCTCCTCGTCGACGATGATGAGGCCGAGATCCTCGAAAGGCAGGAAGAGCGCCGAGCGGGCGCCGGCGACGACCCTGACTTCGCCGGTCACCGCCTGGCGCCAGACTTTTTCTCGCATGCGCGGAGCGAGGTCGGAATGCCATTCGGCGGGCTTTGCCCCGAAGCGATCCTGAAAGCGCTCCATGAAACTGGCCGTCAGCGCGATCTCCGGCAGCAGGATCAGCACCTGCCTGCCGCGTTTCAGCGTCTCGGCGATCGCCTCGAAATAGACCTCGGTCTTGCCGGAGCCGGTCACGCCGTCGATCAGCGATACGGTAAATTCGCCCTTGCGAATGTCGGAGACGATCTCTGCGGCCGCCTCTTTCTGCGGCCCTTCGAGGCGAGCGGCGGCAAAATCGGGATCCGGCATCGCCACCACTGGCGGCGGCGGCAGGAATATCGTCTCGAAGATGCCGAGCGTAATCAGACCATCGACGACGCTGGTCGAAACGCCAGCCGCATGCGCCAGGCCGCTGCGTGTCCAGGACAAGCCGTCGGAAGCGGTCTCGAGCACGCGCGTCCGCGCCGGTGTCAGCCGCTCCGGTTTGCCGCCGATGAACTTCAGCCCCTCGACCATCGGCTCGGGCTCGAAGGCGTTCGGCGCCCTCAATGCCATGCGCGCGACGAGGCCGGGCGGGGAGAGCGTATAGGCCGCCACCCAGTCGATGAAATCCCGCATCTCCCTGGAAAGTGGAGGGCAGTCGAAGACATGGCTGATCGGACGGAGCTTCTTCGGATCGACGCCATCCTCGCCGCCGTCCCAGACCACGCCGATCACCTGTCGCGGCCCAAGCGGCACCTGCACGACCGAGCCGGGCTCGACCGCCATGCCTTCCGGCACCGAATAGGAATAGGGTTTCGGCGCCGGCATCGGCACCAGCACCGGAACCGTTCGGTTCACGGGCGGTGCTTCGAACAGCGCGCCAAAGAGATCGGACGAATCTGTGCTCATCGGGCGAGAACATGCCCGCAAATCGACGGAATTGGAACCGCAAAGACGAGGCGGTGCATCTTGCGAGGAATGCGGATTTGCGACGGTTCCGCCAGGATCGCCCATACTCTTAAGAAAGGGTTGCCGGACGAACGATTGGCCGCATAGATTGCCGGAGAGATTCAATTGGAAATGCTGAAGCGCTGTTCTTCGGCCGCTGAATTGGAGCGCGCGAATGGCCAGACTGACCGAAGACGCCAAGGGCGTCTATGTGATCGCCGTAACTCCATTCACCGACGACGGCGCCCTCGATCTCGACAGCATCGACAGCATGGTCGATTTCTACGAGGGCGCCGGCGTCACCGGACTGACGGTGCTTGGCCAACTCGGCGAAGCCCCGAAGCTGACAGCCGAGGAATCGCGGAGCGTGGTCGAACGTGTGCTGAAGCGCCTCGACGGGCGCCTTCCCGTCGTCGTCGGCGTCTCAGCGCCCGGACTTGCGCCGATGCGCGAACTTGCCGAAGCCGTCATGGGCGAAGGTGCTGCCGGCGTCATGGTTGCGCCGCCCTGGACGGTCAAGACCGACGACCAGGCTTTGGCCTTCTATCAGTCGGTCGGCGAAGCCCTGGGCGACACGCCTTTCGTGCTGCAGGACTATCCACTCACCACAAACGTGACGATCGCGCCTGTCGTCATCGAGCGCATCGTCAACGCGGTGCCGAATTGCGTCATGCTCAAGCACGAGGATTGGCCGGGTCTTGCAAAGATCTCAGCACTTCGCGCCGCCAGCGACAAAGGCGCCATGCGGCGCATCTCGATTCTTTGCGGCAATGGCGGGCTGTTCCTGCCCGAAGAGATGGGCCGCGGCGCCGACGGCGCCATGACCGGCTTTTGTTATCCCGAGATGATGGTCGGCGTCGTCGAAGCCTATGCGGCCGGCAATCCCGATCGCGCTCATGCGATCTTCGATGCCTATCTGCCGCTCGCCCGCTACGAACAGCAGCAGGGCATCGGCCTTGCCTGCCGCAAATATGTGCTTGCCAAGCGCGGCGTCATCAAGTCCGCCACGCTGCGCAAACCAGGCGCCAGGCTTTCGGCACTCGATATTGCCGATGTCGAGCGGTTGCTGGCCCGCCAGACCATCCGTCTCAAGGAGATCGGCGCCTGAGGGCGGCACGATAGATCGAAGCGGCAGGTATGATTGCGACGGCTATGGTTGTCGAAACAACGTCTTTTCGCCGTCAGGGCAGCCTGACCCATCGAGCTCGAGAACATGGCTATAGCGGTTCCGCGCGCGCGGCTGAAACCCGAGCGACTCCCAGAATTTCGCCGCAGCATCATTTCCCACATGAACAGTGACGGTACTGCAGCAGGGGCGTGCATGATCGAGCAGAGAAAGGGCGAGCATTCGGCCGATGCCGCGCCTGCGCATTGCGGGACGAATATAGAATCGCCGCATCCGCAACGCCCCTGACATGGTGGGCTCGATGGTCATGCCCCCGATGCCCGCAAGCCCCTCCGCAACATAGGCGGCCAGCAGCCTTTCGCCGTCACGCTCGAACCTGACGGCACCGGCCGACCAATCGCCGATGAGGCGGGTGATATGAAGATGGCCCTCCTGCCGGGCATCGCGTTCGAGCTTTGCGATCTCCTGCGGCAATCGATCGCGGATAATGCGGATATCGATCTCATGGCAATACCAATGCATCTAGACGGCAGGTACCGGAATCTCGCGCGGCATCGCCGCGGCCGGCATGCCGACCGGCACGAAGGTGACATCGCCGTCGCTGGCCAAATCATACACCGTATGTTTCTCCAGCGCCTTCGTCACCTCGTTGAGATCGCCGTCGAGATGCTCGGCGGGGATGAGGTTGCCGATCACGAAATCGAAACGGTCGCCGCGCTTGTTCAACAATTCATGAAAGACGGTCATGTCGCGCAGTTCCGTCGACCATTTCGCCAGCCAGTAGAACAGTCCGGAATTGCGCGCCGTCATGTGGACCGGAAGGATCGGCAGATTGTATTTGCGCGCCAGCCCAACCGCCGACGTCTTCCATGGGCGTTCGTTCAGCCGGCCGTTCGCCCAATAGGCGATACGGCCTGATGGAAAGAGCACGGTCGCCTTGCCCTCCCTCACCGCATGGTTCGTCAATTGCAGCGTCTCACGCGCCTTGAGCTTGCTCTTATGCTCCTCCCGCCACTCGACCGGGATGACCATCTCGGCGAAACGCGGATTGACGCGGATTGCATCGCGATTGGCAAAGAACATCATGTCGGGCCGACGCGATTTCAGAAGGTCGAATACTGCAACACCGTCGGCGATGCCTGTGGGATGGTTGCTGACGAGGATGAAGCCGCCCGTATCCGGGATGCGCTCGCCATTGGCGATGCCGATGTCGAGCTTCAGCACGCCGCTCAAATATTCGAACGCCTGGAAGCCCGGCATCTTGGCAACCGCATTGGCGAATTCGATCGCCTTGTTATAGCGCAGAAGCGTGTAGAGGAACGGCCGCATGACCGGCCAGAGCGGATTTTTCACGATCCTCTGGCCGCGTTCGGCAATCAGCGTGTCGACGATATGGCCGGGCTTTCCCTGTGAAACAAGAACGATCGCTTCCGCGAGCTGTCCGAAAGCCGTCATGGAGTCGCGCGGTGCCATGAAAGATCCTGTCTATGGGCTGTAAGCTATCGCAGTACAATATGATCTAAGGATGACAAAGGCTTGGCCGGCATTAGCAATTCCATAACCGTTCCTGCTTCAAATTGGCGGACTTAAGGGCAAATTCAAGGCCGCGACGTGAACGAACTGCTTGTTATCGCCGATCCGCGCCTGATGGCGGAACGGGCCGCCTGGCTCGAAAACCTCGCTCGCGAGCGCCGTCTTTCCGAGCACACGCTCGATGCCTATGAGCGCGACACTCGCCAGTTCCTGACCTTTCTGACCGGCCATCTCGCCGGCCCGGCGACGCTTAGCGACATCCGGGAATTGCGCCCCGCCGATTTCCGCGCCTTTCTCGCGGCCCGACGCAAACAGGGCTCCGGCGCCCGCTCGCTCGGCCGCAACCTGGCGGGCCTTCGCTCGCTGTTGCGCCATCTCGAAAGGAAGGGCCTGGTCAATGCCGCCGGCGCTGCCGCGATCCGCTCGCCGAAACAGCCGAAGTCGCTTCCCAAGCCGCTGTCGGACACGCAGGCGATCACCGTCGTCAGCAACGAAGCCCAGCTCCATGACGAGCCCTGGATCGCCGCGCGCGATGCGGCTGTCATGACGCTGCTCTACGGCTGCGGCCTGCGCATCTCCGAGGCGCTGGATCTCGTTCCTGCTGACCTGCCGAAGGGGGCGGCGACGCTGCGCATCACCGGCAAGGGCAACAAGACGCGGCTGGTGCCGCTGCTGCCCGTGGTGTTCGACGCGGTCGAGAAATATCGCACGCTCTGCCCATATCATCTCGAAAGCGGCGCGCCGCTGTTTCGCGGCGCCCGCGGCGGCAAGCTGCAGGCGGCGATCATCCAGCGCGCCATGCAGAAGCTGCGCAGCGCCTTCGGCCTGCCGGAGACGGCGACGCCGCATGCGCTTCGCCACTCTTTCGCCACCCACCTGCTTGCCGGCGGCGGCGATCTGCGCACCATCCAGGAACTGCTCGGCCATGCCAGCCTATCGACGACGCAAGTCTATACCGGCGTCGATGCGTCGCGGCTGCTCGAGGTGTATGATCGGGCCCATCCGCGCGCCTGATGCATGGCTGTGACAGCGGCCCGCGGCCTATCGGCAAGCTCAGCGCTCATGAATCCGACTTGATACGATGCGCTAAGTTTTCGTTAACGCATTCTCTTAAAGGATTATGCGCAAGCCGAGCGTAGAGCATGAGAAACATAGAGCATGTGACCGGAACATCATCATGACGACATCAATCGGCCGCCGGACCTCATTCCTTGCAGCATCCGGCAACCTGCTGCTCTGGTTGATTGCAGCCTTCCACATGCTGCTTCTTGCGGCGCTGTTGGTCGCCTTCCTGGCGGCACGGCCGGCCGCGGCCGAAGACGGCGCCTGCACCGGACGCAATCTGATGATCGATCTGCAGCAGAGCGACCCCAGCCGCTACGCCGAGGCGGTCAAGGAAGCCGAGGCAGTGCCGAACGGCAAGGGCATCTTCTGGAAGATCGAAAAAACAGGACTTCAGCCTTCATGGCTGCTCGGCAGCATGCATGTCACCGATCCGCGCGTGCTGGCCTTGCCGCCGCGCGCCCAGGCAGCCCACGACGCCGCCAATACGATCATCATCGAATCCGACGAAATCCTCGATGAACGCAAGGCGACCGCCGCCCTGCTGGCGCGGCCGGAACTGACGATGTTCACCGACGGCACGACGATCGACAAGCTGCTGTCTGCCGAGGATTACAGGCGGCTGGAAGCCGGCCTCAAGAAGCGCGGCATCCCGCTCAGCGCCGTCTCCCGCATGCGGCCGTGGATGATCTCGAGCGCCGTCGCGCTTCCGGCCTGCGAACTCGCCCGGAAGGCCAGGGGCGTGCAGTTCCTCGACCAGAAGATCGCCACCGACGCCGTTGCTCAGGGCAAGCAGGTCAAGGGGCTGGAGACCCTTGCCGAACAGATCCAGGCGATGGCCGACCTGCCGGTCGAATTCCATATGAAGTCGCTGATCGAGACGCTGGAACTCGGCGACAAGATGAGCGACGTCGTCGAAACGATGACCGATCTCTACCTCTCCGGCGATATCGGCATGACCATGCCGATGCTGAAGACCGTGACGCCGGAGAAGCAAGGCGAAGACAGCGACTATGCAGCCTTCGAACAGCGCGTCATCCTCGACCGCAACAAGGTGATGGCCGAACGCGCCGCTCCCATTCTCGACGGCGGCAACGTCTTCATGGCCGTCGGCGCCCTGCATCTGCCCGGCCAAGCCGGCGTCATCGAGTTGCTGCGCAAGCAGGGCTTTACCGTGACTGCGGTGAACTGAACCGGCAGCCTTCAGCCAATCGTCATGCAACAACTAAAACAGCCGCCTGCCTCACGGCAAGCGGCTGCGCACTCGATTGCGAATATGTAAGATTACATGTGGATCGGCTTGAAGAAGGTGGCGAGCGCGGCTTCCTTGACCGCTTCCGACATCGTCGGATGCGCGTGGCAGCTGCGGCCGAGATCTTCCGACGAACCGCCGAACTCCATCAGCACAGCAATCTCGTGGATCATCTCGCCGGCGCCGAAGCCGACGATATGGCCGCCGAGCACGCGGTCGGTTTCCTTGTCGGCGAGGATCTTGACGAAGCCATCGGTCGCCAGCATCGCGCGGGCGCGGCCGTTCGCCGTGAACGGGAACTTGCCGACCTTGTAGGCGATACCCGCCGCCTTCAGCTCTTCCTCGGTCTTGCCGACCGAGGCGATCTCGGGCTGCGTGTAGACGACGCTCGGAATGACATCGTAGTTCACATGGCCATGCTGCCCGGCAATGATTTCGGCAAGCGCCACACCCTCGTCTTCCGCCTTGTGCGCCAGCATCGGGCCCTTGACCACATCGCCGATCGCATAGATGCCGGCGACATTGGTCTTGAAGTGACCGTCGATCTCGACGCGGCCGCGACTGTCGAGCGCAACACCGGCCTCTTCGAGGCCGAGACCCGCCGTATAAGGCTTGCGGCCGGTGGCAATCAGCACGACCTCGGCGTCGAGCGTCACCTTATCGCCGCCCTTGACTGGCTCGAAGATGACCTTGGCGCCGGTATCGCCCTTTTCGACGCCGGTGACCTTGGCGCCGAGATGGAAATCGATGCCCTGCTTGGCAAGCATGCGCTGGAACTGTTTGGAGACCTCGCCGTCCATGCCGCCGAGGATGGTGTCGAGATATTCGACGACCGTGACCTTGGCGCCGAGGCGCGACCAGACCGAACCGAGTTCGAGGCCGATCACGCCGCCGCCGACGACGATCAGCGTTTCCGGCACCTTGTCCAGCGCGATGCCGCCGGTGGAGGAAATGATGGTCTTCTCATCGATCTCGACCTGCACACCGGGAATGCCGGCGACATCCGAACCGGTGGCGATGACGATGTTCTTGCCTTCGATCTCCTGCACTTGGCCGTCCTCGGCGGTGACGGCAACCTTGCCGGCCGAGACGACCTTGCCTGCGCCCTGGAAGGCATCGATCTTGTTCTTCTTGAAGAGGAAGGCGACGCCGTCGACATTCGCCTTCACCGTCGCATCCTTGTGCGCCATCATATTGGCGAAGTTGAGCGTCGGCGCGGGAAGATCGATGCCGAGCGCGCTCATGCCGTGACCGGCCTGATGGAACATTTCGGAGGCATGCAACAAGGCCTTGGACGGGATGCAGCCGACGTTCAGGCAGGTGCCGCCATAGGTGGCGCGCTTCTCGACGACGGCGACCTTGAGGCCGAGTTGGGCTGCCTTGACGGCGCAGACATAGCCGCCCGGGCCGGTTCCGATAACGATCACATCGTAAGACATTGCTTCTTTTCCTTTGGATTTTTCAATTAGTCGGCGGCGCGCGACAGCGCGAGGCGGAAGCCGAAGCCGACGAGTGCCGCTCCGGTGATGCGGTTGAACCATTTGCCGCTGGCGATGAAGCGGTCACGGATTGTCTTGACCGTGAAGAAGTAGGAGACGCCGGCAAACCAGGCGACCAGCGCCGCCGCCATGCCGATACCGTAGGAGAACTGGATCAGCGCTGGTGTGTCGTGATGCACCAGAGTCGAAAACAAGGACAGGAAGAACAGCACCGGCTTCGGGTTCAGCGCATTGGTGATGAAACCCATTCCGAGGCATGTCAGCATCGACGCCGACTTGCGGTCTTCGCCCGTGACTTCGATCTCCTGCACCTTGAAGCCCGGTTCGCGGAACGACTTGATGCCGAGATAGACGAGATAGGCGACACCCGCCCATTTGATCATCGCAAACAGCATCAGCGACTTGGAAACGATGATCCCGAGGCCAGGGATCGTATAGCTGACATGAAAGAGCAGCGAGAAGCCCATGCCCAGCCCGGTCATGATGGCGGCGCGACGCCCATGCACGATGCTCTGGCGCAGGATGACAGCGAAATCGGCGCCCGGCACGACGATGAAGATTGAGAAGACAGCCATCAGGCCAAGAAATTCGAAGATATAGCTCATGCTGATTTCGCCCTGTCCTTCTAACGGCCGCCGCTCACATTGAGGATCGATCCGGTGACATAGGACGCCGAAGGTGAAAGCAGATAGAGGATTGCATCCGCCACCTCCTCCGGCATGCCGGCCCGCTGCATGGGCACTGATGGCGCCATTTCGCGCGCCCGGTCCGGCAGGCCACCCGATGCATGGAGATCGGTTTCGATGATGCCGGGCCTGACGGCATTGACGCGAATCCCTTCTCCAGCGACCTCGCGCGCAAGCCCGATGGTGAAGGTGTCGATCGCCGCTTTCGATGCCGCATAATCGACATACTGAGTCGCCGAACCGAGGATCGCCGCCATCGACGAGACGTTGACGATCGCCCCGCCCTGACCACCATGGCGATGCGACATGCGGCGCACGGCCTCGGCGGCGCAGAGTATCGAGCCGGTCACATTGACGCGCAGCATGCGCTCGATCCGCTCGACCGACATCTCGTCGACCCGCTGCGGATAGTCGACGATGCCGGCATTGTTGACCAGTCCGTCGAGCCGGCCGAAATGACCATCGACCGCCGAAAACATCGCGGCGATATCCGCGGCCTTGCCGACATCGCCCTGGATGGCCAGCGCCTCGCCACCGCTGTCGGTGGTCTCCGCAACGACGGCATCCGCCGCTTGCCGGCTCGCGGCGTAATTCACCGCGACGCGCCAACCCCGGCGCGCAGCAAGCCGGCAGACCGCCGCGCCGATGCCGCGGCTTCCGCCGGTCACGAGAACAACAGGGGTATCGCTCATATCGCACACTCCTTGAATGTCAGCACGTCCCACGGCGCCACCGAAGCCTTGCCCTTACCCCAGGCGCTGGATTCGCGAATGGCGGGGCCAAGGCCGGGAAGCACCAGCTTTTCGGCGGCCGCAGCACCTTCCGGCTGCAGATTGTCCATCTCGCCCTTCGCATCCATGCCGTAGACAGCGCCCTGCCAAACCGTGCAGGCATCGAGATCGGCGCCGGTCGCGTCGCCCTCGGGACAATTGAACATCAGGATTCCAATGGCACGCACCGGATCTTCCGATGGCATGACATAGCCTTCCATCACCACAGGCGTCTCCAGCGCGCTGACCTTGAACTGATTGCTGGCGGCGGCCGACGCGGAATTCAGCGGTGAAAAGCGCAATTCATAGGTGCCGTCGCGATCGACATAGACAGCCTGTTCCTGCTTGCAGGCGGCGCCGAGCGCGTTCACAGGAACAGCGACAAACGCGGCGGCCGCGATTGCAGCCACGCTTTTCCATCCCGCCGTGATCCCGACCCCACTCATTGCAGCTTCGGTTCCCTTCGCCCGTCGGCGTTCTCGATCACACCGAAATCGGTCAGCAGCACCAGCGCGTGACCGTCCCTGTCGAGTCCCCAGAAGACCGGATAGAACCCGTCGCCCCAGCCGCTCCAGAACACCGCGACATTGCCCTTTTTGCCGGCGACCGGCCGGTGCAGCGCGTAGATGCTCTTGTTGGCGTCGAGATCCGCAGCCAGCACGTCGTCGTAATAATTGATGTCGGCGCCGGGCTTTTGCGCCTGCACCTGCGCTTGCCGTTCGTCGATCAGAGCAAGCGTCTGCGCATCCATGTAGCAGCCGACGCCGGCGTCGACGGGGTAGCCGAAGATCTCGTCGTCCTTCAGCGTTGCCGGATCTTGTCCGGGCAGGACGGCAAGCTCCCAACGATCCGGCCTGCCTTCGGCAAACCGCATGCTGGCGGGGGCGATGCGCCCAAACGCCTGGTAGAGCGTCACCGGGTATTCGCCCGGCGCAACGGTCCTGGCGAGCGCCGGCCGGTCGGGCTGGGCGAGCGGATCGGCGGCGACGATGCGCCCCGAGGTCAGCTCGACATTGCCCATATGGATCACGTTGATCGACCGTCCGGAGAGTTCGCCGTCACCGAGCGTCACCAGCTCGAAATTGCTGCTTGCCTTGCTGACGTCCCAACCAGCCGACGCGGAAACCGGGACATGCGCGGCGGCAGCGCAAAGAACAAGGCGCGCCGCTCGCATGATCCGGTTCCGCATCGAAAAGCTCCCTTAGAGATCGAGAACCAGGCGCTCCGGATCTTCCAGGCTTTCCTTGACGCGCACGAGGAAGGTGACCGCTTCCTTGCCGTCGACGATGCGGTGATCGTAGGAAAGCGCCAGATACATCATCGGACGGATGACCACCTGGCCGCCGATTGCAACCGGCCGCTCCTGAATCTTGTGCATGCCGAGAATGCCAGACTGCGGTGCGTTGAGGATCGGCGAAGACATCAGCGAGCCGTAAACGCCGCCATTGGTGATGGTGAAGGTGCCGCCCTGCATGTCGGCCATGGAGAGCGAGCCGTCACGGGCTGCCTTGGCAAAACGGCCGAGGTCCTTCTCGATTTCGGCGATCGACATCTGGTCGGCATCGCGGATGACGGGAACGACGAGGCCCTTGTCGGTGCCGACGGCCATGCCGACATGGCAGTAGTTCTTGTAGATGACGTCGGTGCCGTCGATCTCGGCATTAACAGCCGGCAGTTCCTTCAGCGCATGCGTTACCGCCTTGGTGAAGAAGCCCATGAAGCCGAGCTTGACGCCGTGCTTCTTCTCGAAAATGTCCTTGTACTTGTTGCGCAGATCCATGACCGCCTTCATGTCCACCTCATTATAGGTGGTGAGCATGGCGGCGGTGTTCTGCGCGTCCTTGAGACGCTTGGCGATCGTCTGGCGCAGGCGCGTCATCTTCACGCGCTCTTCGCGCGAGGCATCCTCGACCGTCGACGGGCCGCGCGCAGCAGCGGGCGCTGCCGCCGGGGCAGCGGCCGGTGCGGAAATGCCCTTGGCGACGGCGGCGATGACATCGCCCTTCAGCACCTGGCCGCGCTTGCCGCTGCCGTCGATCTGATCGGCGGAAAGGTTGCTTTCGGCCAGCATCTTCGCGGCCGCCGGGGCCGGCGGCATGGTGGAGACGGAAGCGCTCGACGACGATGCTGCCGCAGCGGCAACCGGCGCCGGCTGAGCGGGAGCCGCCGGCGCTGGCTGGGCAGGAGCGGCGGCCGGTGCGGCAGCAGCGGGCGCGGCGGCGGCGACGGCACCTTCGGCGATCTGGCCGAGCAGGGCGCCGAGGCCGACGGTCTCGCCGGCGGCGACGACGATTTCCGAAAGCGTGCCGGAGGTCGGTGCCGGAACTTCGATGGTCACCTTGTCGGTTTCAAGCTCGAGAATCGGCTCGTCGGCCTTGATGGCGTCGCCGACCTTCTTGAACCAGGTGCCGACGGTTGCCTCGCTGACGGATTCACCGAGAGTTGGAACGCGGATTTCTGTGGCCATTGTTCAGATCCTGATTTCGTGTGTGTTCGTTTTAAGCGTTTCAGACGGCGGGCGGCCGCAAGATGATCGAGGGCATGGGCAGGATATCGAAACGGAAACCGAAACCGGAGGCGATGATCGGATCGCCGTCGGCAAGAGCCTGGGCCGCCGCCTGATCCTCGACTTCGACGACCGCCATGCCGAAGGCGCCTGCACCCTCGAACACCGGACCAACGACGACCGCCGATCCCGCAAGGGCGTGCCGATGCCAGTATTCGACATGGCTTTTCATCGCCGCCATTTCCTCCCCGGTCCCGTCATGCGGAAAAGTGGGGCGCGGCGGCAGCAGTCTCAAAAAGAAATAAGCCATTACGCCCCCCTTGATTTAACCGCCCAATGCATCCTCGAGGAATGCGGCGAGCTGTGACAGATGCTTCGACATCAGGCCCGTCGCCGGCGAGGCGGCAGCCGGACGGCCGGTGTAACGGACGCGCTGGTATTTCGCATCGATATGGGCAAGCACCCATTCGAGGAATGGATCGATGAACGACCATGCGCCCATGTTTTTCGGCTCTTCCTGGCACCAGACCATTTCGGCGTTTCGGAAGCGCGACAGCTCGTTGATGAGCGCCTTTGCCGGGAACGGATAAAGCTGTTCGACGCGCAGCAGGTAAATGTCGTCGATACCGCGCTTTTCACGCTCTTCGAGAAGATCGTAATAGACCTTGCCGGAGCACATGACGACGCGGCGGATCTTGTTGTCCTTCTGCAGCTTGATCGGGCCGTCTTTGATCACCTCGGCATCGTCCCAGAGCAGGCGATGGAAGGCGGATTCACCGGCCATTTCGGCCAGCGTCGAGACCGCCCGCTTGTGGCGCAGCAGCGATTTCGGCGTCATCAGGATCAGCGGCTTGCGGAAGTCACGCTTCAGCTGCCGGCGCAGGATGTGGAAGTAGTTCGCCGGCGTCGTGACATTGGCGACCTGCATATTGTCTTCCGCGCAGAGCTGCAGGAAGCGCTCGAGGCGAGCCGAGGAATGCTCCGGACCCTGTCCTTCATAACCGTGCGGCAACAGGCAGACGAGGCCCGACATGCGCAGCCACTTGCGTTCGCCCGAGGAGATGAACTGGTCGAAGACCACCTGCGCGCCGTTGGCGAAATCGCCGAACTGCGCTTCCCAGAGCGTCAACGCATTCGGGCGGGCGAGCGAATAGCCGTATTCGAAGCCGAGCACGGCCTCTTCCGAAAGCATCGAGTTGATGACTTCGTAGCGTGCCTGCGTCGGCGAAAGATTGGCGAGCGGAATGTAACGCTCTTCGGTCTCCTGATCGTAGAGAACCGAGTGGCGCTGCGAGAAGGTGCCGCGCTCGCAATCCTGGCCGGACAGGCGGATCTTGTGGCCTTCCAGGCAGAGGGCCCCGAAGGAGAGCGCTTCTGCCATCGCCCAATCGATGCCCTCGCCGGTGGCGATCATGTTGGCCCGGTTTTCCATGAAGCGCTGAATCGTGCGGTGCGCATTGAAGCCTGCCGGGATCTCCGAGAGCTTGCGGCCGATCTCCTTCAGCGTCTTCATCGGCACGGCGGTCTTACCGCGGCGCTGCTCGTCGGCATTGTCGGCGGTGCGCAGGCCCGACCACTCGCCGTCCAGCCAGTCGGCCTTGTTCGGCTTGTAGCTCTGACCGGCCTCGAACTCCTGCTCGAGATGTGCGCGCCAGTCGGCCTTCATCTTTTCGACTTCGCCATCCGTGAGCAGGCCTTCGCGAACGAGACGATCTGCATAAAGCTGCAGCACCGTCTTGTGGCCGCGGATGACCTTGTACATCTTCGGCTGGGTGAAGGACGGCTCATCGCCCTCGTTATGACCGTAGCGGCGATAGCAGAACATGTCGACCACAACCGGCTTGTGGAACTTCATGCGGAATTCGGTCGCAATCTTGGCGGCGTAGACCACGGCTTCCGGATCGTCGCCGTTGACGTGCAGGATCGGCGCCTCGATCATCTTGGCGACATCAGACGGATAGGGCGACGAGCGCGAAAAGGCCGGGTTCGTGGTGAAGCCGATCTGGTTGTTGATGATGACGTGCATGGTGCCGGCGACACGGTGGCCGCGCAGACCGGAGAGGCCGAGAATTTCGGCAATGACGCCCTGGCCGGCGAAGGCCGCGTCGCCGTGGATCAGCAACGGCAGCACCTTGGCGCGTTCAGACAGCGGAATGATGTCGCCGTCCCATACCGTAGCGCTCATGTCCTGCTTGGCGCGAACCTTGCCCATGACGACAGGATCGACGATTTCGAGATGCGACGGATTTGCCGTCAGTGAGACGTGCACCTTGTTGCCGTCGAATTCGCGGTCGGAGGAAGCGCCCAGATGGTACTTCACGTCGCCGGAACCTTCGACTTCGTCAGGCGCATAGGAACCGCCCTTGAACTCGTGGAAGATGGCGCGGTGCGGCTTGCCCATCACCTGGGAGAGCACGTTCAGACGGCCGCGATGGGCCATGCCGAATACCGCTTCCTTAAGGCCGAGATGGCCGCCGCGCTTCAGGATCTGTTCCAGTGCGGGGATCAGCGATTCACCGCCGTCGAGACCGAAACGCTTGGTGCCCTTGAACTTGACGTCGAGGAACTGCTCGTAGCCCTCGGCTTCGATGAGCTTGGCAAGGATCGCCTTCTTGCCTTCCGCCGAGAAGGCGACGCCCTTGTCTGGCCCTTCGATCCGCTCCTGGATCCAGGCCTTCTCCTCCGGATTGGAGATATGCATGAATTCGACGCCGAGCGTCGAGCAGTAGGTGCGCTCGAGGATCTCGATCATCTCGCGGATGGTCGCGTATTCCAGGCCGAGCACGTTGTCGATGAAGATCTTGCGATCATAATCGGCTGATGTGAAGCCGTAATTTTCCGGCGACAGCTCATGATAGTCGTCGACGGTAGCGGCGATGCCGAGTGGATCGAGCTTGGCGTGCAGATGGCCGCGCATGCGATAGGCGCGGATCATCATGATGGCGCGCACCGAATCGCGCGTCGCCTGCAGCACGTCGGTGGTGTCGGCCGGCTTGCCGGCGGCTTCGGCCTTTGCCTTCACCTTGGTTTCGATCGCCTTCTCGACGATGCCCCAATTGCCGTCGAGCGCCGACACCAAATCGCCGCCGGCGGCCAGCGGCCAGTGCTTCTTGCGCCAGGAGGCTCCCTTGGCCGCCTTCTTCACATCAGCAGGATCCTCTTCCAGCGCCTTGAAGAAGGCGCGCCATTGATCGTCGACCGATGCCGGATCCTCTTCGTAGCGCGCATAGAGCTGCTCGATATAGGCCGCGTTGGCGCCATCCAGAAACGAGGTGATCTGAAACTGCTCGTTGGCTTCTTGCCGTGCCATGGTGATATGCGGACGCTTCCGTCCGCCTCCTGACTTTGATGAATTTGCCGGCTTCGTCACCGGCTGCCGCATTCCGATTGCCGCCTGTCCGCGGCGCATCTGCTGGTCTCGTGCTGTCACACCGGGCGGAAACGCAGATGCCGTTCTTCCGCCCGGTCTATATGGCTGGCTTAGCCCTTAAGGACTTCAACCAAGGTCTTGCCGAGACGAGCCGGCGACGGCGAGACGCGAATGCCTGCCGATTCCATCGCTGCGATCTTCGATTCCGCATCGCCCTTGCCGCCGGATACCACGGCGCCGGCATGGCCCATGGTGCGCCCCTTCGGCGCCGTGCGGCCGGCAATGAAGCCGGCCATCGGCTTCTTGCGGCCCTTCTTGGCTTCGTCCTTGAGGAACTGCGCAGCGTCTTCTTCTGCCGAACCGCCGATTTCGCCGATCATGATAATCGACTGCGTGGCTTCGTCGGCCAGGAACATTTCCAAGACGTCGATGAACTCGGTGCCCTTGACCGGGTCGCCGCCGATGCCGACGGCGGTCGTCTGGCCGAGGCCTTCGTTGGAGGTCTGGAAAACCGCTTCATAGGTCAGCGTGCCCGAACGGGAGACGATGCCGACCGAACCCTTGCGGAAGATCGAACCCGGCATGATGCCGATCTTGCATTCTTCGGGCGTCAGAATACCAGGGCAGTTGGGGCCGAGCAGGCGCGACTTGGAGCGGTCGAGGCGCGCCTTGACGCGGACCATGTCCATGACGGGAATGCCCTCGGTGATGCAGGTGATGAACGGGATTTCGGCGTCGATCGCCTCGATGATGGCGTCGGCCGCACCGGCCGGCGGAACATAGATGACGGTCGCGTCGGCACCGGTCTTTTCCTTGCCTTCGGCAACGGTCGCGAAAATCGGCAGGCTTTCGCCCTTTGCGCCGGTCCAGGTTTCGCCGCCCTTCTTCGGGTGGATACCGCCGACCATCTGCGTGCCGTAATAGGCAAGCGCCTGTTCGGTGTGGAAGGTTCCGGTCTTGCCGGTCAGACCCTGAACCAGGATCTTGGTGTCTTTATTGACGAGAATAGACATTCTTTCCGATCCTTCAAATTAGCCGTTGATCGCCGCGACGATCTTCTTGGCCGCATCGTCCAAGTCGTCAGCCGCCGTGATCGCGAGACCCGACTCGTTCAGGATCTTCTTGCCGAGCTCGACATTGGTGCCTTCAAGGCGCACGACGAGCGGAACCTTGAGGCCGACTTCCTTGACCGCGGCAATGACGCCCTCGGCGATGACGTCGCACTTCATGATGCCGCCGAAGATGTTGACGAGAATGCCCTCGACCTTGGGATCGGCAGTGATGATCTTGAAGGCCGCAGCGACCTTCTCCTTGCCGGCGCCGCCGCCGACGTCGCAGAAGTTGGCCGGCTCCTTGCCGTAGAGCTTGATGATGTCCATCGTCGCCATGGCAAGGCCTGCGCCGTTGACCATGCAGCCGATATTGCCGTCGAGCGCGACGTAAGCGAGGTCCCACTTGGAGGCCTCGATTTCCTTGGCGTCCTCTTCGGTCTCGTCGCGCAGCGTCCTGACGTCGTCGTGGCGGAAGAGCGCGTTACCGTCGAACGACATCTTGGCGTCGAGAACCCGCAGATGGCCATCCTTCATGACGATCAGCGGATTGACCTCGAGCAGCGCCATGTCCTTCTCGTTGAAGGCCTTGTAGAGCGCCGGGAAGAGCGACTTGGCGTCTTCTGCAGCGGCACCCTCGAGCGCCAGCGCCTTGGAGATCGCTGCGACGTCGGCAGCCGTCACGCCGGCTTCCGGATCGATGGCGATCGTCTGGATCTTTTCGGGCGTGTCATGGGCGACAGCTTCGATGTCCATGCCGCCTTCGGTGGAAACGACGAAGGCGACGCGGCCGACCGAGCGGTCGACCAGCAGCGAGCAATAGAGCTCGCGAGCGATGTCGGCGCCGTCCTCGATATAGAGGCGGTTGACCTGCTTGCCGGCTTCGCCGGTCTGAGCCGTCACCAGCGTATTGCCGAGCATTTCCTTGGCGTGGGCGACCACTTCGTCGATCGACTTGGCGAGACGCACGCCGCCTTTGGCTTCCGGCGACAGTTCCTTGAACTTGCCCTTGCCGCGGCCGCCGGCATGGATCTGGCTCTTGACCACATAGAGCGGGCCGGGAAGCGACTTGGCGGCAGCCTCGGCTTCTTCGACCTTGAGGACAGCCACACCCTCGGCAACCGGTGCGCCATAGCCCTTCAGCAGAGCCTTGGCCTGATATTCATGAATGTTCATGGGTTTATCCCTGTTTCGATGACGTCGGCCCCGATTACTTGAGGGCGGGCGCGATGTTGATGCAGGCTTCGCAAAGACCGGCGACGGCGCCGACGGACTTGTCGAAGGCTTCCTTCTCGGTCTTGTTGAGGTCGATCTCGATGACGCGCTCGACGCCGCCGGCGCCGATGACGGTGGGAACGCCGACATACATGTCCTTGACGCCGTACTGGCCGGTGAGATGGGCAGCGCAGGGCAGAACGCGCTTCTTGTCCTTGAGGTAGGATTCGGCCATCTCGATCGCCGAGGCGGCCGGAGCGTAATAGGCCGAGCCGGTCTTCAGCAGGCCGACGATTTCGGCACCGCCGTCACGGGTGCGCTGGATGATCTCTTCCAGGCGCTCCTTGGTGACCCAGCCCATGGTGACGAGATCGGTGAGCGGAATGCCGCCGACGGTCGAATAGCGGGCGAGCGGCACCATCGTGTCGCCGTGGCCGCCGAGAACGAAGGCCGTCACGTCCTGGACGGAAACGTTGAATTCCTTGGCGAGGAAGAGGCGGAAACGCGAGGAGTCGAGAACGCCGGCCATGCCGACGACCTTGTTGGCGGGAAGGCCGGAAAACTTCTGCAGCGCCCAGACCATGGCGTCGAGCGGGTTGGTGATGCAGATGACGAAGGCATTCGGCGCATATTTCTTGATGCCGGCGCCGACCTGCTCCATGACCTTGAGGTTGATGCCGAGAAGATCGTCGCGGCTCATGCCCGGCTTGCGCGGAACGCCAGCGGTGACGATGCAGACGTCAGCGCCTTCGATGGCGGAATAGTCGCTGGCGCCGGTCAGATTGGCGTCGAAGCCTTCGACCGGAGAGGACTGTGCGATATCGAGGCCCTTGCCCTGGGGAATGCCATCGGCGATGTCGAAGAGGACGATATCGCCCAGTTCCTTCAAGCCGGCGAGATGCGCCAGCGTGCCACCAATCATGCCAGAACCAATGAGTGCGATCTTGTTACGCGCCATTTCGCTGTTTCCTTTGCGATCAAATTCGTCGAACGACGCTTAGGCACCGCTCAATGACGCAATCGCATAGACCCAAAGCCTAAAAATGGCAATGCATTAATTTTGATGCAGCATTTTCAATCGTTTAGATATCAAAATTCTTACGTAAACGTAAGAGTTTCCGTCACCAAATTGTTACTCGGCGGCGCGTTTTTCGTGGTGCAGTGCAAGATATTCAGCACTGCGCATTTCGAAGAGGCGCGACGCCGTACGCTCGAATTCGAAGCCTTCCGTGCCCCGGCGATTGACGAGCAGCTCCTCCGGCATTGCTGCCGCGGATATGTAAAGCCGCACGGCGTGATCGTAGAACGTATCGACCAGAATGATGAAACGCTTGATCTGGTTCCGTTTGTCCGGCCCGAGCAAGGGAACGTGATCGACAAAGACCGTATCGAAGCGCTCGGCGATGGCGAGGAAATCGGCTGCGCCGAGCGGCTTGTCGCAAAGATCGGCGAAGGAGAACCGGGCCATGCGGTCGGCGGCGAGCGGCACATGGATCGAGCGTCCTTTCATCGGGATATCGAGCGGCTGCGCCTTGCGCCCATGCAGCGCTTGCGTCCAGGACGCCTCCATCGCCATGTCGTTATGTTCGTTGATCGGCACGAGATAGACGGGCTGGCTGCTCAGCTTCTCCATCCGGTAATCGGTCGGCGAATCCAGCGTGACGACATCGACATGCTCCCTGAGCAGGGCCACGAAAGGCAGGAACAGGCCGCGGTTGAGACCATCCTTGTAGAGATTGTCGGGCTCGACATTCGAAGTCGCGACCAGCACGCAGCCTCGCGCAAACAGTTCGGAGAACAGCCTCGACAGGATCATCGCGTCGGCAATGTCGGTGACCGTGAACTCGTCGAAGCAGAGCAGTTCCGCCTCCTCGTAAAGGGCCGCGGCGACCGGCGGCATTGGGTCGGCCTGCTTCGTCTCGCCGTTCTTGAGCTTCAGCCGATGCGCCGCGATGCGGTTGTGCACATCCGCCATGAACTCATGGAAATGCGCCCGCCGCTTCTTTCGGCACGGCGCCATCGAGAAGAACATATCCATAAGCATGGTCTTGCCGCGTCCGACGCTGCCGTGGATATAAAGCCCCTTGATGCCGCCTACGGCTTTCTTCTTCGAGGCGAACAGCCAGCCGAGCGCGCTCGATTTCGCCGCCGGTCGCTGCTGCTTCAGCCCGGCGAGCACCCGATCCAGGCTTTTGGCCACATCCATCTGGGCGGAATCGACCTGCAACGCACCGGAAAGCGTCAGCGATTTAAGCTGTTCGCAGACGCTGAGCGCATAGTCTGGCATTGGCTGCATAAGGGCATGTCCGCCTGTCAGTCATCGGCGGGGCGCCGCCGGATCGTTTACCGCGCCGGTACCGCGCCGGTTGATTACCGGCTGAGGCTGATCGGCTGACCGGTATTCGTCTGGCCTTGGAAGCGGTTATCGGCCGTCTTATAGACGCTGCCGATCTGGTTGCCCGAACGGTCCTTGAGCAGCACCTGCTTGCCCGCGACCTCCCAGGAGCCCATGGCCGTCAGCTCGCCGACGCAGCCGCGCGTGCCGCCGCGCGACCCGCTACCGAGATTGGTCAGCGTCAGGAACATGTCGCAACTGCCGTTGACGCGCCAGTTTCCGACCATCGATTCCTTCGTAACGTCGAGCGCATTCGCGGCGACCGCGCCCGGCTGGGCACCCGGCATCGGCGATGTCGAGGCCGGCGCCGCCGGGAACTGCGAGCTGCCGGCCGGCGGCGGAAGCTGTCCGCCCTGCACGGAGGGAACCGGCTGCGCCGTCAGCGGCGCCGGCGCGGCGCTGGGAGAGTTGGAGCTGTAATCATATGCCGTACGCTGACAACCGGCTAGCGCGAGAGCCATCACCAGACCTGTCATCGCATATCGCAACTGCATCATCATACTCCTGAAATTCGGCTGTCGCCGCAGAGAAACGGACGTGAGACAAGATCCGATTATCGTAATTCGCTTTGGTTAATCAAGTCGGGCGGCATAAATTGCCCGTAACAACACCTAATCGAAAAACGATACAGTTCAACTGTCCCGCTGCAAAACTTCCTGCCCACAGAATTTGTCAGGAAGGTGTTGCGCGTGTTGATCTCTGTCCGGATTCCTGTCGAACGCTCGTAATATCTCGGAACAACGCTCGAATGAGCTCCCGCGATCTAGACGCCTTCTGGATCGAAGCCGTCTATTCCGCCATCGGCATGCAGGCGATCAGACCCGGCGCTCGACCATCATCTTTTTGATTTCGGCGATTGCCTTGGCCGGATTGAGCCCCTTGGGGCAGGTCTGCGCGCAATTCATGATCGTGTGGCAGCGATAAAGGCGGAACGGATCTTCGAGATCGTCGAGGCGTTCGCCGGTCGCCTCGTCTCTGGAATCGATCAGCCAGCGATAGGCCTGCAGCAGGACGGCCGGGCCGAGATAACGGTCGCCGTTCCACCAGTAGCTCGGACAGGAGGTCGAACAGCAGGCGCAAAGAATGCATTCGTAAAGACCGTCGAGCTTCTGCCGGTCCTCATGGCTCTGCTTCCATTCCTTGGCCGGCGTCGGCGACACCGTCTTCAGCCAGGGCTCGATCGAGCGATGCTGGGCATAGAAGTTGCTCAGATCGGGCACAAGATCCTTGACAACAGGCATATGCGGCAGCGGATAGACCTTCACCGCGCCCTTGATATCGTCGAGACCCTTGGTGCAGGCAAGCGTGTTCGTGCCGTCGATATTCATCGCGCACGAGCCGCAGATGCCTTCGCGACAGGACCGGCGCAGCGTCAGGGTCGGGTCGATCTTGTTCTTGATGTAGAGCAGGCCGTCGAGCACCATCGGACCGCAATCGTCGACATCGATGTAGAAGGTGTCGATCGACGGGTTCTGGCCGTCATCCGGGCTCCAGCGGTAGACGCGGAACTCGCGGGTGTTCGTCGCACCCGCCGGCTTCGGCCAGACCTTGCCTTCGCGCATCTGAGAATTCTTGGGGAGAGCGAGTTCAACCATACCAGGTTCCTCTTGAAATCAGTAGACGCGGGCCTTCGGCTCGATCTTATACGGATCGATGCCCTCGGCGATCAGCTCGGTGTGCACAGGGCGATAGTCGAGTTTCACGTCGCCCGCCTCGTTGACCCAGGCAAGCGTATGCTTGCGCCAGTTGACGTCGTCGCGGCCGGCGAATGCGCCCTCGGTATAATCCTCGCGGGCATGCGAACCGCGGCTCTCCTTGCGGGCCTCGGCGCCATAGATCGTCGTGATGGCGTTGGCCATCAGGTTCTGCAGCTCCAGCGTTTCCACCAGATCCGAGTTCCAGACCATCGAGCGGTCGGTGACCTTGATGTCACGCATTTCCTGCCAGATCGCCGAAATGCGCCGGCAGCCGGATTCCAGCGACTCCTGCGTGCGGAAGACGGCCGCGTCTTCCTGCATGGCGCGCTGCATCTTTTCGCGCAGCTCAGCCGTCGGCGTGCCGCCGCCGGCATAGCGCAGACGGTCGAAGCGGTCCATGATCTTGTCGCAGGCCGAAACGTTCAGATGCGGGATCGGCGCTGCGCGGTCGATCACCTCGCCGGCGCGGATCGCAGCAGCCCGGCCGAAGACCACGAGGTCGATCAGCGAGTTGGAGCCGAGGCGGTTGGCGCCGTGCACCGAAGCGCAGCCTGCCTCACCCACCGCCATCAAGCCGGGAATGATCCGCTCCGGATTGGCGCTGTCGGCGTTCAGCACTTCGCCCCAATAGTTGGTGGGAATGCCGCCCATATTGTAATGGACAGTCGGCAGGACCGGGATCGGCTCGCGTGTGACGTCGACGCCAGCGAAGATCTTGGCGCTCTCGGAAATCCCCGGCAGTCGTTCATGCAGAACGGCCGGATCGAGGTGGTCGAGATGCAGGAAGATGTGGTCCTTGTTCTTGCCGACGCCGCGGCCTTCGCGGATCTCCAGCGTCATGCAGCGCGAAACCACGTCGCGCGAGGCAAGGTCCTTGGCCGAAGGCGCATAACGCTCCATGAAGCGTTCGCCCTCGGAGTTGACGAGGTAGCCGCCTTCGCCGCGTGCGCCCTCGGTGATCAGACAGCCCGAACCGTAGATGCCGGTCGGGTGGAACTGCACGAATTCCATATCCTGCAGCGGCAGGCCGGCGCGCGCCACCATGCCGCCGCCGTCGCCGGTGCAGGTATGGGCAGAGGTCGCCGAGAAATAGGCGCGGCCGTAGCCGCCGGTCGCCAGCACCACCATCTTGGCGGCGAAGCGATGGATCGTGCCGTCATCGAGGCACCAGGCGACGACGCCGATGCAGCGGCTGCCGTCTTCCGACATGATCAGGTCGAGCGCAAAATACTCGATGAAGAATTCGGCATTGTTGCGCAGCGACTGGCCGTAGAGCGTGTGCAGGATGGCGTGGCCGGTACGGTCGGCGACGGCGCAGGTGCGCTGCACCGGCGGGCCTTCGCCGTAATTCTGCATGTGGCCGCCGAACGGGCGCTGATAGATCTTGCCTTCCTCGTTGCGCGAGAACGGCACGCCGTAATGCTCGAGCTCATAGACCGCCTTGGGCGCTTCCATGGTGAGATACTGCATGGCGTCGACGTCGCCGAGCCAGTCGGAACCCTTGACCGTGTCGTAAAGGTGCCATTGCCAGCTGTCCGGCGTCATGTTGCGCAGCGAGGCGGCGATGCCGCCCTGGGCCGCGACCGTGTGCGAACGGGTCGGGAAAACCTTGGTGATGCAGGCGGTGCGGAAACCCTGCTCGGCCATGCCGAGTGTCGCGCGCAAGCCAGCGCCGCCGGCGCCAACGACGATCACGTCATAGGAGTGATCGACATATTGGTAGGCCTTGCCATTCTGGGCGGGTGAAGTCGGTGCCATAGCGAGCTTATCCTACAAATGCGATTTTCAGAATGGCGAAGAGACAGAGGCCGGCGATCACGATCGCGAAGAACGTGTTCAGCATCAGCAGCGCGATCTTGCCGAACTCGCCATGCACGTAATCCTCGATGATGACCTGCATGCCGAGCTTCATATGGATGACGCCCGAGATCACCATCAGGCCCATGACGACGGCGACGAACGGGTTCGACAGGGCGCGAACCACATCCGCATAGGGCGCGCCGGCATAGGCGATCATGAAGATGACGAAGAAGAGGATCAACGGAATGTTGGAGACGGCGGTCAGCCGCTGACGCCAGAAATGGCTCGTGCCTTCCTTGGCGGAGCCAAGCCCGCGAACCTTGCCGAGGGGGGTGCGCATATCCATGAGAGGACCTTCAGAAGCGAATGAGGAGGCCGATCACCCAGACCAGTACGGTCAGACAGAGCGACCCGATGACGTTGGCGATGGCGAGCTTGGTCGAGACTTCCTTCTCGAAACCATAGCCGAGGTCCCACATGAGGTGGCGGAAACCGCCGAGCATGTGGTGCAGTAATGCCCAGGTGTAGCCAAGCAGCACGAGCTTGCCGAGAAGGCTGCCGAGCACCCAGTTGGCCCAATCATACGACGCTTGGCCGCTTGCCGCCGCGATCAGCCACCAGGCGACGAGCAGCGTGCCGACATAGAGCGCACCGCCGGTAATGCGGTGAACGATCGACATGACCATGGTGGGAATAGGTTTATAAATTTGCAGATGCGGCGATAGGGGCCGGTTATTTGTCACGTTCGCCATCAGAACCTCGCGGCGGCTTCTCTGCGCTCCCGGATTTCGGAGCATGCTCAGTCAACCACACGAATGACAAAATTCTCTGTGTGCGTTGCATCAATTGCGACGTTTACTCACCGGAAAGCCCGACGACAAGCACAATCGCTGTCTGCTTTTAATTTAATCGATTCGGGTTACGCCTAAGTTTGCGGGTGAGAGCAGTTTCAGAAAAACTGCGACGCGGTTTTCCGCCCGGAATTGCGTAAGAACAAAAGGTTAGAGCCTATCTGCACTTCGGCGAAAGCTGAACCGCGCTCAGAAAACTGGTCTTTTCGGCTCAATATTTATGCCGCTCTCCCCAGGCGCATGGACAAGCAGCGGCTTTTGGCGCAATCTGGCATTAACGATTTGTTAACGATCGGAAATTCCGGAGGCCGGCATCCATGTTTCGCAGTCCGTCTGCAGTCGCCCTGCTTGCACTCGCCGCGCTTGTCGCCTTGCCTGCCGCCGCCGGCGAGCGCCGTCTCGATCATCGCTTCGCCGATCATCGCTTCCTTGGCCACCGCCACGCCTTGCACAATGGATTGTTTCTCGGCCAACGCCTCGGCTGGCGCGATCGCGGCATCAGGTTCGATAGCGCCCACGTTCGCCGGCACGGCAGGGAGCGGATGCCGTTCCTGAAGCAGTTTTCGTACCCGGCGACAAATCGCGTCGCCCGCAGCAGCCTAATCATCATCGCGCCGCAGCCGCCGGGTGGCGACAGCGGCGACACCTATGCCGGCGCCTATGCCTATCAGATCGATGGCGGGACTTATGTCGGCGGCAATGGCTACGGGTATTATCCCTCAGCCCGGCCGGTGCCGCTGGCGCCGAAAGCGAAGGTCATCGACGTCGCCGTCCAGGACGATCCCTGCAGCTACGAGGCCAATGTCTGCGTGATCCGGCCTTAAGATATCGAGCCGAAGCGCCAGACCGTCGTCTTCTTGATTTCGCTGTCCTCCAGCGCCCGCGTCACCGGCACCTGATAGGCCGCACAGAATTCCAGCTGTTCCCGTGGCAGATAGCTTCTCCCGGGATCGCCGACCAGAACCAATATGCCTTCCGCCGTCAGCCTCGTCAGCCAGGGAACGAGCGCATCGGCGAAGGCACGGTCGTAAAAGACGTCGCCGGCAAGCACGATATCGGCGTCGACATCCTGTCCGATCAGATTGGCGCCGGTAAATCCGAGAGAGACGCCGTTGGCCTCGGCGTTCAGCCGGATCGCCGTCTCCGCCCAGGGATCGATATCGGCGACCGTCACCTCACGCGCACCGGCCATGACAGCTGCAATGCCGACGAGGCCGGAGCCGCTGGCAAAATCCAGCACGCGCTTGCCGCGCACCATCTCCGGATGATCGAGGATGTAGCGCGCCAGTCCCTGCCCGCCCGCCCAGGCAAAAGCCCAGAAGGGCGGCGGCAGGCCGATCGCTTCCAGCTCCTCCTCCGTCTTCAGCCAGAGCTCATGCGCCTCGCTGGCGAGATGAAGCGAAATCTCCGGCACATGCGGCGGCGCCATCAGGCTGGTATTGACGCGGATGAAGGCTTCCGGATCGGTTTTCAAAGGTGTCAGCGCGGCGGATTGTCGAGCCCGCCCATGCGGCAGACCTCGGCCCATTCGTCGTCGGTCACCGGCTGCACCGAAAGGCGCATCGAGGTGACGAGCGACATCTTGGCGAGTTTCTCGCTCGCCTTGACGTCCTTCAGCGTCACCGGCTTCGGCATGTCCATGACGGCGCGGATATCGACGCAATCCCACTTTGGATCGCCCTTGGCGGTGGAATCGGGATGCGACAAAGCGCAGACCTCGACGATGCCGACGATCTCCAACCCGTCATTGGAGTGGTAGAAGAAACCCTTGTCACCGATCTGCATCGCCCGCATGTTGTTGCGCGCCAGATAGTTGCGAACGCCGGTCCATTCCGTACCCTTTTCACCGGCAGCCTTCTGCTGCTCCCAGGACCAGGAGGCGGGTTCGGATTTATAGAGCCAGTGCGCCATGCTTACGCCTCCGGCTTGTTGAAGACCCAGTTGAAGGCCTTGACCTCGACGCTTTCGAACAGGCCGGCCTTGGCGTAAGGATCGGCATCGGCAAGCGCACGTGCGGCGTCCTTCGTTTCCGCTTCGACGACGATCAGGCTGCCGCAGGCTTTGCCCTCGTCATCGAGAAATGGGCCGGCAATCTTCAACGTGCCCGCAGCGTTCAGCCCGTTCAGATACTCGAGATGCGTCGGCCGCGTCTCCATGCGGACGTTCAAATGTCCCGGCTTGTCCTTGCAGAGAAGGGCGAAAAGCATGTCTATTCTCCTATTCGGTGGTGATTGGACGCGTCATCAACTGCTCGATGGCGTCAGATATGTCGAGCTTGCCGTCGATGATGGCGGAAACGGCATCGGTGATCGGCATGCTGATCGAAAGTTCCGCCGCAAGGCGCGCGGCGACGGAGGCGGCAAGTGCGCCTTCCACCAGCGCCCCTTGCAAGGGATCGACCTTTTCGCCGCGTCCGAGCGCGATGCCGAAGCGCAGATTTCGCGATTGATGGCTCGTTCCCGTCAGCACCAGATCGCCGAGACCGGAAAGCCCGCGCACCGTGTCCGCCTTCCCGCCCTTGGCAACGACGAAGCGTGACATTTCCGCAAGTCCGCGCGCAATCAGCGCCGCACGCGCCGAATCGCCGATACCGCCGCCCTCGACGATGCCGCAGGCGATCGCCAAAACGTTCTTCAGAGCGCCGCCGAGCTGCACGCCGATCCGATCGTCGGAGGCATAGAGCCGAAAGGTCCGGCCGGAGATCGCCTGCGCCAGCCGCTCCGCGGTCTCCATGTCACCGGCCGCGATCGCCATCGCCGTCGGTAGGCCTTTGGCGATATCGGCGGCGAAGCCGGGGCCGGAAAGCACCGCGACCGGATGGTCGGGCAGTTCGCGTTCCAGCATGTCGGTCAGGAGATTGCCGGTTGCCCGCTCGATGCCCTTGGCGCAGCTGACAACGACGGCATCGTCAGAGAGGTAGGGACCATATTGCCGCGCGGCGTCGGCCTGGGCTTGCGAGGGCATGGCAAAGTGCACGATGGAGGCGCCGGCGATCGCATCCGCCTCGGCCGAAAACTCCAGCGACTCGGGCAGCGGGATGCCGGGCAACACCGCATCATGCAGCCGTTCGGCCTTCAGATCGGCGATCAGCGACGGATCGCGCCCGACGAGCGTCACCGCGCTCCGCCCGGTAAGAGCGATAACGGCGGCGAGCGCCGTGCCGAAAGCCCCTGATCCGACAACGGCGATCTTTTCGCTCATGCCTTGGCCCCTCTTTTTCCGAAACCGATGAGTGTCTCCGCCTTGGAGTCGAGCGGCCAGCGCGAGCGCGGCTGCACGTCGAGCGGATCGGGCGCAATACCTATGGCCATCCGCTCCAGGCCTGCCCAGGCGATCATCACGGCATTGTCGGTGCAGAGACTGAGCGGCGGCGCGATGAAGCGGAAGCCGTTCTTGTCGCACAGCGCCTGTAGCGTGCCGCGCAGTTCGAGATTGGCGGCGACGCCGCCGGCGACGACGAGCGCCGGCTTCTCGCCGATGACGGGAAATTCCGTCTTGAACCGCTGCAGACCGCGGCCGATGCGGTCCTTCAGCGTGCGTGAAATCGCCCGCTGGAACGAAGCGCAGATATCCGACACGTCCTGATCGCTGAGCGGCGCGATCTCCTGCGCCGTCTGCCGCACCGCCGTCTTCAGGCCGGAGAAGGAGAAATCGAGCCGCGTCTCGCCGACCAGTGGCCGCGGAAAATCGAAGCGACCGGCGTTGCCGTCCCGCGCCATGCGTTCCACCGCCGGGCCGCCGGGATAGGGCAGGCCGAGCAGTTTTGCCGTCTTGTCGAAGGCTTCCCCGAGCGCATCGTCGATCGTCGTGCCCCAGCGCTGATATTGTCCGACGCCGCGCACCAGGATGAGCTGTGTATGGCCGCCGGAGACGAGCAGCACCAGATAGGGAAAGGAAAGCCCGTCGGTCAGCCGCGCCGTCAGCGCATGGCCCTCGAGATGGTTGACCGCATAGAGCGGCTTGCCGGCGGCCTTGGCGATCGCCTTGCCGGTCATCAATCCCACCAGCAGCCCGCCGATTAGCCCGGGGCCTGACGTGGCGGCGATGGCGTCGACATCGGCCAGCGACACTTTGGCGCGCTTCAGCGCCTCCTCGATCAGCTCGTCCAGCGCCTCGACATGGGCGCGCGCGGCGATCTCCGGCACCACACCGCCATAGGCGCTGTGCTCGTCGAGCTGGGAAAGCACGACGTCCGACAGCACATTGGCATGCCCCTCCGCATCGCGCTCGACAACCGCGGCGGCGGTCTCGTCGCAGCTTGTTTCGATGCCGAGGATGCGCAGAAAGGGAACCATGAGGCCTGTTCGTTGATTGCGATGGAACCGAAACCCGTTTACGAGAATTCCGGTAACAACGGAACAGAGCGGATGCAAACAAAACCTTTCCGGATCGGTACGCGGGGCAGCCCGCTGGCGCTCGCCCAGGCGCATGAGGCCCGCGACCGGCTGATGGCGGCGCATCACCTGCCCGAAGAGATGTTCGAGATCGTCGTGCTGTCGACCAAGGGCGATCGCATCACCGACCGGTCGCTTGCCGAGATAGGCGGCAAGGGCCTCTTCACCGAGGAGCTCGAACAGAAGCTTGTCTCGGCCGAGCTGGATTTCGCCGTGCACTCCACCAAGGACATGCCGACGCACCTGCCGGACGGCCTTCATCTCGCCGCCTATCTGCCACGCGAGGATATCCGCGACGCCGTCGTCGGCCGCACCGCGCCCAAGCTGATCGACCTGCCGCATGGCGCCACCGTCGGCTCTTCGTCGCTGCGCCGGCAGGCGCTGATCCGCCGCATGCGGCCCGACATCAACGTCATAACCTTCCGCGGTTCGGTCGAAACCCGGCTGCGCAAGCTCGAAGAAGGTCAGGTTGATGCGACTTTGCTGGCGCTCGCCGGCCTCAAACGCCTCGGCAAGGTCGAAGTGCTGACCGATATCCTCGATCCCGACACTTTCCCGCCGGCGCCGGCGCAGGGGGCGATCTGCATCGAAAGCCGGATCGGCGACACGAGGATCGACGATCTGCTGGCGGCGGTCAACGATGCCGCGACCTTCGACACCGTTTCCTGCGAACGCGCTTTCCTCGCCGCTCTCGACGGTTCCTGCCGCACGCCGATCGGCGGTTATGCCGTTTGCGAGGGCGACCTCATCCGCTTTTCCGGCCTCATCATCACGCCCGACGGCCGCAGCCAGCATGCGGTGACGACCGACGGCCACCGTCGCGATGCGGCCGCGCTCGGCACCCGCGCCGGCCAGGACGTGCGCGCAAGGGCTGGCAGCGCCTTCTTCGACGACTGGCACTGAAGCAGTCATGCGCGTGCTCGTCACCCGCCCCGCACATTCGGCCGAGAAAACCGCTCAACGTCTGCGCGACATGGGCCACGAGCCGCTGCTACTGCCACTGCGTCGGCCACAACATGACAGTTCCGCAGCCGCCAGCGCGCTTGCCGCCACCCGCGGAGCGATCGCGGTGACCAGCGCCGAAGCCATGAGGGTCCTGTCGGCTCTCGGCGAGACACTTGGTCCGCACCTAGACCGCCCGATTTTTGCGGTCGGCGAGACGACGGCGCAAGCGGCGCGGCGCCTTGGCTTCCGAACCGTCACCGCATCTTCGGGCAACGGCCGCGATCTCGCCGATCTCGTCGGCGCCCAAAGCGTGGAGGACTTGCTTTACCTCGCCGGCAGGCCGCGCGCAGAAACCTTCGAAGGCAGATTGCGCGAACTCGGCATCCGCTTTTCCGTCGCCGAATGTTATCGCATGCTGCCGGTCGCTCCCGGCCCGGCCGACATCAAGGCGATTTTTTCCGGCCATCGCCTGGATGCCGTTCTGTTCTATTCCCGGCAGACGGCCGAGGATTTCTTTCAGCTGGCAGAGCTGCGATCGGCTTTGTCGGAACAGGGCGGAATCCGCCTTCTCTGCCTCAGCGAGGCGGTAGCGCAGGCGATTCCGGCCTCCCTGAAAGAGACTGTGGCGATTTCCTCGATGCCGGATGAGATAAGCCTTTTGTCGCTGCTTTGAATGCTCCAGCTGCCCAAATTTGATCTAACCTCTTCCCTTAACTAGCATCACTGTCTAGTTTCGTTGCAATGCAGGATAAAGAGGACCTTATGGTATCGGGAACCCCGCCACGCCATTCCAAGAGCGCCGACGAGCCGGTCACGATCGACCTCGATTCTCAGGATTTCGCCTCCGTAGCCGATACCGAAAAGCCGGTGGACACTGATGCCGGCGAGGCCGACAGCACCGCCGCCGATGCCGATCTGCCGCCCGAAACCGAAGCGGCGTCGCAGCCCGAGCTTCAGAGCGAGCCGGAGGCGGAAGCGCCGGAGGAAGCCACGGCGGCCGCCGAACCTTCCTTCACGTCGTCTGCCGAACAGCCCGCGTCAAAAGGCGCCGGCGCCTCCGGTCTCATCGCCGCCGGCATCTTCGGCGGTCTCGTGGCGTTGCTTGGCGCAGGCACCATCCAATATGCCGGATACCTTCCGGGCTCATCGGCGCCGCAGACGGCCTCGCCTGAGATCGCCGATCTCTCCGGCGAGATCGACGGCTTGAAACAGACCGTCGCCAACCTTGCCGCCAATCCCGCAAGCACGGATGACGGCGCGCTTGAGACGCGCATTGCGGCGCTGGAAACGGCTGCGAAGAACGCCGCGGCGGCGCCGTCGGGCGACCCGGCAAATGTCGAGGCGCTCAACCAGAAGATTGCGGAGCTGAGCGGCCAGGTCGAGCAGCTGCGCGCCACACTTACCCAGTCCTCCGAGCAGCAGACGAGCGATGGCGCCGATATCGCCAAGCGCCTCGACGAGGCCGAAAAGAAGCTGAACGAACCGCGCCAGGATGTCGCCGTCGCCCGGGCGATCGCGGCAGCCGCCCTCAAGGCGGCGATCGATCGCGGCGGCCCTTTCCTCGCCGAACTTGATGCTTTCGCCGGCGTCGCTCCCGACGATCCTGCCGTCGCCGACCTGCGCAGCTTTGCCGAGACCGGCATTCCCTCACGCGCCGAGCTCGTGCGTCAGGTTCCCGACATTGCCACCGCGATCGTCGAGGCCGTCAATCAGCCGGATCCGAACCAGAGCTGGTCGGACCGACTGATGGCGAGCGCCAAGTCGCTGGTGACCGTGCGTCCCGTCGGCAATATCGAGGGCGAAAGCGTCGAAGCCATCTCCGCCCGCCTGGAGGACAAAGTGAAGAACGGCGATCTGTCCGGTGCTTCCGCCGAATGGAATGCTCTGCCGGCTCCCGGAAAGCAGGCCTCCGCCGCCTTCAAGCAGTCGCTGGAGGCGCGCATCCGCGTCGAAGAGCTGGTCGGCGGGGCGCTGTCGAAGGCCGTCGCCGGCACGGGCAAGGAGGGGTGAGAGCATGATCAGACTCGTCGTCTTCGCCGTCCTGGTGCTGCTTCTCGCCTATGGCTTCTCCTGGTTTGCCGATCGCCCCGGCGATCTCTCGCTGATCTGGGAGGGTCAGATCTATCAGACGAAGCTGATCGTCGCCGTCAGCGCGATCATCGCTCTGATTGCCGCCGTGATGATCGTCTGGTGGTTCGTTCGCCTGATCTGGACTTCGCCGCATTCCGTCACGCGCTATTTCCGCGCCCGCAAGCGCGACCGCGGCTATCAGGCGCTGTCGACGGGCCTGATCGCCGCCGGCGCCGGCAATGCCACTCTCGCCCGCAAGATGGCGGCGCGCTCGCGCGGTCTCATCCGCGCCGATCAGGAGCCGCTGATCAACCTGCTCGAGGCTCAGGCTGCGCTGATCGAAGGCCGCCACGATGAGGCGCGCGCCAAGTTCGAGGCCATGGCCAACGATCCGGAAACACGCGAGCTTGGCCTTCGCGGCCTCTATCTCGAGGCCCGCCGTCTCGGCGCCAACGAGGCCGCCCGCCAATATGCCGAAAAGGCCGCCGACAACGCGCCTTATCTGCCCTGGGCCGCTCAGGCGACGCTCGAATATCGCAGCCAGGCCGGCAACTGGGACGATGCGATCCGGCTGCTCGAGCAGCAGAAGGCCGCCCGCGTCGTCGAAAAGACGGAAGCCAACCGCCTGCACGCCGTGCTCCTGACGGCGCGCGCCGGCGAGCGGCTGGAAAGCAACCCCGCCGGCGCTCGCGACGACGCGCTGCAGGCGCTGAAGCTCGCCGCCGGCCTTGTTCCGGCCGCCCTCATTGCCGCCAAGGCCTTGTTCCGCGAAAACGGCCTGCGCAAGGCCGCTTCGATCCTCGAACAGGCATGGAAATCGGCGCCGCATCCCGAGATCGGCCAGACCTATGTCAGAGCCCGCAGCGGCGATTCCACGCTCGACCGGCTGAAGCGCGCCGAGCGGCTGGAGGCGTTGCGCCCGAACAATGTCGAATCCCTCCTCGTTGTCGCCCAGGCCGCGCTCGACGCGCAGGAATTCGCCAAGGCTCGGGCCAAGGCGGAAGCGGCGGCGCGCATCGAGCCGCGCGAAGCCGCCTTCCTGCTGCTTGCCGACATCGAGGAGGCCGAGACCGGCGATCAGGGCCGCGTGCGCCACTGGCTGGCCCAGGCGCTGAAGGCTCCGCGCGATCCCGCCTGGGTGGCGGACGGCTTCGTCTCCGACAAATGGCTGCCGGTATCGCCGGTGACGGGCCGCATTGACGCCTTCGAATGGAAGGCGCCATTCGGCCAGATCGAAGGTCGGCTCGAAGACGGTTCGGCGCCCGCCGCGATCGAAACCGCTCTGAAGACCCTGCCGCCTCTGCATGACGTCAGGTCCGAAAGCCCGGTCAACGATCACCGCATCATCGAGCTGGAACGGGCCGCAACGATCGCCGAGGCTGTGCGCCCCGCGCCGGCGCCGGCAAAGCCGAAGCCCACCGGCGATAAAGCGCCGGCACCGAACGAGGCAAAGCCCTTTTTCGGCGGATTGCCTGATGATCCCGGCGTTCGCGATTCCAGGGCGGAACCGGACCCCAAGACACGGCTCCGCCTTTTCTGAAATGGAACGACAACCGCATGTTCGAACGCTTTCAGGCATTTTTTCAGAACCTCACCGCCGACCGTCCGAAAAAAGGCTTTGCTCCCGATGATCCGCGCATCGCAGTGGCAGCACTCTGTATGCAGGTCATGGAGGCCGACGGCCAGATCAAGGCCAGCGAAAAGAAGCGGCTACGCAAGCTCTTGAAGGAGCAGTATTCGCTCGAGGGCAAGCAGCTCGATGCTTTGATGGCCGCCGGCCTCGAAGCCGAAAGCTCGGCCGTCGACTATTATCGCTTCACCGCCGACCTGAAGCGCCATCTCAACACCGAGCAACGGCTGGAACTGATCGGCATCCTCTGGGACATCGTTTATGCCGATGGCGAGCGCAGCGAGATGGAGGACCACGTCATCTGGCGGATCGCCGATCTGCTCGGGGTCTCCTCACGCGAACGCATCCAGAAGCGGCAGGAGGCCGCCGCCAGGGTCACGGATGTCCAGGTTGCACAAGATGATGCCGACTGAGCAAAACCCGAACCGCGACCTGCGCCCGATCCTCATCGTCCTGCATCAGGAGCGGTCCAGCCCCGGCCGTGTGGGCCAATTGCTGGTCGAAAAAGGCTACTGCCTCGATATCCGTCGCCCGGTCCTCGGCGAGGCTCTACCGAAGACTCTCGAAGGCCATGCCGGCGCCGTCATCTTCGGCGGGCCGATGAGCGTCAATGATCCGGATGACTTCATCAAGAAGGAAATCGACTGGCTCGAGGTTCCGCTACGGGAGAAACGTCCCTTTCTGGGTATCTGCCTCGGTGCCCAGATGCTGGTGCGTCATCTCGGCGGCAAGGTGGCATCCAATTCCGATGGCTCGACGGAAATCGGCTGGTATCCGCTGCACCCGACCGAGAAGGGCCGCCTGCTGATGCACTGGCCGAAGATGGTCTATCATTTTCACCGCGAAGGCTTCGAGCTGCCGCACGGCGCCGATCTGCTGGCCGAAGGCGATGCCTACCCGAACCAGGCCTTCCGTTACGAAGGCAATGCCTGGGGTCTACAGTTCCATGCCGAACTTACCCGGGTGATGATGCATCGCTGGGTCGTCCACGGCGCCCATCGCTTCATCCTGCCGAACGCTCAGCAAGGCCGCGAACATCTCGAAGGCCGCATGCTGTTCGACGCGCCGCTGAAAGCCTGGCTGACTGAATTTCTCGATATCGTCTTCGAAGGCAAGACGGCGAAAGCCGCCTCCCCGATCACCCTTTCCGCATAGACCGCCGCGGCCCGGCAACCGCGCTCTAGCCCTGACGAAAACCTGCTCCGGCAGAATGCTTCAATCTAACCAGGAAATGCTCTATGCCGATGCGCTGGGCGCGTCGAGGGAATCGATCCGGCGCAGTTTCGGGAAACTCGAAGCCCAGATCGCCGCGACCGCTAGCGTTCCGATACCGCCGATGACGACTGCCGGCACCGCGCCGAAGATCGATGCCATCGTGCCTGCTCTGAATTCGCCGAGCTCGTTCGACGCGCCGACGAAGACCATGTTGACCGCATTGCCCGGCCACGCAGGTGATCCGGCGTCCAGAGCGCGATCAGGCTCTCACGCACATAGACCGATATCATGTCGGCCGCCCCCATCAGGGCGAGTGCGGCAATTGAGACCTCGGTGCTGGTCGAGACGCCGAAGATGATGGTGCCGATACCGAACAGGGCGACACCGATGAACATGTAGATGCCGGCGCGATGTTTCAGCGGATAGGCCGCGAGGAAGATCGCCATGACGATGGCTCCAAGCCCCGGTGCGGCGCGCAGCAATCCGAGGCCCCAAGGGCCGAGCGTCAGAATATCGCGGGCGAAGATCGGCATCAGCGCCGTGGCGCCGCCGAGCAGCACGGCGAAGAGATCGAGCGAGATCGCGCCGAGCACGACCTTTTCGGCGCGGATGAAACTGAAGCCGCCGAGGATCATCGCCCAGCTCTTGGCCTCACCCACCGTCTTCTGCTCCGGTTTCGGGATCATGAAGAGAAGGCCCGCGCCGAGAATGGAAAAGATCACCGCCACTGTATAGGCGGTCGTCGCGCTGACACCATAGAGCAGGCCACCGATCACCGGCCCGGTGATCGCCGCAAGCTGCCAGGACGATGAATTCCAGGCGATTGCATTTGAAACGGCATGCTCCGGCACGAGATTGGGTGCGAGAGACTGCACCGCCGGCGACATGAAGGCGCGTTCGATGCCGAAGATCAAAAGCACCGCAAAGACCGGCCAGGGCGCGAAAGTGTCGGTCGCCGCCATGATGAGCAGCGCCAGCGCGCAGAGCGCGCTCACCAGCGAGCATAGCGCTGCGATGGCCCGGCGATTGTGCCGGTCGGCCACCGAACCGGTGACGAGGATGAGCAGCAGCGACGGCAAAAACTGCACCAGGCCGATCAGGCCGAGATAGATCGCCTTGCCCGTCTGATCGTACATCTGCCAGCCGACGGCGACGCTGACGATCTGCTGCGAGAAAGAAAGCAGAAAACGGGCAAAGAAGAAGCGGGTGTAAGACGAATGCCGGAACGCGGCAAAACGGTCTTCGGTGGGCGAAAACGACATGAGCCTTGTCCGAGGAAGCGGGCGCCGAAATGGTTGCAAAGGCCGCCCGTTAAACATGATTTGCCCTGCGTTCCCACACGGCACTTGCTCGTTTAGTTGCCAATGTCTACATGTCTGTCAACAACCAATTGGAGACGACGATGTTTGCCTTGTTTCAAACCATTGATTTGGTTTTGAATATTTATACGTGGATCCTGATTGCCAGCGCCGTTTTCTCCTGGCTCTATGCGTTCAACGTCATCAATTCCAGCAACCAGTTCGTCAATTCGGTCGGCATGTTCCTCTATAATGTCACCGAGCCGGTGCTGAAGCCGATCCGTCGTCGGCTGCCGAACCTCGGCGGCATCGACATTTCACCGATCATCCTGCTGGTGATCATCTTCTTTCTGCGCACCTTCCTCTGGACCACCGTTTATCCGCTGGTCTCTTGAGCCCTCCCTGGAGGCTCTTCGCTGATCATCTGCGCCTGACTGTTCGGCTGACGCCGAATGGCGGGCGAGGCGCGTTCGATGGCATTGAGACGGACAGCGAAGGCGAGACTTATCTGAAAGCGCGCGTCACCGCCGTTCCGGAAAAGGGAAAGGCCAATAAGGCGCTGATCGCGCTCGTTTCCCAATCGGTCGGCGTTGCCAAATCCAGCGTCAGCCTCGTTTCCGGCGAAACCGCGCGCAAAAAAATCCTCCGGATCGAGGGTGACCCGGAGGATTTGGCACAAAAGCTCGAAAAACTTTCAGGCTGAACGATCAGCCTTTCGCCTTCTTGGCACGCCCGATGGCCTCGAGGATAAGGGCGCCGGCTTCGCCGGAATCGCCCCAGCCGAATATCTTCACCCACTTGCCGGGCTCCAGATCCTTGTAATGCTCGAAGAAGTGCTCGATCTGCTTCAGCGTGATCTCGGGAAGGTCGGTATAATCCTTCACCTTCTCATAGCGCAGCGTCAGCTTCGGCGACGGCACAGCAATGATCTTTTCGTCCTTGCCCGAGTTGTCTTCCATCTTCAGGACTCCGATCGGGCGCACGTTGATGACGCAACCCGGAACCAGCGGGCGGGTGCTGGCGATCAGCACGTCGATCGGGTCACCGTCTTCCGACAGCGTGTGCGGCACGAAACCGTAATTGCCCGGATAGGTCATTGGCGTATAGAGGAAGCGGTCGACGACCAGCGTGCCGGCGTCCTTGTCCATCTCATACTTGATCGGATGACCGCCGACCGGAACCTCGACAATAACGTTGACGTCTTCAGGGGGATTATTACCGATGGAAACGGCGTCGATGCGCATACGAAACTCCTGCGAGGTTGAATTGCTCGCAGCCAGATAATCAGTTTCATGCGGCAACGCAACATTGGAGATCACCAATGCGTGATGACGTCGGCAGCCAACCACATCAAAATTCTAGTAGGAGATGAGCGGACTGCAGGCTGGGCGGCTCAGTTCCAGATGAAGCCGATTTTCTTCAACTGCTTGTGGTCGAAATTTTCCATGCCTTCGCAGAAATCGATCCCGCCGTGATGGCGGTAAAAGCGGCTGGCGGTCTCGTTTTCCTCGAGGCACCAGACAACCAGCCCGTTGCAGCCGAGCGACTTCAACAGCCGGCGCGCCTCGCCGAACAGCATACGGCCGAGACCGATGCCCTGATATTCAGGGCGAAGATAGATCTCGTAGATCTCGCCTTCCTGCGGCAGGGCGCGGGCGCGGTTGAGCCCGAGCGTCGCATAGCCGGCGACCGTGCCGGCGACATCGAGAACCAGCAATGTCGCAGGTCCGCGCGTTGCCTTGCGCCACCAGTTTTCGCCGCGCCTCTCAATCATCTGCGTCAGGGCGCGATGCGGAATAATCCCCGCATAGGTGTGCTGCCAGGCAAGCCTGTGGGTTTCCGAAATGGCTCGGGCATCGTGCGGTTCGGCCCGCCGGACATCGATCGACAACGTCTTCATAACGTTTACTCTGGTCCTGCCGAGGGCAATTAACCATACGCGATGACGCATTCGGCCCGATTGCCCACAGACTTAACATGTGGACGACAGGCAAAATTTAACGCTTTTTTAACGATTGTCACAAGTCGGAATCGACGCAGCGCACAATAAAAAACCCCGGCTCAGTGGCCGGGGTTATCAAGGCATATTTCCAGGCCCTCAGAGAGCCGCTTTGGACTTTTCGAAACGCTTGCGATCGTTTGCGTCGAGATACATCTTACGCAGACGAATATTCTTTGGCGTCACTTCCATCAGCTCGTCGTCCTGGATCCAGGACAGCGCGCGATCAAGTGTCATGCGGATCGGCGGCGTCAGCTTGACCGCTTCATCCTTGCCGGCGGCGCGGATGTTGGTGAGCTGCTTGCCCTTCAGGACGTTGACCTCAAGGTCGTTGTCGCGCGAGTGGATGCCGATGATCATGCCGGCATAGACCTTTTCGCCCGGCTCGATGATCATTGGGCCGCGATCTTCCAGGTTGAACATCGCATAGGCGACGGCTTCGCCGGCTGCGTTGGCGAGCAGCACGCCATTGACGCGGCCGCCGATCGCACCCTTATAGGGCTGGTAGTCGTGGAACAGGCGGTTCATGATCGCCGTGCCGCGCGTATCCGTCAGCAGCTCCGACTGGTAGCCGATCAGGCCGCGGGTCGGTGCATAGAAACGCAGGCGAAGACGATTGCCGCCCGACGGACGCAGCTCGACCATTTCGGCCTTGCGCTCCGACATCTTCTGCACGACGACACCGGAATGTTCTTCGTCGACGTCGACGACGACTTCTTCGATCGGCTCGAGCAGCTGGCCGCTTTCATCCTTGTGCATGACGACGCGCGGCCGCGACACGGCAAGCTCGAAGCCTTCGCGACGCATGGTTTCGATGAGCACGGCGAGCTGAAGTTCGCCGCGGCCGGAGACGTAGAACGAATCCTTGCCTTCGGCTTCTTCGATCTTCAGGGCAACATTGCCTTCCGCTTCCTTGAAGAGACGGTCGCGGATGACGCGTGAGGTCACCTTGTCGCCTTCGGTGCCGGCCAGCGGGCTGTCGTTGACGATGAAGGACATGGTCACGGTCGGGGGGTCGATCGGCTGCGCCTTCATGGCTTCAGAGACGGCCGGATCGCAGAAGGTGTCGGCAACGGTACCCTTGGAGAGGCCGGCGATCGCGACGATGTCGCCCGCATGGGCTTCATCGATCGCAGTGCGCTCGATGCCGCGGAAGGCGAGGATCTTGGAGATTCGGCCGGTTTCGATCAGCTTGCCGTCCTGGCCGAGAACCTTGACGGCCTGGTTCGGCTTGATCGAGCCCGATGCGATGCGGCCGGTGATGATACGGCCGAGGAAGGGGTTGGCTTCAAGGATCGTGCCGATCATGCGGAACGGGCCTTCCTCGACGGTCGGCTCCGGAACATGCTTGAGCACCAGGTCGAGAAGCGGCGCAAGACCCTCATCCTTCGGACCTTCGGGATTGACGTTCATCCAGCCGTCGCGGCCCGAACCGTAGAGGATCGGGAAGTCGAGCTGTTCGTCGGTCGCGTCGAGATTGGCGAAGAGGTCGAAGACTTCGTTGATGACTTCTTCATGGCGACCGTCCGGACGGTCGATCTTGTTGATCGCGACGATCGGGCGAAGGCCGACCTTCAGCGCCTTGCCGACGACGAACTTCGTCTGCGGCATCGGACCTTCGGAGGCATCGACGAGAACGATCGCTCCGTCCACCATCGAGAGGATGCGCTCGACTTCACCGCCGAAGTCGGCGTGGCCGGGGGTATCGACGATGTTGATACGGACACCCTTCCATTCGACCGAGGTTGCCTTGGCGAGAATGGTGATGCCGCGTTCTTTTTCGAGATCGTTCGAGTCCATCACGCGTTCAGCGACACGCTGATTTTCGCGGAACGAGCCGGACTGCTTGAGAAGCTCATCCACCAGGGTCGTCTTGCCATGGTCAACGTGCGCGATGATCGCGATATTGCGAAGTGCCATATGTGAAATCTCTGAGGCTGCGGCGCACGCTCTTGAGGACGCGCCTATTGGTTTGGGGCGTCCATACAGTTTTTTTTGCGTTTGCGAAAGAGGGGAACGCGCAAAAGCTGCGGCAAGGCCGTCGCCCCGCCGCATCACAGTCTGTCATCAAATTGTCTTAGGCGTCGCTGCCTGTCAATTCCTCGAAGGTCGAAAGTCCCTTTTTGACAAGCATCGCATCCGGGCTCGGCAGCTTGCCGCGGAAGGCCTTGTAGGCGTCCTCCGGATCGACCGAGCCGCCGACGGAATAGATATTTTCCTTCAGCTTGCGCGCCATCTCGCGATTGAAGGCGTCCCCCGTCTCCTCGAAGGCGGCGAAGGCATCGGCGTCGAGCACCTCGGACCACATGTAGGAATAATAGCCTGCCGAATAGCCGCCGGAGAAGATATGCTGGAAGTGCGGTGTCGCGTGGCGCATGACGATTGATTTCGGCATGCCGATCTCGGCCAGCACCTCGGCCTGCACCGCCATTGGGTCTTCGACCACTTCGCGCGTATGGAAGGCCATATCAACAAGCGCCGACGAGGTGAACTCGACGGTGTTGAAGCCGGCGTTGAAGGTGCGGGCGGCCAGCACCTTGTCGAGCAGCTTCTGCGGCATCGGCTCGCCGGTTTCGAAGTGCACGGCATATTCCTTGAGGATGGCGGGCACCGTCAGCCAATGCTCATAGAGCTGCGAGGGCAATTCGACGAAATCGCGGGAGACGCCGGTGCCCGACACCGAGGGGTAGGTGACGTTGGAAAGCATGCCGTGCAGCGCATGGCCGAATTCGTGGAACAATGTGCGGGCGTCGTCGAGCGACAGCAGCGCCGGCTTGCCCTCGGCCGGTTTGGCGAAGTTGCAGACATTGTAGATGATCGGCAACTCGCCATGGCGGCCGTTTTTCAGTTCGAGCTTGTGCTGCGACTGCAGCGAGCTCATCCAGGCGCCTGATCGTTTCGAGCTGCGGGCGAAGTAATCGCCGAGGAAGAGGGCGACCAGCCTGTCGTCACGGTCCCTGATTTCGAAAACCCTGACATCGGGATGATAGGCCGGCACGCCTTTCATCTCGATCGCACGGATGCCGAACAGCCGATTGGCCACATCGAAGCAGGCGTCGATGATCTTTTCGAGCTGCAGGTAGGGCTTGAGCTCGGCCTCGGAGAAATCGAACTTCCGCGTCCGGATCTTTTCGGCATAGTGGCGCCAGTCCCAGGGCATCACCTCATGGTTCCGGCCCTCCTCGGCGATCAGCGTCGCAATGTCGATCTCCTCCTCGCCGGCGCGTTTCACCGCCCGCGCCCAGACCGCTTTCAGCAGGCCGTTCACCGCATCCGCCGTCTTCGCCATCGTATTGTCGAGCTTCAGCTCGGCGAAATTGCCGTAGCCGAGCAGGCTCGCCACCTGCTGGCGCAGCGCCAGCGTTTCCTTGATGACGCTGCGGTTGTCCGTTTCCCCGCCGTTTGCGCCACGCGCCACCCAGGCCTTGAAGGCCTGCTCGCGCAAATCCCTACGCTCCGAGAAGGTGAGGAACGGCTCGATGACCGAACGTGACAGCGTCACGGCATATTTGCCCTCCTCGCCGCGCTCGCGCGCCGCCGCCGCCATCGCATCGCGCAGGAATTCCGGCAATCCGTCGAGTTCGGCGCCGTCGGAAAGTACCAGCGCCCAAGCGTTCTCGTCGGCGAGCACGTTCTGGCCGAACTGCGTCCCGAGGCCGGCAAGCCTTTCGTCGATCGCGGCAAGCTTCTCCTGCTCGGCCTTCTCAAGCTTGGCGCCCGATTTGACGAAGCCCTTCCAATGGCGTTCCAGCACCCGCTTCTGTTCCAGCGTCAGGCCGAGGCTCTCGCGGTTCTCCCAGAGCGTGTCGATGCGGGCGAACAGCGCGGCATTCATGCCGATCTTCGAATAGTGGCGCGACATCTTCGGCGAAATCTCGCGCTCCAGCGACTGAATGACATCGTTGGTATGCGCCCCAGCCTTGCTCCAGAACAGCGCCGAGACGCGCGACAGCGCATCGCCGGCAATCTCCAGCGCCGTGACCGTATTGTCGAAGGTCGGGGCATCGCTGTTTCCGGCGATCTCGTCGATTTCCCTTTCGTGCACGGCCAGCGCCGCGTCGAAGGCGGCAGCAAAATCGCCATCGTCGATGGCGTTGAAACGCGGCAGGCCGTGGAGACCGTCCCAATTGGTGAGCGCCGGATTGAAATCATGGGGAGAAGGCATGGGAGAATTCCTTTTGGTATGCGAATGGATGGTTCAATATAGGAGAGCCGCCATGGAATTGGTATGTTGCGGCGGCCACCTGATGCACGTCAGCCAAATTGGTGGACAAGCTTCGTCGCGCGCAAATTAACCAATTGTTAACGATTGACGCGAATCATGCACAAGCGCTAGTTTTCCGGCGATCTTCCTGCCAGGGGACATGCGACATGGAAATTTTTTCCCTGCGGTCTTCTCAGAGTTTGCTATTTAAAAACAACCCTAATAACGCAAAAAATTCGAAGACTGCCGATATTCACATCGAGATCAAAGCTCCGGCCCCCGTCTCGTTCCAGATCGAAGACAATCCCGACGAGGGGCCTGATTTTACTGCGGTCAGCCCCGGAGAGCTGCGCACTTACGCGCGCCAAAGCTTCGACAGCGGTCTGATCGATCAGAACACCTATGCCGCGATCTCCGAGCCATTGCCGATGCACGCGATCGATCCGCTCGGCAACATCCTCGACCTCTCCAGTGTCACCGACGGCACCAGCTTCAATTTCCTCGATTATTACAAAAACCAGCTGCAGGTCGCCATGTCGATCGGCGATCCCAACGAAGTTCAGACGCTGAAATCGATCGTCAATTTCCTGGATGGCTGAATCAGGCCTTGCGCCAGCCGATGAGGCCGGGCGTCGCGTGCCATAGCGCCTGGGCGGCAAAGCCCATGAAGAGGACGCCGGAGCAGCGCACGATCAGCCGTTCGTGGGCGCGATAGAAGCGCCGCACCACGCCGGCGCCGATAATGCCGATCAGGATGATGTCGGCCGTCACGAAACCGACGAAGGACACGCCGAGAAGCACCGGCAACGCCTCGAAATGGAGCGCGCCGGCGGAGCCGGCGACCAGCGCGGTGAATGTGGCGAGCGCCACCGGATAACCCTTCGGATTGGTGACGCCGAAGATCAGGCCGCGGCGAAACGGCCGCTCGACCATGACAAGCGGCTGCCCCTCCGCTTTCGGCCTGGCATTGACCGCGCTCCAGCCGATCCAGGCAAGATAGAAACCGCAGGCGAGGCCGAGCAGATCGAAGACGAAAGTCCCGATCGTCTTCGCGCCGACGATCGCGATCAGCGCCAGCGACGACCAGATCAGATCCCCAACCAGGTGCCCCATCATGAAGAAGGCCCCGGCCTTACGCCCCTGCCCGGCGCCGATGCCGAGCAGCTGCAGGAAGGCGGGTCCGGGGATGAGCACGTAGAAAAGCGCCGCCAGGAAGGCGCCGAACAGCAGGGACTGCGTCATGGAATGCTCCGAGGGTGCTTGAGGCAGAGTAAGTCATCCCCGGCATCCGTCAAGGGCATGGCAACGGCTTCCGGCTCAAGTAGCCACCACCGAATTGGCCTCTAAAGCGCAAAGGTACCCAGCGGTTTTGCGATAACGACATGCGAGAAAATAAAGACCTAGCTAAAGCGCGGGTAGCGAAACTGAAAGATCGCGACGTGCTTTAGTGTTGCGTGCTGTCGATTGCCGGTACGGAAAACTTCACGACCTTTCCGCCCAGCACTTCATGTTCCGGTGTGGCCATTTCGATGAGCACCTTGTGCTCACCTGGCGGCAGGGCGGTAACTACTATTGCGCCGGTGCCGCCCGCATCGGCCCACCGCCAAGGCAGGTCGTCAATGCTGACATGAAGGTGACCGGCCCTCGGCGAGACGTCGCTGGCGCTGGCGCCAAAGATTGGCAGGATGCGGAAATTCTCGGTTCGATAGGGAATGATGGCCACCGCGCGGCTGGCGAGCGGTCCCGCAAGCGGCTGATCTACGACGAGTTTGGGTGCGGGCTCGTTCTTGATGGGAAGGAACTGCGTAGCCGTTTGCGCCTGGATGGGTGTGACGGCGGCCAGCAGCAAAGCTGCTGTTGCGAGCGTTCTTGTGATCGTGGTCATGATAATATCCTCTGGTGTTCGCGCCGGTCCTAGCCCACATCTTCTCGGTGCGCCGGCGCGATATCGGGTTGGAAGGCCTTGATCGAAAACCGGTCAGGCGACGTTGAGCTCGACGGCGATGTTGCCGCTGGTGGCCTTGGAATAAGGGCAGAGCTGGTGAGCACGCTCGACCAGGGACTTGGCGAGATCCGGGTCGATGCCCGGCAGCTTCGCATTCAGCCGCGCCTGGACACGTCGAGACGTCCATCGGAACTGCGCGACGCGCCGTCGCGACCGCCGGTGGTGCTGGTTTTGCCTGTGTAGATGACTGTCGACATTCGGATACTCCTTGTGGATTTCAGCCCGCGAGATTGCAGCGGCCGACTTGCGAGCCCAGGATCAATGGGCCTTGGACTGCGATGACAGGGAAGATGAGCTTCGCAAGACCGGTCCGGTAGTGAGCAGAAGCGAGAGTGAGCCTCTCGTTTTCTCTCGCTACCGCCGGCGCCGGAGTTGCGCGATCTTCAGGGCATCAACCGAAATCGCGACCGCTGAAGCGATCCCGCTTTCACATACGTCCGGGAGACCGACATGAACACGCATTTTAAACGCAAGATCGTCTTCGCTCTGTCGATGGGTGTCGTAACGACAGGCCTGATCTCTTTCACGCTGCTCGCGCTCAATCTGGGCTTCTCGAAGGGGTTCGTCCTGACGTGGCTCCGCTCTTGGAGCATTGCCTATCTTATCGTCATTCCCACCATCCTGCTGATCGGTCCTCGCCTTCAGGCTCAGGTCGATCGCGTCATCCGTGACGTCTAGAACTAAAGAGTTAGAGCATGATGTCGTCCGAAAACCGCTCACACTGTTCAGCATCATGCTCTAAGAGCAACCATCAATATGACAATGGCCACGCTTCGCCGCGGCCGTAGTCAAAGAAGTGGACGCTTCATTTCGGTGACGGCGCATCGCCATAGCTGCCGCAGGCCGCGCGAAGCCGGGGGAGCGCCCAATCGATGAAGGCGCGCACCTTGAGTGCAAGCAAGCCCTGACGCGAATAGACGATGTGGATCGGCTTGGGCTCGCCGTCATAGTCCTTCAAGATCTGCACGAGCGCGCCCGAGGACACCTCCTCCGGAACTTGGTAGTCGAACAGGCGGGCGATCCCGACCCCATTCAGCGCGGCGTCAACGCAATTGGCCGCCGTGTTCACCTCGATCCTGCTCCGTGGCAACACCTCCACGGACTTTCCGCCGATCTCGAAACTCCAAAAGAACGACCGCTTGTGGAACATGATGCCATCGTGATCAGCAAGCTCGGTGGGATGTTGGGGAATGCCATGCCGTTCCAGATAGGCCGGGCTGGCGCAGGTCAGCAGACGGAACTCGCCGGCCTTCACGGCGTAAAGCGAACTGTCGACCAACTCACCAAGTCGAATCGCGACATCGACCTGCTCATTGACCAGATGAACGGAGCGGTCGAGCGAAAGAACATTCAGCGTCACCTCTGGATGCTTGTTCATGAAGTCGAGTGCGATCGGCAGAACATAGCGGTGGCCGAACTCGATCGGCATCGTGATGGTCAGCAGTCCCCGCGGCATCTGATATTCGCCCGACGCCCTGCGTTCGACCTCCTCCAGATCGGCGATAATCTTGCGCGCCGCCTCGACATAATCGCGACCGGCATCCGTGAGCTGCAGGTTGCGGCTCGTTCGGATGATGAGGTTGGTGCCGAGGTATCGCTCCAGATCGGCGACCTTACGGCTGACGCTCGGCAACGGTGCGTTCAGCTTACGGCTACCTGCCGACAAGCTCCCGGCATCAACCACCGCAAGCAGAACCCGCATTGCATCAAGCCGATCCATAATGCCCCGACGGTTAGAAGCCTCGATGTTCAGGATAGGAGAAATCGGTTCTGCTGGATAGGCGGTTCGGCCATTCGCCTCGGGCCCCGACGACGCAGATAGTCTGCCGATTCCAAGCGCATCGAGAGGGTGGCTCTCACTTTCACTGGGTACCAGCCCATGCCTGTGGCCGGTAAATTTTCACCCATTCGATCAAGTGTCCCGCCCGATTGCCAATCAAAGCTGCCGGGCCTCACGAAGATCAAAGGTACAGTGACGCAACTTCAAAAGGGTGAACATTGTGGACAGACTCTTCTATGTCGGCGTGTCGGCCGCTCTCTTTGCGGCTTTCGCGTTTTCGCTCAACTTTGTTGTGCCCTTCATCATCGGTGACTATTCCACCTTTGATTTTGCGCTCGTCCGTCATGTCGTCTCGGCTCTCGTCGGGCTTTACATTCTGTTTTCGCAGAAAGGTGCAACGCGCCATCTTATGCTGCGGAACTGTCTGCAGGCCATCTGGCTCGCCTTCGTCGGATATGTCGGTTACTTCCTGACGGTCACGGGAGCGGCCGTCTTTGCCGGCCCCGTCATCGCTCCGGCCTTTCTCGGTCTGGTGCCGATCGTATTGATGGTCATTGGCAATCAGCGTGAGGGATCATTGCCGTGGCGCTCCCTTATGATGCCTTTGGCGCTGGTGCTGGTCGGCCTTGTTCTCGTCAATGGCACGGCATTCACGGCTGAAGGATTGAATTCCGTCAGATCCTTGTGGGTAGGCGTGCCACTGGCGCTCGCTGCCGTGGGACTTTGGGTCTGGTTCGCTCTCGCCAATCAGGCTGCCCTCGCCGCCCGACCGGAAGTGCCCTCCGGTGTGTGGTCGGCCCTGATATTGACCGGCGGTGGCGTCTTGATGCTGGCCTTCTATCCGGTCGGCGCCGCGATGGATCTGTTCCAGCTCCCAGCATTGGGATTCGGCTGGAGCGCCGCCGGCAATTTATATGTTTGGGGTGCATCTTTCGCGCTGCTGGCAACGGTAGGCGGCGTCTGGGCCTGGAACATTGCATCACGAAGCCTGCCCGTTGCCTTGGCTGCGCAATTGATCGTTTCGGAAACAGCCTTCGGTGTCATCGGGGGACTTGTCGTGCATGCTCGTTGGCCAACCCCGATCGAAGTCGCTGGGGTGGTTGTCCTGATCGCCGGCGTTGTTCTGTCAGTGAGGATTTTCTACGACCGCCAATTTGCATCGGGAAAGATATCGCTTGCGCATGAGTGACCTGCTGGGCGTAGGGCGACATTCAGCCCATCGCCCTTCGGCGAGTTGGGCCGACTGATCCGTTCAAATTCTTCGGTCAAACACGGCAACCGGTGTTTTCAGGCGGTAGAGCGTCGTCGGTCGCCGGGCCCGATCGGTCTGTCGCTTTTCGCCCTCGACGACTTCGAGCAGATCCAGATCGTTGATCTTGCGGCGAAAGGCACTTGGGTCCAACCGTTCGCCCATCACCGTTTCATAAATCGCCTGCAGTTCCGACATCGTAAAGACGACGGGAAGCAGCCTCGCCGGAATGGTCGAATAGGCGCCCTTGCCGCGCAGCCGCGCCAACGCGGCATCCACGATTTCATTGTGGTCGAAGGGCAGCTTGCCAGCGGCTTCGACTGGCCGCAACTCCAGCAGACTGGCGCTGCCTTCCAAAGCCCCCCGCGGGACCAGCGCAAAATACGCGATCGACACCGACCAGTCGCGAGGATCTCGTCGCGCCGATGCGAAGGTCCGGAGCTGCTCGAAGAATATGCCCTCGAGCCCCGCCTTGGAATTGAGGATGCGCCGGACCGCCGCCTCGGCGTCGGCGTCCTCGTCTGTGTGCACATAGCCGCCGATCAGCGCCGGAACGCCGGCAAACGGCTCGGCAGGACGCTGAAGCAACGCCACGCATAGCTTTCCCTCGTGCAGCGTCAGCAAGACGATGTCGACCGTCACGATCGGTCGTGCGAATTCAGCCTCTGCCATCTCTATGTTCCTGCCGTCCTCTTAGCCCTCATAGCGGCCAATCGAAAGAATGACAATTTGCAAATAGCAACTTGCAAAATGCAAATTGCAATTCTATATAAGGAGTAACGGGACAGCGGACAAAGAGCCGCGCCCGCCCACCAAGCAACAGCAAAGGAGTATGTCATGGGGATGGGACGTTTCAGCACGGCCGACTGGGCGGCCTATAACGCACGCCATGTGGATGGCCGCAGTCGAGCCGAAGTATTCGGGGCCACCGGCATCAATCCGCGGTTCGATCCGGCGCGCTTTTCCACTCGAGAGAGTCGCGACAGCGCCTACAACCCGCAATCGACTCCGATTATTCTGGCCGCTGATGTGACCGGATCGATGGGCATGATCGCCCACGAGCTGATGCGCGGCGGGCTCATTACCCTGACATCGGAGATTTACGATCGCCGGCCGGTATCCGATCCGCACATTATGGTGGCAGCGGTCGGAGACGCGTTCACCGATGCGGCACCGCTGCAGGCCACCCAGTTCGAGGCGGACATCTCGCTTGCCAGCCAGATCCGCGCCTTGTGGTTGGAGGGCAATGGCGGTGGCAATGACGGCGAAAGCTATAGCGCCGCTCACCTCCTGGCAGCCCTCAAAACCTCGACCGATGCCTTCGAAAGACGCGGCCGCAAGGGTTATCTCTTCACCATCGGTGACGAGCCGGTTCACAACGGCCTGGCCGCCGACAAGATCGCTCGCATCTTCGGCGTCGAACCGCCGCGCGGCCTGAGCGCACAAGAATGTCTTGCGATGGCGCAGAGATCCTATGAAGTCTTCCACATCGTCATCCGTGAAGGCTATGCGGCCACGCGGCTCGGCCGGGTGCTGCAGAGCTGGCAACCCTTGCTGCCCGGCCGCACCTTCGTACTCGATGATCACAGGCGCATTGCCGAATTGGTGGTTTCCATCATCGAAATTACCGAAGGCCGCGAGGCCGCCGATGTGGCCGCCAGCTGGCCGGACGCGGCGGCGGCAGTGGTCGCCAAGGCCATCGGCGAACGCCCAAGCCGGCGCCTGCTGCCATTCTTCTAAGCCAGGTACTCTAACTGCCCCGGCGCGACGCTCCGGGGCCATTGAGGAGCAGAATAATGAGTATCCAAGCACAGGCCGTGATCGGCGCGCTTTATGGCGACGAAGGCAAGGGGCTGATGGTCGACCGCCTTGCCGCAGCCACGCCGGGGGCCGTGGTGGTTCGCAGCAATGGCGGTGCTCAGGCCGGCCACACCGTGGTCGATCCCGCCGGCCGCCGCCATGTCTTCCACCATATCGGCTCGGGCAGCTTTGCCGGGGCCGCCACGCATTTCAGCCGCTTCTTCGTCGCTCACCCGATGCTGTTTCTCGACGAGTTGTCCGCCCTCAATGAGCGGGGTGCGAAGCCTCAGATCAGCAGCGACCCGCGCGCCCTGATCACCACGCCTTTCGACGTCCTGATTAACCAGGCCGTGGAACTGGCGCGGGGCACTGCCCGCCACGGAAGCTGCGGCCTCGGCTTCGGCGAGACGATCGAGCGCAACCTGCAGCCCGAATTCGCCCTTTCGACAAAGGATCTGTTCCGCCCCGATCTGCACGCCCGTCTTGTTTCGATCCGCGACTGCTGGGTGCCTGGACGGCTCGCCGCGCTCGGCATCACCGCCTTACCCGAAGAACTGGCTGCCGTATTGGCTGACGAAATCACCATCGCCGGCTTCGAGGCGGATTGCGCCGCCTATCGCGACCACGTCACCCTCTGGCCCGACCGACGGCTGTGCGAACGCGCATCCGTCATCTTCGAGGCGGCACAAGGCCTATGCCTCGATCAGAACCGTGGCGTATTTCCTCACGTCACGCGTTCGAATACTGGGCTAACAAATATACTCGCGATCGCCGCCGAAGCCGGTGTCACAGAGTTGGGCGCGGTGTATGCGACGCGCTGCTACACCACCCGCCACGGTGCAGGGCCGCTCAAGGGGGAGGTTCCAACGCTCCCCGGCGTCAATGTCGTCGACCCCACCAACGCGCCGAACGAATGGCAAGGTAGCCTGAGGCTCGCCCCGCTCGATCTCTTTACGCTCCGCAAGGCCATCGCAGATGATCTGACGTCGGATCGCGGCGGTATTGCGGTCAAAGCCGGGCTGGCGGTAACCTGTCTCGATCAGACGGAAGACGGCTTTGCCGTCACCGATCAAGATGAAGAAATACGGCTTGATCCCGCCAAGGCCGCCCCTGATATTGCCGACTTCGTCGGCCTGCCGCTCTCGGCCGAGAGCTGGGGACCGCGTCGCCGTGACGTCAGGCTCTATCTCGAAGCAGCCGTCGCCTAGTCAATGCAGCAACAAAGGACCTGCCCGGCCCGGCATTTGCCGGCGGGGTCAATATCCCCGCTTAGTCCTGGCGCGACTGCTTGATCTCGACAGGCGTCCTCATGATGATTTCCCGATGCGGGAACGGGATCGACACGCCGGCTTGCTTGAACGCGTCCCAAAGCGCCATCAAAACCTGGCCCCTGACATTCGTCAGACCATTTGCGGGATCGGAGATCCAGAAGCGGAGCCGGAAATCAAGCGACGAAGCGCCAAAGCAGGTAAGCCAGCATACCGGCGCCCTGTAATCGTTGGCGACGCGATCCACCGTAGAGGCAGTCGCGATTGCGATTCTGGCGACTTCATGGGGATCGCTGTCATAAGCCGTACCGAAGTCGACATCGATCCTGACATAGTCACTGGAGAACGACCAGTTGACGACCTGTTGGGAAATGAAGTCTTCGTTGGGGATCAGGTATTCTTTGCCGTCACGGGTGATGACCGAGACGAACCGCGAGCGCAAATCGCGGATCGAACCGAAAGTATCGCCGAGCGTGATCGTGTCGCCAGGTTTGATGGATTTATCGAGCAGGATGATGATCCCCGAGATGAAGTTCGATACGACTTTCTGAAGGCCGAAGCCTATTCCGACGCCGACTGCGCCGGAAAAAACGGTCAATGCGGTAAGGTCGATGCCGGTCGCTGACAAGGCAATTGCGCCGGCGATCATGATCAAGCCGATTTTTATGAACTTGCTGATCAGGACCTTGATCGATGGCGAAAGATCGCCCGACCTCTGCACCCAACGGGACAGGACATTGCCGACGAGAACCGCTACCCAGATGAGCGCGACGGCCAAGACGACCGCTTTCAGCACAAGAAGGAGTGAAAGACGCACAGCCCCCAGATTGACGGCTAGGCCATCGAGCGCGGAGAGCACCGGACCGTCAAGCCGGAGCGCGTACAACGCGACGTAACTCCAACTGACGATTGCGACCGTACGCGACAAGGTGGGATTATGGATAATCTTGGTCAGTACGGAGATGATGAACCACGCCCCCGTCAGCGTCAGGGCAGTCGAGACGAGCCACCGTTGCGACGGCCAGGTGTTTTGAGTGAGAGCGATGTTTGCAAGCCACAGCCATACCGCAAGAAAGAGCCACTTCAAGCGCCGCATGAAAGCGATTATGACGCGCAAGAGGTCCGGATTGCCTTTGATGCGCCTGGCTTTCGCTTCCAACGCGGGTTCAGTGCGTGATGCCAGGAACGACGCTGCGACGTAACCGACGGCGACAATCCCGAATTGGTAGAGCGTCCATTCGCTGAAGACAAACGTTCGGAACCACTGTTCGAACGCGTCGATTGTCTGCCTGACATCCATGGTTCCGGCCTTTGTAGCCCTTCAAGGCAGATAAAGGCGTCGACACGATTTTGTTCAATTATCCCCACGCGAGGCATCCGGTGAACTCAGACGTTTTGAGATCGATTGCCGCTGCGTCCACGAAAACGCCCGCGCGGCAGAGCCGGCGGGCGCATATCTGGTTCGAAAACCTGTGATTACTTCGCGAGGTTCCGCTTGCCGAGCGTTCGCAGGCGCAACGCATTGAGCTTGATGAAGCCGGCTGCGTCCTTCTGGTCGTAGGCGCCCTGGTCGTCCTCGAAAGTGACGAGCTTGTCGGAATAGAGCGACTTTTCGCTTTCGCGGCCGATGACCATGACATTGCCCTTGTAGAGCTTCAGCGTCACTTCACCTTCGACATGCTCCTGGCTCTTGTCGATCAGCGCCTGCAGCATCTCGCGCTCCGGCGAGAACCAGAAACCGTAATAGATCAGCTCGGCGTAGCGCGGCATGATCTCGTCCTTGAGATGGGCCGCACCCCGGTCCAGCGTGATCGATTCGATGGCGCGATGCGCCGAGAGCAGGATCGTGCCGCCTGGCGTTTCGTAGACGCCGCGCGACTTCATGCCGACGAAGCGGTTCTCGACGAGGTCGAGACGGCCGATACCGTTGTCGCGGCCATAGGTATTGAGGGTGGCCAGCAGCGTCGCCGGCGACATCTCGACACCGTTGATTGAGACGGCATCGCCCTTGCGGAAGCCGACCTTAATCACCGTTGCCTTGTCGGGCGCGGCTTCCGGGGAAATCGTGCGCATATGCACATATTCCGGCGCCTCCTGGGCGGGGTCTTCCAGCACCTTGCCCTCGGAGGAGGAGTGCAGGAGGTTAGCGTCGACGGAGAACGGCGCTTCGCCCTTCTTGTCCTTGGCGACCGGGATCTGATGCTGTTCGGCGAAGGCCAGCAGCTCCGTGCGGCTCTTGAAAGCCCAGTCGCGCCACGGCGCGATGATCTTGATGTCGGGGTTCAAAGCATAGGCGGACAGCTCGAAACGAACCTGGTCGTTGCCCTTGCCGGTCGCGCCGTGGGCGATCGCATCGGCGCCGGTCTTGCGGGCGATATCGATCAGGTGCTTGGAAATCAGCGGCCGGGCGATCGAAGTGCCAAGCAGATAGACGCCTTCGTAAACGGCATTGGCGCGGAACATCGGGAAGACGAAATCGCGCACGAATTCCTCGCGCACATCCTCGATGTAGATTTCCTTGATGCCGAGCATCTCGGCCTTCTTGCGCGCCGGCTCCAGCTCTTCGCCCTGGCCGAGATCGGCGGTGAAGGTGACGACTTCGGCGCCGAGCTCCGTCTGCAGCCACTTCAGGATGATCGAGGTGTCGAGGCCGCCGGAATAGGCGAGCACGACTTTCTTCACGTCTTTGTATGATGCCATGATGATGAGGTCCGTTGCATAAAGGCCGGCGAAAACCCGGTATCGCGGCACTTTTAGCGAGATTGGCGCGTGACGCAAGGGCAAGTGGGGCGCCACCGGCGCGATAGAGTTTGACAGCGCGAAAGCGGAGCCCATATTCGCCATCGTCCGAACAATGCTCGAGGAGAGGCTGCCCGTGACGAATATTCAAGACATTTTCAAGAAATCCAATGTTGCGGTCGTCACCGGCGGCGCGTCCGGCATCGGCCTGGCCGCGTCGAAATATTTCGCCGGCCAAGGCATGAGCATCGTCATCGCCGATCTCGGCGGCGATCGGCTGGCAACAGCCGCCGACGAACTCAAGGCCATTGCCGGCGAAGAAGATGTCATGGCGGTCGAGACCGACGTCGCCAGCCGGGACTCCCTGGAGGCGCTGGAGCGCGCGGTGCTCCAGCGTTTCGGCCGCGTGCACGTGCTGATGAACAATGCCGGCATCGGCCCGGAGACCTCGATCTTCAGCCCGCAGGCGAACTGGGACCACATCTTTGCCGTCAACCTGATGGGCGTCATCAACGGCACACGCACCTTCGGCCCTAAGATGCTGTCGCATGGCGAGCCAGGCCTCATCATCAACACCGGCTCGAAACAAGGCATCACCACGCCGCCCGGCAATCCGGCCTACAATATCTCGAAATCGGGCGTGAAGGTGTTTACCGAGGCGCTCCAGCACGAACTGCGCAACATCGAAGGCGGAAAGATCTCCGCCCATCTGCTGATCCCCGGCTTCGTCTTCACCGGCCTTACCAAGGGCGACCGCGCGGAAAAGCCCGCCGGCGCCTGGACGCCGGAGCAGACGGTTGAATTCATGGTGGAAAGCCTCGAACGCGGCGATTTCTATATCCTCTGCCCAGACAATGACGTTGCGCGTTCAGTCGACGAACGCCGCATGGCCTGGGCAATGGGCGACATCATCGAGAACCGGCCGCCGCTGTCGCGCTGGCACAAGGACTATGCCGACAAGTTCAAGGCCTGCCTGGAGCAGAAATGATCGGCGCTCAGTCGCCCGGGATAATGACATGCATGAACCAAGCAGCGAACGCGCTTTGCATGAATCAAGTTTAGTGCAACGCGCATGACAAGGTTTGATTGGTAATTTTTCTGAAGGCCGGGTAAGAAATCGTCGGATCTTCCCGGCTTTCAGAGTACGCCCATGGATTTCCTGCCCAGCCTGCCGACCCTTCTGGCTTTCGCCGCCGCTACGCTGCTGCTTGCGGCAACCCCGGGGCAGGACATGACCCTGTCGATCAGCCGTTCGCTGGCCCAGGGCAAGAAGGCGGCTCTCTTCGTCGTCGTCGGCACCAGCCTCGGCATCGTCGTTCACACGATGCTGGTCGCGTTCGGCATTTCGGCGCTGATCACCGCCTCGCCGACCGCCTTCTTGATCCTGAAAACCGGCGGCGCCGCCTACCTGTTCTGGCTCGCCGTCCAGGCGATCCGTTTCGGCTCGAAGCTCACTGTCGCCAAGGTCGAGGATAAGAGGGGCACCGCCCTTTCCAACATCTCGTCGGGCTTCTGGGTCAATCTCTTGAACCCCAAGGTCATCATCTTCTTCATGACCTTCCTGCCGCAATTCGTCAGTGCCGGCGACCCGGCCGTCACGCAGAAGCTGCTTTTCCTCGGGCTTTGCTTCATCCTGGTCGGCATGCCGGTTAATGCCGCCGTCGTCTTTGCCGCCGACTGGCTGGCTTCCTGGCTGCAGAACAACAGAAGGGTGCTGCGCGGCATGGATTATACCTTTGCCGGCGTCTTCTCGATCTTCGCCGCCAAGATCCTGCTCACCCAGGCGAAATAATCGCGGTCGGCGCTGGCCGATCAGCCCGCTGTCGGCATAGCCACTCAGCCCACTGTCGGGTTCAGCCAATCAGCAAAGCATCGTCGTCGAGCGTCTGGCCGCGCATCTTGCGGAACATGGCGATCAGATCCTCGACCTGCAGGTTCTTTCGGTTGTCGCCCGCCACGTCGAGAACGATCTCGCCGCCATGCAGCATGATCGTGCGATGGCCGTAATCCAGCGCCTGGCGCATGGAATGCGTCACCATCATCGTCGTCAGCTTGCGCTCGGCAACGATCTTCTGCGTGAGGTTCATCACGAACTCGGCCATCCCGGGATCGAGCGCGGCCGTATGTTCGTCGAGCAGCAGCACTTCGGAACCGGCAAGTGTCGCCATGACGAGCGAAACGGCCTGCCGCTGCCCACCGGAGAGCAGATCCATGCGGTCCTTCAGCCGTTTCTCCAGCCCGAGATTGAGTTCGGCGATCCGCTCTTTGAAATAATCGCGCCTCTTGCCGCCGAGTGCCGGCACAAGCCCGCGCTTCTCGCCGCGGCGGGCCGCCAGAGCGAGGTTCTCCTCGATCGACAATGAGCCGCAGCTTCCCGTCAGCGGATCCTGGAAGACGCGCGCCACGAGACCGGCGCGTGCCGCCGTTGACTTGCGCGTCACCTCGGTCTTGCCGATCAGCACCTGCCCCTCGCTCGGGATGACATCGCCGGCGAGCACGCCGAGCAGCGTCGATTTGCCGGCGCCGTTCGAGCCGATGACGGTGACGAAGGAGCCCTGCTCGATGGTCAGGCTGACGCCGTTCAGCGCCTGCTTCTGCAGCGGCGTGCCGCGTCCGAAAACGACCTTGATATCCTTGACGCTGATCACGATGCGGCACCTCTACGAAGGCGGGGAAGGATGAGCGCCACGGTGACCAGCACCGCCGTCACGAAATTAAGGTCGGAGGCCTGCAGGCCGATAACGTCGCTCGACAGCGCTAGTTGGATGGCGATGCGATAAAGGATCGAGCCGAGCACGCAGCCGATGAGGGCAATCAGCAGGCCGCGGCGCCCGAGCAATGTCTCGCCGATGATGACCGCCGCAAGTCCGACGACGATCGTGCCGACACCCGAGGTGACGTCGGCAAAGCCGTTGGTCTGGGCAAACAGCGCACCGCCCAAGGCCACCAGCGCATTCGAGATCGCCATTCCAAGATAGATCTGCCGGCTGGTATCGACGCCCTGGGCGCGGGCCATGCGCGCATTGGCGCCGGTCGCGCGCATGGCAAGCCCGGCATCGCTTTCCAAAAAGCGCCAGACCAGGACGAGCGCGACGATGACGAGAACGCCGACGAAGAGCGGCCGCACGTAGAAATCGCGCAGGCCATGGCCGAAGAACGGGCTGATCATCGTGTCGGCATTGATGAGCGCGACATTGGGTTTGCCCATCACCCTCAGATTGACGGAAAACAGCGCGATCATCGTCAGGATCGAGGCGAGCAGGTTGAGGATCTTGAAGCGCACATTGAGCAGCGCCGTGACCATGCCGGCGGTAGCACCGGCGGCCATGGCGATCAGCGCCGCAAGCCAGGCATTGACGCCGGCGATGATCAGCACCGCCGTCACCGCCGCACCCAGCGGAAAGGAACCATCGACCGTCAGGTCGGGAAAATCGAGGACGCGGAAGGCGAGATAGACGCCGAGAGCGACGAAGGAATAGACCAGGCCGAGCTCGACGGCCCCCCAGAATGCGATTTGGCTCAAGGCTTTCAGCCCCTTTTGTTTCCGTTCCGCCGGTCGCGAAACCGGAGCCTTGTAATACTACAGCCGCCCCCGTGCAAACGGGAGCGGCTGAATGTGAAAGGTCAATGAAGCTATGGCCGATTATTCGACGACTTTGTTGGCGCGCGAAAGCACGCTCTCGGGCAGGGTGACGCCCATTTTGGCAGCAGCCGCCTTGTTGACGACGAGATCGCTGCCGGCGGCGGTCTTGACCGGGATTTCGCCGGGGTTCTCGCCCTTCAGCACACGCACGACGATTTCGCCCGTCTGCTTGCCGACATCGTAGTAGTTGAAGCCGAGGGCGGCGATCGAGCCGCGCGAAACCGAATCCGTATCGGCGGTGAAGAGCGGCAGCTTGCTCTCTTCGGCAACGGCGACGGCGCCTTCGAGCGCCGAGATGATGGTGTTGTCGGTCGGAACATAGATCGCATCGGCGCGGCCGACGAGGGCGCGGGCAGCACCCTGAACCTCAGCCGACTTGGTGGCCGCCGATTCCACAACCGTCAGACCGGCCTTTTCGGCTTCGGCCTTCAGCACGGCGAGCAGCGAAACGGAATTCGCCTCACCTGAATTGTAGAGATAGCCGATTGTCTTCACCTTTGGCACGATTTCCTTGATCAGCGCCAGGTGCTCGCCGACCGGCGACATGTCGGAAAGACCGGTGACGTTGCCGCCGGGCTTGTCCATGTTCTTGACGAGCTGGGCGCCGAGCGGGTCGGAGACGGCGGTGAAGACGACGGGAATGTCGCGCGTCGCCGAAACCACGGCCTGGGCGGACGGCGTTGAGATCGGCACGATGACGTTCGGCTCGTCGCCGGCGAACTGGCGGGCGATCTGGGCTGCCGTCGCCGGATTGCCCTGCGCCGATTCGAACACGAATTTCAGGCTCTCGCCTTCCTTGTAGCCGGCGGCCGTCAGCACATCGAGAACGCCCTTGCGGGCCGCATCCAGCGCCGGATGCTCGACGATGGCCGTCACGGCAACGGTCACGTTATCGGCCCTGGCGGGTAGGGAAAGAGCCAAAGTGGCGGCAAGAGCGAGCAGAATCGGGCGCATGGGTGTCCTCCTGAATGATTTTGGCGGCACTATTAGGAAAAGCGCATGCTTAAATCAATGCAGGAGAATTGTAGCGAGGATCAAACTTGCTGATCAGTCATCGGCGCCGTGGTTGGCGATCATCATTGCCTCGAAGGCCAGGCGCTCGGTCTTGCGCATGCGTTCGGACTCCGATTTCAGCTGGCCGCAGGCAGCAAGAATATCGCGGCCGCGCGGCGTGCGGATCGGCGAGGCATAACCGGCCGAATTGATGAAATCGGCGAACTTCTCGATCTGCTCCCAGTCGGAACACTGGTAGTTGGTGCCGGGCCAGGGATTGAACGGAATGAGGTTGATCTTCGCCGGCACGCCCTTCAAGAGCTTGATCAGCCCCCTGGCGTCTTCAAGGCTGTCATTGACGTCCTTCAGCATCACATATTCGAAGGTGATGCGCCGCGCATTGGAAAGGCCGGGATAGGCCTTGCAGGCGTCGATCAATTCCTTCAGCGGATACTTCTTGTTGATCGGCACCAGGATGTCGCGCAGGTCGTCGCGCACCGCATGCAGGGAGATCGCCAGCATGACGCCGATCTCCTCGCCGGTGCGGAAGATTTCCGGCACGACGCCGGAGGTGGAAAGCGTCACGCGACGTTTGGACAGCGACAGGCCGTCGCCATCGGTAGCGATCAGCAGGGCCTGCTTGACGGCATCGAAATTATAGAGCGGCTCGCCCATGCCCATCATCACGATATTGCTGACCTTGCGGCCTTCGGCCGGCATGATCGTGCCCTGCGGCGCTTCACGATCCGGGAAGTCGCCAAGCCGGTCGCGGGCGAGCAGCAGCTGCGACAGGATTTCCTCCGCCGTCAGGTTGCGCACCAGCCGCTGTGTGCCGGTGTGACAGAAGGAACAGGTCAGCGTGCAGCCGACCTGGCTGGAAATGCAGAGCGTGCCGCGGCCCTCTTCCGGAATATAGACGGCTTCGATCTCGACTGGGCGGCCGGCACCGCGCGCGGGAAAGCGCAGCAGCCATTTGCGGGTGCCGTCATTGGAGACCTGCTCCTCGACGATCTCGGGACGCGCGATGGTGAAATGCTGCTTCAGCATTTCGCGCATATCCTTGGCGACATTCGTCATGTGATCGAAATCGGAGACGCCGCGCACATAGATCCAGTTCCAGAGCTGCGCGACGCGCATCTTGATCTGCTTCTCGGCCACGCCTTTTTCCCTGAGGGCCGCAGCCATTTCCTCGCGCGACAGCCCGATCAGGGAAGGCTTTTCGGCGCCGTAAGAAACGTTCGGCGCCTGCGGCTTGGTGACATCAATCGCATCCATGACGGACATGGTCTTTAGATCCCGAATTCGAACACGTAACCGCCCCGCAAGCCCCGCGGACTTCAGGAACAAGCCGGAAGAGGTGAGGCGCATGACGGCACATTGGCAGAAATTGAATGGCGGAACGGCGACTGATATCGCGATCTGTCCGCTGTTGGCCCGGCCTTTAGCATCATTTTGCCGGCCCGTCACTATAGAGCCTTTCCTGGTTAGATTGAAGCATTCTGCCGGAGCAGGTTTTCGTCAGGGCAGAGGCGATTGGCGATGGGCATACCCCATGGTACGTCCGAGCCGATCGCCTCTGATCCTGGCGGAAAGATGCCCGGCCGACCGGCCGCAGCGCTTCGCCGTGGCGAAGCGGTCAGTGCGTCCGGCGTTTTTCAGTCTTGCAGATTTGCCAGGCAAATCTGCGGGAGGGTTGGCTGAAACGGGCCGGCTGATCGACCGGCCGGCTTGGCCGTAGAGCCGGGCTACGACGCGCGCCGGCCGGTCGACCATCCGACTCCGTTTGAGCCAACAGAATGCTTCAATCTAACCAGGAAAGGCTCTAGAAATGGAAAACAGCAAGGGCCGGCGCAAGGCCGGCCCTCGAAATTCCGTTGGGTAAAAAGGTGCTTACTTGCAACCTTCGATCTGCTTCAGCGCCGCCGAGATGCCCGAGAGCGAATAGCTGTAGGACGTGCCCGTTCCCTTGCGCGAGACGGCATTGACAGTCATCGAATGACCGGTCTTCATCGCCGCGACGAGGGCCGGCTCCTGAGCCGCATTCTCGACCCAGCCGGCCTTGTCCTTGGTGAACATCACGAAGGTCTTGTTGTCGATGACGACATTGATTTTCGAATTTTCCTTCACCGTATAGCCCATCATCGCCTGGGGTTCGTAGGAGATGTTCTGGCCGGGGCGCTGCGAGACGATGAAGAAATTGTCGCCGTGGTCGACGCTTGCCGGCTGCTTTGCCGTCGGCACGGACAGCACGTAGCAGACGGTGCTGGCGCCCGACTTGTAGGAATAGGCGCCCCATGCCTGAAACTGCTGAATGCGGGTCGGCGCGGCTTGCTGCGCTGTCGCAACTCCGGCCATACCAAGGGTGAGTGCGAGGGCGGATACGATACTTTTTACAAACATGGATTCCTGCCGGTTCTTGCGATTCAAGGCCCGAAGCGATCAGAGCGGGCGGCGCTTAATCACGATCTGCTTTATTTTGACTTAATTCAGGTTACCAAATGGTCAACAACAGCTGCGATTTGTATGTGCCTGTGTCATTTCAGCTCGACCACGACTTTTGCCCCTTGCTGAAATCGGCTGCGATGCCGGTGCGCCGATGGCACCGGCCGGCCGTTCGGGTGAATCTAAGACACAAAGATTCAGGCAAGAGTTTGACCTTTCAAAAATCCGTTGTACCTCATTAAGACTTTGGAAATCCGGGACGAAATTTTCGCCGCAGGGGGCTCGTGAGACGACATGGATGCCGAGGAAAGACGGCGTTTCGCTGCCCTCGCAAAGGCTGTCGCAGACGATCGCGACCAGCAGGCCTTTTCCATCCTGTTCGACTATTTCGCCCCGCGTCTGAAGGCCTGGCTGTTGCGCCGGAAGATGACATCAGGCGAGGCCGAGGAGCTGGTTCAGGAGATCATGATCGTGCTCTGGCACAAGGCCTATCTCTACGACGCCACGCGGTCTTCACTCTCGACCTGGCTCTTTCGCATTGCCCGCAACCGCCGGATCGACCTGCAGCGCCGCGCCGACGCCCGCCTTTTCGACGAGACGGACCCGGCCCTGCAGCCGCCGGCCGACATCGGCGCCGAAGACATCATCGTCAATGACGATCGCGACGCGAAGATCCGTGCCGCGGTCGGCCAACTGCCGCAGGAACAGCGCGACATGCTGCGTGCCGCCTTTTTTCTCGGCCAATCGCACGCCGAGATCGCTGAATCGACCGGGCTGCCGCTCGGCACGGTGAAATCGCGTATCCGGCTTGCCTTCGGCAAACTCCGCAAGGTGCTGGAGCAGGAACTCGGCTGAAGCGCGCCGGCCCTTCAAATGGTTTTCATCGTATCCGCGGGTGGGTCGGCGAGGACGCGGTCCGCCGCGTCGTAATGCCCTGGCCGGATATGGCCGCGCACCATGGCGAACGCGGCGGAAAGCACGGCGACGTCGTCAGAAAAGCCGATGACGGCGAAAATATCCGGGATCATGTCGACCGGCATGACGAAATAGGCGAGTGCTGCGAGCAGCACACCTCGCACCTTGGTCGGCGTTTGTGGATCGAGCGCGCAGTAGAAGCCGGCGACGACATCGCGCGAGAACGGGATCTGCCGCACGGCCCGGCGGAAGGTCGGCCAGAACTTCTGCCGCACCGTCTTCTCCCGCCGGCTCTGGGTGTCTTCGTCGCCCGGCAGCAGGATTTCCCCGAATTTGACCTCGTCCATCCCTGACTTCCTTTCGTCCCTGCCAACATATGGTGATGGCGCCCAGGCTTTCAATCGACCCCTTTCAATCGACCTCGCCTTCAGCGCGGACGTCGCGCTGCCGCCTTCTCCATCGCCTTGGCGAGCTTGAAATCCAGCTCCGTCAGCCCGCCGGCATCATGCGTGTTCAACGTCACATCGACCCTGGAATAGACGTTGAACCATTCGGGATGATGGTTGAGCTTCTCGGCCGTGATCGCTGCCTCCGTCATGAAGCCGAAGGCCTCGATGAAATTCGAAAACTTGAATGTCTTGGAGATCGAGGAGGCCGCGTCATTGAGCGCCCAGCCGGCAAGGCCCGCCAGCTCCGCCTCGACCGCTGCCCGTTCCAGTCTTTCCCATTTCATGCCATGCTCCTCTTGTTCTTCCGACAGGTCTACCGATGACGCCTATCAGTATCCTCTTCGTTTGCATGGGCAATATATGCCGTTCTCCGCTCGCCGAGGGAATTTTTCGCCACCTCGTCACCGAGGCTGGCCTGAACGGCCATTTCACCATCGATTCCGCCGGCACCGGCGGCTGGCATGAAGGCGAGCCGCCCGACGGGCGTTCGATCGCCACCGCACAAAGCAACGGTATCGACATTTCCGGGCAACGCGCCCGCCGAATCCGCTCCAGCGATTATAGGGATTTCGATCTGATCCTGGCCATGGACCGCGATAATGTGGCGGCGCTCGAAAAGATCGCGCCGCCTGAGGCGACCATCCGGCTCTTCGGAGATGCCGCGCTTGGGACCGGAGAGGATATTCCCGATCCCTATTATGGCGGCCCTGATGGTTTCGAGCTGATCTATACCAGGCTCTTGACCGGCTGCAGCAGCCTGCTCGAAGCGCTCGGCGTCGAACGTGCCTCGTGCAGCGGGAACACTTCCTCTGTCAGGTAGGGTCCGCCGCCCACCGATTCGCGCGACGAAAGCAGCACGAAGCGTGGCGCCGTGAAGGTCGCGGTATGGAAGTTGCCGCGCCCGGCCAGATATTGCACGACATCGTCGAGCCGCGAGGATTTGAGCCGGGCCAGCGTCACATGCGGCATGAATTTGCGCGGATCCGGCGGCAGGCCGATGCGCTGGCAGATGCGCTCGATCTCACCCTGCAGGGCGTACATCTCAGGCGATTGCGAGACGCCGGCCCAGACCGAATGCGGTTTTTTCGAGCCGAAGGAACCGATGCCTTCGAGGCGGAACTGGAATTCGGGCCGGTCGATCCGATCGAGGCGTTCGACGATTTCATCGGCCGTGCGGCCGTCGACATCACCGATGAAGCGCAGCGTGATGTGGTAATTCTCCACATCGATCCATCGTGCTCCGGGGAGGCCACCGCGCAGCAATGAAAGGCTCATCGCCGCATTGCGCGGAATTTCGAGGGCGGTAAACAGTCTCGGCATAACGAGCACTCCCCGAATCTTTTGCAGGTGCTTACACGGAATCACGCAATCAATGAGCGCGCAAGCCCCTATTTCTTCACAGTAGAAATCGTCCCGACGAAATTTGTGACATCGGCTTCCATCTTTTCGACCATGACGTCGATACCTCTCGCATTCGGATGCATTCCGTCTTCGAGTTTCAGCCCCGCATCGAGCGCCACCCCGTCGAGGAAGAAGGGATACAGCCGAACTTCGTATTTCTCCGAAAGTTTCCGATAAATTGGATTGAAGCGCTCCGCATAGTCCGCACCCATGTTCGGCGGTGCCATCATGCCGACGAGGAACACAGCGATGCCGCGCTCCTTCAGGCGACTTATCATACGGTCGAGATTCTTCTCGCTCTCCTCCGGCGGAATGCCGCGCAGCGCGTCATTGGCGCCGAGCTCCAGAATGACGCCGTCGGTTCCGTCAGGCACCGACCAGTCGATGCGGGCAAGCCCCCCTGTCGTCGTGTCGCCCGACACGCCGGCATTGGCGATGGCAACGTCGAGCCCCTTCGCCTTCAAGGCCGCCTGCAGCTTTTCGGGGAAACCCTCGCCGGGCGCCAGCTGGTAGCCCGCCATTAGGCTGTCCCCGAACCCGACGAGATTGATCGTTCGGGCAGCGGCGGCCCCGGCAAAAATCAGCGAGACGGCGATGACGGTGAATTGAAGCGCGGCAACTTTAAATCTCATTCTGGCTTCCCTAGATTGGCGAGGTGCCGTCACGCGGCCATTCGGTTAGAGATTTATATAGGGCGATTTCCTTGGCAAAAACCATCATCGAGTTGAAGAGCGCCGATCTGACCCTTGGCAGTGCCGCCGCTTCCGTCCATGTGCTGAAGGGCATCGACCTCGATATTTCAGCCGGCGAATCCGTCGGCATCGTCGGCCCTTCGGGTTCCGGCAAGTCCACCCTGCTGATGGTGCTTGCCGGATTGGAGAAGCTCGACAGCGGTGAAATCAACATCAACGATACACCGCTCCATACGCTTAGCGAGGACGAGGTCGCCGATTTCCGCGGCCGCAACATCGGCATCGTCTTCCAGTCCTTCCACCTGATTGCCAATATGACGGCGCTGGAAAACGTCGCCGTGCCGCTGGAGCTCGCCAATGTCCGCAACGCCTTCGAAATCGCCCATCGCGAGCTGAATTCCGTCGGCCTCGGCGAACGGTTGAACCACTATCCGGGCCAACTTTCCGGCGGCGAACAGCAGCGCGTGGCGATCGCAAGGGCGCTCGCCCCCTCGCCCGCTTTGCTGATCGCCGACGAGCCCACCGGCAATCTCGATACCGAGACGGGCCGCCAGATCGCCGACCTCTTGTTTTCCAAACAGGCCGAACGCGGCATGACCCTGCTGCTCGTCACCCATGACGTCTCGCTTGCCAACCGCTGCTCGCGCCAGATTCGCGTCCGCTCCGGCCAGATCGAAGGCGACAGCGCCGCCCGCCGCAGCGAGGCGGCAATCGCATGAGAATGATTACGCCGCGCACCGCGCTTGCATTTCGCCTGGCGCTCCGTGAGCTCCGCGGCGGCATTCGCGGCTTTTACATTTTCCTAGCCTGCATCGCGCTCGGCACAGGCGCGATTGCCGCCGTCAATTCGGTTTCGCAGTCGATCACCGACACAATCGCCTCGCAGGGGCAGGAGCTCTTGGCCGGCGACGTCCGCTTTGAGCTCAACAACCGCGAGGCCACACCGCAGGAAATGGGGTTCCTCGAAAGTCTCGGCACCGTCTCGGTGTCGACAGGTCTGCGCTCGATGGCCCGCAAGCCTGATGGTTCCGACCAGGCGCTGGTCGAAGTCAAGGCCGTCGACGACGCCTACCCTCTCTATGGCAGCTTCGCGGCCGAGCCGGATTATCCGCTCGCAGCCCTGCTTTCGGCCCAAAGCGGCACCTATGGCGCGGTCGCAGCCCCGCTGCTGCTCGATCGGCTTGGCCTTGCGGTCGGCGACGAATTGCTGCTCGGCAATGTCAAACTCAGCATCACCGGCACTGTCAAGACCGAGCCGGACGCCCTTTCCGAAGGCTTCGGCCTTGCGCCGCGCCTGCTCGTCAGCCGCCGGGCGCTCGATGCCTCGGGCCTTATCCAGACCGGAAGCCTGGTCGAACATGCCTACAAGATCCGGCTGGAGGACAGGAGCGCGATATCGGGCATCCAGGCGCGCGCCTCAAGGGAATTCCCCTCCGCCGGCTGGGCGATCCGCACCAGCGACCGGGCCGCGCCCTCGCTTACCGAAAACATCACCCGCTTCTCGCAGTTCCTGACGCTGGTGGGCTTCACCGCGCTGATCGTCGGCGGCGTCGGCGTCGCCAATGCGGTGCGTGCCTTCCTCGATTCCAAACGCACCACCATCGCCAGCTTCAAATGCCTCGGTGCGCCGGCCGCCGTCGTCGTGCTGATCTATCTGTTCCAGATCACCATCATCGCCCTTGGCGGCATCATGATCGGCCTCGTCGTCGGCGCCCTGTCGCCGATCTTCGCTGCGCAGTTCCTGGCGCAATTTCTGCCGGTGTCCACAGCGCCGACGCTCTATCCCGGCGCCCTGCTGCTAGCGGCGCTCTTCGGCATCCTGACAACGCTCGCCTTCGCCATCCTGCCGCTCGGCCATGCCCGCGAGGTGCCGGCGACGGCGCTCTTCCGCGAGCAGGGCTTCGAGGCCCGCCGCCTGCCGTCCTGGCCCTATATCCTGCTGGCCGCCCTCTTCATGGCAGCGCTTGCCGGCCTTGCCGTCCTCACCGCCTATGATCGCTTCATCGCCGTCGTTTTCGTCGGTGCGATCGTCTTCGCCTTTGTCGTGCTGCGCCTCGTCGCCGCCCTGATCGCCTGGCTTGCGCGCCGCAGCCCGCGCGTCAACTCGCCGGCGCTCAGGCTTGCGATCGGCAACATCCACCGTCCCGGCGCCCTGACGCCCTCGGTGGTGCTGTCGCTCGGCCTCGGCCTGGCGTTGCTGGTGACGCTGACCTTGATCGACGGAAACCTGCGCCAGCAGCTGACCGGCCGGATGAACGAGGGCGCGCCGAACTTTTTCTTCGTCGATATCCAGAGCGCCGAGGTCGACGCATTCCGCAATCTCGTCCAGGCGCAGGCGCCGAAGGGCAAGTTCATGGAGGTGCCGATGCTGCGCGGCCGCATCGTCGCCTTCAACGGCGAGGATGTCAGCAAGATGAACGTGCCGGCCGCCGGCCGCTGGGTGCTGAACGGCGATCGCGGCATCACCTATGCCGACACTTTGCCGGAAAATGCCGCGCTGACCGAAGGCAGCTGGTGGGACAAGGATTACAGCGGCGAGCCGCTCGTCTCCTTCTCCTCGGAAGAGGCGCATGAACTCGGCCTGAAGATCGGCGACACCGTCACCGTCAATGTGCTCGGCCGCAACATCACCGCCAAGATCGCCAATCTGCGCCGCGTCCAGTGGGAATCGCTATCGATCAATTTTGTCATGGTCTTCTCGCCGAACACTTTCCGCGGCGCCCCGCACGCATGGCTCGCGACCCTGACCGATCCCGCCTCGACGCCGGCCGAAGATGCGGCGATCCTGAAATCCGTCACCAACACCTATCCGACGATCACCAGCGTGCGCGTCAAGGACGCGATCGATATCGTCAACCAGCTCGTTGCGCAGCTTGCGACCGCGATCCGCGCCGCCGCCTCGGTGGCCCTGATCGCCTCGATCCTCGTCCTTGCCGGGGCGCTTGCCGCCGGAAACCGGGCGCGCACCCACGATGCAGTGGTGCTGAAGACGCTCGGCGCCACCCGGGCCATGCTGATCCGCGCCTTCAGTTACGAATATCTGATCCTCGGGCTCGCAACCGCGATCTTCGCGCTAATCGCCGGCGCCGCCGCCGCCTGGTTCATCGTCGCCCGCATCATGCGGCTGCCCTCGGCCTTTCTGCCCGATGTGGCGGGGCTGACGCTGGTGACGGCGCTCGTCCTGACCGTCGGCATCGGCCTCATCGGCACCTGGCGCATCCTCGGCCAGAAGGCGGCGCCCGTCCTGCGCGAGCTTTGACCGGATAGCGACGCCCAAACCCTTCACCTTACGGCGATTTAACCGGCCGGGCCTTTGCAAGCCTCTTGTTTGCGAGGGGCGAAGGCCTCATATTGTCTGCAGGCATGCTGGAGCTCCGCAGCGGCGCCCGGGTCGAAAACCCCGACACCGTATCTCCATCGGAGCTTGTAAGAGGAAACTATGGCTGATCTTCGTAACTATCAAAGCCGCGCTCAGACCGGCGAGATGATTGATCAGGGCCTGCGCGCTTATATGCTCAAGGTCTACAACCTGATGGCGCTGGGTCTGGCGATCACCGGTGTGGCCGCATATCTGTCGTTCCAGCTCGCTTTCGCCAATGGCGAGATTACCGCTTTCGGCCAGGCGATCTACCTGAGCCCGCTGAAATGGGTGGTCATTCTGGCGCCGCTGGCTCTGGTGTTCTTCCTGAGCTTCCGGATCCATAGGATGTCGGTGAGCGCCGCCCAGACGACCTTCGCGATCTATGCCGCGCTCGTCGGTCTGTCACTCTCGTCGATCTTCCTGATCTATACCGGTCAGAGCGTCGTTCAGACTTTCTTCGTCACCGCCGCCTCCTTCGGCGCGCTGTCGCTTTACGGCTACACGACGAAGCGTGACCTGTCGGCAATGGGCTCGTTCCTGATCATGGGTCTCTTCGGCCTGATCATCGCCTCGATCGTCAACATCTTTCTGGCCTCGTCGGCGATGCAGTTCGCCATCTCGGTGATCGGCGTGCTGATCTTCGCGGGCCTCACCGCTTACGACACGCAGCGGATCAAGGAACTCTACTACGAAGCTGATGACGTCGCTGTTGCCGGCCGCAAGGCGATCATGGGCGCACTGACGCTCTATCTCGACTTCATCAACCTCTTCATGTTCCTGCTGCAGTTCATGGGCAACCGTAAATAAGCAGGTCCATTACGATCGAAAAAGGCGGCTTCGGCCGCCTTTTTTGTTGCGCCGTTTTCGCAGGGATGGTTTTAGAGGAGCTCCGCCCCGCCGCTGGACCAACTGCCCGATGTCCTTCCTTCTGCGCGACGCCTCTCAAGCCGATATCCCCGCCATTACCGGGATCTATCGCGACTCCGTCCTGAACGGCGTTGCAAGCTACGAGATTGCGCCGCCCTCCGAGGCCGAGATGTTGCAGCGTTTTGCCGCCATCGTCGGCCAGCAATATCCCTATATCGCCGCAGCCGATGACGACGGAAACTTCCTCGGCTACGCCTATGCCTCGGCCTTCCGCACCCGCCCGGCCTATCGTTGGATGGTGGAGGATTCGGTTTACCTGGCGCCCGAAGCCCGCGGCCGCGGTATCGGCAAAGCACTGATGAGCGAATTGATCGACCGCTGCACCGCCCTCGGTTTTCGTCAGATGGTGGCCGTCATCGGCGGCGCAAGCCCCGCCTCGATCGCGCTTCATCTCAAGGCCGGCTTCGTGGAGGTCGGCCTGATGCAGGGCACAGGCTACAAGCATGGCCGCTGGCTCGACACGATGCTCATGCAGCGCAGCCTTGGCGAGGGCATGACGACCGATCCGGATCCATCCGCCTATCCCGGCACGCTGTTCGCCGGCTGATGAGGCTTATTGATCGACCAGCTTCAAGGCCTTGTCGAAGACCTTGAGGACTAGGTTCAGCTCGTGTCCGCGCTTCAGGATCATGCCGTTGACGTTGATGACGGAATAGGCGCCTTGCTTGGCGGCGAGCTTCGGGTTCTTTTCGATTCGGAAGAGCGGCATTTCGCCGGAGCGCTTGAAGACGGAAAACACCGCCTTGTCCTTCAGGTGATCGATGGCGTAATCGCGCCATTCACCCTCGCCGACCATGCGGCCGTAGATCCAGAGGATCGCGTCGAGTTCGCGCCTATGGAAAGTCACCGGCAGCGGATCTTTGCTTTGTTTGTATTCCCTGAGATCGACGACGACTGAGGAACTATTGTCGACGGAGCGGTTTCCGCCGTGTCGCAAATCCGGCTGATCTGTCATCAGTCTCCCGAGGCCTCCGCTTGTGACAGGGGAATGACAGTTTGCCCGAGCCGCCACAAATTGCAAGAGTGCGGGCCGTCACATTCAGTCGCAGCCGACAGTGGACAGGTCGCCGCTTTCTCGGCAGCGCCGCATTTCAGTCAAAACAGCGCCTCATTTGCAGGAGAATTATGCATCCCGGTTTGGCGCCAGCGCGCCAAAGGGCCCGGCGGAGCGTATCGACCTTAACCCCAGCCCCGAATACGCTCAGCCGGGCCGCCCGGACCTTCATCCGCAAGCGGGTGCAATCTCAGATATTTTTACCCGCCATCACCACGGTCGCGCCAAGGATCGCGGCCGGATCGCCGTCCGCGGTGGCCGACTGCAGCAGGATAGCGCAACCCTCGAGCTGCGGCCGCTGCAGGACGGTTGCCGGCAGCGTCAGACTGGTCGCCTTGCCATCCCACATGCCGACCGTTTCGACATTGGTGACGCTGTGCAGATACGAGAGCTTCTTTCCGCTGTTCTCGCCTTTTTCGACCTCGATCGTCTTTTCCTTGTCGAAATAGACCATCACGACATTGGCTTTGCCCTGTCCCGCTCCGATCTTGATCTCCAGCTCGTCGCCCCGCATAGATGCGCTGATAGGAACGGTCAACCCGTTGCCTTCGCCGCTATAGGTGTCGATCCTGCTGTTGATGCCGTTCAAATCGGAGCCGGCCAGGTGGCCGCGTCCATTGACAATGGCCTGCGGCGTGTAGACGTTGCTGCGGCCCATCGTCCTGGCATAGCCATATTGCCGCTCGGTGTTTTCCTTCGAACTCAGCGTGTCGGCCCAGCCGAGATAATTCCAGTAATCGACGTGATAGGCGAGCGCGATGATATTTCCCTGGTTCACCAGCTTGCGGAAAGCCGCATCAGCCGGCGGACAGGAGGAGCAGCCCTGCGCCGTGAAGAGCTCGACGACGCCTTTAGGCGTGCCGTCTTCTGCATGCAGCGGCCCTGCGAGAGCAAGACCGGCCAATAGCGGGATCAACAAACGGGGGGACATTCACCTGCACCTCTTTTTCAGCGTCGCCAGCGTGTTGGTAACCGGAGGCTCTGAGATATGAACGTACGAATAATCCTTCCGGGTCCAAACGAAAAGTCACGAACGGGTGAGACGCAGCACGGCCGGAAGCCGCAGAAGACAAATCATCGTGAGCCCGCTCGAATGCTGCCGCCGCAAAAGAAAAGCCGCCGGAAATTGCTCTCCGGCGGCCCTGATCATGTCAGGCTCTTAATAATCAGGCAGCGAGATCGCGCAGGACCGTCTGCAGAATGCCGCCATTGTTGAGGTAAATCACCTCGTCGAGCGTATCGACGCGCGACAGCAGCGGAACGTCCTTAACGGTGCCGTCGCTATAGGTGATCTTGGCGATCTTCCGCTCGCGCGGCTTGATCTTGTCCAGGCCCTCGATGGTGACGAGTTCATCGCCCTTGAGGCCGAGGCTCTGCCAAGTCGTGCCCTCTTCGAAGACGAAGGGGATGACGCCCATGCCAACCAGGTTCGAGCGATGGATGCGCTCGAAAGACTGGGCGATCACCGCCTTGACGCCGAGCAGGTTGGTGCCCTTGGCCGCCCAGTCGCGCGAGGAGCCGTTGCCATATTCGACACCGGCGAAGATGACGAGCGGCACGCCTTCCTGCTTGTACTGCATCGCCGCGTCGTAGATCGAGGTCTCTTCCTTCGACGGGTAGTGGATGGTGTAGCCACCTTCCTTGCCGTTCGGGCCGAGCATGTGGTTGCGGATGCGGATGTTGGCGAAGGTGCCGCGCATCATCACTTCATGGTTGCCGCGGCGCGTGCCGTACTGGTTGAAGTCGGCAACGGCAACGTCATGACCGATGAGATAGGCACCGGCCGGCGATGCCGCCTTGATCGAACCGGCCGGCGAGATGTGGTCGGTAGTGATCTTGTCGCCGAACAGGCCGAGGACGCGCGCACCCTTGATGTCGGCGACGCCGGTACCCTTCTTGCCCATGCCGACGAAGTAAGGCGGATTCTGGACATAGGTCGAATTGTCGTCCCAGGCATAGGTCTGGCCCGGCGGAACCTGAACGGCCTGCCAGTTGACGTCGCCCTTGAAGACGTCGGCATACTTGCTTTCGTAAAGCTCGCGGGTGACGTATTTCAGGATGAACTCCTGGACTTCCGCAGAGGTCGGCCAGATGTCCCTGAGGTAGACCGGGTTGCCGTTCTGGTCCTCGCCGATCGGCTCCTTGGTCAGATCCTTCTGCACCGTGCCGGCAAGCGCATAGGCGACGACGAGCGGCGGCGAAGCGAGGTAGTTCGCCTGAACGTCAGGCGAAATACGGCCTTCGAAGTTGCGGTTGCCGGAGAGCACGCCCGATACGATCAGGCCCTTGTCGTTGATCGTCTTCGAGATCGGCGCCGGGAGCGGACCGGAATTGCCGATGCAGGTGGTGCAGCCGAAGCCGACGAGATTGAAGCCGAGCTTGTCGAGATCGGCCTGCAGGCCGGACTTGGCGAGATATTCGCCGACGACCTGCGATCCCGGAGCGAGCGAGGTCTTGACCCACGGCTTGGTCTTCAGGCCCTTGGCGACGGCATTGCGGGCAAGAAGGCCGGCGGCGATCAGCACCGACGGGTTGGAGGTGTTGGTGCAGGAGGTGATGGCGGCAATCGCCACGTCGCCATGGCCGAGATCGAAATCCGTGCCTTCGACCGCATAGCGGTTAGTAAGCTGGCCGGGCTTCTTGTAATCGGCATCCATCGAGCCGGCGAAACCGGAAGCGATGTTTTCGAGCGCGATGCGGCCTTCCGGACGCTTCGGGCCGGCCATCGACGGCACGACATCGCCGAGGTCGAGTTCCAGCGTGTCGGTGAAGACGAGGTCGGAACCGTCTCCTTCGCGCCACATGCCCTGGGCCTTCGAATAGGCTTCGACCAGCGCAATCCGGTCATGCGTGCGGCCGGACATGGTGAGGTAGTTGATGGTTTCGCCGTCAACCGGGAAGAAGCCGCAGGTGGCGCCGTATTCCGGACCCATATTGCCGATCGTCGCGCGGTCGGCGAGCGGCATGTTGTCCATGCCGGGGCCGAAGAATTCGACGAACTTCGAAACGACGCCCTTCTTGCGCAGCATCTGCACGACAGTCAGAACGAGGTCGGTCGCCGTGACGCCTTCCTTCAGCTTGCCGGTCAGCTTGAAGCCGATGACTTCGGGAAGAAGCATCGAAACCGGCTGGCCGAGCATCGCCGCTTCCGCTTCGATACCGCCCACGCCCCAGCCGAGAACGCCAAGACCGTTGATCATCGTCGTATGGCTGTCGGTGCCAACGCAAGTATCGGGGTAGGCGATCGTCTCGCCGTCCTCTTCCTTGGTCCAGACGGTCTGGCCGAGATATTCGAGGTTGACCTGGTGACAGATACCGGTGCCGGGGGGCACGACGCGGAAATTCTTGAAGGCCTGCTGGCCCCACTTCAGGAAGCGGTAGCGTTCGCCGTTGCGCTGATATTCCAGCTCGACGTTCTTGGCGAAAGCCTGCGGCGTGCCGAATTCATCGACAATGACGGAGTGGTCGATGACGAGGTCGACGGGAACGAGCGGGTTGATCTTCTCGGGATCGCCGCCGAGCGACACCATCGCGTCGCGCATCGCGGCAAGGTCGACGACGGCCGGAACGCCGGTGAAGTCCTGCATCAGCACGCGCGCCGGGCGATAGGCAATCTCGTTTTCGACCGCGCCCTTATTGTTCAGCCATTCGGCGACGGCCAGGATATGCTCCTTGGTGACCGACTGACCGTCTTCGAAGCGCAGTAGGTTTTCGAGCAGCACCTTCATCGAATAGGGCAGCTTCGAGACGCCGGGCAGACCGTTTGCCTCAGCCTTGGGCAGGCTGTAATAGACATAGTCCTTTCCACCAACGGAAAGCGTGGAACGACAATTGAAACTGTCAAGAGATTTAGACACGAGAGACCCCGTTTCTGATAGCCAACACAGTCGTGCGAACGCCTATGCACTTAATGCACATCAGGATGCGGGTACGGCCATTTCCGCTGTCCGCACGTGGAGCAGACGCTCCAAGTTCGGCGCAAGGATGAAATTCACGCCGACCGCTGGCGTGGTTGCAGGTCTTATAGATAATTTCCTAAAAACTTGCCATACCCGGAAACGAGCAAAATCGGACATTTTTTGACCCCTCCGCAACCCGCAACGACGAAAGAACCGATGCATGCATCTCACCGCCGAAAATCTGGCCGCAAGGCGCGGTGACGATTTGATTTTCGTTAATCTTTCCTTTCACTTGGCAGCCGGCGAGGCGCTTGTGCTGACGGGGAGAAATGGATCCGGAAAGTCCACTTTGCTGCGCGTTGTCGCCGGTCTGTTGAGGCCGGAAAAGGGCACTGTCATCTTTCATGGCGACGGCAGCCGGGAGGGCCGGCATCCCGGCGAGGTCAGCCACTACCTTGGCCATCGAAATGCGATGAAGAATGAACTTACGGTTGCAGAGAACCTCGATTTCTGGCGCGCCTTTCTTGACGAAACGGAAGTGCCTGCCGGCCTATCCCCTGAGGAGGCAGCCGAAGCCGTCGGCCTTTCGGGAATAACCCACCTTCCCTTCGGTTATCTCTCCGCCGGCCAGCAGCGCCGATTCGCCTTCGCAAAGCTGCTGGTCGCCCACCGCCCCATCTGGATCCTCGACGAACCCACGGCGGCACTCGACGCCAGCGCCGACCGGCTGCTTGCCGGCTTGATCGAAGCGCATCTGGCAAAAGGCGGCATCGTGCTGGCGGCGACGCATCAGCCCCTGGGCTTGAAGAATATGCAGGAATTGAAGATGACGGGCTTTGCCGGCGTGGATCAGGGGGTGTGGGGATGATGGTTTGCGATGTCGCTACCCCCCTCTGCCCTGCCGGGCATCTCCCCCACAAGGGGGGAGATCGGCAAGATGCACCGGCCCCGCGAAATCTTGGTCGTGCGCCGAGCGGCTGTCGCCATCCGTGGCGTTTGATTGGGGCAAGAGGGCGCCCCCAGCCGATCTCCCCCCTTGTGGGGGAGATGCCCGGCAGGGCAGAGGGGGGTGCCGCACCATCCATCACACATGTAGAGAGCCGCCCCTAGATGACCGCCCTCTTCCTCCGCGATCTCAAACTCTCCATCCGCGCCGGCGGCGGCGCGCTGATCGGCGTGCTGTTCTTCCTCACGATCGTCGCCGTCATCCCGTTCGGCGTCGGCCCGGATCTCAAGCTGCTCTCGCGCATCGGCCCAGCCATCGTCTGGATCGGCGCGCTGCTTGCCGCCCTTCTCGGCCTCGACCGCCTGTTCCAGGCCGAGCGCGACGACGGGTCGCTCGACCTGATGCTGATGCAGGAAACACCGCTTGTCCTCACCGTGCTGGTCAAATGCTTCGCCCACTGGACGGCGACCAGCCTGCCTTTGGTGATCGCCTCACCGCTGCTCGGGCTCTTCATGAACATGGACGAGACGGCGATTGCTGCCACCATGCTGACGCTGCTTGTCGGCTCGCCGGCCATCACCTTCATAGGCGCCGTCGGCGCCGCCGTTGCCGTCGCCCTGCCGCGCGGTGGCCTGCTGGTCTCGATCCTGGTACTGCCGCTGACCATCCCGGTGCTGATCTTCGGCGTCAGCGCCACCTATGCCGCGGTCGAGGATCCCGCCCCCTTCCTGTCACCCTTCCTCATCCTGGCAGCGCTGACGCTGTTCTTCGCGGTGATCGGCCCGGCCGCCGCTGCGCTCGCGCTGCGAAACACGTCGGATTGAATGTCATTCGATTGCGGGACTAGCCGGATCAAGGTAAGGAAACGGACATGAGCGAAACAAGCCTTGCCATCAGCAAATTCAGCGATCTCGCCAACCCAACGCGGTTTCTGGCGCTGGCGGCGCGCGCCCTTCCGTGGCTGGCCGGCATGACCGCCCTCTGTTTCGCGGCCGGCCTCTATCTGAGCTTTGCGACCGAAGGCGATTACCAGCAGGGCGAGACCGTGCGCATCATGTATGTCCACGTGCCCTCGGCCTGGCTTTCGATGATGTGCTACACGGTCATGAGCTGCTCTGCGATCGGCACGCTGGTCTGGCGCCATCCGCTGGCCGATGTCTCGGCCAAGGCCGCAGCCCCGCTCGGCGCCGCCTTCACCTTACTGGCGCTCGTCACCGGCTCGCTCTGGGGCAAGCCGATGTGGGGCACCTGGTGGGTCTGGGACGCGCGGCTGACCTCGGTCTTCGTTCTCTTTCTGATGTATCTCGGCCTGATTGCGCTCAGCCGCGCCATCGACGATCCATCGAAGGCCGCGCGTGTTTCCGCCGTGCTCATCCTCGTCGGCTTCGTCAACATCCCGATCATCAAATTCTCTGTGGACTGGTGGAATACGCTGCATCAGCCGGCCAGCGTGATGCGCCTCGATGGGCCGGCGATCGATCCGGAATTTCTGCGTCCGCTCTTCGTCATGGCGATCGCTTTCACGCTGCTCTTTTTCACGCTGCACGTCATGGCAATGAGAAACGAGATCTGGCGCCGCCGCATCGCCGCCCAGCGCCGTCTCGCCGCCCGCATGGCGAGCCGGGAGGAATAGCCGGTGACGCACGCCTTCTATGTCTACGCCTCTTACGGCTTCGCAGCGCTGGTCACGGTCGCCGTCACGCTGTGGACCTGGGCCGACGGCCGGGCGCGGCGCCGCGAACTCGCGGCGCTCGAAGCCGCCGGCATTCGCCGCCGCTCGGCGCGCGCGGGGGACGGCGAATGAGCGAGGCGCCCGAAACCACGGCCCGGGCGCGCGGGCTTGGCCGTTATGCGCTGGCGCTTCTGCCGCTCATCGTCTTCGGTGGCATTGCCGCGACGGCCGCAAAGATGCTCTATGACCAGGATTTCCACGGCAAGAACATCGCCGAGATCCCCTCCGCCCTGATCGGCACCAAGGCGCCGGCGCTGAACCTGCCGCCGCTTGAGGGCGCCAACCTGCCGGCGCTGACCGATGCCGCCATCAAAGGCAAGCTGACCCTGGTCAACGTCTTCGCCTCCTGGTGCCTGCCCTGCCGGGACGAACATCCGATCTTGAAGGAACTGGCGAAGGACGGGCGGCTCAACATCGTCGCCATCAATTACAAGGACAAGAACGACAACGCCCTGCGTTTCCTCGGCGAACTCGGAAATCCCTATCGGGCGATCGGCATCGATCCGAACGGCAAGGCGGCGATCGACTGGGGCGTTTACGGCATTCCGGAAAGTTACCTCGTCGGCCCCGACGGCACCATCCTCTACAAGCGCGTCGGCCCCTTCGACGATATCAGCCTGAAGGAAGGGCTGTTTCCGGCGATGGAAAAGGCGCTGGGAAAGCCGGTTTCTTAAGTTTCATTCCGGGAGAAGACCCCTCCCCAACCCCTCCCCACAAGGGGGAGGGACTTATATGCCGCTCCCGACATATCCCACTCACCGTTTCATCCGCAGAGAGGTTGCTGCCTGGCGCCATACAGTGCGCCGAGTTAGCCCCTCCCCCTTGTGGGGAGGGGTTGGGGAGGGGTTTTCTTGCCAAATGCGGATTAAATCCCACCCTGCCAGACCTTGATCGCCTCCACCGGCCAGATCAGCATCACCACGTTGAGCGTCAGATTATCGCGGATCACATAACCGGTGAAAATCTCGAAGAAGAGGGCGATCGCCACCGTCAGCGCCACCGGCGCACGCGAGGCAAAGAAGAAGCCGATGCACATGAAAACGGTATCCATCGCCGAATTCAGGATGCTGTCGCCGTAATAATCCAGCGCGATCGTCGCCGTGCGGTAGCGGTCGATGATCAGAGGCGAATTCTCCAGCAGTTCCCAGCCGGATTCAATGACAAGCGCCAGCAGCAGCTTTGCCGCCAGCGGCTTGCGGCGCAAGATCAGGTGGCTGAGCCCGTAGAACAGGAAGCCGTGGATAATATGCGACGGTGTGTACCAGTCGGACAGATGCTGTGAATTGCCGCTGGTGTTGACCCCGCCCTCCCACAGCTTGACATAACCGCAGGCGCAGATCGGCACGCGGCCCATCAGATATTCGGCGACGATCTGCGCGACCAGCACCGCAAGGCAGGCGACGAACCAGAAGCTCTGATGCCTGACACGATATTCGGCGTCTGCAGCACTCACTTCTCGCCGCCCGGTTCCAGGTTGATACTGTGTTTCAGCACCAGCGGCATTTGCGCTAGCGTGAAGATGATGGTGATCGGCATCGTGCCCCAGACTTTGAAGGCGACCCAGGTATCATCGGAAAAATTGCGCCAGACGACTTCGTTCAACACGGCGAGGAACAGAAAGAAGATGCCCCAACGGATGGTGAGCTTGCGCCAGCCTTCGCCATCGAGCTGGAAGGCGGCGTTGAAGACGTAGCCGAGCAGCGAGCGGCCGAAGGCGAGCCCGCCGAGCAGCGCGACGCCGAAGAGCGCGTTGACGATGGTCGGCTTCATCTTGATGAAGGTCTCGTTCTGCAGCCAGATCGACAGCGAGCCGAAGATGACGACGACGATGCCTGAGACGAACGGCATGATCGGCAGATGGCCGAGCACGACCTTGGAAACGGACAGCGAAATGACCGTCGCCGCCATGAAGAGCGCGGTTGCGACGAACAGCGGGCCGCCCAGTTCGGCCAGGGCCGGAAATTTCTCCACCAGCCACTGACCGCGCAGATTGGCGAAGAAGAAGATCATCAGCGGCCCGAGTTCCAGCGCCATTTTCAGCATCGGATGATGGCGGTCGGCCGCGCTCGGCGTGATATCGCTTTCGGTGGTCATGCGTTCTTCGAACCTGCTATTTCTGAAAATTCGTTTCCCGACCGTCCCTTGCAGGCTTTCGGCGGCTTATCTGTGGCATCATTGCGGAAGCCCGGCAATGGCATGGGCGAAATCCTCGGCCTCGAACGGCTCCAGATCGTCGACCCCCTCGCCGACGCCGATGAAATAGACCGGCAGCTTGTACTTGGCGGAAATGGCGACGAGAATGCCGCCTCGCGCCGTGCCGTCGAGCTTGGTCATGATCAGCCCGTTGACGCCGGCGACATTGCGGAAGATCTCGACCTGGCTCAGCGCATTCTGCCCGGTCGTGGCATCGAGCGTCTGCAGCACCGTATGCGGCGCATCGGGGTCGAGTTTGCCGAGCACCCGCACGATCTTCTCGAGCTCGGCCATCAACTCGGCCTTGTTCTGCAGACGGCCGGCGGTATCGACGATCAGCACGTCGCATTTCTTCGCTTTCGCCTGCTCGAAGGCATCATAAGCAAGGCCGGCGGCATCGGCGCCGAGCTTGGTGCCGACGAATTCGGATTTGGTCCGCTCGGCCCAGATCTTCAACTGCTCGATCGCCGCCGCGCGGAACGTATCGCCGGCAGCCAGCATCACCTTCAGCCCGGCGCCCGACAGCTTCGCCGCGAGCTTGCCGATCGTCGTCGTCTTGCCGGTGCCGTTGACGCCGACGACGAGGATGACATGCGGTTTGTGCGAGAGATCGAGCTGCAGCGGTTTGGCGACCGGCTTCAGAACCTTGGCGATCTCGGACGCCATGATCCGGCTGACATCCTCGCCGGTAACGTCCTTGCCGTAGCGCTCCGAAGCGAGCGTATCGGTGACGCGCAGCGCCGTCTCGACGCCGAGATCGGCATGGATCAGCAGGTCTTCAAGATCCTGCAGCGTCTCGTCGTCGAGCTTGCGCTTAGTGAAGAGCGCGGTGATCTGGTTGGTGAGCTGCGAAGAGGTGCGCGCGAGCCCATTGCGCAGCCGCTGGAACCAGCTGAGTTTCGCCTGCGGAGCGATGGGCTGCGGTTCGACGATCGCAGGGCCAGTGGCGAAGCCTTTGGGGAGGATCGGAGGTTCAGGCTTTGGCTGTTCCGCAGCAGTTTCGGAGGGCTCGCCGGGTGAGATACCCCCCTCTGCCCTGCCGGGCATCTCCACCACAAGGGGGGAAATCGGCTGAACGGCGATATCTTCTTCCACATCGATCTCAGCAGGGGTTTCCTCCGAGAGCGCTTCTGTTGCCTCGGCGGTCACTTCGACCGAAGCCGGCGTGTCTGCCTCCGAACGATCTCCCCCCTTGTCGGGGAGATGTCCCGAAGGGACAGAGACGGGTGATTCCACCTCGCTCTCGGCAATTGCCTGCGTCTCTGCTTCAGCTTCGGCTTCCAACAGTGAAAGCGGCACCAGCCCGAACTCGCTCATCTGATCTGCGGGAGGCAAAGGCAACGGCTCATCGAGGATGTTTGATTCCTCGGCCTTGCCGACATCCGCCGATGGTCCACCCGCCGTATCCATCTCCTCGGGAAGAACCGGATCATCGGCGACCGGAAGATCTTCGTCGCGCGAACGCGGCTCGAGCTCTTTTTCCACGGCGTCAGGCACGGGCTCTTCAGCCGGCTTGCCGAAGGTGAAGACCTTTTTGATGAAACTGAGCGCCATGAGAATTCCGTGAAAGTCAGGCCGCTGCGGCCGTCGATTGCATGTCGAGATGCTTGCCATTGTGGCCGGTGATGGTGGCCGGCACAAGTTCGCCGGGGCGGAGGCCGGCGGCAGCGACCAGCGTGAAGTTCTCCGTATGCGCCAGGCCGTTGTTTTCGACAAGCAGCCATTGCCGGGTTCCGACCATGCCATCGAGATGGGATTGATGGAGCCTCTGTCCGGTGGCGCGCAGCCGTGCGGCCCGATCCTTGACCAGCGACCGGTCGAGCTGCGGCATTCGGGCGGCCGGTGTGCCGGGGCGCGGGCTGTAGGGGAAGACATGCAGATGCGCGATACCGGCCTCCTCGGCCAGCCGCACCGCATTGCCGAACATCTCTTCCGTCTCCGTCGGGAAGCCGGCAATCATGTCGGCGCCGAAGCTCATCTCGGGGCGAAGACGGCGAGCGTCTTCTATGAAACGCAGCGCATCGGCGCGCGAATGGCGGCGCTTCATGCGTTTGAGGATCATGTCGTCGCCGTGCTGCAGCGACAGATGCAGATGCGGCATGAAACGCGGCTCGTCGGCTATGAGATCCATCAGATGGGCATCGGCCTCGATGCTGTCGATCGAGGAAAGCCTGAGGCGGCGGATATCCGGGATCTGCTTCAAGAGCGTCTTCGCCAGAAGGCCGAGCGTCGGGGTCCCCGGCAGATCGCCGCCATAGCTGGTGGCGTCGACCCCGGTCAGTACGATCTCGCAATAGCCACTGTCGGCGAGCTTGCGCGCCTGGTCGACCACGGCTCCCATCGGCACGGAGCGGGAATTGCCGCGGCCATAGGGGATGATGCAGAAGGTGCAGCGGTGGTCGCAGCCGTTTTGCACCTGGATGAAGGCGCGCACATGCCCGTCGATGTGCCTGACCATCTGCGGCGCCGTTGCCTTGACGCTCATGATGTCGTTCACGCGCAGCTTCTCTTCGGCCGAAACGCCGAAATCCGGCAGGCTGCGATAGGAAGCGCTCGAAAGCTTCTCCTCGTTACCCAGAACGGCATCGACCTCTGCCATGGCGGCGAAGGTCTCTTTTTCCGTCTGCGCGGCGCAGCCGGTGACGATGATGCGGGCATGCGGATTGTCGCGCCGCGCCCGGCGGATGGCCTGGCGGGCCTGGCGCACGGCCTCGCCGGTCACGGCACAGGTATTGACCAGGACGGCGTTGTTGAGCCCGGCCTTCTCGGCCTGCGCCTTCATCACTTCGGATTCATATGTGTTGAGGCGGCAGCCGAAGGTAATGACCTCGATGCCGCTCACTGCGCCTCGGCTCCCCGGTCCGCATCGCCCGACCAGAGACCGGTCGCAGGATCGAGCCTGCCCGACCACTCCCATTCGGCCGGACCGGTCATGATGACATGATCGTCGCGCTCGCGCCATTCGATCGAAAGCGTGCCCGGCGGCTTGGCGCTCGCCACGTTGATCATCACCCTGCGGCCGGTGCGGCCGGTGCGCGCGGCGCTTACGGCGGCGGAACAGGCGGCCGAACCGCAGGCGAGCGTCAGACCCGCGCCGCGCTCCCAGGTGCGGGTCGTCATCGACGTCGGCGAGGTCACCTGCGCCAGAGTGATGTTGGCGCGCTCGGGAAACATCGGATGGTTTTCCAGCAGCGGCCCGAAGCGAGCGAGATCATAGGACATCACGTCCTTGTCCACCCAGAAGATCGCATGCGGGTTGCCCATCGACATGGCAGACGGTGAATGCAGCACCGGATTGTCGATCGGGCCGATCTGCAGTTCGATGCGGCTGGTATCGTGGAATTCTTCGGCCAGCGGGATCCTGTCCCAATCGAACACCGGCTTGCCCATATCGACGGAGATCGTCCCGTCCTCGTGTTCGACGGCGTTGAGGATGCCCGCGACCGTCTGGAAGGTGAAGGCCTTTCGGCCGGTCTCGGCGGCAAGCGCCTGCACGACGCAGCGCGTGCCGTTACCGCAGGCCTGCGCCTTGGAGCCGTCGGAATTCAGGATATCGATGAAGGCGTCAGTGCCGTCGGCCTTCGGATCATGGATCGCCATGATCTGGTCGAACGCGGTCTCAGGATCGGCATTGAGCGCGACAGCCGCCGCTGCCGTTACCTTGTCCGGCCGACCACGCATGTCGACGACCAGGATCTTGTTGCCAAGCCCGTTCATCCTCGCGAATTCGACCGTCGTGCTCATGGTATCATTCCGTCCGTGTTTCCGCTGTATATGGCGGAAATGCGAAGGAATTACCAGTGGGTGAGTGCCGGGCAGCCATTGCCGCCGGCCGCCCTTGCTAGGCAGTCCGGTTTTACCGCTCAGCACCGTTGGAATTAAAAGACGCCGCATGCGCTTCGACGATGGCGGCGGTGATGACCTTTCTCAGCTCGTAGACCAGCGAGCGGGATCGCTTGCGATCCAGATCCTGTGCCGCCTTTGCAAGACTTAGGCCTTCGTTCAGAACAATATGATGAGCCCGCGCCAGTGCCCAGCTTTCAATATCAGGATTGATCATTCGATATCTCCGCCGGATCATCCGGCATCAAGGATATTCACGAATCATTTTACAGGATGCACTTAAGTAGAAAGTAGAATCATAAGTGGAATATTTTGCAACTGGGCTCTATCGCGAATTGGGGCCGTCAGCCGGAATTTTTACTGTGAAATATACCCGACAGGGCGTCCGAAACCTCCGCCGGGCGGTCATCCCACGCATTCGCCTTGACTTTCGCGCCGCTTTCCTGTTTATCGCGCCCAATCCGCGACGAGCCGCATGACTCTGAGCCGCCGACCGGGACCTGAGATCCCGGAGGTCAACACCCGACAGCGCGATGCGCCCTCGGGTGCTTTTTGGCTTTGCGTCTTGTTTTCGTCACGGAAAAGCACGACGTTTCCGGGCATATTGAACCCGCCCGAAACGTATCAAGGAAGAGCCGATGTTTGAAAACCTCCAGGACCGTCTTGGATCCATTCTGAATGGACTGACAGGCCGTGGCGCGCTTTCGGAAGCCGATGTTTCCGCAGCGCTGCGCGAGGTTCGCCGTGCGCTGCTGGAGGCCGACGTCGCACTCGACGTCGTGCGTTCCTTCACCGACCGCGTGCGTGAAAAGGCCGTCGGCGCCGAGATTCTGAAGTCGATCAAGCCCGGCCAGATGGTCGTCAAGATCGTCCATGACGAACTGATCGAGATGCTGGGCGGCGAAGGCGTCGGCATCGACCTGCATGCCGCTGCCCCGGTCGTCGTCATGATGGTCGGCCTGCAGGGATCCGGCAAGACCACGACAACAGCCAAGATCGCCCATCGCCTGTCGACGCGCGAGAAGAAGAAGGTGCTGATGGCGTCGCTAGACACGCGCCGTCCGGCAGCCCAGGAGCAGCTTCGCCAACTCGGCGCCCAGGCCAGCATCGACACGCTGCCTGTTATATCAGGCCAGTCGCCGACCGATATCGCCGCCCGCGCTGTTCAGGCCGCAAAGCTCGGTGGCCATGACGTCGTCATCCTCGACACCGCCGGCCGCACTCATATCGACGAGCCCTTGATGGTCGAGATGGCCGACATCAAGAAGCGTTCGAACCCGCATGAAATCCTTCTGGTCGCCGACAGCTTGACCGGTCAGGATGCCGTCAACCTCGCCCGCAATTTCGACGAACGCGTCGGCATCACCGGCCTCGTGCTGACCCGCATGGACGGCGACGGCCGCGGCGGCGCCGCCCTTTCGATGCGAGCCGTCACCGGCAAACCGATCAAGCTGATCGGCGTCGGCGAGAAGATGAGCGAGCTTGAGGAGTTCCATCCTCGCCGCATCGCCGACCGCATTCTCGGCATGGGCGACATCGTCTCGCTCGTCGAGCGCGCGGCGGAAAATATCGACGCCGAGAAGGCGGCCGCCATGGCCGCCAAGATGGCCAAGGGCAAGTTCGATCTCGACGACCTCGCCGACCAGCTGCGCCAGATGCAGAAGATGGGCGGCATGGGCGGCATCATGGGCATGATGCCCGGCATGGCAGGCATGAAGGACAAGATGGCCGCCGCCGGCCTCGACGACAAGCTTTTCGGCCGCCAGATCGCCATCATCCAGTCGATGACCAGGGCCGAGCGCGCCAATCCCGACCTGCTCAAGCATTCGCGCAAGAAGCGCATCGCCGCCGGCTCCGGCACCGATGCCGCCGCCATCAACAAGCTTCTGAAGATGCACCGCCAGATGGCCGACATGATGAAGATGATGGGCGGCAAGGGCAAAGGCGGCATGATGAAGCAGATGATGGGCGGCCTTGCCGGCAAGATGGGGCTTGGCGGCTTAGGCGGCATGGGCGGCGGCATGCCCGATCTCTCGAATATCGACCCGAAGCAGCTCGAAGCCCTGCAGAAGCAGGCCGAAGCAGCGGGGCTTGGAAAGCCGGGTGGGGGTATGCCCGGTCTCGGCGGTCTGCCGGGTGGTTTGCCGGGCCTCGGCGGCGCCAAGCTGCCGGGCCTCGGCGGTGGTTTCCCGGGATTGCCCGGCTTGCCGAAGAAGAAGTGAAAGGATCGTTTGCCCCATGATTGATCCAGACGTCAAAGCCCAGCTCGCGAGCTACCGTCAGTCGATCGACAACATCGACGCCGCTCTCGTGCACATGCTGGCCGAACGCTTCCGCTGCACCAAAGAAGTCGGCGTGCTGAAGGCCAAATACAACCTGCCGCCGGCCGATCCGGCGCGCGAGGAATACCAGATCGAACGCCTTCGCCAGCTGGCGAAAGCCGCCAATCTGGACCCGGATTTCGCCGAGAAGTTCTTGAACTTCGTCATCAAGGAAGTCATCCGGCATCATGAGCAGATCGCTGCGGATCACGCTGAACAGAGCGCCACAGCCCGATAACCATACCGCTTAACGAAGCGGTCAAGAAAAGCCTAAGGAGTAAAGAACATGGCACTGAAAATTCGTCTCGCCCGCGGTGGCTCCAAGAAGCGCCCGTATTACCACGTCGTTCTCGCCGATGCGCGCAGCCCGCGTGACGGCCGCTTCCTCGAAAACCTCGGTTCCTGGAACCCGATGCTCGCCAAGGACGACGAGAAGCGCGTTCAGCTGAACGCCGAGCGCATCAAGCACTGGATCGAAAACGGCGCGCAGCCGACCGACCGCGTCCTGCGCTTCCTCGATGAAGCAGGCGTTGCCAAGCGCGAAGCCAAGAACAACCCGGTCAAGGCAAAGCCCGGCAAGCGCGCCCAGGAACGCGCCGCCGAAAAGGCGCAGAAGGCCGCTGACGCCGCCGCTGCTGCTGCCGACGCCGCGGAATAATCGGGACCTTCCCCAGTCGAACGGGCGGCATGGCGACATGCCGCCCGTTTTCATTTCCAATTACCCGCACTTCGTTTATGAGAAGCCTGTCTTCCGGCTTCACATGAAGGAACCCATGACAAAGCTTGAAAACCCCGTTCTGATGGCGACGATCGGCGGCGCACAGGGCCTGCGCGGTGAAGTGCGCGCCAAGGCCTATACGGCCGATCCGGCCGCGCTCGGCGACTACGGCCATCTGCACAGCATGGACGGACGCAGCTTCGAAATCCTCGAAATCCGCGAAATGAAGAACGTCGTCGTCGTCCGGTTCCGCGGCATCAACGACCGCAACGCCGCCGAGGCGCTGAACGGCCTGGAACTCTACATCGAGCGCGACAATCTGCCCGACGAGGAGCTGGAGGACGACGAGTTCTACTATGCCGATCTCGAAGGACTCGAGGCACGGGACGACCAGGGCGTCAGCTACGGCACGGTCACCGGCGTCTTCGATTTCGGCGCCGGCGATCTCCTGGAACTCAAGGGTCCAGGCAAGCGCCCGGTGCTGATCCCCTTCTCGGAAGCCTCGGTGTTGGAGATCGACCTCGAAGCCGGTACATTGCTGATCGATCCGCTGGCGGCGGGGCTGATCGACGATCCCGAAGAACTCTCGAAATTCGTTCCCGACAAGCCGAAAAAGAAGAAGTGATGGCTTTCCGGGCAAGCGTGCTGACACTCTATCCGGAAATGTTTCCCGGACATCTGGGCTTTTCGCTCGCCGGCAAGGCGCTGCAGCGCGGGCAATGGTCCCTGGACGCCGTGCAGATCCGCGATTTCGCTACCGATAAACACCGCACCGTCGACGACACGCCCGCCGGCGGCGGTGCCGGCATGGTGCTCAAGCCCGATGTGCTCGCCCGTGCCATCGACAGCACCGGTGAAGACGATACCCGCCCGCGCCTGCTGATGAGCCCGCGCGGACGGCCGCTGACACAGCAGCGCGTGCGCGAACTGGCGGCGGGCGACGGCGTCATCATCGTCTGTGGCCGCTTCGAGGGCGTCGACCAGCGGGTGATCGAAGCGCGGGGGCTGGAAGAGGTCTCGATCGGCGACTACGTGCTGTCGGGCGGTGAGCCGGCCGCACTGATCGTGCTCGATGCGATCGTCCGCATCCTGCCCGGCGTCATGGGCAACAATCTTTCCGGCCTGCACGAAAGCTTCGAAGGCGGATTGCTGGAGCATCCGCATTATACCAGGCCGCAGGAGTGGGAAGGCCGGGAAATCCCCTCCGTCCTGACGTCCGGCAACCACGGCGCCATCGAAAAATGGCGCCACGAGGAGGCGGTGCGGCTGACGCGGGAGCGGCGGCCGGATCTCTTCGAAAAGGTTGAATCCGAGAAAAACGGCTGATTCTCCCCTCCCCTTCACAAAAATGCCGTGCGAGGGATGACAAGCTCCGGCCTTTCGTGTATTGGCGCACGCGGAAATGGGGTTAGCCCCGTCTGCCAGCAAACAAAGAATGGCGAATCCGCTCCCGCCCCGAAGGGGCAAAATCCCGAGGCTCGCCCAAGGGATCAGTGCCGAGCGCTCTGGCTGTTTCAGAAGAACCAAAGGTTAAGACGATGAACATCATTCAGCAGCTCGAGGCCGAACAGGCCGCCAAGATCGAAGCCAAGCGCACCCTTCCCGAATTCTCCCCGGGCGACACCGTCCGCGTCAACGTGAAGGTCACGGAAGGCAACCGTACCCGCGTTCAGGCCTATGAAGGCGTCTGCATCGCCCGCTCCGGCGGCGGCCTGCAGGAAAACTTCACCGTTCGCAAGATCTCCTACGGCGAAGGCGTCGAGCGCGTATTCCCGGTCTATTCGCCGCTGATCGAAAGCGTCGACGTCGTTCGCCGCGGTAAGGTCCGTCGCGCCAAGCTCTATTACCTCAGAGACCGTCGCGGCAAGTCTGCCCGTATCGTTGAAGACACCGGCGTCCGCGCCCGCAAGCTCAACGACGCCGAGCGCGCCGCCGTTGCCGAGGAAAAGGCACGCATCGAAGCTGAAAAGGTTGCAGCCGCTCAGGCGCTTGCCGCCGAGAAGGCAGCAGCAGAAGCCGCCGAAGCCAAGGCCGCTGCCGAAGCAGCAGCCGCAGCGGAAGCTGCAGCAGAATAAGATCTGCGCAAAATTCTATTTCTGAAAAGGCGGTCTTCGGATCGCCTTTTCTATTTTTTGCGCGCCCGCGCGGCCGGCGGCCTTGCCTTCCGCAGGTCATCCATGACAGTTTTTGCCGTTCAATCTTGGAGCCGTCTCATGCTGTTTCGCCGCACCGTTCTTGCGGGCTTTGCCGCCCTTGCCCTACTGCCGCTGTCCGCATCGGCTGCCGAACTGCCTGATCTCGGCGGCAAGAGCGTCGTCGTCGTCACCGAGAATGCCTATCCGCCGCTGCAGTTCGTCGATCCGAAATCCGGCAAGGCGATCGGCTGGGAATATGATGCGATGAACGAGATCGCCAAGCGGCTGAACTTCAAGGTCGAATACCAGAACACCAGCTGGGACGCGATGATCCAGGCGGTTTCCGACGGCCAGTACAATATCGGCATGACCGGCATCACCATCAAGGACGACCGCAAGCAGAAGGTCGATTTCTCCGATCCCTATATGCGCTCGCAACAATTCATGCTGGTGCGCGGCGACGAGAAGCGCTTCACCGACGCCAAGAGCTTTGCCGCCTTCAACGACGGCCTGATCGGCGCCCAACCCGGCACATCGCCTTTTTATACTGCCGTCTATGAAATCCTCGATGGCAACGAACAGAACCCGCGCATCAAGCTTTTCGAAACCTTCGGCGCTACCGTGCAGGCGCTGAAGACCGGCGACGTCGACCTCGTGCTGACCGACAGCGTCGCGGCCAAGGGCTATGTCGATTCCTCGAACGGCGGGCTGAAGGTGGTCGGCGAAGCGCTCGGCACCGAGGATTTCGGCTTCATCTTCCCGAAGGGCTCAGATCTCGTCGCTCCCGTCAATGCCGCTATCGCAGCGCTGAAGGCGGACGGCACCTTTGATGCGCTGAACAAGAAGTGGTTCCTCGACTACAAGATGGGCGAATAGTCCCGAGCGATCGCAGATGGCGCCACAACCATCCCTGCGACATGAGAAGGACGACCGTCCCTGGTGGCTGGCCGTCCTTGTTCTGATCGGTCTCGTTCTCGCCGTCGTTATCATCACCAACGATATTTACACCCAGGTCTTCCGGACCGTGGTGAATGGCGCCGGCATTACTGTCTTCGTGACGCTCGTCGCCTTCATGCTGGCGACAGTGCTTGGTCTCGGCATCGCGCTGCTCGGCCTGTCTGACAGCATCGTGCTGCGCCAGATCGCCCGCTTCTATATCGAGATCATCCGGGGCATTCCGATCCTGGTGCTGCTCTTCTACATCGCTTTTGTCGGCGCGCCTGGTCTTGTCGCGGCCTATAACTTAATCATCACGCCGCTGGTGCAGGCCGGCATTGCCGAACCGATCCTCGTGCGCGATCTGTCGCTGATGTGGCGGGCCATCATCGCGCTGATGATCGGCTATTCCTCCTTCATTGCCGAGATCTTCCGCGCCGGCTTCCAGTCGGTCGATATCGGCCAGATAGAGGCGGCCAAATCCCTCGGCCTGTCGCGCTACCGCCGGTTCCGGCTCGTCGTCTTCCCGCAGGCCATCCGGGTCATCTTCCCGCCCCTCTCCAACGACTTCGTCTCGATGGTGAAGGATTCCTCGCTCGTCTCCGTTCTCGGCGTCGCCGACATTACCCAGATGGGCAAGGTCTACGCCTCCGGCTCCTTCCGCTTCTTCGAGACCTATTCGATCGTCACCTATATCTACCTGATCCTGACGATCGGCCTGTCGCTGGCGCTGCGCCGGATCGAGAAGAAGATGAAGCAGATGCCGCGCTGAGCCACATCACGATTCGAATTGCCGTTTCGATCAAAAATCGCTATATCCAGCGCCATGGAATCCAAGTTCAGATGCACTGGCGCGCATATTTTCGTGCTGCAGGATCATTATCGCCTGCCGGCGCGGTTCTTTGCCTGCGTCTCCGGTGCGCTCAACAGCCGACTTCGTTGATCGAATGACGGCCGGCGGAGCCTGATCCGCCTTCTTCCGATTTTCCAAAGCTTCCAATAAACGGACTTAACGCCATGAGCGCACCGCGTACCCTCTACGACAAGATCTGGGACGACCACCTGGTCGACGAACAGGCCGACGGAACCTGTCTTCTCTACATCGACCGCCACCTGGTCCACGAAGTCACCTCGCCGCAGGCCTTCGAAGGCCTGCGCATGAGCGGCCGCAAGGTTCGCGCGCCGGAAAAGACCCTCGCCGTCGTCGACCACAACGTTCCGACATCGCCGGATCGCCATCTCGGCATCAAGAACGAAGAAAGCCGCATCCAGGTCGAGCAACTTGCCAAGAATGCCGCCGAGTTCAACGTCGAGTATTATTCCGAGAACGATAAACGCCAGGGCATCGTGCACATCATCGGGCCGGAACAGGGCTTTACCCTGCCGGGCATGACGATCGTTTGCGGCGATAGCCACACCTCCACTCACGGCGCTTTCGGCTCGCTCGCTCATGGCATCGGCACGTCTGAGGTCGAGCACGTTCTTGCCACCCAGACGCTGATCCAGAAGAAGGCCAAGAACATGCTGGTGCAGGTCGACGGCCAGTTGCCGCACGGCGTCACCGCCAAGGACATCGTTCTTGCCATCATCGGCGAGATCGGCACGGCAGGCGGCACCGGCTACGTCATCGAATATGCCGGCGAAGCGATCCGTTCGCTGTCGATGGAAGGCCGCATGACGATATGCAACATGTCGATCGAAGGCGGCGCCCGCGCCGGCCTGATCGCGCCTGATGAGATCACCTTCGAATATATCAAGGGCAAGCCGCGCGCGCCGAAGGGCGAAGCGCTGGAACAGGCGATCGCCTACTGGAAGACACTGCAATCGGATGAAGGCGCCCATTTCGACCGCGTCGTCAAACTGAACGCCGCCGAATTGCCACCGATCGTTTCCTGGGGTTCTTCGCCTGAAGACGTCGTCTCGGTCCAGGGCATCGTACCGAACCCCGACGAAATCCAGGACGAGACGAAGCGTGCCTCCAAGTGGCGCGCGCTCGAGTACATGGGCCTGAAGCCGGGCACCCCGATGACCGACATCAGCATTGACCGGGTCTTCATCGGCTCCTGCACCAACGGCCGCATCGAAGACCTGCGCGCCGTCGCCAAGGTCGTCGAGGGCAAGACCGTTGCTTCGACCGTCAACGCCATGATCGTTCCCGGCTCCGGCCTCGTGAAGGAACAGGCGGAAGCCGAGGGGCTCGACAAGATCTTCAAGGCCGCCGGTTTCGACTGGCGCGAGCCGGGCTGCTCCATGTGTCTTGCCATGAACGACGACCGCCTGAAGCCGGGCGAACGTTGTGCCTCGACCTCGAACCGCAACTTCGAAGGCCGCCAGGGCTTCAAGGGCCGCACGCACCTCGTCTCGCCGGCCATGGCCGCCGCAGCGGCGATTGCCGGTCACTTCGTCGATATCCGCGAGTGGAACTGATCCGTCCGGCGGAATGAAAGATAAAGCCGCCCGATGCGCCTCAGCGCATCGGGCGGCCTTTTTTATTGCGGCGTCGAGATCGACGGTATTGATCGCACCGGCAATCAAAAAGCCGCCGTCATCGGGTCCGGTCCCATGCGGGCGCTTGCGCTGTCGAGCTTGGCGATCGCCGCCATGTCATCGGCATCGAGCTTGAAGTCGAACACCTGGAAATTCTCCTCGATGCGCGACGGCGTCACCGACTTCGGGATGACGACGAGGCCGCTGTCGATGTGCCAGCGGATAATGACCTGAGCCGGCGTCTTCCGATGTTTCCTGGCGATCTCGCCGATGACAGGGTCCGAGATGAACTGCCCTTGGCCAAGCGGGCTCCAGGATTCAGTAGCGATGTTCAGCTTTTTATGTGCCTCCTGCGCCGCCTTCTGCTGGAAGTCGGGATGCAGCTCGATCTGGTTGATGACAGGAACGACGCCGGTTTCGCCGATGATCCGCTCCAGATGCTCGGGATAAAAATTCGACACACCGATCGAGCGGGCTCGCCCCTCTTCCCTTATGCGCACGAACGCCTTCCAGGTTTCGATGTAGAGGCCGCGATGCGGCGACGGCCAGTGAACGAGATAAAGGTCGACATAGTCGGAGCCGAGCTTCTTCAGGCTGCCGTCGAAGGCACGCAGCGTATTGTCGTAGCCCTGATCGGTGTTCCTGAGCTTGGTGGTGACGAAGATGTCCTTGCGGTCGAGGCCGGAAGAGCGGATGCCTTCGCCGACACCCTCCTCATTGTCGTAACCGGACGCCGTATCGATATGGCGATAGCCGGCGGCAATGGCAGTGCGCACAGTCGGGGCGGCAATCTCCTGCGGTGTCTGCCAGACGCCGAGCCCGACCTGTGGAATGGAATGTCCGTCATGGAAAGTGATGATGGGGTGAGCGGTCACAATATATCTCCGGGAGTTTGAAGAATTGGACGAGGCATGAGTTGCGCCCGCCTACAGCGCCGCGCGTCCTTCAGACGCGCAAAGGACGCTGTAGCACTTTGAATGGCGCGGGCGTCCCAGAACGCATCTCAGCCTTAGCGTTCGGTCACCGGAAGGATATAGGCAGCCGCATCCGGAAGACAATCAGACCACCCGGACAATCGTTCCCTTGCGGAGATGCGGCAGGAGGCGGCGCATGTCGCCGAGACTCACCGCCACGCAGCCGGCTGTCGGCTCGTAGCCCGGTCGGATGAGATGGAAGAAGATCGCCGAGCCGCGGTTGCGCGCCCGGCAGGAGATGTTCCAGTCCATCACCAGGCAGATATCGTAAAGCCCGTCGCTGCGCCGCATCTCCTCGTGACTGGCACCGAACGGCGCCCTGACGAGCCGATTGTAGTTGGCATCGCCTGACTGGTCGCACCAGAGCATGCCGGCGCCGATGCGGCGGATGGGAAGCGCAGTGGCGAGCCGGCCGTTCCGCTCGCCGCGCCGGAAGCCTGACAGCAGCTTCATCGATGTGATCGGCGTGGCGCCGTCACCCTCGCGTTTCAGGACGGAGCGGCCGGAGCGGCCGATCGCGGCAGGCACGATGATCGCGCCAAGCCGGACGATCGCGCGGCTCTTTCTCCCCGGTGCCGGGCGCACTACGACCGTCGACGACCTGACCCTCGGCTTGCGCCTTGCTTTTTCCATTTTTCTCGCATGTCTTGCATTGCCTGAGGCTTTGATTGAAATCATATGCAAACATGCCCGGCAACAGCTCCGCCGGCCGATCCTTGCCAAAGCTGCAATTTGGCGTAGGACTAGGAGACCTAACATGAGGACGCAACGGCATGACCGCACGCACCATTCTTCTGGTGGATGACGACGAAGACCTTCGACAGACGCTGACGGAGCAATTGTCGCTTTATGAGGAATTCACGGTTCTGCAGGAAGCCAACGCCGGCAAGGGTGTTGCAACCGCCCGTTCGACGCCGGTCGATCTGTTGATCATGGATGTCGGCCTCCCTGACATGGATGGCCGCGAAGCGGTGAAGCTCCTGCGCAAAGGCGGCTTCAAGGCGCCGATCATCATGCTCACCGGCCATGATACGGATTCCGATACGATCCTCGGCCTCGAAGCCGGCGCCAACGATTATGTCACCAAACCCTTTCGTTTCGCCGTGCTGCTCGCGCGCATCCGCGTGCAGCTGCGCCAACACGAGCAGAGCGAGGACGCAACCTTTACCGTCGGCCCTTATCTCTTTAAGCCGAGCCAGAAGCTGCTGACCACCGACAACGGCCAGAAAATCCGTCTGACGGAAAAGGAAGCGGCAATCATCCGCTATCTCTACCGCGCTGAACAGAAGGTCGTCACCCGCGACGTGCTTCTCGAAGAGGTCTGGGGCTATAATTCCGGCGTCACCACCCATACGCTGGAAACCCATGTCTACCGGCTGCGCCAGAAGATCGAGCGCGACCCCTCAAACGCGGAAATCCTGGTGACGGAAAACGGCGGCTACAAGATCATACCCTAGAACAGGATGATTTTAGGCCGGGCGGCCTAAATCTGAATCCTGTTCTCGATTAAGAGTCAGAGCATGATGTTGCCCGAAAACCGCTCACAATTTTGGGCCATCATGCTCTAGAGTATTTTGGTTTCCTCCGAATCACGGGAAATCCTCTATCTCTTTGTTTCCACGCAGTTCCGCACGCAAACCGCTCCGCCGTTTTGTTGGAATTGCTCCAAGGCGAAAAGCCCGCATGGCGCTGACGGACGACATTCACCTGCTCTCGCAGCTTCCGCTGTTCAAGGACATGAGCGAGGACCAGCTGCGACTGATCGCTTTCGGCGCCGACCGGCGCATGATCGCCGCCGGCCAGATGCTGTTTCGCCAGGGCGCGCCGGCCGAGAGCGCCTATGTCGTCTTGAGCGGCAGCCTGGCACTCAGCACCACGAGCAGCGACGGCATGCAGCGGGCCGATGCCGTTGCCGGACCCGGCACGCTGATTTCCGAGCTGGCGCTGGTGACTTTGGTCGAGCGCAAGTTCACCGCGATCGCGCGTGAGGATACGAGCATCATCCGCATCACCCGCGCTCTCTTCCATCGGCTGCTCGAGGAATATCCGGACGCGGCCCGTCTGATTGAAAATCGCATACGCGACAATCTTGCTGAACTTGCTGCCAAGGCCGCAAGCCAGTTTCACCGGTTCAGCTGACTTGTCACAGATCGAAATGCGCCGTCACCGGCACATGGTCCGAGGGCCGGTCCCAGCCGCGCGCTTCCTTCAGGATTTCGATACGCTTGAGATGCGGCCCGAGATCCGATGAGGACCAGATGTGGTCGAGCCGGCGGCCGCGATCGGCCGCTTCCCAGTCCTTGGCGCGGTAGCTCCACCAGGTATAGAGCTTCTCGCTGGCCGGCACGTGCTGGCGCATGAGATCGAGCCAGGCGCCGCGCTTCATCACCTCGAGCAGCCCGTCGGTTTCGACGGGCGTATGGCTGACGATCTTGAGCAGCTGCTTATGCGACCAGACGTCGTGTTCCAGCGGCGCGATGTTGAGGTCTCCCACCAGGATGGCCGAGGTATTGGCCTCGCCATTGGCCTTCAGCAGCTTCATTTCCTCGATGAAATCGAGTTTGTGGCCGAATTTCGGATTGATCGTCCGGTCCGGCTCGTCGCCGCCGGCCGGGACGTAAAAATTATGCAGCCGGATGCGGCGATTGCCGCGTTCGAAGATCGCCGATATGTGGCGGGCGTCGCCGACGCCGCAATAATCCTGCCGGTGATCTTCGGTCAGCGGAATGCGCGAGGCGATCGCCACGCCGTGATAACCCTTCTGACCGTGGATGATGATGTGATCATAGCCCATGGCCCGCAAGGGCGCGGCGGGAAAGAGCTCGTTCGGCACCTTGGTTTCCTGCAGGCATAGGATATCCGGCCTGTGCTTGAGAACGAGCTGCTCGACGATCGGCATGCGCAACCGTACCGAATTGATATTCCAGGTGGTAATTGAAAAGCCCATGCGGCAAGCCCTTTCCCGCACGCCGGGAAACGGCGTGCTATCATGAAAGGGCTTTAGAACAAAGGCGGACCGGAGGGAACCGGGCCGCGTGCAAAAGCGTCAGGAGATCAACCGAAAAGGCTCAGAGCATGATGCCGAAAAGTGTAAGCGATTTTCGGGCGACATCATGCTCTAACTCTTGAATTTAGAACAGGATTCAGATTTTAGGCCTCAAGCCTAAAATCATCCTGTTCTAGTCGCGCGATTGCGGCGTGCCGGGAATACTCTCATAGGGAACCCGGAAGACGCGATCATCGAACTGCACGCCTGTTTTGACGTTGAAGATCATCACCGAAGTGTCCTTGCCCTGATTGTCGGTGATCGTCCACTGACGCAGGTCATAGGTTTTCGGGTCGAACATCATGGTGATGGTCGAGTTTCCGAACACGGTGTTGTTGCCAAGGGCGATCGTCGTCAGATCAGACTCTTCCTTGACGCCCTTCACCATGCCGGCCGACAGGTCGATGCGCTGCGCCAGCAGCAGGCTGAGCGGCGTCTTCGAGAGCGGATAGAGATCCCAGGTCTTGAGCTTGGTATTGCCGATGGCGACGTTCTTGCCGTCGGCGATCACCCGCATCGGCGACGGATCGTCATAGTTGAAGCGCAGCTTGCCGGGGCGCTGGATGAAGAACTTGCCGCCGGTCTGCTCGCCGCGCGGGCCGAACTGCACGAATTCGCCTTGCATCGTCGTGACGCCGGAGAAATGGTCGGCAATCGCCTGCGCCGTGCCGGAGGCGGGTGCCGCCGCCTGCGCGCGGGCGCCGAAGGGAATGGCGCTTGCCACCGCAGCCACGGCGAAAGCGCCGAGAAGATCGCGCCGCGTCATCGTCAGGCCGGAGAGGAAGGGATCGGAGTTACGCATCTAAATCTCCTTTATGCGATCTGCATGCTGCCGAAAGGCGGCGTCTTCAAGGCGTTGCGATCGGCCCGCGAGAGGAAACGGCTTTGCTGCGATCGGGTTTCCGCAGTAGCGGCCGTATCTGAAATATATGGCTGTTATCTCAGCGGTCGAGGATGTCGTCTTCTGTGGGAACGAGGATTTCGCGTTTGCCGGCATGGTTGGCCGGCCCGATGATGCCCTCCTTCTCCATGCGCTCGATCAGCGAGGCGGCTCTGTTATAGCCGATGCCGAGACGGCGCTGCACATAGGAGGTTGAGGCCTTGCCGTCACGCAGCACGACGGCGACGGCCTGATCATAGGGATCTTCCGAATCCGAAAGGTTCGACGTGCCGGCCGGTCCGCCGCCGCCATAATCGCCATCCTCGTCGTCATCGGCGGTAATCGCGTCGAGATATTGCGGCGAGCCCTGCGTCTTCAGGTAGGAGACGATCTCTTCGACCTCGACATCCGAGACGAATGGGCCATGCACGCGCTGGATGCGCCCGCCGCCGGCCATGTAGAGCATGTCGCCCATGCCGAGCAGCTGCTCGGCACCCTGTTCGCCGAGGATGGTGCGGCTGTCGATCTTCGAGGTGACCTGGAAGGAGATGCGGGTCGGGAAGTTCGCCTTGATCGTGCCGGTGATGACGTCGACGGAAGGGCGCTGCGTCGCCATGATCACATGTATGCCGGCCGCACGCGCCATCTGCGCCAGGCGCTGGACGGCGCCTTCGATGTCCTTGCCGGCGACCATCATCAGGTCGGCCATCTCGTCGATGATGACGACGATATAGGGCATCGGCCTCAGGTCGAACTCTTCGGTCTCGTACATCGCCTCGCCGGTATGGCGGTCGAAGCCGGTCTGCACCGTGCGCGAGATCACCTCGCCCTTCGACAAGGCCTGTTCGACACGGGTATTGAAGCCGTCGATATTGCGCACGCCGATCTTCGACATCTTCTTGTAGCGCTCTTCCATCTCGCGGACGGTCCATTTGAGCGCGACGACGGCCTTCTTCGGATCGGTGACGACAGGCGAAAGCAGGTGCGGAATGCCGTCATAGACGGAGAGTTCGAGCATCTTCGGATCGATCATGATCAGCCGGCACTGTTCCGGCGTCATGCGGTAGAGCAGCGACAGGATCATCGTGTTGATGGCGACTGACTTGCCCGAGCCGGTGGTGCCGGCGACGAGCAGATGCGGCATCTTGGCGAGATCGGCAATGACGGCTTCGCCGCCGATCGTCTTACCGAGCGCCATGGCGAGCTTGGCCTTGCTGCCGTCGAAATCCCGGGAGGCGATCAACTCGCGCAGGAATACGGTCTCGCGCGTCTGGTTCGGCAGTTCGATGCCGATCGCATTGCGGCCGGGAACGACGGCGACGCGGGCGGCAATGGCGCTCATCGACCGGGCGATGTCGTCGGCAAGGCCGATGACCCGCGACGACTTGATGCCGGGCGCCGGCTCCAGTTCGTAAAGCGTGACGACGGGGCCGGGACGAACATGGATGATCTCACCCTTGACGCCGAAATCTTCGAGCACGCCCTCAAGCATGCGGGCATTCTGCTCCAGCGCGTCGGCCGACAACGTTGAATCGCGGACCACGTTCCTCGGTTCGGCGAGCAGGTGCATCGAGGGCAGCTGAAAACCCTCAGGACGAATGAACGAACCCTGCGCCTCGCGCTCGATGCGAGCGCCGGGTTTTGGACGCGAGATCGCGGGCACGACGCGAGGTTCCGGCTTGCCGATGGCTTTCGCCGGCGCGCGGATCATCCAGTCGTCGTCATCGTCGTCGGGCAGGATATCGGCCGGGCGCGGCGGCATGTCGGTATCGAAGGGCGGATCGTCGTCCTCATCCTCGTCGTCGATGGAAAGCGACGGCGCGGCGACGACGCGCCGCGGCGAAGCCGCCCTCGCCCCCATCGATGGCTCCATCGACGGTTCCATGCGCTCGCCGCGCACGGCCGGCGCCTTGGCGCGCACCGGTTCGTTCAGCGTGCCGAATTCATCATCGTTGAAATCATAGGGTGATTCGAAATCGCCCTGGCGCCGCTTGCGCGGTCCCATGCCGAGGAGCCGACGCAGCCGCCCCTGGCTCATATACCAGGCATGTGTCATCGCGCCGCTGAAAGCGACCCAGCGCGACTCCTCTTTCTCGTCTTCGTCTCCGACGACCCGCGCCTTGCTTGTCGTCTCGACGTAATCGTCCTCGATTTCGTCATCAGCTTCGCTGCGGCCGACGAGGCCTGATGCAAACAGCATCATCCAGGCAGTCGGTACGGCAAAGATGCAGCCGACGACCATGGCGAAGGTGCCGGTGGGATAGGCGCCGACGAAGAGCGCGGGAAAACGCAGGATCATATCGCCGACGACGCCGCCGATGCCGTTCGGGATCGGCCAAGTGAGCGGCGGCGGAAAACAGCCGATGACGGCGGAGGAAAGCACCGAACCGGCAAACCAGGCGCCGATGCGGGCGGGAATGCGGCTGAAGCTGCGGCCCGAGATCATCGTCAGCGCCCAGGCGACGATCGGCAGCATCGAAACGACGCTGGCAAGCCCGAGGAACTGCATGACGATATCGGCAAAGGCAGCGCCGCTGTAGCCGAGGATATTCGTCGGCAGGTTGGCGGTGGCATAGGAATAGCTCGGATCCGCGACGTTCCATGTCGCCAGCGCCGCGACGCAGAACGCCAGCAGCAGAAAGATCGCAAAGCCGATGAGCGCCTGGATCTGCCGCAGCATGAATGCCGAGAAGGAGAACCGATCCGGACGGCCATCCATCGCCGGCGACGTGCTTCTTGCCATGTGTCTAACCCGTCCACTGCCTGAGGGCATGCGAATCACCGAAGCTTCGCCATGCCAAAATGCGTCCGCTCTACCTAACCAGAACGGGGTTAAAGCGATATTAACCATGCATGGCTGGACGTGCATTCCGAACAGGGAAATAAAAAAGGCCCGAACCTTGAAAGGTCCGGGCCGAATGCGGTCTATGGTTAGATAGGCCGCGACGGGCCGTGAAGCGGCGCCCTTCTGCCGGGCGCCGCAAACCCTTTGATCAAGACGAGTGGTAGGCGGCTTCGCCGTGGGTCGAAAGGTCGAGACCTTCGCGCTCGGCCTCGACGCTGACGCGCAGGCCGACGACGACGTCGACGATCTTGTAAAGGATCGCCGAACCGATGCCCGACCACAGTAGCGTCGTCAGCACGCCCTTGGCCTGAGCCCAGACCTGGGTTGCCGTGCCGGCATAGGAGGCGGCGAAATCGGCTGTCGAATAATCGACGATGCCTGCACCGCCCAGCGCCGGGTTGACGAGGATACCGGTGCCGAGAGCGCCGATGATGCCGCCGACGCAATGCACGCCGAAGACATCGAGGCTGTCGTCGTAGTTGAACTTGTTCTTCACGACGTCGACGAAGAAGTAGCAGACCGGCGAAACGATCAGGCCGAGAACGATCGAGCCCATTGGGCCGGCAAAGCCGGCCGCAGGGGTGATGGCGACGAGACCGGCGACGGCACCCGAAGCACCGCCGAGCATCGAAGCCTTGCCGCGGGTGAGGCTTTCGATGATGCACCAGGACACGGCGGCGGCTGCCGTCGCAACGAAGGTGTTGATCATGGCGAGCGAGGCATAGCCATTGGCTTCGAGGTTGGAGCCGGCGTTGAAGCCGAACCAGCCGACCCAGAGCAGCGAGGCGCCGACCATGGTCAGCGTCATCGAGTGCGGAGCCATGATTTCCTTCTTATAACCGGTGCGCTTGCCGAGCATGATGGCGCCGACGAGGCCGGCAATACCCGCATTGATGTGAACGACCGTGCCGCCGGCGAAATCGATTGCGCCGTAGGAGAAGATCAGACCGGACGGCGAGGTGTAGGAGCTCGGACCGCCCCAGAACCAGACCATGTGCGCCATCGGGAAGTAGATGAAGGTAACCCAGAGCACGACGAAGAGCATGACGGCCGAGAACTTGATGCGCTCGGCGAAGGCGCCGACGATCAGGCCGGGCGTGATGCAGGCGAAGGTCATCTGGAAGACGATGAAGGTGTATTCGGGAATGGCGACACCCTTCGAGAAGGTTTCGACGAGCGACGAGGTGTTGACGCCGGCAAGGAACGCCTTTGAGAAGCCGCCGACGAAGCTGTTCAGCGAGCCGCCGTCGGTGAAGGCGAGGGAATAGCCGTAGGTCACCCAGAGCAGCGCCACGACGGCGGTGATCATGAAGACCTGCATCAGCACGGAGAGCATGTTCTTGGCGCGGACGAGACCGCCGTAGAACAGCGCCAGGCCGGGGATGGTCATCAGCAGGACGAGCGCCGAGGAGATGAGCATCCAGGCATTGTCACCCTTGTCCATGGTGAAGGCCGGGGCGGCGGCAGCGGCCGTGGTGGCGGCGGGCGCAGCCTCCTGCGCGAAAGCGACAACCGGCGCCAGAAGCGCAGCTGTTGCTGCGCAGATCAGCGCAAAGGGGGAAGAAAACTTCGAAGTCGACATTGAAAAAAGCTCCTTGATCTGCCGCTTACAGCGCTTCTGAATCGGTTTCGCCCGTACGGATGCGCACGGCATGATCGATCGAATAGACGAAAATCTTGCCGTCGCCGATCTGGCCGGTCTTGGCCGACGCCGCGATGGCTTCGACCGCCCGGTCGACGAGTTCCGATGCAACGGCGATTTCGATCTTGAGCTTCGGCAGGAAGCTGACCGCATATTCGGTGCCGCGATAGATTTCGGTATGCCCCTTCTGGCGGCCGTAACCCTTCACTTCGGTCACGGTCAGGCCCTGAATGCCGATCGCCGTAAGGGCTTCGCGGACCTCATCGAGCTTGAACGGCTTGATAATAGCCATCACAATTTTCATCTGGTTTCCCATCCTTCGTTATCCTCGGCACGGAGCCGACTCTCCTTGCCGCTGACGTTCCTGAACAGCGACCGGCGTTATACATTCAAAGGACGTGCCAGATTCGTGGCTCGATATAAGGTATTGAAATACATAGATTAAATCAAATGACGCCAATAAACAGGCAGATGATTGAGCAATAAGCGCACAAATAATGCCCAAAATTCGAAATATGCCTATTATTTATTCATTTGCCTTTTTACGAATCAAACCTTCCTGGGCGACCGAGGCGACGAGCAGTCCCGACCGGGTAAACAGGCTCCCGCGTGTCAGCCCTCTGGCGCCGGAAGCCGATGGGCTATCCTGCGTATAGAGCAGCCAGTCGTCGAGCTTGCAGGGCCGATGGAACCACATGGAGTGATCGAGGCTCGCCACCTGCAGGCTCTGATCGAAGATCGACGTACCATGCGCATAAAGCGACGTGTCGAGCAGCGTCATGTCGGAGAGATAGGCAAGCACCGCCGCCTGGTAGCGCCGATCGTCGGGAACCGGGCCGGTGGCGCGCACCCAGACGTCCTGTTTGGGGTCGAGCTTCTTGTCGGAAAAATAGTGCGTCAGCGAGACCGGACGGATTTCGATCGGCCGCTCGCGCTGCCAGTATTTCGGATCGCCTCCGGCGCATGCGCGAGATATTGTTCCTTGATCTGCTGCTCGCCGAGCAGCGCCTCCGGCATCTGCACCTCGGGCATGACGATCTGGTGGTCGAAGCCGAGCTCTTCCAGCTGGAAAGAGGCCGACAACGCGAAGATCGCCCTGCCGTGCTGGATCGCGACGACACGCCTGGTATTGAAGCTCGATCCGTCGCGGATGCGCTCCACCTGATAGATGATCGGCACCGAGGGATCTCCGGGCCGCATGAAATAGGCGTGCAGCGAATGGACGAAACGCTCAGCCTCGATGGTGCGCTGCGCCGCCATCAGCGCCTGGCCGATCACCTGCCCGCCGAAGACCCGCTGCCATCCCGCCTGAGGGCTGCGGCCACGGAAGATGTCGACCTCGATCGGCTCCAGATCGAGCGTCGCAAGCAGCCTCTCCATCGCCGAAGGCCCTGATGTCTCGCGCGTCATTTTGTATGCCTCCCGGCGGTAGGAAGTGAGGTTGCGATGATCTATATAGATCACATCTGAGGCACAAGGTACGGGAGCGGCGCGATGCTTGATATGCTGGTTGTGGGCGGGGGCTATGTCGGCCTTTCCGCGGCCGTCGCGGTCAAGCAGGCAGCGCCGCATCTGAAAGTCTCGGTGGTCGAGGCCGCCCCCGAACATGTCTGGAGAAACGATACGCGGGCTTCTGCCATCATCGCCGCGGCGGCGAAGATGCTTCAGGTCTTCGGCGTCTGGGACGAGATCGAGCCGGAGGCCCAGCCGATCACCAAGATGATCGTCACCGATTCCAGGACCTCGGATCCGGTGCGACCGGTGTTTCTGACCTTCGACGGTGAAGTGGCCGAAGGCCGGCCCTTCGCCCACATGATCCCCAACGTCGCCATGGTCGCGGCACTGCGCGGCACCTGCGAACGACTCGGCATCGACATCCGCCACGGACTTGGTGCGACGGAGCTCAAAACTGGGGACAGTCATGCCACCGTCATGCTTTCGGACGGCAGCACGCTGGAATCCCGGCTGGTGGTGGCCTGCGACGGCGTGCGCTCGAAGCTGCGTGATCTCGTCGGCATCAGGACCGTCACCTGGGACTACGGCCAGTCCGGCATTGTCGCGACCGTCGAACATGAGCGGCCGCATGAGGGTTGCGCCGAGGAGCATTTCCTGCCGGCCGGCCCCTTCGCCATCCTGCCGCTCAGGAACAACCGTTCTTCGCTGGTCTGGACCGAGCGCACGCATGATGCCGATCGGCTGGTGGCCGCCGACGAGCTGGTCTTCGAGGAGGAACTGGAACGCCGCTTCGGGCACAAACTCGGGGCGCTGAAGGTCATTGGCGACAAGCGCGCCTTTCCGCTCGGCCTGACGCTGGCCCGCGCCTTCGTCGCTCCGCGTTTCGCGCTCGCCGGCGACGCCGCCCACGGCATCCATCCGATATCAGGACAAGGCTTAAACCTCGGCTTCAAGGATGTGGCGGCGCTGGCCGAAACCATCGTGGAAGCCGATCGTCTCGGCCTCGATATCGGTTCGATCAACATTCTCGAGCGCTACCAGACCTGGCGGCGCTTCGATACCTTCCGCATGGGCGTGACGACCGACGTGCTGAACCGGCTCTTCTCCAATGATGCAATGCCGATCCGCGTCGCCCGCGATGTCGGCCTCGGCATTGTCGACCGGCTGCCGCGCCTCAAATCCTTCTTCATCGGCCAGGCGGCCGGAACGACGGCGAAGGACAACCCGCGCCTGCTGACCGGCCAGACGATCTAAAGACAAGGATGAAAAGCGCTACTCGTCGAGGCGCCTCGCCTCGGACACCAGCATGATCGGGATACCGTCGCGGATCGGATAGGCAAGATGCGCCTTTTCCGAAACCAGCTCATTGTGTTCGCGATCATAGGACAGCCGGCCCTTCGAGAGCGGGCAGACCAGGAGCTCCAGCAGTTTCGGATCGACGCGGCTCAGTTTTTCGTCCATGGCCGAAGTTTACTGCAGAACCGTGTCGGAGTCACCGAAGACCCGCGCCAGCACGATTTCGGTAATGGCGATCAGCGTCTCGGCCCGCGTCTTGAGATCGGGCGCCTCCAGCAGAGCCTGTTTTTCGGCCGGTCCGAAGGGCGACATCATAGCGAGCGAATTGACCAGCGTCAGATTGCTCGCCCGCTCGACGCTCTCCCAGTCGGCCTCCAGCTTGTTGGCATCGAGATAGGCTTTGAAGGCGGTGAGCAGGGCGGTGCGATCGACCGCCTCCTCCTCGTTCTCCGCCGAGAGGTCGGCGATGAAAGGCGCGATCCGAAAGGTGCGGAACGGATTGCCGGTTACCTTCTCTTCGAGCAGCCGGAAGCGGCAGACGCCGGTCAGCGACACGATATAGCGCCCGTCGCCGGTCTCGGCGAAGGAGGTGATTCGCCCGAGGCAGCCGACGGTGGCAAGACTGGGCTCGTGCCCCTTGTCCTCATGGTCGCCGAGCGCCGGTTGCACCATGCCGATCAGCCGGTTTCCGGCAAGCGCTGCATCCAGCATCGTCAGATAACGCGGCTCGAAGATGTTGAGAGGAAGCTGTCCGGCCGGCAGGAGGAGGGCCCCGGGCAGCGGGAAGACGGCGATGGCATCGGGCAGATCGCCCGGCTTCAGGTATCTGGCATTACCGACTTGCATGAAACCGTCCCGCATTCTTGTAAACGGGCATGCCCGTTCTGACGAGAATGTGGTGCCCCCGCTTAAAAACGCAAGGGCCGATATTCTAATCTTAGGAGAACAGCATCGCCGAAAGCTTGCGGCGGGCGGCAACCGTCGCCGGATCCTTGAAACCCCAAACCTCGAAGAACTGCAGAAGCTGGCGGCGCGCGCCGTCATCGTCGAAGCTGCGGTCTTTGCGCATGATCTGAAGCAGATGTTCGGCCGCCTCGTCGCGCCGGCCTTCGACGTTGAGGATCTTGGCGAGCTTCAGCCGCGCTTCGTGATTGTCGGGATCGGCAGCCAGGTCACGTTCGAGGGCAACGGGGTCGCCGAGCTTGCGCGCCTCCTCGATCTGGTCGAGCTTCTTCAAGACAGCTTGGATGCCGGCATCTTTCGAGAGCTCCTCCGGCAGATCAGTCAGAGTTTCGCGCGCCCGCTCATGCTGGTTGGCAGCGATCATGCATTCGGCCATGCCGGCAAGCGCCTTGGCATTTTCGGGATCGGCCTGCATCACCGCGGCGTAAAGCTGAGCGGCCTCATTGATCTTGCCGGCGGCCAGCAGTTCTGCCGCTTCCACAAGCACGGCTTCGATCTCGGCGGCCTCGTCGGCGCCGGCCGGGCCGGCGATGCGGTCGATGAATTGCTGGACCTGGCTTTCCGGCACCGCCCCCATGAAGCCGTCGGCGGGACGGCCGTTGACGAAGGCGATGACGGCCGGAATCGATTGAATACCGAGCTGGCCGGCAATCGAGGGATGGTCGTCGATGTTCATCTTGACCAGCCGAACGCGGCCCTTGGCTTCGTTGACCACCTTCTCCAGGACCGGTGTCAGCTGCTTGCACGGGCCACACCAGGGCGCCCAGAAATCGACCAGCACCGGCTGTTTACGTGATTCCTCGATGACGTCCTTGCCGAAATTGGCGGTCGTCGTGTCGGTGATGTAGCTGCCGGCCGCAGCCGCGGGTGCAGGCTGAGCGCCGAAGCTTGTCGTCGCCGTCATCTGATTTCCGAAGGAACCGTTATAGGGGTTGTCGCTGCCGCTCATAGGTATCTCCCGCCGCCGATCCTGCCGGCATCATTGTAGCGCTAAAATCGTATGTCAGGACGTCACTTTCAAGACAAGCGGCTTATGTCCCGTCGCTTCCATGAAACGGACGAGGTCGCCGCTTGCAATCGATGTCGTCGCGTCGTTGGAGAGCGGATGGCAGTTAACGGTCTCCTCAGCCATCAGATCGGTATCGAGCACGAAGGTGACATTTCCTGCCGTATCGTTGATTGCGCCGAAGGCGGTGACCGCGCCGGGAATGACACCGAGATATTCCATCAGCTTCTCCGCCCTACCGAAGGAAACCCGGCCGGATCCGCCGATAAGGGTGTGAACCTGCTTAAGGTCGACCTCGGCATTCTCCTCCACGGTCAGCAGAAAATACCTGTCCTTCTTGTCCTTGATGAAGAGATTCTTGGTGTGGCCGCCGGGGATCTCGTCGCGCAGCGCAACCGATTCTGCCACGGTGAAAACAGGCGCGTGATCGACCGTCTTATGGGCGATGCCGAGCCCGTCGAGAAAGGCAAACAGATCGTCTTTCGTCTTGGGCGTGTTTTCGGGCATCGGGCAATCCGTTGGTGGCGAGGAAAAAGTAAGGCGTCCTGATTAAGTCCGTCCAGATCATTTGGCAATCTTCGCCACCGACGCCCTACCCCCACATTTGCGGCCTTTCCTCCGGGCTCATGCGACCGCACGAATTTTTCTTCGTCTCTTCGTCATTTCCCTGTTGCATTTGAAAATCCGTTAGGCCATATAGCGCCCGTCGCCACGAGGCGGCGCCCACGGTCCAACGACTACCCCGGACCGATGCGGATTGAGCGGGTGTAGCTCAGGGGTAGAGCACAACCTTGCCAAGGTTGGGGTCGAGGGTTCGAATCCCTTCGCCCGCTCCAGTTTTCCCAGCATCATATAGAAGACGCGGCAGCAGACTGTCCTTGTGACATCGATGACAACCTCGTTGCGAACGGGTCTTATGCAAACGCTTGTCGCTGCCTGCTCTCGGCATAGGTGGCGTCAGTCACCTCATAGCGATGTCCTTTCCGTTGGTGAAATCGGCTATGCGGCCTAACCCATCAAGCTCCAGAAGCCATGCTTCTTTCCATGCTGACGGATCAGTTCGTTGACATAAGCGTCGTGGGGTTGGGCCTTGCCGAAATCGTCGATATGAGGCGCAAGCGAAGCGCATTCCGCCAGATGACGCGCGGCATGCCTGTAACGGCTGGATCGGCCGCAATCGAGGGCGAAGCCGATCATCGAGCGCAGCACGATGGTTGCTGCGAGTGGGTGTTTCTCCTGCAGCATTTCAGCGGCCGGCGTCATCAGTTCATAAAGCTCGCCGTCCAGTTCCGCCTGGCGCCTGGAGACAAGTTTGGCTGCCTCGGCAGGGGCGGGCCAGGTGAGGAAGAAGGCAAGGGCTCGATGAACATCGGGAAAGCCGTGTGCGAAGGTGAATGCTTTCTCCTCGGCCTCGAGGTCGTCGAAGTCGGCGAGCTTTCGCAGGAAAGTCCGAAGGTGCTCCCCGTTCAGCGACTGCTCGAAGCATTGCCATCGATAGGCCTGCGCTTCCTCCACTCGTCCGAGCGCTTCGAGCGTTTCGGCGCGGGCTTCCTGCCATTCAAAAGGCATTTCGAACCGGTGATCGACACCGTCCAAAATCCTCAATGCTTCCTCGGCGCGTCCAGCCAGGAGCAAGCGGTCGGAAATCGCGATCGCGACCATCGGCGCCCTTAAGGTCTCTTCCGGCTGCTGGGCGATGAAGGCATCGGCATCATCCTGGGCATCGGCAATGTCCTGCAGAGCGATGCGCGCCGCCTGTTGCCGATGCTTGGCATAGATCTCGTTCAGTCCGCTGCCGCCCCAGTCGAGAATTTTCCTGTCGGCGTCAGCAGGCTCTTCCTCCGCTTCGTTCAACCATTGCACCAGGAGGCCCTTCAAATGTTCGAGGCCGTCCTTGCCCAGCGCCGGAACCATCTCGGCGATCAGCGGGTCATATTGGCCGTAGTCGTTATCCTGCAACACCGTAAAGACCTTGTCGGCAAGGACATCGGTACCGATGCCCGCGGAGCTGGCGATGACGCCGGCATCGGCACATGCCTGATGGAACGTCTCGAGGAAGGCGATGTCGTTGCTGTTGGATCGGTGGAAAATCGAATCGGCAACGGCAAGGAATTGCCAGATGAGATCGAAGGCTTCCTTCGGATCGTCGGCGGCCACGACGGTGACGATCGCGGATCGCTGCGTTTCGAGGTCCGCATTGATGGCTTTTACTTTGTGCCATTCGATGACGCTCTGCGCTCGAGCGATGCTGCTAAGGCGCTTGCGGATCTCACGCGCGACCTCGCTGCTGCCCTGATTGCCGGCCAGTTCCATGCGAAGCCGCCGTTTATGGGCGGCGCTGCCGGTGCTGATTTCGATCAGCAGTTCGGCGAGACGTTGTGCACCGAGAGCTTCCAGGTTCTTCGCGTTGAGAGTGGTCTTTGCTGCCATGGATCACCGCTGTCGTTTCGCGCCGACCCTAACTCGGTATTCAAATCACTCCAAGTCCGAGGAGGAGGCGCAAGCGTGGTATCGCGAATTCGTATGACTTTATCGGCGGTTAGTCTCGCCGAAATCATGGCCGTTAGCCAAAAAATAACGCTGCCTCGTAACGACTCCTAAAGCCCGCTTTGGCACCTTGTCGCCCATCGATATTTTCTTCCAAAAATTCTTCGGCTGGGGTTGGTTATGAGTCACACTAAGGACGCCTGGGTCAGCCAGCGCGCTTATTCGCTGTGGGAATCGGAAGGCCGGCCGGATGGGCGCGGGGAAAGCCATTGGGCGCAGGCGCTCAAGGAGTTCGAGCAGCTGGAGCTGACGAAGGCTTCGCCCGACGGAAACGATCTCATCGCGAAGCTGAAGGCAGCCGGGCGGCTGATGCGGGTTGCGCCCCCTACCAAGGACGACCTGCAGCTGAAAGCGGCGCGTTAGGCGATTGCCAATTCCTCGTGCATCGAAATAGTCAGCGGCAATCCAGGCGATGGTCGGCCTTGCCGGCAGTCGTCTTGCGACCCTACCGGCGAGCGGCCCAGTTGAGGCCGCGCCGCAGCATGAGCGGCATGTAGGGATGGTCGAATTCGGCCGCGACATGACCGAGAGCGGAATAGAAGATGCGGCCGGCACCGAAATGGCGCTTGAACACGACCGGCATCACGACATTGCGGGCGGCCGGATCGTATGCGCCGGTGAAGGTGGTGGTTGCCAGGATTTCGACTGTGGGATCGAAATGCAGGTAATACTGCTCCGAGCGGTAGTCGAAGTCGGGAATGCCCTCCATGACAGGATCGTCCTGGCGGGTCACGGCGACGCGGAAATCGATGATGTTGCCGGGATGGGCGACCCAGGTGACGCCGGCGACATAGCGGAAAGGCGCGCTTTCCTTGAAGGAGGTGGCGAGCGCGCCATGATGGCCGGCAAGCCCCAGCCCGCCGCGCACCGCTGCGACCAGGCCAAGGGCATGATCCTTCTCGAGCTTTTCGCCGGTGATGATCGGCACCAGCAGATCTGCTTTCGCCAGTGTCGGAGATCCGAATATGCCGAGATCGCCGGTCACCTCGACCGCAAAGCCGTCCTCGCGCAAGAGATCGGCGACGATACGGGCGCATTGCTCCGGCTCATGGCCCTGCCAGCCGCCCCAGACGACCAATGCCTTCCTCATTCACGCGCTCCCTGGCTGATTGCTGCGGACCGTTGCACCACATGAGCCCTTAAAACGGGCGGTTACGCAAATCACGCGAATAATTCACGAATCGCCGATTCGGCACAAATCGTACGGGGCGTCGGGCGGTTCGGCATTTGAGCGATTGCCGTTCACGCCTGTCGCAGTTCCTTCTTTTTATTGCCGTGTATCTCGTCTAGGTTTCTCCCGTCTTTTAAGAACAACAAGGGTGGTGCATGGCAGGTGAAACGGTTCTTGTGGTCGGCGGCGCCGGTTATATCGGCTCGCATACGTGCCTCGACCTGGCGAACAAGGGCTACAAGCCTGTCGTCTTCGATAATTTTTCCAACGGCCACCGCGAGTTCGTCAAATGGGGGCCGGCCGAGGAAGGCGATATTCGCGATCGCGCCCGCGTGGACGAGGTGCTCGCCAAGCACCAGCCGGCGGCGATCCTGCATTTCGCGGCGCTGATCGAGGTCGGCGAATCGGTCAAGGATCCGGTTTCCTTCTATGAGAACAACGTGATCGGCACCTTGACGCTGCTTTCGGCGGCGCAGGCCGCGGGCATCAACGCCTTCGTCTTCTCCTCCACCTGCGCCACCTACGGCCTGCCGCAGAGCGTGCCGCTCGACGAGACGCACCGTCAGGTGCCGATCAACCCTTATGGGCGGACGAAATATATCGTCGAGCAGGCGCTCGCCGATTACGACCAGTATAAGAGCCTGCGCTCGGTGGTGCTGCGTTATTTCAACGCCGCCGGCGCCGATTTCGAAGGCCGGATCGGCGAGTGGCATCAGCCGGAGACGCATGCGATCCCCCTGGCGATCGATGCGGCGCTTGGCCGCCGCCAGGGTTTCAAGGTGTTCGGCAGCGATTACGAGACGCGCGACGGCACCTGCGTGCGCGATTATATCCATGTGCTCGATCTTGCCGATGCGCATGTGCGCGCCGTCGAATATCTGTTGAAGGGCGGAGAGTCCGTCGCGCTCAATCTCGGCACCGGCACGGGCACGACGGTCAAGGAATTGCTCGGCGCTATCGAGGACGTGTCGAATCGGCCGTTCCCGGTCGAATATATCGGCCGTCGCGAGGGCGATTCGCATACGCTGGTCGCCAATAATGACAAGGCCCGCGACGTGCTCGGCTGGGTGCCGCAATATGATCTGTCCGCGATCATCCGCTCCGCCTGGAACTGGCATGCCAAAACCAACCAGCATTGAAAGGGGCGCTAGGCCGAATGTCCTGCTGATCACGGCGGACCAGTGGCGCGGCGATTGTCTGTCGACCGCTGGTCATGCGTGTGTCGAAACGCCGAATATCGATGCGCTGGCGCGCGAAGGCACGCTCTTCCGGCAGCATTATGCCGGGACTGCCCCCTGCTCGCCGGCGCGGGCGACGCTCTATACCGGCCTCTACCAGATGAACCACCGCGTCTGCCGCAACGGCACGCCGCTCGACGCCCGTTTCGATAATCTGGCGCTGGCGGCCCGGCGGGCGGGGTACGACCCGACGCTGTTTGGCTATACCGATACGGCGCCCGATCCGCGCGGCATGGATGCCGATGATCCGCACCTGACGACCTATGAAGGTGTGCTGCCTGGCTTCACCGCCCGCCAGCTTCTGCCCGAGCATGAGAGACAATGGCTCTCCTGGCTCAGATCCCGCGGCCACACCGAAGCCATCAGCCGCGATATCCATATACCCGTCGGCGCAGAGCCGGGAGCAATCTCCGATGCGGCGCCGGCCTATTCCCGCGACGAAACCCAGACGGCCTTCCTGAGCGGCGAGTTCATCCGCTGGATGGGCGAACAGGACAGACCGTGGTTCGCGCATGTTTCTTTCCTGCGTCCGCACCCGCCATTCTCCGCGCCGGAACCGTTCAACCGGATGTTCGGGCCGGATGACGGGCCGGCATATGCACGTGCGGCAAACGCCCAAGCGGAAGAGGCAAGCCATCCCTATCTTGCCTATGCCATGCCGCGCTCCGACAAAGGCAGCTTCGTCTATGGTGCAACCGGGCCGCTCAGCGGCTGGAACGCCGAGGACTTTGCGGCGATCCGGGCGATCTATTACGGCATGATAGCGGAGGTCGATGACCAGCTCGGCCGCATCTGGCAGGCGCTGAAGGATGCAGGCGCTTGGGAAAATACGCTTGTCGTCTTCACGTCCGATCACGCCGAGATGGCGGGTGATCACTGGACGCTCGGCAAGGGTGGCTTCTTCGACGGCAGCTATCATGTCCCGCTGGTCATTCGCGATCCCGCAAGCGGCGCCGCAGGCGGAAGCGTCGAACAATTCACCAGCGCTGCGGATATTTTTCCGACATTGTGCGAAAAGCTCGGTATCGAGGCGAAAAACGGACTCGACGGCCGGTCGCTCATGCCGTTCGTCAACGGCGGGAGCGAGCCGGGATGGCGGGATGCGGCATTCTGGGAGTTCGATTTCCGCGACATCGCCGCCGGCGAGGCGGAACGGCATTTCGGGCTCAGGTCCAACCAATGCAATCTCGCCGTGATCCGCGATGCGCGGTTCAAATATGTGCATTTTGCCGGCTTGCCGCCGCTGCTCTTCAATCTCAGCGACGATCCGATGGAGCTCAAAAATGTCGCGGCTGATCCGGCCTATGCGGCCACCCGGCTTGAATATGCCGAAAAGCTGCTGTCGCTGAGAGCGCGGCATCTGGATCAGACGCTTGCCTATACCGAATTGACGGAAAAAGGGCCGGTGACGCGCCGGCCCTGACCCCTTTTAGCCGAGATAATCACGCTTGCCGACCGGCACACCCTGATTGCGCAGGATGGCGTGGGCGGTCGCGACGTGAAAATAGAAGTTCGGCAGCGCGAAGATGGTGACATATTCATCACCCGGAAGCACGATACCGCTGTTGCCCGGCAGGGTGATCTGGCGGCCTTCCACGCCTTCCAGCGCTTGCGCCGAAAATGTAGCGAGATAGGCTTCGGTCTTTGCCAGGCGCTCGCGCAACTCGTCGAACGTCTTCTCATTGTCTTCGAACTTCGGGGCGTCGGTGCCGGTCAGGCGAGCCAGGGTGAATTTGGCGCTGTCGCTGGCGCGCTGATACTGGCCGGAAAGCGGCAGCATGTCGGGCGCAAGGCGCGCAGCGACCAATATGGCGGGATCGACTTTCTTTTCCCGCGCAAAGGCTTCGGCCTTGTCGAGATAGGTTTTCAGGCTGGCGAGGCCGCGCTGGAACATCGGAACGGTGAGGCGATAGATCGAAATGGACATTTGTCCTGTCTCCAAAATCTTCAAATAATCAGGCCGCAGCGAGAGATCGAATGCGCCTGCGGCGGTGCACCTGTCTTCGACCCCGCCATAGATGGAGGCTCCGTTAGCCTTCTGCAATGAGGCTCATGCAGGCGCCGGGTCATGAAGATCATGGCGTTGCGCGTCCGATCAACATCTCGTTGCCGCTAAAGAGGCTTGACGCCGTTCCCAGAAAATGGAATGAATATTCCGCAGAACAAATTTTACGGTTTGTTTGTTCCGTTTTACGGACGCCGCGGGAGAGGCGGCGTAGCGAATTGCGGCTTCAGGGCAGATGCCCGGGGCTCCGGCGTGAGGAGGGTGCAGCCGGGCACCGCTTTGTGGAGGAAGTAAAATGAAAAAGTTCATCCTGGGCACTGCGATGGCGCTCGTCATGTCGGCGGCCGCTCACGCGGAAACGGTCGGCGTGTCGATGGCGAAGTTCGACGACAACTTTCTGACCGTGCTGCGCAACGGCATGACCGATTACGCCAAGACGCTGAGCGGGGTCACCCTGCAGGTCGAAGACGCGCAGAACGACGTTTCCAAGCAGCAGAGCCAGATCCAGAATTTCATCGCCTCCAAGGTCGATGCAATCATCGTCAACCCGGTTGATACAGACGCAACGACGGCGATGTCGAAGCTCGCCGCTGATGCCGGCATTCCGCTGGTTTACGTCAACCGCCAGCCGGTCAACGTCGACACGCTGCCGGAAAAGCAGGCCTTCGTTGCTTCCAACGAGCAGGAATCCGGCACGCTGGAAACCAAGGAAATCTGCCGCATTCTCGGCGGCAAGGGCAAGGCCGTCGTCATCATGGGCGAGCTCTCCAACCAGGCTGCGCGCATGCGCACCCAGGACATCCATGACGTCATCAAGACCGATGAGTGTAAGGGCATCGAGATCGTCGAAGAGCAGACGGCCAACTGGGACCGCACCCAGGGCGCCGACCTGATGACCAACTGGCTCTCCAGCGGCATCGAATTCGACGCTGTCATCTCCAACAATGACGAAATGGCGATCGGTGCTATCCAGGCGCTGAAGGCAGCCGGCAAGGATATGAGCAAGGTCGTCATCGGTGGCGTCGACGCCACGCAGGACGCGCTGGCCGCTATGCAGGCAGGTGACCTCGACGTCACCGTTTTCCAGGATGCCGCCGGTCAGGGCAAGGGCGCGCTCGACACCGCCCTTAAGCTTGCCAAGGGCGAAAAGGTCGAGAAGAAGGTCTACATCCCCTTCCAGCTCGTCACCCCTGAAAACGTCAAGGACTTCGTCGCCAAGAACTGAGGCGAGTGCCAAGCAGGATGCGGGCTCAGCCCGCATCCTTTCCGCCTGTCCGTATCCGGAGGAGATGATATGGCCGTCAGCCCGACAACCATGGCCGCCGTGCGCGCAAGCGGCGCCGTCCCGAATGCGGAGTTTCTGTTGAGCGCCGAGGGCGTTCGCAAGGAATTCCCCGGTGTCGTCGCGCTCGACGACGTACAGTTCCGGCTAAAGCGCGCTTCCGTGCATGCGCTGATGGGCGAAAATGGCGCCGGCAAATCGACATTGATGAAGATCCTCGCCGGCATCTACACGCCCGATAAAGGCGATATCCGGCTGAAAGGGATCGAAATCCAGCTGAAATCTCCGCTCGACGCGCTTGAGAACGGCATTGCGATGATCCATCAGGAACTGAACCTGATGCCGTTCATGACCGTGGCCGAAAATATCTGGATCCGCCGGGAACCGAAGAACCGCTTTGGCTTCGTCGATCACGGCGTGATGCATCGCATGACCGAGGAGCTGTTTGCCCGGCTCAATATCGATATCGATCCCGATATCGAGGTCCGTTACCTCTCGGTCGCCAACCGCCAGATGGTCGAGATCGCCAAGGCGGTTTCCTATAATTCCGACGTGCTGATCATGGACGAGCCGACTTCGGCGCTGACGGAGCGCGAGGTCGAGCATCTTTTCCGCATTATCCGCGACCTCAGGGCGCAGGGAATCGGCATCGTCTACATCACCCACAAGATGAACGAGCTTTTCGAGATCGCCGACGAGTTTTCGGTGTTCCGCGACGGCCGCTATATCGGCACCCATGCGTCGACCGAGGTCACCCGCGACGACATCATCCGCATGATGGTCGGGCGCGAGATCACCCAGATGTTCCCCAAGGAAGAGGTGCCGATCGGCGAGGTCATGCTCTCCGTCAAGGATCTTTGCCTCAAGGGCGTCTTCAAGAACGTCTCCTTCGAGGTAAGGGCAGGTGAGATCCTCGGGGTGGCCGGCCTTGTCGGCTCCGGGCGGTCGAATGTCGCCGAAACGCTCTTCGGCGTGACGCCGGCAAGCTCCGGCTCCATCGAGCTCTACGGAAAACCGGTGACGATTTCTTCGCCGACCGAGGCCATCCGCAACCAGATGGCGTTCCTGACCGAGGACCGCAAGGATACCGGCTGTCTGCTGATCCTCGATATTCTCGAGAACATGCAGATCGCCGTGCTCCAGGACAGATATGTCAAGGGCGGCTTCGTGCAGCAGGGCGCCATCGAGGCAACCTGCGAAGACATGGCAAAGAAGCTGCGGGTGAAGACGCCCAATCTTTACGAACGGGTAGAAAATCTTTCCGGCGGCAATCAGCAGAAGGTGCTGATCGGGCGCTGGCTGCTCACCAATCCGCGCATCCTGATCCTCGACGAGCCGACACGCGGCATCGATGTCGGCGCCAAGGCGGAAATTCACCGGCTGGTCACCGAAATGGCGCGAAACGGCGTGGCAGTCATCATGATCTCATCCGAGATGCCCGAGGTTCTCGGCATGAGCGACCGCATCATGGTCATGCACGAGGGACGCGTGACCGGTTTCCTCAATCGCGATGAAGCAACGCAGATCAAGGTGATGGAGCTGGCTGCGCAGTGATGCGCCGTCTGTAATCGTCCAAGGGAGGTTTGACATGAGTACCAAGGCAGCAGAGGGCGCGGCTCCGCTCGCAACCCGGCAGAGGCGGCGGCGCATACCGACTGAGCTCAGCATTTTCCTCGTGCTCCTCGGCATCGCGCTGATCTATGAAGTGCTCGGCTGGATGTTCATCGGCCAAAGTTTCTTGATGAATTCGCAGCGCCTGACGATCATGATCCTGCAGGTTTCCGTCATCGGCATCATCGCCGTCGGCGTCACGCAGGTCATCATCACAGGCGGCATCGATCTTTCATCCGGCTCCGTCGTCGGCATGACGGCGATGATCGCCACGAGCTTCGCCCAATCGTCGACCTGGGGACGGGCGGTCTTTCCGTCCCTGACCGACCTACCGGCTTTCGTGCCGATCATGGTCGGCCTGCTGATCGGCGCGGCTGCGGGTCTGGCGAACGGCGCGCTGATCGCCTACACGAAAATCCCGCCCTTCATTGCAACGCTCGGCATGTTCGTGTCGGCCCGCGGCGTGGCAAAGTGGTACACGAAGGGACAGCCGGTTTCCGGCATCACCGAGCAGTTTCACTTCATCGGAACCAAGGCCTGGCCGGTCGTGGTCTTCCTGGTCGTCGCGCTGATCTTCCATATTGCGCTGCGCTACACACGTTACGGAAAGTTCACCTATGCCATAGGCGCAAACCCGCAGGCGGCGCGCGTCTCCGGCATCAACATCGAGGCGCATCTCGTCAAGGTCTATGTGATTGCCGGATTGCTCGCCGGCCTTGCCGGCATCGTCACGGCGGCACGCGCGGAAACCGCGCAGGCAAGCATGGGCGTCGGCTATGAGCTCGATGCGATTGCCGCGACCGTCATCGGCGGCACCTCGCTGACCGGCGGCGTCGGCCGCATCACCGGCACTGTCATCGGCACCATCATCCTCGGCGTCATGACATCGGGCTTCACCTTCCTGAGGATCGACGCCTACTACCAGGAGATCGTCAAAGGCTTCATCATCGTCGCGGCTGTCGTCATCGACGTCTACAGACAGAAGAAGCGCCGCAAGCACTGATCCCGGCCGACATCATTCATGATTTTACGGGGGCTTCGGCCCCCGTTTTTCGTTTTGGCGCCGATGACCGATTTTCAAAAAAAGAGATGGCGAATTCCACCAGCTTTTCTATTCTGGCTGCTTCATTCGCCCGCTACAGCGCCGCGCGTCTGAAAAGACGCGCAAAGGACGCTGTAGCACTTTGAATGCTGCATAATTTTATCCTTAAATCGATTCCGATTTAAGGAATTAGGCAGTAGGGCAGCGCAGGAAGACAGATGCAATTCGTATTTGACGGTCACAACGACGTTCTCCTTCGACTCTGGACACATTCAAAAGACGGCAGCGACCCTATCGCGGAATTTGCGGACGGCACGACGGTCGGCCATATCGATGCGCGCCGGGCGAAAGCGGGCGGTCTGTCCGGTGGTCTCTGCGCCATCTATATTCCCTCGGGCGATCTCGTCTTCGCCGATCCGGATGCCGACGGCAGTTATGTCACGCCGATGGCTGCCCCGCTTGATCCGCTTCCTTCCCTTGCTATCGCCACAGAAATGGCAGCGATCGCGCTGCGGCTAGACCAGGCCGGCGCGTGGCGTCTCTGCCGCACGGTCAAGGACATCCGCGGCGCCATGGCGGAGGAGATTTTCGCCGCTGTCATGCATATGGAGGGCTGTGAGGCGATCGGCGCCGACCTGTCGGCGCTCGAGTTATTCTATGCTGCTGGCCTGCGCTCGCTCGGGCCGGTCTGGAGCCGGCACAACGTCTTCGGCCATGGTGTGCCCTTCGCCTTCCCGATGTCGCCGGACACCGGGCCGGGGCTCACCGATGCCGGTTATGCGCTGGTGCGGGAATGCAATCGCCTCGGCATTCTGGTCGACCTTGCCCATATCACCGAGAAGGGCTTCTGGGACGTGGCGAAGACGACCGACCAGCCGCTGGTCGCCAGCCACTCCAATGCCCATGCGCTGACGCCGGTCGCGCGCAACCTGACGGACAGGCAGCTCGATGCGATCCGCGAAAGCCGCGGCCTGGTCGGCATCAACTATGCCACCGCCATGCTGCGTCCGGACGGCCGCTCGGACAGCGATACGCCGATTGCCGACATGATCCGTCACATCGACCATCTCGTGAACCGCATCGGCATCGATTGTGTGGCGCTCGGATCGGACTTCGACGGTGCTACCATTCCTGAAGAGATCGGCGATGCCGCCGGCAATCAGAAGCTGATTGCCGCTCTCCGGGAGGTTGGTTATGGTGAGGCCGATCTCACGAAACTTGCCCGCGAAAATTGGCTTCGTATTCTGGCACAAGCTTGGCGGGAGGATTGCGTCTAAAGCGCTGCGCGCCTCTGGACGCGCTGAAAACGGACAATAGTTTTAATGGGGCACGACCGACAAAACGCTTCGTAATCAATCAAGAACAGGGGAACAGACCATGATGATCACCAAGCTCAGCCGTAATTTCCGCCTGCTTTCCGCCGGAGCCGCTCTTTCGCTCCTGATGATGACGGCACCTGCCGCCTTCGCCGAAACGCCCAAAGACACGCTGGTCGAGGGTTTTGCCATCGACGACATCATCACGATGGATCCCGGCGAGGCCTTCGAGCTTTCGACCGCAGAGATCACCAGCAACAGCTACAGCCTGCTCGTCCGTCTCGATCTCGCCGACACATCCAAGGTGAAAGGCGATCTTGCCGAAAGCTGGAGCGTTTCGGATGACGGCCTGACCTATACGTTCAAGCTGAAACCAGGCCTCAAATTCGCATCGGGAAATCCGATCACCGCCGAAGACGTTGCATGGTCGTTCGAGCGCGCCGTCAAGCTCGACAAGAGCCCGGCCTTCATCCTTACCCAGTTCGGCCTGACCGGCGACAATGTCACCGAAAAAGCCAAGGCGGCCGATGCCAATACTTTCGTCTTCACTGTCGACAAGGCCTATGCTCCGAGCTTCGTGCTCAACTGCCTGACGGCGACGGTCGCCTCGGTGGTCGATAAAAAGCTCGTGCTGGAGCATGTGAAGGCGATAACGCCGGATGCCGAGCACAAATACGACAATGATTTCGGCAATGAGTGGCTGAAAACAGGCTATGCCGGCTCCGGCGCCTTCAAGCTGCGCGAATGGCGGGCCAACGAAGTCGTCGTGCTGGAGCGCAACGACAATTATTACGGCGACAAGCCGAAGCTCAACCGCGTCATCTACCGCTACATGAAGGAAAGTGCCGCCCAGCGGCTGGCGCTCGAAGCCGGCGATATCGATATCGCCCGCAACCTCGAACCGGGCGATATCGACGCCGTTTCGAAGAATGCCGATCTGGCGACGACAAGCGCCCCGAAGGGCACGATCTATTATGTCAGCCTGAACAACAAGAACGAGAACCTGAAGAAGCCGGAAGTCCAGCAAGCCTTCAAATATCTGGTCGACTATGATGCGATCGGCGCGACCCTGATCAAGGGTATCGGCGAGATCCATCAGACCTTCCTGCCGGAGGGCCAACTCGGCGCGCTCGACGAGAACCCCTACAAGCTCGATGTCGCCAAGGCGAAGGAACTGCTGGCCAAGGCCGGCGTGCCCGACGGTTTCTCGGTGACGATGGACGTGCGCAACACCCAGCCTGTAACCGGGATTGCCGAATCGATGCAGCAGTCGCTGGCCCAGGCCGGCGTGAAGCTGGAGATCATCCCCGGCGACGGCAAACAGACGCTGACCAAATATCGCGCCCGCACCCACGATATGTATATTGGTCAGTGGGGATCGGACTATTTCGACCCGAACTCGAATGCCGACACCTTCACCAGCAATCCCGACAATTCCGATGCCGGCACGGTGAAGACCCTTGCGTGGCGCAACACCTGGGAGGCGCCGGAACTCGACAAGCAAGCCAAGGCGGCGCTGCTCGAGCGCGACGCTGAGAAGCGTGCGGCTATGTATGAGGACATTCAGAAGAAGTTCCTCGCCAACAGCCCCTTCGTCATTATCTTCCAGCAGACCGAGGTGGCCGGCTATCGCAAGAACCTGAAGGACTTCAAGCTGGGTCCGAGCTTCGATACCAACTTCGTCGGGCCGATCGCCAAGGAATGATCCGGCAGGATTGATCGCTTGAGCACCATCGAAGCAACACAGGTGGCGGCGCGGCCAAAAAAGGGCCGTGCCAGCACCTTAGCCAAGGCGGTTGGGCGGTTCATGTTCGCTGCCGTCACCACCTATCTCGGCCTTTTGGCCGTCACCTTCTTCATCGGCCGCGTCGTGCCGATCGATCCCGTGCTCGCCATCCTCGGCGACCGCGCTCCCACCCATGTCGTCGAGCGGGTGCGCCGGGAAATGGGCTTCAATCTGCCGCTCTATGAGCAGTTCTACATCTATGTCAAAGGCGTCCTTTCCGGCGATTTCGGCAATTCGGTGCTGACGACCAACCCCGTCATGGTCGATATCCGCCGCGTCATGCCGGCGACGATCGAGCTCGCGACGCTCGGAACGCTGATCGGCGCCTGCGTCGGCGTGCCGCTCGGCGTTCTCGCCGCCGTGCGCCGCGGCAGTATCGCCGACCAGGTGGTGCGCGTCATCGGCCTGATCGGTTATTCGGTGCCGATCTTCTGGCTGGCGCTGATCTCGCTCGTCATCTTCTATGCGCAGCTGCGCTGGGTGGCCTTTCCCGGCCGCATCGACATCGTCTTCGAATATACATTCACGCCGATCACCGGCTTCTATCTTCTCGACAGCGCCTGGCAGGGGCAGTGGGATGTTTTCTATGATGTGTTCCGCCACATCATCCTGCCCGCCTCGCTGCTCGGCTATTTCTCGCTTGCCTATATCAGCCGCATGACCCGCAGCTTCATGCTGAACGAGCTGTCGCAGGAATATATCGTTGCCGCGCGCGCCAAGGGGCTTTCGGAAACACGGGTGATCTGGGGGCATGCGCTCCGCAACGCCGCCGTGCCGCTCGTCACCGTCATCGCGCTTTCCTATGCCGGCCTGCTCGAAGGATCGGTACTGACCGAGACCGTCTTCTCCTGGCCGGGCATCGGGCTCTACATCACCAACTCGCTGCAGAATGCCGATATGAACGCCGTTCTCGGCGGCACGATCGTCATAGGCACGGTTTTCATCGGCATCAATCTTCTGTCCGATCTTCTCTACCGGACGCTCGACCCGAGGACGCGAAACCGATGACGGCTCCCGCCAGCCCATTGCCAACGATGAGCCGCCGCGACTGGCTGCTGTCCGACCGGCCGCAATCGCGCATGCAGGCGCGGCTCGGCCGCGCCTATGTCACCTGGCGGCAGTTCACCGCAAACCGGCTTGCCGTCGTCGGCCTGCTGATCATCGTGGCGCTGCTTTTCATCGCCGCCTTCGCCGATATCATCGCCACGCACAATCCCGTCGTCGGCGATCTGCGCAATGCCCGGCTGCTGCCGCCGGGAACGGGTGAATTCCTGCTCGGCACCGACGATCAGGGCCGTGATATCTTTTCGCGGCTGATTTACGGATCGCGTTTGACGCTGCTGGTCGTCGTGCTCGTTGCCGTCATCTCGGCACCGATCGGCCTGATCGTCGGTACCGTCTCCGGTTATGCCGGCGGCTGGGTGGATGCGACGCTGATGCGCATCACCGATATTTTCCTCGCCTTTCCGAAGCTGGTGCTGGCGCTCGCTTTCGTCGCAGCACTGGGGCCCGGCATCCAGAACGCGATCATCGCCATAGCCATCACCTCCTGGCCGCCCTATGCCCGTATCGCCCGCGCCGAAACGCTGACGGTGCGGCGGTCCGACTATATCTCGGCGGTGAGGCTGATGGGTGCCTCGCCGCTGCGCATCATTGTGCGCCATGTCATGCCGCTCTGCATTTCCTCGCTGATCGTGCGCGTGACACTCGATATGGCCGGCATCATCCTGACGGCCGCCGGCCTCGGCTTCCTCGGCTTGGGCGCGCAGCCGCCGCTGCCGGAATGGGGGGCGATGATTGCTTCGGGCCGGCGCTTCATCCTCGATCAATGGTGGGTGGCGGCGATGCCCGGCATCGCCATCCTCATCGTCAGCCTCGGCTTCAATCTGCTCGGCGACGGCCTGCGCGACGCACTCGATCCGAAGGAGAGCGGCCAGTGACGACGCTTCTGACGGTCGACACACTCAAGGTCAGCTACCCCACGCGCACCGGCTTGATCGAGGCCGTGCGCGGCGTCTCCTTCACACTCGGCAAGGAAAGGCTCGGCATCGTCGGCGAATCCGGCTCCGGCAAGTCGCAGACCGGCCGGGCGATCATGGGCCTGACGCCGAAACACGGCATCGTCACGGCCGACAGGCTGGATTTCAGCGGCATCGACCTCCTCAAGGCCTCGGCCGGGCAAAGGCGCAGGCTGCGCGGCAAACGCATCGCCATGATCCTGCAGGATCCGAAATATTCGCTCGATCCTGTCATGACGATCGGCCGGCAGATCTGCGAAACGCTGCGCACCCATGAAAAGGTCGGCAAGGCGGAGGCGCGCGAGCGAGCGCTCGCCATGCTGGAGGCCGTGCAGATCCGCGATCCGAAACGCGTCTTCGACCTGCACCCGCACGAAGTTTCGGGCGGCATGGGGCAGCGTGCGATGATCGCCATGATGCTGATCGCCGGGCCGGAACTGCTGATTGCCGACGAGCCGACCTCGGCGCTCGACGTGACGGTGCAGCTCGATGTGCTCAGAATCATGGACAGGCTGGTGTCGGAGCGCGGCATGGGATTGATCTTCATCTCCCATGATCTCCGGCTGGTTTCCACGTTCTGCGATCGCGTCATCGTCATGTATGCCGGAAAGATCGTCGAGGAGCTTGCGGCCGCCGATCTCAGACATGCGCAGCATCCCTATACGCAAGGACTGCTGAACTGCATGCCCGAAATCGGCGCCAGCCGTCATCCCCTGCCGGTGCTCGACCGCAAGCCGGAGTGGGCGGCATGAGCGCAGCACTCCATGTCGACAATCTCAGCGTCGTCTACGATGAATTTCACGCGCTGAAGGACGTCAGCATCGATGTCGAACGCGGTGAATCCTTCGGTCTCGTCGGCGAGTCCGGCTCGGGAAAATCCACCTTGCTGCGCGCCGTGGCCGGACTTGCGCCGATCAGCGGCGGCGCGATCCACGTCGACGACGAAGCATTGAAAGGCGCAAAGCGCAGCAAGGCCTTCTATCGGCGCGTGCAAATGGTCTTCCAGGATCCTTATGGCTCGCTGCATCCGCGCCAGACGATCGACCGGCTGCTGCTCGAACCGCTTGCGATCCACGGCATCGGGGACAACGACAGGCGCATTGCCCGTGCGCTCGACGAAGTCGGTCTCGGCAATGGTTTTCGTTTCCGCTACCCGCATCAGCTTTCCGGTGGCCAGCGGCAGCGCGTGGCGATCGCCAGGGCGCTGATCGTCGAGCCGTCGATTCTGCTGCTCGACGAGCCGACGTCGGCGCTTGATGCCTCGGTGCAGGCGGAGGTGCTGAACCTGCTCGAGCAGATCCGCAGCGACCGCAAACTCACCTTCATAATGGTGAGCCACGATCTCGGTGTGATCACCCATATGTGCGATAGGCTCGCCGTGATGCGCAACGGCGCCATTGTCGAACGATTGAGCTCGCAAGCGTTGGCAGAGGGCGCGGTTCAACAGGACTATACGAGAAATTTGATGATCGCGAGCAAGGGGTTCGTCAAAGCCTGAAAGGCAATCAATTCAAGCCCTTGAAAAGTAACGGCGGGCGGCGGCGTTATGGATAATGATTCCCTAAAAGACGACTAATCAACTAGACTATTGACAGCTGCCCCGCTTCTGTCATGATCCTGTTAACGACTGTTAGCTTTCGTGATCGATGGAGGTCAAGGCATGTTCTTTCTCGGCGGGATGACCATGGGCTACCTCGATCCTCCGGCTAGAGCCAACCGCAAAGAACAGATCACGGTGTCCATGCCTGCGGAAAAGGACCGGCGCCTGATCGAGACCTCCAACCCGCCTCAGGACGAGAACGCCATCGAGCGCTCGTTGATCTGGGCGTGGCGCACGCTCTGCTAAGAGCTGGTCGAATTTTCTCTTCCGCTCCCTCTGGACGGAAATTTATCTCTACCTACCTGATAGAGAATAAGAAATATAACAGCGAGCCGCACAACCGGCCGCACGCGAACAACGGAGGCGACATATGGCAGAACTGGGTATTTCGCATACTCACGTGAACCACTATGGTTCCGTACCGACCAAGAAGCCGCACGCCGCGCGTCACAGGCTTCAGACGGTGCTCCATGGGACAATTTTCACTGCGGCATTTCTGTTTGTGGTGGCGATGGTCTTCGGCGTCGTCGGTTAATTGGCGGATAACAAGCCTCGGCAGCGGCCGGGGCTTTGGCGGGTGCCGCAATTAGTGAATCCGGGCATCTTATCTGTCCCGGTATTCCGCCCTTGATCATTCTCTATCTTTTCCAATTGCAGATGCGCCGCATCCACCCAGATGCGGCGCATTTTTGATCTCGTTCTGTCGACGGCCGATTTTATGATTGCCATGCGACCTCTTTCGCCCCGCACCGGCAAGCGAGCGCTGCTCCGCTGGTCTGCACCCCTTGACTTGAATTGTTGCGATGGTGTCCAACTTTTCGACATGGTTTTGCGCAGAGGGTAACGATCGCCCTTTGGGGGCGATCCTGCTACAAAGCCTCGTCCGTTTGCATCGTCTGCCGACGTCATTCCCCCAGCTTCATCGATCTTCGACGAATCGGGGCCCGTTCATGTAGCAGTCATGATAAGCAGTGCAAAAGGCTGAGCAAAACCAGCCATAACTTTGTTTGGATCCAGAACCGAACCCATGTCTATTGCCATTCTTTCTCCGAGCCTTCCCCGCGAACCCGAGATGAAGCAGATCGATCACAATGATTCGATCCGCTCGACCTATCTTTCCATCGAGGACATTAAGGCGATGGGCGATGCCGTCGCCCGCAACGGCGTCGATAAGCTGCCGGCTTTCGCCCCTTTCGATTTCTTCGCGCGCCACAAGGAAAATCAGAAGGAAATCCTGCGCGTCTATCGCACGACGGCGACGGATGTGGAGGCCGGCGAGACGATCACGCCTGCGGCGGAATGGCTGCTGGACAATCACTACATCGTCGAGGAGGCGATCCAGGAGGTGCGGCGTGACTTCCCCCGCCGCTTCTACCGCGAATTGCCGACCATGCCTGTCGGCGGTGTCGAGATTCCCCGCACTCTGGTGCTTGCCTGGCTCTACGTCGCCCATACCCACAGCACGATCTCGCAGGAAAGCCTGACGGCGCTGGTCGACGGCTTCCAGGCCAACGAGACGCTGAGGATCGGCGAACTCTGGGCGCTGCCCTCGCTGGTGCGCTACGTGCTCGTCGAAAACCTTCGCCGTATTTCGAGCCGTGTGGAAGCCAGCCGCCGCCTGCGCCGCCGCGCCAACGAGGCCGCCGACGAGCTGGTGCGCCTGACCGATCCGGCCAAGGCAGCCGCCTATCTGAAGACGCTGGAACCGCTTGCCGAGGACAATACCTTCTCGACGCAGTTCCTCTACCGCCTGCGTGACGGCTCGCAGACCTCGAGCCTGGCGATCACCTGGCTCGACGAGCGGCTCGAAGAGCTTGGCCGGAACACCGAAGAGGCGACGACGGCGGAACACAGCCGTCTCTCCTCCGGCAATGTGACGATGGGCAACATCATCCGCAGCCTGCGCGAGATCGACGATACCGAATGGTCGGTTTGGGTCGAGCAGGTCAGCCATGTCGACAAACTGCTATGGGAACATTCGGACTACGGCATTCTCGATTCCGGCTCGCGCAACAAATATCGCAAGCAGATCGAAAAGCTGGCGAAGCGTTCGCCGCTGACTGAAATGGAAATCGCCCAGCTGGCGCTCGATATGACGGATGCCGCCAAGGCCTCCGGCGAACCGCAGCCGCATGAACCGAATGTCGGCGGCTTCCTATCCGGCGCGCAGCGACCGAAGCTCGAGGCACGGGCGAATTATCGCCCGACAGTCACCCAGCATTTCGTGCGCGCCGTGCGCCAGTTCAACTGGCTGGCAATTGCCGTACCGGTCATGCTGCTGACTGTTATCGCCATGGCTGTTGTCGGCAACTTCATGGCTAGTGCCGGCATGGGTGCACTCGAAATCGCCGTGCTGCTGATCATGTTCTCGCTGCCGGCATCGGAGGGGGCGACAGGCCTCTTCAACACGCTTCTTTCTTTCTTTGTGACGCCAGCGCGTCTCGTCGGCTACGAGTTCAAGGAAGGCATTCCGGAGGATGCGCGCACGCTGCTCGTCGTGCCCTGCCTGATCTCGAACCGCGACAGCGTCGACGACCACGTTCGCAATCTCGAGGTCCACTATCTCGCCAATCCGCGCGGCGAGATCTATTTCGCGCTGCTCAGCGACTGGCCGGACAGCGATGTCGAGGAGACGCCCGCCGATCTCGAGGTTCTTGACTATGCCAGGCGCGAGATCGCCAATCTTTCCGCCCGCTATGCCTATGACGGCAAGACGCGTTTCTACCTGTTGCACCGCCGCCGCCTCTACAACGCCTCGGAAGGCGTCTGGATGGGCTGGGAGCGCAAACGCGGCAAGCTGCACGAGCTGAACATGCTGCTGCGCGGCGACCGCGACACGACATATCTGCCGGGCGCCAATGCCGTGCCGGCCAATGTGCAATATGTCATGACGCTCGACGCCGACACGCGCCTGATGCGCGACGCCGTCACCAAGCTCGTCGGCAAACTCTATCATCCGATCAACCGTCCGGTCATCAATCCGAAAACCGGTCGTGTCGAAAGCGGCTACGGCGTGCTGCAGCCGCGTGTCACGCCGTCGTTGACGACGGGCAAGGACGCCTCGGTCTTCCAGCGCGTCTTTTCGATCAACCGCGGCCTCGATCCTTATGTCTTCACGGTTTCCGACGTCTATCAGGATCTCGCCGGCGAGGGCACTTTCACCGGCAAGGGGCTTTATCATGTCGATGCCTTCGAAGCCTCGCTGAAGGGCCGGATCGACGAGAATTCCGTGCTCAGCCACGACCTTCTCGAAGGTTCGATGGCGCGCTGCGCCCTCGTCACCGATCTCGAGCTGGTCGAAGATTTCCCGATCCGCTACGAGGTGGAGACCTCGCGCCAGCATCGCTGGGCGCGCGGCGACTGGCAGCTCCTGCCCTACATGTTCAATCCGAAATACGGCGTCACGGCCCTCGGCCGCTGGAAGATGTTCGACAATCTCCGCCGGTCGCTGACGCCGATCGCCTGGTTCTTCGCTTCCGTGCTCGGCTGGTATTTCATGGGTCCGCTCGGCGCGCTCGTCTGGCAGATTCTGCTGATCTTCTGCCTCTTCGTGGCGCCGACGCTGTCGCTGATCAACGGCATCATCCCGCGCACCAGCGACATCGTCGCCCGCGCCCATCTCTATACGGTCTGGTCGGATATCACCGCCGCCAATGCGCAGGTCGCATTGCGGATTGTCTTCATCGCCGACTCCGCCTGCATGATGGCGGATGCGATCGGCCGTTCGCTCTACCGCCTGTTCGTCAGCCGCAAGCTGATGCTGCAGTGGCGAACCGCCGCCAGCGTTCAGGCCGGCGGGCAAGGCACCCTCGCCTCTTATTACAAGCAGATGTGGCATGCGCCGGTGCTGGCGCTGCTGGCGCTTGGTTTCGCCGCTCTTCCCGGCGACAACGCTTTCCTCGTCGGCATTCCCTTCGCGCTGCTGTGGATTCTCTCGCCTGTCGTCGCCTGGTATGTCAGCCAGTCGGCGGAAACCGAGGACCGGCTCGAAGTCGCCGATTCCGTGTCGAGCGAGTTGCGCAAGATCGCCCGGCGCACTTGGCGCTATTTCGAGACCTTCACCACGGCCGAGCAGAATTATCTGCCGCCGGATAATATCCAGGAAACGCCGCATGTCATCGTCGCGGCCCGCACCTCGCCGACCAATATCGGCGTCTATCTGCTTTCCGTCGTCTCCGGCCGGCAATTCGGCTGGTTCTCCTTCGAGGAGACGCTCGAGCGGCTGGAGCAGACGATTGCCACAATCGATAAAATGGAGAAATTCCGCGGCCATCTGTTCAACTGGTATCACAGCGATACGCTGCAGACGCTTGGGCCGCGTTATGTCTCAGCCGTCGACAGCGGCAATCTCGCCGGCCACCTGATCGCCGTTTCTTCGGCCTGCCGCAACTGGGCCGAGGCGCCCTCTGCCCACATGCAGGGCAATCTCGACGGTGTCGGCGATACGGCAGGCATTTTGGGCGAAGTGCTGGCGGACCTGCCTGATGACCGCAAGACCGTGCGGCCGCTACGCCGGCGCCTGGAAGAGCGCATTGTCGGCTTCCAGAACGCGCTTGCCGCCGTCAAGCGCGAGCACGAATTCGCCTCGATCCGCATCATCAACCTCGCCGTTCTCGCCCGCGACATCGAAAAGCTCGCCGCCAATCTCGACCACGAGGTCAAGTCGAAGCAGAGCGAAGAAGTCACCCAATGGGCGGCGTCGCTGGTGAAGGTCTGCGAGGCGCATATATCAGACAGCACCTTCGATCTTTCCAAGGTCGATGCGCTCCGGCCGCGTCTGGTCGCGTTGCGCGACAAGGCCCGCGATCTCGCCTTCTCGATGGATTTCGGCTTCCTGTTCCGACCGGAACGTCGCCTGCTTTCGATCGGCTACCGCGTCGAAAGCGGCGAGCTCGACCAGGCCTGCTACGATCTGCTGGCTTCCGAATGCCGCCTGACCAGCCTGTTCGGCATCGCCAAGGGCGATCTGCCGACCGAACATTGGTACCGCCTCGGCCGTCAGGTCGTGCCGGTGGGATCGCGCGGCGCGCTGGTCTCCTGGTCCGGCTCGATGTTCGAATATCTGATGCCGCCGCTCGTCATGCAGGAGCGCGGCGGCGGTATTCTCAACCAGACCAACAATCTTGTTGTCGTCGAGCAGATGAATTACGCCCGCAAGCTCGGTATTCCGTGGGGTATTTCGGAAGCGGCCTTCAATGCCCGCGACCATAACCTCAACTATCAGTACACGAATTTCGGGGTGCCGACGCTCGGTCTCAAGCGCGGCCTCGGCCACAATGCCGTCATCGCGCCCTATGCTTCGCTGCTGGCCAGCCAGTACGACCCGCCGGGCGCACTTGAAAACCTGCAGCGGCTGCGCAAGGTCGGCGCGCTCGGCAAGTTCGGCTTCCACGACGCCGTCGACTTCACGCCGACGCGCGTGCCGGAAGGCAAGAAATGCGCGGTGGTCTACAATTATTATGCCCACCATCACGGCATGTCGATCGCCGCCGTCGCCAACGTCGCCTTCAACGGCCATCTGCGCGAGCTCTTCCATTCCGACCCGGTTATCGAGGCGGCGGAGCTTCTGCTGCAGGAAAAGGCGCCGCGCGACATTCCGGTCATGAGCGGCAAGCATGAATCCGACACGCCGGCGAGCATCCAGGACGATCTGCTGCGGCCGGAGATCCGGAAGATCAGCGATCCGGCTTCGCGCGACCGTGAACTCGTGTTCCTGTCGAACGGCCACTACTCGCTGATGCTGACGGCGACGGGCGCCGGTTATTCCCGCTGGAACGGCCTTTCCGTTTCCCGCTGGAAGGCCGATCCGACCGAAGACCGCTGGGGCACCTTCATCTTCCTGCGCGATACCGCCACCAACGAATGGTGGTCGGCGACGGCAGAGCCGAAGGGCGTCGAGGGTGAAAAGATCAAGGTCGAGTTCGCTGACGAAAAGGCGCAATTCATCAAGACGGTCGGTGATCTGACGAGCGAGGTGGAGTGCATCATCGCAACGGAGCATGATGCAGAGGCCCGCCGCGTCACCCTGCTCAACATGGGCACGGAAGACCGTTTCATCGAAGTCACTTCCTATCTCGAACCTGTCATCACCTCGGATGATACCGACAATGCGCATCCGGCATTCGCCCGCATGTTCGTCAAGACCGAAATCGGCAAGCGCGGCGACGTCATTCGCGCCGAACGCAACAAACGCGATCCGAATGAGCCGAACATCAGCATCGCGCATCTGATCGTCGACAATGCCGGCGACACCCGTCACACCGAATTCGAGACCGACCGGCGCAAGTTCATCGGCCGTGGCCGCAGCCTCGCCGATGCGGCGGCCTTCGATCCGGGTGCCACACTTTCCGGCAGCGACGGCTTCATGCTCGATCCCGTCATGTCGCTGCGCCGCACCGTGCGTGTGCCGGCCGGCAAAAAGGTCAGCGTGTTCTTCTGGACGATCGCCGCTCCAAACCGCGACGAGGTCGACAAGGCGGTCAACCGCTATCGTCACCCCGACGCCTTCAACCACGAACTCGTCCAGGCCTGGACGCGCACGCAGGTGCAGATGCGCCATGTCGGCGTCACCTCGCAGCAGGCGGCAGCCTTCCAGCATCTCGGGCGCTACCTCGTCTATCCCGACATGCAGTTGCGCAAGGATGAAGCGACGGTCGAGGCCGGCCTGCAGTCGCAATCGGCACTGTGGCCTTTGGCGATCTCCGGCGATTTTCCGATTTTCACGTTGCGCGTCAACGACGACATGGATCTCGATATCGCCCGCGAGGCGCTGCTGGCGCAGGAATATCTGCGCTCGCGCGGCGTCACCGCCGATCTCATCATCATGAACGAACGCGCCTCTTCCTACGCGCAGGACATGCAGCACGCGCTCGACGCCATGTGCGAGAACGTGCGCCGCATGGGCCAGGCCGACGGGTTACGTCAGCATATCTTCGCGGTTCGAAAGGACCTGATGGAGGAGAGCACCTATCATGCGGTGATCGCGGCTTCCCGCGTCACCCTGCATGCGAAGAACGGCAAGGTGGTCGACCAGATCAACCGCGCCGTCGCCCTCTTTGCACCCTCGAAAGATGAACTGCAGGAAATGGAGCGCGCCGAGCGCAACAAGGTTCCGGTCAAGCGCATCGCTCCGGTGGCGCCGCCTGTCGTGCCGGCCGTCGTCATCGAGGAGGGAGGCGATCTCGACTTCTGGAACGGCATCGGCGGCTTTGCCCGAGACGGCCGCGAATATGTCGTTCGCCTGCCCGGGGGCCATGCGACGCCCCAGCCCTGGATCAACGTCATTTCCAACGACAGGTTCGGCTTTCACGTGTCGGCCGAAGGCGCTGGCTTCACCTGGAGCGTCAATTCGCGCGATTACCAGCTGACCTCCTGGTCGAACGATGCGGTGGTCAACCGTTCGGGTGAGGCCTTCTATCTCGCCGATCTCGACAGCGGTGCGGTCATGACGCCGTTCGCAGCGCTGTCGCGCCGGCCGGACGTTCGTTTTGAGGCCCGCCACGGGCTCGGCTATTCGGTCTTCTCGAGCATCCAGCACGATATCGCACTGGAGCTGACGCAGACGGTCGCCCGCGACAAGCCGGTGAAGCTGCAGCGCCTGCGCCTGCGCAACACCGGCTCGACCGGCCGCAGGCTGCGGCTCTACGGTTACGTTGAATGGGTCCTCGGCAGCAATCCGGGACGCACCGCACCCTTCATCTTGTCGAGCCAAGATGAGGAGACGGGCGCGCTGTTTGCCACCAATCCCTACAGCATCGATTTTTCCAACCGAACCGCCTTCTTCGCGGCGAGCGAGACTCCTTCGAGCGTCTGCGCAAGCCGGCGCGAGTTCATCGGCAAGGCGGGAACGATCCAGGCGCCGCAGGCCGTTACGTCAGCGGCTGCTCTTTCGGGTGCGACCGAACTCGACGGCGATCCGGCCGCGGCTCTGGCGATCGACATCGAGCTTAACGCCGGCGAGGAGCGCGACTTCACCTTCTTCCTCGGCGATACGCCGACGGAAGAAGAAGCGCGCGCCGTCATCGCCGATATCCGCAAGGCTTCGTTCGATGATGCCGTCGAGGCAAACCGCAGCTTCTGGCGGGATTTCACCGGCAGGCTGCAGATCTCGACGCCGGATCGCGGGATGAACAATCTCGTCAACACCTGGCTGCCCTATCAGAGCCTCGGCTGCCGGATCATGGCCCGCACCGCCTTCTACCAGGCAAGCGGCGCCTTCGGCTTCCGCGATCAGCTGCAGGACACGCTGGCCTTCCTGCTGCACGAACCCTCGATCGCCCGCCGGCAGATCCTGAACGCCGCCTCGCGCCAATTCCGCGAGGGCGATGTCCAGCATTGGTGGTTGCCGGGAACGGGTGCCGGCGTCCGCACGATGATCTCGGACGACGTCGTCTGGCTGAGCTATGCGATCCACCACTATTGCAGCGTCACCGGCGACAAGAGCGTGCTCGACGAGGAAATCGCCTTCCTGGAAGGTCCGGCGCTTCTCGAGGGACAGCATGACTCCTTCTACAAGCCGGAGATTTCCGAGGATAAGGCGAGCGTCTACGAACATGCGGCGCTGGCACTCGATCTCGCCATCGCCCGCAAGGGGGCTAACGGCCTGCCGCTGTTCCTCGGCGGCGACTGGAACGACGGCATGAACCGCGTCGGCATCGCCGGCCGCGGCACCAGCGTCTGGCTCGGCTGGTTCCTGGCGGGTGCATTGCGCAACTTCATTCCCTATGCCGAAGAGCGCGGCGACACTGCGCGCGCAAAGCGCTGGTCTGCACATCTAAAGGACTTGAAGAAAGCGCTCGAAACCGCGGGATGGGACGGCGGCTACTATCGCCGAGGCACGTTCGACGATGGCGCGCTGCTCGGTTCCAAGGAAAGCCCGGAATGCCGGATCGATTCGATCGCGCAGTCCTGGAGCGTTCTATCCGGCGAGGGCGACCCGGCCCGCGCCGTCAAGGCCATGGACGCCGTGCTCGATCAACTGGTCGACGAGGAAGCCCGCATCGTCCGGCTGTTCACGCCGCCTTTCATCAATTCCGCCAGGGATCCCGGTTATATCAAGGCTTATCCGCCGGGCGTACGCGAAAACGGCGGCCAATATACCCATGCCGCGACCTGGGTGGTGATGGCGCTGGCCGAGCTCAAGCGGGGCGATGATGCTCTGCGCTGCTTCCAGATCCTCAACCCGATCACCCATGCGCTCGACAAGGCTTCGGCCGAGCAATACCGGGTCGAACCCTATGTCGTGGCTGCCGACGTCTATGGACATGAGCCCTATACGGCGCGCGGCGGCTGGACCTGGTACACGGGCTCGGCCGGCTGGCTCTACCGGGCTGCCGTTGAGGGCATTCTCGGTATCCGGTTGAAAGACGGCCGGCTTTATGTGCGTCCGTCGCTTCCGTCGGAATGGGACGGTTTTGCGGCAGAGGTGGAGCGGGGCGACGGCAAATACCGCATTTCGGTCTCAAAAGCGTCCAATGCTAGCGGTTACACTCTGTCGATTAACGGCAGCGAAATCGCCGATCCCGAAGAGGGATATCCGCTCGGATAAAAGCGTTTCTCCACGCAGACATCACCGGCGATTCGCGAACGGCCAAAAGGGAACCCTTTTGGCCGTCGTCGCGTTTGCAATCGGATAACAGGAGACACCTCATGGCAAGCACGCTGTCCGAAGCCATCGGCACCGAGCGCAGTTCCCTATCGCCAGCTGCGCCAAGGCGCGATACACGGCTTGACGTGCTGCGTGGCCTCGCCCTGATCATGATCTTCATCAATCATGTTCCCGGGCAGTTCTTCGAATATGCGACGACGAAGAATTTCGGCTTCTCCGATGCCGCCGAGGCCTTCGTGCTGATATCGGGCATTGCCGTCGGCCTTGCTTACGGGAGCCGCTTTCAGCCGGGCAACCGGCTCAGCATGGCGATCAAGGCGGCAAAGCGGGCCTTCACGCTCTACCTCGCCCATATGATCACGACATTCATGACGCTGGCGCTGTTCATCTGCGGCGCCTGGCTGTTCCACCGGCCCGGACTTCTTGTCGAAATCAATATTCTGGCGGTGCTGATGAACCTCAAGGACGGTATCCCGGCGCTGCTCCTGCTCGGCCACCAGATCGGCTACAACAATATCCTGCCCATGTACGGGGCGTTGCTGCTGATGGTGCCGATCCTCCTTCTCCTGAACGAGCGAAGCCCGCTGCTGGCGCTTGCCGTCTCGGGCACGGTCTGGCTGCTCGCCGGCATTTATCAGGTGGCGCCGCACAACATGCTGATCGAAGGCTATTGGTTCCTCAATCCGCTCTCTTGGCAATTCCTATTTTCGATCGGCATCGTCTCGATCCTGCATATCAACCGCGGCGGCCGGATCCCGCGGCATCCGCTATTGCTAGGCGTCGCCGCCGCTTACGTCGTGCTGTCCTTCGTCTGGGTGACAGGTCATCTCTGGATTTTCGGCAACTCGCTGGCAGCGCTTGGCCTGCCGCCTGTTATCACCGGTTTCGACAAGACCTTCTTGTCGCTGCCGCGGCTGCTGCATGTGCTGGCGCTGACCTATCTGATTATCAGCATCCCCGCATTCTCCCGCATCCTGCGGCGTCCCGCGGACCACCCGCTGACGATCCTCGGCCGGCATTCGCTCAACATCTTTGTCGCCGGCACGATCCTCGCCATGGTCGGCCAGGTGGTGCTCTACATCACCAACAAGGATCCGCTGGTCGGCCCGATCTTCGTCATCGCCGGGATTGCGACGCAATTCTCCTATGCCTACTATCTCGAGCACAAGCGTCAGCAGGGCAAGGTCAAGAGTAAGCTCGTCACCGAGGTTGCCGCCGTCCCGGTGCCCGTGCGGATCGGCGGCGCGGCAAACACCTATCGCCGCACCAATCGGAAATAACAGCCGGCTTTGCCTGGAGACTGGATAGAAGTGAGCCGGCGGGCCATGCCCGTCGGCTCAGTTTTTGTGAACGAGGATGTTCACCAGCCTGTTCAGGGGATCGCGGACATAAAAGCGCCTGACGCCCCAGGGCTCGTCCACTGGGCCGTATTCGATCGGAAAACCGGCGGCCGACATCGCCGCGAAAGCAGCATCGAGATCGTCGACTTCGATCGAGAGGTCCGGCACCGGCGTGCCGGAGCCACCTTCGCTGGCGATGCTCACCTGAACGTTCATAGGCCTCGCGGCGCCGAAGGTGGTGATCCAGCCGTGATCCATGATCACGTCGAGGCCGAGGATATCCTGATAGAACCGCCGGGCCGGCGTGATGTCGGGTGCCGCAATATTGGCAACGATGCGCAGGACCTTCATGGGCTTTCCCCCCGATGCTTGGACAAGGCGGAAGGTAGGAAGATCGCCAGGGTGGTCAATCGCGGGAATGGCGACGTGGCGGCGTATGGCACCCCCTCTGCCCTGCCGGGCATCTCCCCACCTGTGGGGGAGATGCCCGGCAGGGCAGAGGGGGTGGCTCAGGGTACACGGAGAGTTGGACTGGCCTTACCCAGAAACAAAAAGGCCGGAAGGAGCTACCCTTCCGGCCTTTGTTTTGAAACCCGACCGATCAGGCCGCTTCCGTGGCGTGGGCCTTGCGGACTTCGGCGTCCGTCAGGATACCGCTTGCGCGCAGCAGGGCGGCGAAGCGACCGTTGCTCTGGCTGAGTTCGTCGAAGCTGCCCTGCTCGGCGACGCGGCCATTGTCCAGGAAGAGCACCATGTCGGCTTCGCGGACCGTCGACAGACGGTGGGCGATGATGAAGGTGGTGCGATTCTCACGCAGATTGTCGATCGCTGCCTTGACGCGGGCTTCAGTCTCGACGTCGAGCGCCGAGGTGGCCTCATCGAGCACCAGGATCGGCGCGTCCTTGAGGATGGCGCGGGCGATCGCGATGCGCTGGCGCTCGCCGCCGGAGAGCTTGTTGCCGCGCTCACCGACATGGGTGTCGTAGCGATGCTCACGGGTCTCGATGAAGTCGGCGGCGGCGGCGGCCTCGGCCGCACGGCGCATTTCCTCTTCGCTCGCGCCCTCGCGGCCGAGACGGATATTGTCGCTGATCGAACGGTTCAGCAGGCCCGCATCCTGGAAGACGGTGGCGATATGCCGACGCAGCGACTTGCGGGTCACCTTGGTGATATCGGTGCCGTCGACGAGAATCTGGCCGCCCTGCGGATCGTAGACGCGCTGCAGCAGGTTGACCAGCGTGGTCTTGCCGGCGCCGGTCGGCCCGACGATGGCGACCGTCTGGCCGGCCTTCACCGAGAAGGAAACATTGTGCAGGCCCTGCGAACTGTTGCCGAAGCCGAACGAGACGTCGCGGAATTCGACCGCACCCTTGACGTTCTTGATCTCGCCGTTGCCGGCCGGCTCTTCACGTTCACGCACCGAATCCTCGAGCGTGTAGAAGTCCTGGAGTTTGGAGCGGGCCTCGAAGATCTGTGTGGCGAATTGACGCATCAGGTCGAGACGGGCAATCAGCAGGTTGGCAAAGCCGATGAAGGCAATGACGTCACCGACGCGCAGCTCACCGGACTGGACGAGCATCGTGCCGATGATCAGGACGACCATCATCGCGATGGTTGAGGCCATGCGGTTCAGCGCGCTGGCGATCGCCCACCAGTCGAGCACCGGATACTGCGCTTCGAGCAGCCGGTTAGCGAAGGATTTCAGCGCCTTGGTCTCAGCTTCGATGCGGTTGTAGCTATGCAGCACGGACACGTTGCTGATCGAGTCGCTGACATGCGAGAAGACGGTATGGTAGTGGTTCTCGACCGAAGCCTGGCCATCCTTGGTGCGACTCATGACGACGCGGCCGATCAGCCAGTAGGCGATGGCGAGCACCATGAGCACGGCGGAAAGGCGCAGGTCCATCGACATTGCGGTCGGTATCAGCAGAGCAAGCGCGATGACCGTCGACAGATGGTTGCGCATGAATTCCAGCCAGAGGCCGAACAGCGTCTCGCAGGCGCGCAGCAGCGTATGCAGCGCGTTGGAGGTGCCGCGCTGGTGGTGCCAGGCGAGCGGCATGGAAATGATCCGGCCGAAAGCCTCCGTCAGCAACGTGGCCCGCCGCCCGTGGGCAAGCCGGTCGGCCTCGCGCGATACCAGGACGAAGGCAACGGTGTTGAACACGGCGAAGCCCGCCCACATGAACAGGATGGGCTTGACTTCACCCTTGCCCGAGATCGCATCGATGATGCGACCGAACAGGATCGGTTCCGCAATGGTAATGGTCGCCAGAACAATATTGGCGATAACGACCAGGGATACGCGGAGCTTGTAGGCGCCAAGATAGCGCAGAGCTCTTGCATAGACCTTGAATAGCGACACGTCTAACCTCTTGTGCATCTGCGAAAACGGGAATGATGCGATGCTACAAAAGGCTACCTGAACCGGCGATTAACGGATCATTCAGAGCTCACCCCGCGGAAAGATCAAGCTGAACGCTCTATCGCCTGCTGCGACGAAATCGAGCTGCATCAATAGCATAGAGCAGTGGATCGCGTGAAGATTGCTCACATTTTTCGGCGTCAGGGTCTGGCAACCGAATATCTGCGGGATTATATGCCAGACAATTTGCGCTTGCATTTTAATAAATGTTTAGCACAGCATTGAAATTAAAGACTGCATTTTTGAAAGACCGTTTTCGCGATGAAATTGAAATGCCGCCAACGGCCTGGATGCGGACTTAAGGTCCGGACAAGGGGCGCTTTGTGAATATCAATTCCTTGATTCAAGTGCTTGTAATTCTGGAAGAGTGCCCAAATCCGGACGCCGTGGTCAACGAGCTCGAGCAGGTCCTCCATGGTTCCGGCTTCGAGTATTACGGTCTGCTACGCCATTTGCAGCAGACACCGGCGCAGCAGAATTCGGAATTGCGGGCCGCACCGCTGGCCGGCCGCTGGCCGGAACGATGGCTGCAGATATATGCCGCAAAAAAATACATCCGGATCGATCCGATGGTGCGCTATCTCGCCCATGCGCAACGGCCTTTCCGCTGGCGGGAGAGTATGGCGGCGTTCAACGGCAGCACGCATCGGCGCCGCATGGAGCAGATGATGGTCGATGCCTTCGGCCACGGATTGGAGGATGGCTATCTCTTTCCGATCCACGGGCGCAACGGCATTCTGGGCAGCCTCAGTCTCGGCGGCAAACCGATCGAATTGTCGCCGGTGGAGATCGCCTTGCTCGAGGCCGTCGCGCGCAAGACCTTCTGGCGGTTGCTCGAGCTGACAGGCGAGGCTGAGGCGTTGGAGACAGTGCTGCCGGCCGAGACGCCGCTGACGCGGCGCGAGATGGAAATCCTGCATTATCTCGCCGAAGGCATGACGTCGATGGAGATCAGCAAGATGCTGAAGATCTCGAACCACACCGTCGACTGGTATATGAACGGCCTGCAGAACAAGCTGAAAGCAAAGAACAGGCAGCAGGCGGTGGCGCTCGCTTTCCGCCATGGCCTGATAAGCTGAGCATTTCCTTATCCATTTCGCCAAAATCGCTGCATACTGCCAGTCGACATGTCTTCGCATGGCGAGAAAGTGCGTTTCGCAGTCGCAAGAGAAATTGAACTTCCTGTGACAAGAAGTTAAGAATTTTCTTCGCGGGTGCAGCATGCCCGCGTCTGAACGTCGGAGGAGACCGTTTTGCCCATTTCCAAGATACTCGTTGCTAATCGCTCTGAAATAGCCATTCGCGTGTTCCGCGCGGCCAACGAGCTTGGAATAAAAACGGTGGCGATCTGGGCGGAAGAGGACAAGCTGGCGCTGCACCGCTTCAAGGCAGACGAAAGCTATCAGGTCGGCCGCGGCCCGCATCTTGCTCGCGACCTCGGACCGATCGAGAGCTATCTGTCGATCGATGAGGTGATCCGCGTCGCCAAGCTTTCCGGCGCCGACGCCATTCACCCCGGCTACGGCCTCTTGTCGGAAAGCCCGGAATTCGTCGATGCCTGCAACAAGGCCGGCATCATCTTCATCGGCCCGAAGGCCGATACGATGCGCCAGCTCGGCAACAAGGTGGCGGCGCGCAATTTGGCGATCTCGGTCGGCGTGCCCGTCGTGCCGGCAACCGAACCGTTGCCGGACGATATGGCCGAAGTGGCGAAGATGGCCGAAGAGATCGGTTATCCCGTCATGCTGAAGGCTTCCTGGGGCGGTGGCGGCCGCGGCATGCGCGCAATCCGCGATCCGAAGGATCTCGCCCGCGAGGTGACCGAGGCCAAGCGCGAGGCGATGGCGGCCTTCGGCAAGGACGAAGTCTATCTGGAAAAGCTGGTCGAGCGTGCCCGCCATGTCGAAAGCCAGGTCCTCGGCGACACACACAGCAATGTCGTGCATCTCTTCGAGCGTGACTGCTCGATCCAGCGCCGCAACCAGAAGGTCGTCGAGCGTGCGCCGGCGCCCTATCTTTCCGAGGCGCAGCGCCAGGAGCTCGCCGCCTATTCGCTGAAGATCGCAGCGGCGACCAACTATATCGGCGCCGGCACCGTCGAATATCTGATGGATGCCGATACCGGAAAATTCTACTTCATCGAGGTCAATCCGCGGATCCAGGTCGAGCATACGGTGACCGAAGTGGTCACCGGCATCGATATCGTCAAGGCGCAGATCCATATCCTCGACGGGGCTGCGATCGGCACGCCGGAATCGGGCGTTCCCGCTCAGGCTGACATCCGTCTCAACGGCCATGCGCTGCAGTGCCGCATCACCACGGAAGATCCGGAGCACAACTTCATTCCGGATTACGGCCGCATCACCGCTTATCGCTCGGCTTCCGGCTTCGGCATCCGTCTCGACGGCGGCACCTCCTATTCCGGGGCGATCATCACCCGCTATTATGATCCGCTGCTCGTCAAGGTGACGGCCTGGGCGCCGAACCCGTCCGAAGCGATTTCCCGCATGGACCGTGCGCTGCGCGAATTCCGCATCCGCGGCGTCGCCACCAATCTGACCTTCCTCGAAGCGATCATCGGCCACCCGAAATTCCGCGACAACAGCTACACCACCCGCTTCATCGACACGACGCCGGAGCTGTTCCAGCAGGTCAAGCGCCAGGACCGCGCGACGAAGCTCTTGACCTATCTCGCCGACGTCACCGTCAACGGCCATCCCGAGGCCAAGGACCGGCCGAAGCCGATTGCCAACGCCGCCAAGCCGGTGGTGCCCTATGCCAACGGCAATGGCGTCAAGGACGGCACCAAGCAGCTGCTCGACAGGCTCGGCCCGAAGAAATTCGGCGAATGGATGCGCAATGAGAAGCGCGTGCTTTTGACCGATACGACAATGCGCGACGGCCATCAGTCGCTGCTTGCCACCCGCATGCGCACCTATGACATCGCCAGGATCGCCGGCACCTATGCGCATGCGCTGCCGAACCTTCTGTCGCTCGAATGCTGGGGCGGCGCCACCTTCGACGTCTCCATGCGCTTCCTGACCGAAGATCCGTGGGAGCGGCTGGCGCTGATCCGCGAGGGCGCGCCGAACCTGCTCCTGCAGATGCTGCTGCGCGGCGCCAACGGCGTCGGCTACACCAACTATCCCGACAATGTCGTCAAATATTTCGTCCGCCAGGCGGCCAGAGGCGGCATCGATCTCTTCCGCGTCTTCGACTGCCTTAACTGGGTCGAGAACATGCGGGTATCGATGGATGCGATCGCCGAGGAGAACAAACTCTGCGAGGCGGCGATCTGCTATACCGGCGATATCCTCAATTCCGCCCGCCCGAAATACGACCTGAAATACTATACCGAGCTTGCGGTCGAGCTCGAAAAGGCCGGCGCCCATATCATCGCGGTCAAGGATATGGCGGGTCTGTTGAAGCCGGCGGCGGCGAAGGTGCTGTTCAAGGCGCTGCGCGAGGCGACCGGCCTGCCGATCCACTTCCACACCCATGACACCTCGGGCATTGCGGCCGCCACCGTTCTTGCCGCCGTCGAAGCCGGTGTCGATGCCGTCGATGCGGCGATGGATGCGCTTTCCGGCAGTACTTCGCAGCCCTGTCTCGGCTCGATCGTCGAGGCGCTCTCCGGCTCCGAGCGTGATCCCGGCCTCGATCCGGAATGGATCCGCCGCATCTCCTTCTATTGGGAAGCGGTGCGCAATCAGTATGCGGCCTTCGAAAGCGACCTCAAGGGGCCGGCCTCGGAAGTCTATCTGCACGAAATGCCGGGCGGCCAGTTCACCAACCTCAAGGAGCAGGCCCGTTCGCTGGGACTGGAAACCCGCTGGCACCAAGTGGCGCAGGCCTATGCCGACGCCAACCAGATGTTCGGTGATATCGTCAAGGTGACGCCCTCTTCCAAGGTGGTCGGCGACATGGCGCTGATGATGGTCAGCCAGGACCTGACGGTCGCCGACGTCGTCAGCCCAGAGCGCGAAGTCTCCTTCCCGGAATCGGTGGTCTCGATGCTGAAGGGCGATCTCGGCCAGCCGCCGTCGGGATGGCCGGCAGCGCTGCAGAAGAAGGCACTGAAAGGCGAAAAGCCCTACACGGTGCGTCCCGGCTCGCTGCTGAAGGAAGCCGATCTCGATGCCGAGCGCAAGGTCATCGAGACGAAGCTGGAACGCGAGGTCAGCGACTTCGAGTTCGCCTCATACCTGATGTATCCGAAGGTCTTCACCGACTTTGCGCTCGCCTCCGATACCTATGGGCCGGTCTCGGTGCTGCCGACGCCGGCTTATTTCTACGGGCTAGCCGATGGCGACGAGCTGTTTGCCGATATCGAAAAGGGCAAGACCCTCGTCATCGTCAATCAGGCGATGAGCGCCACCGACAGCCAGGGCATGGTCACCGTCTTCTTCGAGCTCAACGGCCAGCCGCGGCGCATCAAGGTGCCGGACCGGGCGCATGGGGCGACGGGGGCTGCCGTGCGCCGCAAGGCCGAGCCCGGCAATGGTGCCCATGTCGGCGCGCCGATGCCCGGCGTCATCAGCCGCGTCTTCGCCTCATCAGGCCAGGCCGTCAGCGCCGGTGACGTGCTCGTCTCCATCGAGGCGATGAAGATGGAAACCGCGATCCATGCGGAAAAGGACGGAACGATTGCGGAAATCCTCGTCAAGGCCGGCGACCAGATCGATGCCAAGGACCTGCTTGTCGTCTATGCCGGTTGAGCCTTGCCGAGAGGCTTGTTCAGCTGCCGGAGGCTTCGGCCAATCACCCGATTGTGTGTGATCAAGCTGTCGGAAAGCTGATTTTTCGAAGCGTTTACGGCCTCCTCGCCTTGCCCGGTGAGGAGGCTTTCTCATAGACTTCAGGTCGTATTATCCGCCCCAAGACCAACCAGGAAATCCTCTCCATGAACAAGTTGAAGATTGCCGTCATCGTCGGCAGCACGCGTATTGGCCGTTTTGCAGAACATCCGGCCAAGTGGATCGCCGGGCTCGTCGGCCAGCGCTCCGATCTCGAAGTCGAGGTTCTCGATCTTCTCGACTATCCCATGCATTTCTTCGGCGAAGAGCGCGCAACGACGGCGGAAAGCGAAGCCGCCGAACGTTGGAAGAAGAAGCTGCGCGAATTCGACGGCTTCATTTTCACCGTCGCCGAGTACAATCATGCGCCGACGGGGGTTCTGAAAAACGCGATCGATCTCGGCGAGTTCATCCAGAAGCCGGTCGGCTTCGTGGGCTATGGCGGCGTTGGCGGTGCGCGCGCCGTCGAGCAGCTTCGCCTGATCTTCGTCGAAATGAGCGCGGCTTCGGTCAAGACCGGCGTTCACATTGCCTTCAGCGAATATCTTGCCGTTCTCAAGGAGGGCAAGCAGCTTGGGGACTACGCCCATCTCAACGAAGCCGCCAAGAACATGCTCGACCAGCTGACCTGGTGGGGCAACGCCTTGAAGGCCGCGCGCGCCGTCGTCACGGCGGCTTGATCGAAATGCCGGCGGTGCCGGGCGACAGCCCGGCACCGTTTTAAATATCGTAGGTATGCGCCGCGTTGATCGTCGAGATGAAGCGCTTGGTGCGTTCGCGCTCAGGCGCGGTGAAGATCGCTCTGGCGCTGCCCGTTTCCACCACGCTGCCGGCTTCCAGGAAGACGACGTCATTGGCGATCTTGGAGGCGAGGCGCAGATCATGGGTCGCCATCACCATGGTCGTGCCTTCCCGGGCCAGCTGGCCCAGCACATCGACCACTTCCGCCGAAAGTTCCGGATCGAGCGCCGAGGTCGGCTCGTCACACAGAAGCACGCGCGGCGACGGCGCCAGCGCCCGGGCGATCGCCACGCGCTGTTGCTGGCCGCCCGATAATGTCGAGGGCCAGGCATCGGCCTTGTGTGCCATGTCCACCTTGGTCAGGAGTTCCGTGGCGCGTTCGCGGGCTTTCTCCTTCGGCCATTTCAGCACCGTGACCAGACCTTCCATGACATTTTCGATCGCGGTTTGATGCGGGAAGAGCTGGAAGTTCTGGAAGACCATGCCGGTCTGGCGGCGGATTTTCTGAATCGCCTGCCAGCCGACGCGTTTGCCGGGCGCGAAGGAAAGCTCTGCCTCGCCGAGACGGATTGCACCTGATGTCGGGATTTCGAGCAGGTTGATACAGCGCAGCAGCGTGCTTTTGCCGCCGCCTGAGGGCCCGACCAGCGCGGTGACGCTGCCTTCGGGAATGCGAATGCTGATGTCCTTCAGGATGATGGCGTCGCCGAAGCGCTTTTCGATGTTGGAAAGCTCGATCATGCATTTGCCTCCAGCATGCCGCCGTAACGCGCGAAGCGGCGTTCCAGCCGCACCTGCAGCTGCGAGAGGATGGAGCTCAGGACAAGATAGATCAGCGCCGCCTCGATATAGAGGATCAGTGGCTCATAGGTGGTGGCGACGATGCGCTGCGCGGCCTGGAAGAGCTCCGGCACGGTGATGGCGGCGGCAAGCGACGTGTCCTTCACCAGCGAGATGAAAGTGTTCGACAACGGCGGTACGGCGACGCGGCCGGCCTGCGGCAGGATGGTGCGGCTCATCGCCTGACGCCAGCTCATGCCGATCGAATAGGCCGCTTCCCACTGACCCTTGGGCACGGAGGAGATGACGGCGCGGATGATCTCGGAGCTGTAAGCGCCGATATTCAGGGTGAAGCCGATGAGGGCGGCGGGAAAGGCGTCGAGCAGGATGCCGATGCTCGGCAGGCCGTAGAAGATGACGAAGAGTTGCACGAGCAGCGGTGTGCCACGGATAACCCAGACATAGAAGCGGGCGATCGCCGCAACCGGCGCTGGGCCGAAAAGCCGGGCGATCGCGGTGATAAGGCCGAGGATCAGGCCGAAGAAGAAGGAGAGCAGGGTCAGGGGAATGGTGAAGATCAATCCCGCCCAGAGGAGCGAGGGAAGCGATTCCGCCATCAGTTGGAGCCAGTGCGGCAAGGGATGTTCCCTCTCGTGGATTAGGGTGACATCTCGAATACCCCTCCCCAACCCCTCCCCACAAGGGGGAGGGACTTATCCAGTCTCTCGCCCCGCACGAAATAGCAGCTGAACTGCGGGCCGAAACGGTTGTTTTGAGATGAGGCGGTCCCCGCGGAGCCCCTCCCCCTTGTGGGGAGGGGTTGGGGAGGGGACTTTTCCCGAGCTTACTTCGAAACGTCCTGGCCGAAATACTTGTCGGCGATCTTCTTGTACGTACCGTCCGCCTTGATGTCGGCGAGCGCCTTGTTGATTTCGGCGAGCAGTTCCGGCTCGCCCTTGCGGATGATGATGCCGGAGTAATCGGCATTTTCCTGCTCAGCGGCGATCTTCACCGGCGCGTCCGGCTTGTGCTTCTTGAAGTCGAGGAAGGAGAGGCTGTCGTTGATCGTCGCATCGGCGCGCTTGGTCAGCACGAGCTGGATCGACTGGTCGAAACCGTCGGTGCCGACGAGTTCGGCGCCGGCTTCGGTCGCGAGCTTGCCGAAGTTGCTGGTCAGCGACTGGGCGGATTTCTTGCCCTTCAGATCGGCGAAGGTCTTGATGCTGTCGTCGCCGTCGCGGATGATCAGCACGGCCTTGGAGGCGATATAAGGTTCGGAGAAATCATATTTCTGCTTGCGGGCTTCGGTGATGCCGACCTGGTTGATGACGGTGTCGTAGCGCTTGGCGTCGAGGCCGGCGATCAGGCCATCCCACTTGCCTTCGACGAATTCGGCCTTGACGCCGAGCTTTGCGGCGATCGCTTCGCCGATCTCGACGTCGAAGCCGACGAGCTTGCCGCTTTCGTCATGATAGGTGAAGGGCGCATAGGTGCCCTCGGTGCCGATTTTGAAGACGCCCGCCGACTTGATGGCGGCAAGGTTTTCGCCGGCATGGGCGGGCAGGAGGGCAGCAGCCTGAATGAGGGCAGCGGCGGCGACGGTTTTCAACCAGTTCATTGTTTTATCCATCCTTGGGAGGGTTGTTAGCGGATGCGCCATAGTTCGCAGAAAACTAGGGCGTCGGAAGCGAAGGAAACTGCGAATAAAAGCAGCAAGTGCGAATATTTTTCTCAAGCGGCCGCTTGGGCCTCGAATTGCCTGCAGCCAGGCCATTTTGCCTCGTTGGCGGGCTGCTTTATTTCAACAGGTCAGAAAACGTGTGACCGTGCATGTTGCATGCACAGTCATAAACGTTTATGCACGTTTCATATCATTCAACCTTCAACCCGGTAAAAACATGCAGGATTTTCTGTTGCGAGAGCGCCAAGGTGTGATTTCCGAGAGGCTGCGGCTGAACGGCCGCGTGCTGGCGGCGGAACTTGCGATCGAATTCGGCGTCTCCGAAGATACGGTGCGGCGCGACCTTCGCGAGATGGCGGCGGCGGGACTCTGCGAGCGGGTCTATGGCGGCGCCTTGCCGGTCGCGCCGGCATATGGAAGCCTGACCCAGCGCATCGGCCTTGCCGCCGACCGGAAGCAGGCACTGGCGCAGGCCGCGGCAAATCAGATCGCCGCCGGCTTGACGGTGTTCTTCGATGCCGGCAGCACCAATCTGGCGATTGCCAATGCCTTGCCGGCCGAACTCGAACTGACGGCTGCGACCAATGCGCCGGCAATCGCCGCAGTGCTGATCGACAAGCCCGCTGTCAACGTCATCCTGATCGGCGGCATGGTGGACCGGCAGACCGGCGGGGCGCTCGGCGCCAAGGCGCTACGGGATATGGAACAGATATCGCCGGATCTCTGCATTCTCGGCGCCTGCGGCGTCGATCTCGAGGCCGGCATCACAGCGTTCGGCTTCGAGGATGCGGAGTTCAAACGGTTTGCGACGTCGAAAAGCAGAAAAGTTCTGGTGGCCGTGACCTCGGAGAAATTCGGCACCGCTGCGCCCCACGGCATCCTGCCGATGGCACATTGCGAATGCCTGGTGGTCGAGCACGATGCCGACCCGGCCGTCCTTGCCGGCTATCGCGAGCGCGGCTGCAGGACCGTCATCGCCGAGCAAACGAACTGAACCGCTGTCATAGAGTTTAGAAAAACCGGGCTTGTTTAGACCGGCAATGAGGAAAGACCGAGAAATGGACAGTCATGTGAGTGCACCGCGGGGAGCCAGGAGCGGCTTCATCACCAGAAGCAGGGCGGCCGTTTCCCTGCTCTTTCTCATGAACGGCTTCGTCGTCGGCTGCTGGGCGCCGAAGATCCCGGATTTTGCCGAGCGTCTCGGGCTCTCCAAGTTCGAGCTCGGGCTTATGATCATCGTCTTCGGTGTCGGCTCGCTGGTCATGATGCCGATCGCCGGCGCGCAGATCGCCAAACTTGGTTCGCGTGTCGTCGTCCGGGCAACCGCCGTTTGCGTGCTGCCGCTGCTCCTGGCTTTGACGCTCGCCCCGAACGTGATCACCGCGGCTGTCTCGCTCTTCCTGTTCGGCGGCTTCATCGGCGCCATGGATGTGGCGATGAATGCCAACGCGGTCTCTGTCGAAAAATCCATGCGCCGCGCCATCATGTCCTCCTGCCACGCCTTCTGGAGCCTCGGTGGCTTGATCGGCTCCGGCCTCGGCGGCATCGTGATCGCCAAGCTCGGCATTCTCGGCCATGCCCAGCTGGCGACCGTGCTGGCGGCGATATTCGTAGCCGTCGCCTGGCCGATGATCCTTGCCGATCCGCCCCATCCCGATGCCAAGAAGGAGAAGACGCGGCTGCCGATGGTGCCGCTGCCGTGGCTGCTCGGCTTGATGGCGCTGTTCTCCATGGTGCCGGAAGGCGCGGTTCTGGATTGGGGCGCGCTCTATCTCCGGCAGGAAATGGATGCTTCTGTCGCCCTATCCGGTCTCGGTTTCGCAGCCTTTTCGGCGACCATGGCGACCATGCGCTTTGCCGGCGATCTGGTGCGCGATCGCCTCGGAGGCGTCAAAACGCTACGCATCTGCACGCTTTTTGCCATCGTCGGCATGTTGCTTGCTGGCCTTGCGCCGGATGCCGAGATCGCCATCCTGGGTTTTGCCCTTTGCGGCATCGGCATTTCCAACATGGTGCCGATCGCTTTCTCTGCGGCGGGCAATATTCCCGGCCTCAAACCCGGCATCGGCATCTCCGTCGTCACGACGATGGGTTATTCCGGCATGCTCGTCGCGCCGTCGCTGATCGGCTTCGTTGCTGAACATATCGGCTTTGCCGTGGTCTTTATGGCGCTGCCGGTGCTGCTGCTGTTCGTTCTCGCGTTTTCGAAGCTGGCCCATTATGCCGACGGAGTTTCCGGAGGCGGCCATTGAGCCGCCTCCAAACAAAAGTGATATAGGGGGCGGTTGACAAGAAAGCGGTCATGATCCACCTGAAAGGCACCATTTCTAAAGCGCGGCGCAATCTTTTCAGATTCGCTTGCCGCGCTTTAGATCTTTGTTTTACGCATGTCGTTATCGCAAAACCGCTGCGCACTTTTGCGCGACATGCTTAGGGGTGCAAGAGCTTTCAATGTTGTCAGCCGCCGATTTTGATCCGAAACCGCGCCGGGCTTCCGTTGCCGTCGATGTCGGCGGCGTCATCGTCGGCGGCGGCGCGCCGATCGTCGTGCAATCGATGACGAATACCGATACGGCCGATATCGATTCGACCGTCGCCCAGGTCGCGGCGCTCCACCGGGCAGGCTCGGAGCTGGTGCGCATCACCGTCGACCGCGACGAGAGTGCGGCCGCCGTGCCGAAGATCCGCGAGCGGCTGCTGCGGCTCGGCATGGACGTGCCGCTGATCGGCGACTTCCATTATATCGGTCACAAGCTGCTCGCCGATCATCCCGCCTGCGCCGAGGCACTGGCGAAATACCGCATCAATCCCGGCAATGTCGGCTTCAAGGACAAGAAGGACAAGCAGTTCGCCGAGATCATCGAGATGGCGATCCGCTACGATAAGCCGGTGCGCATCGGCGTCAACTGGGGCTCGCTCGATCAGGACCTGCTGACGGCGCTGATGGATGCGAATGCTGCAGCCGGTTCGCCGCTTTCGGCCCGGCAGGTGACGCGCGAGGCGATCGTCCAATCGGCGCTGCTTTCGGCAGCGCTTGCCGAGGAAATCGGCCTACCGCGCAACCGTATCATCCTCTCGGCCAAGGTCAGTCAGGTGCAGGATCTGATCGCCGTCAATTCCATGCTCGCCGAGCGCTCGAACCACGCGCTGCATCTCGGCCTCACCGAAGCCGGCATGGGCAGCAAGGGCATCGTCGCCTCGTCGGCCGCGATGGGCTTCGTGCTGCAGCATGGCATCGGCGATACGATCCGCGTGTCGCTGACCCCCGAGCCCAACGGCGACCGCACGCGCGAAGTCCAGGTGGCGCAGGAAATCCTGCAGGTCATGGGCTTCCGCCAGTTCGTGCCGGTCGTCGCTGCCTGTCCCGGCTGCGGGCGCACGACCTCGACGGTGTTCCAGGAACTGGCCCAGAACATCCAGAACGATATCCGCAAGAACATGCCGGTCTGGCGCGAGAAATATCCGGGCGTCGAGGCGCTGAATGTCGCCGTCATGGGCTGTATCGTCAACGGACCGGGTGAAAGCAAGCACGCCGATATCGGCATTTCGCTTCCCGGCACCGGCGAGACGCCGGCAGCACCCGTTTTCATCGACGGCAAGAAGGCGCTGACGCTGCGCGGCCCCAATATCGCCGCTGATTTCGAAGCACTTGTCGTCGATTATATCGAGAAGCGCTTCGGCCAACGGACGGCGGCGGAATGAAGACCGGCGAGTCTAGATGAGCCGGTACTGGTCGCCCATCGTCAGCAAGCTTCGGCCCTATGTCGCAGGCGAGCAGCCCCGTATTCCCGGCCTGATCAAGCTTAACACCAACGAGAATCCCTACGGTCCGTCTCCCAGAGCGATCGAGGCGATCGAGCAAGCGACGGACGATCGTCTTCGGCTCTATCCCGATCCCGCAGCCACGGAATTGCGCGAGGCGATCGCCGTCCGTTTCGGTCTGGGAGCAGATGAAGTCTTCGTCGGCAACGGCTCCGACGAGGTGCTCGCTCATAGCTTTCAGGCGCTGCTGAAACACGAGCTGCCGCTTCTCTATCCGGATGTCAGCTATCCATTCTATCCAGCCTATAGCCTGCTATACGACGTCGAAACGATCGAAGTGCCTGTCGACGACAGGTTCCGGATACGGCTGGCGGATTACGACAGGCCGTGCGGCGCGATCCTCATCCCCAATCCGAATGCGCCGACTGGCATCGGCCTGCCGCTTGCCGATATAGAGGCGCTTGTCGCCGCCCATCCGGATGCGGTCGTGGCGATCGACGAGGCCTATGTCGATTTCGGCGGAGAGAGCGCCGTCCCGCTCATTTCCAAATACCCCAATCTGCTGGTCATTCAGACTCTGTCGAAATCCCGCTCGCTTGCGGGTCTGCGCGTCGGTTTTGCGTTGGGGCAGCGGGAGCTGATCGAGGCGCTGGTGCGCGTCAAGGACAGCTTCAATTCCTATCCGCTCGATCGTCTGGCGCAGGTCGCCGCGACGGCGGCGATCAAGGACGAGGCGTGGTTCGAGACGTGCCGGAGCAAGCTTGTTGCCACCCGCCACGCTCTTGTCCGGGAACTCGAAGCACTGGATTTCCAAGTGCTGCCGTCTCAGGCGAATTTCGTTTTCGCAAGACACGCAAGCCGGCCGGGTGCCGCGCTTCAAGCCGCGCTGCGGGAGCGCGGTGTGCTCGTCCGGCATTTCGCCAAGCCGCGTATTTCGGAATTCCTGCGCATCAGCATCGGCACAGACGAGGAATGCGCCCGTCTGGTGTCCGCTCTCAAGGAAATATTGGCGGCCTGATCGGTCAGTTAGTTCTTCCGGTCGGCGATGAAATGCGCCGCGGCGATGAGGGTCGATGCGCGGGCGCTATAGGGAGCCAGCAGCGCCTCGGCGTCGGCGACATGCCGGCGGAGCTCGGTCTCTGCCCATTCCATGCCGTGCAGCGCCACGAGCGTTCCCTTGCCTCGGGCCGCATCCTTGCCGGTCGCCTTGCCCATGGTAGCGGCATCCGAGGTCAGGTCGAGAATGTCGTCGGCGAGCTGGAAGGCAAGGCCGATCTTTTCGCCGAAGGCGCGCAGGCGGCGGCGATCGTCCTGCGGGCTTCCCGCGATGATGGCGCCGGCCTCGCAGGCAAAGCGGATCAGCGCACCCGTTTTCATCGCCTGCAAGCGGATGATGCCGGCTTCGTCTTGAGCCTGTTTTTCCGCCGCCAGATCGAGCGCCTGGCCGCCGGCCATGCCGCCGAGACCGGCGGCGCGCGCAAGTGCCAGCACCAGCGATGCCTTGCTGGCATCGGGAAGCGCCGTTTCCGGTGCTGCGACAATGTCGAAGGCGTAGGTCAGCAGGCTATCGCCGGCGAGGATCGCGGTGGCTTCATCGAACTTGATGTGCACCGTCGGTTTGCCGCGGCGCATGTCGTCGTCGTCCATGGCCGGCAGATCGTCATGCACGAGGGAATAACAGTGCACGCATTCGAGCGCGGCGCCGATACGAAGGGCGGCCTTCGCATCACCGCCGAGAAGAGCGGCACTTTCGACGACCAGGAATGGACGCAGCCGCTTGCCGCCGTTCAGCACCGCATAGTGCATGGCGCTGCGCAGGGTCTCGGGCCTGGCGATTTCATCGGAAAGGGCGTTCGGCAACAGCAATGCGTCGAGCAGCGCCTCGATCTCGCGGGCGTTGTTCTTCAGCCTCGTCTCGAAAGTGTCCCGGTTCGCGTCCATCGGCGCTGTTTGGCATGGGGCAAGGGGGCTTGCAACGGAATTGTCGATGGCTACTGCAAGATTTCCCATGTGCTCTGGCATAAGCGCCTCACAGGCGTTATGAGAACGACAGGGAGCGAAGTGGACTGGGGACATTTTGGATATAGCGCCGGAGACAGAGGATATCGCCGACATGCCGGCCCGTCGGCGATGGTTCGAAAATCGGCCTGTGCTGAAGCGTATCGTTCTTGCCGTGCTGGCTCTGATCGTCCTTCCCTACGTCCTGATCTTTTTCTATCTGCTGCCCTTCATCCATCCGGTCTCGACCCTGATGCTGCGCGATCTCGTGCTGTTGCGCGGTTATGACCGCAGATGGGTGTCGCTGGACGAGATCTCTCCGGCCCTGGTGCAGTCGGTGATGATGTCCGAGGACGGGCAATATTGTTTTCACGGCGGCGTCGACTGGGCCGAGATGCGCATGCTGGTCGAGGATACGCTGAAAGGTCAGGCAACCCGCGGCGGCAGCACCATCCCGATGCAGACGGCCAAGAACCTCTTTCTCTGGAACAGCCGCTCCTTCGTGCGCAAAGCGATGGAGCTTCCGCTGGCCGTCTCCACGGATTTCGTTCTGTCGAAACGGCGGCTGATGGAAATCTATCTCAACATCGCAGAATGGGGTCCCGGTATCTACGGCGCCGAGGCGGCAGCCCAACATCATTTCAAGGTGCCGGCCTCGAAGCTGACGCGGCGGCAGGCATCGCTGCTTGCCGTCTCGCTCCCGAACCCGATCGACCGCAATGCCGGCAAGCCCGGACGAGGCCTTCGTCGGCTGGCCGGCGTGATCGAGAGGCGTGCGCAGGGTTCCGGCGATTACGTCAAATGCCTCTATGATTGAGATCATTGCGCTTAAGCCGGGAAAACCAAATCACATTTTTGCTGGAATGGCGGTAGAAGCCGCAAGCGTCATCTGACATTCTTGGTTCTGCCATATGGGCGGTGCAGTCCAATCGGAGTCCCTCAGTCGACCATGACGGCCACGACCTTTTCTCCCGAACTGCTCCTCTATTCGAAGACGCACAATCCGAGCCCGCCCGCTCACCTCGGCAGCCGTTATCGCAGGGTCGGCGGCTTTCTGCCCGAGGCCGGCAGTACCATCGTCTGTCATGTCGAGAAGGCGTCGCGGACGCAGACGGTGCTGATCGAAGCGCGCGAGAAATATCTGGCGATGCCCGAGGCCGAACAGTTCCTCTTCACGCCGATCTCCAGCCTTCACATGACGCTTTTCGAAGGTATCATCGAGACCAGACGCCGGCAGGATTACTGGCCGCGTGATCTCTCTCTCGATACGCCGATCGACGACATGACCGAGCTCCTGGCGGCACGGCTCGAAGGTTTTTCGATGGCCGAGCCCTTCAAGATCGCCGTCGTCGACGCTCAGCCGTCGGGACTGCTCGTCGATGGGGCAACCGAGCAGGACCGCAAGATCATGCGCGCCTGGCGCGACGCACTTGCCGATCTTCTCGGCTATCGCCAGCCGAACCACATGGACTACAAGTTCCATATTACCTTCGCCTATCCGATCGAACGGCTGGAGGACGAAGCCTTGCCGCGCTGGCAGGCAATGCTTGACGGCGTGGCAGAGGATATCCGCCGCGAGGCTGCTGTTTTCGAGATGACGCCGCCGGCATTCTGCGTGTTCGAGGACATGAACCATTTCCACGAACTGCTGATCTTCGAATTCGACACCTGAACGGGACAAGCCCATGGACAGACCGACGCTCTACATCGCTAACAAGAATTATTCCTCCTGGTCGTTCCGGGCCTGGTTAGCGCTGACCGGCACCGGTGTCGATTTCGAGGAAGTCTTGATCCCCTTCGACTATTCCGGCGGCAATCCCGACATCAAGGCCATCTCGCCGAGCGGCAATGTGCCGGTGCTGCAGCACGGCGCATTGAAGATCTGGGAATCGCTGGCGATCATCGAATATGCCGCCGAGCTTTATCCCGAAGCCGGTCTTCTGCCGAGGGATCGCGCTACGCGGGCGCTCGCCCGTTCGGTTTCGATGGAGATGCTGTCGGGCTTCCGGGCCCTGCGCGGCGCCTGCCCGATGAATATCCGCCGGCCGAGGGCCAGGATCGTCTTGCCGGATGGCGTCGACGCCGATATCCGCCGCATCGAGACGATCTGGCGCGACCTTCTGCAGAAATCCGGCGGACCCTTTCTCTTCGGTGCCTTCAGCGGAGCGGATGCGATGTTTGCGCCTGTCGTCAACCGGTTCGACATCTATGATCTCGTCGATCGGGACGAGACGCTTGCCTATATGACGACGATGAAGGCGCATCCGGCCTGGCGGAAATGGGAAGAGGCGGCCCGCGCCGAGCGTTGGATCGTGGCGGAAGACGAAGTCTGAGCGAGGAATCATCGCCTCGCAAAAAATATTGATGGGGACTGGTCAAGGCCGCCCCTTGCATGTATAAGCGCGCAAAATTTCCGAAATCGCGACATGTCCGTTTCGGCCGCCAGTCTGGCCGTGGGAATGTTTTGCCCGCAAGTGGAGTAAGAGAAATGGCTGTACCGAAGAGAAAAACGAGCCCGTCCAAGCGCGGCATGCGCCGTTCGGCTGATGCGCTGAAGGCTCCGACCTATGTCGAAGACAAGAATTCCGGCGAACTGCGCCGCCCGCATCACATTGACCTGAAGACTGGCATGTATCGCGGCCGCCAGGTTCTGACGCCGAAGGAAAGCGCATAATTTCTCGATCCGGCTTGTCCGATCGAAGGTTTTCAAGGCCGGCGTCATGCCGGCCTTTTGTATTTCTCCGCAGCAGGGTTATCGGCAAATATAATAGTTGCAGCGGCTTGAAGTGGGACGGCGGTTTAGCGCAGTATTCTCCTGGCGCCAGGAGATTTGCCGATGATAGCCGCAATGCCGCTGATGATTATCCCGTTTATTCTTTACAATCTGGCGATGCTCGGCCTGATGGGCGATGGCGGCATTGCAGTGCTGAAGCACGATATCATTGTGCTGTCGATGCTCTCGGGCGCGATCTGGAGCATGGCGCTCGGCGATCTCTTCATCGTCATAGCGCTCATCGTTCTCTTCTTCGAAATCCTGAAGGCAACCAGAACCGGCCCCGGCAACCTCATCAACCACATATTGTCGATGCTGGTGTTCATCGCCTTCCTGGTCGAGTTTCTGCTCGTCCAGGACGCTGCGACACAGGTATTCTTCATTCTGATGACGATCGCTCTGATCGATGTGATCGGCGGGTTTGCCGTTTCGATCCGAAGCGCCGGGCGGGATGTCTCGATCGGCCTATAGGTTATCGAGCTTGTTCTGAAGGGCGCGGAGCTGTTCCTTCAGCTCGTCGATATCCTTGGCCTCGGCTTTGCGGCTTTCCTTGGCCGCCGGCGGCGTCATGAACGGCGAGAACATCTGCATGGCCTGCTGAAACAGCTCGGTATTGCGGCGAACCTGGTCCTCGACCATCTGCATTGGCAATTGCAGGTTCTTGCCGAGCGGCGTTTCGCCGAAGGCGCGGTTCACCTGCTCGCGCATCTGCGCCTGCTGTTCGGCAAAGGCGCGCATCGAATGTTCGAGAAAGCTCGGAACGACCATCTGCATCTGGTCGCCGTAATAGGTGATGAGCTGACGCAGGAAGGAGATCGGGAGCAGTGTGTTGCCGGTCTTCGATTCCTGTTCGAAGATGATCTGGGTCAGCACCGAATGGGTGATATCATCCCCGCTTTTTGCATCCTGGACGATAAAATCATCGCCCTTCTTCACCATCTCCGCCAAATCTTCCAGCGTCACATAGGTGCTGGTGCCTGTATTGTACAGGCGGCGATTGGCGTATTTCTTGATGACTATCTGACCCTCATTCTTCGCCATATCAGTCTCCTGAACCCCCGTCTGATTTATGGATGTTCCTCCACTTCAGACTGTAAACGCAAAAGAAGGCCGGTGACAATCTCTTTGTGCGATGCGGCAAACCTTTAACAGATCATACGAATTGGCTTTACGGGCCCGCCCGCCGAAAAATGACGGCGGCCGGTCTTCGCGTTTGACTTGTGCTCAAAGCTTTGCCAGTTTCCCCTTATGTTAGTGGGACGAAAAACGAGGAGCCTCCCCATGAGCAATTCATCCATCGTCATCGCCAGCGCAGGCCGGACCGCCGTCGGTTCGTTCAACGGCGCTTACGCAACGGTCCCCGCGCACGAACTCGGCGCGGCGGTCATCAAGGGCGCGCTCGCACGCGCCGGCGTCGATGCCGGCGAAGTCGATGAGGTGATCCTCGGCCAGGTGCTGGCCGCGGGTGAAGGCCAGAACCCGGCCCGCCAGGCGGCGATCAAGGCCGGTATTCCGAAGGAAGCGACGGCTTGGGGCGTCAACCAACTGTGCGGCTCGGGCCTGCGCGCCGTCGCGCTCGGCATGCAGCAGATTGCCACCGGCGATGCCAAGATCATCGTTGCCGGCGGTCAGGAATCCATGTCGATGGCGCCGCATGCCGTGCATTTGCGCGGCGGCGTCAAGATGGGCGACACGAAGATGGTCGACACAATGATCAAGGACGGCCTGACCGATGCCTTCCATGGTTATCACATGGGCATCACGGCCGAGAATATTGCGCGTCAATGGCAGCTTTCGCGTGACGAACAGGATCAGTTCGCCGTCGCTTCGCAGAACAAGGCGGAGGCCGCCCAGAAAGCCGGCCGCTTTGCCGACGAGATCATCCCCTATGTCATCCAGACGCGTAAGGGCGACGTTACCGTCGATGCCGACGAATATATCCGCCACGGCGCGACGCTGGAGGCGATGGGCAAGCTGCGGCCGGCCTTCGACAAGGACGGCACGGTGACCGCTGCGAATGCCTCCGGCCTCAATGACGGCGCTGCCGCAGCGGTGTTGATGAGCGAAGCGGAAGCGGTCCGCCGCGGCATCCAGCCGCTCGCCCGCATCGTTTCCTGGGCAACGGCGGGCGTCGATCCTTCAATCATGGGCACCGGCCCGATCCCGGCGTCCCGCAAGGCGCTGGAAAAGGCCGGCTGGTCGGTCGGCGATCTCGATCTCGTCGAAGCCAACGAGGCTTTCGCGGCACAAGCCTGCGCCGTCACCAAGGATCTGGGTTGGGATCCTGCCATCGTCAACGTCAATGGCGGGGCGATTGCCATCGGCCATCCGATCGGCGCTTCCGGCGCGCGCGTTCTCAACACGCTGCTGTTCGAAATGAAGCGCCGCGGCGCCAAGAAGGGCCTGGCTACGCTTTGCATCGGCGGCGGCATGGGTGTCGCCATGTGCTTCGAGGCATTTTAATAGCACACCATACGATCGTCATTGATTGAAACCCCGCCCCGCGCGGGCGAAAACACAAGGGGAGCGGAACATGAGCAGAGTGGCTCTGGTCACCGGAGGTACACGCGGCATCGGCGCAGCCATATCCATGGCGCTGAAAAACGCCGGCTACAGGGTTGCGGCGACTTATGCCGGCAATGAGGAGAAGGCCAGAGCCTTCCACGAGGTCACCGGCGTCGCCGTATTCAAGTGGGACGTTTCGGACTATGCTGCCTGCGGTGAAGGGATCGCTACGGTTGAAAGCGAGATCGGCCCGGTCGAGATTCTCGTCAACAATGCCGGCATCACCCGCGATGCAATGTTCCACAAGATGACGCCGCAGCAGTGGCACGAGGTGATCAATACCAATCTCACCGGCCTGTTCAACATGACGCATCAGGTCTGGACCGGAATGCGCGACCGCAGCTTCGGGCGCATCGTCAATATCTCCTCGATCAACGGCCAGAAGGGCCAGATGGGCCAGGCGAACTATTCGGCCGCCAAGGCCGGCGATCTTGGCTTCACCAAGGCGCTTGCCCAGGAAGGGGCAGCGAAAAACATCACAGTCAACGCCATCTGCCCCGGTTACATCGGAACGGAAATGGTGCTTGCCGTGCCGGAGAAAGTGCTGAACGAGCGCATCATTCCCCAGATACCCGTCGGTCGTCTCGGCGAGCCGGAAGAGATCGCGCGTTGCGTCACCTTCCTCGTCTCCGATGATGCCGGCTTCATCACCGGTTCGACGCTGACGGCCAATGGCGGGCAGTTCTTCGTCTAGCTCATTCTCCGAGATCGGAATCGATTTCGAAATGATCACGTGGATTGAAAAAGGAGCGCATCCGGCTGGATGCGCTCCTTTTCTGTCCGCATGCCACTGTTGGCGCTGACGGCTGCGGCCGGCAAAGAAAAACGGGCGCCGAAGCGCCCGTTGGGAAGTCCGATATGAGTTTCCCGGTCAGTAGCGGCAACGGGCCTCGTAGCGGCGGCCGTAGCGGTCGCGATAGATGCAGTAGCCGCGGCGTTCGACCGACTGGCCGATCAGGGCGCCGGTCAGGCCGCCTGCAACGGCGCCGACAGCGGCACCACCCCAGCTGTTGGTAACGGCGCCGCCGATGACCGCGCCGGTGCCGGCGCCGATCGCCGTGCCCTGCTCGGTCGCCGTGCAGGATGCGAGAGCGCCTACGAGCGCGCCAATAAGAACAATCTTCTTCATCATGTCGTAACTCCCCAGGTTGTCGGGCTTTAGATGCGGCCCATTAGTACAAGGATAATGATAATGACGAGAACTAGCCCCAAACCGCCGGCAGGTCCATAGCCCCAGCCACGGCTATAACCCCAATTCGGCAAGGCTCCGATCAAGAGCAGAATGAGGATAACCAGAAGTATCGTGCCAAGCATGGTGTGTTTCCTTCATTTCATCCGCAATCTGAATGGACAAGAAACACGCATTGGCGATTTTTGTTCCCGGTTGCGCCCGCGAATTGTGATGCGTCCCGATTCATGGTTTGCGATCCGTCTTCCCTGCCAAATTGTTGGTATGGTTAAAAAGTCGTTTGCATACAATATGTTGCGGTGAACAAATCGAGAAGCTCGCAATGTCGCCGATTCGTCGGTGATTCGTTCCGTTTTCGATCGACCCGATCGCGGCAAGCGGTTCCGGCTTAACGCTGTGTAAATTTCGTCGTCGAAAGGTTAACGCCTGTCCGGAACGGTCGGACATGAGGATCTGTCGCTTGCCTAATCTAGCGACGGGTGACGGCGGCGCTACCGGATCTTGCCGTGAACGAAAGGTGAAAGCGGTCCGGTCGGCGATTCGTCTCCGATTCGTTCCGGATTTGGTCGAGAAATTAATTGGGGTGGAATTTCGCGCGGCAAAAAGCGGGGCGGCAGATCGCCGGAAGGCGAAACAAATGCGAACAGGGCAGAGTCTCGTGATTCAGCATTTAGTGGGAAAAAGTGATTCAAAATCAATACTTAGCCGTGAACAAAAGCTGAATCAGCGGGAGTCAGCGATTCGTCGCTGATTCGTTCTCAGGCTGTTCCGAATCGGAAATGCAGGCGTTCCCGATGACTCGCAAAGGTCGTAATCGCCGAAGCATTTTAAAATCTGCCCTTGCGTTTGCGGCGACAGCTGTCCATGTGTTCTGTGCCTCCGTCGAGAGGTGACAGTTTTCCTGGGGCCGCCTGCCTCATTTGCATGGAATATGACTCTGACTTCGCAGCCGATGATTCTGAGCGGGCGCGGTGTGACCGCGATGCTCGGACCAACCAATACCGGCAAGACCCACTATGCCATCGAGCGCATGGTCGCACACGGGACCGGCGTGATCGGCCTGCCGCTGCGGCTGCTGGCGCGCGAGGTCTATACGCGGGTGGTGGAGAAGGTCGGTGTGCAGAACGTGGCGCTGGTCACCGGTGAGGAAAAGATTTCGCCGGCCAATGCACGTTTTTCGGTCTGTACCGTCGAAGCGATGCCGCGCGACACCAAGGCCGCCTTCGTCGCAATCGACGAGGTGCAGCTCGCCGGCGATCTCGAGCGCGGCCATATCTTCACCGACCGTATCCTGCACCTTCGCGGCCGCGAGGAAACGCTGCTGCTCGGCGCGGCAACGATGCGGCCGATCCTGCAGCAGCTGCTGCCCGGTATCACCATCGTCGAGCGGCCGCGGCTTTCGCATCTTTTCTATGCCGGGCAGAAGAAGATTACCCGGCTGCCGCAGCGCTCCGCCATCGTCGCTTTTTCGGCCGACGAGGTCTATGCCATCGCCGAGCTCATCCGCCGGCAGCGTGGCGGCGCGGCGGTCGTGCTGGGCGCGCTCAGCCCGCGCACTCGCAATGCGCAGGTCGCGCTTTATCAGGCGGGCGACGTCGAATATCTGGTGGCGACCGACGCAATCGGCATGGGCCTCAATCTCGATGTCGATCACGTCGCTTTCGCCCAGGACAGAAAATTCGACGGCTACCAGTTCCGCAACCTCAATCCGGGTGAACTCGGCCAGATCGCCGGCCGCGCCGGGCGGCACGTGCGCGACGGCACCTTCGGCGTCACCGGCCAGGTCTCGCCCTTCGACGAGGAGCTGGTCCAGCGCATCGAAGGCCATGAATTCGACAATGTCAAAGTCCTGCAGTGGCGCACGACCGAGATGGACTTCTCCTCGATCCAGTCGCTGCGCGCCAGCCTCGAAGCGGGGCCGCGCGTCGCCGGACTGACGCGGGCGCTGCCCGCGGTCGACCAGCAGGCGCTGGAGCAGCTGTCGCGCTATCCCGAAGTCATCGATCTCGCCGACCGGCCGGGCCGCGTCGAAAAACTCTGGGAGGCTTGCGCACTTCCCGACTACAGGCGTATCACTCCGGCACAACATGCCGATCTGATCGCGACCCTCTTTTCCGATCTCGTCCGCTATGGCACGGTGAATGAGCAATTCCTTGCGGAGCAGGTTCATCGCTCCGATCGGACAGATGGGGAAATTGACACGCTTTCGGCGCGAATCGCGCAGATAAGAACCTGGACCTATGTGTCGAATCGGCCCGGCTGGCTGACCGATCCGACACATTGGCAGGAAAAGACGCGGGAAATCGAAGATCGATTGTCCGATGCGTTACATGAAAGGTTGACGAAACGCTTTGTTGATCGCAGGACATCTGTGCTCATGAAGCGCCTGAGAGAGAATGCGATGCTGGAAGCTGAAATCAGTGTGAATGGCGATGTCTTCGTTGAAGGACATCATGTAGGGCAGTTGAGCGGATTCCGTTTCACGCCGGTGGCGGGAACGGACGGACCGGATGCCAAGGCGGTTCAGGCTGCGTCGCAAAAAGCGCTCGCGCTCGAATTCGAAGCCAGAGCGGCGCGGATGCATGCCGCCGGCAACAGTGATCTGGCGATAGGCTCGGACGGGTTGATCCGCTGGCTCGGTGATCCGGTGGCACGGCTTTCGGGCAGCGATCACGTCATGCGCCCGCGGGTGATCCTGCTGGCCGACGAGCAGTTGACGGGCAATGCCCGCGATCACGTCGCCGCCCGCATCGAGCGCTTCGTCAATCATCATATCAGCACGGTGCTGAAACCGCTCGACGATCTGTCGCGCGCCGAGGATCTGCAGGGTCTGGCCAAGGGGCTTGCCTTCCAGCTCGTTGAAAATCTCGGCGTGCTCTTCCGTCGTGACGTGACCGAGGAGGTGAAGTCGCTGGATCAGGAGGCCCGCGCCTCCATGCGCCGCTACGGCGTGCGTTTCGGCGCCTATCACATCTTCGTCCCGGCACTTCTGAAGCCGGCCCCGGCCGAACTGATCACGCTGCTCTGGGCGTTGAAGAACGACGGTTTGGACAAGCCGGGTTACGGTGACCTCATTCCCGTGTTGGCCGCCGGCCGTACTTCCGTCGTGACCGATCCGAGCTATGAGCGGATGTTCTACAAGCTCGCCGGTTTCCGCTTCCTCGGCAAGCGTGCGGTGCGCATCGACATTCTTGAGCGGCTTGCCGATATCATCCGTCCGCTGCTGCAATGGAAGCCGGGTCAGAACAATCGTCCGGAGGGCGCCTATGACGGCCGCCGCTTCACGACGACGACGGCGATGCTGTCAATCCTCGGCGCGACGCTCGAGGACATGGAAGAAATCCTCAAGGGTCTCGGCTATCGCGCCGATGCCGTGAAGGCGGAAGAGGCGTCGGCTCATCTTGCCGCGCAGGACGCCGCTTCGGCGCCCGCAGCCTCCGTGGAGGCATCTGCGGAAGAAACGGTGGAAAAGGCTGATCACGACGACGCCGACGCGGCGCCAGACGAGGCTGTTTCCGAGCCATCCCCAGCCGAGTCGGCCGCAACCGACGCCCCCGCGGCAGAGGCACTTCAAAGCAACCCCGCGAACGAAGCCTCGGCAGAGGTTCCGGCCGCCGGGGAAACAGCCGCTGATTCCGGGGAGACCGGCGAACCGGCGGAACCGAAGCCGGTTCTTCTGTGGCGCCTCGGTGGCCGCAACGATAATCATCGCCAGGCGCGTGGCGGCCATGGCGAACGCCGCGGTGGCCAGGGCCACGATCGAGGCCAGAACCAGGATCGCGGCGAGCGCAATCGCCGCCCCGGCGGCGAAGGCGGCGAGGGCAATCGCGGCGGCGACGGACGCGACAACAACCGCAACAACCGTGGCAAGGACGGCGGTCGCGATGGCCGGCCGCAGCAGGCCAGGGGCGGCGAGCGCAAGGACCAGCCGCGCGGCGACCGGCAGGACCGTGGTGATCGCAAGGATCGCGGCGAACGCAATGACCGGAACGATCGCAACAACAATCGCGGCGCACAGCCGCTGCGCTTCGAGGCCAAGCCGCCACGCAAGGAGAAGCCGATCGATCCGGATTCGCCCTTCGCCAAGCTCGCCGCTCTCAAGGAACAGATGAAGAAGTAGTCATGGGCGGGGAGACACAGCCGGTAAGCGGTTCGCGCCAGCGCATCGACAAGTGGCTGTTCTTCACGCGCATGGTGAAGTCGCGTTCGCTGGCGCAGAGCCATGTCCAGTCGGGGCACGTGCGCATCAACGGCGAGCGCTGCAGCCAGCCGAGTCAGATGGTCAAGCCGGGCGACCGCATTGAGTTGACGCTGGAACGGCGTGACGTCGTGCTGATCGTGCGTCTCGCCGGCGAGCGGCGGGGCCCCTACGAGGAGGCCCGCCTGCTCTATGATGACCAATCGCCGCCGCCGGATGAGACAAAACGCCTCACCCCCTACGAGCAGGCGATCCGGGCGACCGGGACCGGCCGTCCGACCAAAAAGGAAAGACGCGCGATCGACAGGCTGATGTCGGACGAGGATTAGAAAACTCTGTCTGCGGCGGCGGCTTTTGCAGATCGTTTATCCTTGAATTCCGGCGATAAAGCCGATACGTCACTGACAACCTGCCGGAAGCGTGCTTGCCTCCCAAGCCTGTCCACGCTTCGTCCGGCACGGGGATAGGCGCGACGTTCCAGGTTGCCCGGCCCCATCCGCATGGAAATCCTGGAGTTCTTCATGACCTATGTCGTGACCGACAATTGCATCAAGTGCAAATACACCGACTGCGTGGAAGTCTGCCCCGTCGACTGCTTCTATGAAGGCGAGAATTTCCTCGTCATCCATCCCGACGAATGCATCGATTGCGGCGTCTGCGAGCCCGAATGTCCCGCCGAGGCGATCAAGCCGGATACCGAGCCGGGCCTCGACAAGTGGCTGAAGATCAACACCGAATATGCCACCATCTGGCCGAATATCACGGTCAAGAAGGACCCGCTGCCGGAGGCCAAGGAGATGGATGGCCAGACCGGAAAGTTCGAGAAATATTTCTCCGAAAAACCCGGTTCCGGCGATTAACACGGCTGCCCGCCTCGACCGCCGGATTCGGGCGTTTACGCGATGAAACGTTTTAAATCCTGCGTGTCTGATATGGGTGATGTGTGTTGCCCGCATGACTCAGGCGAAGCAAATTATTGATTTCCTCATATTTTTATGATAGGTTTCGCCTACTGTTCCATTTGTGGCATAACGCATGCCCAAAACCATCACGAAAGCAAAACCAATCCGTACGCGGTTTCCGTGACATATCAACGCTTTGAGCGCCGGATCCCAAGATCGCGCGCAAGAAGTCTTTGCTTTTGCCTGATGGGACCAGAGTGAAGTCACCCGACGGATACGACCGTCTCACCCGGGCCTGACTGACCCGGCTCCGGCCGCCGCCGGAAGCGTAACAGGGAGTTTTTGAATAGAATGACGACTCAGCAGAAAAAGCCTTCTACAGCACGTCACGGCTTCAAGACCGGTGAATCGATCGTCTACCCCGCACATGGCGTCGGTACCATCACCGCTATCGAAGAGCAAGAAGTTGCCGGCATGAAGCTCGAACTTTTCGTTATCGATTTCGAGAAGGACAAGATGCGCCTGAAGGTTCCGGTCGCGAAGGCGATGAGCATTGGCATGCGTAAGCTTTCGGAAACGGATTTCGTCGATCGTGCATTGAAGGTTGTGCAGGGCAAGGCGCGCGTCAAGCGCACCATGTGGTCCCGGCGTGCGCAGGAATATGATGCCAAGATCAATTCCGGCGATCTGATTTCCATCGCTGAAGTCGTGCGTGATCTTTATCGTGCGGAAAACCAGCCTGAGCAGTCCTATTCCGAGCGCCAGCTCTACGAGGCTGCGCTCGACCGCATGGCGCGCGAAATCGCCGCCGTCAACAAGATGTCGGAAACCGAGGCCGTCCGCCTTGTCGAGACCAACCTCAACAAGGGCCCGAAGCGCGGCAAGGCCATCGAAGAAGACGATTCGCAGGACGAAGCCGCATAAGGCGACCTTGTTTTCTTTATCAAAAAACCCGGCCTTCGTGCCGGGTTTTTTTATTGGAACTTTTTCCAGACTGCCGCGTTTATCAAACGTAATTGCGGACTGCTCGTCGAGCGTGGCTCGTCGGGCGAACTGCCATTCCGTCAAATGTTCGGTGAGGAGCGGATCATGCCTTTTCAATATTGCCCGTTCGGCAACATGAAAAAACAGGTCCAACCCAGCCGTCTTAGCGGCCCATGATGAAAATTAGGGCCTCCCCCTGAAAAGTCCAGGGGTGAGGCCTTCATGCATTCGGAACCCCATTCAGTCGGGACAGCGATGTTCCGGAAGGTGAGTTGTTTTGTTCATTTTGAGGGCGAAGGCCTGTTTCGGGAGATCGAAATGAAGAACATGTCTGCAGATCGGCGCATGATCAAAATCGCGATGGCTGCCCCCTATCTCGCCCGCCAGGAAGAGCACGATCTCGCCACCCGCTGGAAGGATCATGACGATCGCGGGGCGCGCAACCAGATCGCGATGGCGCATATGCGCCTAGTGATCTCCATGGCCGGCAAATTCCGCAATTTCGGTCTGCCGATGAGCGACCTCGTACAGGAGGGCTATGTCGGCTTGCTGGAGGCGGCCGCGCGTTTCGAACCGGAACGCGATGTGCGCTTCTCGACCTATGCGAGCTGGTGGATCCGGGCGTCGATCCAAGATTATATCCTGCGCAACTGGTCGATCGTGCGCGGCGGCACGAGTTCAGCGCAGAAGGCGCTGTTCTTCAATCTGCGTCGCCTGCGCGCCAAACTCGCCAAGGGCGACACACAACTGACGCTCCAATCCATCCATCAGGAAATTGCCGCGGCGCTGGGCGTCAGCCTTGCCGACGTTCAGACTATGGATGCCAGGCTTTCCGGCAACGACGCTTCGCTGCAGGCGCCTTCCGTCTCCGGCGATGCTGAGAGCGCGGAAAAGATGGATTTTCTCGTCAGCGACGATCCGCTGCCCGACGAACAGGTTTCCAACATGATCGACGGCGAGCGCCGCCGCGTCTGGCTCGCCTCGGCGTTGAAACATCTCAACGAACGCGAAATGAAGATCATCAGCGCCCGGCGTCTGGCCGAAGACGGCGCCACGCTCGAAGAGCTCGGTGCCGATCTCGGCATTTCCAAGGAGCGTGTGCGCCAGATCGAAAGCCGGGCGATGGAAAAACTTCGTACCGCGCTGGTGAGCGCCGACCCGCATATGGCGGCCTACGCATAGACCGGCTGCATACAGCATCCTTTGCGCGTCTGAAAAGACGCGCGCCGCAAACCTCATTCCCTCCAGCAGCACAGACTGGCCCGGCGCAAGCCGGGCTTTTTTTACTCGGCAATGATCTTGACGCGATCGCCGGGTGAAACGGCCGCGCCCATGGGCAGGGCATTGATGAGCTTGAACAGATCGAGCTTGCGGTCGGTGCCCATCATGCGGGCAGAGAGCGTCGAGATGTTCTCGCCCGGCCGCACCGTGACGACACGGATACGCAGCGGCTTCAGCGAGGCCGTTTCCGCCGGCGTCATGCGCCGGAAACTCGCCCGCAGAACATTGGCCGTCGGCTCCAGGGCGTCGCTGCCTTTCGGCACGGCGGTGAGGAAACGGAAGATCTGCGTATTGTTGCGGATCACGGTGACATCGAAATCCCAGCGGTCGGCGCTGGCGCGCGCGGTGGCAGCCTCCATGCCGTTGATGGTGATCTGCTGGATGGTCGACGGGTCGAGACCGGTCACCCAGCCGCTGGAGATATAATTGGTGAGGCTCTGGTTCTGGTTGTCGGCGACGCCATCGAAGCGGACGGCGATGTCGTTCGGGCCGGTCGCCATCACCGCCTCGACCTTGTTGTCGATGTGAAATTCAGGTGGCACGTCGAAACGGATGCCGAGGCCGCCATGCAGGAAAGTCTGGCCGCGCACATAGCCTTCTTCCGGGCTGTCGCCGTACAGCAGGCCGTCTATGCCGTCGAGATAATAATCGCGGCCCTTATCGCCAACGGAACCCTCCTGGCCAAAGGCCCGCGCATGAGTGCGGGCAAGCTCGATACGCTGGGCGGAATTCGGGTGGCTCGAGAGAAAGTCGAGGCTCTGGTCGGCCTCCGGGTCGACCGACATGAAGCGGCTGTACGCCGCCATGGAATCGAGGAATCGGGCGGCGGCATAGGGATCGTAGCCGGCTTCGCCGAGCATGCGCACACCGATGACATCGGCCTGCAGTTCCTGCTGGCGCGAAAAGGCGGCGAGCCGCAGCTTGCCGCGGGCCAGCGCCTGTTTGCCGGCGATGTCGCTGGAGAGCACCTCAGCGACGACGCGGCTGGCGATGACCTCCGCCTCTTCGCGCTTCTGCCGCTCGATGCCGTGGTTGGCCGTCACGTGGCCCATTTCGTGTGACAGCACGGCGGCGACCTCCGAAGCATCGTTGGCAAGGGCGAGCAGGCCGCGGGTGACGTAGAGGTAACCGCCCGGCAGCGCAAAGGCATTGATAGCAGGCGAGTTCAGGATGGTGATGCGGTAGGACTGACTCGGATTTTCCGACACCGCCGTCAGCGCGCCGGCGATCCGGGCGACGAGACGCTCGGTCTTGGCATCCTTATATTCGCCGCCATAGCTTGCCACGATGCGCGGATGTTCGCGGGCGCCCATCGCCGCACGCGGGTCGTTCTTCTGCACCTCGTCAACGATCTGCGGATTGGAAGACGGCGAGATGCTCGGCTGATAGGATTGTTCGATCAGCGATTGACACCCGTTCAGCGCCATTGCGATGGCTGAAAGCAGCATCAGGCGACGCACGAAACGGCGCGGCGCGCAGATGGCATCACTGGAAAGCGCGGGCGATTTCCACGTCGTCAAGCTGTCCAGTCTGGTTCTCCGCATCATGTCGCTGCTTTGCCGGTTTGCCGCAGATCGGGACCGGCCTTGGCAAGGGGAACTTAACAGGTGCGCACCCCTGATCTCGCGCTGCACGCTAGGCCGATACAAGTCGTTGCTGTAACTGATTTCCGCATCGGTTGCATAGCGAGACTCTGTTTAAATGTGGCGCCGTTGCATTTTGGCAATGCCTCAGTCGTCGAGGCCTCCTTCGCTCGGATGAAATTATGGCGAAAGTTCCGTCACAAGGGGCAGATATGCCGGCGGCGCGAAAAAAGAACGGGGTGATTGAGGCAATCACGGCGGAAACAGCCGCAGCACGCGAAACTTGCAACTACCGATAGCGATTCTGAGGAGAGATCGCCCGATGTGGCGACTTCCATTTTGCGATCGGCTATTCCGCCGCTTCCGCCGTGGCCGGTTGCGGCTGCTTCATCTCGCCGGCGCGCGGCAGCTGCACGGGCTTCAACATCACGGCGGCGGCAAGGCCGATCAGGGCAATGGCGCAGGAGGTCATGAACAGCGGCGAGAAGGCGGCGGCATAGAGATCGGCGACAGCCTGGCGGCTCGCTTCGGGAAGAGCGGCCATCATCTTCGGCGTCAGCTGTTCGATATCGGCAACACCGGCAATGGGAACGCCGGCCTTGCCGAGACCGGAGGCGATGACGGCGCCGTAGATGGAAATGGCGATCGAAGCGCCACCCATGCGCGATAGGGTCACCGAACCGGTTGCGGCGCCGACGTCGCGGGCGGGCGCGGCATTCTGCACGCCGATAACGGGAACCTGCTGGGCAAGGCCGATGCCGATTCCGTGCAGCAGCATGATCGCGCCGATGAAGGCGATCGGCGTTCCGGCCTGGATCTGCGACATCAGCGCGAAGGCGACGGCGCTGCAGGTGAGACTTGCGATGGCGAAAGGTTTGTAACGTCCTGTCCTGGAGATGATGCGGCCTGCCGACAGCGATCCGCAGACGAGGCCGCCTGTGAGGAGGATAAAGAAAAGGCCGGCGGCGGAGGGCGAAAGACCCGTCGTCGTCTGCAGGAAGAGAGCGAAGTAATTGACCATGCCGATGGCGATGGCGCCGCCCGTGATCGAGATGATCAGCAGCAGGCTGAAGGTCGAATTGCGGAAGAGCTGCAGCGGCACGATCGGCTCGGGTGCGCGACGTTCGACCAAAACCCAGGCGACGGCGCAAACGATGCCGAAGGCGACGACGCCGATACTCTCGGGCGAAACCAATGCGCCGAACAATTCGCTGCTATCGGTAGCGAGCACGACGCTCGTGGTCGTCAGCGCAAGCAGCAGCGCGCCGGCATAATCGATCTTGGGACGGCGATGCGGTTTGCGGTAGGGCAGCATGAAGGCCAAGCCGGTCAGCGCGATGAAGCCGATCGGCACGTTGACGAGGAAGATCGAGCGCCAGCCGAAGAGATCGCTCATCGTGCCGCCGAGCACCGGACCGATCGCGCCCGACGCCATCAGCACGAGGCTGGAATAGCTTTGATAGCGCGCCCGCTCGCGCGGCTCGAACAGATCGGCGTTAACGGCGAAGATCGATACCATGATGCCGCCACCGCCGAGGCCCTGCAGCACGCGGGCAGCGATCAGCGTGTCCATCGAGACGGCGAGGCCGCAGACCGCCGAGCCGACGGTGAAGATTGCGATCGCGGTCATCATTACATATTTGCGGCCGAAGAGATCGCCGAGCTTGCCATAGAGCGGCATGACGGCGCTGAGCGCTAGAAGATAGGCCGAGCCGATCCAGCCGAAACGTTCGAGATGGCCGAATTCGCCGACGATCGTCGGCAGCGCCGTGGAGACGATCTGATTATCCAGCGTCGCCATGAACATGGCGGTCATCAGGAAGAAGAAGAGGATAAGCCGGCGACGAGGGTCCGTCACCAGCGGCGACGGCGCGAGTTGCATGTCCATGGATGCGTCGTTCCGATTGGTCGGCTTTTTATGTGCCGTTAGCATATATTTGTCAATAGCACATTATTGACCTCGACATATTCAGTTTCCGCTGCCGCTCTGTTATGGTGTCGTCATGAATGAAACTCTGACCAGCATCCTGTCCAACAGCCCGGCCGAGCCAGACGACGACAACGTGCCTCTCATCGGCCGGAGCATGGCGCGCATGCGGCTGCTGACAGGGCGGCGGCTGATCGGCCGGTTGGCCATCCAAAGCGCCGCACCGGGCCTCGAGCTTTCGCATCTCGATGTGCTCGATGCTGTGCGCAGGGCGCAACCTGCCGGCGAGGTCACGGTCGGCCTGATCGCGGAGATGCTGCGCATTGATCCCTCACGGGCAAGCAGGGTGGTCGCCGACATGGTCGGACGCAACGTGCTGCGCCGCGAGGCGTCGCAAGCCGATGCGCGGCGGATCGTTGTCGTCATGACGGCGGCGGGCGAGGCCCTGCTTGCGGAGATTCGTGCGCAGAAATTCGCAATCATCTCTCAGATCGTCTCCGACTGGCCTGAAGAGGATGTCGAACGTTTCGCGACGCTGTTCGATCGTTTTATCGGCGGCTACGAGGCGATCTTCCTGTCGCGTGACAAGGATACGCCGGGTTGAGGTGATCCGCCGATCCTTCGGCCCTTCCCCTCGCCCCCCCGTTTGCGCTAAGGGCAATGCCCATGAGCCAATCCAACTTCACCATTCTGCTCGGCGGCGAACTCAGCCTGACGGAGCGCCTCCGCCGTGCCATCGGCGGCAGCCGCTTCATCGCAGCCGATGGCGGCATGCGGCACGCGGCCGCACTCGGCGTGACACCGGAGCTCTGGGTCGGCGATTTCGATTCGACGCCGGCCGATCTCGACGGGGCGTTTCCCAATGTGCCGAGACAGCCCTACCCGGCGGCAAAAGCGGCAACGGACGGCGAGATCGCGGTATCGGAAGCGATCGCCCGCGGTGCACGGCGGCTGATCCTCGCCGGCGCGCTCGGCGGTGAACGCTCCGATCATGCCCTTCAGCACCTGTTGTCGGCCGTCAGCCTGGCGGAAGAGGGTTTCGACATGCTGCTGACCTCGGGCAAGGAGGAGGCGGTGCCGCTGATTGCCGGCACGATCGAACTCGATCTCCCCAAAGGCAGCCTGTTTTCCGTGCCCGGATTCGGCCCGCTGACCGGCCTTTCGATTGAGAATGCGCGTTATCCGCTGACAGATTTCCATCTGCCTTTCGGCTCGTCGCGCACCATTTCCAACGTGGCGGAAGGCAAGGTTCGTTTTTCGCTCAGCAGCGGCCGGGCGATCGTGCTTGCCCGACCTTATGATCTTTCCGGAGTCTGATTTTTGGCCCCTCCCATTCTGAAACTCGACGACATCTTTTTGAGCTTCGGTGGCGCGCCGCTTCTGGCGGGTGCTTCGCTGCAGGTCGAGCCCGGCGACAAGATCTGTCTGGTCGGCCGCAACGGCTCGGGAAAATCGACGCTCCTGAAGATTGCCGCCGGCCTGGTCGAGGCGCAGTCCGGCGAGCTCTTCCGCCATCCCTCTTCGACGGTGCGTTATCTCGAACAGGCGCCGGATTTTGCGGAATTCAAGACGGTGCAGGCCTATGCGGAAGCCGGGCTCGGCCCGGGTGACGACCCTTATCGCGTTACCTATCTGCTGTCGCATCTCGGGCTGACCGGCGAGGAAGACCCGAAAACCCTCTCCGGCGGCGAATCGCGCCGGGCAGCCCTGGCGCGCGTGCTGGCGCCGGAACCTGACATTCTCCTGCTTGACGAGCCGACGAACCATCTTGATCTGCCGACGATCGAATGGCTGGAAGGCGAATTGCAGAAGAGCCGCAGCGCCCTGGTGCTGATCTCACACGACCGGCGTTTCCTCGAAAAAGTTTCGACCGCGACCGTCTGGCTCGACCGCGGCACCTCGCGCCGGCTCGACAGGGGGTTTGCGCATTTCGAGGCCTGGCGCGACCAGGTGCTCGAGGCCGAGGAGCAGGAGCAGCACAAGCTCGGCAAGGCGATCGAGCGCGAGGAGCATTGGCTGCGCTACGGCGTGACGGCGCGGCGCAAGCGCAATATGCGCCGGCTCGGCGAGTTGCAGACGATGCGTTCGCAGTATCGCGGCCATAAGGGACCGCAAGGCACGGTGCAGGCGACGGCTGCAGACGCGCAGGAATCCGGCAAGCTGGTGATCGAGGCCGATAAGATCACCAAGAGTTTCGGCGAGCGCGCCATCGTTGCGCCCTTCTCCATCCGCGTGCATCGCGGCGATTGCATCGGCTTGGTCGGCCCGAACGGCGCCGGCAAGACGACGCTGTTGAAAATGCTGACGGGGCAGCTCTCTCCGGATAGCGGCACGATAAAACTCGGCACCAATCTGGAGATTGCCACACTCGACCAGAAGCGCGAGGATCTCGATCCGGAGGATACGCTTGCAAACTACCTGACGGATGGGCGTGGCGAAAACCTGATCGTCAACGGCGAGCAGCGGCACGTCACCGGCTACATGAAGGAGTTCCTGTTTCAGCCGGAACAGGCGCGGACGCCGATCAGGAGTCTCTCCGGCGGTGAGCGCGCCCGGCTGATGCTGGCCCGCATACTGTCGCGCCCGGCAAATCTGCTGATCCTCGACGAACCCACAAACGATCTCGACATCGAGACGCTCGACCTCCTGCAGGAAATCGTCGCCGGCTTCCCCGGCACCGTCATTCTCGTCAGTCATGACCGCGATTTCCTCGACCGCACCGTGACCTCGACGATCGCACCCGCCGTGCCGGATGCGCCTGATGGCCGCTGGATCGAATATGCCGGCGGCTATTCGGATATGCTTGCCCAGCGCAAGGGCGCGCTCGAGGAGCGCAAGAAGGCCGAAAAGGCAGCGGAGAAGCCGAAGGTGCAGGAGACGGTGCCTGCCGCCGCAGGCGCGAAGGGCAAGCTCTCCTTCAAGCAGAAATTCGCACTGGAAAACCTGCCGAAGGAGATGTCGAAAGCGGAAGCCGAGATCGCCAAGCGCGAGCTCGTCATGGCCGATCCCAATCTCTTCACGCGCGATCCGGCTGCCTTCAACCGGCTTGCGGCCGAGATGGAGAAACTGCGCGCCGGCCTGATTGCCATGGAAGAGGAGTGGCTGGAGCTCGAAATGCTGCGAGAGGAGCTGGAGGGCTGACTTTCACAAATCAACCGCTCGTTGTAACCAGCGGTCCGGCCAAGGCGACCTAAAGCGCCGGGGAGGGGATGTCGGCGGGGATGGCGGCGGCGCCCGCACTGGCCCTGGCGCCCGGCTGGGCGACCTGCGGCTGCGGCTCTTCGGATTTTGAAGGCAGCGCCTGCAGATGCAGGACGCGCGGCTGCAGCGCCTCAAGATAGGCTTCGGAGCGGCCGATATAGATCATCGCGGTTTCGGGCATGGAGGTCAGCAGCTTTGCCATCGTTGCCTGCCACTCCGGCTCCATGCCTTCCAGCACTTCGTCGAAGATAATCCAGCGCGGGCGCACCAGCAGCAGGCGGGCGAAGCCGATCGCTTTCTGTTCGTCGCTGTCGAGCAGCTTGTCCCAGCGGGCGCGAGTATCGAGCCTTGCGATCAGCGAATGCAGGCCGGCTCTTTCGAGGGCGGCCTCGACGGCCGCCTTCTCGTAGGCATCGGCGCGTTCGGGGAAAGCCAGGGCTTCGCGCAGGGTGCCGCCCGGAACATAGGCGATCTGGGGCACGAACAGCATGTCGTCGACCGGCGGCAGCCCCATCGTGCCGCTGCCGCATGGCCAGAGGCCGGCCATGGCCTGAAACAGCAGCTTGCGGTTGACGCTGTGATCGCCGTTGATCATGATTTTCTCGCCGGCCTTGACCAAGACATCGGTTTCGCGCAGGCGAAAGCCGCCGCATTCCTCGATGTCTTCGCCGATCTTGGCGTTGATCACTACATCCTTCAGCGTCAGTGTGTCGGGCGCGGTGTTCTCATAGGCAATACTGTCCTTCGGGTCGTAGTCCTCGTCCATGTCGAGCAGCGCCTGGCGAAAATCGGTGACGCGCATCAGTGTAGCGCGCCATTCGGCGATCGGGCCGAAATTGGCGACGTACCAGCGCAGCGCCGTATTGACCTGGTTGAAGGCGCCGACCGACATCATCAGCTGGCCGAGGGTCAGGCCGCCGGAGAAATAGGCGGGTGCCGCGACGATGATCGGGATGACGATCACCAGCCAGCCGTAGCCGGCCGAAACCCAGGTGAGATTGGTATTGGCCATGGCGAGCCGCCTGACGACCCGCAGCACCGAGCTGATGTCGGTGTTGATGCGCCGGCGCTCGTTCTCCTCGCCGCGGGCGACGGTGATCGCCGGCATGTTCTCATTGGCATGCATCAGCGTGAAACGAAGCTCGGCCTCCTTCGAAAAGCGGTCGGCATTGAGCTTGACCAGCTTGCGGCCGACGACTTGGCTCAGCACCGAGGCGGAAGCGGCATAGAAAATCGCCGCCCAGACCATGTAACCGGGAATGGAGAAGCTGTGGCCGCTGATGTGGAAGATGAAGCCGCTCGAAAGCTGCCACAGCACGCCGATGAAGCTGACGAGAAGAATGGTCGACTGCAGCAGGCCGAGAACGAGCCCCGTCGTGCTTTCGGCAAGGTTGCGGGAATCCTCATGCAGACGCTGATCCGGGTTCACGCCGATCAGACCGCTGGAGGCGAGCCGCAGCGCCCGCTTGCGCTTCAGCCACTGGTCGACAAGATCGCGCGATAGGCCTTCTCGCATATAAAGCGCGGTCATCTGGTTCAGCCAGGCCTGCAACACATTGAGCAGCAGCAGCGTGCCGGCGATCATTGCGAAGATTTCAAGCTGATGGAAGAATTCGCCGAGATCGCGGCGCTCGAGCGAATCGTAGAAGGGAGCGTTCCATTCATTGAGAATGACCTGGCCATAGGCCGTCGCCAGGATGACAAGGATCAGCACGGTTGCCAGAAACAGCACCTTGCCACGCACTTCAGAATTCCAGAATGCAGAGAACATCACCCCGAGGCGATATGTCAGGCTGAAATCATACCCTACTCCATCCTGCCTCCGGATCCCCGGCCTCCCCTTGGTCTTATCTGCCATCACGCTTTTCCAACACCGCCCATGCTGTCATTATTAACATGCTGGCGTTATCGGTCTATCAACAGATTCTATCAGTCATTAAACTGTGATGAGGCTTGCCTGAGTCGCCGCCGCATGCATTCGGCAGTTGATTCGTCGCTCAACAGCGACTAATTAAGGCATTCCGTGGTGATTTGGCCGGCCGGCTTGCAGCCACGTTAAAAAAGTCGCTAAAGGGCCGCGTGCGGACCGGTAGCGATTTTTTGTCGCCGCCGGTTTTTTATTTTGATCGAGTGACCGCAATGCCCATCAAGATCCCCGATACGCTGCCCGCTTTCGAAACCCTCGTCCAGGAGGGTGTACGGGTAATGACCGAGACGGTGGCGATCCGTCAGGATATTCGCCCATTGCAGATCGGGCTGCTCAATCTCATGCCGAACAAGATCAAGACCGAACTGCAGATGGCCCGCCTGGTCGGCGCCTCGCCGCTGCAGGTGGAGCTGTCGCTGATCCGCATCGGCGGGCACAAGGCGAAGAACACCTCCGAAGATCACCTGCTTGCCTTCTACCAGACCTGGGAAGAGGTAAAGCAGCGCAAGTTCGACGGTTTCATCATCACCGGGGCGCCGATCGAGCTTCTGCCGTATGAGGACGTCACCTATTGGAAAGAGATGCAGGAGATCCTCGACTGGACGGAAACCAACGTCCATTCGACGATGAACGTCTGCTGGGGCGCGATGGCGGCGATCTATCATTTCCACGGCGTTCCGAAATACGAACTGAAGGAGAAGGCCTTCGGTGTCTACCGCCACCGGAACCTGAAGCCTTCCTCGATCTATCTCAACGGCTTTTCCGATAATTTCGAAGTGCCGGTGTCGCGCTGGACGGAGGTGCGGCGCGCCGACATCGAGAAATCCGAAAGCCTGGAAATCCTGATGGAATCGAGCGAGATGGGCGTCTGCCTCGTGCATGAGAAAAGGGGCCGGCGGCTCTACATGTTCAATCATGTCGAATATGATTCCACCTCGCTCTCTGACGAGTATTTCCGTGATGTCGAGGCCGGCGTGCCGATCAAGATGCCGCACAATTACTTCCCGCATAACGACCCGGCGCTTGCGCCGCAGAACCGCTGGCGCAGCCACGCCCATCTCCTGTTCGGCAACTGGATCAACGAAATCTACCAGACGACGCCCTATGACGTCGAAGAGATCGGCATGGATCTCTGAGCGGATGAGCGGATGCCGCGGCATTTCTTTTTGATCCGACCGGTTGCGGATTGAAGCAAATGCGGGCAGGTTCCGGTCCTGAACCCCAAGGATAGAACGGAACGGATGTCGATCATGTCGGAGAAGTTGGAGCGGGAAGTTTTCGGGCAGACGAAGGCGGGGGAAACCGTCTATCGTGTGGTCATCAAGGGCGGCGGGCTCACGGCCAAAATCATCAGCTGGGGCGCGGTCATCCAGGATCTGCGTCTTGAGGGACATGACGCGCCGCTCTCGCTCGGGTTTGAGGAATTCGACAGCTATCCGCTCTATTCCGCCTATTTTGGCGCCACACCCGGCCGCTGCGCCAACCGGATCGGCGGCGGCAAATTCACCCTCGACGGCAAGGCCTATCAGCTCGAGCCGAACGAAAACGGCGTCACGCATCTGCATGGTGGCAGCGACAATATCGCCAAACGCAACTGGACGATCGTCGAGCATGCCGTCGACCGCGTGGTGCTGAAAATCGTCGATCCCGATGGCCGCGCCGGCTATCCCGGCAATTGCACCATCCAGGCAACCTTCTGGGTGCACGGCAACGGCGAACTGTCGGTGACCTACGAATCGACCAGCGATCAGCCGACGCTCGCCAATGTCTGCCAGCACGCCTATTTCAATCTCGACGGCCGCGAGGATGCGCTGGGCCACGACATCATGATCGCCGCCGATCATTATCTGCCGACCGATGAGAGGCAGGTGCCGACCGGCGAGATCCGTTCCGTTGCCGGCACGGAATTCGACCTGCGCGAAATGACGCCGATGAAGCGTTTCGCCGGCAGCGAACAGGTGCTGTACGACCATAACTTCTGCCTGTCAGCCGAACGCACCGCCAAGCGCAGCGTCGCGCTCGCCCGCAGCCTTTATTCCGGTGTGTCGCTTGAAGTGCGCAGCACCGAGCCGGGCGTGCAGTTCTATGCCGGTTTCAAGCTGAATACCGGGGCGCCCGGCCTCGGTGGGCGCAAATACGGCCCCTTCGCCGGCTTCTGCCTGGAAACGCAGGTCTGGCCGGATGCCATCAATCACCAAGGTTTCCCGAATGCGGTGCTGCGCCCCGGCGAAGTGCTGCGCCAGGAGACGGATTATATCTTTACCAAGAGCTGAGCGTCCGCCGGACGAACGCCTGTCAAATTTGACCGCTATGAAACCCTCTCCGGACACTCGCCGGGGAGGGTTTTTTCTATTGGCATCCGATTGCGTCTTGCCGATTGGTTCTAAATAGGTTCTATTGCCTGCCCATGGATAGAACCAGTCTGATAGGGGAACTGAATAGCCGCGGTCTGCGTGACGCGGGCCTGACCGGGCCGCTCTACAAGCGGCTGGCGCAGGCCCTGACCGGCCTTGTGCAGGAAGGCCTGCTGAAGCCCGGCACCGCGCTTCCGGGCGAGCGCGACCTTGCCGAGGCCTTGAAGCTCGGGCGCGTCACCGTGCGCACCGCCTATCGCGACCTGATGGCGTCGGGCGTACTGGAATCGCGCCACGGAAGCGGTACTTTCGTATCGAGCAGAGTGGAGCGCATGGAACAGTCGCTCTGGCGGCTTTCCTCCTTCTCCGCCGACATGCGCTCGCGCGGGCGGCTGCCGGCCGCACGAATCTTGTCGCGGTCGGTCAACACGCCGTCGCCGGAGGAATCCTTCCTGCTCGGCCTCGGTGGCGACGAGCCGGTTCTGCGGCTCGACCGCCTGCGTCTAGCCGACGGCCTGCCGCTGGCGATTGAGCGCGCCGTGGTGCCGATCAAGTTCCTGGGCGACGATGCCGGCGGCGAAGGATCGCTTTACGACGCGCTGGCGGCCAACGGCCACAGGCCGGTGCGGGCGCTGCAGCGGCTGACCGCGGTCACCCTCGACCCGTCCTCCGCCGCGATCCTGAACGTCAAGGCTGGCGCGCCGGCGCTTCTGATCGAACGTGTCTCGCGCCTGGAAGACCAGCGCGTCGTCGAATACACCCGCTCGCATTATCGCGGCGATGCCTATGATTTCGTTGCCGAATTGAGAATCGGAGATGACCTATGAGTGAGAACCAGTCGCTGATGCTGCAGGAAGCCGGCCAGTCGCCGGAGGTGGTGGCCACACTTCTCGAAAAGGAAAAGCCCATCTTTGCCGAGATCGCCCGGCTGTTTTCGTCCGCCCGCCCGAGCGTGGTGACGACGGCGGCGCGCGGCTCTTCGGATCACGCCGCCACCTTCTTCAAATATCTCTTCGAGATCACCTGCGGCGTTCCGGTCGCCTCGGTCGGTCCGTCGATCGCTTCCGTCTACGGCGCCGCGCTCCATCTGAAGGGCGGCGTGCATTTCACTGTCTCGCAATCGGGTGCCAGCCCCGATATCGTGGCGCTGCAAGAGGCGGCCAAGAAGGGCGGGGCGACGACAATCGCCGTCGTCAACGTCACCGACAGCCCGCTCGCAAAACAGGCCGATATCGTTCTCGGCCTTAATGCCGGCGCCGAAAGGAGCGTTGCGGCAACGAAGTCCTTCATCGCTTCCGTTGCCGCTCTTGCCGGCGTCACGGCTGCGATCGGCGGCGCGTTCGACCTGCAGACAGCGCTCGTCAAGCTGCCGGAGGCGCTTTCGGCCACCGCCGGGATCGATACGGCGGCAGCCGAAGAGGTGCTCTTCAACGCGACCTCGCTCTATACGGCCGGCCGCGGCCCGGCCTTCGCGATCGCGCTCGAAGCGGCTTTGAAGGCCAAGGAAACCGCCGGCCTGCATGCAGAAGCTTTCTCGCTGGCGGAACTGATGCACGGTCCGATGCGCCTGGTGCAGCCGGGTTTCCCGATCGTCGCCTTTGCGCCCGACGACGCGGCCTTCGCCAATAACGGCCAGGCGCTGGAGCGCCTGCAGAAACTCGGCGCCACCACCGTCGGTTTCTCCACGCAGCCGCTCTCTGGCCTCAATCTGCGGGTGCCGACGACGGGCAACGGTCTCGTCGATCCGCTGGTGTCGCTGCTCGTCTATTACCGGCTGATCGAGTCGGTAACACGCCGCAAGGGCTTCGATCCGGACAAGCCGGCAAACCTGCTCAAGGTGACGGAGACGGTCTGATGGCCCGCAAGATCTTCATCGGCGCCCGTATCTTCGACGGCGAGCGCTTTCATGACGACAAGGCGCTGATCGTTGCCGACGGCCGGGTCGAAGCGATCGCCGCTGGAAACGATCTGCCGGACGCCGAGACGGTGACGCTTGCCGGCGGCGTGCTTTCGGCCGGCTTCATCGATGCGCAGGTCAACGGCGGCGGCGGGCGGATGCTGAACGACGAACCATCAGTCGCCTCGATGGAGATCATCGCACAGGGGCATCGGCCCTATGGCACGACGTCGCTGCTGCCGACGCTGATCACGGATACGGCAGAGGCCTCCATTGCCGCGATCGAGGCCGCGATCGAGGCTGTCAGAGGGAACCGCGGCGTCGCCGGTTTGCATCTCGAAGGCCCGCATCTGGCGCCGGCGCGCAAGGGCGCGCATCTGGCCGAATTGATGCGGCCGGTGGAGGATCGCGACGTCAAGGCCTTCATCCGTGCGCGTGAGGCGATCGGCACGCTGCTCGTCACTATTGCCGCCGAACAGGTGACGGTCGCCCAGGTGCGTGAACTGGCCGAAGCCGGCGTCACCGTCAGCATCGGCCATTCCGATTGTTCGAGCGAGGCGGCGGCGGAACGTTTCGATGCCGGAGCGCGCGGCGTCACGCATCTCTTCAACGCGATGAGCCAGATGGGACATCGCGCCCCCGGCCTCGTCGGCGCGGCGATCGATCATCCCTCCACTTGGTGCGGCATCATTGCCGACGGTCATCACGTCGATCCGAAGGCCTTGCGCACCGCGTTGCGCGCCAAGCGGGGCGAAGGCAAACTGTTCTTCGTCACCGATGCGATGTCGCTCGTCGGATCTGAGAAGGATTCATTCACGCTGAACGGGCGCACCGTCCGGCGTGAAAGGGGCGGCTTCTGCTCGAAGCTGGTGCTGTCCGATGGCACGCTCGCCGGTTCCGACGTCGACATGATCTCGACGATCCGTTATGGCGTCACCTATCTCGATCTGACGCTCGCCGAGGCGTTGCGCATGGCGACCCTCTATCCCGCCCGCTTCCTCAGACTTGCCGATCGCGGCCATCTCTCGCCGGGCGCGCGCGCCGATCTCGTCCATCTCACCGATGCGCTGACTGTTACCGTCACCTGGCTTGCCGGCGAAGCGGCCTGACATCAAGGAGACTTGGCATGACTGATATCACCGATGCCTATTTCTCCAATCTGATCGGTCGGCTGGAGACGCTGAAGCAGGTACTTGCCGAGCCGATGGTGCAGGCAGCGTCGGTCATCCTCGATGCCGCCCGCGGCGACAAGCGCGTCTATGTCTTCGGCACCGGCCATTCACATATGCTGGCGGAAGAGGTGCACTATCGCGCCGGTGGGCTCGCTTTCACTGTACCGGTGCTTGTCGGGTCGGCCATGCTGCACGAGGGAGCGGTCATCAGCTCGGTCTATGAACGTACCCAAGGTCTGGTGCGGCCGATGTTGGAGCGTTACGGCATGCAGCCGGGCGACGTCATTATCATTGCCTCGAATTCCGGCGTGAACGCCGCGCCGATCGAGGCCGCCGATTATGCGCATGAAATCGGCGCCAAGGTGATCGCCATCACCTCGATCGCCTATTCCGCAGCGATCGCCAATGGCCGCCGCCGGCTCGCAGAAGTCGCCGATATCGTGCTCGACAACGGGCTGCCGCCGGGTGATGCCGTTCTCGACCTCGAAGGCACGGGGCTCCGGGTCGGGCCGGTGTCGACGGCGGTCGGGGTGACTGTTATCAATGCGATCTTTGCCGAAGTCGCCTCGGAGCTCTCCAAATCCGGCGATGCGCCGGTCTATCTCAGCGCCAACATGCCGGGGGCGGCCGAGATCAATCAGAAGCTGGTGAAGAAGTACAGGCCGCGCAATCCGCATCTCTGATATCGCGGATACAAAAAAGGCCGGTCTGAGCCGGCCCTTTGCGCGAGATGCAACCAGGATTAGTCCTTGGCGCGCTCGACGTAGGAATTGTCTTCGGTCGCGATGACGACGCGGGTGCCGGCATTGATGTGCGGCGGCACCATGGTGCGCACGCCGTTCGACAGCATGGCCGGCTTGTAGGAGGACGACGCCGTCTGGCCCTTGACGACCGGTTCGGTCTCGGTGATTTCGAGGGTCACGTGGCGCGGCAGTTCCAGCGCCAGCGGAATGCCTTCATGGATCGACAGGATGCAGGACATGCCTTCCTGCAGGAAGGCCTTTTGGTCGCCCATCGTTTCGACATCGACCACGACCTGGTCGTAGGTCGCCGGGTTCATGAAGTGGAAACCTTCGCCGTCTTCATAGAGATACTGGAAGGAGACGTCTTCGACGAAGGCGCGCTCGACCTGTTCGGTGGTGCGCCAGCGCTCGGAAACCTTCACGCCGTCGACGATGCGGCGCATGTCGACCTGGGTGACCGGCGTGCCCTTGCCCGGATGAAAGTTCTGGGCGGTGAGAACGACGTAGAGCTTGCCGTCGACATCGAGAACGTTGCCCTTGCGGACCGAAGAGGCGATGACCTTGACCATAAGACTTCCTTGTAACTCGGCTTTCGGCGTCGTAGAGGACTGTCGAAACGCCCTGCAGACGCAAATGTTTTTCTTTGGGGGCGCAACTAACCTAAAATCCGGGAAATAGCCACCCCCATACCGGCTTCTCCGGCGAAGAAAGCTTGGAATGAAATCTTCGGCCAAAGCGTCCCCCTGGTGGACCCCGTCCGTGCATGCCGATCGCCGCCCCTTCCTCATCGGGCGCAATGCGATCCAGGCTGTATTACGCGGGTTTTTCGCGCGCGAGGATTTCATCGAGGTGGATACCGCGGTGCTGCAGATCTCGCCGGGCAACGAGGCGCACCTGCATGCCTTTGCGACGGAAGCGGTGACGACGGACGGGCAGAGGGCGCCGTTTTATCTGCACACCTCGCCGGAATTCGCCTGCAAGAAGCTGCTCGCAGCCGGTGAGCAACGCATCTCCTGTTTTGCCCATGTCTACCGCAACCGCGAGCGCGGGCCGCTGCATCACCCGGAATTCACCATGCTCGAATGGTATCGGGCCGGCGAAAGCTACGAGAGCCTGATGATGGATTGCGTGCGCATTCTGGCGCTTGCGGCCGAGACGGCGAAGACCGACAGGCTTGGCTATCGCGGCCGTGAGAGCGATCCTTTCGCCGGGCCGGAACGGGTGAGCGTCGCCGAAGCGTTCGAGCGCCACGCCGGCATCGATCTTCTCGCCTCCGTCGCCGCCGACGGTTCGACCGATCGCGAACATCTGGCCGCCGAGCTCAGGCGCGCCGGCATGCGTGTGGCCGAAGATGACGGCTGGGCCGATCTCTTCAGCCGGGTGCTGGTCGAAAAGATCGAGCCGCATCTCGGCTTCGGCCGCATCACCATTCTCGACGAATATCCGGTCTCGGAGGCGGCCCTTGCCCGCCCATCAGCCCGCGATCCGCGGGTTGCCGAGCGTTTCGAGCTCTATGCCTGCGGCGTCGAGCTCGCCAACGGCTTCGGCGAGCTCACCAACGCCGCCGAACAGAAGCGGCGGTTCGAGATCGAGATGGCCGAGAAGATGCGGGTCTATGGTGAGAACTACCCGATCGACGAGGATTTGCTCGCGGCACTTTCGTCAATGCCCGAGGCAAGCGGCATTGCGCTCGGTTTCGACCGGCTGGTCATGCTGGCGACGGGGGCTTCGCGCATCGATCAGGTGCTCTGGGCGCCGGTTGCGGAGTATGGGCGATGAACGCCGTCAAACCGCTCAAGAACGTCGATGATCTTCTGCAGGCCGGGCTGGTCTTGCCCGGCCATCGTGCAATTCTCGACGAAGTGGCCGCGCGTTACGCGATCGCCCTGACGCCTGCCGTCACCAGGCTGATCGACCGCGCCGATCCTGATGATCCGATCGCACGGCAATTCGTGCCCGACGCCGCCGAACTGACGGTCGCGCCCGAGGAACGCGCCGATCCGATCGGCGATCATGCCCACAGCCCCGTCGAAGGCATCGTTCACCGCTATCCCGATCGCGTATTGCTCAAAGCCGTGCATATCTGCCCGGTCTATTGCCGCTTCTGCTTCCGGCGCGAAATGGTCGGGCCGCAGGGCCTCGGCACGCTCGATGCGGCGGCGATGCAGAAAGCCTTCGATTACATAGCCGGCCACCAGGAGATCTGGGAGGTCATCCTCACCGGCGGCGATCCACTGGTGCTTTCCGCGCGCCGGCTCCGCGACATCATGGAGGCGCTGGCGGCAATCGCGCATGTCAAGATCGTGCGCTTCCACACCCGCGTTCCCGTGGTCGATCCCGAAAAGATCGACTTGGCGCTGATCGCTGCCCTGAAGGCGAGCGGCAAGACGGTCTATGTGGCGCTGCATGCCAACCATCCGAGGGAACTGACAAGCGAAGCGCGCGCGGCTTGCGCCCGCCTGGTCGATGCCGGCATCGCCATGGTGAGCCAGTCGGTACTGCTGAAGGGCGTCAATGACGATCCCGATGTGCTTGCCGAACTGATGAAGGCCTTCGTCGAGATCCGCGTCAAACCCTATTACCTGCATCATCCGGATCTCGCGCCCGGCACCGGCCATTTCAGATTGACGATCGACGAGGGGCAGCGGATCGTCGCGGCGCTGCGCGGACGGATTTCCGGGCTTTGTCAGCCGGCCTATATCCTCGATATCCCGGGCGGTCACGGCAAGGCCGTCATCAGCGAAAGCGTTGTCAGGGCAACAGGTGACGGATGTTACTCCGTCTCGGATTATCGCGGCGGCGAGCATTCCTATCCCACCGCCGGTTGACGCAAAATGGCGCTTTGCGTGTCATTTCTGTACTCGTCGCGTCGAAGAGCGTCGCAAGTCTCGTTGCCGAAACTCTATTAAGCGATTGATGTAGAATTTGTATTTTTACTCCAGCCGGGCCGATTGCTAAAATCCTAACTGTGAGTGCTAATCATATTTAACCCAACAAATTAGCGGAATGTTCTGTTTTCCGCACTAAAAGAACGCTCATGACAAGGCGATGAACGCCGGTTCGGGATCATGAGAATCTTGGAGTGATGGGATGAATAAGACAATCCGCGACCTCGTAGCCAAATTCGGCAAGCTTCCGACGTCGATCGACCAGATCGCCGACGATGCCGATCTTTATGCAGCAGGTCTGACGTCCTTCGCTTCGGTGCAGCTGATGCTCGGCATTGAAGAGGCGTTCGACATCGAATTTCCCGACAATCTGCTGAACCGCAAATCCTTCGCGAGCATCTCGGCGATCGCCAAAACCGTCGATCTCATCCAGGATGGCCGGAAGGTCGCCTGATGAACTTCCCCGTCAAGATCATGCAGGACGGTCTTACCGCTAGGGTGGCTCGTGTCGCCGAAATCGCGGCCAAACATGCCGATGCCGTCGATGCCGAGGGCCGCTTCCCACGGGAAGCCGTGGATGCCATGAAGGCCGAGAGGCTGCTCGGCATTCAGGTGCCGCACCATCTCGGCGGTGAATCGGCCTCGATCACCGAGATCGCCGAATTGTGCTCGATGCTCGGCCAGGCTTGCGCGGCGAGCGCCATGGTCTTCGCGATGCACCACATTAAGCTGTCGAGCCTTGTCGAACACGGCGCCGACAGCCAATGGCATTGCCATTTCATGCGCCGCATTGCTGCCGAGCAACTGCTGATCGCCTCCGCCACCACCGAGGGTGGGATCGGCGGAAACCTGCGCAACAGTATTTGCGCAGTTGAGGTCGATGGCGATAGCTGCCGCCTCGAGAAGGATGCCACCGTCATTTCCTACGGCTCGCATGCCGACGCCATTCTCATCACCTCGCGTGCGCATGCCCAGGCGGCTTCCTCCGATCAGGTGCTTACGGCCTTCCTCAAAGACCAGTACACGCTTGAGAAAACGCACGTCTGGAACACGCTCGGCATGCGCGGCACCTGCTCCGACGGCTTCCTGTTCAAGGGACAAGCGCCGGCAGAGCAGATCCTGCCGAAGCCTTTTGCCGAAATCGCGGCGCAGTCCATGCTCGCCTCCTCGCATCTGCTTTGGAGCGGTGTCTGGTACGGCATTGCGGTCGATGCCGTCGCTCGCGCCCAGGCCTTCGTGCGCGCCGCTGCCCGCAAGGCGCCGGATGCCCAGCCGCCGGGTGCGCTGCGCCTGGCCGAGGTGTCGAACCTGCTGCAGATGGTGAAATCCAACGTGGTTGCCGGCCTCAAGGCCTATGAACATGCCAAGGCCGATCCCGACAGGCTGTCGTCGATGGGCTTTGCCGTGGCGATGAACAACGTCAAGATCGCCTCGTCCGAGACGATCCTGGAGATCGTCAACCACGCCATGCTGATCTGCGGCATCATGGGCTACAAGAACGGCACGCCCTTCAGCCTGGGACGCCATCTGCGCGACGCCCATTCCGCACAGCTGATGATCTCGAACGACCGCATCCTCGGCAATACGTCGAGCATGCTTCTTGTCCACAAGCAGGACACTAGCCTACTGGGGTAACAGTCATGGATATGCAGACCTCGTTTCTCGACCGGCTTTTCGAATCCGGCCTGCTGATCGATACGGGTATCGACGGGCTCTATGGCCGCAGCGGCCAGTTCGAAGAGGTGATCGCCGCGTTTGAGCGCCTTATCGACAAGGTCGGCGGCGGCGACGGTGCGGAGGCCATGCGTTTTCCGCCCGGCATGAACCGCGCCTTTTTCGAAAAGAGCGGCTACATGAAGAGCTTCCCGCAGCTGGCCGGCACGGTGCACAGCTTCTGCGGCAGCGAACTCGACCATGTGAGCCTGTTGCAATGCATGGAAGTCGGCGAGGACTGGACCAAGGGACAGGAAGCGACCGATATCGTGTTGACGCCGGCTGCCTGCTATCCACTCTATCCGACGGTCGCCAAGCGCGGCAATCTGCCGAAGACCGGCGGCCTCTTCGACCTGCAATCCTATTGCTTCCGCCACGAGCCGTCGAAAGACCCGGCCCGCCAGCAGCTGTTCCGGATGCGCGAATATGTCTGCATGGGCACCGAAGAGCATGTCACCGATTTCCGCCAACGCTGGATGGATCGCGGCGTCGAGATGATGAAAGCCGTCGGCCTCGAGGTGACGATCGACATCGCCAACGATCCGTTCTTCGGCCGCGCCGGCAAGATGCTCGCCAACAATCAACGCGACCAGAACCTGAAGTTCGAACTGCTGATCCCGATCACCTCGTCCGCCAATCCCACCGCCTGCATGAGCTTCAACTATCATCAGGACGCCTTCGGCACGAAATGGGGCCTCAACCTCGAGGACGGCAGTGTCGCGCACACGGCCTGTGTCGGCTTCGGGCTGGAGCGCATCGCGCTTGCGCTGTTCCACCATCACGGGCTTGACGTGAAGCAATGGCCGGCCAGCGTCCGGAAAACGCTGTGGGGCTGATGGGAGCGATGACATCGGTATTTTCGGGGATCGACCCGGAAACCTACCGGGCGCATGCGCTGCATTCCAGCGAGCGCGCCTGGCCGGAAACCAATTGTTATGTCGATCTCTGGATCGAGGTGCTGGCGACGTCGGGCGTTGCGCCCGAGGCGATGCTCGGTTTCACCCTGATCCAGGATTTCGAGGGCGACCAGTTCACCTTCTTCAAGGTGCCGCTCGAAGATCTCGAAGCGCTCTACGGAATCCGCGCCACCGAGCTTGCCATTTACGACCGTGTCGAACGCCATGTCGAAGTGCAGATCGCGCGGGGCCGGCTCTGCCTGATCGAGATGGATTCCTTCTATATGCCGGATACGCGCGGCACCGCCTACCGGCAGGAGCACGGTAAAACGACGGTGGCGATCAACCGGCTGGACGTTGCGGCCAAGCGCGTCGATTATTTCCACAATGCCGGCTATTTCCGCCTTGAAGGCGAAGATTTCGACGGGCTGTTCCAGCTGCAGCTGACGGAAAACGACCCGCCATTCCTGCCTTACACGGAATTTGCACGATTCCCGGAAAAGCCCGCCGATGAAGTGCATCTGCGCGCGACCGCGCGGCGGCTGTTCGGGGCTCATTTCAACAGGCGACCCAGCGAAAATCCGATCCGCGCCTTTGCAAGCGTCTTTCCGCAACAGGTGGAAGCGGTGGCTGAGCGGCCGTTCGGCTTTTTTCACAAATATGCCTTCAATACGCTTCGCCAGGTCGGCGCCAATTTCGAGCTTGCGGCCGATCACTTGGCCTGGCTCTCCCCGGATGAATTCGCCGCCGCCGCCGAGCATGCCAGGCGCATTTCGGACGCAGCGAAATCGGTGCAGTTCCAACTCGCCCGCGCCGTCGCCCGCAGGAGGTTCGAGCCGCTGCAGGCAGCCCTTGATCCGGCCGCCGATGCATGGGATTTGATGATGGCATCGCTTGCAGAGCGAATCTGAGGCCGGAGATCAGACCATGCGGGGGCGTTTGGCAAGCATCGGAGCCGAGGAAAGCGTGCTTTCCGAAGGCTGGAACCTGGTCCTGACGGAACCGGATGCCTGTGCGGTGCCGCACGACATTCCGCTCTCTGCGCAGTTCATTCCAGCACCCGTTCCCGGAACAGTCGCCGCGGCACTCGAAAGGGCCGGGCTTTTCGACCGGGAAAATCCGGAACCGCTGAACACGAAAGACGCCTGGTATCTCTGCCGGCTCTTCGATGCTGAGCCCGGCGAAGCGATCTTGCGTTTCGCGGGGCTTGCGACGCTTTGCCATGTGTTCCTGAACGGCCAGGAAATCCTGTTTTCCGAAAGCATGTTTACGGCGCACGAAATTCCGGTGACGCTTTCGGGCGGCGACGAGCTGGCGCTCTGTTTCCGGGCGCTCGGACCGCGTCTGTCGGAGCCCGGTCCGCGCGCGCGCTGGCGGCCGCAGATGATCACGCCGGCGGGCTTGAAAAATTTCCGCACGACGTTGCTCGGGCATATGCCGGGCTGGTGCCCCGATATCCACGCGGTCGGCCCGTGGCGGCCGATTTCGCTGGTGCGGCGCGATCCCGTCTCGATCGACAATGTCTCGATCCGCACCGTATTGGACGAGAGCGGCGTCGGCCGGCTCAGCGTTTCCCTGCACAGTAGTGCCGACAACCCTTCGATGCTGCTCCGTTGCGGCGGAATGGAGCAGCCGTTCGAAAAGGTCGGCGAGAATCATTACTCGGCTATCCTCAAGCTTGCCGACATCGAACCCTGGTGGCCGCACACGCATGGCGCTCCACGTCTCTACAAACTGACGCTGGTTTCCGATGGCGCCGAGTATTTGCTCGGCAGCACCGGCTTCCGGCGTATCGAGGTCGAGCGCGGCGATGACGGCGATGACTTCGCGATTCTCGTCAATGGCGAGCGCGTCTTTTGCCGCGGCGCGGTGTGGACGACGGCGGATGTCGCGCGCTTGCCGGGCGGACGGGCGGACTACGAGCCGTTCCTGCGTCTTGCCACTGACGCCGGCATGAACATGATCCGTATCGGCGGCACCATGGCCTACGAGACGCCGGATTTCTTTGCGCTTTGCGACGAGCTCGGCCTGCTGGTCTGGCAGGACTTCATGTTCGCCAATTTCGACTATCCGCGCAACGACAAGACTTTTCTCGGCCATGTACATGCTGAGGTCGAGGAATTCCTGCACGGCGTCCAGGCCTCGCCTTCGCTCGCGGTGCTCTGTGGTGGCAGCGAGATCCACCAGCAAGCGGCGATGCTCGGCCTGCCGACGGAATTCTGGAGCGGACCGGTCACCGACGAAATCATCCCGGCCATCGTTGCCCGCATGCGTCCCGATGTGCCCTATGTTCCGAATTCGCCCTATGGCGGCGCGATGCCGTTCTCTCCCAATTCAGGCATCGCCCATTATTACGACGTCGGCGCCTATATGCGGCCGATTGCAGATGCGCGCCGCGCCGATGTGCGGTTTGCCTCGGAAAGCCTGGCCTTCGCGCATGTGCCGCAGCAACGGACGCTGCGACGTCATCTCGATGTGCCGGCCGTCCACAGCCCGCTCTGGAAGGCGCGTGTACCGCGCGACCGTAGCGCATCTTGGGATTTCGAAGACGTTCGCGATCATTATCTGGAGCTTCTCTACGGTCTCGATCCGGCCCAGTTGCGCCGCGAAGATCAGGAACGCTATCTCGATCTCTCCCGCGCCGTCACCGGCGAAGTGATCGAGGAAACCTTCGCCGAATGGCGGCGCGAGGGTTCCGCCTGCAATGGCGCGCTTGTCTGGACGCTGCAGGACCTCATGCCCGGCCCCGGCTGGGGCGTGATCGATTCCACCGGTGAACCGAAGCCGGTCTGGTATGCGATGCGCCGTGCGTTCCGGCCGGTCCAGGCAATCTTCACCGACGAGGGAACCAACGGACTCGATGTGCATGTCGTCAACGAGACGGATGCCGACCTCGACGTGGAGCTCGAGGTCTTCTGTCTGCGCGACGGCAAGCAGCAGGTCGTCAGCGGCAACATGGCCTTCAAGCTGGCGGCAAGGAGTGTAGAGCGGTTTGCATCTACCGCGTTGTTCGGCGCCTTCTTCGATACGACCTATGCTTTCCGGTTCGGCCCGCCGGCCCATGATGTTAGCGTCGCGCGACTGCGCTCGTTGTCGGACGCCGTGGTTCTGGCCGAAAGCTTCCATTTTCCTTGCGGACGGCGCAACGCGCTACGCGACGCGGGCATCGAAGCATCGCTCGTCAGAGACGGTGACGACTGGTTCGTCGATCTTCGCACCGACCGGCTGGCGCAGTCAGTGCATATCGACGTCGAAGGCTATCGGGCCGACGACGACTGGTTCCATCTCGCCCCCGGCGTGATGCGTCGCGTGAAACTCCACGCCCGCTCCGGCACCGAGAACGATCTTCCGCCTGCGGGCGAGATCAGAAGTCTGGGCAGCTCACATCGCGTCATGCTCCAGGGCTGATGCTTCCGCCAAGAATAAATACCGACGCATTGAGAAAGATCCGTGGTTTGAGAACGATATACCGCTTTCTGCGTGCCCATCTCCTGCAGCGGCTGATCCCGCGCTCGCGTCTTGCCTTCAATCCGCGCAAGCCGGTGGAAGTCGTCGGCTATCTCTCGATGGCCGTCGGCGTCGGCGAATCGGCAAGGCTCTGCGCCGGTGCTCTGTCGGAAGCGGGGCGGGCGATTTCGCTTTCCGACGTCAGCACCCATCCAGACGAGAAGTCCTTTGCCGGCTGGATGCCGGCAGGTCTCTCCACTGAGCCGCCGGGGAGCCGGATCTGGCATCTCAATCCGCCGATGCTGCCGCGCGCCATTTTGAAGAAGGGCGTCGCGAATTTCACCCGCGCCTTCAACATCGGCAATTTCGCTTGGGAGCTCGAAGTCGTGCCGGCGGAGTGGCGCAATGCGATGCATTATATGAACGCCGTCTTCGTGCCGTCGGAATTCACCCGGCGGGCAATCGCCCCGCTGACCAAGGCGCCGGTCATCGTCGTTCCGCATCCCGTCACCGAGGCGCCGGCGACCGAAGGCATGCGGGAGAAGTTCGGCATCGAGAAGGACGCCTTTCTCGTCAGCTTCATCTTCAGTGCCGGCTCGTCGATCAACCGGAAGAATCCGCAGGCCGTGATCAAGGCTTTCAGGATATTTGCCACCGAAGCCCCAAGTGCCTTTCTGCTGATGAAGGCCAGCGGCGATGTGAACAAGGACGAAGGCCTGCGCGAGCTGGTTGCCTCGGTTGAGGGCGACAGCCGGATCAGGATCGTCACCGACAGGCTGTCGAACGCCGAAATCAACGGTCTCATCCGCTGTTCAGACGCCTATCTTTCGCTGCATCGTTCCGAGGGTTTCGGGCTGACGGTCGCCGAGGCGATCATGCAGCGTACCCCGGTTATCTCAACCGCCTGGTCGGCCACGGCGGATTTCTGCGATCCGGACAATACATGGCTGGTCGACTCAGCCCTCATTCCGGTGGTCGACACCCATCCCGAATTTGCCGGGCTCGCGGGCGCGGTCTGGGCGGATCCCTCTCCTGATGCGGCGGCCGCGCACCTGCAAGACATCTTCCGCGCACCCGAGCGTGCACGCGAGAAGGCCGAGAAGGCGCGGGAGTTCCTGCTGCGTTACCTCGCGGAAAACAGCTACGAGAAGGCGCTTCAGACGCTGGCGGCGATGCAGGCCAGCTAGTGTCACTCCCGCTTTATTTTAACATTTTCGCATTAGAAATGGTGGGTATCAGGCCTTAGGCCGAGCCTGGCGGATGGACGGATGTCGAAGGGTATTATCGCAAATTCGGTGATGAATGCGGCGGCAGGCATGCTGCTGTTGCTGACGGGCTTCGTCTCCTCGATCATCACGGCGCGTCTGCTTGGGCCGGAGGCAAACGGCATCGTCGCCTTCTCGCTGTGGCTGGTGATGACAGGCGCCTCGATCGCGGAGCTCGGCTCCAGCATCACGCTCCTGAAGACCATGCCGCAGCTTTCGGCGGAAGGTTACGATGAGCGCCGCCGGCGAGGATTTGCCGCCATCCTCGTCAGCTTCATGATGTTTTCGACTGTCGCGCTGCTGGCGCTCTACGCCCTGTTCTTTCTGACCTCCGAGGAGATGCACTGGGCCGAGACCGCGCCGTCCGTCGCTCTGGTCACCGGCGCGCTGTTCTTCGTCCAGGCGATCGGATCCTTCGTCAAATTCTACCTGATCGGCGAAAAGAAGCTTGGCGCCTTCTTCAAGCTGACCGTCGGCGTCTCGATCGTGCAGCTTGCCGGCGTTGCCGCCGGCGCCGTTTTCTATGGCGTCGAGGGGGTTCTCGTCGGTTATGCGCTCGGCCAGCTCGTGCTGTTTTTCGCCACACTGCCGATCCTGCTTGCGCGGCGCGACTGGTGCGGGGTCTCGCTGAAGTATCTCGCCTCGTCCTCCGTCATCCTGTCGATCCAGTTCATCATCGATTCCATCTTCCTCAACCGGCTCGAGCTGCTCTTCCTGCAGCAGTTCTGGTCGGTGGAGATGGTCGGTTACTACGCCGTCGGCCTGTCGATCGCTAATATCGCGCTGCAACTGCCGATCCAGATGACCGGCAGCCTGCTGCCCTACTATTCCGAGCGGCGGCATAACAGCGACGATTCGACCTTGCCGGTCGAAGTCTTCGCCGCCGTCACCCGCAGCATGGCCTATATCGTATTGCCGATGAGCCTCGGGCTTGCGGCGATCTCCAGCGAACTGGTGTTCGTCGTGTTCGGCGAAGCGTTCCGCCGCAGCGGCACGGTGGTGGCGCTGCTGGCGCTGGTGGCGCCCGCCTATACCTTCATGCAGATCCTCAGCCTCTACCTCCTGTCGATGGACAGGGCCCGCTCCCGCCTGAACATCAGTGTGATAGGTGGCCTTCTGATGGTAGTCGGTTGTTTACTGATCATACCTAGGCTCGCCGCCGAGGGTGCCGCGCTCGTGCGCATCCTCGTCTTCGTTGCAATGTCGGTGATGATGATCAGACAGACAGGATTCGGATCTCAGCTTTCGGGCCTTTACACGAGCCTGACGAAGGTGACGCTCGCTGCCGTGCTTTGTGCCTGCGGGGCGATTTCGGCGCTGGAATTCATACAGGGTCCGGCCGGCCTCGTTGCTGCAATCCTTGCCGGCACATTCTGCTATTTCGCCGCACTCCGCGTGCTGCGCGCCGTGCCGGCCGAAGATGTCGACGTCATGCGCGCCATTCTGGATAAGATGCCGTCGTTGCTCAAGCGGCCTGTGGGACACGCGATCAATTTCATCGCGCCGCGGCTTCCCGGCGATCCCGATCGCGCCAAGGTCGCGCCCGGCGAATTCTCGCTCGAACCGGCCGAGGGTGCCGGACGCAGCGCTGCCCTGCCTGTCGTCTTCGACGGCACGATCGGGCTGTTCATGCCTGAGAATCCCGTGGCGAAGAAACGTTCGGCCGCCGTCCTCTTCGTCAGCCCCTGGGGGTTCGAGGAGATGTGCAGCCGCAAATTCTTCCGCGTCGCCGCCGAGCATTTCTCCGATATCGGCGTGCCGAGCCTGCGCTTTCATTATCGCGGCACCGGCGATGCGCTGGATTTCGGCGCATTGCCGGCAAGACTGGAAACCTGGGAAATTTCGATCCGGGCGGCCGCGGCCAAGCTGAAATCGCTCACCGGCTGCGACCGTATCGTCTTGATCGGACAGGGCCTCGGCGCAACGCTTGCCCAACGCATCGGCTCTTCGATCGACGGCGTCGACAGCCTCGTCATGCTGGCGCCGGTGCTGAGCGGCCGGGCCTATCTGCGCGAACTCACCATGTGGTCGAAGATCATCGATGCCGATCTCGGCCTCGGCAAGGAGCATGTCCAGACCGCCAAGGTGCAAATCGCCGGGCTGGTCATGCCCGAGGAGATCGCCGGCGAGCTCGCCAAGCTCAACATCGCCTCGCCACAGGGGTTGGCGGCGTCCCGCTATCTGATCCTCGAACGTCCCGCCAAGGCCGACGATACCGGCTTTGCCGATGCGTTGAAGGCGCTCGGCGCCGATGTCGAGCAGACGGTTTTCGAAGGCTATGACGAACTCGTCACCAATCCGCTCTTCGCCAAGACGCCGATGGCTGTGGTCGCGCTGCTGACGACCTGGCTGGAGGGCGCCACGGTGGAGACGTCCGCCGCTCCTTCGCCGGTAGAAATCGAGAACCCGCCGCTGGCCGGCGATGGTTTTGTCGAAATGCCGGTCCGTTTCGGAAGCCATGATCACCTGGTCGGCGTCGTCAGCCGGCCGCCCGGCGAGATCAAGGGCAGTGCCGTGCTCTTCCTGTCGACGGCCTATGACCGGCATGCCGGCTGGGGGCGGACGACGGTTGATATGGCGCGCGAGCTTGCGCGCCAGGGCGTGGTTTCGCTGCGCTTCGATTCCGCCAATGTCGGCGACAGTCCGCCACGGCCCGATGCACCGGAGCAGGTGCTCTATTCCGATACGCAGACCGCCGATGCGGTCGCCGCGCTCGATCTGCTCGAAGGCATAGCCGCCGGCCCGTTCATGGTGGCCGGCCGATGCAGTGGCGGCTATGTCGCCTTCCGCGCCGGCGTTGCCGACGAGCGGCTGAAGGCCGTCGTGTCGATCAATCCCTTCGTTTATTACTGGGATCCTGAGATACCTGTGCGTAAGGAACATGTTGTCTCCGTTCCCCGCAGCCTTGATGATTACGGCCAGCGCCTGGCGCGGCTCGATACGCTAAAGCGGCTGCTGCGCGGCCAGGTGGACGTCGTCTCTGCGCTGCAGAACATGGTCATCGCTGCCGGTCGTCGTCTGTCCCCATGGATCGCGCCGCTGCTCGAACTGCTCCCCGACCGGCGCCACATCGCCCGCGAAGTCCGGCATTCCTTCGCTGAGTTCGGTAAGCGTAAGGTGCCGTTGACGCTGATCTACAGCGAAGGTGATGTCGGCCTCGATCACGTCTATTTCCACTTTGGACCGCGCGGCGCCAAGCTTTCCCGCTATCCGAACGTGCGGCTGCTGATGCTGCCGGACGCCGATCACAATCTGACGCCGCCGCAATCACGCAGGTTCGTGCTCGATGAGATTATCCGTCTCGCCAAAGCGTGACGGAATTTCAGGCTGGCAGGATCAGACCCGGTCGGCCGCGGCGACGTTCAGCGATCGATAAAGATCGACATAACGTCCGGCGACAATATCCCAGGAATAGCCGCGCGCGGCGTCGAGGAGCCCGGAACGAACGACGTCCGGTTGACGTGAAAGGCCTTCATAGGCCGCTTCGATCACGGTCGCGGCGGCCTCGGGATTGGTGAAATCGGCAAGCCTGATGACGGGATGCCGGTCGGCAAGCGTTGTGAAGGCATCGTTGGCATTCAGCACCGGCAGAAGGCCGGCGCTCATCGCCTCCAGTGCCACTAGGCCGAAGCCTTCATATTCCGAGGCAGAGGCAAACAGCGAGGCCTCGGCAATGACGCGCCGAATGGCGTCATTGTCGGGCGAAACGTGCAGGGTGACGCGGCCGGAAAGGTCCCGGCCTTCGATCGCGGCTTCGACATCGGCCCGGTTCAAGTCGGATTCGGCCCCGACGATGTCGAGATGCCAATCCGGGTCACGGGTTTTCAGCACGGCCATTGCATCGAGCAAATGCTCCAACCGCTTGTTCACCGAGAACCGGCCGATGGTGACGATGCGGCGCTTTGCCCGACGCGACGCGGTGTCGGCGAATTTGCCGATATCGGCGCCATTTTCGATAAGCAGGCTGTCGGGTGCGATTTCGGAGAATTGCTTGAGATCGGAGGCGCTGCAGCAGACGAGCCGGCGGTAGGCCATCGCCGAAACACGGGTCAGGGTACGAAACCAGATCTTCTTGATCGCCGCGTATTTTCGTGTGTGGAAGAAGCCGCCATGGGTGGTGACGAGCATCGGCTTGCGATGCAGCAGCCTGCCCCAGGCGAGCGCGTCGAAGAAGAAATCAATGGCATGGACATGGATGAGATCGGCATCGGCGAGATGGCCGAAAACCTTGGGCGCCAGCGGATAACGGCTGCTGCCGGACCAGGGAATGCGCACCACTTCGATGCCGTCGATATCTTCGCGGGCCGGCAGCTTTTCCTCAGGCGCGGTGAACAGCGAGTTCAGCGTGACGACGCGAACGCGATAACCGCGCCGCACCGTCTGGCGGGCGAGATTGGCGACCACGTCTTCCAGGCCGCCGCGATTGGGCAGGAATTGACGCACGACATGGACGATCAGCGGGGCCGATTCCAACGTCGGCTTCTCGCGCACCCTATCTGCCTCGACGATCGCCATTTTCCACCTATCGCTGCGAGCGCCGCATCAAACGGACGCGGGACTCTTATAGCAACGACGAGCTATCTCAGGCGTTAAGTAGCGATTTAAGCGGCATGCCGAACGGCGATTCTTCGGTAAAAAGGTTAACCGCGTCTGACGGAGCTCAGAAGGCTTTGAAGGTCAGCGTCGTCAGCGAGCGGACGATGCCGGGAATATTGGCGATGTTGTCGTTGATGAACTTGCCGATATCCTGGCCTTCCTCGATATAGACCTTCAACAGCAGGTCGTAGTCGCCGCTGGTGGAATAGAGCTCCGAGACCAGTTCGGTCTGGTAGATGGCGTCGGCGACATCATAGGTCTTGCCGGGGGCGCATTGGAGCTGGACGAAGATCGGCTTCATGGGATTTCCTGCAGAGATTGTTTGGCTGATATAATGGTCGAAAGCGCCATGCCGATGCAAGCCGTTCCTCACGCAGCCGGATTGGCGGCGGCTTCCGCGACGATCCAGTCGCGAAAGGCGGCGAGCGGCGCATAGTCGGCGCGCTCGCGCGGAAAGGCAAGATAATAGCGCTCACGGCTCTCCATCTCCCGGTCGACGGCGGCGACAAGATCGCCGCGCCTGAGCTCCTCCTGCATCAGGAATGTCGGCAAGAGGGCGACGCCGAGACCGGCGATCGCCGCCTGTGCGGCAGTGGCGAACTGGTCGAAGAGCATGCCATGCACGCTTTCGAAGGACACGCCGTTGCCGGCGAACCACTGCTCCCAGGCATCCGGGCGCGTCGTCAGATGCAGGAGCGGAACGGCGAGCAGATCCTGCGGTTCCGAAATCCGGTGCTGATTCAGAAAGTCTGGGCTGCAGGCCGGCACCGTGCGCTCCGACATCAAAAAGGCGAGCTCGGCGCCGGGCCAGTGCGGATGGCCGAAATGGATCGCGGCATCGATCGAATCGAGGCGGAAATCGAAGGGTGAAAGCCGGGTCACCAGATTGATGGTTACGCCGGGATTGGCGGCGAGGAAGCGCCCGAGCCGCGGAGCCAGCCAACGCGTGCCGAAGGTCGGCAGGATGGCGAGATTGAGCGTGCCGCCATGCGGATTGGCGCGCAGGTTCAAGGAGGCGCTGGAGATGCGCCGCAGCGCTTCGCGGATTTCGCGGGCATAACTGTCGCCGGCAAGCGTCAGCCGCATGGTCTGGCGTTCGCGCAGGAAGAGCTCGACGCCAAGCTGCTCCTCCAGCGCGCTCACCTGGCGGCTGACGGCGCTCTGCGTCAGGTCGAGCTCGCGCGCGGCGGCCGTCACACTGCCGGTGCGGGCAACCGCCTCGAAGGCGGCGAGATGTGAAATCGACGGCAGAAACCGTCTTGAGCCAAGCATGTTCATTCCGTTTCAGAATGAGCTATTTCCGAAATAGCGATATTTCCGGCTTCGCAGCGGTTGTAAAGAGTTTCATCCTGCAAAAACGGAATGAGCCGGAGTTTTCCAGATGCCGCAAGCCTTCGTTTCCACTGACCGCATCCGTTCGCTTTTCACCGAGGCGATGTCGCAGATGTACCGGGCGGAGGTGCCGCAATACGGCACGCTGATCGAACTGGTCGCCGATGTGAATGCCGGCTGCCTCGAAAACGATCCGGAACTGCGCGAGCGCCTATCCCGGGCCGGCGAGCTCGAACGCATCGATGTCGAGCGCCACGGCGCCATCCGCCTCGGCACGGCGGACGAACTTTTCACCATCCGCCGGCTGTTTGCCGTCATGGGCATGCAGGCGGTCGGCTATTACGATCTCTCTGTTGCCGGCGTGCCGGTTCATTCCACCTGCTTCCGGCCGATCGACGAGGCGGCACTCAACGTCAATCCGTTCCGTGTCTTCACCTCACTGCTGCGCCTGGAACTGATTGAGGACGAAGGACTGCGCAGCGAAGCCGGAGCCATTTTGGCAAAGCGGCGCATCTATACGCCGCGCGCCCTCGCACTGATCGAGCGCCACGAGCAGAATGGCGGTCTGACGGAAGCGGAAGCGACGGAATTCGTCGCCGAGGCGCTTGAAACCTTCCGTTGGCACGGAGAGGCGACGGTCAGCGCCGAAACCTACAAGCGCCTGCACGACGCCCATCGGCTGATCGCCGACGTCGTCAGCTTCAAAGGGCCGCATATCAATCACCTGACGCCGCGCACGCTCGATATCGACGCGGTCCAGGCCCGCATGCCGGAACGCGGCATCACGCCGAAGGCCGTCATCGAAGGGCCGCCGCGCCGTCATTGCGATATCCTGCTGCGGCAGACGAGCTTCAAGGCGCTGGAGGAGGCGATCGTCTTTGCCGGTGACGCGGAAGCCGTTCAAGGGACGCATACCGCCCGTTTCGGCGAGATCGAACAGCGCGGCGTGGCGCTGACGGCCAAGGGCCGGGCGCTCTACGACCGGCTGCTCGCCTCGGTTCGCGGCGAGGTACAGGTCGGCGCCGGCGGCGCCAAGGCCGGCGCTTACGATCAGGAACTCGTCGATCGTTTCAAGGCGCTGCCGGACAGCTGGGACGAGCTGCGCAGGCAAGACCTGGCCTTCTTCCGTTATTCCGCCACGTCAGCAGGCATTGCCGCCGCGGTCAACGGCACGCTGGCCGGCGATCCGGAAGCGCTGATCGCCAAGGGTTACCTTGCCTTCTCGCCGATCGTTTACGAAGACTTCCTGCCCGTCAGCGCGGCCGGCATCTTCCAGTCGAATCTCGGTACCGATCAGCAGCAGAATTACGCCACGCGCTCGAACCGCGACGCCTTCGAGGCCGCACTCGGCGCCACCGTTCAGGACGAGCTGGCGCTTTATGCCGAGCGCCGGGCGGCATCGCTGGATGCAGCGATGGAAGCGCTCGGCCTTACCGGCCTGCAGCTGAAGACCGTTGCGTGAAATGCGCGCTTCAACGCTTCATCATATGGGTTAAACTACCGCGATTTCGTTCCGATCGGACTGAACCATGCTGAATGATCCGCGCTCCCACGGCCTCTGGGAAAAGACCGCAGCCGAACCGCCTGTCACCTCGCCTCTCGCAGGCGCGGTATCGGCCGACGTCGTCATCGTCGGCGGCGGCTACACCGGCCTCTCCTCCGCTCTGCATCTTGCCGAAGCCGGCTCGAAGGTGGTGTTGCTGGAGGCAAAGGAGATCGGTTTCGGCGGCGCGGGGCGCAATGTCGGCCTGATCAATGCCGGCATGTGGGTGATGCCCGACGATCTGCCCGGCGTGCTCGGTCCGCTGTATGGCGAACGCCTGCTCGAGCTGCTCGGCAATGCGCCGAAGCTGGTCATGGAACTGATCGACAGGCACGGGATTGCCTGCGAACTCGAACGCAGCGGCACGCTGCACTGCGCCGTTGGCGCCGACGGACTGAAGGAGATCGAGGCACGCGCGGCGCAATGGGCAGCGCGCGGCGCACCCGTGACGCTGCTCGATGCGGCGGAGACGGCCAAACGCATCGGCAGCGATGCCTATACCGGTTCGCTGCTCGACATGCGCGCCGGAACGCTGCAGCCGCTGGCCTATGCGCGCGGCCTTGCCCATGCCGCTGTCAAGGCGGGCGTTGTCATCCATACATCGAGCCCCGTCATCGCAACGGAGCGCAACGGCAGCCGCTGGACCGTGAAGACGAAAGGCGGTGAGGTCAGCGCGGACTGGATCATCGTCGCGACCGATGCCTATAGCACCGGCCCCTTCGAGCAGGTGCGCAACGAGCAGGTCTATCTGCCCTATTTCAATTTCGCCACCGTCCCGCTCGGCCACAATCTGCGCCAATCAATCCTGCCGGGGCGGGAAGGCGCATGGGACACCAAGGACATTCTGTCCTCCTTCCGCATGGATCAGGCCGGCCGTCTCGTTTTCGGCAGTGTCGGAGCGCTGCGCAATACCGGGCTTGCCGTGCACAAGGGCTGGGCCAAGCGCGCCTTGAAGCGGCTCTTCCCTGTCATCGGCGATGTCGAATTCGAATGCGAATGGTACGGCCAGATCGGCATGACCGACAATGCGCTGCCGCGCTTGCACAAATTTCAGCCCGGTGTCATCGGTTTTTCGGGTTACAATGGCCGCGGCATCGCTCCCGGCACGGTTTTCGGCCGGACACTGGCCGAGCATATTCTCGGCCGGCTCTCGGAAGCCGATCTGCCGCTGCCGCTAACCTCGCCCACCGAACCGAGCTTCCGGGCGCTCAAGGAATTATGGTACGAAGCCGGCGCTCAGGTCGCCCATTTCGCCGATGCCCGCTTCTGACGACAAGCGCTTCCGGGAAGCGGAACTCGCTTCTGAGAACAACAAGATTGGAACCACGACAATGACTATCGCCGTCCTCGATCTCGCAACCGAAACCGCCAAGCTGCTCGCCGAACTCGGCGTCGACGCAAGCCGCTATCACGGCGGCACGCTTTCCGTCACCTCGCCGGTAACTGGCAAGGAGATCGGCAAACTCAGAGAGCACACCGTTTCCGAGACGAAGGCGGCGATCGAAGAGGCGCATAAGGCCTTCCTCGAATGGCGTGCCGTTCCGGCGCCGAAGCGCGGCGAGCTGGTTCGCCTGCTCGGCGAGGAGCTGCGCGCCGCCAAGACGGCGCTCGGCCGTCTCGTCTCGATCGAGGTCGGCAAGATCAGCTCGGAAGGCCTCGGCGAAGTCCAGGAGATGATCGATATCTGCGATTTCGCCGTCGGTCTTTCCCGCCAGCTCTACGGCCTGACGATCGCCACCGAGCGTTCCGAGCACCGGATGATGGAAAGCTGGCATCCGCTCGGCGTGGTCGGCATCATCTCCGCCTTCAACTTCCCCGTCGCCGTCTGGTCGTGGAATGCAGCGCTTGCAATGGTCTGCGGCAATTCCACCGTCTGGAAGCCTTCGGAAAAGACGCCATTGACGGCGCTTGCGGTGCAGGCGCTGTTCGAGAAAGCCCTGAAGCGCTTCGTTGCCGAGGGCGGTACTGCGCCGGCCAATCTGTCGACTTTGATCATCGGCGGCCGCGAGGTCGGCGAGGTGCTGGTCGATCATCCGAAAATCCCGCTCGTCTCCGCCACCGGCTCGACCGCGATGGGCCGCGCCGTCGGTCCGCGCCTGTCGCAGCGTTTTGCCCGCGCCATCCTCGAACTCGGCGGCAACAATGCGGCGATCGTCTGCCCGAGCGCCGATCTCGACCTGACGCTGCGCGGCGTCGCCTTCTCCGCCATGGGCACGGCCGGTCAGCGCTGCACGACGCTACGCCGTCTCTTCGTGCATGAAAGCGTCTACGACCAGCTGGTGCCGCGCCTGCAGAAGGCTTACGGCTCCGTCACCATCGGCAATCCGCTCGAAACCGGCACGCTTGTGGGACCGCTGATCGACGGCCAGGCCTTTGAGAAGATGCAGGCAGCGCTTGGCGAAGCGACTTCGGCCGGCGGCAAGGTGACCGGCGGCCAACGCGTCGACAACGGTTCGGCCAATGCCTTCTACGTTCGCCCCGCGCTGGTCGAAATGCCCGATCAGACCGGACCCGTCGAGCACGAGACCTTCGCGCCCATTCTTTACGTGATGAAATACAGCGATTTCGACGCGGTGCTGGCCCTGCACAATGCCGTGCCGCAGGGGCTGTCGTCGTCGATCTTCACCAACGACATGCGCGAGGCCGAAACCTTCGTCTCGGCGCGCGGCTCGGATTGCGGTATCGCCAACGTCAATCTCGGCCCTTCGGGCGCCGAGATCGGCGGCGCCTTCGGCGGCGAGAAGGAGACCGGCGGCGGGCGCGAATCCGGCTCCGATGCCTGGAAGGCCTATATGCGCCGCGCGACCAATACGATCAACTACGGCAGCACGCTGCCGCTCGCGCAGGGCGTCAAGTTCGACGTCGAATAAGTGCATTTGCGAGAGAGGCGATGCTCACGCGGCGTCGCTTCTTTCGACTGCCGTGAGATTTATGCACGCTCGTAACAAGATATTGTGATGCTTGTTTCGAGGCGACCAAACTTGAAATAGCTAGTCAAGAAAAATATACGCCTCTTACCACCCTCGGGAAGCCAGGGTGACATTGCCATGGAGGCTATCTTGACTATTGCTCTTAACCGTTTTTCCCACGTGCTGGCGCTTGCCGCTTCGCTTCTCTCCGCCACGGCGCTCGCCGGCAGCGCCAATGCGCAGGATGAAGGCATCGTCGTCTACAATGCTCAGCACGAAAGCCTGGGCCGCGAATGGATCGATGCCTTTACCAAGGAGACCGGCATCAAGGTCACCATGCGCCAGGGCAGTGACATGCAGTTCGCCAACCAGATCATCCAGGAAGGCGACGCCTCTCCGGCCGATATCTTCCTGACGGAAAATTCGCCGGCGATGACGCTGGTCGACGGCGCAGGCCTCTTCGCGCCGGTCGAAAAGGAAACGCTGGATCAGGTTCCCGATCAGTATCGCCCGGCCGATGGCATGTGGACAGGCATTGCCGCCCGCACGACGGTTTTCGCCTATGACAAGACGAAGCTTACCGAGGACAAGCTGCCGAAGTCGATGCTCGACCTCGCCGATCCGGCCTGGAAGGGCCGCTGGGGTGCGGCGCCCGCCGGCGCCGATTTCCAGGCGATCGTCGCTTCGCTGCTGCAACTCAAGGGCGAAGACGCCACCAAGGCATGGCTGAAAGGCCTCAAGGACAATGCTACGCCCTACAAGGGCAACAGCGTCGCCATGAAGGCGGTCAATGCAGGCGAAGTCGAAGGTGCGATCATCTATCACTACTACTGGTTCGGCGACCAGGCCAAGACAGGCGAGAACAGCAAGAATGTCGGCCTGCACTACTTCAAAAACCAGGATCCGGGCGCTTTCGTCAGTGTTTCGGGCGGCGGCATCCTCAAGTCCACCCAGCACATGAAGGAAGCCCAGGCTTTCCTGAAGTTCATCACCGGCAAAGCCGGGCAGGCGGTTCTCAAGGATGGCACGTCTTATGAATATGCCGTCGGCAAGGATGCGGCCTCCAACGACAAGCTCACGCCGCTCGCCGATCTGGATGCTCCGAAGGTCGAGGCTTCGACGCTGGACAGCAAGAAGGTCGTGGAGCTGATGACGGCCGCCGGCCTGATCTGACACTTCTGCCGCAGGCTTGCAGCGGCCAAAACTATTGCTTTTGGCTCAAGAAAACCTTAGGGCATGACGAAATCCGGCAACCGTCCTCCAAAGGCGGTTGCCTTCCTTTTTCAGCGTGTGAAGGCATCGGCCTTGCTGCAGGACAACAGATTGCTCGCATCCGGTACCGAGGCGCCGGCCGCGCCGGGGACCATGCGAATGGTTTTGCCGCGCGGGAGCATGCCGCACGCGTCGGTCGTGCTCCTCGCCACCCTGGTCGCGCTATTCAGTCTCGTGCCGCTCGGCTTTATCGGCTGGATCACCTACCATGTCGGCTGGGAAACCGTGAAGGCGCTCGTCTTCCGGTCGCGCGTCGGCGACCTCCTCATCAATACGGTTCTCTTGGAATCGATCACCATTCCGTTGTCAGTCGCGCTGGCCGTGACGCTCGCCTGGCTGACCGAGCGGACCGATGTTCCTTTCGCCAGGCTGTGGGCTTGGCTGGCGATCGCGCCGCTCGCCGTGCCGGCCTTCGTGCACAGCTATGCCTGGGTCAGCCTCATTCCCGGCATGCGCGGCCTACAGAGCGGCGTCTTCGTTTCGGTGATCGCCTATTACCCTTTCCTCTATCTGCCGGTCGCCGCAGCCTTGCGCCGTCTCGATCCGGCCATCGAAGATGCCGCGGCCTCGCTCGGCCTCAATCCCTGGCGTGTCTTCTTCCGCGCCGTGCTGCCGCAGCTGAGATTTGCCATCTGCGGGGGCTCGCTGCTGATCGCGCTGCACCTGCTTTCGGAATATGGCCTGTTCGTCATGATCCGCTTCGACACCTTCGCGACGGCGATCGTCGACCAATTCCAGTCTTCCTACAACAGTCCAGCCTCCAACATGCTCGGCGGCGTGCTCGTCGCCTGCTGTCTTTTCCTGCTTGGCCTCGAAGTGCTGCTGCGCGGCAACGAACGTTATGCCCGCGTCGGCGCCGGCTCGCCGCGTCCGGCCGATCGTCGGCGCCTCGGCTGGTTCATGGTGCCGGCCCTCTCGCTGCCCATCGTGCTGGCGGTGTTGACGCTCGGCGTGCCGCTGGTGACACTTGGGCGCTGGCTCTATCTCGGCGGCAGCGAGATCTGGCGTATCGAGGTTGCCAGCGCCTTCGTGCAGACGATCGTGCTCGCCCTTGCCGGCGGCGTGCTTGCGACGATTGCCGCGGCGCCGATGGCGTGGCTGTCCGTGCGTGCACCCGGCCGCTTGCAGCGCCTGCTCGAAGCCTGCCACTATTATGTGGGATCGCTGCCGGGTGTCGTCGTGGCGCTGGCCCTGGTGACGATCACCGTGCGCCTGATGCTGCCGCTCTATCAGACCTTCGCAACCCTGCTCGTCGCCTATGTGATGCTTTTTCTGCCGCGCGCCATGGTCGGGCTGCGCACCAGCATCTCCCAGGCGCCGGTGGAACTGGAGCGCGCCGCGATGGGTCTCGGCCGCACCCCCGGCCAGGCGGTGCGGCAGATCACCATGCGGCTTGCAGCGCCCGGAGCCGCCGCCAGCGTGGCTCTCGCCGCACTCGGCATCACCAATGAACTGACGGCGACGCTGATGCTTTCACCCAATGGCGTCGATACGCTGGCGACGAAATTCTGGTCGCTGACCAGCGAAATCGATTATGTCTCCGCCGCCCCCTACGCCTTCATGATGATCGTGCTGTCGCTGCCGCTCACCCTGACGCTCTATACGCAATCGAAACGGACCGCCGGCCAATGACGCTGCTTACGATCGAGAACATCAGCAAGCGTTACGGCCCGGTCCAGGCGCTGAAGGATATTTCGCTCGAAGTGCAGGCGGGCAGCCGCACCGCCGTCGTCGGGCCTTCCGGTTCGGGCAAAACGACGCTGCTGCGCATCATTGCCGGCTTCGAGCAGGCCGACGCCGGCAGGGTGACCCTGGATGGCGACGTGCTGGCGGACGGTCCGGCCGCGGTGCCGGCCCACAAGCGCGGCATTGGCATCGTCTCGCAGGACGGAGCACTGTTTCCGCATCTGAGCGTTGCCGAGAATATCGGTTTCGGTTTCGAGAAGGGGGCTGTGGATCGCGAGAAGCGCATCATCGATCTGCTCGATATGGTCGAGCTCGATCGCGGCATGCTGGCGCGGCGCCCGCACCAGCTTTCCGGCGGCCAGCAGCAGCGCGTTGCGCTCGCCCGCGCGCTCGGCCGCAAGCCGCGGCTGATGCTGCTCGACGAGCCGTTCTCGGCGCTCGATACCGGCTTGCGTGAAAACATGCGCAAGGTGGTGGCGCGCGTGCTGCAGGCAGCCGGCATTACCGCTGTTCTGGTGACGCATGATCAGGAAGAGGCACTGAGCTTTGCCGATCAGGTGGCGGTCCTAAGGGAAGGGCGGCTGATCCAGGCCGGATCGCCGCAATCATTGTATCTGCATCCCAGGGATCGCGAGACGGCGCTGTTCCTCGGCGATGCCGTGTTGCTGCCCGCCATCATCCGAAACGGCCAGGCCGATTGCGCCCTCGGCCGCGTCGCCGTCGACTGCAGCCGGCAAGGCAAGGCGGAGATCATGCTGCGTCCCGAACAGATCCGTGTCATCGCCGATGAAAGCGAACGCGATCATGGCGGACGTGTCGTCGAGGTGGAGTTCGGTGGCGCAGTCTGCACCGTTGCCGTCTCGCTCGATGGCGTTGCCCTGCCGCCGATCCGGATCAAGACCTCGAGCGTCGCCCTTCCCTCGCACGGCGATCTCGTTCGCCTCGATATCTCAGGCAAGGCGCATGTCTTCGAGCGGTAAAATCAGCCGAACTTGCGCACCACTTCTTCCGGCTCGATGCCTTCGAGCCAGCCGCCGGTAAAGCCGGCGCGCTCGAGGCCAAGGCGGAGGGTCGGCGATCGCCGCATCAGCTTCCAGATGAAGTCGGAGCGCTCGTTTTCAATGGTCATGACGACAAGACCCTGGTCGATGCCGACGGTGCGGTCGTCGACCCAGCCTTCCGGCCGCTTGGTCTTGACCGTCGGGTTGAAGCCGCCGGGAAAACCGCCCTCCAAGAGCAGATTCGGATAGCTGGTCAAAAGTGCCTTGGTGCCGTCGAGAGCCGCCTGCCGGTCGTAGGGCAGGCAGGCGAGGGCCGCCCAGGGCGCGATCGTCCCGTCATCCGGGCCAAGCGGGGCGCCGCGGGCGGCGTAACCCAGAACCTTCGGCTGTCGACCGCCGCGCATGCGCCGGGTCGGCGGCGGGCCATCGCAGGCGGAGAAGCCCCAGATATTCCTGTTATAGCCGACAAACTGGCCGGGATTGCGCTCGGCGTAATCGCGCTGGACGTTGATGACGACCTGGGTGTTGCGGAAATAATCCCAGTTGCGCTCCGCCATCGGCCTGTCCTGAATACCGCGGAAATCGATCCAGGCATGCGAGAAGAGATGGATGAACAGCGGGCCGGCATAGAGATAGGGCTGTTCGCCGTGCATCATCCAGGAATAGCTTGCCGTAAAGGCGTCGTAGCACGACTGCGGGATCGGATGCGTCGGCGATGCCAGCGCCAGGGCATAGAGGATGATCGCCTCGTCGAAGCCGTGATAGCGCCAGCGCAGAAAGCCCGATGAAGGCTTCCAACCCATGGAAATGGTGTCGCCCTTGTTCAGCGCCCAGCGCCAGTCGACGCGTTCGTAGATGAAGGTCGCTAGCTCACGGATTTCGGTCTCGGTCTCGTCCTGGCGATCGAAATATTGCGCTGATGTCAGGATGCCGGCAACGAGCAGCGCCGTGTCGATCGTCGAAAGCTCGCTGTTCCAGGCGCGGTTGCCGGTATCCATGTGCAGGAAATGGTAGAAAAAGCCGCGGTGGCCGGTCGCATGACGTTCCTCGCCCTGGCGCGCCTCGGCAAAGAAACGCAGCGTATTGACCGTGCGTTCGGCCGCTTCCTTGCGGGTGATCCAGCAACGTTCGACACCAACGGTATAGGAGGAAAGTGCAAAGCCGACGGCCGCGATGCTCGCCGGCACGCCGCCGATCGAGGTATCCGCCACCAGGCCATTCTCGGGATTGGAATATTTCAGGAAGTACTTGAATGCCGAATACTGCAACCTGTCGACCAGGGCTGCATCAATATCTTCAATCCGTTGCAGCATAGGCTCCTACCCAACTGTTGCATCGCCCCATGGTGGAACATGGGGGCCGTCCCACCGGCAAATCAAACCTTTTTGATTCGCAAGGATAAGAGAACACAAACGGCGGGTATTGGTCGTTAACAATTATCGGTGAAATAATATCTAGCATAAGTCATATAAGCGCTGCAGCAAAAGGGCGCGATGCGCCGCGGCGGCACAGCGCATCTCCAGCAATACTTGTTGCCTCGCAGCACCCTGCAGGGCGGCCGCTTATCGACCGATCGCAAAAAACCCATTCGCAAGTCGCTTGAGGGTCGCGGAGTCGTGCCGAACATTCTTTTGAGAAATCATCTCTCGCTGGCGTCGGTGAAATCTTAAGCCTGTGGCGATCGCGCGGAGAGGAAGACCTGCGGCTCGAAGGCAAAATCCCTGTCGAAAGGATATGTCGGATGCTGTTTGCGCAGCCGCGGCAGGCGTTCGACGAACTGATCGACCACACCCTCCGACAGCGCCATCAAGTTCGGATTGGCGATCGGCGCCAGTTCCGGCGAGAGATAGCCCGATTTGACGACGATGATTTTGGCCGCATGTGGGTCGAGGCCCAGCCGGGTGAAATCGACAATATTGTGGTAGGGCCGCCGTTTGGCCGACAGCACGAGATCGATGCCGCCGGTCGAAACCACCGCCTGACGGTCGGCCGGATCCGACGTTTCGTGCAGGAACCGGACGATGAAACGGGCAATCACCGGCTTGCTGCCCTGGGTATCGAGTGAAGCGCCGACGCTGAGTTCCAGCTCAGTACCCACGCCTGCGGCGTAACAGGCTTCGGTCGCCGCCTTGTCGGTGATGCCGGCGAAGACGACACCGCTGGCGTCTCCGGATATCAGCTCGGCCAAGACGTCGGCTCGGTCCCCGACGCCGCCGCCGGTCGGGTTATCGCCGGATTCGGCGAGCACGACAGGAGCCGTCGGGCTGGCGATGGCCCTCGCGACGCATTCCTCGACCGATCCCGTCTCGCAGCCGAAAACGAAGTCCTCGCGCGCATCCCAATAAGCTTTTGCCAGACGTCGGGCCTCACGCTCGAGCACGGCCCGATCGGTGCCGGTCATGATGGCGGCAGCCGTGGCGCGCGGTTCGTCGGCCCAGACGTAACCGACCATCAGCGACGCATCCCAGACACCGTCAATCGCATCGATTTCGGGCAGCATCGCATAGAGGCTCTTAGCCGGCTCATCGACGGTGCTCGTACGTTCGCCCGGCAGCACGACCGGGATCGGCGCCCAGAGAACAACCGGCTTCACGCCTGTTTTCAGGCTCTTTACCAGCATGGCGACCGAGCGGCGCATCGTCTCCTCGACATCGATATGCGGCGCCGTGCGATAGGTCGAATAGATGTCGAGCGCATCGATGATGCGTTGGGTGACATTGCCGTGCAGGTCGTAGCTTGCCGAAACCGTACATTGCTCGCCGACCAGCGCGCGGGCCGCACAGATCCAGTCGCCTTCGGCATCCTCCATGCCGTCCACATACATGGCGCCATGCATGGCGAGGTAGAGGCCGTCGAGCGGCAGCAGCGGCTTCAGGCGCTCGAGGAATTCGATCTTGAACGCTTCATAGGTGGCACGTGAAACCGGCCCGCCGGCAATGGCCCGGGCATGGATCGTCGGCAGGAATTCCGCATCATAGTCTCTGAGGAAGGCAAAGTAGGGCGACTCCAGCAGCCCCTCCCCGCGCAACACCCGAAAATCCCTCTCCTTGTTCAGCACGGGATTGTATGTGCTGCACTCGATATGAATGCCACCGACGGCAATGCGCATGAGAACCTCAGATGATGGTGGGAGCAATCGGGACGTTATGGCGGTACCGGCAGACCCGCGCCTTTCGAGGCCAGTGCCGCCTTCTGGTGTTCACGCATCATCTTGACATCAAGTGCGGGCGCACCGCAAGCGAATGGCTTGGCATCTTTGCCGGCATATCGGCCGTCCCCCAGCGCGGTCGAAACCGGCTGAACGCAAGACACGGGCGTAGACCCGGCAGCGCTTGAAGGCTCGGACAGGATAAGGCGGGCCTTATGCCGCGCCGATGAAGATCCTCGTTTGCCGAACTCGACCCAGAATACGCAAGATGCAATGTGCTCGACCCTGTTGTCCATCAGGAGTTGTGCCGCTCGGGAGGAGCGTCAAATGATCACGCATCGTCTTGCGGTGGGCATGGCCGTCAGCCTCGCCCTCGCGCCTGCCATCGTCCGCGAATACGGGCTTTTTCTCAAAGCCACGCGCATCGCGCGCTTTGACGCAGGTGTCGGCCACGGACTTTCCGTGCCCGCCAAACCGGTATGTGCGGGAGACGCCTCCTGACGAATGCGGGGCGGGCCGATGCGGCACCCCGCTCTCTGCTGCATGCCGCAGGAACAGGAAAAGTGTATTCGCCAACCAAGGGACGCAGTTATGTCACTGGAGACGGAAGCGGTTATTTCAGGTCCAATTGTCAGGGAAGAGACGTCCGCTGCGTTCAAACGACGCTTCATGATCAGGATGATTGCCGTTCTCACCGGCGGAATGCTGCTCGATGGCTACATTCTCGGGGTCATCGGCCCGGTAACGGCCGTCATGAAGGCGGAAATGGGAATGTCGACGGTCGATATGGGCCTCATCGCCTCGGCTGCGCTGTTCGGGATCCTGATCGGCTCGCCGCTCGGCGGGTGGGCGGGCGACAAATTCGGCCGCAAGCCACTGTTCATGATCGACATGGGATTGTTCGTGCTGGCCTCGGCGATGCAGTTCTTCATATTGAAATCCAGCGAAATCAATGAGAGGTTTGCGAGCCAAAGTTGGAGCGGCATCGGGGGAAAGTCGCGTGCGAAAATTCATTTCTATCATCTTGGGGCTTGGCTTACTGATCGCGGGAGTTTGGGCCTTTGCCTACATGTTCATGAACAGTGGCCCCGTAACGCTTCTTTTCTGGATGGTCCCGATTGGAAGCTTCTCTCTAGGTCTGGTGATCCTGTGGAAGACTTCAGTTCGCTCCTAAAGCGGGGCGACAATAGGCGGTAGGACCACGACAAATATCGTGCTTGCGATGATAGTTGGCGTTTTTCTCATCGGAAGGGCAGTGGTTACCGGGAAATTAAATGGTTGCGGTCCTTTTGCTTTACGCGGCGCGTCGTCGGTACCGAATACGTGAATGCATCAAGGCTCTATCCGATGCCAATATCGGCGCGTGATACATTCATTACTACGGGTTTTTAACTTCTTCTTTAAGGAGCTAACGGCTGAACAATCTGCTGGAATGCCAGATAGTTCTCTGCACATGACGGAGAGTGCTTGAAATCATGGCGGAGAGGGTGGGATTTGAACCCACGATACCCTTGCAGGTATGCCGCATTTCGAGTGCGGTGCATTCGACCACTCTGCCACCTCTCCGCGGTCAGGTCGGCGCTTGTTCGGCGCGGGCGTTCTCATAACGAGCCTATGACAGCTTGGCAAGCCGAAATCTCAAGCTTTTCCATCCTTTTGCCTTGACACCTTTTCGTCACTCGCGTATCCCGCATCCGCAATAGGAGTGGAGTAATCCGCTCCTGCCCGCCTCGCGCTCGCGCGGGGTTTCACCGGCAGACCAGAATTCCGGGCTAGACCCCTGAAATCCCTGCTTAACCTCGACTGATAAAAAGACGGCCACCTGCTTCGATAGCGGGGAGCGCCGGAACGAACATGAAAGGATAAAAAATGTTCGCAGTCATCAAGACCGGCGGTAAACAGTACCGAGTGGCAGCCAATGACGTGCTGACCATCGAAAAGCTCGAAGCTGTCGCTGGCGACTCCATTGAATTCACCGAAGTGCTCGTGATCGGCGAAGGCGCCGACGCTGCGATCGGTGCGCCCTTCGTCACCGGCGCCTCTGTCAAGGCAGAAGTCGTCGAACAGAACCGCGGCAAGAAGGTCATCGCCTTCAAGAAGCGCCGCCGTCAGAATTCGAAGCGTTCGCGCGGCCATCGTCAGCATCACACGGTCGTCCGTATCACGGACATCGTGGCTGCCAAGTAAGATCAACGGGACAAGGTTTAAAGGAGAACTCCAATGGCACACAAAAAAGCTGGCGGTTCCTCGCGCAACGGTCGCGATTCCGAATCCAAGCGCCTTGGCGTGAAGAAGTTCGGCGGCGAAGCCGTCATCGCAGGCAACATCATCGTGCGTCAGCGCGGTACGCAGTGGCATCCGGGTTCCAACGTCGGCCTCGGCAAGGATCACACGATTTTTGCGCTTACCGCCGGCAATGTGAACTACCGAACGAAGGCCAACGGTCGCGTCTACGTGTCTGTCATGCCGAAAGCGGAAGCAGCGGAATAAGCCGGTAGCGCTCAAAAACAGCCGGCGTCTCATCGACCCGGCTGGCCGTACCAGGTTCAGTCCAGAAAACAGGGGAGATGGGGCGCCATCTCCCCTTTTTCTTTGTCCAAACAGGAGGACTGAACATGCAAGGCGAATTGTTGAGGGCAGACCAATCACGGTCTCCCCGGGAAGACCAGCGGTCTCCCATAGAACGGCTGAGGCCGGAGCGGTTAAGGACCGATTGCCCTGTCTTGTTATCGGAAAGGCTCGTCATGCGCGCGCCCCATGAAGAAGACATCGACGCCCTTGCCCATCTCGCCAACAACGCCAAAGTCGCCACCATGGTATCGCGTATGCCGCACCCCTATACCGCCAATGATGCCGCCGACTTTGTTTGGCGTACGCGAAATGGCGAGATCGGTAAGTGCGTCTATGCGATCACCAAAGCCGAAAACGGCGCCTTTATCGGCTGCTGCGGCGTCGAACCGCATACCGACGGCAAGACCGTCGAGATCGGTTACTGGCTGGGTGAGCCCTATTGGAACCAGGGTTATACAACCGAGGCCTGCCATGCCCTGGTCGATATGGTGTTCAGGACCCGTCAGGACGTCGACCAGATCGACGCCCGCTGCAGGGTGATGAACGTCGCCTCCCGGCGTGTCATCCAGAAGTGCGGCTTCCAGTTCCAGGGTTCGGGGCTCGCCGCCTCGCTGGCGCTTGGCAGCAACGTGCCTGTGGAATGGTACAGGCTCGACCGCAAGACCTGGATGTCGCTGAGAAGCTGGGGGAACATCGCATGAGCACGACCGCGCTGCAAAGGCCGGAAACCAGACCGATGATGCCCGGCCCCGCGCCTGTCATCTCGACATCGCGGCTGACGCTCCGCCCCCACAGGCTGAGCGATGCGCCTGCGATCGCGGAATCGCTTTCTGATTTCGCGGTCACACGCATGCTGTCCCGCGTTCCCGCGCCCTTCGACCGGCAGGATGCACTGGACTGGCTGATCCCGGTGACCTCGGGCACCCTGCCGGACTGGCCGCTGGCGATAACAGGCAAGGACGATGTTCATATCGGCAACGTCTCGATCGAGCTGCGCCATGGCCGCTGGCACCTCGGCTACTGGCTGAACCGCTACTACTGGCGGCGCGGCTATATGAGCGAGGCGGTGGCGGCGATCATCGAGCGCTTCTCGCGCCGCATGCCGGAGACGCCGATCCATTCCGGCGTCTTCGCCGACAATCCGGCGTCGCTGAGACTGCAGGAGAAGCTCGGTTTCCGCATGACGGGTTGCGGCGAAATCTATTGTTTCGCCCGCAATACCATGGTTTCGCACATCGAAACCGTACTGCAGCCGGGCATGCTGCAGCCGCGGAAGGTTGCCTAATCGAAGGAAGGGAGACGCCGCCACCGGCGGCGTCTCGGTCAATCGCCGATCTCGACCCAGAGCGGGAAATGATCGGAGCCGACGGATTGCGTGTCGATCCGGGCGGATTTCAACCGGCTCACGAGGCCGCAACTGACGAAGCAATAATCGAGATGCATGCGTTTGCCGTGATCCTCGGGATCCATCCAGCTGTAGCTCTCGGGGCGATAGGCTTCGAGCGTGGCAAAGGCGTCGACCGGTGTGCCGATCCTGGCGACGCGGCCGTAATATCCGCCGGCGGCACCGGCAAGCGCACAATATTCCGGCGATTCCGGCTCCATGTTGAAATCGCCCATGATGACGTAATCCTCCGGCAGCGGCGGCTCCGGCAGATCGAATTCGGCCGCTCCCGTCAGCGAACCGCCCTCCTGGACGAAAGCATTGATATGCGCGTTCAAAAATTGCAGCTGGCGGATGCGTTCGTCGGGAGAAACGTGGTCGAGATGGACGGAGTAGACGCGGATCGCGCCCCCGGGCACGGTGATGACCGCCTCGGTCGCGCCGCGCTGCGGGTTGATCTTGCCGAGCGTGCGGCTGCGCGGCAGAAGCAGCGTCCGGGTCGAGACGATCGGCCAGCGCGACAGCACCATATTGCCGAACTGAAAGCGCGTGCCGGGTGCCGGCGCGGACTTGCCTTGATCAGCCTCGACATGCAGGTCGCAGGCCGGCCCATACACCCAGAAATGGTCGGGAAAGAAGGCGGCGATACCGGCCACCATGTCGGCAAAGCCGTTGCGCGAGAAGCCGCGGGTCACCTCCTGCAGCGCGATGATGTCGGCCCGTTCGAGGCTCCGGGCAATGCGCGCGAGATCGTATCTGCCGTCGAGACCGAAGCCGTACTGTATGTTATAGCTCGCAAAATTCACGATAATCTTTGACCTCCGTCGGAACCGCCTATATCGAATGGGCCAAGACGGGCCGTCCAACTGCCACCGGATACTGGAAGTGAAATGAAATTTCTCGACGAAGCAAAGGTCTATATCCGATCCGGCGACGGCGGCGCGGGCAGCGTCTCCTTCCGGCGCGAGAAATTCATCGAGTTCGGCGGCCCCGATGGCGGTGACGGCGGACGCGGCGGCGACGTCTGGGTGGAGACGGTCAACGGCCTCAACACGCTGATCGATTTCCGCTATCAGCAGCATTTCAAGGCGACGATCGGCACCCATGGCATGGGCAGGAACCGCACCGGCGCCAATGGCAGTGACGTGACGCTCAAGGTCCCTGTCGGCACCCAGATCTTCGAGGAAGACCGGGAAACGCTGATCTGCGACCTCACCGTCGAAGGCCAGCGTTACTGCCTCGCCCGTGGCGGCAACGGCGGCTTCGGCAACGCCCATTTCAAGACCTCGACCAATCAGGCGCCGGATTGGGCCAATCCCGGCCTGCCCGGCGAGGAAAAGACCATCTGGCTGCGCCTGAAGCTGATTGCCGATGCCGGCCTCGTCGGCCTGCCCAATGCCGGCAAATCGACCTTCCTCGCGTCCGTCACCCGCGCCCGGCCGAAAATCGCCAACTATCCCTTCACCACGCTGCATCCCAATCTCGGCGTCGCCACCATCGACGAACGGGAATTCATCTTGGCCGACATTCCCGGCCTGATCGAAGGCGCCCATGAAGGTGTAGGCATCGGCGATCGGTTCCTCGGCCATGTCGAGCGCACCCGCGTGCTGCTGCACCTCGTCTCCGCGCAGGAGGAAAAGGTCGGCAAAGCCTATAAGACGGTCAAACACGAGCTCGAAGCCTATGGCAACGATCTCACCGACAAGCCGGAGATCGTGGCACTCTCGCAGATCGACGTGCTCGACGAGGCCGAACTGAAAAAGAAGACGAAAGAGCTGGCCAAGGCCTGCGGCAAGACGCCGTTCCTGATTTCGGCCGTCACCGGCAAGGGCATGACCGAGGTGCTACGGGCGCTGCGCGATATCATCGTCGAAGAAAATGCCGAGGAAAAGCCGGTCAAGGTGCCGAAGCTCAGGCATCGCGACATGATCGTCTCCGACGAGGGCGAGGATGAGGCCGATGACCAGCCGTAAGCCGCTCGGCCGCTACCGCCGCATCGTCATCAAGATCGGCTCGGCCCTCCTGGTCGACCGCAAGGCCGGGCTGAAAAAGGCTTGGCTCGATGCCATGTGTGCCGACATTGCGGGGCTGAAGGCCAAGGGGATCGATGTGCTCGTCGTTTCCTCGGGCGCGATCGCGCTCGGCCGCTCGGTGCTCGACCTGCCTTCCGGCGCGCTGAAGCTCGAGGAAAGCCAGGCGGCCGCTGCCGTCGGCCAGATCGCGCTCGCGCGTGCCTGGTCGGAAAGCCTGTCGCGCGACGAAATCGTCGCCGGCCAGATCCTGTTGACGCTCGGCGATACCGAAGAGCGCCGCCGCTATCTCAATGCGCGCGCCACCATCAACCAGCTTTTGAAAATCGGCGCCGTGCCTGTTATCAACGAGAACGATACGGTCGCGACCAGCGAAATCCGCTATGGCGACAATGATCGGCTGGCGGCCCGCGTCGCGACCATGACTGGCGCCGACCTGCTGATCCTTCTCTCCGATATCGACGGCCTTTATACCGCTCCGCCGCATCTCGATCCGAATGCGGCCTTCCTGGAGACGATCGCCGAAATCACCCCTGACATCGAGGCGATGGCCGGCGGCGCCGCTTCCGAGCTTTCACGCGGCGGCATGCGCACCAAGATCGATGCCGGCAAGATCGCCACGACCTCGGGCTGTGCCATGATCATTGCCTCCGGCAAGACCGATAGCCCGCTGTCGGCGATCGAAAACGGCGCCCGCTCCTCCTGGTTCGCGCCGTCGGGCACGCCGGTGACCGCCCGCAAAACCTGGATTGCCGGGCAGTTGCAGCCGGCCGGAGAACTGCATGTCGATGACGGCGCCGTCACCGCCCTCGGGGCCGGCAAGAGCCTGCTTCCCGCCGGCGTGCGCAGCGTTTCCGGCCTCTTCAGCCGTGGCGACACGGTGGCGATCATCGGCCCTGAAGGTCGCGAGATCGCCCGCGGTCTGGTGAGCTACGATGCCGAGGACGCCCGTCGGATCGCCGGCCGCAAGTCGGCCGAAATCGCGGCAATCCTAGGCTATGCCGGGCGCGCCGCCATGGTCCATCGCGACGACATGGTAATGACCGCACAGATCAGACAGAAATCGGAAAGGCAGAAAAAGGACGCGAGCTATGCTTGATACCGTTGCGCTAAGCCCTGACATTGACGCGCTGATGATCGACATCGGCCGCAAGGCCAAGGCTGCCGCGCGACCGTTGGGCTCTGCGTCCACCGAGGCGAAGAACAGCGCCTTGAATGCCATGGCCGACGCGATCCTCGCGAACAAGGCGCATATCCTTGCCGAGAACGCCAAGGACCTGAAGGACATCGAAGGCAGCGAGATGCTCGCCTCCTTCGTCGACCGGCTGACGCTGAACGACAAGCGTGTCGCCGAGATGGCCGAGGGAATCCGCGCCATCGCCGCCCTTGCCGATCCGGTCGGCGAAGTCATCGCCGCCTGGGATCGGCCGAACGGCCTGAAGATCGAGCGCGTCCGCACGCCGCTCGGCGTCATTGGCGTCATCTTCGAAAGCCGGCCGAACGTCACCGCCGATGCCGGCGCCCTTTGCCTCAAGGCGGGCAATGCCGTGATCCTGCGCTGCGGCTCGGATTCGCGCCGTTCATCGCAGGCTATCCATGCCTGCTTGGTTGAGGGCCTGAAGGCCGCCGGCCTTCCAGAGCAGGCTATCCAGCTCGTTCCGATCACCGATCGCGCTGCCGTCGGCGGCATGCTGCGCGGTCTGGACGGCGCAATCGACGTCATCGTCCCGCGCGGCGGTAAGAGCCTGGTGGCCCGCGTGCAGAGCGAGGCGCGCGTGCCGGTCTTTGCCCATCTCGAAGGTCTTTGCCACATCTATGTCGATGCCTCCGCCGATATCGAGATGGCGAAGCAGATCGTCGTCAATGCCAAGATGCGCCGCACCGGCATTTGCGGCGCGGCCGAAACCCTGCTCGTCGACGGTGCCGCGATCGGCACGCATCTGACGCCGCTGCTTGAGGTTCTCACCGAAGCAGGCTGCGAGATCCGCGGCTCCGCGACGGTGCTGAAGGTCGCTCCCGGCATCAAGCCGGCGACCGAGGAGGACTGGACGACCGAATATCTCGACGCGATCATTTCGGTCGCGGTCGTCGATGGCATATCGGGCGCGATCGCCCATATTCAGACCTATTCGTCGAACCACACCGAGGCCGTGATCGCCGAGGACCCGGCGGTGGTCGAGCGTTTCTTCACCGAAGTCGATTCGGCTATCCTGCTGCACAATGCCTCGACGCAATTTGCCGATGGCGGTGAGTTCGGCATGGGCGCGGAGATCGGCATTGCTACCGGTAAGATGCATGCTCGCGGCCCGGTAGGCGTCGAGCAGCTCACCTCCTTCAAATACCGGGTGCGCGGTGCCGGACAGACCCGACCTTGACGTGGACGACGGAAAAACTGGATCGGCGCTACCTCCGCATGCCGCACAGCGAACGCGGCATGGCCGTCGGCCTGTTCGGCGGTTCGTTCAACCCGCCGCATCAGGGCCACGCGCTTGTTGCCGAGATCGCAATCAAGCGGCTCGGCCTCGACCAGCTCTGGTGGATGGTGACCCCGGGCAATCCATTGAAGAGCCGCAACCAGCTCGCACCGCTTGCCGAACGCATTGCCGAAAGCGAACGTATCGCCGCCGATCCGCGCATTAAGGTCACCGCTTTCGAACAGGCGCTCGGCGTCAGCTACACCGCCAATACGCTTGCCCGCATCAAGGCCTGCAATCCGCATGTACATTTCATCTGGATCATGGGCGCCGACAGCCTGCAGACCTTTCACAAATGGCAGAAGTGGCAGGAGATTGCCCGCACTTTCCCGATCGCCGTGATCGACCGGCCGGGCGCGACACTCTCCTACCTCTCCTCGAAGATGACGCGGACCTTCGATTTTGCCCGCGTCGACGAGGATGACGCGCGCGTGCTCTGGAAGAAGCGGGCACCGGCCTGGACCTTCATCCACGGACCACGGTCCGGCCTGAGCTCGACGGCAATCCGCAACGGCGCGCAACCGGACAGCGCCGAATAGACTGATTTTTAGGGAAATCCCGGAAACGAGAAAGCCCGACGGGGGAGGATCCGTCGGGCTTATAAACTCGATCGACAACTGGGAGGAGGAGTGTTGTCGACCCTATCGAACGGCTATGGGAGGAGGAGAAGCCGTGTCGATGAGTGTGTTGTACCATATTCCGCCGGAAGATGAATATCGATTTGTGCAATGCAGCAATGCTGACGATGCAACACTGAGGCCGAGAGGCTTCGACTGTTGCCGATTTTATCAGCAAGGCGGAACGAAAATGGCCATTGTCACGGCCGGTCTGGTGGTCAGTCGTCGGCTTTCCCAGGCAAAGGCGTTACCGCCGAATCTCCTACTCTAGGAACAGCCATGCGCTTCAAGAACGCGTGGATCCTCATCTCCAGACAACAGGGTTATATTTCCTTGGATATATCTCTGGCCAGAACCCAAGCGCCGTTATATCCATGAAGATATTTCGAACCGCGGGAAGGAATCATGCACAGCCGCCGCCAATGGATGAAACTGACAACCGCCGCGATCGCGGCTTCCTGGCTTGGCGCGGCAGCGCTGCCGACTAAGGCAGAAGCCGCCGAAAAGCTGACTGTCTTTGCCGCAGCAAGCCTCAAGGACGCGCTCGATGCCGCCAATGCCGCCTGGGCGAAGGAAAGCGGCAAGCAAGCCGTTACTTCCTATGCGGCAAGCGGCGCGCTCGCGAAACAGATCGAAAACGCGGCCCCTGCCGATATCTTCATCTCGGCCGACCTCGACTGGATGGATTACCTTGCCAAGAAGAATCTGATCAAGGCCGACAGCCGCACGAACCTGCTTGGAAACCGGATCGTGCTCGTTGCCGAAAAGGACAAGGCCAAGCCGGTCGAGATCAAGCAGGGCTTCGATCTTGCCGGTCTGCTCGGTGACGGCAAGCTGGCGATGGGTGAGCCGAAATCGGTTCCGGCCGGCAAATACGCCATGGCCGCGCTCGAAAAGCTCGGTGTCTGGACATCGGTCGAAACCAAGGTCGCCGGCGCCGAAAGCGTGCGCGCCGCCCTTGCCCTGGTCTCCCGCGGCGAGGCGCCCTATGGCATCGTCTACCAGACGGACGCGACGGCCGATAAGGGTGTCGCCATCGTCGGCACCTTCCCCGCCGATTCCCACCCGCCGATCATCTATCCGGTCGCAATTCTTGCCGAGAGCAGGAACCCGGACGCCGCAGCCTATCTCGACTTCCTGAAATCCGATAAGGCAGCCGGCTTCTTCACGGCGCAGGGATTTACTGTCTTGAAATGATGGGCTGAATTGATTGCGGAATCGATAGTGACAGCTTAGCGTGAAGCCGCCCCTCACCCTAACCCTCTCCCCGTAAACGGGGCGAGGGGACGTGCCCAGCGACACGTTGGCAAGAGACGGAAGGGTTGCGGCTGCTCCCCTTCGCCCCGCAAGCGGGGAGAAGGTGCCGGCAGGCGGATGAGGGGCAATCGGGTGACCGGATTTTCCAGGGAGACAACTGCGTTTGGATATGTTCGGCCTGAGCGATGAAGAATGGACGGCGATCCTGCTCAGCCTGCGCGTCTCGGTCGTCGCCATGCTGGCGAGCCTGCCCTTTGGCATCCTCGTCGCCCTGCTGCTTGCCCGGGGCCGCTTCTGGGGCAAGTCGGTGTTGAATGGCATCGTTCACCTGCCGCTGATCCTGCCCCCTGTTGTCACCGGTTTTCTTCTTCTCATCCTGTTCGGCCGCCGCGGCCCGATCGGCAGCCTGCTCGATCAGCATTTCGGCATCGTCTTTTCCTTCCGCTGGACGGGTGCGGCACTCGCCTGCGCCGTCATGGCCTTTCCGCTGATGGTGCGCAGCATCCGTCTGTCGATCGAGGCGGTCGACCGCAAGCTCGAGGAGGCGGCCGGAACGCTGGGGGCCGGCCCGATCCTGGTCTTTCTGACGGTCACGCTGCCACTGACCCTGCCCGGCATCATCACCGGCATGATCCTTTCCTTCGCCAAGGCGATGGGCGAATTCGGCGCGACGATCACCTTCGTCTCCAACATTCCCGGCGAGACCCAGACCTTGTCATCTGCCATCTACACCTTTACCCAGGTGCCGGGCGGCGATGCCGGCGCGCTGCGGCTGACGCTCGTCGCCGTCCTCATTTCCATGACCGCCCTGCTCGCCTCCGAGTTCCTCGCGCGTTTCGCCGGCCGAAGGATTGATCCGGAATGACGTTGATCGTCGAGGCAAAACAGAGGCTCGGCGCCTTTCTTCTCGACGCCGCCTTCACATCCGAAGGCGGCGTGACCGCGCTGTTCGGACGCTCCGGCTCCGGCAAGACCTCACTGATCCGCATCATCGCCGGCCTCGCCCGTCCGGACGAGGGCCGCGTTATCCTTGACGGCGAAACCCTGACCGAAACCAAAGCCGGCCGCTTCGTTCCGAAACACCGCCGTCATTTCGGTTATGTCTTCCAGGAGGCGCGGCTGTTCCCGCATCTCAGCGTCCGCGCCAATCTTTCCTACGGCCGCTGGTTCGCGCCAAGACCTGCAGGCGGCGAGAGCTTCGATCACGTCGTCGACCTGCTCGGCATCGAGACGCTGCTGGATCGCAGCCCCGCAAAACTTTCCGGCGGCGAGAAGCAGCGGGTCGCGATCGGCCGCGCCCTTCTCTGCTCGCCCCGGCTGCTGTTGATGGACGAGCCGCTGGCCGCCCTCGACGAGGCGCGCAAGGCCGAGATCCTGCCCTATCTCGAGCGATTGCGGGATCAGACCGAAATCCCGATCGTCTATGTCAGCCATTCGATCGCCGAGGTGGCGCGGCTCGCAAACAAAGTGGTGGTCATGCGCGATGGCAGGGTGGAGGCGGTCGGCCCGGCCGTCGACATTTTGAGCCGCGTCTCTGCGGCCTTCGACCGGAAAGAGGCGGGGGCGCTGCTGCAAGGCATCGTCGAAAGCTTCGACGCACGGCACCATCTCTCGACCGTCGCCCTCAAATCCGGTCGGCTGCATATTCCCGGCGCGGCACTCTCGCCCGGCAGTCCGGTCCGCATCCGCATCCCATCGCGCGACGTCATGCTGGCGACGGCAAGACCGGAGGGGCTCAGTGCCCTCAACATTGTTGAAGGCAGGATCGAACAGCTATTTCAGGATGCGGACGGAACGGTTGAAATCCGGCTCGACTGCGGCGGCGATAGCATCCTCTCGCGCGTCACCGCGCTCTCCTGCGAGCGCCTCGACCTTCGACCCGGCAAGATTGTCTTCGCCGTCATCAAGACGGTTGCCCTAGAACAGGATGATTTTAGGCCTAGTCGGCCTAAAATCTGAATCCTGTTCTAAATTAAAGGTTTAGAGCATGATGTCGTCCGAAAACCGCTCACACTTTTCGGCATCAAGCTCTAGAGGCTTAGCCGTGCCCATCCCGCCGCGGGTTACGCTTTGCCTCGAGCCAGGCAAGGTCCTCGGCAAGGCTCGCTTGCAAAATGCTTTCCATCCGCCGAAACCGCGCCAGCAGTTGCTCGCCGAACGGCGTCAGCGCCGCACCGCCGCCCTTCTGGCCGCCGCGTTGTGATTCCACCACCTGTTCGCAGAACATCCGGTTCATCTCGCTGACCAGCAGCCATGCGCGGCGATAGGACATATCCATCGCCCGCCCTGCTGCGGAGATCGATCCGGTTGCGCGGATATGTTCCAGCAGCTCCATCTTGCCGCGTCCGAGCCGATCCTCATCCGGGAAGCTGATTCGCAAGATGGGAACGAGTGGTTTTGCGGCCGGATCGGTCATTCGAATCTGCAGATGGTGGAATTTCCCGCACTTTACGCTCCGGCCTGAAAACTGTACACCGCGCCGACAAGCAGCGGGGCAGCAATATAGTTCAATTCGGTCGCCAGATCGGATTTTCCGCCGCTCCGTACGTTAGCACGTCTTGAAACATTAATGGTTTGATGCCTATCTTAACCATATCCGGTCGTGATCGGATTTCGTGTTGTGCATGGTTTGTCATTCCAGGAAAGGGAAAGCACTGACAACAGTACACGCCAAGGGAAAAACGCTCGCCGTTGTCCCGAAGAGCGCAGAACGTGGCGCCGATGCCGCTGCCCGCGCCTTAGAAGCCGTCCTCGCCAGCCTTGAGGACTCCAAAGCTGAAGATATCGTCACTATCGACATTGCCGGAAAATCGGCGCTGGGAGACTACATGATCGTCGTCTCCGGCCGTTCGAACAGGCATGTCATGGCGATCTCGGACCACCTGCTCACCGATCTGAAGGACGAAGGCTTCGGTACGGCCCGCGTCGAAGGTCAGGAGGGCGGCGATTGGATCCTGATCGACACCGGTGACATTATCGTGCATGTGTTCCGTCCTGAAATCCGAGAGTTCTACAACATCGAAAAGATGTGGGCGGCTCCTGACATGGATGAAGAAACACGGCACTGACAGCCGGGGCCGGCATTCTGACCGGTACCTGAGAGTGGCATTGACTGGCCGGGAACCATTGTAAGCCGGCCAGGGGGCGCGCTTTGTGCGCCGCGGATGCCTCATAAGCGGGAGCGGGTGAATGCGAGTTGGTCTTTTTGCGGTGGGACGGCTGAAATCCGGCCCCGAAAAGGATCTTGCGGCCCGCTATTTTGATCGTTTCGCCAAGGCCGGCCCTGCGGTCGGCCTCGAACTTGCCCGTATCGCCGAGGTTGCCGAAAGCCGCGCTTCCAATGCGGAGACCCGCAAACGCGAGGAGGCGGCGATGCTGTTGAAATCGCTTGCCGAAGGCAGCGTCCTCATTCTTCTCGACGAACGCGGCAAGGCGCTCGACAGCGAAGCCTTCGCAAATCTGCTCGGCGCCTATCGCGACCAGGGCAAGCGTGAGCTGATGATCGCGATCGGTGGCGCCGACGGCCTCGATCCCGCGCTCTACAATCGGGCCGACGCCACACTCTGCCTGGGCAAAATGACCTGGCCGCACCAGCTCGTCCGCACGCTGATCGCCGAGCAGCTCTATCGCGCCGTCACCATCCTGTCCGGCCATCCCTATCATCGCGTCTGACGTGTTCCACGTGGAACTCAAGCCTTTGACGATGCGTCGCATTGTCACGCAGCCGTGTTTCGCCTGGCCTGCCGTTCGCCTGCGAACTTTCTGGCAAAGCGTGCCAAATCAGCTTAGTCTCCGCGCGATTTGAAAGAGTGCCCCGACACGCATGACGACGACACCAACCAGGCGACACCGCATGATCCTGCCGGCCCTTGCGGCCGGTTTTGGTATCGCCGTCATCGTCGTATCAGGTAACACCTTCACCGTCCGGGCGCAGGAAGCCGCGCCGGAAGCGGCGCAATCTGCAGCGCAGCCGCCCGCAGCCGAGCCGCCGCCACCCGATCCGGCCGCTGAACTTGCCGCCAAACGCGATCAGACCCGCGCCGAGCTCGAAACCCTGGCGAAATCCATCAGTCTTTCCTCGGACAAGGTGAGCGAACTCCAGCAAAGCATCGCCAATCTGGAAAAAAGCACGGAGAGCATCCGCCAGGCGCTGATCGATTCCGCCGCCCGCCGCAAGGGGCTCGAAAAGCAGATCCTCGAAAGCGAGAAGAAGCTGGCCGATCTCGGCGTCAAGCAGGATGGCATCCGCCGTTCGCTGCATGAGCGCCGCGGCCTGCTGGCCGAGGTACTGGCAGCACTTCAGCGCATGGGCCGCAACCCGCCCCCAGCCTTGCTCGTCACTCCCGATGACGCGCTCGCTTCCGTGCGCAGCGCCATCCTTCTCGGCGCCGTCGTGCCCGGCATCCGCAAGGAAACCGACAAGCTCGCGGCAGACCTTGCAAGCCTTGCCGCCCTGCAGACGGCAAGTGCGGCCGAAAAGGCCGGCCTGACGGCGACGATGACCGATGGCATCGAGGAAGAGCGCCGCATGGACCTGCTGCTTGCCGAAAACGACAAGCTCAGCCGCAGCAACGCCGCCGAACTGGCCGCCGAAAGGAAACGTTCGGAGGAGCTGGCGGGCAAGGCGACCAGCCTGGAAGGCCTCGTCGCGTCGATGGAATCCGAGATCGCTTCCGTGCGCGATGCGGCTGCCGCCGCCCGCCAGGCCGAGGAGAACCGCAAGCTCCTGACCGACGAACAGCGGGCTCAGGCGCGGGCTCTGGCCGACAGTGGCGTGCCCGATAAAAACCGCATTGCGCCCGCATATCCCTTCGGAGAATTGAGGGCCAAATTGGAGCTGCCCGTGGCAGGCGATATCCTGCGCCAGTTCGGCGACGCCGACGGCACCGGGCACGAAGCCATGGGAATGACCGTCGCCACCAACCCGGAGACAGTGGTGACGGCGCCTGCAGATGGCTTGGTGGTTTTCGCCGGCGTTTTCCGCAGTTACGGCCAGATGATCATTCTTGATGCGGGCGACGGATATCACCTGGTTCTCTCGGGAATGGATACGATCAATACCCGTCAGGGAAAATTCGTTTTCGCCGGCGAGCCGCTCGCCGTGATGGGGGCGAAAAGAGTGGCAAGCGCAACTGCATTGGCGCTGGAAACGGACCGGCCAACGCTTTACATTGAATTTCGAAAAGACGGTAAACCGGTCGATTCCCGACCGTGGTGGACCGCCAAGGACACTGGAAAGGCACGCAATGATTCGTAGGGCTTCTCTTGTTCTGGTCGGCGCATTGATGGGTGCGACCGCGATGAGCGTCATTTACTCGGCAGGTGTGCCGGCAGAAGCGGCCGGATCCTCTACATATAAGGAACTCTCGGTATTTGGCGATGTCTTCGAACGCGTGCGTGCGCAGTACGTCACGCCGCCGGCCGAAGACAAGCTGATCGAGAATGCCATCAACGGCATGCTTTCCTCGCTCGATCCGCATTCGAGCTATATGAATGCGAAGGACGCCGAGGACATGCGCACCCAGACCAAGGGTGAGTTCGGCGGCCTCGGCATCGAAGTCACGATGGAAGACGAGCTCGTCAAGGTCATCACCCCGATCGACGATACGCCCGCCGCCAAGGCCGGCGTTCTCGCTGGCGACTACATCTCCGAGATCGACGGCCAGTCCGTGCGCGGCCTGAAGCTGGAAGACGCGGTCGAGAAGATGCGTGGCGCCGTCAACACGCCGATCAAGCTGACGCTGATCCGCAAGGGCGCCGACAAGCCGATCGAGCTGACGATCGTCCGTGACGTCGTCGCCGTCCAGGCGGTCAAATCACGCGTCGAGGACGATGTCGGTTACCTCCGCATCATCTCCTTCACCGAGAAGACCTATCCCGACATGGAAAAGGCGATCAAGAAGATCAAGGACACCGTTCCGGCCGACAAGCTGAAGGGCTACGTCCTCGACCTGCGCCTTAATCCGGGCGGCCTGCTCGACCAGGCGATCAATGTCTCTGATGCCCTGCTGCAGCGCGGCGAGGTCGTTTCGACCCGCGGCCGCAATCCCGATGAAACCCGCCGCTTCAATGCCGGCCCGGGCGACCTGACTGACGGCAAGCCGGTCATCGTGCTGATCAACGGCGGTTCGGCCTCCGCATCGGAAATCGTTGCCGGCGCGCTTCAGGATCTGCGCCGCGCCACCGTTCTCGGCACCCGTTCCTTCGGCAAGGGTTCCGTCCAGACGATTATCCCTCTTGGCGAGAACGGCGCGTTGCGCTTGACCACGGCACTCTACTACACACCGTCGGGCCGCTCGATCCAGGGCACCGGCATCACGCCTGACATCAAGGTCGAAGAGCCGCTGCCGGAAGAACTGCAGGGCAAGATGGTGACCGAAGGCGAATCCAGCCTGCGCGGCCACATCAAGGGTCAGAGCGAAACCGATGAAGGTTCGGGCTCCGTTGCCTACGTGCCGCCGGATCCGAAGGATGACGTTCAGTTGAACTACGCGCTCGACCTTCTGCGCGGCAAGAAGACCGATCCGGCCTTCCCGCCGAACCCTGATAAGGCCGTCGTCGCCAAGTAATCGATCGTCGCAAGGCCGGGCACTCGCCCGGCCTTGACCCTTTATGCTGTTTCCCGGTTTTGGAGCGGGCGAGAAAATTGGGAACGGACCTGCATGCGCCTTTGGGGCGCAACCGCAAAACCGCCAGCCGGCGTCCCGGCGTGCTGCGCCTCGGCCGCATTGCTGCCAGTCTCTGCCTTTTCGCGATAGGCGGCTTTTCTCTCTATACAGCCTTTCGGGGCGACGGGCTGGAGCGCGCCAAACCGCCGACGGCCGAACAGGCCGCAACCCAAGCTTCCGGCAAACCGCCGACGGCCGCTGCCGACCAGGCGGCGGACGGAATGCCCCGCGCCGATCCACGCTCGGGCGCCAATGTCGAACAGATGATCACCGGTGATGGCTCCGTCGTCACCAAATACAGTCCCCGCCCTCGCGACGGCAGCGGACCGGTGCTGGTCGATGCCATGCAGATCGGCCAGGACCCGCGCATGGCAGCCCAACCCAATGAAGCACTGCTCGAAGACACCGCCTTTGGCAGGCTGCCGATCGTCGGCCCCGACGGCCGGCGGCCGATGGACCAATATGCCCGTCCCTCATCCGGCGCACGTGGCATCCGCATTGCCATCGTCGTCAGCGGCCTTGGCCTCAGCCAGACGGGGACGCAGCGCGCCATCGCCGAATTGCCGGAGGAAATCACCCTCGCCTTTGCCGCAAGCGGCAACAGCCTGCAGCGCTGGATGCAGGAGGCCCGCCGCGGCGGCCACGAGATTCTTCTGCAGGTGCCGCTCGAGCCATTTGATTATCCGGCCAATAATCCCGGTCCGGAGACGCTGCTGACCTCGAAGCCGGTGGCCCGCAACATCGAGAACCTGCACAAGGCGATGGGTGAGATCACCAATTACACCGGCATCATGAACTATCTCGGCGGCCGTTTCCTCTCCGACCCCGCCGCCATGGAACCTGTCATGCGCGATATCGGCAAGCGCGGCCTGCTGTTCCTCGACGACGGCACGTCGGCGCAGTCGAAAACGGCGACGGTCGCCAAAGGCACCGAACTGCCCTATGCCTTTGCCGACCTGCAGCTCGACGGCCAGCTCGATATCAGCGCCATCCTGAAGAAGCTCGACGAGCTCGAACGCATCGCCCGCAAGAATGGCCAGGCGATCGGCATCGCCTCGGCTTTCGATGAAAGTGTCGACGCCATCGCCAAATGGAGCGAGGAAGCATCCATGCGCGGCATCGAGATCGTCGGCGTCGCGGCGCTTTCCAACGACCCGAGAAGCCCCTGAGATAATTCCTGAACGGAGAAGAAGATGAGCCAGGCGACCGTGAAAGCCGAGGATCTGCCCTACCGTCCCTGCGTCGGCGTCATGATCCTGAACCGCGATGGCCTGGTCTGGGCCGGGCGACGGATCCCCGACGGCAATTCCGAATATGACGGCTCGCCGCAGCTGTGGCAGATGCCCCAGGGTGGCATCGACAAGGGCGAGGATCCCTTGGACGCCGCCTATCGTGAGCTCTACGAGGAAACCGGGATCAGAACGGTGACCTTGCTTGCCGAAGCAAGGGACTGGATCAACTATGATCTGCCGCCGGCGCTGATCGGCATCGGATTGAAAGGGAAATTCCGCGGCCAGACGCAACGCTGGTTCGCCTTCCGCTTCGAGGGCGACGAAAGCGAGATCGCCATCAACCCGCCGCCCGGCGGTCATGATCCGGAATTCGATGCCTGGGAATGGAAGCCGATGCAGGAACTGCCCGGTCTGATCGTTCCGTTCAAGCGCGCCGTCTACGACCAGGTGATCGCCGAGTTCCGGCATCTGGCAGCGCTGCAGTCGGAAGACTGAGCGCCTTTTTGCGCGAAGACGTGTATTGAAGATGCCAGCCGCGCGGAGTGGCCGGCATTTCCGTCCGAATTATTCGGCTTCGTTGGCCGAATCGGCGTTAAGCTGGCCGTATTTGCTCTCGCCGATTTTCTCGAGCAGATCGAGTTGCGTTTCGAGGAAGTCGATATGGCCTTCCTCATCCGCCAGCAGTTCTTCGAAAAGTTTCATGGAAACGTAGTCGCCGGCATCGTGACAGATATCGCGCGACTTCTTGTAGGCCGTGCGGGCGTCATATTCGCCGGCAAGATCGGCTTCCAGCACTTCCTTGACATTCTGGCCGATGCGCAGAGGCGCCAGAGTCTGCAGATTCGGATGGCCTTCGAGGAAGATGATGCGCGCAACAAGCCGATCGGCATGGTGCATTTCTTCGATGGATTCGGCGCGCTCCTTCTTGGCGAGCTTGGTGTAGCCCCAGTCCTCGAGAAGCCGATAATGAACCCAATATTGATTGACCGCGCCGAGCTCGAGGAACAGTGCCTCGTTAAGCCGCTCGATGACCTTTTTGTCGCCTTTCAATGTCCGCTCTCCTGTTTTCCTCATGGAATCGTTTCAAGCGTGACATGAAATCAAATATTTCGGTCTCCGTCGAGTGGCGACGGGCGTGATATTCCTCGGTCGTCTGGATGATGATATCGACCACATTGGGGAAGCAGCCGCAGCAACGGCCGCGTTTTTCCATGGCGTGGTAGACCTTCGCAGGTACGATAAGCTGCCAACAGTCCTCGTCGAGAAGGTTGGTGATAACCTCCCGGATTTCCTTGTCGGTTATATAATTGCAGCTGCAGACAAGCACGTCTTCATTTCCAAACATGACACTGACTATCGTGTTTTTTGCTAAAGAAGATGATGGCTGTCAAGAAAAAATTCGAATCCGATTGCATCGATTGGAAGCGATGGACGAGGGCTGTTGCAGATTGTCTGAAATTTTGCAGCGAGCGCATGATGAAGGTGTGCCCGGTCAGCGGCCGCTTTGACGTGTTCAATGAAAGTTCCGCCCGCGCGGCATGACCTCGGCGGTTTCCGCCGCACCGCCATGGCGTCCCGCCGCACTCATCCGTCTTTCCAATTCCGCCTTCTCCTGCGCAGTCGCAAATTTTCTCTGCCGTGGGTCGACCCCCGGCCTCAGCACCTCGTCCGCGCGCTCACAAGCGCCGAAACGCCGGGCCTCGCGTTGCAGGATGCCAAGCGCCGGCGTCATGTCCTCGATATGCTCGACGACCGTATGGATCACCCCGCTATGGCTTTGCAGCCTGCCGCGGATTTTCACCAGCCGGGCCCCCATGACGACTGCCCTATATTTGTCGAACATCTTGTTCCAGACGATCGCATTGGCAACGCCGGTTTCGTCCTCCAGCGTCATGAAGATCACGCCTTTGGCCGAACCCGGGCGCTGCCGCACCAGCACCAGACCGGCAATCGTCACTCTCTTCCCGTTGGGCACCGTCAGAAGATCGACATTGCGTGTGATGCCCGCCTTTCGCAATTCCTCCCGCAGAAACGAGACGGGATGCGCTTTCAGCGACAGCGAGAGATAACGATAATCCTCGATCACCTGCTCGCCCGGCAGCATATCCGGCAGCACCGCCGCGGGTTCGGGCTGAAGGTCGATATGACGGACCTGTTCGAAAAGAGGCAGCTCTTCGGCCGCACTCTTCACATCCAGTGCCCGCACAGCCCAAAGCGCTTCGCGGCGCGACAGATTGATGGATCGGAATGCATCCGCATCCGCCAGTCGCTCGATGACGGATTTCGGCAGACCGGATCGCAGCCAGAGATCGCGCACCGAACGATATCCTTGCCCTCGATTGTCGACGAGCCGTTTCATATCGTCTGACGAGAGACCTTTGATCTGCCGGAAACCCAGCCGCACCGCATGCCGGGTCTTGATGATCTCCCGCATCTGCCCATGCCGGAAATCGACAGCCTTTCGGTCGAAGGCAGCCTCTTCCAAAGTACAATCCCAGTCGGATTCATTGATGTCTACCGCTAGGATCCTAACCCCATGTTCGCGTGCATCCCGCACCAGCTGAGCCGGCGCGTAAAACCCCATCGGCTGGGAGTTCAGCATCGCCGCGCAGAAGACATCGGGATAATAGGCCTTGAGCCATGAAGAGGCATAGACGAGCAGCGCAAAGGATGCGGCATGGCTTTCCGGAAAGCCATATTCACCGAAACCTTTGATCTGATTGAAACATTGCTTTGCGAACTCGGGATCGTAATTCTTTGCGACCATTCCCTCGATGAAGCGCTTCTCGAAATCGCCGATCGTACCGGTCCGCTTGAATGTCGCCATCGCTCTGCGAAGCTTGTCGGCTTCTGCCGGCCTGAAGCCTGCAGCGGTGATTGCGATCTGCATCGCCTGCTCCTGAAACAGTGGGACGCCGAGGGTTCTTTCGAGGACCGCTTCCAGCTCCTTGCTTGGATATTTCACTGGAATGTTCCTGGCCCGCTGCTCCCGGCGTTTCAGATAGGGATGGACCATATCGCCCTGGATCGGTCCTGGCCGAACGATCGCCACCTCGATGACGAGGTCGTAGAATATCTTCGGCTTGAGGCGCGGCAGCATGCTCATCTGCGCCCGGCTCTCGATCTGGAAGACGCCAAGCGTATCGGCCCGGCCCATCATCTCATAAACCGGCTTGCCCTCGTCCCCATGCTCCCTGTTGCCGAGGTCTGCGAGCGTCTTCTTGACATCATAATGCAATTCAAGCAGCGAAAAGGCCTTCCGCAGACAGGTCAGCATGCCGAGCGCCAGCACATCCACTTTGAGGATCTTGACGTTGTCGAGATCGTCCTTATCCCATTCGATCATGTAGCGATCCGGCATCGCCGTCTTCATGATCGGCACGACCTCGTCGAGTCGGTCCCGCGTGATGACGAAGCCGCCGACATGCTGGGTGAGGTGGCGCGGAAAGCCGAGAAGCTCGGAGGCATATTGCAGCACGTTCTGGGTCAGTGGATCCTTGACGTCGAGACCGGCCGCCTTGGCATCCCGATCGGAGAGATTGTCCTCCGACCAACCCCAGACGAGGCTGCTGATCGCCGACTGAACATCCTCCGACAGGCCGAAGGCCTTGGCGACCTCACGGCCGGCAGAACGGGTGCGGTAGGTGGTCACTCCCGACGTCAGCCCGGCATGTTCGATGCCATATCGTCCGTAGATGAACTGGATGACTTCCTCACGCCGGTCATGCTCGAAATCGACGTCGATATCCGGCGGCTCGTCCCGGTCCATCGAAATGAAACGGTCGAAAAGCAGTGTGCTCTTCTGAGGGTCAACTTCCGTTATTTCAAGGCAATAGCAGATGACCGAATTTGCCGCCGATCCGCGTCCCTGGCACAACACCTTGAGGTCATAACGGGCGTGCTGGATGATCCTGTGAACCGTCAGGAAGTAGGAGGCGTAGTTCTTATCGCCGATGAGTTTCAGTTCATAATCGATCTGCTGCGCCACCTTGGGTGGCACACCCCCGGGATAGCGCCTTGCGGCTCCCGCCCTCGTCAGTCTCTCAAGGGTCTGCTGCGGCGTTTCGCCGGGATCGTTTTCAGGCGGATAATTGTGCTGCAGTTCCTTCAGCGAAAAGGTCAGTTTGCCGAAAAAGACCTGCGTATTTTCGACCGCATCGGGATAGTCCCCGAATATCCGCATCATTTCACGTGAATCCTTGAGGTAGCGCTCGGCATTCGGCGCCAGCAGGAATCCGGCTTGTGATATCTGCACATGCTCCCGGATCGCGATCACGACATCTGAAAGCGGCCGGCGTTCAGGATGATGGTAAAGCGGCTGGTTGGTCGCAATCAACGGCACGCGATTTCGGGCGGCAAGCATGGCAAGCACCGCAAACACCTGCCTGTCGCGACCGTCATAGGCCGGCGCCAGCACCATAAAAAAAGCCTTGCGGAAACGTCTGCGAAACCGTTCCAGATAATCCTCCAGCGCAGTCTGGCCCGCCTGGCTCTCGACAAGGGTACGATCGGCAACGAGGGCAAGCATCATCTCGTCCCCCCATTCCATGAGCTCCGCTTCGGTCAGGATGCAGGTTCCCTTGACCGCTTCCTCCTTCAGATTGCCAGCGCTGAGAAGGCGGCAGAGGTTTGCCCAGCCCCGCCGATTGCATGGGTAGGCGAGGATATCAGGCGTGTCGTCGGAAAAGACGAGACGGGCGCCCGGCTGTATCCGGATTGGATGGAAAATCCTTTCCTTTTTTCCGTTCTCCTCCGCTTGGGCCATGATCGCATCTCTGTTCTTGTATCTCTCCTCAAGCTGTTCCGCCTGGGCATGCGCACGCACGACGCCGGCAACCGAATTCCGGTCGGCAATTCCAAGACCGCCGAGTCGGAGATGAGCAGCCTGCAAGACCATCTCTTCCGGACTGGAGGCGCCTTCGAGGAACGAGAAATTCGTCTTCGCGCCGATCTCGAAAAATGCGCGCTCGCTCTTCATGCAAACACACCGTGCATGAACCAGCGGGGATCGAGTTCCCGGCCATAGAAACCTCGACGATAGATCCAGAAACGATGGCCGCTCTCGTCCTCGATGCGAAAATAATCGCGCGCCTCCGCGTCACTTCCGTCGATCCACCATTCCATGGCAATCCGCTCCGGACCTTCGCTTTTTGCCACTTGATGCTGCATACGCCGCCAGCGAAAGATTTGCGGCGGACCATCGGGCACTTCGGCGAGTACGGTCTCGACCGGCTCCGGCGTTGCAAAAAGCCGCAACGGGCGCTCTTGGCGGAAAGGAAGAGAAGCCTTCTGCTCGGCTTTCCTACGTCTTGAAAGATTGTCCATCGTCGGAACCGCGATGACGGCGCGTTCCGGCACATGGCTCTCGCGGAGTTGGAAACTTTGCAGACAATCCTCACCCAGCCGAGCGGAGACACGGTCGACGAAAGCCGAAAGGGAGATTTCTCCCTGACGATCGCCTTCGAAGTCAGCCTGCGCTTCGTTGAAGGGATCATGCCGCAACACATTCAGCCGCACGATCTCGAAACCATAACCGGCATCGAGATCGTCATAGACCGCCTGCAGGCGCTCGGAAAAAAGCCCGGCGATAAATTTCGGTTCGCGAAGCGGTTGCGAAGCGCCGACGGAAATACGGAAGACCCTGCCGTCGACGCGGAAGAGCACCAATTCGAACACCCGCCCGCCGGCGCCTCGTGCCTCCAGCGACGGCTGCAGCGACACGGCGACCTGCCTGGTGACGGCAAGGATCTGTTCTTCAGTTCCGATTGGCTCGATCAGGCGGCTTTCGGCCGAAAGGCTGGCGACCGGACGACGGGGCGAAACCGCTTCCTCTTCATGTCCCAGCGCCTGGTCGAGACGCAGCAGCAATTCCGGCCCGAACCGGCGGGTCAGCGGTGCCCGCGGCGCATTGATGATGTCGCCGATATATTTCAGACCGAGCTTCTTCAGCGCATCGACGGTTTGCCCCTGCAGCCGCAAAGCTGCGATCGGCAAGGACATCAGCACTTGCTCCGTCTCCTCATCCTCGATCACGCCGCTTTGCCCGAAACGCGACACCGCCCAGGAAAGACCCGGCGACGATGAGATCGCGCCGCGCGCATCGATCCCCATGTGAAACAGCCGCGACAGAACATCCTTGAGAAGCGCCTTTTCGCCGCCGAAAAGATGCGTGCAGCCGGTAATGTCGAGAAACAGGCCGTCCCTGCCGTCGAACGCCACCAAAGGCGTATACCGGTCGCACCAGTCGGCAATTGCCTCCAGCAGCCGGCGGTCGGCCGCCGGATCCTCTTCCACCACATCGAGCGTCGGATACATGGCGCGCGCTTCGGCCACGCCCTGTTCCTTCTTCAGCCCCAGCCGCTCGGCCAATTCGTCCAGTGCCGTCAACCGCATGGCATTGTTGAGCTTGCCCGAACAGACGATGGACGGCGCCTCAGGACGCCCTTTCGAACGCCAGGAGGGCCCCCATCGCCTGCGGGCGATACGATCGGTTGGCAGATGCGGGAAGCTGAGCGCCAGAATGCGCTGACTGTTCGCCTGGAGGACGAAGGAGGTTTGGTTCGGAGACAGGGAAAAATTCGCGTTCATGGGGGTTCCACTCCAGGAGAAAGGAGAGCGGGGCCGGATTGCGGCTCTTCTCCAGCGTGAGACGGAAAACCGGATTGCCGATACTGCCGGCAAGCTTCGATCCATCCGGCAACGGCCGCAGACCAGACGGTGCCGGTTCGACATGCAGGCGCAAGGCCGCACTGCTAGCCTCCTCCGCTCCTGCCTGCCGCAGAAGAAAGAGCGGACGACGGGCAGCATGCGCCCTGAGACTGAGCCTGCGGCTTTCGGTCAGGCCGAAATGCGCAGGGTTGCCCCGCACTTCGAGGATGACGGCCGAGAAAGCAGCGCTTTCCACCGCTGCCTCCGCGAGCCAGAGCGCTTCGTCCAGCTTGCGCGGCGCGGCATGGAGATATCGTTCCGGACTCAACCCGAAATCCCGAAGCCCGGGAGCATAGGGACGGCCGGCCTCCAACGTGCCGACGGCATCGCCGATCCAGAGCAACGGCATAAGCCTGCCGGCATCTGATTCCTGTTTCTGCAGCCGCGCGGCAACAGCCATCGCCAGCCCGCTTGCCGCGCCCGCATCGCGAGACAGCGCGGAGCGGAATTCGGTAATCCCATCGAGGGGCAGGCCGCCTTCCAGCGCCCTATCGACAAACTCCACCCCAAACGGCAAGGGGGGCAGAATGCGCTCCTGGCGGGTCTTGCGTCCTTGCGCCAAGGCTTCCTGCTCCGCGGCCGCAAGCGCCGGCGCGGGCTTTCCCTCCAACTTAGCGATGGTTTCGCGGAGCGCAAAAAGCCGCTCGCGCGCCAGGGCGTTCTGCGCCATGGCGTTTCTCCGATCCGTCTTGTTCCTGTTATGTTCTTATGGATTCCAGAGAGCGGAAGAAGAGTCAACAACCATTTTCTATGAATTTATTCCTGCCTTTGATTCCGCACTCGAAAATCGGCGATAAAGGTTCTATATGGGCCCGCAAAGGAAGGAACATTCATGGCCCGCATAGACCAGAGCGATGATTGGCGGGACCGCCATGCGCCGACGATCAGCACTTTCGAGTCGCTGGCCATGGAGGCCTATAGCCATCTGCCCGATGAATTCCGTCAGCTGACGACCAACCTCACGATCGAGATCGAGGATTTCCCCGATGACGACGTTTTCGAGGACATGGCGCTGGAAACCCCTTTCGACCTGCTCGGCCTTTTCGAGGGCAGGGGCATTTCCGAACGTTTCACGGTGGAAACCGGCGAGATGCCAAACCGCATCCGCCTCTACCGGCGCCCCATTCTCGATTACTGGGCGGAGAATGACGAGACGCTCGGCGATATCATCACCCACGTCCTGATCCACGAGATCGGCCACCATTTCGGGCTGAGCGACGATGATATGGAGCGGATCGAGGCCAGCGCCGAGGAAGCCGCGGAGCGTTAGGCGTCTATCCTGGAATTAAGTCTTACTGCTCGGAGAGTTTCATCTCCGGATCGTAATCCTTGCCTTCGACAGTCTTGACGACGGCCTGGCCGCACTGCATCGCGCCGGTTGCGGCATTGAAGGCATAGGTCGGCGAACCCTCCAGCGACCAGCCCTTGTTGAGGGCGGCGGTGACCTTGTGGCAGAACGAGGCGTCGTCGGGACCGGTCAGGAAGCGGTAGAGTTTCATCAGGCGGGCTTTCTTGCAGATATCAGGCGAGCTTTATGAACCAGAGCCTCGGCCTGGACAAGATGCAGCCGTTCGATCATTCGCCCGTTGGCGTTGATGACATTGAGGCCCCTGGCGTCAGGATCGGCAAAAGCTGATATGACCGCCTCGGCTTCCGCAATCTCCTCCGCACTCGGCCCGAAATGCCGGTTGGCGGGCTCGATCTGCGAGGGATGGATCAGCATCTTGCCGGCAAAACCCATGGCGCGGCCCTGGCCGCATTCGGCGTCGAAGCCTTCGGCATCCTTGAAATCATTGAAGACGCTGTCGATCGCATCGAGCCCATAGGCCCTGACCGCAAGGACGACCTGCATCAGCCACGGCACGAGATAGCTCCGTCCCGGCTGGGGAAGCACGCCCGTTTCCTTGCGCAGGTCATTAAGCCCGACGACGAGACAATCGAGCCTTGCACCCGGCGTGCGGCCGGCTCCGGCGATCGCTCCGACATTCAGCACGCCGCGCGGTGTCTCGATCATCGCCCAGATGCGCAGCGCCTCCGGCGCCTCCGCATCGGCAAGCAGATCGCTGATGTCAGTCACATCGCCAGGTTCGTCCACCTTCGGCAGGAGAACGGCGTCGGGCAAAAGCGCCTTGACCAGATCGAGATCCGCCGCCCCGAATTCGGATGACAAAGAATTGATGCGGATGATCCTCTCCTTGCCCTCAAGCGGCGGCCCGGCAAAAAAGCCGCGTAGATTTTCCCGCGCCTGCCCCTTCTTCTCGGGCGAGACGGAATCCTCCAGGTCGAAAATAACCGCATCGCAATCAAGGGAATGGCTCTTTTCAAGCGCCCGGAGATTGATGGCGGGCACGCTCAGCACCGAGCGGCGCAGATGCAGGGAACGGAGAGGTATGGTTCGGCTCATCACTCATTAGTGCCAAGCTTCGCAAAGCCCGGCAAGACAACAAAAAGCCATGCTTGCCTTGCAGAGAGAAAAAAGAAGGACCACATTCCTTTCTGTAGAAAGGTATCAAACCCATGCAGAACATTCGCTCCATCTTCTTCATGCTTGCCGGCGCCACCGTTTTTGTCGCCATGCTGCTTCTCACCTTTTCGGTGACGCTTGCCGTCGGCGGCATCCTGACCGTGCTCATGGTCGGCCGCGCCCTTTCGATGAAGATGAAGCCCGCTCCGGTCCGCGCCAAGGCAAATAATGGCCAACGCGAAATGCGCATCTGGAATGACGGCCGCGGCACGATCATCGACCTCTGAACTGCTTTCCAGAAAAAACTGACCGACACTGTCGGATCATGCTTCCATGATACGTCTTTGAAGCAGCCAGGCATTCCGCCGGCGCTCAGAAACGATGGAGGACGAGCATGGATACGACGACGGAAAACAATCCGGTTAAAATGCCGCCGGTCAAGAATGGCCTGCTGCCCTATCTGACGGTCGATGGCGCGGTGAAGGCCGCGGAATTCTACATGAAGGCCTTCGGCGCCGAGGAGGCCCATAGGGTGCCGGTCGACGAGAGCGGCCGGACGATGCATATTCATCTCTATATCAACGGCAGCTCCCTCATGCTGGCCGATGCCTATCCCGAATACGGCCATCCCTTCAAAGGTCATGAAGGCTTCGCCATCCAGCTGGTCATCGACGATATCGATTTCTGGTGGGAGCGCGCGGTTGCGGCCGGCGCCGAGGTCGTCATGCCTATCGAACTGATGTTCTGGGGCGACCGCTACGGCCAGCTTCGCGATCCGTTCGGCGTCCTCTGGGGCCTGAACGCCCCGACCAAGTAAGAACGCGCGCACCCTGACGGCCGCGCGAAACGCCGCGTGGCCGCCACTTTCGAAAGATTCTCCTTCATTTCGGCGAAAAACTGGACTAGATGCAAATTCAGGAAAGTACGTTTGCTGAAATGGAGCATGGTCATGGATAAATTCGTCAAGCTGACGGGCGTTGCAGCGCCCTTGCCGGTCGTCAACATCGACACCGACATGATCATTCCGAAGGACTATCTGAAGACCATCAAGCGCACCGGTCTCGGCACCGGCCTCTTCGCCGAGGCCCGTTACAACGAAGACGGTTCCGAAAATCCCGATTTTGTCCTGAACAAGCCGGCCTATCGCGATGCCAAGATCCTGGTCGCCGGTGACAATTTCGGCTGCGGTTCCTCGCGCGAACACGCTCCCTGGGCGCTGCTCGATTTCGGCATCCGCTGCGTGATCTCCACCAGCTTCGCCGACATTTTCTACAATAACTGCTTCAAGAACGGCATCCTGCCGATCAAGGTCAGCCAGGAAAACCTCGATAAGTTGATGGACGACGCCTCGCGCGGCTCCAACGCCATCCTGACCGTCGACCTGGAAAACCTCGAAATCACCGGCCCCGACGGCGGTTCGATCAAATTCGATCTCGACGAGTTCAAGCGCCACTGCCTGCTGAACGGCCTCGACGATATCGGCCTGACGCTGGAAAAGGGCAAGGCGATCGACGAATTCGAAAAGAAGAACGCTTCTGCCCATCCCTGGGCCGCTTAAAGCCCGAACGAATGACGATCGATCAAGCCGGGCCTTTGCCCGGCTTTTTCTTTTCTAAAGCATGCCGCGCAACTGTGCAGCGGTTTTGCGGCAACGACATGCTTCAACAAAGAACTTTAAGCGCAAGGAGGCGAATCCGAAAGAACGCGACGCGCTTTAGAGATCAGAGAAACCGCTCTTTCCAGAGCCTCAGCTTTTCCAGCGACACGCCGATGCCGCCGCAGACTTCGATTAGTGGATTGTCGAAGCGCGCCAGCAGCCCGGCATGGACATCGGCAACGGCAAGGGCGGCACCGCAGGCCGGCTCGACCAGGATGCGCCGCGCATCGGCAAATTTCAGGCAGGCGGCAACGGCATCGGCATCGCTGACGAGAACGCTTTCGATCGGATGCTGTTTCGGCAGGTCGAAGACATGCTGGGCGACCTGCCGCGCGCCGAGCGATGTGGCGATCGAGGTGATGGCAGGCAGGATAATGCGCTCATTTGCCTTGAGGCTTTCATGCAGCGAAGCCGCCCCTTCGGTTTCCACGGCAATCACAGGCACGTCGGGAAGCCCGTTTCGCTTCAGCCCTCCACAATGCCGGCAAGCAGCCCGCCGCCGCCGACGCTGGTGACGACGCAGTCAAATTTTGCGCCCTTCGCCACCACTTCGTCGACCAGCGTCGCATGGCCATCCCACAAAAGCGGATGGTCGAAAGGATGCACATAACTCGCCTTGCGGCTCCGGGCGCGTTCGACCGCGTGGGCATTGGCCTCGTCGAAAACGGCTCCGTGCACGAGGACACTGGCGCCGGTTGCCGCAATCGTCTGCCGGACGTCGGCCGCCGTCGTCTCCGGCACGACGATCGTGACCGGCACGCCGAGCGCGCGGCCGGCATAGGCTGCGGCAATACCGGCATTGCCGCCGGAAGCACAGAAGATCTCGCGCGCGCCATTTTCCACCTCGTGCTGGCAAAGCCGGCCGACGCCGCGTAGCTTGAAGCTACCGGAGGGCTGCAGTGCGTCGAGCTTCAGCCAGAGCGGCTTGCCGCTGGCGCTGAAATCAGCGGCTGTTCGAGCCAGCGGCGTGTCGAGATGGAGAGGCGCTGAAGGCATGGAAACATTCCGGAAATATCTGCTGGAGCCTTCCGTTCTATTCCAGTTGGAGGCGTCGGAGCAACTATCGGCGCTGAGAGCGAAGCGTACCGATTCACCCTTTCTCTCGCTTGAAATGCCCATTTCCGGGGTCTAAGAAGCCGCAGCTTGTTTTTCCAGGAGGGCTCCATGACAGCGCGCAATCTTTTCCTGCTGCCGGGTGACGGCATCGGTCCCGAGGCCATGGGCGAGGTCCGCAAGATCATCGCCTATATGAACGAGGCAATGAATGCCGGTTTCGTCACCGACGAAGGCCTTGTCGGCGGCTCCGCCTATGATGCCCATGGCGCGGCGATCTCGGAAGACGACATGCAGAAGGCGCTTGCCGCCGATGCCGTTCTGTTCGGCGCCGTTGGCGGCCCGAAATGGGATAGCGTGCCCTATGAAGTGCGCCCGGAAGCCGGCCTGCTTCGCCTGCGCAAGGATCTGCAGCTTTTCGCCAACCTGCGTCCCGCCATCTGCTATCCGGCCCTTGCCTCGGCCTCCTCGCTGAAGCCGGAACTGGTCGAAGGCCTCGATATCCTGATCATCCGCGAGCTGACCGGCGGCGTCTATTTCGGCGAGCCGAAGGAAATCATCGATCTCGGCAATGGCCAGAAGCGCGGCATCGACACGCAGGTCTACGATACCTACGAGATCGAACGCATCGCCGGCGTCGCCTTCGAAATGGCCCGTACGCGTCAGAACCGCGTCTGCTCCATGGAAAAGCGCAACGTCATGAAGTCGGGCGTGCTCTGGAACCAGGTGGTCACCGAGACGCACAAGGCGAAATATTCCGACGTTCAGCTCGAACATATGCTCGCCGATGCCGGCGGCATGCAGCTGGTGCGCCAGCCGAAGCAGTTCGACGTCATCGTCACCGACAATCTCTTCGGCGACATGCTCTCCGACGTCGCTGCCATGCTGACCGGCTCGCTCGGCATGCTGCCCTCGGCCTCGCTCGGCGCGCCGGACGGCAAGACCGGCAAGCGCAAGGCGCTCTACGAGCCGGTGCACGGCTCTGCCCCTGATATCGCCGGCAAGGGCATCGCCAACCCGATCGCCATGATCGCCTCCTTCGCCATGTGCCTGCGTTACTCCTTCAACATGGTGAAGGAGGCCGACGATCTGGAAAAGGCGATTGCCAACGTGCTCGACAAGGGCATCCGCACCGGCGACATCATGGCCGATGGCGCAAGGCAGGTCGGCACCGTCGAGATGGGCGATGCGATCCTTGCCGAGTTCAAGGCGCTTTCCGCCTGATATATTTCACGTGAAACAGTTTCCCGCCCTTCGCATTACGCATGCGGAGGGCTTTTTTCATGGATGAACAATCCGCGGTTCAGTCGAATTAGCCAAAACGGGCTATCCTTGGCCATAATCTCGTGTATTTTTGCGCCGGATTTCACGAGCGCATACTCAGCCGTCGTATGAATTTCCGGTTTATGCGCCACAAAGTGATAGAGCGCCTGTCGGACGCGCCGCGCTCGAAGGCTATTTTGAACGGACGACTAAATGCGGGCATTTTGGACTTCCCTGGACAGGCGCTGGCGCCGGAGCGACGCTGCCATGCCGCCTTTGCGCTGGCAGGCCTGCCTCTTCATCACGATCAACGCCGTGATCCTTTCCATGCTGCTCTTCGATGCGCCGATAGGCGCCAGCGAGCCTCCTGAATCGGTGAAGCAGCTTGGCGAGCTCCTGACCGGTTTCGGCGATTCCGCCTGGCTAATCATTACCAGTATCCTGCTCTTCTTCCAGGGCAGGGCGGGCTACAAGCTCTTGAAGACGGCGCGAGCCAGGGCGCAGGCACTCTATGTCAGCTGGATCGGCGCCTATCTCTTCACCACGGTCGTTTTCTCAGGGCTCCTCGCCAATCTTTTGAAGCGGGCGATCGGAAGGGCTCGTCCCGATCACTTCCACGACTACGGCATGTTTTCTTTCACGCCCTTTTCGGGCCATTCCGCTTTCGAAAGCTTTCCTTCCGGCCATTCCACCACGGTCGGCGCCTTCTTTGCGGCCTTCGCGCTTCTGTTTCCGCGCTACCGCGTTGCCTTCATCGCCTGCGCCATCTGGCTCGGCATGACGCGTGTCATGGTCGGCGCCCATTATCCGAGTGATGTCATCGCCGGCCTTGCCTTCGGCGCCTGGTTCTCGCTGCTGATGGCGATCGTCTTTGCCCGCTGCGGTTTGCTCTTCAAACTGGCGCCGGACGGCTGGCCGCTCGCCAAGCGCCTGTTCCCTGACATGGAAAAGCCCGGCGCCTTGTGAGCGCCGGGCCGGTTTCTAGAGCTTCTGAGACGCGAGTGCGTCATCAATCCATCGCGTGGATGTCCCTGTTCTTCGTTTCCGGCAGGAAGATCAGGCCGATCACCAGCGTGATCGCCGCAAAAACGATCGGATACCAGAGACCGTAGTAGATATCGCCCGCAGCAGCGCTCATCGCGAAGGCGGTTGCCGGCAGCAGGCCGCCGAACCAGCCGTTGCCGATGTGATAAGGCAGCGACATGCCGGTATAGCGGATGCGGGTCGGGAACAGCTCGACCAGAAGTGCAGCGATCGGGCCGTAGACCATCGTCACATAGAGGACGAGGACGAACAGGATCGCAACCGTGCCGACCCAGTTGACGCGGGCAGGATCGGCGGTCATGGCGAAATTGCCGCCATTGGCGATGGTATAAACCGCCATGTCGGTGACGCCATTGGCCTCATCGGCCGTCAGCAGCTTGCCTTCGACCAGCTTGGCCGCCGGCATGGTTTCCTTGGCGCCGGCGCGGATAGCTTCGGCATTGAGCGCCAGTTCCGGATTGGCGGCGATGAAGGCATCGAGCTTGGCATCCGGCACCTTGGCGACACCGCGTTTCAGCGGATAGCCGGCATCGTGAAGCGCGATGTTGACGCTCTTTTCGAAGGCGGCAGTCATGCCCTTCGCCTTGTCGCCGGCGGCAGCGGCGTCAAAGCTCGGAACCGTCGCGTTACCAACCTTCACCGTCGCCGGCTGCCCGGCAGGGCCTGCAACGACGTCATAAGGCACCGAGTTCTTCGTCAGGAACGCCGTCGCCACGTCGCAGGAGCTGGTGAATTTCGCCGTGCCCGTCGGGTTGAACTGGAACTTGCAGTCCGCCGGGTCGGCCGTGACCGTCGCGCGGATCGAGGCCTGCGCTTCGGCAAGTGCCGGGTTTGCTGTCCAGGTCATCGCCTTGAATAGCGGATTATAGGTCACCGCGGCGATGAGAAGACCGGCCATGATGATCGGCTTGCGGCCAATCTTGTCCGAGAGCGCGCCGAAGATGACGAAGAACGGCGTTCCAAGCAGAAGCGAGATCGCAACCATGATGTTGGCCGATTGCAGATCCACCTTCAGCACGTTCTGCAGGAAGAACAGTGCATAGAACTGACCGCCGTACCAGACGACCGCCTGGCCCATGGTGGCACCGAGAAGCGCGATGATCGCGATCTTGGCGTTGCGCCATTGGCCGAAAGCTTCGGTCAGAGGCGCCTTGGAGCCTTTGCCTTCCGCCTTCATGCGCTGGAATGCGGGCGACTCGTTCATCTTCAGACGAATCCAGACGGAAATGCCGAGCAGGACGACTGAGACCAGGAACGGAATGCGCCAGCCCCAGGCGGCGAATTGAACCGGACCCATGATGGACTGAACCAGAATGATGACGATCAGCGACAGGAACAGGCCGAGCGTTGCCGTCGTCTGGATCCACGAGGTGAAATAGCCGCGGCGCCCGTTCGGCGCATGTTCGGCGACATAGGTTGCCGCACCGCCATATTCACCGCCAAGCGCCAATCCCTGCAGCAGGCGCAGGCCGATCAGGATGATCGGAGCTGCGATGCCGATCGTGGCCGCACCCGGCAGGATGCCGACGAGGAAGGTCGACAGACCCATGATCATGATCGTCACGAGGAAGGTGTATTTGCGGCCGACGAGATCGCCGAGACGGCCGAATACCAGCGCGCCGAAGGGACGCACCAAGAAGCCGGCGGCAAAGGCGAGTAGCGTGAAGATGTTGCGCGTCGCCTCGGGATATTGGGTGAAGTAGGTCGCGCCGATATAGGTGGCGAGCGAGCCGTAAAGATAGAAATCATACCATTCGAAAACGGTGCCGAGCGAAGAAGCGAAGATGACCTTCTTCTCCTCGCCCGTCATCGGACCGGCCTTCGCGCCGTCGATGCTTGCGACATTTGCCATTGTCTGTCCTCCACAGAGTGATGAGCAACGCGCGCGGCCTACTCTCCTCAAGCATACCCCTGGCCGCGACACGCCTGACGGGAGTGTGCCAGAAACGGCGGATCAAAAAGAGGGATGCTTTGGGATTATGACTTTAGTCTAACAGCGGGGGAGCTCTGTCGCGTGCATCGCGCGCTCCGCTGGAAGGAAATTTCGCTGCGGTTTGCGGCGGACGCCACCTCAGATCGTGCCCGACGCCCTCCTCCGCGTGCTCATGCGCGTCCGTGGATATACCTAGACGGCTGGATCGAACCAGAACGGTCCGTTCCCAGGCGGTCCTTACGACAGCACTCCTTCCGTCTGGCAGCCGCCCGCGCAAAAACCTTGACTCCTGTGGAAAACCTTTTAAGAGCGACAGCGGAAAAGGAATCTCCATGGTTCGAGACGAACACGCCATTGCCGGATGCAATGACCGGGCACGGGTTGCCGGGGTGGATATTGCCGTTCCGGTTTCTGCCAAAACCAAGGCCAAAACGACGACGAAAACCGTCTGACGTCTCTGGCCTGCCGCTCTCTCCCCGGCTCGGCTGGGGACAGGAAGACGCGATCCGTCGCGCCTTTCCCCTCACCGGACAAGAGGAGAGAAGAGAAAGAGAGCTTGAGAAATGGGTTTCAAAGTAGCAGTCGCGGGAGCGACCGGAAATGTCGGCCGGGAGATGCTCAACATCCTCTCCGAACGAGGCTTCCCCGCCGATGAGGTCGTGGCGCTCGCCTCGGCGCGTTCGCAGGGCACCGAGGTGTCCTATGGTGACCGGACATTGAAGGTCTCCAATCTGGAGAACTACGATTTCTCCGACACCGACATCTGCCTGATGTCGGCCGGCGGCGAGGTTTCCAAGAAGTTTTCCCCGAAGATCGGCCAGCAGGGCTGCGTCGTCATCGACAATTCCTCGGCCTGGCGCTACGACGCCGACGTGCCGCTGATCGTGCCGGAAGTGAACCCGGATGCCGTCAGCCAGTTCACCAAGCGCAACATCATCGCCAATCCGAACTGCTCGACCGCCCAGCTGGTGGTGGCGCTGAAGCCGCTGCATGACTTCGCCAAGATCAAGCGCGTTGTCGTCTCGACCTACCAGTCCGTCTCCGGCGCCGGCAAGGACGGCATGGACGAACTCTTCAACCAGACACGCGCCGTCTTCGTCGCCGACCCGATCGAGAACAAGAAGTTCACCAAGCGCATCGCCTTCAACGTCATCCCGCACATCGATAGCTTCATGGAAGATGGCTATACCAAGGAAGAGTGGAAGGTGCTGGCCGAGACGAAGAAGATGCTCGATCCGAAGATCAAGGTGACCTGCACCGCCGTGCGCGTACCTGTTTTCATCGGCCATTCGGAATCGGTCAACATCGAGTTCGAAAACGAGATCACCGCCGACCAGGCCCGCGACATCCTGCGCGATGCGCCGGGCTGCCTCGTCATCGACAAGCGCGAGAACGGCGGCTACATCACGCCCTATGAATCCGCCGGCGAAGATGCGACCTACATCTCGCGCATCCGCGAGGACGCGACGGTTGAAAACGGCCTTAATATGTGGGTAGTCTCCGACAACCTGCGCAAGGGCGCGGCTCTGAACGCGATCCAGATCGCCGAGCTGCTCGTCAATCGCGGCCTGGTCAAGCCGCGCAAGCAGGCCGCCTGACACCATTTGTAAACCATAAGATGTTAAAGCCCTGCTCGGTGAGCGGGGCTTTTTCAAGCAATACAGCTGTATAAGCGTTCGCTAAAAGGTGATCGTGACAAAATCGCGGGTGACTGGCATTCTCTTGCCCGCCTAAAAACTATGCAGATCGAGAGCGGGGTTTCTCAATGCGCATGACAAAGTTGTTTCTGGCGGCCGCTGCGGTAATGGGCGTCCTCCATACGGTACCGGCGTTCGCGCAAGGAGCGCAATGCGGCAATACCAGCGCCGGCTTCGATGCCTGGGTTGCCGATTTCAAACAGACGGCAGCGGCCAACGGCGTCAGCCAATCGGTGCTCAGCCGCGCCTTCGCCAATGTCAACTATAACAAGCCGACGATCGCCGCCGACCGCGGCCAGAAAAGCTTCAAGCTCTCCTTCGACGCCTTCATGCAGAAGCGCGGGGGAGCCGCCATCATCTCCCGTGGCCGCAGCATGAAGGCCGCCAACCAGGCCCTTTTTGCATCGCTTGAGCGTCGCTTCGGCGTTCCCGCCGGCCCGCTGATCGCCATCTGGGGCATGGAGACCGGTTTTGGCAGCTATATGGGCAATCAGCATACGCTGTCGGCTGTTTCGACCCTTGCCTATGACTGCCGTCGTTCGGAATATTTCACCGACCAGCTCTATGCCGCGCTCCAGCTCGTCTCCGAAGGTTATCTGAGCCCGCAGGCAAAGGGTGCCGCCCATGGTGAAATCGGCCAGACGCAGTTCCTGCCGAGGAACGTCGTGCGGTTCGGCGCCGATGGCGACGGCGACGGCCGTGTCGACATGGTCGCCTCCCGCGCCGATGCGCTGGCCTCGACCGCCAATTTTCTCAAGGGTCACGGCTGGCGCGCCGGCGCCGGTTATCAGCCGGGAGAGCCGAATTTCGCTGCCATCCAGGGCTGGAACGCCGCCAGCGTCTATCAGCAGGCGATTGCCTATATCGGCCAGCAGATCGACGGCGGCAGATAAGCCTTCAGAGACAATGATCCCGCGAAACGCCGCTGCAATATGCGGCGTTTTTCATAGGCGCGCATCGAAACCACCGCCGGAGGCTGCCTTGCGGCGCTCCTCCTGCGGCGGAGCCGGCACGACCGGCCCGGAAACGACGCAGTTGCGGCCGGACGCCTTGGCGGCGTAAAGCGCCAGATCTGCGCGTTTGACAAGATCCTCGAAGTTCCGGCTTGCGCCGTCGTTTGCCCGGCCGGCGCATCCGAAACTCGCCGTGACCTTGAGCAGCTCGCCGCTCGGTAACGGGATTTCCGCCATCTCGATCGCCAGCCGCACCCGCTCTGCAACGATTGCAGCGTCGTCTGGCGTCGAATCGGGTAGAAGCGCCAGGAACTCCTCGCCGCCGTGACGCACCAGCAGATCGAAAGAACGGAAATTCTCGCGCGCGACACCCGCGACATGGCGAAGCACGGCGTCGCCCGCGTCATGACCATAGATATCGTTGATCCTCTTGAAATGATCGAGATCGAACAGCACGACGGATATCCAGCGCGATCCGTGTTCGGCCTGGGTCAGAAGCGCGGATGCCGCGACCTCGAAGCCGCGCCTGTTATACAGGCCGGTCAAGAGGTCGGTCTGGGCGGCGTTGCGCAACTCCGCCACCAGCGCCTCGCGGTCCAGCGTCAGCCGGTCGATCAGGCGCAGACCCCGTGCCGCAAGCACCATCACCAACGTGGCGAGGATGAGCAGACCAGCACACAGCGCGAGAATCCGCGTCAAATGCAGGTGCGAACGCGTCGAAAAGTTCTCGCCGGTGTCGTGAATATCTCTGGCGGCCTCGATCATCTTCTGCTGCAGGAAACTCATTCGTTCGTTCTGCGCCGCGGCCCAGACGTCACGTACTGCGCGCGTCGGCCGCGATCCGGCGAGGATCGCATCGGTGATGGCATTCGCCTTCACCTGACTGCTGCGACCGAGATAGCCGACGATATCGCGCTCGATCGACTTTTCGGAGTGGAAGACCATGTGATCCATGCCCTCGCCGATCATCACCTTTCCCTGCACGAACAGCTCCACCGGAAATCTAGCGGAGGGGCCGCGGTCGAGGTAACGCGTGCCAATCCCGGTGATCAGCCTTTCGCCATAGTAGGTCAGCATGATGCCCATCAGCTGGTTGGATTTCTCGAGCAGCACCGGGTCGCTGATCAGCGGCGAGAGCGCATCGACGACGGCAAGCTGCTTGAGGGCCGCGTACCAGTAGATGGAACCGGGATCGCTGCCGGCATAACGGCCCTGGTCGACGGCGCTTCGGGCGGCGATGATGCGGCTATAGGCGAGGCCGAGAGTCGACAATTCGTCCACGAGCTCTTCATCGAGCACATCGCGGGAAGGCAGGCTGGCGTAAAAAGCCCGGCGTTCGTCATCGAGCGTCGCCCGGCTTCGCTGCATGTCCATCGCAGTCTTGCTGCTGGGATGAGCGAGATAGTGGCGCGTGGCACCGATTTCACTCAGGATCTCAGTGGCGGCGATTGACCCGCCGCGGGCAAGCACGTCGGCGAACTGCCGGTCTTTCTCGAGGTTCCTGTATTGCGTCAGGGAAGTCCGGATGACGACGACGCCTTCAATGAGCATGAAGACGAAGGGCAGCATGATGGCCGCCAGGATAACCTTTTTGATGGTCTCGAATTTCATCGCCAATCGCCACGGTCATCAAAAACGTCGGTCGCGCGACCACTGACAGAAGCTTAACGGAAATTCTTAAAAAACTGATAAAGCGGCAGGTCCCTAGATCTCGGGACGAATGAAGTCGCGTGTCTCGGCATCCATAACCCAGAGTTCGCCGGTCGAAATATCGAACCACGCGCCGTGGAGATGCAATTTCCCTGCCTCCTCGAGCGTCCTGATCTCGGGAAAGGTTCTGAGATTGTCGATCGAATTGCGGATCGAAACGCGCTCCAGCGCCGTCTGCCGCTCGGCTGCCGTCATCACGTCATTGCTCTGGATCTGCTCGGCTGCCGGTTTGACCAGCGACATCCAGCGACCGATGAAATCGCCCGGCGACAGCGGCTCGACGTTCGGATCGAGTGCTGCACGGATGCCGCCGCAGCGGCCATGGCCCATCACGACGATATCCGAGACCTTCAGCGCCTGCACGGCAAATTCCAGTGCGGCCGATGTCGAATGGAAATGCCCATCCGGCTCGTAGGGCGGCACCATATTGGCGACGTTGCGGATAACGAAAAGCTCGCCTGGGCCGGCATCGAAGATCAGCTCGGGAGCTGCGCGTGAATCCGAACAGGCAATGACCAGCGTACTCGGGCTCTGGCCGTTTTCGGCCAGCTGCCGATATCGGTCGCGGGCGTCGGCATAACGCCCGTTCATAAAGTTGCGATAGCCGTCCAGAAGGGTGTTTGGAAAACGCTGCATTCTTCTGGATTAGCGCGCGCCGAAGACAAGATCAACTGCTGCACCGCAAAATGAGCACACTGGCAGACGCATCATTTTTTCCGCCGCTGCGCCGGATGCACGAGCCGGCGCATCTGCACCATCGCCATCGGCCTCGAAAGGCTTGACGCGTCGCTTGCCAGCATCAACTCGTTGCTGCCGCGCTTGACGGCACGCGCCAGCACTTCGAAAACGCTGGCGGTGGCAAGCTGCAACGCCTTTTCATCCTCAAGACCGGATAGCAGGCGCGACAAGAAAACCGCGGCGAGCAGGTCGCCGAGACCGTTCGGCGGGTTCTCGACGACGCGGTGCTCGGCAAGAAGCGCGTGACGGCCGGAAAGATAGAGATTGCCGGTACCACCCGCCATCATCGGCACCGCCGAGGTGACGAGCATACGCGACGGCCCGAGCGCCAGCGCCGCCTCCATGATCGCGCTGTTGTCGTCAAGCGCTGCTCCCGACAGCCAGGCGAGCTCGTAGCGGTTCGGCGTCGCCAGCGAGGCGAGCGGGATGAGATCGTCACGAATGGCCTCGGCCGTTGCTTCCGGCACGTAGAGGCCGCCGAGGTCGCCCATCACGGGATCGCAGACATAGAGCAGTTCGGGATTGTTCTGGCGCAGTGCAGCGATCAGCCGGGCGACGGAGCGCGCCTGGGCGGCATTGCCGAAATAGCCCGAAAGCACCGCGCGGACTTCACCGATCCAGGGCGCACGGATCAAATCGTCGATCGCCGCGTCGAAATCGGCTTCCGCAAATGTCAGCCGCGTCGAACGGCCATGGCCGGGATGCCAGGGCAGGATGATGGTCGGCAGCGCCCAGACCGGATGGCCGAGCGTCTCCAGTGCGAAGACCGCCGCTCGATTTCCGACCGAGCCGCGCACGACATGGCTGGAGATGACGATGACTGCGCCCGCTGCATTTTCCGACATGGTATCAAGGTCCGCATGATGATGGCGTTTGATGATCTTTTTGACGCCACGCTGTCAACCATTCTTCACCTGCGCATGGAAATGTGCGGCGAAAGAAAAAGGGAAAAGATGGCCGTCGACGTGTGTTTTGGCTACGAAATCGGAAAAATCTCCGACAATTTCCCATTTCCGGCGCCAAAAAAGCGTCAAAACCATCGCGCTGGCCCCTATTTTAGAGATTTTTTCGAAGAATCTTCTGCTAGCTTGCAGAAAATCAGTCCATTGCGGGAGGCGATCCATGGCTGCCAGAAACAATCCGAAACGGGAAAAACAGATCGAAGGCGCGCGTAAGGTCGCCAAGGCGACGGGCGAGGCCCGTCTCGATCCGGAAATTCTCTTCGGCCGGGCAAGCAATGACGATCTCGAACGCTACACGCCTGAAATGCTGGCGCTTTCTGCCGTGCATTCGGCAAAAGAACTTGCCGCCTGGAACGGCAAGACGCCGCGCGTCAGTATCGACACCATCGGCGGTGTGGCCCCTGACGGCATTGCCGTCTCGGTGCTTTCGGTGACCGACCGGAATATGCCGTTTCTCTATGAATCGGTCATGGGTGAAGTGACGAGTACCCACCGCGATCTCTTCATGGCCGTGCATCCCATCCTGGTGATGGAAAAGGGCAAGGCGCCTGCGCTCTATTCCGCCGATCAGCCGAGCGATCCCGCCACACGCGTCAGCCATATCCAGCTCCATATCGCCCCGCTGAATTCCGGCCAGGCGGCCGATCTCGTCAAACGCATCCAGACCGTGCTCGAACAGGTCCGTCTGTCGGTCTCGGACTGGAAGCCGATGCTTTCCAAGCTCGACGTGGTAATCGCCGAGCTTTCGGCCAATGGCGCCGGCCGCAGGAAGGCCGAACACGCCGAGGCGCTGGCGTTCCTCCACTGGCTGCGCGACGAGAATTTCACCTTCCTCGGCATGCGCGAATATGTTTATTCCGGCAAGGGTTCCGATGCCAAGGTCGAGCGCGACAAGGGCACGGGCCTCGGCATCCTCTCCAATCCCGATGTTCGGGTGCTGCGTACCGGCAAGGATGCCGTGACGACGACGCCTGAGATCCTCGCCTTCCTCGACGGCCCCGACTTCCTGATCGTCACCAAGGCAAATGTGAAATCGATCGTCCATCGCCGCGCCTATATGGATTATGTCGGCGTCAAGCGTTTCGACGCCGAGGGCAATGTCACCGGCGAACTGCGCATCGTCGGCCTGTTCACCTCGACAGCCTATACGTCGCTCGCCTCGGAAATCCCGCTGCTGCGTTCCAAGATCGAAAAGGTGAAGGAGCATTTCGGCTTCGACCCGATGAGCCATTCCGGCCGCATGCTTGATAACACGCTGGAATCCTATCCGCGCGATGATCTTTTCCAGATCGACACGACACTGCTTGCCAGCTTTGCCGAGCAGATCAACGATCTGGCCGACCGGCCGCGCGTGCGCGTCCTGCCGCGCATCGACCATTTCGACCGCTTCGTCTCGGTGATCGTCTATGTGCCGCGCGAGGAATACGACTCGATCGTGCGCGAGCGGATTGGCACCTATCTGAAGACCGTCTATGACGGCCGTGTCTCTGCCTATTATCCGGCTTTCCCCGAAGGCGGCGTGGCGCGCGTGCATTTCATCATCGGCCGCTCCGGCGGCAAGACGCCCCGCATTCCGCAGGCGAAGCTCGAGCAGACGATCCGTGAAATCACCGCCCGCTGGGACGACCGTTTCGAAGCGCTAGCCGGGCCGAAAGCGCCGAAAATATCAGTCGATCAGGCCTTTCAGGATTCCTTCACCCCGGAGGAAACCGTCGCCGACCTCGCCGATATCGGTGCCTGCGCCGCCGGCGAGCCGATCCGCATCCAGTTCTATCATCGTCAGGAAAACCAGAGCCGCATCCTCTCGCTGAAGATCTTCCAAGCCGGCGGCCAGCTGGCGCTGTCGCGGCGTGTGCCGCTTCTCGAGAATCTAGGCTTCAATGTCGTCAGCGAACGCACCTTCGATATCGGAGTGCCGGTTGCTGACGGTCAAACCAAACTCGTGGTGCTGCATGACATGGAGCTCGAGACCCGCAACGGCCGCGACATCGACCTGCAGCGCTATGGCGCCGCCCTCGAGGAAGCCTTCGTCGCCGCCTTTGCCGGCACGATCGACAATGACAGCTTCAACCGGCTGATCCTTTCGGCGGGGCTCTCGGCCCGTGAGACCAATGTGCTGCGCGCCTATGCGCGCTACCTCCGCCAGGCCGGCATCGCCTATTCGCAGGACTATATCGCAACGACGCTCGACAAATATCCCGGCGTCGCCGCCGCCATTTTCCGGCTGTTCCACGACACGCTCGATCCCAAGCTGCCGGAGAAGGCCCGCGTGAAGAAGCTTGCCGAGCTGCACCAGGGGATCGAGGCCGAGCTCGCCGAGGTGCCAAGTCTCGACGACGACCGCATACTGCGCCGCTACGTCAACATCGTCGACGCCACGCTGCGGACCAACTATTTCCAGAAGAACCCTGATGGTTCGCCGAAATCCATGCTCGCCTTCAAGCTCGATCCGCACCTGGTCGACGGACTGCCGCAGCCGAAACCCTTCCGTGAGATGTTCGTCTACGGCGTCGAGGTGGAAGGCGTGCATCTGCGCTTCGGCAAGGTGGCGCGCGGCGGACTGCGCTGGTCGGACCGCGCCGAGGATTACCGCACCGAGGTGCTCGGCCTCGTCAAGGCGCAGCAGGTAAAGAACGCCGTCATTGTGCCGGTCGGCGCCAAGGGCGGCTTCTACCCGAAAAAGCTTCCCCTCGGCGGCAGCCGCGACGAGATCTTCAATGCCGGCCGCGAGGCTTACAAGACCTATATCCGCACCCTGCTTTCGATCACCGACAATATCTCCGGGGCCGAGATCGTGCCGCCGACGGATACGGTGAGGCTTGACGGCGACGACCCGTATTTCGTCGTCGCCGCCGACAAGGGCACGGCAACCTTTTCCGACACCGCCAATGCGCTGGCGCAGGAAGCCGGCTTTTGGCTTGACGACGCCTTCGCCTCCGGCGGCTCGGCCGGTTACGACCACAAGAAGATGGGCATCACCGCCCGCGGCGCCTGGGAAACTGTCAAACGCCATTTCCGCGAAATGGACATCGACATCCAGACGACCCCCTTCACCGTCGCCGGCGTCGGCGACATGTCGGGCGACGTCTTCGGCAACGGCATGCTGCTGTCGCCGAAGATCCGGCTGGTCGCCGCCTTCGACCACCGCGACATCATCATCGATCCCGATCCCGACATGGAAAAGACGCTGGCAGAACGCCAGCGGCTCTTCGACCTGCCGCGCTCGAGCTGGCAGGATTTCGACAAAAACATGCTTTCGAAAGGTGCGATGATCATTTCCCGCGCGGCAAAATCGGTGACGCTGACGCCGGAAGCGATCGCGGCAATCGGCATCGACAAAGCCGTGGCCACGCCATTCGAGATCATGACGGCGATCCTGAAAAGCCCGGTCGACCTGCTCTGGTTCGGCGGTATCGGCACCTATGTGAAAGCGTCCTCCGAAACCGATACCGAGGTCGGCGACCGCGCCAACGATCCGATCCGCATCACCGCGGCGGAGGTACGCGCCAAGGTGATCGGCGAGGGCGCCAACCTCGGCGTCACGCAAAAGGGCCGCATTGCCTATGGCCTCAGGGGCGGGCGCTGCAATTCCGACGCCATCGACAACTCGGCCGGCGTCAATACCTCGGACGTCGAGGTCAACATCAAGATCGCGCTGGCGGCTGCGATGCATGACGGACGGCTGACGCGGGCGAAACGTGATCAGCTTCTTTCGTCGATGACCGCTGAAGTGGCGGCTCTCGTGCTGCGCAACAATTATCTCCAGTCGCTGGCGATCTCGCTGACGGAGCGCAAGGGTACGGCAAATGGGCTGGAGCTCGGCCGCTTCATGAGCGTGCTCGAAGCCGCCGGCCAGCTGAACCGCAAGGTCGAGACCTTGCCCGACGACCAGACCCTCGCCGAACGCTATACGGCGGGCAAGCCGCTGACGCGGCCGGAAATCGGCGTTCTGGTGTCCTATGCCAAGATCGTGCTCTTCGACGCGCTCGCCGCAAGCGATCTGCCCGACGACCCCTATTTTGCGTCGACGCTGTCGAATTATTTCCCGGTCAAAATGCAGAAGTCGAACGCCGACGATATCGCCAGCCACCGCCTGCGGCGTGAAATCATCGCGACCGTGCTAGCCAACGAAGCGATCAACCGCGGCGGGCCGAGCTTTATCGTAGCGATGATGGATGCAACGGCGGCTTCGGCGCCGGAAGTGGTGCGCGCCGCAATCGTCGCGCGTGACGGTTTCGACCTCACCCGACTCTGGGCCGAGACGGATGCGCTCGACGGCAAGATATCGGGCGAGATGCAGAACCGCATCTACGAGGAAATCAGCCACAGCTTTATTGTTCTCACGCGCCTGCTGTTGAAGACCGCCATGACCAAGGCCGATATGGCCGAGGTGATTAGCCGGCTGCAGGCCGCTCTTAAGAAGTTGCGGCCTGCTTTTGCAGAACAAGCAGCCGCCGATGCTGCCGCACGACAGGCGGAATACGTCCAGGCGGGTGTGCCAGAAAAGCTCGCTGCCGAGATCGCCAACCTCCAGAGCTTCGCGCTGGTGCCGGAGATCATGCAGATTGCCGAGCGCACCGGCGAGCCGCTGGTGCGTGCTGCGGAAAATTATTTCGCGGTGTCGAAGACCTTCCGGATCGCCCGGCTGCTTGCGGCCGGTGGCCGGATCCTCACCTCCGACCACTACGAAAATCTGGCACTCGCCCGCAGCATCGACCAGATCGCCAGCGCCCGGCGCGACATCGTCATTTCGGCCCTGTTCGACCACGGCAAGGAAAAGCTGCCCGTCCAGGCCTGGCATGCCCAGGATCGCGTCCGCATCAACCGCATCGTCGAAGAGCTTTCGAGCCTCAGCGACAGCGGCGATCCCAATCTTGCGCGCATTACCGTGGCCGCCGGCATCCTGACCGATCTTGCGCGCGACCGGGCGAGGTGAGACAGTCCGCCAAAAAAGGAGCGGATGTTGAATCGCATAGACTGGACAGGAACGCAGCCGCCGAAAGCCACGGAGAAGGGCATCTGGGGGTGGATGTTCTTCGACTGGGCGGCGCAGCCCTTCTTCACCGTGGTCACCACCTTCATCTTCGGACCCTATTTCGTCTCCCGCCTGACCGATGACCCGGTGTCGGCGCAGACGACTTGGAGCAACATGGCGACGATCTCGTCGCTGATCATCGCCCTGCTCTCGCCCGTTCTCGGCTCGATCGCCGACCAGTCCGGCGCGCGCAAGCCCTGGATCGGCTTCTTCGCCGTCGTCAAGATCGCAAGTCTGTTCGGCCTGTGGTTCGCAGCCCCTGGTTCGCCTGTCCTCTATCCCGTAATCTTCATGATCCTCGCCTCGATTTCGGCCGAGTTTTCGATCGTCTTCAATGATTCGCTGATGCCGCGGCTGGTCGCCAAGCACGAGGTCGGCAAGCTTTCCAACACCGCCTGGGGGCTTGGTTATCTCGGCGGCATCATCGTGCTCATTGCTGTCGTCACGCTTCTGGCGGCAAGCCCGGAAAGCGGCAAGACCGTTCTCGGCCTCGACCCGCTTTTTGGCCTTGATCCCAAGACCGGCCAGGATGCACGCATCACCGGGCCGATCTCGGCCGTCTGGTACCTGATCTTCATCCTGCCGATGTTCTTCTTCACGCCCGATGTCGGCAGAGGCCTGCCCTTCGGCACCGCCATCCGCGCCGGCCTGTCGGAGCTCAGGAACACCCTCGGCGAACTCAAAGAGCGGCGCGGCATCCTCAAATTCCTGATTGCCCGCATGATCTATCAGGACGGCGTCAACGGCCTGCTGATCCTCGGCGGCGTTTTTGCCGCCGGCATGTTCGGCTGGGCAACGATCGAAATCGGACTTTACGGCATCATCCTCAACGTCATTGCCACCTTCGGCTGCCTGATCGCCGGCCGCATCGACAAGGGCGTCGGTTCGAAGGTGACGGTTGTTATCAGCCTCACGATGCTGCTTCTCGCCACCATCGGCATCATCTCGACCGGGCCGGGTTACACGATGTTTGGCCTGGTGGCGTTGCCGACGACGGATTCCGGCGGCCTCTTCGGCACCGCCGCGGAAAAGGCCTATATCCTTTACGGCCTGTTGATCGGGTTCGCCTTCGGGCCGGTCCAGGCCTCGTCGCGCTCCTATCTCGCCCGCAGCGTCAGCCCTGAAGAAGCCGGCCGGTACTTCGGCATCTATGCGCTTTCGGGGCGCGCCACGAGCTTCATGGCGACGCTGCTCTTTTCGCTGGTGACCTATATGAGCGGATCACCGCGGCTCGGAATGGCGACGCTGATCCTGTTCCTCGCCGGCGGACTGGTGCTGCTCGTCCGCACGCCCTATCCGGCCGATCGGGCATAGACGCCCAATTAGTGCCGGAAGTGGCGCATGCCGGTGAAAACCATCGCGATGCCGTGTTCATTGGCGGCATCGATAACCTCCTGATCACGCATCGAACCGCCCGGCTGGATCACCGCCGTCGCGCCCGCGGCAATCATCGACAGAAGACCGTCGGCAAACGGCAGGAAGGCTTCGGAGGCAACCGCCGAACCCTTTGTCATCGGAACCGCGAGGCCGAGCGCCTTGGCGGCCTCTTCGGCCTTCAGCGCAGCAATGCGGGCCGAATCGACCCGGCTCATCTGGCCGGCGCCGATGCCGGCCGTCTGGCCGTCCTTGGCATAGACCACGGCATTCGATTTGACGTGTTTTCCGACCTTGAAGGCGAACTTCATGTCCTCGAGCTCCTGCGCCGTCGGCGCGCGCCTGGTGACGACCTTGAGTTCCAGATCCTCGACCATGCCGTTGTCGCGGCTCTGGACGAGCAGGCCGCCGGAGACGGTCTTCGCCGTCAGCCCTGTAACGCGCGGATCGGGCAGGCCGCCGGCGGACAGGAGCCTGAGATTAGGTTTGCGGGCGACGATCGCCTTTGCCTCTTCGGTGACATCGGGGGCGATGATCACCTCGGTGAACAGCTTGACGATCTCTTCGGCCGTTTCGCCGTCTAATATCTGGTTCAGCGCAATGATGCCGCCGAAGGCGGAAACGGAATCGCAGGCAAGCGCCCGCTGATAGGCTTCGACCAGGCTGGAGCCGGTGGCGACGCCGCAGGGGTTGGCGTGTTTGATGATGGCGCAGGCAGGCGCCTTTTCCGGCAGGAACTCGGCGACCAGCTCGTAGGCCGCGTCGGTATCGTTGATATTGTTATAGGAGAGCTGCTTGCCCTGGAGAAGGACAGCCGTCGAAACACCCGGGCGCTTCTCGCCGGTCACATAGAAGGCGGCCTTCTGGTGCGGGTTTTCGCCGTAGCGCATCTCTTCCTTCAGCACACCGCCAATGACGCGGTGGCGCGGCGTGTCGATCGATAGCGCTTCGGCAAACCAGTTGGAAATCGCAGCGTCATAGGCCGCGGTGCGGGAATAGGCCTTGGCGGCCATGCGCTGGCGGAAGGCGTAGGCCGTCTTGCCTGCATCGGCCGAAAGCTGCTCCTTGAACTCGGCATAATCGTCGGGATCGGTCAGGATCGTCACATAGGCATGGTTCTTGGCCGATGCCCGGATCATTGCCGGACCACCAATATCGATATTCTCGACGGTCGTCGGGTAATCGCCGCCGGCCGCGCGCACCTCCTCGAAAGGATAGAGGTTGATGACGGCGAGATCGATGGCCTCGATGCCGTGCTTCTTCATCGCTTCCTGGTGTTCGCTGTCGTCACGAATCGCCAGCAGGCCGCCATGCACTGTCGGGTGCAGCGTCTTGACGCGGCCATCCATGATCTCCGGAAAACCGGTGATGTCGGAGACATCGGTGACGGCGAGACCGGCAGCAGCGATCGCCTTGTAGGTGCCACCGGTCGACAGCAGGCGCACGCCTCTTTCAGACAAGGCCTGGGCGAGCTCGACGATGCCGGTCTTGTCAAAGACGGAGAGGAGCGCGGTCTTGATTTCGACCTTGTCCGGTGCGGGGATTTTCTTGGAAATGACGGCCATGAACTTTCTCCGTTCGGGCTTCGGTTCTGCTTGCGCCGCGTTAGCACAGCTTCGCCGCCGCGCAAACAGGCGCTAACCCTTGCGGGATAAAAACCAGCGGATTTCCGTCTTCTCGGCAAGATCGAAGTCGATCTCGATCTGGTCCGAGCCGCAAATGCCGGAGCTGTCGGCAAAGAAAATGTCCTCGGAAATCAGCACTTCGTTGCCGGGGGCGGAAAACAGCCAGCTTTCGCCGTCCGGCGCAGTCAGCAGCACTGACTCGCCGTCGCTTTGCTGCAGCACGATCGAAGGATGGATATGAAACCGGGCGACCGCCTTCAGGGGCTCGTCGCTGTCATATCCGTCACGGACGACCAACCGGTCGTGGCCCGTTACGATCGTGCCGGCGGCATTGAGTGTCAGCTCACGCTCATGCAGCACGCCGAATGCTCTCACATAACCGTCATGGCTGAGCTTGATGCCGTCGCGTCCATCCTCCGTCTCCGCACGCTCGACCGTTACCGTCCTGACCGGTTCGGTGATCGCATGGTTGAGGAAAGGCGAGAGCGAAAAGCGACTGGAGGAAGTGTCGTTGAGGATGACGGTCGAATGCGCCGCGGTCGTGCGCGCCATCTGGACATAGCGGTGCCCGGCAAATTTCGGCGAGCCGGAATTGACGATGAAGCGATGGCGGCCCGACGACATCTCGAAGGAAAGGCTGCCGGCATGCGCAGTGCGCACCGCGCCGCCTGCAGGCGGCGCGCCGCTATCGGCGATGATCACCGTCCTGCCCCCGGCAAGTCGCTGATAGCGCGACTGCGGCAAAGCTTTGAACGGCTGGCCGGCGGTCTCGTCATATCTCAGCACCGACATCAACTCGTTGGCAAGCGTCGAGGTCGCGCCGTTGAAAAGCGCCAGATCCCCATCCTGATGGCGAAAGAACCGCAAGGCCGGATACATGCGGTCGATGCCCGAGATCAGCTTCTGCGGCAGTTCATGGCCAAGATTGACATAGGTCTGCCGCAACGGCAGCAGATCGAGCAGCAGTTCAAGGCCGACGCGCGGATTGCGTGAGATATGGCCGCCATCCGGCAGAATCTGGCTATCGAATTCGCGATCGAGCGCCTGCGCCGCCCTTCTCAGCGTGGAGGCGCGGGCCGGCATGGCAACGGACGCCATGGCGAGCGCGATGCGCAGGCGAAACAACTCCAGGCCGCCGAGCGTATAGGGCGCCATGCGCTGCAGAAATCTCACCTGAAACGCCAGCGACTTCATGAAGCGGCGATAAAAGCCGCGGTCGGCATTCTGCAGCACGACAGGCGAATGCGACAGCCAGGCGATGACGCGCTGGGCGGTGACGTCGGTGTCCCAGGCGATCCCTTCCATGCGGCCGGCATGGATCGAGAGCCAGCTGTCGACGACGGTGCGGGCGGCGGCGGCGCTGCGTTCCGTCTTGTGGGCGCGCATATGCCGCAGCCAGCCGAAACTGTGGAGGCGGGTCGCGAAGGGCCGCGAGGGCAGGGTGAAAGTGAAGGGCGATTTGCCGTTCGTTTCCAGCATGCGCCCGGCCAGAAGAAACCGCCCGTTGAGAATTTCTTCAGCCACATGCGGATCGATGCCGCGAAGATCGGTCGGCGCGACGATCAGGCGCTCGGGCACCTTGATCGAATGGCGAAAGAGCTTCAGGCGCAGCAACGCGACGCGGCGCAAGGCGCGCCGCCAAGCTTCCCGAACATACATGCTCGCAAAACGCCGACCGGACTGCATATTCTATTGTCTATTGACCCTCGTGGTTAAGAATAGGTGAAAAGCGGCCGATTTCATCGCCCGCAATGAATTAATTCGTGACAAAGTTCGAATATATGCAAATTACCGCATTTTAGTTGAGATCATTCGACGGTTCACAACGCACCGTGGCGATGATGCGAGGGTTTAAACCCCGCATGGTTTGCTCCGACTTTTAAGGTTGGTCAGCTCGCTCGTCGCAGCACCGCTGCGTAAAAGCCGTCGAGGCCGGAGGCGATGCCCTCAGGCATCTTCAGCATGGTCGGAAGCGTGCGGAATTCGCCGAGCGGCGTGATCGCTGCCTCAAGGCCGGGCCAGTCGCCCGCATTGATCGGAACGCGCTCGATTGCATCCGTATCAGAAAGAACACGGGCGACGACCTCCTCGCCCTCGGCGGGATCGAGCGAGCAATTTGAAAACACCAGCATGCCAAAGGGCGTCAGCAGGGTCAGCGCATGGCGCAGCAAGCGCTCCTGCAGCGCCGCCAGCCTGGCGATATCATCCGGCCCCTTGGTCCATAAGACGTCAGGATGCCGGCGCGTCGTGCCGGTGGAAGAGCAGGGGGCGTCGAGCAGGATCGCATCGAAGCCTTCGGGCGGCTTGAATGTCGTCAGGTCTGCCGCGACCGTTTCCGCCGTCAGGCCAAGCCGGTCGAGATTCGAGCGCAGCCGTCTTAGCCGACTTTCCGACTGATCGAGTGCGGTGACCGCGCCGCCGGCAAGGATGAGCTGTGCCGTCTTGCCGCCGGGTGCAGCACAGAGATCCGCCGCACGTTTGCCCGCGAGATCGCCGAAAAGCCTGGCCGGAATGCTTGCCGCTGCATCCTGCACCCACCAGGCGCCCTCATCGAAACCCTCGAGCGACGGAATGCCGCCATCGAAAGCGGCAAGCCGCACGCCGCCGGTGGGCAAGGCAACGCCGTTCAACCTCTTTGCCCAGCCCTCGGCGTCGGATTTGACGGTCAGATCGATCGCCGCCGGTTCGAGCTGCGATTGCGAGATCGCCAGCGCTGCCTCCCGGCCATAGGCCTTTTCCAGCCGCGCAAGGAACCAGGACGGCATCGGCGCGACCTTGCCGATCTCTGCCAGCACCTCCTCCTTTTCGCGGCCGAGCCGGCGTAGCACGGCGTTGACCAGCTTGGCGAAACGACGATTGCGCGGATCCTGATTGGCCTGCTCGACAGCAAGATCGACGGCCGAATGGTCGGGCACGTCGAGATAGAGAATCTGCGCCGCGCCGATTGCCAGAACGTGATGCAGCGCCCGCGCGCCCTCCGGCAGCGGCGATTCCAGCAGCGAGGCGATCGCCGCATCGATGCGCGGCAGATGACGCAGCGTCGTGTTCAGAATGGCGCGGACAAGCGCCCGGTCGCTTTCACCGAGCGCTTTATAGGCAGGATTGCCATGTTCGTGATCGAGAGCGCCGTCGAGCGGCAGCTTGCGGTCGACGACAGCGGCGAGAATTTTTGCCGCCGCGGCACGGGCTTGCAGGCCGGGCTTAACAGGCGCCGACCGGTCGGCCGGCCGATCGGCGGAAGGTTTCTGTTTACGGAATGGCTTTTTCGTGCCGTCTGAATTCAAGACCACGGACCTCTTGGCGGTTGCGAACCACCGCGACCCGTATTCGGAACAGAGCGCGATTTGCGCGTCGGATTAACAGCACGAACCGGTCCCGTCGAGACATTCATGCCGCTTTGCGCCATCTCCTGCAGCGCGGCAATGCGGTTTTCCGTGTTCGGATGCGTGGAAAACAGATTGTCCATGCGCTCGCCGGAGAGCGGATTGATGATGAACATATGAGCCGTCGCCGGATTGCGCTCGGCATCCTCGTTCGGCACATGGGCGGCACCGCGGGCGATCTTGCCGAGTGCCGAAGCGAGCCAGAGCGGATTGCCGCAGATTTCGGCGCCGCGGCGGTCGGCCGAATATTCGCGCGTGCGGCTGATCGCCATCTGCACCAGCATGGCGGCAAGCGGCGCCACAATCATGGCGACGAGGACGCCGATGAAGCCGAGCGGATTGTTGTTCTCGCGGTTACCGCCGAAGAAGAAGGCGAAGTTGCCGAGCATCGAGATCGCGCCGGCAAGCGTTGCCGTGATCGTCATCGTCAGCGTGTCGCGATTCTGGATATGGGCGAGCTCATGCGCCATCACCCCGGCGACTTCCTCGGGAGACAGTGCCTGGAGCAGCCCTGTCGAGGCGGCGACCGCGGCATTTTCAGGATTGCGGCCGGTTGCGAAGGCATTCGGCTGCGGGCTGTCGTAGAGATAGACCTTCGGCATCGGCAGCCCGGCATTGCGGGCGAGATCGCGCACGATCGCAAAAAATTCCGGCGCATTGCGCTCGTCGATCTGCTGGGCGCGGTAGGCCGCCAGCACCATGCGATCGGAATTCCAGTAGGAGAAGAAATTCATGCCGGCGGCAATGAGAAATGCGATCATCATGCCGCCCCGACCGCCGATAAGGAAGCCGACAAACATGAAAAGCGCCGTCATGAAGGCAAGCAACATGGCAGTGCGAACGAGGTTCATTGCGAATCTCCAACTCCAATTTCGGCGTCGCAAGCTTTCAATCCCAACGACGGCGCATTATGATTTGGTTATTCACCAGCCATTTTCAATGTTTTCAGGCAGGAGAAGCCATGCAGGACGCCGATAACGACAATAGCCAAACGCCGACGGCCGAAGGATCGGAGCCGCCGCGAAGAATGCTGCCTCCGGCTGCCCAGCGTGCACTTGCCGAGGCCGAGGAGCGGCGAAAGAACCGGACGCCGCTGGAGCTGCCGCCGGAGATCGGCGGCCGCGGCGGAGCCGAGCCGGCCCGCTTCGGCGATTACGAGGTCAATGGCCGGGCGATCGATTTCTAAGCAAGGATTGTCGAGCCCGGGCCTTGTGCAGCCGTCTAATATTCAGCCTGCAATGTAAAGTGAGCCGCCCCAGGTCCTGGAGGCGGAGCGGCTCTGTGTTTGTCAGGCCGTCGCCTTGTTTTGCCGGTTGGCGATCAGATCGTCGACGACAGCAGGATCGGCAAGTGTCGAGGTATCGCCGAGAGCACCGAAATCATCCTCGGCGATCTTGCGCAGAATGCGGCGCATGATCTTGCCCGAGCGGGTCTTCGGCAGGCCGGGGGCAAACTGGATCTTGTCGGGCGAGGCGATCGGCCCGATTTCGGCGCGCACATG
>NZ_RQIH01000060.1 GCF_003939025.1 Rhizobium sophoriradicis
TGTGGAGCCTCAACAGGTTGTCCTCGGTCAGGCCGAGTCTGCTGATTGGTGTATTATATTTTAGGCTGCCATGGGGTCGATGCCAATTGTAGCGATGGAGCCATTTTGGCAGTTGGTCGGCTCGCATGTCCGAGGTTGGGTATGCGACGGCATAGGCCCATTCCCGAAGCGCGGTCTGAATGAAGCGTTCGGCCTTGCCATTGGTTTTTGGCGTATAGGGTCTTGTTCGGACGTGCTTGAGGCCAAGTTCGCGGCAGGCGCGGGCAAATTCGCCTGAGGCATAGCAGGGACCGTTATCGGTCATGACGCGCTCGACGGTAATGCCGAGGGTATTATAGTAGGTCAGTGCCGCCTTGAGAAAGGCGACCGCGCTGTCCTTCTTTTCGTCTGGCAATATCTGCGAGAAGGCAACGCGCGAGGCGTCATCGATGGCGACGTGAACGTACTCCCAGCCAGCGCCCCAGCCTTTGCCCCTGCGCGAACTTTGGCGGGTTCGATCACCCGTGATGCGGTGGCCAACCTGGCTGAAGCGGCCAGGTTTCTTGATGTCGATATGGATCATTTCGCCGGGCCGCCCGCGCTCATAGCGTCGCACCGGTTCGGCCGGCTCGATATCCTTCAGCCTGGAAAGACCGGCGCGCTTGAGCACCCGGCTCACCGTTGCCGCCGACACGCCCGTCTGCTTGGCGATGTGCTTGCCCGTCAGCCGCTGTCGGCGCAACACTGCTATCTCGCCGGCAATGTTGGCCGCGGTTCGTCTCGGGCTTGTCCGCGGCCGCGACGACCGGTCCGCCATGCCGGCGGCGCCATCCGCCAGAAAGCGCGCCGTCCAACGAGCGACCACCTTCGACGTCACCCCATATGTCCGCGCAGCATCGGCTTTGGAACAAGCGCCATCAATACCGGCGCGCGCCATCTCCTCTCGACGCCGCGGTGTCAAACGGGCATTCTTGTGAATGTTCATTCGGTCCTCCGAGAATCACTGAAGCTTTGACAACCTCAGCTTTCTCGACCAGGGCCGAATGGACAACCTCCTGAAAGCTCACAACTAG
>NZ_RQIH01000061.1 GCF_003939025.1 Rhizobium sophoriradicis
ACGCCGACGTCCAAGGTCGTTGCCGGTTTGTAGCCCGTCAGCGCGACAAGCAGATCGGGGGCGGCGAAGGTGCGCGGCACATCGCCCTTCTGCATCGCCAGCATCTGGCGAATGGCAGGCTGGCCGAGTGCCTTTTCTACCGTCTCGACGAAATCCATCAGGCTGACCGGCTGGCCACCGCCGATATTGACGACGCGGAAGGGCGCCTGGCGCGAAAGCGTTTCGACCGCCGCGTCGTTGAGGCGATTTTCCTCGCGGGGCGCAATTGCCGACAATCTGACGATCGCTTCGACGAGGTCATCGATATAGGTGAAATCACGGCTCATATTGCCTTCGCCGTAGATCTCGATCGGCTGGCCCTCGAGCATGTTCTTGGCGAATTTGAACAGTGCCATATCGGGCCGGCCCCATGGGCCGTAGACGGTGAAGAAGCGGAAGGCCGTCGTCGGAATCTTGTGAAGATGGGCATAGCTGTGCGCCATCAGCTCCATCGATTTTTTCGTCGCGGCGTAAATGGTCAGCGGCTCGTCGGCGCGATCGGTCTCGCGGAAGGGGACGGTCGCGTTGGCGCCATAGATCGATGATGTCGAGGCCAGCATCAGATGGCGGACTTCGACCCGCCGGGCGATTTCCATAATGTTCCATGAGCCTTCGACGTTCGAATGTAGATAGGCTTCGGGATTTTCCAGGCTGTAGCGGACGCCGGCCTGTGCGGCGAGGTGGATCAGGATGTCGGGCTTGGCCGCGAGGACAGCCGCCTCCAGCGCCGGCCGGTCCTCGAGCATTGCGATGACCGGTTTGAAGGCCGGGAACTGGGAGAGGGCCGCATGGCGCATCTCCTTGAGCTTGACGTTGTAATAGGGCGTGAGGCCGTCGAAGCCCGTTACCTCGTGCCCCTCCTGCAGCAGGCGCCTGGCCAGATGAAAACCGATGAAACCGGCCGTCCCTGTAATGAAGTAGCGCATTCCCACCTTTTCTTGGCCCCCTGCC
>NZ_RQIH01000062.1 GCF_003939025.1 Rhizobium sophoriradicis
CCTAGAGCGTTTCAGGTTTTCACGGAAGCATATCCGGCATTGGCGAAGTAGTTGCTGCATTCGCTGGGCTCGATGGTTGTGACGAGCTGTCCGATGTGGCGCCAGGTGTCATCGATGGTTCGCTTCTGAGCCAGGCGCATCCAGTGCTTGATCTTGGCAAAGGCCTGCTCGATCGGATTGAAATCGGGGGAATATTTCGGCAGGAACCATTAGTCTGGCGCCGGCCGCCCTGATTGCATCGCGAATGGTCTTGGCCTTATGGGAGCCGAGATTGTCGAGAATGACGATGTCGCCGGGCTTGAGGGTCGGGATCAACTGCTGTCGGACGTAGGCGTCGAAACATTCGTCATTGATCGGGCCATCGAAGACGCAGGGCGCGGTCATCTGGTCGCAGCGCAACGCACCGAGGAAAGTCAGCCAGGGGTGAGTAGGCCGGAGGGATTTCACCTGCCGGCCTCTCGCAGAACGGTGCGTGAACCTCTCGATTCACACCGCTCCCATCAGGTAAACGTGTTCGTTCCGAACGCCTGCCAGTGTACGAAGAGGTCCCGTCTATCTCGGGCAAGTTGCCGCAGGAACTGCGAAGCCCGAGTTTTGTGGAACCGAAAGCGCTTGTACTTTCGCATGATCCAGGCCTTGAGCTTCCGATTGACATAGTCAGCCAGAGAGAACAGGTCCGAACGACTGAACCGCCCATAGTAGGCAATCCATCCCCGGAGGAGCGGATTGATCTGTTTGGCGATTTCAGCCAGCGTCCCCGGCGTTTGCCGCGGAATGTTCAAGCTCTTGATCGTGGCCCGCATCGATTTTAGCGCCGCCGGACTGGCCGCTGGGGTATAGCCACAGAAGAACTCATTCCGCTGTGAAGTCGCCACCTGTCGCGGCCTGAACTGGTATCCAAGGAAGTCAAATTTGACAGTCGGATACATTTCCC
>NZ_RQIH01000063.1 GCF_003939025.1 Rhizobium sophoriradicis
TCGCATGTTCATAATGGCTTTCTGACAGCGGGAATTGACGCCGGCGTTGTCGGCATCGCGGCGCTTTCGCTGCTGCTCCTGACGCCCGTGATAGCCGCGTGGAAAAAGGAACCCGGTCCTGGCAGGGACCTGTCCATAGCGCTCGCTCTTCTGCTCACCAGCAGCTACGTAGTTACCGGCAGCGTCGGCATCATGTTCAATCAGAAGGCACTGGATCCGATCTTCGCCTATATGGTCGCCCTGATTTGCTTGGATCGGGGCAGCACAGGCTTCGCGCCTGTCGTGCGAAGCTGAATTTCCCGCGCGCAACGCTTGCGAGTTGTCGCCTTCAGGCTGCCGGAACGGTTTCGGCGCCGGTGAAGGCGAGATCCGAAACCTCACCGGTTGAGGAATAGCCGGAAACAAGCTCTGCCAAGGTCGCGCGTGCCGCGACCATATCGTTTCGATCCAATGCCGCGTTGAGTAAGCTGAGCTTCTTGGAAAGCTCCGGCCAGAACAGGAAATCCTCGCGTGCCTTCATAATCCGGGGATGTTCGGTTGTCTCAGGGTTATCCCCGATCAACAGTTCTTCATAAAGCTTCTCGCCGGGCCTCAGGCCGGTCACGGAAAGCTCGATGTCCCCTTCGGGATTATCCTCGTCGCGCACGGTCAATCCCGAAAGCTCGACCATCTTGCGGGCGAGGTCTGCGATGCGGACGGGCTCGCCCATGTCGAGCAGGAAAACATCCCCGCCCTCGGCCATGGCGCCCGCCTGAATGACCAGTTGCGAGGCCTCCGAAATGGTCATGAAGTAGCGGGTTATTTTCGGGTGCGTCAGGGTAACCGGCCCGCCTTCCTTGATCTGCTGCCGGAACAGCGGCACGACGGATCCGGAGGAACCGAGCACGTTTCCGAAGCGGACCATGGAGAAATTCGTGCGCACTCTGTCAAC
>NZ_RQIH01000064.1 GCF_003939025.1 Rhizobium sophoriradicis
TAGGTCGTGTGGACAGTTATCTGATCCATAGCATTGTCGCCGCGATAGTGACGACGGCGAGGTAGTTTTCGGCGGTTTTCTCGAAGCGCGTCGCGACCCTTCTGAACTGCTTGAGTTTAGAAAAGCAGCATTCGATCAGGTGTCGCTGAGCATAGAGATGTTTGTCGAGCGGGTATTTTCGCGCACGCGAAGGATTGTTGGGGATCACTGCCACGGCGCCCTTATCGGCGATGGCATTGCGCAGGTGATTGCTGTCATAGGCGGTATCGGCCATGATGATGTCGGCGGGTAGGCCCTCGATCAGGGCGTCGGCTTGCGGCGCATCGCCCTTCTGGCCTGCGGTCAATATGAAGCGGACCGGGCAACCGAGACCCCGCACGGCCATGTGGATCTTGGTGCTCAATCCGCCGCGGGAGCGGCCAAGGGCTTGATCTTCAGCCCCTTTTTTGCGCCGGCAGCGTGCTGATGGGCGCGGATGATGGTGGAATCAACAATCAAGTACTCGAAGTCTGGATCGTCCGCCATCGCCTCGAATATGCGCCACCAGATGCCCTTCCGGCTCCAGCGGCTGAAACGACGGAAGACACTGTTCCACTCGCCGAACACTTCTGGCAGATCGCGCCAGGGCGAGCCCGTTCGCACAATCCAAAGCACCGCTTCCATAAACATGCGGTTGTCGCGGCCGGACGAACCGCGTGTGCGCTCGTCACCAATGATGTGGTGCGATATCCGCTCCCACTGCTCGTCCCGAAGGATCAGACGATCCAAAACACCCATGACTGCCTCCAAAAGACAGTCTTGAATCTGATTTGCTCAGCCTTGGGAATCCCAAGAGTCCACACCGCCTAG
>NZ_RQIH01000065.1 GCF_003939025.1 Rhizobium sophoriradicis
TCACGAGTTGCCTGAAATAATTCACTTTGCTGATCCTGAGGTGTCATTGATCCAGCCTCGCTAAGGACCGATGTCACCGCTGTCAAGTTGTGGAAGCGGACCCCAACCCGCGCTTTTCTGACTGTCGTATTCCGGCAACAGGATCGATGAATCGAGTGGATCTCTTCAAGGGTGGAACGCGACCAAGATGCGACGGTAAGCTGAACGAGACCTGTGCCTACAAACGCTGTCGTCAGGCTGCCGGAACGGTTTCGGCGCCGGTGAAGGCGAGATCCGAAACCTCACCGGTTGAGGAATAGCCGGAAACAAGCTCTGCCAAGGTCGCGCGTGCCGCGACCATATCGTTTCGATCCAATGCCGCGTTGAGTAAGCTGAGCTTCTTGGAAAGCTCCGGCCAGAACAGGAAATCCTCGCGTGCCTTCATAATCCGGGGATGTTCGGTTGTCTCAGGGTTATCCCCGATCAACAATTCTTCATAAAGCTTCTCGCCGGGCCTCAGGCCGGTCACGGAAAGCTCGATGTCCCCTTCGGGATTATCTTCGTCGCGGACGGTCAATCCCGAAAGCTCGACCATCTTGCGGGCGAGGTCTGCGATGCGGACGGGCTCGCCCATGTCGAGCAGGAAAACATCCCCACCCTCGGCCATGGCGCCCGCCTGAATGACCAGTTGCGAGGCCTCCGAAATGGTCATGAAGTAGCGGGTGATTTTCGGGTGGGTCAGGGTAACCGGCCCGCCTTCCTTGATCTGCTGCCGGAACAGCGGCACGACGGATCCGGAGGAACCGAGCACGTTTCCGAAGCGGACCATGGAGAAATTCGTGCGCACTCTGTCAAC
>NZ_RQIH01000066.1 GCF_003939025.1 Rhizobium sophoriradicis
GATCATATGAAAAGTTCTAGTTCCAGAGCTAGGCGCAGACATAGAAGCTCACAGCAGTTCATCGTGTCCGCTACCGATAGCCGACCGCTAAGCTGCTTCGCCAGATGGGGTCTGCTTGTCGCTTACGCTGCAGGATCGTCTGGTCAAGGAATTGCGACTGGCAGGCATCGACACCATGGAGGCAGGCAATGCGTTTCTGCCGGGCTTCATGGTGGACTACAATGGGCGGTTTGCGATTGTCCCTGCCCGATCCGATGACCTGCACCGGCCGGTAAATCTTGCACCGGATCGGTTGAAGGAGATCCTGTGCAAACGCGAGCAGCGCTATGTCGGGTCGCAGCTGACGTTTTCGTTTGAGCGCAAGCGGATCATGCTGGCGGAGAGCGACGTGACGCGCGGATTGGCTGGTCGCTATGTCGAGACCTATGCCTATGCCGACGGCCGGCTCGATGTGCGGTGGAAGGGACACTCCCTGCCCTACAAGGTGTTCGACAAGGACCAGCGGGTGACGCATGCGGCGATCGTCGAGAACAAGCGGCTCGGCGATGTTCTGGCCTATATCAAGGAGCGGCAGGAGCAGCAATCGGTAAGCGGCCGGTGAGGGCCGTCTTGCGAGGTTGAGACGAACATCGGAAGTCCTAGTGCAAACACTGTAAGCGACAAGCAGACCCCATCTGGCGAAGCAGCTTAGCGGTCGGCTATCGGTAGCGGACACGATGAACTGCTGTGAGCTTCTATGTCTGCGCCTAGCTCTGGAACTAGAACTTTTCATATGATC
>NZ_RQIH01000067.1 GCF_003939025.1 Rhizobium sophoriradicis
ACCCGCTTCAGATCGCGGCCGATGTCACCCTTGCGCCATTCATTCTCGATCTCGACGACCTCGTCATGGCTGCGGCCAGCTGCGATCGCCGCCGCCAGCTTCTCGGCCGCCAGCATGCCCGACAGCACCGCATTGTGGCTGCCCTTGATGCGCGGCACGTTGACCAGACCGGCCGAACAGCCGATCAGCGCACCGCCGGGGAAGGACAGCTTCGGCACCGACTGGTAACCGCCCTCGGTGATGGCGCGGGCGCCATAGGAGAGCCGCTTGCCGCCCTCGAAGGTGCCGCGGATCGCCGGATGGGTCTTGAAGCGCTGGAATTCCTCGAACGGATAGAGATAGGGGTTCTTGTAGTTCAGGTGGACGACGAAGCCGACCGCCACCAGATTGTCCTCGAGATGATAGAGGAAGGAGCCGCCGCCGGTCTTCATGCCGAGCGGCCAGCCGAAGGAGTGCTGCACCAGGCCCTGTTTGTGGTTCTCCGGCTTGACCTGCCAGAGCTCCTTGATGCCGATGCCGAATTTCTGCGGCTCGCGGTCCTTCTGCAGATCGAACTTGGCGATCAGCTGCTTGGCGAGCGAACCGCGCACGCCCTCGCCGATCAGCGTATATTTGCCGCGCAATTCCATGCCGCGGGTATAGTTGGGGCCAGGCTCGCCGTTCTTCTCGATGCCCATATCGCCGGTGGCAACGCCGATCACCGC
>NZ_RQIH01000068.1 GCF_003939025.1 Rhizobium sophoriradicis
ATGCCGACCCCGTATCCTGCAACTATCAAACTATGCCTGCGGGCGGGTGCCGCGGTGGACCGACTTGTTCATCACGCAACGATCTTCGAAATGAACGTCGAAAGCTATCGACGACGTTCCGCCATGGAGGCCAAACGCCAGCGCGGCAGGCCAGCCTCATTCGCGACAATCAAAGGCACCGCACAGTTTGTCGCGGAGCGGCAATCAGACCACGATGAAGCTCTTGCCAGCGACAATCAACATGATAACTTCATCCCGACCGCGACATAAGAATCTCATCCAGATTGTCGCGCGCGTCTCATCCTGATCGCCGCGCCATAGGTCGCATAACTATCAAGCGCGCAACGGGTTCTGTCAGCAGCTACACCGCATATGGTTCCGTTGCCTGAGGCGGCGAAATCAGAAAGGCCGGCGGAAAGATTAGTTGGAATCGGAAATTCTGACGGCACCCTTCGCGCTGCATGTTCCACACATCACCCGAAACTGCTTAAATGAAGGCCAATTTTAGCGGGCTCCGCATGGCAAGCGGCAAGCGGCAAGCCTCTCAAGCCATGTGCCGGCCTGATGGTCGAGTGCAGACGATTGTCGGCAAGCCGTCGCATATAGCGTTCGGCCATGCCTTGAGGGCATGATTGGATCTGGCTTTAGCATGCTGGGCGGCGGCCGGCAGGCATTAGGATCGAGGTTCCAAA
>NZ_RQIH01000006.1 GCF_003939025.1 Rhizobium sophoriradicis
TGCTGTCGGGCATGCTGGCGGCCGAGAAGCTGGCGGCGGCGATCGCAGCTGGCCGCAGCCATGACGAGGTCGTCGAGATCGAGAATGAATGGCGCAAGGGTGACATCGGCCGCGATCTGAAGCGGGTGCGCAACGTCAAGCCGCTGTGGTCGAAGTTCGGCACCGCGCTTGGCGTGGCGCTCGGCGGGCTCGACATGTGGACCAACACGCTGTTCGGCTTCTCCGTCTTCGGCACGCTTGGTCACGGCAAGACCGATGCGGCCTCGCTGGAGCCGGCCTCGCAGCATAAGCCGATCGCCTATCCGAAACCGGATGGGGTTTTGACCTTCGACCGTCTGTCCTCGGTGTTCCTGTCGAACACCAATCACGAGGAAGACCAGCCGGTGCATCTGCAGGTCAAGGACATGGGCCTGCAGAAAAGCTCCGAGCTCGGCATCTATGCCGGCCCGTCGACCCGCTACTGTCCGGCCGGCGTCTATGAATGGGTGGAGAAGGACGGCGACAAGAGCTTCGTCATCAACGCCCAGAACTGCGTGCACTGCAAGACCTGCGACATCAAGGATCCCAACCAGAACATCAACTGGGTGCCGCCGCAGGGCGGCGAGGGGCCGGTCTATCCGAATATGTGAGGCGGATCGGCATCGCAGCCGACAATTTCACCTGCTGACGTCTTCGTGATCGGCCGCCGGCGGCGGCTCTTAGCCATTCGTTAACCATAAATTCCTTAGCTTGCGACATCTTCTCGACGCACTAAGGACACATTCATGTCGATCTCCCGCCGGGGCTTCCTGATTGCTCTGCCTCTTTTTGTGGCCGGCTGCTCTTCCACCGGTCTCAACAGTCAGACGAATTACGCAGCGCTTCCCGATGAAAAGTTTCCGCTGAAGCAGGTGCCGATCGACAAGATCAAGCCGGAGCTTCGTCGTCAGGAAGTTGCTTACGAGACCGCGTATGCTGCGGGCACGATCGTCGTCGATACGCCGGCGCGTCGAGCCTATTATGTGCTTGGGAACGGCCGGGCGATGCGCTACGGCGTGGGCGTCGGTCGCGAGGGGCTGGCATTTGCCGGGGGTGCCTATGTCGGGCGCAAGGCGGAATGGCCGAGCTGGACGCCCACCGAAAACATGCAGCGCCGCGAAGAGCGCTACCGCAGGCTCGCCGGCGGCATGCCGGGCGGCCCGAACAATCCGCTCGGCGCGCGCGCCATGTACCTCTATCGCGGCGGCAACGACACCCATTTCCGCATTCACGGCACAAACCAGCCGGAATCGATTGGTCTTGCCATGTCGAGCGGCTGTATCCGCATGATGAACCATGACGTGATCGACCTCTATAGCCGCGTCGAAGTCGGCGCCAGGGTCGTCGTCATCCAGGCTTGAGTGGTCAACACTAGCCCCATAGAAAAAGCCGCCGCAGCGATTGCTGCCGGCGGCTTCGCTATTGTTGGTCGCAGCCGGTGCTCAACGACGCGCGGCAATGCCGGTGGAAAGCGCCACGCCAATGCCGGTGATCACAGCGGCGCTGATCTCGACGATGCCGATTGCTTCGCCGAGCAGGAAACCGCCGCCCAGCGTTGCCAACACCGGCGTCAGCGCCGTGAAGGCGGCGGCCTGGGTGCCGCCCAGTCGTCTCACGGCCGTTCCGTAGGCGACCATGGCGACGAGACCGGAAAGAAGACCGTGGCTTAGCGCCTGCAGGCCGATTTCCGGCAGCGATGCTTGCGGCAGCGAAATGCCGAAGACGAGCGCAAGCGTTCCCATGATTAGGAAGGACCAGACCGCGATCAGGGCGCTCGCCTGCACGGCCGTGAGGCCGGAGCGGCGGAAGGCATGCGTATAGCTTGCCCACAGCAAAGCGCCGGCAGGCAGCAGCACGAAGCTGGTCCATGGCAGCGAGGCGTCCGCAAGGCTGTGCGTGAGCAGGATCAGCACGCCCGCGACGATCGCGACGAGCCCGGCGATACGCGTGCCATCAGGTCTTTCCCCAAACAGCGCCACTCCGATCAACGCCGTGGCGAGCGGCATCGAGCCACCAAGCAGAATGCCCGACGAGGCGGCTGGCGTCGAATGGATCGCCAGCGTGGTCAGCAGGAAGAAGACCGCGCCGGAACCGCAGACCATGATTGCCAGCAGATGAAGCGGCAGGCCTTTCGGCAGCAGTCCTGTCCTGAGCCAGACCGGCGAAAGCGCAAGTGCCGGAATGCCGAAGCGGATCAGCCCGATGTCGATCGATCCGAGCGGCGTCGCAGCACTGTGGCGGGTTACAAGAAACCAGGTTGCCCAGATCAAGACAGTAATCGCGCCGCCTGCATAACCCAGCGCCTGCGAGGGTGACTTGTCGTCCGAAAAAGCAATAGTGGTCATCGTCCTATCCTTTCCTCCGTCCGGAGCCTGTCCGGTTGAGGAAAAGATTAGCCCCAGAGGGCAGGGCATGTCCTTGCTATCTCTGGCTCAAAAATGATGCTAAACGCAATCTTCTGCCAATTGATACGACCTGGATTCTCGAAAATGCCAAATCTCGACAAATTCGATATCGCCATCCTGAAGTGCCTGCAGGAGGATGCGCGCGCCACCAATGTCGAGATTGCCGAAAAGGTGAACCTTTCGCCGTCGCCCTGCCTGCGCCGTATCCGCAACCTCGAACGGTCCGGCATCATCCGCGGTTACACCGCCGATATCGACCGCAAGGAGGTTGGTCTCGGCCTGACCGTCTTCGTCGAATTCAAGGTCGCCCACCACAGCCGCGAAAATTCCGAGGCGCAGCAGCAGACGCTGCTCGCCATCCCCGAGATCGTCTCCTGCTTTCTGATCTCGGGCACCGCCGATTTCCTCGCCGAGGTAGTGGTGGAGGATCTCGCTGCCTATGAGCGGCTGCTGACGGAAACGCTGTTGACCCTGCCTAACGTCAGCGACATCCGCTCGAACTTTGCCATTCGCAGCATCAAGACGCATGGGCCTCTGAAGCTGCCCGAGGGGAAATGATTCCCCGGCTTTGTGCTCGGAACCCGCCCCTCATCCGCCTGCCGGCACCTTCTCCCCGCACGCGGGGCGAAGGGGGCAAGCCGAACCGGTTCTGTACCCTCGACGCTGCGTTTGGCACGTCCCCTCTCCCCGTTTTACGGGGAGAGGGCTAGGGTGAGGGGCAAATTCCAGGCGCTACAGCAGCGTCCCGCTGAGGATGAGCAGCGCCACCGAGAAGTAGATGACGAGCCCGGTGACGTCGACCAGCGTGGCGACGAAGGGGGCCGAGGCGCTGGCCGGATCGAGCCTCAGCTTCTGCAGCAGGAAGGGCAGCATCGAGCCGCAGATCGAGCCGAAGGTGACGATCCCGATCAGGGCGGCAAACACCGTGACGGCGACCATCTGCCAGTGTGGGCCGTAGTCGTAGAGCCCGGCCGACTGCCAGAAGACAATGCGGATGAAGCCGACGAGGCCGAGGATCGCGCCGAGCACGATGCCTGTGGGAAGTTCGCGGAAGAGCACTTTCCACCAGTCCGAAAGCTTCAGCTCGCCGAGCGCTAGGGCCCGGATGATCAGCGAAGTCGCCTGCGACCCGGAATTGCCGCCCGAGCTCATGATCAGCGGGATGAACAGCGTCAGCACCACGGCCTTTTCCAGTTCGCCTTCGAAATGCTGCATGGCGCTTGCCGTCAGCATCTCGCCGAGGAAGAGGGCGGCGAGCCAGCCGGCGCGCTTGCGGATCATGCCGGCAAAGCCGATTTTCATATAGGGCTGGCCGAGGGCCTCCATGCCGCCGAACCTCTGGGCGGCTTCCGTCGTGTCCGAGATCATCGTGTCGATCACGTCGTCGACGGTGACGATGCCGAGCACGTGCCCATGTTCGTCGGTGACCGGCAGGGCGAGCAGGTCGTGCTTGCGGATCAGCCGGGCGACATCCTCCTGCTTCATCAGCGGATCGGCCGAAACCGGGTTGCCCTTCTGCGCCACAGAGAGGATGGAAGCATCCGGCTCGCCGGTGATGAGACGGCGCAGCGTTACCACATGCATGAGCGCATGGCTGACCTCGTCAAGCACATAGATGGCATAGACGGTCTCGCGCGAGCGTTCGACCTGGCGCACATGGTCGAGCGTCTGAGCGACGGTCCAGCTGACCGGCACGCTGACGAACTCGGTCGTCATGATGCCGCCGGCGGTGCGCGGCGGATAGCCCATCAGGTGCTGAATCGCGATGCGCACCGGCTCGTCGAGGCTGGCAAACAGCCGGGCGCGGGTCTCGCCATCGAGTTCGAGCAGCACGTCGGCGACACGGTCGTTGGACATGCCGTGCAGCAGCCGTGCTGCATCCTCGGCGCTGATCAGCGCCAGGATTTCGGCGGCGTTGCGAAGCTCCGGCCGGTCGAGAATGTTGACGGCATAGTCGAGCGGCATGCCCGTCAGTACGCGGCCGGCCTCCTGGATGCTCAGCGCGTTCAGGGATTCGACCCGTTCGGCGATCGTTGCGCCGCGGCTGTTGTTGATGAAGGCACGGGCGGCATGGCCTGCCCGAAGAGGGAAGCGATTGATATTCATGTGAGGCTCGCCTTTCCGTCGATCCGCCGTAGCGTCCCGAACGGGCGAGCCGACAGGAGTCGGTCAGCGCACGAGGGCCGCGTACGGCAAAGGCAATCGACTGCTACTGTCGCTTGGCATCGTGAAGATGGCTCCGTTGAAATCCGTGGCTAACGGGTGTCGGCCACGTGTTGCTAGGTGGTCCCGAACGCGGAAAAAGTCAAGCGGGGTAAATGCTTAACGCCACAATGTCGCACCCTGCGATGCGCGCATTGTTGACGACCTCAAATGGTCTGTGCGCTCCGGTTGCGACGCTCCAGGTGGAAGGACGCTGCAAAGACGAAGAGGCCGAGGAAGGAGAGTGCTGCGCCGACATAGCCGGTCGCGGCAAAACCGTAGCCCCAGGCGATGACGAGACCGCCGAGCCAGGCGCCGATCGCATTGGCGATGTTGAAGGCGGAATGGTTGGAGGCGGCCGCCAGCGTCTGCGCATCGGCGGCGACATCCATCAGCCGCGTCTGCAGCGCCGGGCCGGCGGCGAAACCGCAGCCGACGAGGAAGACCGAGAGGCCGAGCATATAGGGGTTGGCGGCGGTCAGCGAGAAGGTGGCCAGCACGACGATATTATAGACGAGCGAGCCGCCGATCGTGCCGAGCAGCGATTTGTCGGCGAGCCACGAACCGATGAAATTGCCGGCATTCATGCCGACGCCGAACAACACCAGCATGATCGGAACCGCGCTTTCCGGCAGCATCGCCACCTCAGTCGTGGTCGAGGCGATATAACTGAACATGGCGAACATGCCGCCATAGCCGACGGCGGCGATGCCGAGCGTCAACCAGACTTGCGGCCGGCGGAAGGCGCCGAGCTCGCGCAGGAAGCTTGCCTCTTCGGAAACCCTGTCCTTCGGAACGTAGAACCAGATCAACACCACCGTCAGCAGGCCGACGATGCCGACCGACCAAAATGCCACCTGCCAGTCGAGCGATTGGCCGAAAAACGTCGTCAGCGGCGTGCCGAGAAGCGTCGCGACGGTGAGCCCGAGCATGACGCGTCCGACGGCGCGTGCCCGCCGATAAACCGGCACCATCGAGGCCGCGACAAGCGCGGCGACGCCGAAATAGGCTCCATGCGGCAGGCCGGTGACGAAGCGCAGGAATGTGAAGGATTGGAAGGTCGGCGCGACGGCACTTAATATATTGCCGACGGCAAAGACCAGCATCAGTGTCAAAAGCAGGGTGCGGCGCGCCATCTTCGCGGCGAGCACGGCAATGACAGGCGCACCGACGACGACACCAAGCGCATAAGCGCTGATGACATAGCCGGCCTGTGGTGTCGTGACTGAGAAAGTCTCGGCGACATTGGGCAGCAGTCCCATGATCGCGAATTCGCCGGTGCCGATGCCGAAGCCGCCGCAGGCGAGCGCCAGTTGGACCAAGGCGACGGTCGTTGCCGACGGCAGCTCGTCCTCGGGCTGGGTTCCGACGGACTCATTGATGGCGATCTCACTCATGAGAGCTCCTCGGGAAGGTTTTCTGCTTGGCAATGCCTCTGGCGCAAGTGCGGCGCGAGGCGATCGTGATAGATGGCGGGAAGTGGAGACGATCTCTCCGATATCTGATCTATCCGTCATGTACCGGCGGGCGTCGAGTGCATTTTACGCAGTGCAGCGTCCTGCTATGTGCATATGTCCGTTGCAATATTTGCATTTCTGTTGTTTTTGCGGAGAGGTGGGCGCGCTTGAAATCGCCAGTGCCGCAACCATTTCAGGGCAAAGGCAGGAGCATTTCCGCGCCAGGGACGGGAGCCCCTATGAAGCTTGTAGGCTTTTTCAATCGCGACGGCGGCACCTTCAGGACCACCGACATGGTGGCCTACGAAAAGAGGGCGGAGTCGGCCTTTCGGGATGCCGGGCATGATTTCGATGCCATCGTTTTCTCCGGCAAGGAAATCATTCCCGCGATGGAACGGGCGGCCAAGCGCGACGATATCGACGGCATCGTCGCCGGCGGTGGCGACGGCACGGTTTCGGCCGCGGCGTCGATCGCCTGGAAAAACGGCATCGCGCTCGGCGTCGTGCCGGCCGGCACCATGAACCTTTTTGCCCGCTCGCTGCGCGTGCCGCTCGATATCTGGCAGGCGCTCGACGTATTGGCTTCAGGTGAGATCGATAATGTCGATATTGCCAGCGCCAACGGCCGGCCTTTCATCCATCAGTTTTCGGCCGGTCTGCATGCCCGTATGGTGCGCTACCGCAACGCCTACAGCTATCGCTCGCGGCTCGGCAAAATCCGGGCAAGCACTAAGGCCGCTCTTGGCGTGATCTTCAATCCGCCGGAATTCGAGGTCGAGTTCGAGGCGGCCGGCATGCGGGAGCGCCGCTGGGTCTCGGCGATTTCGGTTTCCAACAATCCCTTCGGCGAAAATGCGCTGCTCTATGCCGATAATCTCCGAAGCGGCGAACTCGGCTTCTATACGGCAAATCCGCTGAATCCGCTCGGCGTCGCCCGCCTCGCCATCGACATGCTGCGTGGCAAGGTCCGTGAGAATGCCGACGTCATGGTGATGCATCCGGCCGAGGTACACCTGCATTTCCCGAAACTTCGCCGCAAGGCCAATTGCGTCATGGACGGCGAATTATTGCCGCTCCAACGTGATGTTTCGATCCGGCTGCATCCCGGCGAGCTGAAGGTCCTCGTAAAGCAGGGGCTCGCGGCTCAGGTGAATGAGGACGAACGCCGCGAGCCTGCAGCCTGAGGCCGGAAGACTTCAGAGCCGCGGCAGATAGGTGCGATAGTCGAAATCCGAGACGGTGCGCAGATGCGCGAGCGCTTCCTTGCGCTTGGTGTCGCCGTAAAGCGCCTGATAACGCGTGCCGAAGATATCGGCGATGAAGGGCGAGGCGCGGAAGGTTTCGACCGCGCTCAGGAAATCATGCGTCAGCCGCGTCGTATTGGCGGACGTGTAGGAGGGCGTCGTTTCCTCGCCGGGGTCGAGCTCGCGGTCGAGACCGATGAGCATGCCGCCGAGAATCGCCGCCAGCAGCAGATAGGGATTGGCGTCGGCGCCGGCCACCCGATGTTCTATGCGTGCGGCCGCGCCGTCCTTGTCGGGTATGCGGATCGCCGTGCCGCGGTGGCCGCTGCCCCAGGTGAGGTCGACCGGCGCGAACGAGCCCGGCTGGAACCGCCGGTAGGAGTTGGCGAAGGGGGCGAAGATAAGCTGCGCCGCGCGCATGGTCTCGAGCAGGCCTGCCGTGACCGATTTCAGCAGCTTGGGCTCGCCGCCCTTGGCATCGAGGATGTTGCGGCCTTGCCGATCGACGATGCTCGCATGTACATGCAGGCCGGAGCCGGCATGTTCGGAATAGGGTTTTGCCATGCAGGTCGATTTCAGCCCGTGCCGGCGCGCCGCCTGTTCGGCGATGCGCTTCAAATAGAGGCAATCGTCGGCGGCGGCGAGCGCATCGGCGCGGTGCAGCAGATTGACTTCGAACTGGCCGGGGCCGAATTCTGCCGTCGTCGCATCCGCCGGCAATCCCTGCGCCTTCGCATAGGCCCTCAGGGTCCCGAGATAGTCGTCGAGCGCGTCGACGGCGCTCATATCGTAGAGCTGGAAACCATTCGGCTCGCCACGATAGGTGAGGCTTTCGGGCGGGGAGGGGCGGCCGGTTTCGCGCCAGTCGCCCGACATCACGTAGAATTCCAGCTCGGTGGCGACTACAGGCGTCAACCCGCGGCTGCGATAGCGCTCGACCACGGAAGCGAGGATGGCGCGCGGATCCATGAAGCTCGGGCTGCCGTCGAATTCATGCATGGTGGCAAGCACCTGCATCGAACCCTCCGGCGCCCAGGGCATCGGCGAGAGGCTGCGCCGGTCGGGAACAACCATGCCGTCGGGATCGCCGATCGTCAGAGACAGGCCGGTAATGTCGTCATTGTCGTCACCCCAGATATCGAGCGACTGCGTCGACGTCGGCAGGCGGATGTCGCCGGCCCAGACCTTGTCTTCGCCGCCGGATGGAAGCTGTTTGCCGCGTAGCTCGCCGTTCATGCCGACGATCAGGATCTCGAAACGCGGGTCGCCGCCGGCCTTGCCGTCCATCCTGTCGCTCGCCATGACCTTGAAAATCCTCCGGGACAAGGCCAAGCTCCTAACCCATCGATAGCAGCCTTTCAATCCGCGAGGGTCTTCTACCAGCCATGCCCGATACCTACCCGCCATCGAACCTTGCCGCGATTGATGCAGCCCATCATCTGCACCCCTTCGCCGACATGAAGAAGCTGAACGCCGATGTCGCCCGCGTCATCCAGCGCGGCGAGGGCGTCTATATCTTCGATGATCGCGGCCGGAAATATCTCGACGGCTTCGCCGGCCTCTGGTGCGTCAATATCGGCTATGGCCGGCGTGAGATCGCTGAGGCCGTCGCAAGGCAGATGAACGAGCTGCCCTATTACAACACCTTTTTCGGTACCACCTCGACGCCGACTTCGCTGCTGGCGCAGAAGGTGACGTCACATGCGGGCGCGCGTTTCAACCATATCTTCTTCACCGGTTCCGGTTCGGAGGCGAACGACACCTGGTTCCGCATGGCCCGTGTCTACTGGAGCGCCGTCGGCAAGCCGTCGAAGAAGATCGTCATCGCGAGAAAGAACGGCTATCACGGTTCGACCGTCGCCGGCGCCAGCCTCGGCGGCATGAAATACATGCATGAGCAGGGCGACCTGCCGATCCCTGGAATCGTCCATATCGGCCAGCCCTATTGGTACGGCGAGGGCGGCGATCTCACGCCCGAGGAATTCGGGCTGAAGGTCGCCCGCGAACTCGAAGCGAAGATCGACGAGCTCGGCGAGGAGAACGTCGCCGCCTTCGTCGCTGAGCCGGTGCAGGGGGCGGCCGGCGTCATCATCCCGCCCGAGACTTACTGGCCGGAAATCGACCGCATCTGCAAGGCGCGTGATATTCTACTGGTGACTGACGAGGTGATCTGCGGTTTCGGCCGGCTGGGCGCCTGGTTCGGCCACCAGCATTTCGGCGTCGAGCCCGATCTCGCGCCGATCGCCAAGGGGCTTTCTTCCGGTTACCTGCCGATCGGCGGCGTGCTCGTCAGCGACAAGATCGCCGACGTGCTGATCAACGAGGTCGGCGAGTTCAACCACGGCTTCACCTATTCCGGCCACCCGGTCTGCGCCGCCGCCGCCCTCGAAAACCTGCGCATCATCGAGGCGGAAGGGCTGGTCGAACGTGTGCGCGACGATATCGGCCGCTATTTCGGAAAGGCCTGGGCAGCGCTCGCCGACCATGATCTGGTCGGCGAGGCCGTCAGCATCGGCCTGATGGGCGGCCTGCAGCTGGCCGCGGAGAAGAGCACGCGCACGCGTTATGAGAAGCCCGATCAGGTCGGCGCGCTGGTGCGCAATCACGCGCTGGCGAACGGCCTCGTGCTGCGCGCCACCGGCGACCGCATGCTGGCCTCGCCGCCGCTCGTCATCAGCCACGCGGAGGTGGACGAGATGGCCAGCATTACCAAGCTGGCGCTGGATGCGGCCTGGAAGGAGCTCAGGCGCTTCGGTTAAGTGGTCTTTAGCTTTCGTGCATGACGTCTTTGAGGATATCCGCGCCGGTTGCGTATTCCTTGCCAAGGCCGGCTTCAATCTCGGAGTCGGCCGTCTGAATGTCTCTACCCAGGGCCTCTATATTCAGCTCGTGGTCGGCGAGCATACGGATGCCCGCCCGCACGGCCTCAGTCTCTGTGCCGAACCGGCCATTACGGACAAGCTCCGACAGGATTCCGTCATAGGTATCGCCAAGGGAAAAAGTCTTTGCGCGTGCCATGTCAATTGTTCCTCGCCGTCAAGCTATTGCCAAATCGAACAATCTTACATTGTCGCTTCTGACGGAAGCTAAATTGGTTTGCGCCCCTGGCCGATGTCTCCTCCTGAGTAGCATATTCTGCGAGTTTAGTGAGAACGCCAACCCCACTCTCCGTCATCCCAGGCCTTGAGCCTGGGATCCATGCGACTGCTGCTTATGGGTGCGTTGTGGATGCTCGGCTCAAGGCCGAGCATGACGTAGAGTGGGGTGGGCAGGAGAAACATTCACAGTACAGGCGCCCGTGTTAGCGAGGCATTCGCTAGCAAAACCAGACAATGCCAGTCACAGCCTAAACTGACTTTGGTGAAGAGGCGGACGATAGCCTATGCGCAGATCAAACGAGGTCGGCCACCTTAATCACGGCTACACCTATTCCGGCCATTCGGTCGCGACGTCATACTCCTATTTCACTCGGTCCGACTGCTTGACCCAAGCATACCCGAAACGGTAGCGGTCATCGCCGCGCTGATAGAAATAGGGTACGTCGATCACCGATGCCGCAGGCGCGGACACGCCGAGATTGGCCTGGAGCCATTCAGCCATGGTCGGCGGAAGCCCTTCGCTTCCCCCCTTCGGCGGGATCAGCCACACGAGAAGCAGCGGTTGCCGGCCGGTAAGATCCGGGCGGAAGCCGGGATAATCCACGGAAACGACCGGCACATCGGGAATATCCTGCCTGAGATTGCCGGCAAGCAGGCTGTCGCCGGCAACGATCGCTGCCGGTTCGGCCTGTTTGCGCAAGCTTTCCAGCATTGTGGCATAGGGCCTGTTCAGCCGTTCGTAATGGCCGGTGAAGCGTGCGGCGGCGACGCTGCCGTAAAGGGCGGCCGGCACGCCGATCATGATGATGGCGACGATGGCCATGAAACGCCGGAACGCCCGGGCTGTCTGTACGCCGGCGGCGTCGATCTTCAGGCAGAAATAGAGCGGCAGGATGAAGAGCATCGGCACCAGCCAGCGATCCTTGATGCCAGCAGCTCCGCCGAAGACGATCAAAAACAGGATGCCGATGACGAAGACGAGCATCATCCGCTCGATGAGCCGCGTCCATTCCGACCGAGCGGCCAATGCCGGGCGAAGGTTCTTGCCGAAGACGACCGCGAACACCGCCACGGTCAGTCCGGCAAAGCTGACGATGGCAAGAGCGAGCGAGCCGACGCCCATGGCGACCTGCATGGGATAGCTGGCGTTGTCGCTGGCGGTCATCTTCTCCAGGGTGCGGGCGGTAGCGAAGTCGAGATTGTCCTTCAGCCAGAAGAGATGCGGCAGGGTGATGACGAGGGCAACGATAGCGGTCACCGCCAGCCGCCGATCAAAGATCCGCGACCGCCAGCGCACATCCGCCAGCGCGCCGATCAAGGCTGCGGCCGGCAGGATGGCGAAATTATATTTGGCGAGCAGCCCGAAACCGATGCCGATGCCTGTTATCAGGTAGGAGGCAAGGCTCGGCTGTTTCAGACTGCGGATGAAGCCGTAGAAGAAGATGCTGGCGGAGAGGAACACCGCGACCGTGTGCGTCAGGTCTCGCTGCATCTCGAAAGCCATTTGCGGGATAGTCAGTAATCCGAGCGTCGCGATCGCCACCAGCGCCTTGTCGCGCAAAATGAGACGCGCGGTCAGGCCGTACAGAAGGTAGGCGCTGAACAGCAGGAGATTCTTCACCACCGAAAGCGCGACAAGCGAAACACCGGCAAACTGAAAGACGGCATATTGCAGCCAGTTGTAGAACGGCGGCTGCGGGCCGTAGCCGGCGGCGAGCCATTGCGAGCGGAAAACCTGTTCGGCCTCGTCGAGATCGAGCGAATGCGAGGTTGCGAGCCGCACACCGACCTGAAGCGTGAAATAGACGGCCAGCAGCACGAAAATCCAGCTGACGTCGCGAAGACCGGTCTTGATCATTCTATCTGGCCCCCGGCCGCACCCAGGCATAGCCGAGTGCGAAATTATCGCCCTGGCGGCCGAAATAATAGGGGAGCGACAGGGCGCCGATCTCCTGCGGCGCGATGCCTGCCGCCGTCAGTGCCGATGAAAACCGCTCCGGCATGACTGCATCCGCCGCCGTCGCCGTTTTCTTGCCGCGCCAGACGATCAGCACCGGTCCGCCTGCTGTCGTGTAGGCTGGAATGCCGGCGACGGGAAAATCGGGGATGACGACGGGCACATGGGGAAGCTGCAGACGCATATTCCCGGCGACATAGGGATCTGAGGCAATCACCAGCGCGGGTTCAGCCTGCCGGGTCATTTCGCGGACAAGGTCGGCCATCGGCACATTCGGCCGGCTATAAGTGCCGATCAGCCCGGCGCCGACGACGCGGAAGCCGAGCGCGACCAGCACACCGGCCATCAGTACCGGCACGATCGGCCGGAAGCGGCGCAGCCCGGCGGAAAAATCGAGCCCGGCCGCCTTCATCTTTGCCAGAAAGTAGATCGGCAGCACCAGCAGGAACGGATCGAGCCAGCGCTCACGCACCGTGGTAGAGCCGGTGAACAGCACGATCAGAGCGATGCCGGCAAGGCTTGCGAGCATCATCCGCTCCATCATCCCGGTCCAGCGGTTCCTGGCCGAAAGCGCCCGGACAAAATCCCGGCGGAAGGCGGCTGCGAAGATTGCGACCGGCAGCGCTGCAAAGGCGAGGATAGCGATGAGAAAGGCGAGGAGGCCTTTGCCGATCCGGGCGATGCCGGCAGGTTCGTTGCCGGCGGCCATCTTGACCAGAGTATCGGAGGAGGCGAATGCGAGATTGCCCTGCAGCCAGATCGCATGCGGCAGGACGATGACGAGCGCGACGGCGACCGCGATCAGCATGCGCCAGTCGAGCGCCCTGCGCCGCCATTCGGCGTCGGGCAGGATGGCAATCAGCGCGACGACCGGCATCAGCGCAAAATTGTACTTCGAGATCAGCCCGATGCCGGTCGCAAGCCCGAGCAGCAGGTAGCTGCCGACGCCAGGCCGGTCGAGCGTGCGGAAAAAGCCGTAGAGGAACAGGGAGCTGGCAAAGAGCAGCGCCGTTGTGTGGGTCAGGTCCTGCTGGGCCATGTAGGAGACCTGGGGCAGGGTGATCAGCGCCAGCATGCCGATGGCGGCGAGCGCCTGGTCCTTCAGTGCTTCGCGCCCGGCGAGGCCGTAAAAGAGGTAACACAGGAAGAGCAGGATATTCTTCGGCACAACAAGCGCGCCGATCGACATGCCCGTCACCGAAACGATGGCATATTGCATCCAGTTGTAAAAGGGCGGCTGCGGGCCGTAGCCCGCCAGCAGATATTGCGAGAAGAAGGATTGCTCGGCCTCGTCGAGCTCCAGCGAATGCGGAAGCGTGATGCGCAGCGCGATGTTCAGCACGAAATAGGCTGCAAGCAGCAGCGCCGCGGTTTTGATCGTCCTCGTCGCGCGTTCCAGCATCGTGCTGCCGGCTTAGGCTTGGCTTTGATCGTCGAAGATCTGCCGCACGATATAGTTCGGAGAGGCGTCGTCACGATAATAGGTGCGCGCGATCATTTCCGCCAGAATGCCGGTGGTGATCATCTGCACCGACGACAGCAGCAGCACGACGCCGACCATCAGCATCGGCCTCGTGCCGATATCATTGCCCAAAATGAATTTGTCGAAGCCGAGGTAAAGCAGGATCAGCATGGCGATGGCGCCGAGGCCGAGACCCAGCGAGCCGAAGAAATGTCCCGGCCGCGCCTTGTAGCGCATGAAGAACATCACCGACAGCAGGTCGAGGATGACGCGGAAGGTGCGCGAAATCCCGTATTTCGAAACGCCGTGCTCGCGGGCATGGTGGGTGACGGCCATCTCGCCGATGCGCGAGCTCGGCACGACGCCGGCCACCCAGGCCGGGATGAAGCGGTGCATTTCGCCCATCAGCTTCACCTGCTTGATGATCGAGGCACGGTAGATCTTCAGGCTGCAGCCGTAATCGTGCAGCTTGACGCCGGTGATGCGGCCGATCAGGTAGTTGGCGCACCAGGAGGGTATCTTGCGCAGGAACAGACCGTCCTTGCGGTTCTTGCGCCAGCCGACCAGGAGGTCGAGTTCGCGCCGCTCGAGCTCGGAGACCATCTGGGGAATGTCCTTCGGATCATTCTGCAGGTCGCCGTCCATCGTCGCGATCAGCCGGCCCCGGGCGGTGTCGATACCGGCCTGCATGGCGGCGGTCTGGCCGAAATTGCGCTGCAGCTCGACGATTCTCAGCGTCAGCCCCTCGCGCCCGACGAATTTACGGGCGTTGACGAGCGTCGCATCGGTGCTGCCGTCGTCGACGAGGATCAGTTCCCAGCGATAAGGATATTCAGCCATCGCCGCAAGGATACGTTCGACCAGCGGGCCGACGCTTTCCTCTTCGTTGAAAACGGGCACGACCAGCGACAGCTCGAGCGATTGTACCGGATCATTCGTGCCGCGAATGGGTTCTACCGTTGTCTGCAACTTTCATCTCCAAAAGGCCGGCGGCCTGGCAATCCTTACTGCCGCCACCGCGTATGCGGAAGCCTACTACATGAAGTGTCCGTCCGTTGCCAGCGGACAATGCCGGTTTCCCTCGCTCCAGCTGCCGCAACGCTATTGCGCGCCGCCCTCCACCCAGGAGTAGCCAATCGAAAAGGTATGTTTGCCGTCACCGAAAAGATAGGGCAGCGTCAGCGTGTTTATCTCTTTCAGATGAATACCCGATTTCACGAGATCGTTGGCAAAACCCGGCGAAATGGTTGGATCGTTTGCCGTTTCGCCGCGCCAGACAACCAGCACCGGCCCCTTCGCTGTCGCATATTCCGGAACCCCGGGACCGGGGAAGAACGGGATCACGACGGGAACGTCGGGAAACTCCAGCTTCATGTTGCCCGCCACGAATTTGGTCCCGGCCACGATCAGAACCGGCTTGCGGGTCGCGGTCAGTTCGGTCACGTAGTTGGCGAAGGGGACGTTCGTTCTCGTATAGGTGCCGATATATTGAATGGCGACGATCCGCAGCAGAAGGATCGACAGGATGACGATCATGAAGACCGGCACCACGGGCCGAAAGCGTGCAAGGCCGGCGGAAAGATCGAACCCTGCGGTTTCCAGTTTCAGGAACAGGTAGATCAGCAGGACGAGAAGGCACGGGTCGAGCCAGCGTTCATGGATGTCGCTCGCGCCGGCGAAGACGACGATGCCGGCGAAGGCGAGCAGGCTGACAACCATCATCCGCTCGATCACCCGGATCATTGGACTGGACGAGGAGAGCGCCCGGAAGAAATCCCGCCGGAAGGCAGCCGCGATGAGAACGATCGGCAACGCGATGAAGCCGAGCACGGCGATGACGAGGGACAACAGCCCCTGTCCGATGCGGGGAAGGCCGGCCGCGGCCTCATGCTCGGCAGTCATCCGCTCCAGCGTCGGGGCCGAAGCGCTGACGAGGTTATCGGGCAGCCAGAGCGCATGCGGCAGAACGATCAGAATGGCGATGACGGCCGCCGGCAGCAGGCGCCAGTCGAACAGGCGGCTGCGCCACTTCCAGTCCGGCAGCACGGCGACGAAGGCGGCAAAAGGCAGGATGGCGAAATTATATTTGGAGATGAGGCCGATGCCGGTGGCGATGCCGATGACGAGGTAACTGCCGATTGTCGGCTGGCGCAGCGTCCTGAAGAAGCCGAACAGGAAGAGCGAGGTCGCAAACAGCAGGGCAACGGTATGGGTGAGCTCGCGCTGCGCCATCAGGCCGACCTGCGGCAGGGTAATCAGGCTCAGCATGGCGATGGGCGGGAGCAACCGGCTCTTCAGCACCTCGCGGGCAGCCAGACCGTAGAAAAGATAGCAGCCGAACAGGATGATGTTCTTGGGAACCGAGAGCGCCCACATCGTGATGCCGGTCACCGAGACGACGGCGTACTGGATCCAGTTGTAGAAGGGTGGCTGCGGGCCGTAACCAGCCAGAAGATATTGCGAGTAGAATGCTTGTTCCGCCTCGTCGAGATCGAGCGTATGAGGCAATGAGATGCGGAGCAGGATGTTCAGCAGGAAATAGACTGCCAGAAAAATGCTGGCGCTCTTGATGCTTTTGGTAATGCGCTCCAACATCGATCTCCCAGTCAAGCCGGCAAGGCCTCGCCATCTTTCGGTCTGCCGCGCGGATCGTCGGCTTGAGGCGATCCCGCCGCCAACGCCATCAACTCCGCCGTTGTGCGCAACCTTCATTTCTCCTAAAACGCCGGGACGGAACCGATGCCCATAGCGACGCCAAGTGAGGAATGCCTACTACATGAAGAGTTCGATCGTTGAAAGCCAGCAGTCCTGGTTTATGCGCAATCGCATGACGGCGCTGACGATCATAATTGTCGCAGCCTATGCGCTCTTCGTGCAATGGTTCTGGGGCTGGCCCGTCATCATCAGCCAATGGGCCGATGTCGGGGCAGGTCCCGTCATCGGCGCGCTCGTGGCCCTAACGGGCACCTATTTCCTGCGCACCTGGCGCATCTACGACTATTTTCCGCAGGAGACCACGGGCCGGTTCGCGACCCTCTTCCGCGTCACGCAGATCCACAATCTCCTGAACATCATGCTGCCCTTCCGGACCGGCGAAACCAGTTTTCCCCTGTTGATGCGCACCGAATTCGGCATTCCGCTGACGCGCGGAACCTCGGCGCTGTTCGTCATGCGGCTGCTGGACCTTCACGCCCTTCTTGCTGCCGCCGGCATCGGCTTTGCGCTCGCGGCGGCCGACGCGCTCGTCGCATGGTCGCTCTGGGCAATCTTCCTGCTGCTGCCGGTCGCAGCCTTCGCAGCGCGCAAGCCGCTGTTGCGCGTCGCCGCCAGGCTGCTGCCTTCCAAGGCGCAGAGATTGGTCGTCGAGATCGAAAACGGCTTGCCGCTCGATGCCGTCGCCTTTGCGCGCGCCTGGGCGATGACCATCGTCAACTGGCTGGTGAAGGTGATCGTGCTCGCATGGGCGCTCGGCCTGATGGGTGTGTTTCCCATGGCGGCCAGCTTCGGCGGCGCGCTTGGCGGCGAACTCTCCTCCGTCCTGCCGGTGCACGCGCCTGGCGGGGTCGGCACCTATCCGGCCGGCATTACCGCCGGCGCCGTTGCGCTCGGAGCGTCGAGCGAGCGGGCCGCGCTCGCCGTGCTCGCGCAGGCTAGCGTCAATGCCCATTTGCTGATCATAGTCTCGGCGCTGACAGGAACCGCGATCTCACTGCCGCTCGGACGCCGCGGCAAGCTCTGAAATCCGTTTGCGAAGAAAAGCCTGCTCCGGCTCCTGCCGGCACAGCGACAGCGCCGTTTCATAGGCCGCGATCGCCTCATCTCTCCGGCCGAGGCGGCGCAGGAAATCAGCACGCGCCGCATGGGCGAGGTGATAGGCCTGCAGCTCCCGGTGCCTCAGGACAGCATCGATCAACTCAAGGCCTTTCGACGGCCCTTCCGCCATCGCGATCGCCACAGCGCGGTTGAGTTCGACGACCGGCGAGGACTGGGCTGCGAGAAGCAGGTCGTAATAGAAGACGATCCGGCGCCAGTCGGTTCGCTCGGCGGCAGGCACCTTCGCATGTTCGGCGGCGATCGCTGCCTGCACCGTATAGGTGCCGACCTCTCCCGTCCGCATCGCCTCGCTAAGGAGTGCCAGGCCCTCCGAGATTTTGGCGCGGTCCCAGAGCGAGCGGTCCTGATCGGCAAGCAGCACGAGGGCTCCCTCCGCGCCGCTGCGGGCGTTGCGGCGGGATTCCTGCAGCAGCATCAGCGCCAGAAGCCCGCAAACGTCGGGGTGCGGCAGCAGCGCCAGAAGCAGCCGCGCCAGCCGGATGGCCTCTGCCGTCAGATCGGCGCGAACGACCGCGTCTCCCGATGAGGTGGAATAGCCCTCGTTGAAGACGAGATAGATGACGTGCAACACCCGATCGAGCCGCTCGGGCAGCGCCTCGCGGCCCGGCACTTCATAGGGGACGTTTGCTGCCCGGATCCTGTTTTTGGCGCGCACAATCCGCTGCGCAACCGTCGGCGCCGGAACGAGGAAGGCATGGGCGATCTCCTCGGTGGTCAGTCCGCAGATTTCCCGAAGCGCCATCGCCGTCTGCGCATCCGCCGGGATAGCCGGATGGCAGCAGGTGAAGATCAGCCGCAGCATGTCGTCCTCGATCGCTTCCATCTCGCCCATCTCCATTTCGTCGACGCTATAGAGGCTGTCCTCGATGTGCTTCTGCGATGCATCGAAACGCGCACGCCGCCGGATCGCATCAATCGCCTTGAAGCGGCCGGTCGACACAAGCCAACCGGAGGGGTTGGCGGGAACGCCGTCGACCGGCCATGTTCTTGCGGCCGCTGCAAAGGCATCGTGAAGCGCTTCCTCCGCACGGTCGAAATCGCCGAGCAATCGGATCAGCGTCGCCAGCACCCGGCGAGATTGGGTTCGGTAGATCTCGTCGATGACCGCTTCCACGGGGGCACCTCAGTTCGGAAGGGTGAGTGTTCGCACCGGTCTCAGTTCGACCGCGCCGTAGCGGGCCGACGGAATTCGCCCGGCGATCTCCTTCGCCTTCGCCATGTTAGGCGCCTCGATGACGTAGAAGCCCGCCAGATGCTCCTTCGTCTCGACATAGGGGCCGTCGGTGACGGAGAGCCTATTGTTTCGAACCCGCAGCACGCTCGCCTGGTCAGGCATTTCGAGCGCATCGGAATGGATCATGAAGCCGTCGCGGCACAGTTCGTCGTCGAAGGCAAAGTGCGCTTTGATGAGATCGTCGGTTTCATCCGGTGTCAGCCTGCCGTCGGTGTCGGTGCTGTTATAGATCAGGCAGATGTAGCGCATGGTTATTTCCCATCTTGGATGGAATAGGCTGGGCGGACTTCGATCGAGCAATATTTAAGAATCGGGAAACTGGACGCGATGGTCTTTGCCTCTTCGATATTCTCGGCCTCGAGCAGCACAAAACCGCCCAGATGCTCTTTGATTTCGGCAAACGGACCATCGGTTGCGGAGACTTCGCCATTGTGCAGGCGAAGCGTGATCGCCGTCGATGGTTCATGCAAGGCGTGCGCTACCAGGAGATGACCGCTGTCGCGCCAGCGATTGTCGCTGATAATGCATTCCTGCGTAACGGCATCCCACTCGGCCTGGGGAACCAGCTTGCACTTTTCGGTGTCGAACCAGATCTGACATAGAAACTTCATTGGCGCCTCCTCATTGGGCTCTCAAGTCATGGATTGGCCGCACCTCGATGGCGCCGAATTTGGCGAGCGGAATGCCGGCGGCGATGCGGATTGCGTCGTTGAGGTCCTTGGCATCGATCAGGATGAAACCGCCGAGCGCCTCCTTCGTCTCAGCGAAGGGACCGTCCGTCACCGATGTCTCACCGCTCCGCACCCGCACGGTCACCGCCGATGTCGGCGGCTGCAGCGCCTGGGCGACGATCATGTGCCCGCTTTCGGCAAGGTCCTTGTCGTAGTTCAAGGAATTCGCGTCGAGCGCGGCCTTCTCCTCTTTCGTCATCGCGTCGAGCACCGCGCCGTCGAACCAGACCTGACAGAGATATTTCATCGCAGACAGCCTCCTTGCGATGTTTCAATGACTCTGGACGATCGAGCTTCACACATTTCGACAGCGGCAGAAAAAATATTTGTCGCCGCCGGCTGTCGAAATCGCAGGGCAGCACTCGACAAGGCTTCATCGAAACCTGTCGAGGAGAACGGCAATGAGTATTCTTGAAATCGCGATCGCAAGCCAGATCTGGGCACGCCGCCATGACAAGCCTCGTCAGGCGTTCGAGGAAGGCGATGGAATGAAGGTTCTCTTACGCACCGCTTTCACCTTCATCGCCTTCAGCCTGCTGATAGCAGGGCTGAACCTTGCTGCCGGCCGACCGCAGGTGGTTGCGCAGCAGCCGGCGCCTGTCGTGGCGGGACGATGAGGAAACGGCCTATTGAAAGGCCGTTTCGAAGAAGCTGCGCAGCTTGCGCGAATGCAGGGCTTCCTTCGGCATGGCGGCCAGCTTCTGCACGGCGCGGATGCCGATCTGCAGATGCTGGTTGACCTGCGTGCGGTAGAAGGCCGTCGCCATGCCCGGCAGCTTCAATTCGCCGTGCAGCGGCTTGTCGGAGACGCAGAGCAGCGTGCCGTAAGGCACGCGGAAGCGGAACCCGTTGGCGGCGATCGTTGCCGATTCCATGTCGAGCGCGATGGCGCGCGCCTGCGATAGCCGCCTCACCGGCCCGCGCTGGTCCCGCAGTTCCCAGTTGCGGTTGTCGATCGTGCCGACGGTGCCGGTGCGCATGATGCGCTTCAGCTCGAAGCCCTCGTAGCCGGTAATTTCGGCGACGGCCGCCTCCAGCGCCACCTGCACTTCGGCGAGCGCCGGGATCGGCACCCAGACCGGCAGGTCGTCGTCGAGCACATGGTCCTCGCGCATATAGGCATGGGCAAGCACATAATCGCCGAGCCGCTGGCTGTTGCGCAGGCCGGCGCAATGGCCGAGCATCAGCCAGGCATGCGGGCGCAGCACGGCGACATGGTCGGTGATCGTCTTGGCGTTGGAGGGACCGACGCCGATATTGATCATGGTGATCCCGGCATGGCCCTTCTTCTTCAGATGGTAGGCCGGCATTTGCGGCAGGCGGGCAAGTGTCGCATCCGTTTCCGGCCCGCTCGAGCCGGGCAGGGTGACGATATTGCCGGGCTCGACGAAGGCGGTATAACCGTCGCCGCCCTCGGCCATCTGCTTGCGCGCCCAGCTGCAGAATTCGTCGATATAGAACTGGTAGTTCGTGAACAGCACGAAGTTCTGGAAATGCTCGGCATGCGTCGCCGTGTAATGCGACAGCCGGGCGAGCGAATAATCGATACGCTGGGCGGTGAACGGCGCAAGCGGCGAGGGCTCGCCCGGTGGCGGGATGTATTCGCCGTTGGCGATCTCATCGTCGGTGGTGTTGAGATCAGGCGTGTCGAAGATATCGCGCATCGGGACATCGACGAAGGCGGAGGCCGATGCCTCCACATGCGCGCCCTCGCCAAAAGCGAAGTGCAGCGGAATCGGCGTCGTCGATTCCGAGACGATCACCGGAACATTGTGGCTCTTCATCAGCAGCGACAGCTGTTCCTTCAGGTAATGCTTGAAGAGCTTCGGCCGGGTGACCGTCGTCGTGTAGATGCCGGGCGCCGTGACGTGGCCGTAGGAGAGGCGCGAATCGACATGGCCGAAGCTGGTCGTCTCGATGCTCACCTGCGGATAGAAGGCGCGGTAGCGCGAGGCGATCGGAGCGCCTTGGGCAAGCTCGGTGAAGCTCTGGATCAGAAACGCCGTATTGCGCTCGTAGAGTTCGGTCAGCGTCTCGACGGCCTTGGCGGGATCATCGAAGCTCTGCGGCTGGAAAGGAGAGGGAGAGGAAATGTCGAGGGGCGACAAAGGGGAGATTCGTTTGTTCATGGCGCATTATAGAGAGTTGTTTTTGACAAGCAAACGACGTGCGCCGGCGGAAATCGATTTTTTATCTTCTTCCGTGTCTGTACTGCTCACCGCACCGTCGGCGCGCAGAAGGTCCCGTTTCTCTCCAGGCAGGTATAGCTCGCACCGAAATGCGACTGCGTGCCGCCGCCGCCCTCATGCACGACGACCGCCGAAAATGTGACCGCGAAGATCGCTGCGAACAACGTGATGATGCTGAAACGTCTTGCCAGAATGTAGAGGTTCATCTCATGCCCCGATACGGCAACCTAACCATGACAAGAGTTTTGTCATGCGGCGGCTGAACGAGTGCTGAGATGCCGGTTCATCCACCGTTCAGCTTGCGGGGCAGGGTCGGGCGAATTGTCGCGAAAATCGGCGGGCGGAGAAGCTTTCGAAGCATGCCGCATTTCCGCCGGCATGCTTCGGCGTTTTGAATGTTTGCTGCGTCGGCCTTATCGCATCAGAGCCGCGTCCAGGTCTGCGACTTGCAGAGGATTTTCAGGACGCAGCCCTGCATCCGCAGCGAATTGCCGGAAACCTTGCCCGAGCCGCTATAGGTCTTGTCGGCGGCCGGATCGGTAATCTCGCCGGCGTAGCTGCCGCCGGTGCCGGCAAGTGTGCCGATCTTCCGGCCGCTGTATTTGCCGGTTTTCAGCGTCACGCAGTAACTGCCGCCGCAGGCCGCGATCACCGCCGTTTCGCCAGAGGCGGTTTTCCAATTGCCGACGATCGGCTCTTCGGCATGCGCGGTGCCCGCGATGACGGCGATGGCGCTGGCGAAAATGAAGCTGCGGATCATCTTTTCCTCCCTGATGTCCTTTTGACCGGCCGCGAAAATAACTGACGCGAACGTAAAGGTAAATACAGGCGATCGGCTATTGCCGGAGATCGCCGAAAGCAGAAAAAAAGCGAGAGGTCGATGCGTTTAAACTGTCGTCTGCTGATTTCATGATGAACGATCGGTTTATTTTCGAATCTGAATCTTTCGTAAAATTCGAACGAAAACCCCTAAGCTCCAAGGCATCCGATGTTTAACAAAAATTCAATTTTACCAAGTGTTTGCACTTTGTTTGTCTCAAATTAATCATGGATTTTAGGCGTTTTTTGAAGGCCGTTCGGCATAGTGAAGCCATCAAACGAGCGGGACAAACCCGCCGAAACTGAAGGGCTGCAAGCCGCGATAGACGGCAAGGTCCGGAGGTAAAACAGGGTAAGTCACAAACAGGCTAACAGGGATAAAACCGATGGCACGCTTTGAAATGCACAATGCTGAAACGGCCACCATGGGTGGCGACAACAGCGCCGATGTCTTCTGCGAAATGGGTCTGATGTATGCGACCGGCCGCGGCTGCGCCGTCGACCTCGTCGCTGCCCACAAATGGCTGAACATTGCCGCGATCAAGGGCAACGACCGCGCCGCCGAGCTTCGCGCCGACGTGGCCGCCACCATGAACAAGATGCAGCTCGTGGAAGCGTTGCGTGCTGCCCGCGAATGGATGACGGTCCACTGAAACCGTCTCCTGCTGGCGGTTCGACAGAAATAACAACCTCGAAAGAGGGGCTGGCGGGGCGATTTGAAACGCCGATGCCGGGAGAAGAGCACCGCGGCCGGCTATCCTCCACCGGCCGCGGTTCTTCGTTGAATTATCAGTATGACGTCGTCCGAAAACCGCTGACACGTTCGGCATCACGCTTTATCAGCCGATCGCCTTCAGCACCTGCGGCAGCGCTTCCTCGAACAGCGCCATGTCGGTCTCCGGTCCGACGCTGACGCGGATGCAGCGGTTGAGCGGTGCCACACCGGGCATGCGGATGAAGACGCCATGCTCCATCAGCCCGTCGACGATCGCCCGCGCATAAGCGCCGTCGCGGCCGGCGTCGATCGCCACGAAATTCGTGGCCGAGGGCAGCGACTCAAGGCCGTTTGCCCGGGCGATGCGGCCGATCCGCTCCCGCGCCGCATGGATCTTGCCGACCACCTCGGTGAGATAGGCTTGGTCCTTGAGGGCGGCGAGCGCGGCAGCCGTCGCCAGCCGGTTCATGCCGAAATGATTGCGGATCTTGTCGAAGGCCTGCGCCGTGCCCGGCGTCGAGATGACGTAGCCGGTGCGGGAGCCGGCAAGGCCATAGGCCTTGGAGAAGGTGCGGGTGCGCACGATGTTCGGCAGATCGATCAGCGAAGCGATCGACGGCAGCGAATTTGCCGGCCCCGTCTCGCTATAGGCCTCGTCGAGCACCATCAGCGTCGTCTCGGGCAGCGCCCGGGCGAAAGCGACGATGCTGTCGGCGTCCCACCAGCTTCCCATCGGATTGTCGGGATTGGCAAAATAGACGAGCGGCGCGTTCTCGCGCCTGACGGCTTCGAGCAGTCCGTCGAGATCCTCGCGGTCATTGACATAGGGCACGGTCACCAGCCGCCCGCCGAAGCCGGCGACATGGAAATTGAAGGTCGGATAGGCGCCGAGCGAGGTGACCACCGGCGCGCCGGCTTCGATCACCAGCCGGACGATCTGGCCGAGCAACTCGTCGATGCCGCCGCCGATGGCGATATTGGCGGGGGAGATGCCGAGATGGGCGCCGAGCGCTTCCCTCAGCGCGAAATTTTCCGGATCATTGTATTTCCAGATATTGCCGGCCTCCTCACTTATCGCCGCAAGCACCGAAGGAGCCGGGCCGAAGCCGTTCTCGTTGGCGCCGATGCGTGCCAAGACTGCACGTCCGCGTTGGCGCTCGATGGCCTCGGGGCCAACGAAGGGAACAGTGGAGGGCAGGGCGCTGATGAGCGGCGTGAAGCGCGAAAAGGCGGACATGCGAAGGCAAGTTCCCGGACATGTTGACGGTTGGCGCAACAATAGGCCGGGGTACGGCCAAGGCAAGCAAGATTATTTCGACAGCTGACCAATGGGAGACGCTTGCGGGCGGAACAGCGGCGCACGCCGTGCATCGATCGCTTCCATGTTGCCGACGAGGAAATCGGTGCGCACCACGCGGCGCAGGACCTCGGGATCCATCAGGTTGATGAACCGCACGCCGATGCGTTCCTTGTTGCGGTAGACCTCGGCACAGCCGATCCGATAGGCGAGGCCGAGGATGTTGAGATAATAATGTTTCGGCAGACCGGCGGTGGTCGACACGATGAAGGTCGCGCCGCCTTGCGAGATATCGATGATCTCGGCGCTTCGCATCGAAACCCCTGTGAGGCACGGCCGGACGGCGACGATACGGGCGGGGCGCTTGACGTGGAACTCTTCCCAGCGCAGGTCGTAAATGGCGGATTTGACCGTGGCAAGGTGTGTGGCGCGGAGCATAGTCATCTTACATTCTCCGTCAGACAGGGCATAGTTGGGGTTCTTGCTCTGGTGCAAGCTGATCTTGCTCCGGCCAAGGTCACATGAATGTTTTGCGCATTCGTCAAAGATAAAATGACAATTTTAACGAGTTTGAAATTTGTTCCCATTCGGGACGTCGGCAGTCATTCCAAATCCGTTTCAGCAAGATTTCTGACGGTATGTCATTTGAAACCGGATCGCCGCTCCACTCGATTTCTGACCCAATTTCTCGAACTCTTTCAACGGCCGGACGTTCTGTCTTGATCGATGAAGCATGGCGAGCTTCGATGACGACAGCGAGGAGTTGAAGATGACCGACGTCAGAATTCCCGGGAAATCATGGATTGTAGTCTGCAATGGAGCCAAGGCTCTGATCATGCAGAATGCCGGCGATGCCCAACTGATGAACCTCAAGGTGCTGGAAACCCTGACGCAGCCGAACGAGCCCGATCGCGAAGTCGGCGCCGACAAGCCTGGCCGCAGCCATGCCGCCGATGGGTTCAGCCGCAGCGCTGTCGAAGAGACCAGCTGGCAGGAGCAGGCCGAAGCGCAATTTCTGAAACATGTGGCGGAACGAATGGACGAGCTGACCCAGGCAAAGGATGCGCACCGCATCGTCCTCATCGCGCCGCCGAAGGCGCTCGGGACCTTGCGGCCGGCACTCAGTGCCGAGACGCAGGCAGCGATTTCGGCGGAATTGGCGAAGGACTATACCAATCTGCCGATCGACGAAATCGAGCGACATCTCGCCGCGTGATCAAACCCGAGCCTAGGAGAGCGCGGGCCTGAATGGTCCGCGTTTTTGTTTTGCCTCACATCGACGGCCGCTGCCCGGCAAATAGGTCTTCATGATCGGCAAACAGCGCTGCCAGGCGGTCGATGACGGTCCTGACCTCCGGCCGTTGCCGCTCATCGTCATGCGCGACGATCCACATCTCGTAGGTCAGGTCGTCGATGACAGGCCCGGCGCGTACGAGCTTGCGTTCCTGATCGCCGATGAAACAGGGCAGCACGCCGCGGCCGGCCCCGCCACGGATCAGGTAAAAAAGCATATGCGGCGTGTTCGTCCAGCTGGTGATCCAATAATCCGGCTGTTCGAACGTCCATTTGTCGGCCGGGGTGATCGCGGTGTCGGTGCCAAGCGAAATCCAGTTGCAATTGGTCTGAGCAAAATCGGCCGCCTGGTAAGCGGCATGGGCCACTTTGACCGAACGGCGAATGGCGACGTTGCCGCTGTCCGGCCGGCTGCGGCGAATGGCGATATGCGCCTCGCGATAGGTGAAGTCGACGCCCGCATCACAGGTCTTGTAGCACATGCGGAAACTGTCCTTCGGCGTCCAGACGCCGGCCAGATGGTCGGCGATGAAGCGCAGGGTCCAGCTGTCGGCGGCCGTCGAGACGATCGGCAACGTCAGAACCTCGCCGCGCCAGTCGGAGATCGCCTGCGCCGCATCCTGCATCAGCCGGACGCGATCGAGCAGTTCCTGACCATCCCTGGCCAGAAGATAACCGGTAGGACCGCGGCTGAACAACGAACGACCGGTCGCCCTTTCGAGCGCCAGCATGCGCCGGCCGATCGTCGGCGCGCTGATGCCGGTGCGTGCTGCAGCCGCCGAAAGCCCGCCGCCGGTCGCGACATGGAAGAAGAGTTGCAGATCGTCCCAGCTCGCATCTTTCATGGATGAAAACCCCCTTTCTCCAGCGCCTCTACATAGCCAGTGCGTGAAGGCCTAGCTCAAGTGCTCCAGCAATAGATGGAGGATAGGCAATGCTTCTCAACTGGGTCGTTCTCTTCGAGGAAGTCGAAACCCGCAATCGCCGCATGCGCCGCGATCCCATGGCCGATCCGCTCGATGGCCCGGAATGGCGCGGACTTCGCTGGATCATTCCGATCTTAACGCGTCTGGCCTCAGGAAGAGGCGAGACCGGAAAACCGCGCCGCGATAGGGCGCGGATTGACAATAGCCTCAGGTTTCGAAGCTCAGTCGCAGCACGTGGTGCAGGAATTCAGGATTGAGCAGCATGTTGAAGCTGATCGTCACCAGTCCCTCTTCGCGCTTGACCATGGTGGCGCCGATCTCGTCGTGGATGCCGAGGATCTCGAGAAAGAAATGGCTCGGCATCTCCAGGCTCGGGCTGACTTCGAGCACCGCGCCGGCCAGCGTGATCGTTCGGATCAGGCAGCGCACCTGCGTTCCGGTGCTGAGGTGATGGCCGACGAAGATGATGTTGCCGGGCCTGTCGAGGTTGAATTCCCTGTAAGCACGTTCCGCCTTGCGGTGTTCTGTGTCGAGGTGCATCTGAAAGGCCCTTTTAGCCTCCGCTTGTTCTACCACAGGATATTAGCTGAAGAATGCTGACGACTGCTGAAGAACATCGTTAGAATTGAGCGCATAGCCGGAACCTCCCGGAAAATCGCACCGATTTCGGGCAGATTTGCCCCGAATCTGCTCATTGCCCGGCGCACATGCGCCATTCTTGACATGTCGGCAGCCTTCGCGCATAGAAAGGGCCGGTTCGAGGCACCGGCCGCTCGCGGATGAAAATCCATGGTGAAGCCCTCGCGATCATGGTCACGGCCCTTTGTGCATGCTGACTGGCGGCAATGCGAGCTCCCATCCCGCAGTCGAAGAGCATGCCTTGCAAAGGCTGACGCCATGACGACGACCTATCCTGCCATTGAAGACTTGAAGGCCCAGGCCAAGCGCTTGCGCCAGGCGATGAACGATCGCGGCACCCCGCTGACCCACAGTGCGGCGCTGGAAATAATAGCCCGCCAGCACGGCGCGCGCGATTGGAATACACTCTCAGCCCTTGCGGCAAAGCCCAATGCGGGAGCGAAGACGCCGCTCTTCGTCGGCGCCCATATTCGCGGCCGTTATCTCAATCAACCGTTCACCGGCGAGGTTTTGGCACTGTCGGCCCTGCCGGGCGGCGATCTCCATAGGATCACCATCCATTTCGACGAGCCGGTGGATGTCGTCACTTTCGAGAGCTTTTCCGCCTTTCGCCAGCGTGTGAACGCGCAGATCGATGCCGACGGCCTCTCGCCGCGGAAAACCTCGAACGGCGTGCCGCATCTGGTGCTCGATCTTTGATTGCTCCTATTTCCTGGAAGGCCGACATGTAGATTCAAACTGCAGCAGCGCCGAGATGGCAAAGGCTTGGCGCTGCCAGATTATTTAGCGATCGAACCCGGGGCTTTACGCCTTCACTAGCCACTCGTGCTCGACGGCATTGTGGAATTTCCAGATCCGTTGCGGCCCGGCCATCACGTTGAGGTAATAGAGATCGTAGCCATGGCAGGCCGCGCACGGATGGTAGCCTTTCGGCACCAGCGTCACGTCTCCGTCCTCGATCGCCATCGCTTCGTCGAGCGAGCGGTCGTCGGTGTAGACACGCTGGAAACCGAAGCCCTGCGGCGGATTGAGGCGATGATAATAGGTCTCTTCCAGAAAGCTTTCGTTCGGCAGGTCGTCCTGATCGTGCTTGTGCGGCGGATAGGAGGAAGTATGGCCGCCCGGCGTGATCACCTCGACGACGAGCAGCGAATGCGCCGAATTGTCGTCTTCAGGCATGATATTGTTGACGTAGCGTACATTCGTGCCCTTGCCGCGCGTCACCTGCGGATGCGTGCCGGGCGGAATTTCCTTCGCCTGGTAGGTCCCGCCGCCGGGCGCCGAGCAGACGGCCAGCTCCAGATCGGTCTCCGCCGTCACCGACCATGTCGATTCCATCGGGATGTAGAGCGCATGCGGCGCGCCGTCGAAGGGGCTCATCCGCTCGCCGAGCGTGCCGAAATCCCTGGTGCCGGCCGACGCCTGGCCCTTGCCGGTGACCCAGACGAGGCACACTTCCCGATCTCCGGTCTCTCCCGAAACCGTCTCGCCCGGCTTCAAGCGATTCAGATCGAAGCCGACATAGGTCCAGCCGGCATTCTCAGGGGTGACATGCGTGACGCGGCCATGCGTGCCGGATGGTTTCACCTTGAGGTTTGGCATTGGTGTTTCTCCTCATAAATTGTGGGGTGCGGCCCCCTCATCCGGCTGCCGCCACCTTCTCCCCCAGGGGAGAAGGGATATGCCGCGCCGTCTCTATTCCCCTTCTCCCCAGCGGGGAGAAGGTGCCCGAAGGGCGGATGAGGGGGCTTCTTGCCCGACGATGCTCTTAAGCCCCGGGTCTTTTGCACCCGTTATCCCTTAGGAAAGCCTTCGGTCGCCACGGTATAACCAGCCGCCGTCATCACCCGCATCAGTTCGGCATGGCCGATCTCAGCCATCTTCTGCGGCGGCGCCTTGCGCGGATCCTGTTCGGCTTCGACGACGAACCAGCCTTCATAGCCGTGGTCGGCGAATCGCTGGACGATGGCGCCGAAATCGAGCGAACCGTCGCCCGGCACGGTGAAGGCGCCGAGCGCCACCGCGTCGAGGAAGGACTGCCGGCTGCGGTCGAGCCCATCCACCACTGATTGGCGAATGTCCTTGACGTGGACATGATTGATTCGGGCATGGTGATTGTCGATGGCGCGCAGCACGTCGCCGCCGGCAAAAGCGAGATGCCCGGCATCGAGCAGCAGCGGAATGCCTTCGCCGGAATTGCGCATGAAGGCGTCGAGTTCCGGCTCGGTTTCCACGACGGCCGCCATGTGGTGGTGGTAGGAAAGAGGCATGCCCTGCTCGGCGCACCATTCGCCGAACTCGGTGACGCGGCGCGCATAGGCCTTCATCTCGTCGTCGGCGAGGCGCGGCTTGGTGGCGAGCGGCTTGGAGCGGTCGCCCTGGATAGAGCGGCCGACTTCGCCATAGACGATACAGGGCGCATTGACCGCCTTGAACAGTTCGATCATCGGCGCGATGCGGTCCTTGTTGGCCGCAAGCTCCTCATCGACCAGCGTGCCGGAGAACCAGCCGCCGCACAGCGTCACGTCGGCGGCGCGCAGGATGGGCAGCATTTCTTCCGGGTTGCTGGGGAAACGGCGCCCTTGCTCCATGCCGGTAAAGCCGGCGCTGCGCGACTGCCGCAGGCATTCCTCCAGGGACACATCGTCGCTGAGTTCGGGAAGGTCGTCGTTCCACCAGGCGATGGGCGACATGCCGAGTTTGGCCTTCATCTACATTCTCCTTAAATGACATCGGGAGGAGCGGGTGCGCTCCTCCGGAAAATAGCGGTAACCTCGTTAACCGATGCGCTGGGAAGCGCGGGCTTCGACATAGCCCTTGCGCGCCTTGTTGACCTCTTCGCGTGGGCTGACCTCGGGCACCGCGACATCCCACCAGTGGCCGCCGGCCTCCGTGGTGATCAAGGGATCGGTGTCGATGACGAAGACCGAGGTTCGGTCGTTCTTCTTCGAGCTGGCGATCGCCTGCTCCAGCTCCGCGATTGAGCCGACCTTGACGGCGATGGCCCCCATGCTTTCGGCATGTGCGCGGAAATCGATCTCCGGCATCACCTCGTGGTAGGAGTCCTTCAGCAGATTGTTGAAGTTGGCGCCGCCTGTTCCCATCTGCAGCCGGTTGATGCAGCCATAGCCGCGATTGTCGAGCACGACGATGTTGAGCTTGAGGCCGAGCATCACCGAGGTTGCGATCTCGGAATTCATCATCATGTAGGAGCCGTCGCCGACCATGACGACGACATCGCGTTCGGGACGCGCCATCTTGGCGCCGAGGCCGCCCGCGATCTCGTAACCCATGCAGGAAAAGCCGTATTCCATGTGATAGCTGCCGGGCGCCGTCGCCGGCCAGAGCTTGTGCAATTCGCCGGGCAGGCCGCCGGCGGCGCAAAGCAGCGTCGTATTCTCGCCGCCGATCGTGCGCACCACCGCGCCGATCACCTGGGCGTCGGAGGGCAGGGCGGCATTGGTCGTCGCCATCGCCTTCGCCGCAGCTTCCATCCAGATTTTCTTCTCGGCCGCGGCCTTCTCAGCCAACGCCGCCGGTGCTTTCCAGCCGGAAAGGCCCGCCGAAAGCGCCCTCAGCCCTTCGCGGGCATCGGCCACAACAGGGTGGCTGTCATGCTTCACCGCGTCGTAGGCGGCGATATTGAGCCCGATCATCTTCAGGCTGTCATTCTTGAACAGTGCCCAGGAGCCGGTGGTGAAATCCTGGCAGCGTGTGCCGACGGCGATGACGAGGTCCGTCTCTTCGGCGATCGCATTCGCTGCCGATGTGCCGGTGACTCCGACCGAGCCGAGCGCCAGCGGATGGGTCTCGTCGATTGACGACTTGCCGGCCTGGGTGACGACGACCGGAATGGCGTGGGCCTCGGCGAAGGCGGCAAGCTCCTGCGTCGCCTGCGAATAAAGCACACCGCCGCCGGCAACGATCACCGGCTTCTGCGAGGCTTTGATCAGCGCGATCGCATTGGCGAGCTCATTCGCATCTGGCTGCGGCCGGCGGGTCGTCCAGACCTTTTCCTCAAACAGGCTTTCCGGATAATCGAAGGCTTCCGCCTGAACATCCTGGCAGAGCGACAAGGTCACCGGACCGCAATCCAAGGGATCGGTCAGCACCTGCATGGCGCGCTTCAGCGCCGAAATGATCTGTTCCGGCCGGGTGATACGGTCGAAATAGCGCGAAACCGGACGAAAAGCGTCATTGGCCGATACCGTGCCGTCGCCGAAATCCTCGATCTGCTGCAGCACCGGATCCGGCGCGCGGTTGGCGAAGACGTCGCCGGGCAGGAAGAGAACCGGAATGCGGTTGACATGCGCGACACCGGCCGCCGTCACCATGTTCAGCGCGCCGGGACCGATCGAGGTCGTGCAGGCCATGAAGCGCGTGCGGAAATTCGCCTTGGCATAGGCGATCGCGGCATGCGCCATGCCCTGTTCGTTATGGGCGCGATAGGTCGTCAATTCCTCGCGCACCTGATAAAGCGCCTCGCCGATGCCGGCGACATTGCCGTGACCGAAGATCGCCCAGACGCCGCCGAAGATCGGTACCTTCCGGCCGTCGACAACCGTCATCTGCTTTTTGAGGAAATGCGCGACGGCCTGCGCCATCGTCAACCGAATCGTCTTGCCCATCGGGGTCTCCCGCAATTCTTTCTCTTTACGTTTTCCCCTCCCCAACCCCTCCCCACAAGGGGGAGGGGCTAACCTGCCGGGCTCTTTCCATTCTCGCCGCAAGGTTTCATCCGCAGGACGTTTGCTCACGGCGTGAGGCGATGCCTCAGATTAAGTCCCTCCCCCTTGTGGGGAGGGGTTGGGGAGGGGTCTTATTTCCTACTGAAGCCCGCGCGTCTTCAGCCACGCCTCAGTCAGTTGCCGGAAGCGGCCGGCCATGTCGGCGATCGCCTCCTCGTCGTTCATGGCACCCGAAAGCCAGGCGCGCGCCGCGTCAGCAAAGATCGTCCTGCCGACGGCGAAGCCCTTCACCGAAGGAGCCGCCAGCGTCGCCTCGAAGCAGGAGATCAGCTCCTCGGCGGGTGCCTCGAGCCCGAGCAGCACGATACCGCGGCACCATGGATCATTTTTGGCAATCACCGCGTCGATCTTCTTCCAGGCTTCGCCGGAGGCTTGCGGCTCCAGCTTCCACCAGTCCGGCTTGATGCCGCGCGCATAAAGTTCTTCGAGCGCGGTTGCGATCGTATCGTCGGTAAGCGGTCCGTTCTTGCCGGCGATGATCTCCACCAGCAGCTCGCGGCCGACCTTGCGGGCGGCTTCGAACAGCGTGCGCAGCTTCTCCTGCTGCTCGCTCTTCAATTCGGCCGGATCGTCGGGATGATAGAAGCACAGGCACTTAATGCAGTGGCCGAGCGGCCATTCCACCAGCTGGGAGCCGATATCCTGGCTAAATTCGAAGCGCAGCGGCTTCGAGCCCGGCAATTCCACCGGCCGGCCGATCCAGGAGAAATTTTTCGTTGCCGCATCGAAGAAGGCGTCGCGGCCGAAACGTTCGTCGATCAGCATGCCGTAACCGTCGCGGCCGTTCGAAACCCGCGCTGCCGCCGAGACCGCCAGCCGCTTGAAGGCGACGATCTTCTCATGGCCGACGCCGAGCTCGTCGGCGACGCTGACGAGCTGCGAACGATGGTCGATCGCCAGCGCCATCAGCAGCGGAATTTCGCCACGCCGGGTCGATGCCCAATGAATATGGTTGATCGCCTCGTCCTTGCGCAGCGCCCGGTATTTGCTGCCCGTCTTCAGGAAGAAGTCGAGTTCCGCCCAGGTCGGATATTCCGGCGAGCAGAGCAGACGGGAGACGGCGAAAGCGCCGCAGGCATTGGCCCAGGTGGCGCAGGTCTTCAGTGGTTCGTCGCGCAGGAAGCCGCGCAGGAAGCCGGACATGAAGGCATCGCCGGCGCCGAGCACGTTGAAGACCTCGATCGGGAAACCCTGGCCGACGATGCCGGCTTCGAGATCGTCGGCGATCGGCCCGTCATAGACGATGCAGCCCATGGCGCCGCGCTTCAGCACGATCGTCGCCGGCGTCAGGCGGCGAATCTCCTTCAGCGCGCCGAGCACGTCGTCAGCACCGGAAGCAATCAGGATTTCCTCCTCGGTGCCGACGATGAGATCGCAATCGGGCAGCGTCTCCTTCATCTTCGAGGAAACGCGGTCGGATTTCACATAGCGCTCGAAACCTTCGGCATGGCCGGCAAGGCCCCAGAGGTTCGGCCGGTAGTCGATGTCGAAGATCACCTTGCGGCCGTTCGCCTTGGCGATGCGGATCGCCTTGCGCTGCGCGGCCTCGGTGTTCGGGCGGGAAAAATGCGTGCCGGACACCAGCACGGCGCGCGACGATCTGATGAAATTCTCGTCGATATCGCTTTCGTCGAGCGCCATGTCGGCGCAGTCGGAGCGATAGAAGATCATTGGCGATACGCCCTCGGCCTCCACCGCAAGCAGCACCAGCGCCGTCAGCCGCTCCTTGTCGGTGATGATGCCGTCGGTCGCGACACCTTCGCGGGCCGCCTGCTCGCGGATGAAGCGCCCCATCTGCTCGTCGCCGACGCGGGTGATGAGGCCGGATTTGAGACCGAGCCGCGCCGTACCGATGGCGATGTTGGACGGGCAGCCGCCGACCGATTTGGCGAAGGAGCCGATATCCTCCAGTCGTGACCCGATCTGCTGGCCGTAAAGATCGACCGATGAACGGCCGATCGTGATTACATCAAGCGCCGGCTCCGGCTGTGAACCCGGATTCGTTTGTACCATGATGTCCTCCCGCTAGATTTGCGCGGCTTCCAGTGCCTGCGAATTGCCAATAATGAAACATTGGTTCCGATATTTTGTCAATTCGGAATGTTTATTCCATTTTCGCTTTTCCCGCTTTTGCGTGCTGAAGCTTGCGTCGCCGCTCGGCGATGGCCACCGGCAGCGCCATGGTGAGCGCCATCGAGGCCGAAAGCGAGCGGAAGCCGGCGAAATCGGCCTCCGCCACCTCGAACCAGTGCGTGGCGCAGGCAGCAAGCGGCGAGAAGGCCGAATCGGTGATGGCGATGATGGGGACGCCGCGGTCGGCAAGCTCCTGGCTCTGGCTGAGGCTGTCGGCCGCGTAAGGAGAGAAGCTCGCGGCGATTGCCGCATCCTTGGGCGTTGCGAACTGCACCATTTCAGGGTCGACCCCGTTCGGGGAGGCGACGATCTGGTGGCGGATGTTGAGCTTTGCAAAAGCATAGGTCATATGCGCCGTCAGCGGGTAGGAACGCCGTTTGGCGATCAGATAGATCGTTTCGGCGGCGGCCAGAATATCCACCGCTTTCGTGAACGTATCGCTCTGCACCGTCGCCGCCAGTCGGTTGACCGACTGGCTTGCCGCGGCGATGAAGCCGGACAGCAGATTGGCGTCCTCGTCGTCGCCGCTCGCCTGCTCCAGCGTGACGAGCCGTTCTTCATAACTCAGTGTCCGGTCGCGCAGCCTTTCGCGGAAGATGCTCTGCAGATCGGAAAAGCCTTCATAGCCCAGATGATGCGCCAGGCGCACTAGCGTCGAGGGCTGGACGTCGGAGGCAGCGGCGATGCTGGCCGTCGTGCCGAAGGCGATTTCGTCGGGATTGCCGAGCGCGAAGGCGGCGACCTGCGCCAGCCGCTTCGGCATGCTCGCCTTGCGCTCAATGATAGTGCTGCGCAGGCTTTCGAAATCGCGCGGCACACGCGCCTGCCTCTGGGGGTCATTATCCATGCTTGCGGCTCACGGGATGAAACAAATATTCCATATTGTCGAGCATAGACGATTTCAAACGACACGCCTAATTGTTTTTAATCGCCTGTAAATCAAGGCTTTTAAACAATTCGGCAGGGAAGGGATGCGGAAATGCCGGTGAACCCTCTCTTGTCAAAATGATCCAAATATTCCAAAAATCGCGCGCAGTCCTGGAGGAGACGGAAATGAAGCCACTTGGCATCGGTTTGATCGGCACGGGTTATATGGGCAAGTGCCACGCGCTGGCCTGGAATGCGGTGAAGACCGTGTTCGGCGATGTCGAGCGTCCGCGGCTCGTGCATCTGGCTGAAGCCAATGCCGGGCTTGCGGAGGCGCGCGCCTCCGAATTCGGCTTCGAGAAGTCAACCGCAGACTGGCGGGCGCTGATCGCCGATCCAGAGGTGGACGTCGTTTCCGTCACCACTCCCAATCAGTTCCACGCCGAGATGGCGATTGCAGCCCTCGAAGCCGGCAAGCATGTCTGGTGCGAAAAGCCGATGGCGCCGGCCTATGCCGATGCCGAGCGGATGCTGGAAACGGCGGAGCGCTCCGGCAAGGTTGCCGTCCTTGGCTATAATTATATCCAGAACCCGGTCATGCAGCACATCAGGACGCTCCTGGGCGAGGGCGCCATCGGTACGGTCAATCATGTCCGCGTCGAAATGGATGAGGATTTCATGGCCGATCCCGACGTCTTCTTTTATTGGAAGAGCGAGCTTGCCGCAGGTTACGGCGCGCTTGACGATTTCGCCGTGCACCCGCTGTCGCTGCTCTGGTATCTTTTCGGCCACGTCGAGGCCGTTATTACAGACATGGTGAAGCCCTATGCCGACCGCCCGCTCAGCGCAGGCGGGCGCCGTGCCGTCGAAAATCACGACGCTGCCAACGTGCTGATGCGGCTTGGCGGCGGCATCTCTGCCGTGTTGATGGCCAATCGCGCCGCCTGGGGACGCAAGGGCCGCATCGCTCTGCAGATTTACGGCTCGAAAGGCGCGATCCTCTACGATCAGGAACGGATGAACGAATTCGAGCTCTATCAGGCCGATGGCCGCGGCTCCGAACAGGGTTTTCGCAAGATACTGGCGGCACCCGCCCATCGGCCGTATGATCGCTTCATTCCGGCGCCTGGCCATGGCCTCGGCTTCAATGATCTCAAGATCATCGAATGCCGCGAGCTGATCCGGGCGATCTCGGGCGAACCGTCGTCGATCGTGACATTTAAAGACGGTCTCAGGATAGAGAAGTCGGTGCATGCCATGGCACAATCCTTCCACGAGCGTCGCTGGATCGAGATCGGCCGAATGTAAGAGGCCGCTTCCGTTGACGGCGCATAGGGCAGGGGATAGGCCTTGGCGAGAGTGTCGAGCCTAGTTTCAGGAGTGAGATCGTGACGGACAGATTGGTGATCATCGGCGCTGGACAAGCAGGTTTTGCCCTGGCGGCCAAGTTGCGCGCTTTGAAGGATCCGCGCCCGATCACTCTCATCGGCGCCGAGGATGTAGCTCCCTATCAGCGCCCGCCGCTTTCGAAGAAATATCTGCTGGGGGAAATGAGCTTCGACCGCCTGCTGTTTCGCGACCAGCACTGGTATGCCGACAATGACGTCGACCTTCGCCTTTCCACCTGGGTCGAGGAGATCAAGCCGGACAGCAAGCAGGTGCTGCTGCAGGACGGCTCTATTCTCGACTACGGCACGCTGGCGCTGACCACCGGCTCGACGCCGCGCCGGCTGCCCGCGGCAATCGGCGGCGATCTCGAAGGCGTCTATGTCGCCCGCGACAAGCGCGACGCCGACCTGCTCGCCGACGAGATGCGGCCCGGCCGTCGCGTCCTCATCATCGGCGGCGGTTATATCGGCCTGGAGGCGGCAGCCGTTGCCCGCCATCTCGGCCTCGAGGTCACCGTTATCGAGATGGCCGACCGCATTCTGCAGCGCGTTGCGGCGAAGGAGACGGCCGACATCATGCGCGCGATTCATGAGGGTCACGACGTGGTGATTCGCGAGAAGACCGGGCTCAAGCATCTGATCGGCAAGGATGGCCGTGTTTCCGGCGCCGCGCTTTCCGACGGCTCGGTCATCGACGTCGATTTCGTCGTGGTCGGGATCGGCGTCGTGCCGAACGATCAGCTTGCCAAGGAAGCCGGGCTCGAAGTCGCCAACGGCATCATCGTCGATGACTTCGCCCGCACCTCCGATTCGGCGATTTTTGCGGCTGGCGATTGCGCGGCCCTTCCCTGGCAGGCCGGCCGCATCCGGCTCGAATCGGTGCAGAATGCCGTCGACCAGGCCGAAGCGGCGGCAGCCGTCATCGCCGGCGGCAGCGAGCCCTATGATCCGAAACCGTGGTTCTGGTCCGACCAATATGACGTCAAACTGCAGATCGCCGGCTTCAATCTCGGTTATGACGATACGTTGCTGCGCCCCGGCGCCCGCGAGGGCGCCCATTCGGTCTGGTATTTCAGGGAAGGCCGGCTGATTGCCGTCGACGCGATCAACGACGCGAAAGCCTATGTGACCGGCAAGAAGCTGCTGGAATCCGGAACCAACCCCGACCGATCGATTCTCGCCGACCCCTCCGCCGATCTCAAGAGCCTGCTTGGCTGAGCTGGTATCCGCTTATCGCCTATTCCCTGCAGCGGCACGAATGCGGTCGCGCGGCCGCTATGCGTTTCGCGATTGCGCATAAGAGGAGAGACGAGAAACGGCGGTGCTCTCCTTGAGCGCTTGGCGGTAGAGCCTCTCTCCTATTGAAGAGAGGCGCGATCGAATCATGCCGATCATGGGCGGGCAGCAACGCGCCTTTGCCCGACCCGATGGAAATGCCGGCCGCTGCATTTCTTCTGATGAAAACTCAAAAAGCCCTTGCATTCACAGACCGGTCACCATAGTTAGGCCGCACCGGAGAGGTGGCCGAGTGGTCGAAGGCGCTCCCCTGCTAAGGGAGTATACGTCAAAAGCGTATCGTGGGTTCGAATCCCATCTTCTCCGCCATTTCGATTTCCGCAGCGCATGTCGTGTCTTAACCCTTCGGTGGGAATCGTGGTCGCCTGATTGGCGATGTCTCGCAGTCGCGCGGCGGAGAAATCTCTTCCCTTCGAAGAGAGAATCGTTGGCGGGGAATCACTTCCCGCGTTCCTGTCTCGGCGACCTGCGAAAGCGGATCGGTGACCGGCCGGTTACGCTTCCAGCGATCCGGATGTCTCCCGCAATGATCAGATTTTGTCAGAAAAACGTCACGAATGTGTCGGAAGGCGCATGTCCAGCCCTTTTGTCGATCTCTACTAAGCACCCGCAAAATAAGACTTTTCTTAACAAAGCATAAAGGAAATCGAGGCCGGGTGCCCGACTTGTGTCCTTTCAGCAACAGAATGCGGGGAAGGCTCCCCCAAACCCCTCTTTGGAGTAAGTTGGTGATTGCGTGACGGCCGCCGTCTTGTATTTTCACCCTCGGAAGCAAGGGCGACGGATCGTCCACTTCTTGAAACACGGGGATGGGGCAGGGAACGCTGCTCAGCGAAAGATCCCAAACCCGATCGAAACTTTGAATTGGAGGTCATTTATGAACATCAAGAGCCTTCTTCTCGGCTCCGCTGCTGCTCTCGCAGTAGTTTCCGGTGCTCAGGCTGCTGACGCTATCGTTGCTGCCGAGCCGGAACCGGTTGAATACGTTCGCGTCTGCGACGCTTACGGCACCGGCTACTTCTACATCCCCGGCACCGAAACCTGCCTCAAGATCAACGGTTACATCCGTTTCCAGGTTGACGTTGGTGATCAGCCGCTCAACGGTTCGGACAGCAACGACTCGGACTGGGATGCTCGTACGCGCGGCCAGGTTCAGTTCACGGCCAAGAGCGACACCGAATATGGTCCGCTGACCGGCGTTATCGTCATGCAGTTCAATGCTGACAACGCTTCGGATCAGAGCGCCAAGCTCGACTCCGCTTACCTCGACATCGCCGGCTTCCGCGCTGGTCTGTTCTACAGCTGGTGGGACGACGGCCTCTCGGGCGAAACCGACGATATCGGCTCGCCGGTCACGCTGCATAACTCCATCCGTTATCAGTACGAAACCGACGCCTTCTACGCTGGCATCAGCGTCGACGAACTCGAAGACGGGTTCTACAAGTCTGACGAAGAGCCGAACAACGTCGGCGTAGCCGTCGGTCTCGGCGGCAAGGCTGGTGCGTTCAGCTACCAGATCACTGCCGGCTATGACGTCGACAACGAAGAAGGCGCTGTCCGTGCAATGGGTACGGTTGACATCGGTCCCGGTACGCTCGGCCTCGCTGCCGTATACGCTTCCGGCCCGAGCTCCTACTACACCAAGGCTGAATGGGCTATCGCTGCCGAATACGCTATCAAGGCAACCGACAAGCTCAAGATCACTCCTGGCGTCCAGTACTACAGCAACTACTACGTTGCTGGCGACGACTTCAGCGATGACGACGCTTGGAAGGTTGGTCTGACGGTTGATTACCAGATCGTCGACAACTTCTACGCCAAGGCTTCGGTTCAGTACCTCGATCCGGAAAACGACGACGACGCGACGGCTGGCTACTTCCGCCTGCAGCGCTCGTTCTAATCTGATGTGACTTCGGTCAATCAGGAAAGCCCGGCTCTCGAGCCGGGCTTTTTGTGTTTGTACGAATGGCGTGGAGGCGGCTGGCGCATCGGCCCGAAAAGCGGAGCCCGTTTCGGAAAGCACATCGGCTTGCAAGCTTGTGGCTCCCTTGCGCATCTCTAGAGGTGTGCGGCTGTAGCTGAGAGGTCTCCATCAGCTATCGGCAGCTGGCGAGGAACGCTCCAATTGCAGCAGGGATATTCCCAAGATGGAGCAGGGGCGCGTGTCCTTGTCCCTGAGCAGCATGCAGGATCAGGCTCGGATGCCGGCGGACCATTTCCTCGACCGTCTCCTTTGAGATCAGAGCGGTATTTTCGCCGCGGATCAGCATCAGCGGAAAACGGCTCAGGCTTTCGAATTGCTCCCAGAGCTCGGGGGGCGGCTGGCTGAAATCTACCGATCGCAGCGCCTCTGCGATCGCCGGATCGAAGTCGGCGACCGGTCTTCCGCCGATGTCGCGATAAAGCGCAAGCGCCATCTCGCGCCAGTCTTCCCCTGCAAGCGCGGTAAACGAGGCACCGTGATTCTCCTGCAGTATATCGGCCGCCTCTCTCCAGTCGGCCGGCTTCCTGCCGCTGTTCAAATAGTCGCGAATGAGTAGCAGCCCTCCGGCCTCGATAGCAGGGCCGATGTCGTTCAGGATCACGGCGTCGAGAAGATCCGGCCGTGTCGCCGCGATCAGATGCAGGATCAGTCCGCCACGTGATGTGCCGATGAAAATCGCCCGCTCGATGCCGAATGCCGCGCAGGCGGCAATAATGTCGCCGGCTTCGACGGCGATATTGTAATTGGCCTTGTTCTCATCCCATGCGGAGTTTCCGCGCCCGCGTGAATCGAGCGCGATCACCCGGCGTGGGCCTGTCTCGTCGCGGCAGAGACGCAGCGCAAGCGGGTGAAAATCGCGGCTATTGCGGGTCAGGCCGGGCAGGCAGATCACCGGCAGCCGTTCGGCGGCGGCCGGCCCCTCGGGCCGGTAGTCGCGGGCATAAAGCGTCAGCCCATCGGCAGAAGAATAATATCGTTCCTGGAAACCGCCTGCATCCATGTTCGCCACCGCATCTCAAGAACGATCTGAGCTCGAAGATGTAGCCTGCTTTTGAAGCCGCGCCAAACGGCTTCAGGAGGCGCTGCGTCCGCCAATCAGGTCGCGCTCGATATCCGTCGGCTGGCCAAGTCGAGCCTTGTAGACTTCGTAATTCTCCATCACCCGCTGCACGTAGTTGCGCGTCTCGGGGAAGGGGATGCGCTCGATCCAGTCGACGATCTCGTCGATCGACCTGCCGCGTGGGTCGCCGTAGCGGCCGATCCATTCCGGTACCCGCTTCGGCCCGGCATTATAGGCGATGAAGGTGAGGATATAGGAGCCGCCGAAGGCCTCGATCTGCTCGCCGAGATAATGCGCGCCAAGCGTTGCGTTGTAGCCGGCATCGGCCGTCAGCTTGTCTTTCGAAAAGGTGATGTTGTGGCGCTTGGCCACTGCCTGGGCCGTGCCGGGCAGTAGCTGCAGCAGACCGCGCGCATTCGCTGCCGAAACGGCGGCGGGGTTGAAGGCGCTTTCCTGCCGGGCGATGGCATAGGCGAGCGCCTTGCCGGAGCCTGATATATTGGCATTCGCCGGGATCACGCCGACGGGAAAGGCAAGCGCTGCGACGTCGATGCCGCGGCCATAGGCGATCTTGCCGATCTGCAGCGACAGATGGTGATTGCCCGATTGCTCGGCCTGTGCGGCGAGGACCGCTAGTTCACCCGGGCTCTGCAGCTGGTCGGCAAGCGCGAGATAGAGACTGTCGGCCCGCCATCCGTGACCTGCCGCCTCGAGCCGGCTGATCGCCTGCACGGCTTCGCGGGCCTGGAAGCGCTGGCGGTCGGCCGTGCTCGGCGCCGGATAGGTGACATTGAGCGTCTTCCGTCCCAGCTTTTCTGCCGCGAGCTGGCCGTAGAAGGTGCCGGGAAAATTCGCGGCCTTGCCGTAGAATTCGCCTGAACTGCCGGGGCCGCCGGCCTCGGCTGCCCGCCCGAGCCAATACCAGGCGCGGGACACCGAGATCGGTCCGTTCGACGTCGCCAGAATCTTGCGGAAATGTCTTTCCGCCGTTGTCGGGTCCTGCAGGCCGCGAAGCGCATACCATCCGGCATGGAACTCGGCCTCGACGATATCTGTCGGGCTGGTTGCCGCGGAGTTTGCGACGATGCGGTAGGCCGGCTTGAATTGTCCCTGATCGACGAGACCGCGGCTGACGATCCGCTGCTCGTTCCACCATTCTGCTGAGTTGACGAGTTCTCCCGGCTCACGCGGCATCTTCTCCAGGAGCGCCGCCGCTTCCGCATATTTATCCTGCTTGCGCAGATATTCGATCTTCGCAAACAGCAGGCCGGCATCGCCGCGCCATTTCGCCTCGACGCTATTGATGAGCGCGCCGGCGTTGGCGGCCTTGGCGTCGACCGCGGCCCAGGCCTTGTAGAGCGACTGCGCCTCGCCCATGTCGCCGAAGCGCTTGGCCTGCGCCACCCGGCCGCGATACATCAGGTAGTCCATGCGCGCCTTGTGGTCGGCTGGCGTCAGCAGGGCGGAAAACTCGAGGAGGATCTTGTCTTCGCTCGCTTTGTCGAGAGCCTCGGTGCGCCACAGCTTGCGGATATATTTTCCTGCCTGCGCCTGCTTGCCTGAGGCAATCAGCGCCCGCCCAAGAATGACGGCGCCCTGCATCGTCTCCGGCGCGGTATCGCCGAAGGCGGCAAGTACCGCTGGTGGCGCGGGGTTTTCGTCGTAGAGAGCACGTTCGGAATAGGCCCGCAGCCGCGAAAGACCGGGCCACCCCTTGAGCTCCTGCGCAGCACCGGCGATCTCATAGGAAGGAACCCCCTTCAGCCCCGACACGGCGATCGCCCAGGTGAGGATATGACGGTCGAGCGTACCCTCCGGCATCCTGTTGCGGATCGACAGAGCCAGTTGCGGATTTTTGGCGGTAAGCGCGTCGAGGCCGGTTTTCAGATCACTGGCGACAGGTGCTGCGCCCGGATTGCGCGGGATGGCGCCGGTGGTCAGCGCCTCCGGTATCGATGTCTCGGGAACGAAGCCGATCGGCTTGATGCCGGGCGTCGGAGGGTTTTCGCCGGCAAGCGGCGACGCAACGCTGCCCCACGCGGCGGCAACGAAGCCGAAGGCGGTCAGAATCAAGACAGCTTTCTTCATCCGGGATCTCGCAACGAAAACACGCCCTACCCATTTGGCTGGAGGCATCTTAACGAAACCTTACCGTACCAGGTAAAATTCATTCACATCTGCTATCGGAATTTGCCCTAAACCGAACTCTACGCGCTTGTCGCGATGATTTCGGCGCTCTATGGTGCGCAACTCTTATTCATGGAATGCGGCCGAAGCAAGGATTTGGTCGTGAGGAGCTTTGCATGTTCAATGGGTCCATTCCCGCCCTCGTCACCCCCTTCACCGATGCCGGACTGATCGACGAAGACAGCTTCGCCGCCCATGTCGACTGGCAGATCAAGGAAGGCAGCGGCGGTCTCGTTCCGGTCGGCACGACAGGCGAATCGCCGACGCTGTCGCATGCCGAACACAAGCGGGTCGTGGAACTCTGCATCGAAGTGGCCGCAAAACGCGTTCCCGTCATGGCCGGCGCCGGTTCGAACAATACGCGTGAGGCGATCGAGCTTGCCCAGCATGCCGAAAAGGTCGGCGCCGATGCGGTGCTGGTCGTCACGCCCTATTACAACAAGCCGACGCAGAAGGGCTTGATCGCGCATTTTTCCGCGATCGCCGACGCTGTCGCCCTGCCGATCTATATCTACAATATCCCGGGCCGCTCGGTGGTCGACATGACGCCGGAAACGATGGGCGCGCTCGTCAAGGCGCACTCGAATATCGTCGGCGTCAAGGATGCGACGGGCAAGATCGAGCGTGTCTCCGAGCAGCGCATCACCTGCGGCAAGGATTTCCGGCAATTGTCCGGCGAGGACGCCACGGCGCTCGGCTTCAACGCCCATGGCGGCGTCGGCTGCATCTCGGTAACGGCCAATGTCGCCCCGCGCCTCTGCGCCGATTTTCAGGCGGCAACGCTGGCTGGCGAATACGCCCGAGCGCTGGAATATCAGGACCGGCTGATGCCGCTGCACAAGGCGATCTTCCTTGAACCCGGTCTCTGCGGCGCCAAATACGGCCTCTCCAAGCTCGGCCGCATGAGCCGCAACGTCCGCTCGCCGCTGCTGTCGACGCTGGAACCGGCAACCGAAGCAGCGATCGATGCCGCCATGCGTCATGCGGGGCTGCTCAACTGAGAAGATCGGCTGACTTCACAAGGCCGGATCGTTCCCCTACATAAAGGCAAACAATGAGGGTGCGGCCTTTCGCGCGCCTCGAAGGGAATATCGTCATGGCCCCCAAAGGCAGCCAGCGCGTGGTGAACAAGGTCGTGGCCGAAAACCGCAAGGCCCGCTTCAACTACGAGATCATCGACACCTACGAGGCAGGCCTCGTGCTGACGGGCACCGAGGTCAAGTCGCTGCGCGAAGGCAAGGCCAATATCGCCGAATCCTATGCCTCGGATGAGGGCGGCGAGATCTGGCTGATCAATTCCTACCTGCCGGAATATCTGCAGGCCAACCGCTTCAATCACGAACCGCGCCGGCGCCGCAAGCTCTTGCTGTCGGGCCGTGAAATCCATCGCCTGCGCTCTGCCGTCAACCGCGAGGGCATGACGCTGATTCCGCTGAAGATCTATTTCAACGATCGGGGTCGGGCGAAGATGGAGTTGGCGCTAGCCAAGGGCAAGAAACTGCACGACAAGCGCGAATCCGAGAAGGAGCGCGATTGGAATCGCCAGAAGAGCCGTTTGCTGAAGGATAATGGCTGACCCACCACGCCGCAGCTGATCGGCTCGCGGCGCCTTCGATCATTCCTCGAAATCGCTGGCCGGGGCGACTTCGGCCGGACGCGGCGCTCGCTCCGACGGATCGCGACCGATCTCAGCCTTCAAGGACAAGAGATCGATGAAATGATCGGCCTGGCGGCGCAGGTCGTCGGCGATCATCGGCGGCTGGGTCGCCATCGTCGAGATCACCGAGACCTTGCGGCCTCTGCGCTGGAGCGCCTCGACAAGGTTGGTGAAGTCGCCGTCGCCGGAGAAGATGACGAGGTGGTCGACGGTTTCGGATTGTTCCATGGCGTCGATCGCGAGCTCGATGTCCATGTTGCCCTTGATCTTCCGTCTGCCCATGGAATCGGTAAATTCCTTGGCGGGTTTGGTGACGACTTTGTAGCCGTTGTAATCGAGCCAGTCGATCAGGGGACGGATCGATGAGTACTCCTGATCCTCGATCAAGGCCGTATAATAATAGGCGCGCAGGAGATAGCCACGTTTCTGGAATGCTTTCAACAGCTTGCGGTAATCTATGTCGAAACCGAGGCTCTTGGATGCAGCGTAGAGGTTGGCGCCGTCGATAAAGAGTGCAATTTTTTCGCGTGGGTCAAACATCGCTTACCAATTCCTAATGAGAGAAAAAGAAATTCGCAGGGCATCAAATTTCAATAAATACAGTGACTTATTGTGATTTTTGGTTTGGTCCTTACTTTACCAACTGTTCATATAAGACAGATTTAGGGCACGATTCGTCATATTCCAAGCAACCTTCGGTAGAATTGTGACGTTCTCCATGGAAATTTAGCTCAGCCTCGGATAAAGACGAGGGAGCCGGAACGAAAAACTTGTATTTGCCCGGTTTTAATTGTATCGGGCGTGCTAATCCCGAAATGACGACCGTAAAGGACAGGCAATGGCCCGTGTCACAGTTGAAGATTGCATTGACAAGGTAGAGAACCGCTTCGAGCTGGTTCTGCTCGCCAGCCACCGCGCCCGGCTGATTTCCCAGGGTGCCTCGATCACCATCGATCGCGACAATGACAAGAATCCTGTCGTCGCCCTGCGCGAAATCGCCGACGAGACCCTTTCGCCCGACGATCTCAAGGAAGATCTGATCCATTCGCTGCAGAAGCATGTCGAAGTCGACGAGCCCGAGCCCGATCCGGCCAGCATGATCGCCGCCGGCGGTGTTGCCGCAGCCGACAGCGAGGAGCAGGACGACCTGCCGGAGACGATCACTTTCGACCAGATGTCGGAAGAAGAGCTGCTTGCCGGCATCGAAGGCCTGGTGCCGCCGGAAAAGAGCGACGATTATTAAGCGCGTCGGCCGGATCTGATCCGGAAAAGAGCGGCGATTACCAATCGTCAATCTTGCGCCTTTATTGCTTAGGCATATTATTGCCCACGTGTGCGCCAATCGTTGATTGGCGCGCTTTTATTTTTGTCGGAGTGGCTTTGGAATGATGCGGCAGTACGAGCTCGTGGAGCGGGTTCAGCAATACAAGGCCGATGCCAATGAAGCACTACTGAACAAGGCCTACGTTTACGCCATGCAGAAGCATGGCCAGCAAAAACGCGCGAGCGGCGATCCCTATATTTCCCATCCGCTCGAGGTCGCCGCCATCCTCACCGATATGCATCTCGATGAATCGACGATCGCAGTCGCCCTTCTGCACGACACGATCGAGGATACGACGGCGACGCGCGCCGAGATCGACGAACTCTTCGGCGAGGATATCGGCCGCCTGGTCGAGGGGCTGACGAAGATCAAGAAGCTCGATCTCGTCACCAAGAAGGCCAAGCAGGCGGAAAACCTGCGCAAGCTGCTGCTGGCCATTTCCGACGATGTACGCGTGCTGCTCGTCAAGCTTGCCGATCGTCTGCACAATATGCGCACCCTCGATCACATGTCGGCCGACAAGCGGGCCCGCATCTCCGAGGAGACGATGGAAATCTATGCGCCGCTCGCCGGCCGCATGGGCATGCAGGACATGCGCGAGGAACTGGAGGAGCTTTCCTTCCGGCACATGAACCCGGAGGCCTACGAAACCGTCACGAAAAGGCTGGAAGAGCTCTCCAAGCGCAACGAGGGCATCGTCAAGAAGATCGAGGCCGAATTGCGCGATCTGCTGGTCGCCAGCGGCCTGACCTCCGCCTATGTCAAGGGCCGGCAGAAGAAGCCCTATTCCGTCTTTCGCAAGATGCAGTCGAAGTCGCTGTCCTTCGAGCAGCTATCAGACGTCTACGGCTTTCGTTTGATCGTCGAGGATATTCCCTCCTGTTATCGTGCGCTCGGCATCGTCCACACGCGCTGGCGCGTCGTGCCCGGCCGCTTCAAGGACTATATCTCGACGCCCAAGCAGAACGACTACCGCTCGCTGCACACCACAATCGTCGGTCCCTCCAGCCAGCGTATCGAACTGCAGATCCGCACCAAGCGCATGCACGAAATCGCCGAATTCGGCATCGCCGCCCATACGCTCTATAAGGACGGCGCCAGCAATGCCGACGGCGACATCCTTTCGCGCGAATCCAACGCCTATTCCTGGCTGCGCCACACGATCGAGGCGCTCGCCGAGGGCGACAGCCCGGAAGAATTTCTGGAGCACACCAAGCTCGAGCTTTTCCAGGATCAGGTCTTCTGCTTCACGCCGAAGGGCAAGCTGATTGCTCTGCCGCGCGGCGCCACGCCGATCGACTTCGCCTATGCGGTGCACACCAATATCGGCGACACCACGGTCGGCGCCAAGATCAACGGCCGCATCATGCCGCTGGTGACGCGGCTGGCAAACGGCGACGAGGTCGAGATCATCCGCTCCGGCGTGCAGGTTCCGCCGGCCGCCTGGGAAGAAATCGTCGTCACCGGCAAGGCGCGCGCCGCCATCCGCCGCGCCACCCGCATGGCGATCCGCAAGCAATATGCCGGCCTCGGCCACCGCATTCTCGAGCGCACCTTCAACAGAGCCGGCAAAATCTTCTCGCGCGAGGCGATGAAGCCGGCGTTGCACCGTCTCGGCCAGAAGGATGTCGAGGATGCGATCGCCGCCGTCGGCCGCGGCGAGATGTCCTCGCTCGACGTGCTGCGCGCCGTCTATCCCGACCACCAGGACGAGCGCGTCACCATCAAGCCTTCCGGCGACGACGGCTGGTTCAACGTCCGCAGTGCCGCCGGCATGATCTTCAAGATCCCCGGCAAGACCAAGGCCGGAGCCGAGGGCGGCCATTCCGAACTCGACGCCGATGTCGATATCGGCCCGATCCGCGGTCTGTCCGGCAATGTCGACGTCAAGTTCGCCTCCACCGGCGCCGTGCCCGGCGATCGCATCGTCGGCATCATGGATCAGAGCAATGGTATCACCATCTATCCGATCCAGTCGCCAAGCCTGCAGCGTTTCGATGATCAGCCCGACCGGTGGATCGACGTCCGCTGGGACCTCGACGAGGCCAACAAGTCTCGCTTCATGGCGCGCATCATGGTGAATGGATTGAACGAGCCCGGCACGCTTGCCAAGGTCGCCCAGACGGTTGCAGGTCTTGACGTCAATATCCGCCTGCTGAACACCGTACGGGTGGCCGCCGATTTCACCGAAATGATGCTCGAGGTCGAGGTCTGGGATCTGCGTCAGCTCAACCAGCTGCTCGCCCAGATGAAGGAACTCGACTGCATCGCCACGGTCCGGCGGCTCTACGAGTAGGCTGTTGTCAAGCCGTCGCGGAGCTGACCAAGAATTGCACATTTTATGACCGTTTCAAGGTCGAAATCGCGCATCAAAGTGGCAATGTATGCGCTCAATGCATGGCTGTCTCCATGTTGCGGTGGTGGTAATTAACCTTTGTCGGGACTATCTTCTGGTCATCGAAAACGTAAACAGAAGATGAGACAAGAAATGTTTGATCCTATCAGGAAAATCGCTCGGGCACTTCGCGCGCCGACCACACAGGAACGTGAAATGGCCTATCTGAACGGCTCGTTCGATCGTATCGATCTCGAGTTTCGTCAGCGCCAGGTCGACCGCGGTCTGTTCCGCAGCCGCTAACAGCATATTTGTACTTGGATGAGTGGGGGACGTTGCGTTACGAACGCCCCTCGGCATGAAGGCGCTGCTCTGCAGAGAAAATTGAGCGGTTGCTTTTCGGGTGGTATCATTTGCCGCTCTTGTCACGGTGCTGTGCGCTGCACTAAATAGCCGCCATGTTGTTTCGCCGTCGCAAGCCTGCTGGCTTCAAGGAAAAGATGCGGGAGCTTCTATGGCCCCGAAAAGGTTTCCTTCGCCCGATCCGTTATCTGACAATGCGCATCCTGCGCCTGAGCGCTTCGCCGCATGCGGTTGCAGCCGGCGTCGCCGCGGGCGCCTTCGTCTCGTGGACGCCGTTCGTCGGCGTGCATTTCATCATGGCTTTCGTCATCAGCTATTTCCTCTCCGGCAATATGGTGGCCGCCGCCCTCGGCTGCGCCGCCTTCGGCAATCCGCTGACCTATCCCTTCATCTGGGGCATCACCTGGGAGATCGGCCATCTGCTGTTGAGCCGCGAGGATCATCTGGCGGGGCAGGCGGTGGATCTCGCCGCCCTGTTTCACAAGCTGAACTTCTCCGAATTATGGAAGCCGGTGCTGGAGCCGATGTTGATCGGCGCCATTCCACCGGCCGCCGTGACGTCCGTTGCGCTCTATGCGCTGACGTTCTACACCGTGAAGGGGTTTCAGACGCGCCGCCGCACGCGCCTGACGGAGCGGGCGCGATTGCGTCTGGCGGGGCCGGCCAGCGACATGCCGAGCGTATGAAACCCGTGCAGAATGCTTGAGCGACGGAAGGATCTGGGATGATCATCGGCATTGGCAGCGATCTGATCGACATTCGCCGTGTCGAAAAATCGATCGAGCGCTTCGGTGAGCGCTTCACCCATCGCTGTTTCACCGAGATCGAGCGCGCCCGTTCCGACCGCCGGGCAAATCGTGCCGAATCCTATGCCAAGCGTTTCGCCGCCAAGGAGGCCTGTTCCAAGGCACTCGGCACCGGCCTTGCCCAGGGTGTCTTCTGGAAGGACATGGGCGTCGTCAACCTGCCGAGCGGCAAGCCGACCATGGTTCTGTCCGGTGGGGCCGCCGTGATCCTCGAGTCGATGCTGCCCGCCGGTCACAGGGCCGCCATTCATTTGACAATAACCGATGATTATCCCTTGGCGCAGGCCTTCGTTATTATCGAGGCGTTGCCCGAGAGCCTCTGATAGTGATCTCGGGAATGTTGATCGTGACCCCGGGGGCGCTTGATCGCGACCTCTCGTCGCTTTTGATCTTGTCGCCATTGCCGCAACCGGCCGAAGCCGCTAGAGAGAAGCACATAAAGAATTGCGCCGTCGCGGCGTCTTAAAGGAATAAGACTGCGTGTCCGATAAAGTCGAAGCCAAGCCGAACGCCCTCTGGGAAAATATCAAAGTCATCATCCAGGCGCTGATTTTGGCGATGGTGATTCGAACGGTGCTGTTCCAGCCCTTTACCATCCCGTCCGGTTCGATGATGCCGACGCTGCTCGTCGGTGACTACATCTTCGTCAACAAGTTCGCTTACGGCTATTCGAAATATTCGCTGCCCTTCTCGCCGGATATCTCCAATGGACGCCTGTTCGGATCCGATCCGAAGCGCGGCGATATCGTCGTCTTCCGTTTTCCGCCGAATCCCGATATCGACTACATCAAGCGCTGCATCGGCCTGCCCGGCGACCGTATCCAGGTCACCGACGGTGTGCTCTACGTCAACGGCAAGCCGGTTCCGAAGGTGGCGGACGGCACCTTCACCTCGGATTACAAGCTAGATCCGGGTGAGGACGTGCCGGTATTCCGCGAAACGCTTGATAACGGCAAGACCTACGACACGCTCGACCAGTCTCCGGTCTCGCGCGGTGACAACACCCGTGAATTCATCGTGCCGGAAGGCCATTATTTCATGATGGGCGACAACCGCGACAATTCGCTCGACAGCCGCTTTGATGTCGGCTTCGTGCCGGCTGAAAATCTTGTCGGCCGCGCCAGCGTCATCTTCTTCTCGCTCGGCAACGACACGTCGTTCCGCGAAATCTGGAAGTGGCCGACCAACATGCGCTGGGACCGTCTTTTCAAGGTTGTTGAATGAGCAAGGCGCCGACGCTTTCCGCGGCAGACCGCGCAAAGCTTGAAAGCCTGATCGGTTATGACTTCGTCGAAAAGGCACGCCTGGATCGCGCGCTGACCCATGCCAGCGCCCGGACGGAAAAGGGCGGCAATTACGAACGGCTGGAGTTCCTCGGCGACAGGGTCCTCGGGCTCTGCATTGCCGAACTCTTGTTCCGCACCTTCGGCACGGCGGGCGAAGGCGAGCTCTCGGTTCGTCTCAACCAGCTCGTCAGCGCCGAAACCTGCGCTGCGGTCGCCGACGAACTCAACCTTCACCTTTATATCCGCACCGGCGCCGATGTGAAGAAACTGACCGGCAAGCGCATGATGAACGTGCGCGCCGATGTCGTCGAAAGTCTGATCGCGGCGATCTATCTCGACGGAGGCCTCGAGGTCGCGCGGCGCTTCATCCTGCGTTATTGGCAGGGCAGGGCGGTCAGGGCCGATGGCGCCAAGCGCGACGCCAAGACCGAGCTGCAGGAATGGTCACACGCGAAGTTTGGCGTTACGCCGATCTACCGGGTTGATGAACGCAGCGGACCGGATCATGATCCGCGCTTCAAGGTGACGGTGGAAGTTGCTGGCATAATGCCGGAAACCGGCGTAGAGCGGTCGAAGCGTGCCGCCGAACAGGTGGCGGCGACCAAGATGCTCGAGCGCGAAGGCATTTGGCAGCAATCGCCTGCCGGAAACTGACGGGACAATGACACAAGAAGAAGATATCGCGGCTGAAGCTGCTGCAGAAACCCATGGTCCGACGCATTCGGGCTTCGTCGCGCTGATCGGCCCGACCAATGCCGGCAAATCGACGCTGGTCAATCGCCTCGTCGGCGCCAAAGTCTCGATCGTCAGCCACAAGGTGCAGACGACGCGCGCGATCGTGCGCGGCATTGCCATCCACGACAATGCCCAGATCGTCTTCATGGATACCCCGGGCATCTTCAAGCCGCGCCGCCGGCTCGACCGCGCCATGGTGACCTCGGCCTGGGGCGGCGCCAAGGATGCCGATCTGATCATGCTGTTGATCGACAGCGAACGCGGCCTGCGCGGCGATGCCGAAGCCATCCTCGAAGGCCTCAAGGAAGTCCGGCAGCCGAAGATCCTGGTGCTGAACAAGATCGACCGCGTCAATCGCGAGGATCTGCTGGCGCTGGCCGCGAGCGCCAACGACAAGATCGCTTTCGAGCGCACCTTCATGATCTCGGCCGAAAACGGTTCCGGCTGCGACGACGTCATGGACTATCTGGCCGCGACGCTGCCGGAGGGGCCGTGGTACTATCCGGAAGACCAGATCTCCGATCTGCCGATGCGTCAGCTCGCCGCCGAGATCACCCGTGAGAAGCTGTTTCTGCGCCTGCACCAGGAGCTTCCCTATTCCTCGCATGTCGAAACGGAGAAGTGGGAAGAGCGCAAGGACGGCTCGGTGCGCATCGAGCAGGTGATCTATGTCGAGCGCGACAGCCAGAAGAAGATCGCGCTCGGCAAGGGCGGCGAAACCATCAAGGCGATCTCGACGGCCTCCCGCAAGGAGTTGTCGGAGATTCTCGAACAGCAGGTTCACCTCTTCCTGTTCGTCAAGGTCCGCGAGAATTGGGGCGATGATCCCGAGCGGTTCCGTGAAATGGGTCTCGATTTTCCGAAATAGCAGCGGCAAGGATTTCGTCGGGCAGGAGCCAGCCCTTTGTTTCCTTGGAAAAAAATCGCTTCGTTGCGGAACGTATCCATGGCTTTGCGCATTCCCTGCTCGCCGGTGCGTCGATGAGGGGTGGCCGGCTTCCGCGGCCGCGAGGGCAGGTATGGCATTGTCGAGACCCATCAATTCCTTCAAGACCCCTTGCGAGCTGTGTCCCTTGCGGCCCCTGCCGAACTTCAGGGAGTTCAGCCGCGACGAGCTGGAATTCGTCTCCCGCTTCAAGCGCGGAGAGCTAGCCGTCGATGCCGGTTCCACCATCCTTGTCGAGGGCGCCCACAGCGCCCATCTTTTCACCGTGCTTTCCGGTTGGGGCTTCCGCTACAAGATGCTGGAAGACGGCCGCCGCCAGATCCTGAATTACATCATGCCGGGCGACCTGATCGGCCTGCAGGGAACCATCGCCGGCGAGATGCAGCATTCCATCGAAGCGCTTTCGCCGGTTTCCCTGTGCGTTTTCGAGCGCGACAGGCTGATGACGCTCTATAACAAGCACCCCTCGCTCGCCTTCGACATCACCTGGATCGCCGCGCGCGAGGAGCGGATATTGGATGAACATCTCCTCAGCATCGGCCGCCGCACAGCACTGGAAAGAGCGGCCTATCTGCTCGCATTCCTGTTTGAGCGCGGCAGGAAGCTCGATCTTTTCAACGGTCGCAAATTCATCCCCATCACCCAGCAGCACATCGCCGACACCCTCGGGCTTTCGATCGTCCACACCAACAAAACCTTGAGGAAGCTTAGCGAAAGGAGATTGATCCGCTGGCAGGAGCGCGGCTGCGAGGTGCTGAACGGCGAGGAATTGATGGCGATCGCCGGCTGGGAAGGGCTTGGAGAGGGCAAGCGCCCCTTCATCTGAAGCATGTTGCGCAAAGGTGCGCGGTGGTTTTGCGACAGGGACATGGGCAAAGGACCAGACGCGCGAGGAGTGACTTGAAAATCGGGCTTGCGCGTCATGGCAATCCGACAAATGGCAGCATTGTTGCGTGCGGAAACGCACAGCCTGTCCATCTATGTCTTTTTTAAATGCGCATTAGCATCCGGGAAAATAAGGTCGGCCGTCGTCTTTTCCTCCGATTTGATTCTTATTGGCCGGACAGAAAAATGGTTTATTCAGAAATGGTGGCGGAATTCACCGATAGCGTGCCATGCGGGGCACCGGAGGGCAATGATGTTGGCGAAACGGCCGGGGCGCTGCGACATGCGCCCGACGAGGGGCATGGAATCATGAGCGCAAACCGTGTTCTGGTTCTTGAGGACAGTCTGATCATCGCCATGGAGGCGGAGGATATTCTGCGCCTGTCCGGCGTCGACGGCATCGATATCGTCGGCAGCCTGGAACAGGCTAGGGCGGCGATTGCTGCGGAAAGCTATGACTTCGCCCTGCTCGACGTTAATCTCGGCGAGGGCATGAGCTTCGGATTTGCCCGCCATCTTCTCGATGTCGGCATCCCCTTCGGCTTCGTCAGCGGCTATTCCGATACACGCGATTTCCCGCCCGACCTGCAGCATATACCGCTTCTGGTGAAGCCTTTCGACGAGAAGGCGATGGGCGAATTCCTGCAGAGGCTTCTTCCGGCTGCGGCTTGACCCTGCCGGACGCCGAAAGCACGCTGTAACGCTTTGAATTACTGCATGATTCCTTAATTCGATTTCGATGTCGGGAATTATACGGTAGGATGGAATCGGCAGCCGCAGGGACTTTTTTCGATGCAGTGGCAGGACCACGCGATCATTCTGGGCGTCAAGCGTCACGGTGAGACGAGCGTCATCGTCGAAGTGATGACGCGTGATCGCGGCCGCCATCTCGGCCTGGTGCGTTCCGGCCGCTCTCGCGCCATGCAGCCGGTGCTGCAGCCGGGCAATGCGGTGGAAGTCATTTGGCGTGCCCGGCTTGACGAACATCTCGGTGAGTTCCGCGTCGAGCCGGTGACGCTGCGCGCCGCGCGCCTGATGGAAACGGCGACTGCCGTCTATGGCGTCCAGGCGATGGGTGCGCTGCTGCGCCTGCTGCCGGAGCGCGACCCGCATCCGCACCTTTTCGATGCGCTGGAGGTCATCCTCGACCATCTGCACAATCCAGCCGATGCCGGCGAACTCTTCGTGCGTTTCGAACTTGCGGTGCTGAACGATCTCGGCTTCGGTCTCGACCTTGCCGAATGCGCCGCGACCGGCGCCCGTTCCGATCTCGCCTATGTCTCGCCGAAATCCGGCCGCGCCGTCAGCCGCAGCGCCGGTGCGCCGTGGGCGGACAAGATGCTGCTCCTGCCGCCCTTCCTCGGGGTCGACGGCAATCACGCGGCCGACTTCGACAGTCTTGCAGCCGCATTCCGTCTGACGGGGTTCTTCCTGCACCGCCACGTTTATGAACCGCGCGGCATGGAGGCTTCGGCAGCGCGTGACGGCTTCGTCCAGGCCGCCCTCAAGGCGCTCAATCCAGCCCTGCGGACGCTTTCCGGTCCGAACGGCGTCTCCGCCTGACTTCATTTTTTACTGCTGCAAAACATCCTCCGGATTTGGTGGTTTACCCGCCTGGGAGCCCTTCCTATGTCTTGAAGGACTGCCAACTATGGAGGAAGCTCATGCTGACCAAGACCGCATCACCGACGACGATCACGCTTTGGAACGGCCGCGAAATACCGCGCCTCGGCATGGGATGCTGGGCGATCGGCGGCCCTTTCTTCGCCGGCGACACGCCGCTTGGCTGGGGTGAGGTCAATGACGACGAATCGGTGGAAGCAATTCATCGTGCCGTCGAGCTCGGCATCCGTTTCTTCGACACCGCCTCGAACTACGGCGCCGGTCATTCGGAGGAGGTGCTCGGCCGGGCAATCGGCAATCGTGACGACATCATCGTCGCCACCAAATTCGGTTTCGCCACCGATCCCGATACGAAGCAGGCAATCGGCGCCTTCGCCGATGAGGCTTTCATCCGCCGCTCCGTCGAGACATCGCTGCGCCGTCTCAAGCGCGACCGCCTGGATCTCCTGCAGTTTCACCTTAATGATTTTCCGCTGGAACAATCGGATGCCGTCTTCGATACGCTGGAAGCGCTGCGCGCCGAAGGCAAGATCGATGCCTTCGGCTGGAGCACCGATCATCCCGATCGCGCCGCCCGCCATGCCGGGCGAAAGGGCTTTGTCTCGATCCAGCATACGATGAATGTCTTCGAGCCGGTGCCGGAGATGATCGCCGTGGTCGAGCAGAAAGGCCTGATCTCGATCAATCGCGGCCCCCTGGCCATGGGACTGTTGACCGGCAAGTTCACTGCCGACAAGGCGGTCGGCGCCAAGGATGTTCGCGGCGCTGCGCTCGACTGGATGGTCTATTTTAAAGACGGGCGCATGGCCCCGGAATTTGCCGCAAGGCTCGATGCCGTCCGCGACCTTCTCAAATCAGGCGGTCGCACGCTGACGCAGGGGGCGCTCGCCTGGTTGTGGGCAAGGTCGCCGCGCACGTTCCCCATTCCGGGCTTCCGCACCGTCGCCCAGGTGGAGGAAAATGCCGGCGCGCTGGAAAAGGGCCCGCTGTCGGCCGGGGTTATGGCGGAGATCGACGCCGCGCTCGGGCATCCGTGAGAGGTGGGGACTTCCCCACGCTCCCTCATTCCTGTGCTCGTCACAGGAATCCAGCCACCGCGCCTCTGCGCGGTGAATGACCCAATGCGAGTTTGAAGAAGACTCTCCCGCGCCCAAGGACTTGGGCGCACTGGATTCGTGTGACAGGCACAGGAATGAGGGAGGATGTGGCGGCCCTACCGCCGGTCACGAACCTTCAACGCCCATGCCTCCGGCCTTTCTTCGAGGACGCGGACCACGTCGCCGATCGTGATCCTGCCGCTGCCGCGCGGCGTGACGTTCCAGCCGAACAACGGGCCGGGCACGCGCCGGTCGGCCGACATGCGGATGCGGCCCATAGCCGGCATCGGGTTTGCCACCTCGCGTGACCCGGTCAGCTGGTCCTGCGTCGTCATGATGCAGCGCGAGCAGGGTTTGACGAGATCGAAGCGGATGCCGGCGATTTCGAGCGCCGCCCAGCGATCCTCCGGCCAGGCCTCGTCGGTGTCGATGACGATGTTCGGTCGGAAGCGCTCCATGCCGACGCTGCCCTCGCCATGGGCGGCGAGATCGTCGTTCAGCGCCCGCAGCGAACCGGTCGTCGTCACCAGGATCTGATAGCCGTCGGTAAAGCTCACGGGGGTGCCTTCGCCGGCCCATTCGGCATTCGCCGTCCGCTGTGCCTGTCCGTCGAAAAACACCAGCCGCACCTCGCGGCCGAGCCATTCGGACAGCTGGCGATTGCTCTCTGCATCGGCGACGGCAGCGCTGACGGTCGATTTCCACACGCTCACATCCATGCGGATTTCAGGCCGGGGTGGCGGCACCGATATCTCGGGCTTGCCCTGCATCAGCAGCCGGAAGGCGCCGGCCTCCGGCCGTATTTCGATCCGCGCGAGGTCCGGCAGTTCGCGCTGGGTAATGAAGTGGCCGTGCGGGTCGGTGATCATCGCCCGCCGGTCGCCGGGAAGCCCATAGGCGTCAATATCGGCGGCGGGCAGCGCAATGGCCCGAGCGCTCTTGAGCGGGTAGATGAAGAGGTCGCTGACACGCATGCTGCCGTGCTCCTAAATTTCGTCCATGAATGCCGAGAGAAAATCACGCAGACTTTTGTCACGCGCGGCCGCCAGCCGGCGGCCGGTCTCGGTCTGGAACCCTTCCGCCAGTTTGAACAGCTTCGTCTGGAAATGGTCAATGGCATAACGCTTGTCGTCGAGGGGACGGTTCGTTGCCGCCGGGTCGAACGGATCATAGAGCCCGGATCCCATTCGCCCGCCGATATAGAAGCAGCGTGCGGCGCCGACCATGCCGATCGCGTCCAGCCGGTCGGCATCCTGCAGGATCTTCGCCTCGATTGTCCGAGGCGTCACCCCGGCGGAGAAACTGTGAGCGGTGATGGCGTGGCCGACGGCGCCGATATCCGCTGCACTCCAGCCGAGTTCGGCCAGGATTACTGAGGCCTTTTCCGCCGCCAGCGCCGATGCTTTGGCCCGCAAGGGCGAATTCTTCTCAACCGCGACGCAGTCGTGCAGCAGCACCGCAGCAGCGAGGATGCGTCCATCTCCGCCTTCGCCCGCATGGATGCGCATGGCGTTTCTGAAGACGCGCAGGATATGGGCGAGATCGTGTGAGCCGTCGTCGCCTTCGGTTGCGTGCGCAATCAGCGCCGCTGCGAGCGTCTCATGAGGGGAGAAGGCTTCGGCCTTGAACATTGCGCCACCTGTTATTGGGAAATTTGTCCATAGAGCACCGAAAGCGGATGCGGTTTCCGGGAAGTGGCCCGGCTACGAAGAGTTGCAGAACACAAAACCGGTGTAGCGGCTTGCCATGCGAGTCGCAATCATGAGGAGCTCAGCGCTGTCCTCAGGAGAAGTCCGTCGCACCGTCGCTCTTCGGCGGTATGGAGAGAAGGTGCGGCACGTCTCGAGCGGGGCGCGGCGGACTGATGTGATAGCCCTGGATCTCGTCGCATTCCTCGCATTCGAGCAGCGCCAGCTGGGCGGCCGTCTCGACGCCTTCGACAGTGACGCGCATGCCGAGCGCATCGCCGAGCAGGATGATTGCGCGCATGATCGCATACGCTTCCTTATTGTCGACGATGTCATTGACGAAGGATTTGTCGATCTTGATCTTGTCGAAGGGAAAGCTCGAGAGATAGCTCAGAGAGGAGTATCCGGTTCCGAAGTCGTCCATCGAGATGCGGATACCGCGCTCCTTCAGTGCGTGCAGGATCGGCAGCACCTCGCTAAGGTTCTCCATCAGCACGCTCTCGGTGATTTCGAGTTCGAGCCGTGACGGCGATAGCGCAGCGGCGGCAAGCGCTTCGCTGACATCCTGCGTCAGATCGCTGCTGCTGAACTGGATCGCCGAAACATTGACCGCCACCTTGATTCCTTCCGGCCATTGCGCCGCATCGCTGCAGGCCCGGCGCAAAACCCAGCGGCCAATATCGACGACGAGCCCGACCTCCTCGGCAAGCGGGATGAAATCCATCGGCGATACGCGGCCGCGGATCGGGTGGTTCCAGCGGATCAGCGCTTCGAAACCACAGATCCGCCGCTTGGAAAGGTCGTAGAGCGGCTGGTAGTGTAGCTCGAATTCTTCGTTTTCGACGGCGGCGCGAAGATCTGCCTCGAGAGCATGGCGCAACTGCATCTGCGCATCCATCTCGCGGGTGAAAAAGCGCTCGCCCTTGCGGCCGTCGGCTTTGGCATGCAACAGCGCCACGCCGGCATTTTTCAAAAGGATATCCGTTTCTTCGCCATCCCTGGGAGCGATTGCGATGCCCATGGAGACGCTGAGCTCCACCCTTTTTTCGCCGTGCAGGAATGGTTCGGAAAGCGCGCGGCGGATCCGGTCGGCCAAGGCCGTCACATTCCAGGGCTGCTGCTTACCCGCCTGCAGGATGGCGAATTCGTCTGAGCCGAGTCGCGCCAGAGTATTTTCCGAGCCGGCCGAGGCTCGGATGCGCTCGGCGACCTGCTGCAGGATCTTGTCGCCAACCGACACCCCGATCGTATTATTGATCGATTTGAAGCGGTCGAGATTGAGGTGGACGAGGGCAATCTGCTCGTCCGGCTTGCGTTCCGCAAGCGTGGCATCGACCTGCTCGCGGAAATAGATGCGATTGGGAAGATCCGTCAGGAGGTCGTGATGGGCGAGATAGGCGATACGCTCTGCTGCCTTTCGATCCTCCGTCACGTCGGCATGGATGGCGATGTTGCTGCCGTCGGAGAGGATCTTCACCACGCTTTGAATAATGCGGCCGTCATTCATCAGCCATTCGCGCCGGCGGATGCTGCTGCTCCCCGCCTTGGCGGAGGCACGTCGGCCGGTTCGCCGGCCGCTGGGTGAGACGGCGCTCTCGCTGCCGCGCATTTTTCCAATAAGCTCGGTAATCGTTGCGCCCGCCGCGATATCCTCCGGAGTCAGCCCGAAGAGCTGGTGGAAGCGGCTATTGTAGAGTGTCAGCCGCTGGTCGGCGTCGAAGACGCTGAGGCCGAGCGGCAGGTTGTTGAGGACGATCTCGAAGAGTTTTTTCTGTCCGTCGAACGCCTGGCTGAGGGCCGAAAGATTGCCTCTCAGAGACTGGTTTTCCTTCAGCAGCGTTTCCGCGCCTTGTTCGATTGCGTCATAGTCGCTTTCATGGCCGCGATAGGTTGCGATCACCAGCTCCATCAGACGCTGCGCGTCGATGGATCCGTCGGCCATGACAGCCTCTGTGCATTGCCGCCAGAAGAGCGCTTCAGCTTTCATGGGAAGCGTCTTGGAGAACGGCCACGGCAAAAACCGCCCGCCATTGACGTACGTGCCTCAAAATATCGGCCATGGGACCCTCAAAGACAAACATGGATTCTACAAACGTCTGGTGGCAATGCCGCAGATTATTCTGGAGTCGCCGGATTAATATTCGGTTGCAGTGCAGCAGGCGTACACGCGGCCCGGGACGGGCGTTTTTATATCAAAAACCGCTGAAATATCGCGGAGGCTGCCGGCGAAGAGCCGGTTTGGCTGCCATCCGTTAATGGCTGTCAATCTTCATTAATGAGAAGTTAACAACTTATTGACGCACTGCGCAAATCAGTTTAACCACCGAGTCACTCGTTATCTTTCGCTCTCGTATTGCGTACAAACACCACCGGCAAAAGGCGGTGAATGGAGGTTTGTATGACCCAAACTACATCCGTTTCAGATACTTCATACGCATATCTTGCCACACTTTCGCGGCTCGATTCCAATGGTGACGGCGTGCTCAGCCGCGGCGAACGTGCCGCCGACGACAAGCCCGGTATCATCAAGCAGCTGCTGGAAGACGACGCGGCCGGCGATACACAGCCGAAATTTTCCGGCAGCCTGATTGCGCTGATGATGGACACGCGCGACACCGCCACGACGAGCAGCATCGCCGTTCCCTATCCATTGCAGCAGACCGCGCCTGCCACCGGCGATCAAGGCGATGATCTTTACCGCAACACCTACGGCCAGTTCGATTTTGACGCCGTCGCCTGACGGTGTCTAGAACCAGATGATCAGCAAGCCGGCCCGTTGGTCGGCTTTTTCGTTGGATGGTCCGCAGAGGAACACCTTCCGGGCTGGCACGTTCAGAAGGACAACCGGAGGGAAGGAGATCTCCATGAAAGCCATGCGCATCATCGCAGCCGTGAGCCTGCTTGCGATTGCCTTGCCGGCGGGCGCTCAGGACAAGCAGACCGCGGTCGCCAATTTCGTCGGCAAGGACGGCAAGGAGACCGGCCGCGCCCAGCTGACCGCCGCTGCCAATGGCGGCGTGCTGATCGAAGTGGAGATATCGGGGCTGCCGGCGAATAAATGGGTGGCCTTTCATGTTCACGAGACCGGTCGCTGCGATGCGGCAACGCATCACGAATCGGCAGGCGGTCATTTCAACCCGAGCTCGGCCGAGCACGGGATTCTGGCGGCCAAGGGACCCCATCCCGGCGATATGCCCAATCAATATGTCGGACAGGACGGCGTGTTGAGAGCCCAGATATTCGGCGGCATGGTGACGCTCGACGGCAAGAAGGACGGCATCCGCGGCCGCGCATTGATGGTGCATGCCAATTCGGACGATTATCGCAGCCAGCCCTCCGGGGACGCCGGGGAGAGACTTGCCTGCGGCGTTGTTCAATAGGCCGACGACCGCCCCGCGCAGCAATGTTTCACTGCCGCGTCTGCTTTTCGGCCGGAGCGGTGCCGTTGGACCTCTTTCCCGGCGCGGAATTTGCATCGTCGCGCAAAGCGGCCGAATCGTCCTTTTCGTCGAAGGCAAGTTTTACCCGCTTCACCATGTCCCGGCTGACCTGCCACCAGTCACCGGTTTTTGCCCAGTAGCGCAGCGTTACCGATATTGTGCTGTCACCGAGGCTGTCGATGAAAACGCTGGGTGCCGGTGACGGCAGCACCCTGGGATTGTCTTCGGCAATGCCCATCAACGACTCCATCGCCAAATCAAGATCATCCTCCCGAGAAATGCTGACCTTCAGGTCGTTCTGCCGCGTCGGTTCGCGGCTGAAGTTGGTAATCGGCGTATTCCAGAGCGTCGAATTCGGCGCTAGCCGATAGAGCCCGTCGCCGGTTCTGAGTTCTGTCGCAAACAGCCCGATCTCGCGCACCGTGCCGGCCACGCTGCTGGTCTCGATATATTCGCCGACGCGGAACGGTCTGAGGATCAGCAGCATGATGCCGGCCGCAATATTCTGCAGCGTCCCTTGCAGCGCCAGCCCGATCGCCAGGCCGGCTGCGCCGAGGGCGGCGATGATCGAGGCGGTCTGGACGCCGAATTGGCCGAGCACGGTGATGAACACCAGGATCAGCAGTGCATAGCGGATGACATTGGTGAAGAAGCGCGCCAATGTCTCGTCGATGCCATGGATGCGCGACAGGCCTTCATAGGCCCAGCGGCTGACGAAGCCTGCCAGCGTCCAGCCGACGATGAGCAGGATCACCGCTCCGAGGATGGAGAAGGAATACTGGACGGCGAGCGCGCTTGCCTGGCTGAGTGCCGTGCGGGTGGCAAGAAGGACGTCGGCTGCGTGTTGTTCCATGATTTGGCCCTGCGGATTGTGCGTGGTCCAAGGCAAGATGGAGCAGGCCGCCGCAGCGTCAACCGCAGGCGGCGTCCCGAATCGCAAGCAAAAACGGCGCATTGCCGTCGGCGTCGGCGCCGCGCCCGATGGCCCGGACGGCCGCGACCAGCCGGCCGCGGCGGTCAAGCAAGGTGTCGCCGATCTCGATCAGCCGGGTATTCGGGGTCGCAAAAGGTGAGGCGGCGCGCAGCCGCAGGGCAAGCCCTTCCTCGCTCTGATCCGGTGCGAGCGACAGGGCGGCGATCAAGGCGGCCGCCGGCGAGCGCGACACACCCATCCAGCAATGGATGAGCAGCGGCGTCTCCTGCCGCCACGATGCGGCAAACTCGATAAGCGCCTGCACATGCGTTTCATCAGGCGCCACGAGACCGCCGGTGCCCTTGAACGCGATATCGTTCATCGCAAGCGTCAGGTGACGCTCGGGCGCGATCACGCCCGGCCGGTGAAAAGCCTGTTCTTTGGCGATCAAGCTGATCATGTCACGTGCCTTGTGGCGCACCGCCATTTCGGCGATGCGTGACAGCGGCGAGACGACGATGATGCTCACGATCCCACCTCCCGCTCGGCCTCGATCGCAGCGAAACGCTCGCAGAAGAGCCGCTGCGCTTCCACTGCCGGAAGCGGTTCGATCATCAGCATTTCCCTGCTGATGCCGCGCGGCTGACCGAAGAATTTTTGCGCTTCGGCCGGCGTGAAACCGGCAAGCACCGTCGCCTCGAAATAGGCGGCAATCGCGTCGGCCCTCTTGATCCGGTCCTTGAGGTCGCGCGTGGGGTGCGGCGGCAGGCCGAAGCGCAGGTGCACGGCCGCCTCCAACCGCATTTCTACCGTCTTGTAGCCGCCGCCGACCACCGATTTGAACGGCGAGATCATGTCTCCGATCACATATTCCGGGGCGTCGTGCAGCAGCGCCATCAGGCACTCCTCCGGCCGGGCATTGTTGAAACGGCGGAAAATATCTTCGACGACGAGACTGTGCTGCGCCACCGAAAAAGCATGATCGCCCGATGTCTGGCCGTTCCAGCGGGCGACGCGCGCGAGCCCATGGGCGATGTCGGCGAGTTCGACATCGAGCGGCGAGGGGTCGAGCAGGTCGAGCCTGCGCCCGGACAGCATGCGTTGCCAGGCACGCGGAGCCTTAGTCGTCACGCGCTGGCCTCGTCGCTGCTGGTGGGGAAGACAAGGCCGGACCATTGCGGTAGGGCGAGAGCAACCGGCGTCCCGCCGGCCAGCAGCGGCGTGCCTTCCGCCATCGCGGCGCCGGCGCGGTCGACGCGCACGATCGCAAGTCCGCTGCCGCCCGCGACGGAACCGAGTGTGCCCACAGGCTTGTCGGCAGCAGTGATCTCGGTGCCCGTGCCCGGCAGAGCCGCTGCGGCGGATACCGTGACGACGCGCCGGCGCGCGGTGCCGCGGTGCTGCATGCGCGAAACCACCTCCTGTCCGACATAGCAGCCCTTCTTAAAGGAGAGGCCGCCGTTCAGATCCAACAGCACGTCATGCGGAAAGGCATCCTGCAGCGCGAAGTCCGATCCCGATATCGCAATGCCGTGGGCGATTCGCAACGCGTCGTAGAGCGCCTCAGCGCCGTCACCATGCCGTCCCCGCCGGCGGGTCAGCGCAATGCCGGCCTTGGCGAAGCGGCTGTCCCTGACGCATCGGCTGTCCCGGACGCCCTGGCTGTCGCGGACACCCTCGGCGTCCCCGATGCCATCGGCATCTTCGCCCCAGCAAACGCTGATGCCTTCTTCGGCGATGGGCGCAAGCGTGACGGCGGCCCGCAGCCTGTATATCGTCAGCCGCTTCATGAGCCCGTCACGCTGGCCGGCATCGGTTTCGATCGTATAGCCGTCGCCGTCCTGCCAGATCATGAAGTCGAACAGGATCTTGCCCTGAGGCGTCAGCAGCGCCCCGGGCCGCGCCTCGTCTGAAGCAAGCGAGGTGATATCGGTGGTGATCAGGTTCTGCAGGAAGGATTGGGCGTCCGCGCCGCCGACGGAGAGCAATGAGCGGTCTTTCAGGAATACGGCTGGCATGGCGGAACCTGTCGCGTTGGTCATCGCTCAGAGGTATGACTTCAGGAGGTGGATCGCAAGCGCCATGCGGCTTGCGTGAGGCGTCAGTCGCCTGCCGTGAAGAATTTCCATTTGCCGTCGGGCGTAATGCCGAGGCGGTAGAAATTATATCCGCCGAATTCCTGCATGTCGGACAGATCGCCGGCGGTGACGATGCGCAGCAGTTCGACGCGCTCCGGCGGCGTCAGCGACTTCAAGTCTTTCTCGGCGAAATAGGGCCAGACATACATCTCTTCGGCTGTGCCCTGGCCGACATGCACGAAGCCGGTCGAGACGATGTCGAGCATGATGGCAAGGATTTCGTCCCCATCGGGATCGCCGGAAAGATCCTTCAGCGTGCCGATCGGATCGTCTGTAGGCTCGCCGACGGTCACCTGCGTCTGCTCTGCGCCGGCGCCCATCAGCGGCCGCAGCCGTTCGAGATCGCCGGAGGCGGCCGCCTCGACGATCTGCTGGCGCATCTTGCGCACCGGCTCGGGCGCCTTGCTGATGTCGTGGATCACCTCGACGGGCTTGGAACTGTCCTGTGTGCCCGGCGTTTTGTCGACGCCCTGGCTGTTCTGGCTGTTGACCAGCGGGTCGGCCATGGGAACGCCGGGGGTGGTGCCGCCCTGCGGCTGGCTCTGCCCCTGGGCGCTTCCCTGTGCCGCCTGATCGTTCGGCTGGCCGGGGATCTTGTGCAGTTCGGAAAGCGCGTAGGCAGAGGGCGCAAGGGCGAGGCTGCCGACGGCAAGGCTGAATACAAGCATCACCGGCGCGAGCGGAATTCGCGAAACTTTCTCTTTACCGATGCGCATCGAACTCTCTGATAATAATTATTGCAGGGTGCGGTTGGCGGAGAATTCGCCGGCAAGCATACGGTCGCGCAGCGAATCGAGCAGAGCTTCGGCGCTGCTTTCCCCATGCAATCTAATGGTCTCGCGCAGTGCATGCGCGATGGCGGCATCAGCAATGATCTCAGGCTCGATCCCGTCGGCCATGCCGTCGGCCCAAGCCTCGTTCTGGTACTCCAGAGCCGCCTGCATCTTTTCGTGGACGATCATGTCGTCGATCTCGTTGAGGCTTGCTTCCATTGTCTTTTCCTCAGAACTTCTCATCTCTTACTGCACCGTTAACAACACTAACAGCCTTTTCCCAAAACGACACGTCCGCATGCGAAAACAGGTTAATTAAACGTCAATTTCCAAAGCGCGAGGTAATTTCTGTGGCAAGTGTTGCACCTTCGTTACGGTAGCGCTCTTCTGCCACGATGGCTGCCGGGGTGCAATCCGTATAGACCGAGGCGAAGGCGCGATAGCCGCGATTGAAGGCTGCCGTGAGCCTTTCCTTGCGTGGCGGTTCGTTGCCGGCCTCCGAATCGAGCAGCTGCTGCATGCCCTTTCGCCACTCATCACCGCCCGCCGCCTTACAGAGGGTCCTCAGATAATGCACCGAACCCAGCACTTCGGCGAGCCGCGCCAGCTTGTCGTCGTAAGGTACGATCGCGGCCGGCGGGGCAATCTCCTCCTCCTCTGGAGGCGGCGTGTTCTTGCCCTGAGCCATGGTGGGGCCGGCGAGCACGAGCAGGGACAGGACAACGCGTCGAACGGGAATCATGCTTCCAGTTGATACGTTGAGCATGACGGCAACAAGGCGCGCTTGAAATTTTCCACTTCTATTCGCCGCCCTCTAAACTTAATTCCGAATAGGATGATTATCGGCCGGTTGGCCGATAATCATCCTGTGCCAGCCGTTCCGCGCATTCGAGCACGCTTTGCGGCACGGGCAGTCGCCGAATCTCATCCACCGTGTACCAGCCCAGCGCCGCTGCATCGTCTGCGGCTTCCGCCACCATGTCTCGGTCGGCCTCGACACGAAAGACCGACAGGAAGAAATGGCTCTTGATGCTGCCGTCCGGCCCATGGGTCTTCAGGTCATAGGTCGAAAACAGCTGCGGATTATGCGCCGAGATGCCGGTTTCCTCGCGGAATTCCCGCAGCGCCGTCTGCTCCGGCGTTTCGCCCGGCTCGGCGCGCCCACCGGGGAAGGCATACATGTCGGCGGAAGGCGGGTTGCGTCGCAACACCAGCAGGAATCGTCCGTCACGTTCGAGAATGGCGGAGGAGGCGGCTTTGGCGGTGGAGATCATTAGACTGCTCTCGTTGTGACGATCCATTCTATTGGACCGATTGTTGCATGCAACTGCTGCCTGGCTTCCCCAATTTTCGTGTGGGCCGGTTCGGAAGACAAGGCCCGAAAGCCGGTGCCGCGGTTCCCGAGGTGACGACATGTGTGCAACAAAGATCTCAGATTTTCGAAAGGCCTTTGCGTGACCTATATCATCTACGCCTTTGCCGCGGTTCTTGAGATTGCCGGCTGCTTCGCCTTTTGGGCGTGGCTGAGGCTCGAAAAGCCCCTCTGGTGGCTGGCGCCCGGCATGATCTCGCTCGCGATTTTCGCCTGGCTGCTGACGCTGGTCCCGAGCGACGCCGCCGGCCGAACCTTTGCGGCCTATGGCGGCATCTATATTCTCGCTTCGCTCTTCTGGCAGTGGCTGGTCGAGGGCCGTGTGCCCGATCGTTATGATATCGGCGGCGGATTGATCTGCCTTGCCGGGGCGAGCGTCATTCTTTTTGGGCCGAGGGGCTGAAGCATGTCGCGCAAGCGCAACGCGGTCGCTCTTTGGTCGCGGCATGTTCTTGTCGTGAAACCCTGTACAGTTTTGCGCGGCATGCTCAGGGTGCCTTGACCGGACTCCGGACCGGGTGCAAAGACAGACCGATGTGTGGACGTTTCGCCCTGACAAATTCCAGCGCAGAGCTGCGCAATTTCCTCTCCGGTGTCGATCTCGACGATTTTCCGGCGCGCTACAACATCGCCCCGACGCAGCCGATCCTCGTCGTCATCGCAGGTGAGGGCAGGGAGCGAGGCAGCAACCTGGCCGACCGGCGCGCGGTGCTGGTGCGCTGGGGTTTTACCCCGGCCTGGGTCAAGGACCCGAAGGAATTTCCGCTGCTGATCAATGCCCGCGCTGAGACTGCGATCGGCAAAGCCTCGTTTCGGGCGGCGATGCGTCACCGCCGCGTGCTGATTCCGGCTTCGGGTTTTTATGAATGGCATCGTCCGCCGAAAGAAAGCGGCGGCAAGCCGCAGGCCTATTGGATCAGGCCGCGCCACGGCGGGATCGTCGCCTTTGCCGGGCTGATGGAAACCTGGTCCTCGGCCGATGGCTCGGAAGTCGATACCGGCGCGATCCTGACGACGTCGGCCAATGCGGGCATCTCGGCGATCCACGACCGCATGCCTGTCGTCGTCAAGCCGGAGGACTTCTCGCGCTGGCTCGATTGCAGGACGCAGGAACCGCGTGAGGTGGCCGACCTGACGCAGCCCGTTCAGGACGATTTCTTCGAGGCCGTACCGGTCTCCGACAAGGTCAACAAGGTCGCCAATATGGGGCCCGATCTGCAGGAGCCGGCCGTCATCGAGCGGCCGCTCAAGGCAGCCGAGAAGCAAAGGCCGAATGACGGCCAGCTCAGCTTTTTCTGAAAAGCTATCGGCCGCATATGGCACGGCGGCCTGTTCGGCTCGTTCGCGATGTCGGGGGCATGTCGCGCAAAAGCGTGTTGCGGTTTTGCGGCAACGACATGCCTGAGAACAAGACCCATAGCGCAAGAAACGAATCCGCAAGATCACGACGCTTTAGAAACATGCCGCAGTCTTGGGCCAACGGCATGCCGGAAACTGGAAGGTGAAGCGCAGGTGACGGCAGTTCGAAGCTCGGCGCTTCAAGCGGATTTCTTGACGCTCTCGGGCTTGTTCTTCGCCATCAGCGATGCCGCGGCAACGGCCTTCAGGCCGACGGGGCGATAGTTGGCGGCGAGGTCCGGCTTGGCCGTCTGCTGTTCACCGGTACTGCTATTCTTCGAAGTCACGGATACTCTCCTTTACGTGGTTCTTCCCTGGGTATTTTATTTTTGCAGTTTCGCTAGAAATAGCGACAAATCGGCGACGTCGCTTATCAGGATTTGTGAACGCCCACCATATTTCGCGAGGCTTAACTGAAGCCTACGTTGGTTAATACTTACTGAAGGAAGCGGTTCCAAAAAAACTGCGCAGCCGTTTTCCCCGGGAAAGCTCATGGCTTTCCCGGAAGAAGCGCACGTTTTCCGGGAATAGGCGAGAACAAGGGGAGAAGCACTTCCAGGGGAGAGAGGCCAGGAAATGCTTAGAGGTCAGATGTGACGGCCGATATCGTCGTCGCCGACGCCGGGCTCCTCGATCGTCAGCGTCCCATATTTCCGCCGCCATTTCCGCGCGCCGAAGGGAAGCGACACGAGATAGGCGGCAACGGTAAACACCATCACCTCCCAGGTGTAGCTCATCAGCAGAGCCACATAGAGTACGACGCCAAGCATCATCGGCAGCACGAGATCGCGCCGCATCCGGTTGCCCTCCGATTTGCCCGACCAGACCGGCAGCCGGCTGATCAGCAGGAAGGCGATAAATACGGTGTAGATCGACGAGACGAAGGCGAAGGTGCGGTCGGTCGCGATCCCAAGGAAGCCGAGATAGACCGGCAGCAGCACGAGCATGGCGCCGGCCGGCGCCGGCACGCCGACGAAATATTCCGACTGCCAGCTCGCCTTGTTTTCGCTTTCGGCCATGACATTGAAACGGGCAAGGCGCAGTCCGGCGGCGATCGCATAGATCAGCGCCGCGATCCAGCCGAGCGAGCGCGCCTGGTCGAGCGCGAAGACATAGACGACGAGGGCGGGTGCGACGCCGAAATTGACGATGTCGGCAAGCGAATCCATCTGTGCGCCAAACTTCGAGGTCGCCTTCATCAGCCGCGCCACCCGCCCGTCGATGCCGTCGAGGAACGCGGCGACGAGCACCATGGCGACGGCGAGCTCATAACGATTTTCGAAAGCAAGCCGGATGCCGGTCAGCCCGGCGCAGATTGCCAGAATGGTGATGAGATTCGGAAAGACGAGGCGGAGCGGGATTTCGCGCAGACGCGGGCCGCGGGCAGAATCATCCGGACCATTGGGCTCGAAAGGTGGAAAAGGCGTTTTCATATCGCGTTCCAATCTAGAGCTAGCTGCGGCGGCTGATGACGGGACCCTTGGCCGAGGCGAATTCGGCGATGACAGTTTCCCCGGCAATCGCCGTCTGGCCGAGCGAGACCCGCGGTGCTGCACCGGCGGGCAGGAAGACGTCGAGTCGAGATCCGAAGCGGATCAGCCCGAAGCGCTCGCCGGCATCGACCGGCTCGTTGGGGTTTGTCCAGCAGAGGATGCGCCTTGCCACTAGGCCGGCGATCTGGACGACACCGATCTGGCCGTGACGGGTTTCGATCACCAGCCCGTTACGCTCATTGTCTTCGCTCGCCTTGTCGAGCTCGGCGTTGACGAAGCTGCCGGAGCGGTAGTTGATGCTGACGATGCGCCCGCGCATCGGCGCCCGGTTCACATGGCAGTTGAAGACGTTCATGAACACCGAGATGCGCAGCATCGGCTCGGAGCCGAGGTCGAGCTCGGCCGGCGGGGTGACCATCTGGATCGCCGAGACCCTGCCGTCGGCGGGAGAGATCACCAGATCGTCGTCCTGCGGGGTCACGCGCTCGGGATCGCGGAAGAAATAGGCGCACCACAGCGTGAAGATCATGCCGATCCAGAAGAGCGGCTCAAAGATCCATCCGAGGATCAGCGAGGCGACGAAGAAGGCGGCCACGAAGGGATAACCCTCCTTGTGCACGGGGACGATCGTGTTGCGAACCGTGTTGAACAGGCTCATGGCTGCCGGTCTCCTTGCGTTGTCGTTTTTTGCTGGTTAGCGAAAAACCGCCTCCGGGGCAATGCTGCGGCCTCCGCCCCCGTTCGCCCGCCGTGGTTCTGAACAACAAAAGCCTGTACCGGCGTCTGGTTCCCCAATCAGTTCGCCGGCGCAAGCCGCGCGATCACGCCCATATCGTCGCTTTCGCGCACCTGTTTCAGGAGCTCCTCGGCCTGTGTAGCCTCGCGCTGGCGGTTCCACATCGAGGCATAGAGACCGTTTTTATCAAGCAAGGCGGCATGCGTTCCGCGCTCGGCGATCTCGCCGCTTTTCAGCACGATGATCTCGTCGGCGCCGATGACGGTGGACAGCCGGTGGGCGATGACCAGCGTCGTCCGGTTCTTCGAAACCAGGTCGAGCGCCGTCTGGATTTCCCGTTCCGTCGTCGTGTCGAGCGCCGATGTCGCCTCGTCGAGGATCAGGATCGGCGGCGCCTTGAGGATGGTGCGGGCGATCGCCACCCGCTGCTTCTCGCCGCCCGAAAGCTTGAGCCCGCGCTCGCCGACTTTGGTTTCGAAACCCTCTGGCAGCGTTTCGATGAAATGGGCGATCTGCGCCACTTCGGCCGCGGCAAAGACCTCGCCGTCGCTGGCCGACGTGCGGCCGTAGCGGATATTGTAGGCGACGGTGTCGTTGAAGAGCACGGTATCCTGCGGCACCATGCCGATCACCGAGCGCAGGCTCTTCTGCGTCACCGTGCGGATATCCTGGCCGTCGACGGTGATCGTGCCGCTCTGAATGTCATAGAAACGATAGAGCAGCCGCGACAGTGTCGATTTGCCCGCACCCGAGGGGCCGACGACGGCGACCGTCTTGCCGGCCGGCACTTCGAAGGAAATGCCCTTGAGGATCGGGCGGGCTGCATCATAGGCGAAGTGCACGTCCTTGAAGGCAATCGCGCCCTGGCCGATCCGAAGCTCTGTTGCATCGGGCGCGTCCTTGACTTCGGCTTTCACCTCCAGGAGGTCGAACATCTGCTCGATATCGGTCAGTCCCTGGCGGATTTCGCGGTAGACGAAGCCGATGAAGTTGAGCGGCGCGGCAAGCTGCAGCAGCATCGAATTGACGAAGACGAAATCGCCGACTGTCTGCTCGCCGCGCTGCACGGCCAGTGCCGACAGCACCAGCATGATCGTCGTGCCGATACCGAAGATGACGCCCTGGCCGAAGTTCAGCCAGCCGAGCGAGGTCCAGACATCGGTCGCCGCCTTCTCGTAGCGCTCCATCGATTTGTCGAAGCGTTTGGCCTCCATCTCCTCGTTGCCGAAATATTTGACGGTTTCGAAATTGAGGAGGGAGTCGATCGCCTTGGTGTTGGCGTCGGTATCGCTGTCGTTCATCGACCGGCGGATGGCGATGCGCCAGTCGGATGCACGGATGGTGAACCAGATATAGGCCCAGACGGTGAAGGCGGTGACGGCGAGATAGGAAAAACCGTAACCCCACCAGAAGATCGCGGCCGTCAGCAGGAATTCGATGACGGTCGGGACCGAATTGAGGATCGTGAAGCGCACGATCGTCTCGATGCCCTTGGTGCCGCGCTCGATGATGCGCGAGAGACCGCCGGTCTTGCGTTCCAGATGGAAGCGCAGCGACAGCTCATGCATGTGCACGAAGGTCCTGTAGGCGAGCTGGCGCACCGCATGCTGCCCGACGCTGGCAAACAGCGCGTCGCGCAGCTGGTTGAGGCCGAGCTGGATCAGCCGGGTGACGTTATAGGCGATAACAAGCGCGATGGCGCCGGCAAGCAGCGGCGGCACCGTGCCGGCCAGATCCATTCTGCCGTTCAGTGCATCGGTCGACCATTTGAAGAAATAGGGGACGAGCAGCAGGACGAATTTGGAGATCAGCAGATAGACCGAGGCCCAGACGACGCGCATCCTGAGGTCGGGCCGGCCGGCCGGCCACATGTAGGGCCAGAGGTTGAGAAGCGTGCGCAGCAGGTGGGATTCCGAGACAGTCTTGCCGTTTGCCATGCGTGTCTCCAGCCCGGTCGGGATTGCCGCGGTCGTGTGGGTCGATGCCGGCAAAGTGCGAACGGGACGTGCTCGAGCGCTTCCCAATCACCGCCAGATAGGGTGCCGGGCGGATGAATACAACAAATGCGGGGTTCAGGAAAAGCTCAAGCGCGTCGCATCAAACTTGATTCATGCGCCGCGCTTTAGCCCTTTGTTTTATGCATGTCCTTGTCCGGAACCACTGCACACTTCCGGGCAACATGCATTGGGCCGGGCGGTTATCCCGCCCGGCCCCATCAGGTTCTTCTGCTATGTTTAGAGTTGCCGGTTGGAAAGGCGTTTGCGGTGCAACTCCTCGGCATTCGGCAAGGCATCCTTCGGCAGGCCGAAAATCTGGCCGGGGCGGATGCGGTCGGGATTGATGATCTTGTCCTCGTTGGCGATGTAGATCGTCGTATAGCGCACGCCGAGGCCATAGGTCCGGCGCGAGATCTGCCAGAGCGTGTCGCCGCGGCGAATGATGACCGCCGCGTTGTTGGCCGTCAGCGGCGCCTGTTCGATCGTCCTCGGCTGGTTGCCGGCAGCCTCATTTGCAGCCGGTGTCGTCGACGCGGGTGCAGCCGGCGCGGGTGCTGTGGTGAGTTCGGCGATCAGCGCGCCGAGCCCGTCGAGCGCGGCGCCGACCGACTTCGCGTCCTGCGGCAGCCCCTGCAGCACTTTCAAGGCATTGGAAGCAGTCTGCGAGGCCGCGCCGGAGGCTTGCTTGAACGGGTCGGACGCATCGGCCGCCGGGCGGAAGTCGGCGACCGAGCGCAAAGCGAATTCCGTTGCCGAGCGTGCCGCGGCAAGTTGTTCGGCGCCGGGCAGCTTGCCATCGGCAAACAGTCCCTTCAGCAGGCCGAACGCCTTGCCGACTTCGGTCTTGAGCTTGCCGAGTTCGCCTTCGTCGAGCGGCACCATCGGAGAAGCGCCATTTGCATCGGTGGGGCCGACTTGAGCGGCAACCCTCACCTGGTCGCCCGCCGGGCGATTGAAGTTCACCGCGGCGCGCACAATCACCTTGCCGGTGGGATCGACGACGTCGACGCGGATCTTATGGTCGCCGACCGAGAGGGTCGCAGCGCCTTCGATGACGAAATGGCCGTCGGGGCCGGCAGTATCCTGGCCGACAAGGCTGTCGTCGGCATAACCGAGAACCTTGGCGTTGGCGCGCGCGGTACCGGCAATGAATATCTTGTTACCCTCGATTTCGACGGCGTTGACCATCACATCGGGCGCAGTGGCCTTGTCGGTTCCAGCCGCACCGGGAACGGCCGGCGCCCCATCCGTGCCACCGCCGGCGGCGGGCAGGCCAGGGGTCTGCAGCGCCAGCTCACCCGGCGCTACAGCTGGTGCGGTAGGAGCGCCCGCTGCAGCGGCAGCGGTTTCGCCGGCCGCGGTCGTGTCGGCAGGCGGCGCCATTGGATTGGAGGCGTCGGCGACTTCGGTTCCGCCCGTCGGCGCCGTGATGATGCGGCTTGCGGTGCCGGGCTTGGAGACCATGGCGAGCAGATTGGCGGCATTGCCATCCTTCGGCACGGAAACGGTTGCGACTTCTTCGGAAAGCGTAGTCTTGCCATCCTTGCCCGTCACCTTGAGCACGAGCTGGTGGTCGCCGGCCGGAAGCGGATCGTCGAGGACGGCGGCGAAATCGCCGCTCGGGCCGATATCGGCCGTCGTCACCACCTTTTCGCCGTCAAGCACTTCGAGCTTGCCGTTCGGCTCGGCGGAGCCGGCGATAACGGTCGAACCGTCAGGCTCGACACGCAGGACGTCGAAGGCCGGAAGTTTCGGGCCGGCATTCGCTGCCGCCGCGGCGGGCTCGGGCGCGCCGGTCAGCGCCGCCTCGGCCCTGGCGATTGCGGCAAGCGCATCGGTGCTGCTTTCCGGCAGCGACTGCACGATGGCGAGCGCCTTGGCGCCACCTTCCTTGGCCTTCGTGGCAACGGCTTGCGTTGCGGGATCGACGCCGTCGGGAATGGTGAAGCCGGCGATTGCGGTGAGCGCGTTGATAGCCTTCGTCTTAGCGGCGGTGAAGACATCGATGGCCGGGCCTTTGCCATCGGCAAACAGCGCCTTGAGCGCGCCGAGCGCCGCACCGGCGTCGGCCGAAAGACGGCCCAGCTGATCGGAGACCGTAGCCGCGTCGCCGGCAGTGGAGCGCGAGGTCTTTGCCGCTTCGTTAACCGTGTTCTTGAGCTCCGTGCTCGCCTGGTTGATGGCGTCGCCGACCTTGGATGCATCGCCGCCGATGCGCGGCATGACTACGAATACCATCAGTAGGGTTGCGATTACGAGCACTGCAAGGGCCAGCAAGCCGGCACGGTTCTTCATCATTATGTCTCCCAAGGCGGCAATTTGCCGTAGTACCGAAAATTGCTAGCGATTCCCGTTGCTTTTCACAAGCATTCAAAGCAATTAGGCAAGCTAGGCATGCTGCTTTTCAGTCAATTTTCTTGACTGCATTGAAATGAAATAGTTGTTTCGCCTCCATGACCGAACAATCTGTATCGATTCGATCCATCTGCGTTTACTGCGGCTCGAGGCCGGGACGCGATCCTTCCCACATGGCGGCCGGGCGCGCTCTCGGAAGAGAGATCGCCGAATACGGCCTGCGCCTCGTCTATGGCGGGGGTACCAAAGGCATCATGGGCGCGGTTGCAAGCGGGGTGCTTTCAGGCGGCGGTCAGGTCACGGGGATCATCCCGGAGTTCCTGATCGATATGGAAGCGACTCGCCATTCGCTCGGTCAGCTCAACGAACTCATTGTAACCCCTGACATGCATGCACGCAAACATACGATGTTCGAGCGCTCCGATGCCTTCGTCGCGCTGCCGGGCGGCATCGGCACGCTGGAGGAGATCGTCGAGATCATGACCTGGGCCCAACTCGGCCGCCATGAGAAGCCGATGGTCTTTGCCAACATCAACGGTTTCTGGGATCCGATGATGGAACTGCTGCGCCATATGACCGATGAAGGTTTCCTGCACACCGCCCACCGGGTGCAGCCGCTCATCGTCGACGACATCTCCGGCATCATTCCTGCGATCATGGCCCAGGCCGCCCAGCTCGCCGCCGATCGCGATGGCGAGGACGCTGTTATTTCGAAGATGTAGTGGGGCGCGAGATTTAGCGCCCGCGGCCGGCCTTCAGCATCGACCAACTATAGAAGAACAGCCCCGCCCAGATCAGCGGGAAGGCGATCATGCGCGCCGTGCCGAGCGGCTCTTGAAAGGCGAACACGGCGATCAGGAAGATCATCGTCGGCGCGATATACTGCATGATACCGATCGTCGAGAGCTTCAGCAGCTTGGCGCCATTGGCATAGATCATCAGCGGCACGGCAGTGACGACACCGCAGCCGAGCAGCAGGGTCGTGTCGGCAAAGCCGGTGCGGTAGAAGTGCCCCTGTCCGCTGCCGAGTTCGAGATAGAGGATGTAGAGGAGGGCGGGCACGCTCAGGATCAGCACTTCCAGGAAGAAACCCTGATTGGGGCCGAGCGGCAACGTCTTGCGGAGCAAGGCGTAAAAACCCCAGCTGACCGCCAGCGTCAGCGCCACCCACGGAATGCCGCCGCTGTCGAAGGCGAGAATGGCAACGGCAAGTGCGGCAAGCGCGATCGCCGCGATCTGCAGCGGCTGCAGCTTTTCCTTCAGCAACACCGCGCCGAGGAAGATGCTGAACAGCGGATTGATGAAATAGCCGAGTGCCGCGTCGAGCGAATGGCCGGCGCCGATCGCCCAGACATAGGTGCCCCAGTTGACGGTGATCAGCGCCGCCGTCAGCGCCGCCATCGCCAGCATGCGCGGCGAACGCAATGCTGCGCTTATATCTCCGGTGCGTCCGAGCACGATCAGCACGATGCCGGCCAGCGGCAGCGACCAGACGATGCGGTGGGCGATGACTTCGGCCGGAGAGATATGCGCCACCGCCTTCATGTAGAACGGCAGGAAGCCCCAGAGCAGATAGGCTGTCAGCGCGAAAGCGAAACCGCGCGGACTATCTTCGTTCTTGGCCAAGGGAACGGATGCATCGGTCGACATCGGGTGTTTCCATCTTTGTTCTTCTTCTGATCCGGCCTAGCTTAAGCGCCGTGAATAGGCCAATTCATTTCGTTGAATGAATGGTGAGAGCATTTAGCAAAGACCAGGCGATGACGAACACGAGCGGACGATCAGCCCGGACCTCAGCGGCCGAAAGGCCGGCGGCGCCGGCAGCGCCGCCGAACCGGCGGAAAAGATTCATTCCGCCGCGATCTTGCCCGCCAGCTGCCGGTTCTTCATCAGCTTATAGATGACGGAATCCATCAGCGCCTGGAACGAGGCGTCGATGATGTTCTCCGAGACGCCGACCGTCCACCAGCGCACGCCGTCGCTGTCGGTGGATTCGATCAGCACGCGGGTGATCGCCTCCGTGCCGCCGTTGAGGATACGCACCTTGAAATCGGCAAGCACCAGATCGTCGATCTCGTGCTGGTATTTGCCGAAATCCTTGCGCAGCGCCAGGTCGAGCGCGTTGACCGGGCCTTCGGCATCGGCAACCGACATCAGCGTCTGGCCGTCGATGGTGATCTTGACCACCGCCTCCGAGACGATTTTCACGCGGCCGAGACTGTCGAAGCGGCGCTCGATCATCACCCGGAAGCCTTCGATGGTGAAGAATTCCGGGATGGTGCCGAGCGTGCGATGCGCCAGCAGCTCGAAGCTCGCATCGGCGCCCTCATAGGCATAGCCGATGGATTCCCGTTCCTTGACGATCGAGATCAAGAGGTCGAGCTTCGGATCGTCCTTGGCGACGGTGATGCCGCGCCGCTTCAGCGCATTGATGAAGTTCGCCTTGCCGCCCTGGTCGGAGACCATGACCTTGCGGAAATTGCCGACGCTTTCCGGCGCCACATGTTCATAAGTCTTCGGATCCTTCAGCAGCGCCGATGCGTGGATGCCGGCCTTGGTGGCGAAGGCGGAAGCGCCGACATAGGGCATCTGGTGGTCGGGCGAACGGTTGAGCAGCTCGTCGAAGGCATGCGAGAGCCGCGTGAGGTTGAGCAGCCGCTCCTCGTCGATCGCCGTTTCGAAACGTGTGTTGTAGGCGCTCTTCAGTGCCAGGGTCGGGATCAGCGTCACCAGATTGGCATTGCCGCAGCGCTCGCCGATGCCGTTCAACGTGCCCTGGATCTGCCGGACGCCGGCTTCGACCGCAGCCAATGAATTGGCGACCGCCTGGCCGGTGTCGTTGTGGGCATGGATGCCGAGACAGCGGCCGGGCACGCCGGCTGCGATCACCGCCTCGACGATGGCGCGCACCTCCGGCGGCTGCGTGCCGCCATTGGTGTCGCAGAGCACGACCCAGCGGGCGCCACTGTCAAAGGCGATCTTGGCGCAGGCGAGCGCATAGGCCGGGTTGGCCTTGAAACCATCGAAGAAGTGCTCGCAATCGACGATCGCCTCCTTGCCGGCGCCGACCGCCGCCTTGACGCTTTCGGCGATGCATTCGAGATTTTCCTCGTTGGTGCAGCCGAGCGCCACCGCGACATGGTAATCCCAGCTCTTGGCGACGAAACAGATGGCGTCGGATTTCGCCTGCAGCAGCCCGGCAAGGCCCGGATCGTTGGAGACCGAAATGCCCGCCCGCTTCGTCATGCCGAAGGCGACGAAGCTCGCCTGGCTGGTGCGCTTCTCGCTGAAAAAGGCGGTATCGGTCGGATTGGCGCCGGGATAGCCGCCCTCGATATAATCGCAGCCGAACTCGTCCAGCATGGCGGCGATCGCAATCTTGTCCTCGACGGAAAAATCAATGCCAGGCGTCTGCTGCCCGTCCCGGAGCGTCGTGTCGAAGAGGTAGATGCGTTCTTTCATGTCGTTTCCTCCCAGCGGGCGGGCGTTGTTGGAATGCGTATGCTGCCTCTCATCCGGCTGCCGCCACCTCTCCCCGTTCTGACGGGAAGAAGGGACATGCCGCACCGTTTCGCAAGGCACGTCCCCTCTCCCCGCGCGCGGGGAGAGGGCTAGGGTGAGGGGCTGCCCTGTTAGGGCAATCAGTCCGTCTTCCCTGCAAACTTGTCCGTCGCCCGGATCAGCCGATCGAGAATCCCGGGCTCCGAATAGGCATGGCCGGCGCCTTCGATCAGATGGAACTCCGCCTTTGGCCAGGCCTTGTGCAGCAGCCAGGCATATTTGGCTGGGCAGGGCATGTCGTAGCGGCCATGCACGATGACGCCGGGAATATCCTTGAGCTTGCCGGCGTCGCGGATCAGCTGTCCTTCGTCCATCCAGCCGGCATTGACGAAGAAGTGGTTCTCGATGCGGGCGAAGGCATAGGCGAATTCCGGCTCCTCGAACTTGCCGCTCGTCGAGGGTTCCGGCAGCAGCGTGATCGTTTCGCCTTCCCAGATGCTCCAGGCCTGCGCGGCCGCAAGGCGCACGCTTCTGTCCGCATGCGTCAGGCGGCGATGATAGGCCTGCATCATCTCATGCCGCTCTTCCGGCGGGATCGGAGCGATGAAGCGCTCCCACTTGTCGGGGAACATCTCCGAGACGCCGAACTGATAGTACCAGTCGAGTTCCGCCTTGGTCAGCGTATAAATGCCGCGCACAATGAGCTCGGACACCCGCTCGGGATGGGTCTCGGCATAGGCGAGCGCCAGCGTCGAACCCCAGGAGCCGCCGAATACCTGCCAGGTCTCGACGCCGGCCATCTCGCGCAGCCGCTCGATGTCGGCGACGAGGTGCCAGGTCGTATTGGCATTGAGCTCAGCATGCGGCGTCGACCGGCCGCAGCCGCGCTGGTCGAACAGCAAGACGTCGTAGAGAGCGGGATCGAACAACCGGCGATGGGCGGGTGAGAAGCCGCCGCCCGGGCCGCCATGCAGGAAGACGGCGGGCTTGGCGCCGGGCGTTCCCGAACGTTCCCAGTAGATCACATGGCCGTCGCCCACATCGAGATGGCCGGAGGCATAGGCTTCGATTTCGGGATAGAGGGTGCGCAGTATCTCGGTCATATCTTCACGCCTTTCGCGGGCCAGACTTGGGTGTCATGATCGGGATGCTGAAACGAGATGATCGCCTCCTGTCGGGTATAGAAATCCGGGTCCTTATGCACTGGGGCTTCGAAGATCGTCTCGACCCAGGGCAGGCGGGCATCGTAGTTGACCTGGATTTGCGGCGCGAGATCGCTGCGGTCGTCGAAGGTGCCGATCGCAAGCTCCAGGCCACCAGGATGACGATAGGTCATCGGCGTGCCGCAATCGCTGCAGAAGCCGCGGTCTATATTGACGGAGGACTGAAAGTAGCTCGGCTCGCCGCGGGTCCACTCCATTCCCTCCTCGGGTGCGGTGACCAGCGCGGAAAAGAAGCCGCCGAACTGCTTCTGGCACATGCGGCAATGGCAGATAGAGGGTCGCCCCAGCTTGCCTGAGATGCGGAAGCGCACGGCGCCGCACTGGCATCCGCCTGTTCTTATCCTATCCGTCATAGGTGTTCTCCGAATGGCCAGCTTTTCGTATCGTGGTCGGGGTGCTGATGGTTGCTTGCTGCAATCGCGTTCTCGCGGTCGGGCGTTTCAGGCTGCGGCTCCACCGGCAGGCCGTCCAGCGTGTGAAACCAGGACATCTTGCGGCCGGTATTGGATTGCATCACCGGCCGAACCGCATCGGGATCATCGAGTGAGCCCAGCGCGATGTTGATGAAATCCGCTTCCGGAATATCGTAGAAGAGCGGCGTGCCGCAATCGCCGCAGAAGCCGCGCCGCACCAGATCCGAAGACCGGAACCATTTCGGTGCGCCGCGCGTCAGCTCGAAATCCTCGCGCATGGCGGCGGCAAGCGGCAGGAAATAATTGCCGGCGGCCTTCTGGCACATGCGGCAATGGCAGACATGGGGATAGCCGAGTTCGCCGCGCGCGCGATAACGAACCGCGCCGCATTGGCATCCGCCGGCCTGCTGCTTCATTTCGCTCAAGCGCGATCCTCCGGTGGCCAGACCTGCGTGTCATGGTCGGGATGTTGATAGGAAACGAGTTCGTGCAGGAAGGAGCCTGCCGTCAGATCGGCCTCGGTCCGCTCTCCCGGCAGTTCGTGCAGGTGATCGACGAAGCCGATCTTGCCTTCCACGCCCCATTGAATGGTCGGCGGCAGGCACGACGGATCGTCGAAGGCGCCCGCCGCAATCGCCATTCCGTCTGGCGCTTCATAGGTCAGCGGCGTGCCGCAGTCACCGCAGAAACCACGCTCGACGAAATTGGAAGAGCGGAACTTCTTTCGCTCGCCGCGTGTCCATTGGAAATCGGCGCCGCGCACCGAGACGAGCGGCGCATAATAAGCCCCGAACGCCTTCTGGCACATGCGGCAATGACAGATCGACGAATCCTTGAGTTCGCCGCTGACACGAAAGCGGATCGCACCGCATTGGCAGCCGCCGGTATAGGTGGTCATGGCAGGTCCTCCTGCAGCGACGTCGATGAGAAAGAGAAAGCCCCTCCCAACCCTCCCCACAAGGGGGAGGGCTCTCTCGTGGCGCCGTCTTCGTTTACGTCTCGAATGTTTGCAATTGCGGTGAAGTCGCTTCGGAGCAGTGCGGCGCCGTAGCCCCTCCCCCTTGTGGGGAGGGGTTGGGGAGGGGTCTTATCCCAACACACCACTCTCACCGCTTCACCTCCCACGTCGTCACCCGCTCGCCGGTCACCGGATCCTTGCCGTCCTTCAGCTGGATGCCTTTTGCCGTCAGTTCGTCGCGGATATTGTCGGCTTCGGCAAAATTCTTCGCCTTCAGCATTTCAAGACGCATGGCGACCAGCGCGTCAACCGCCGCGGCGACGGCTTCGTCAATCTCGGCTTTCTTCGGCAGCACCCCGAGGAGGGCGGCCGTTGCGGCGAAGGTGGCGCCGGCGGCGGCATCGGTATGGGCGGCCTGCGCCAGCGCATGCAGCGCCTGCACCGCCGCGACGGTATTGAGATCGTCGGCCAGCGCGTTCATGACGGCCTCGTCCGGCTTGGCGTCGCCGGGCTCCGTCGCCGGCCATTTGGCGAGCAGGCGTTCGGCCTCTTCCAGCCGCTTGATCGAAAAATCGATCGGCTCGCGGTAATGCGTCATCAGCATGGCAAGGCGCAGCACCTCGCCCGGCCATTTGCGGCCGCCGAAGACCTCAGTGTGCAGCAGATCGTGGATGGTGACGAAATTGCCCTCGGACTTCGACATCTTGCGGCCTTCGACCTGCACGAAGCCGTTATGCATCCAGACATTCGCCATCACCTCGGTGCCGTGGGCGCAGCGCGACTGGGCGATCTCGTTTTCATGGTGCGGGAAGATCAGATCCAGCCCGCCGCCGTGAATATCGAAGACATCGCCGAGATAACGCCGGCTCATCGCCGAGCATTCGATATGCCAGCCGGGCCGGCCGCGGCCCCAGGGGCTCTCCCAGCCGGGCTCGTTATGGCTAGACAGTTTCCAGAGCACGAAATCGCCGGGGTTCTTCTTGTGCGCGTCGACGGCGACGCGGGCGCCGGCCTGCTGCTCGTCGAGCGGGCGCTTCGAAAGCTGGCCGTAATCCGCCATCGATTTGGTGTCGAACAGCACTTCGCCGGCTGCGACATAGGCATGACCGTTGGAGATCAGCTTCTCGATAATCTCGGTCATCTCAGCGATATTGTCGGTGGCGCGCGGCTCGACGTTCGGCTCCAGGCAGCCGAGCTCGGCGACGTCGGCGTGAAACTGCGTCTCGGTCTTTTCGGTGACCGCGCGGATCGCATCGTTCAGCGGCAGGCCGGGATGATCTCTCAGCGCCCGCGCATTGATCTTGTCGTCGACGTCGGTGATGTTGCGGGCATAGGTGACATGGTTTTCGCCATAGACATGGCGCAACAGCCGGAACAGCACGTCGAAAACGATGACCGGCCGGGCATTGCCGATATGGGCGAAATCATAGACGGTCGGGCCGCAGACATACATGCGGACATTCTCGGCATCGATCGGCGCAAACACCGATTTCTCCCGCGTCAGCGTGTTGTACAGCTTCAGTTCCGGCGTGCCGCCCATTTCACTCTCCCAGATGCACGATCAGAAAATATCGCAACCGGCGGGCCGGGGCGTTTCGCATCTTGACTATTTGGGAGATGAAAACGGCCAGGCCAGCGCTTGCGCTAGCGAATAATCTTTCCGCAGATAATGCAGATAACCGTTTTCATGCCGCGTTTTATGGCGCGCGAATGACGTTTGGTCAAGGGGGCGAGGAATGATCCGGCGGCAACTGGAACGACGCGTCGGTAATCCTTTTGCAAGAACGAGCGCGCGGGCTTTGGCCGCCATTCTCCCGACGCAAATCGCGCATAGCCAGCTGGGAAGCTACTGAAAATATGGGAGGAATGAGTGGGGACCGTGGTTCGGTGGACGATTGGAGCGACCGCAATTCTAATGGTCGCATCCGTTGCATATTTCGCTTACGATTTCGGCATGCTTCGCTTCAACAATCCAACCTTAGCTCGTTATCCGATCCAGGGCATCGATGTCAGCCATCACCAGGGCGATATCGATTGGAAGACGGTGGCCGCGCAGCCGAACGTGCGTTTCGCGATCATGAAGGCGACTGAAGGCGGCGATCACAGGGATTCAAAGTTTGCCGAGAACTGGCAGAATGCCGGAGATGCCGGAGTGGTCAGAGGCGCCTATCATTTCTTCACATTCTGCCGCCCGGGCAGGGATCAGGCGCAGAATGTCCTGGCGACCGTGCCGAAGGCGCCGGGAACACTGCCGATCGCCGTTGATCTGGAGTTTGTCGGCAATTGCAACAAGGTCCCGACGCTCGAGGAAGTGGCGACGGAAGTGAGTGCCTTCGTCACCGAGCTGAAAGGCACCTTTCCGGAAAAGCCGATCTTTTACGTGACCCAGGAATTCTTCGATCAATATCTGAAAGGCAATGAGGCCCGCTTCCCCGAGCATTACCTTTGGCTGCGAAGCGTATTCAAGGAGCCGGCGCAGGAAGGCTGCGGTCGTTGGTCGATCTGGCAATTTGCCGACAACGGCATGGTGAACGGCATTCAGGGGGCGGTGGATCTCAATGCGCTCTGCCCGTCGGAAGCAGGCTTTGCTCACTTATTCCCGGCCGTTGCCAATTGAGGCGTCGGTCTATTCCGGCAGGCGGTAATCGGCCAGCTTGTTCTCGCGGACAATGAACAGCTTGCCCGTCTCGGTCACGCCGGGACCGAGCAGCGGCAGGATCGCCTTGGCGACCTCGGAAGGATGCGGCAGCGTCTGGGGATCTTCACCGGGCACGGCCTGGGCCCGCATCGCCGTGCGGGTCGCGCCCGGATCGACGCTGGTGACGCGCAGCGGCGTCGATTGCGTCTCGCCGGCCCAGGTGCGGGCGAGCGCCTCGACGGCAGCTTTGGAGGCGGAATAGGCGCTCCAGAAGGGACGGCATTTGTGCGCGGCCCCGGACGACAGGATGACGGCGCGGCCGGCATCGGAGCGGGCGAGCAGCGGATCGACCGAGCGGATCAGCCGCCATGTCGCCGTCACGTTGATGGTCATGACCTTTTCGAACACCTTCGCCTCGATATGGCCGATCGGCGAGATGACGCCGAGTACGCCGGCATTGGCGACGAGGATGTCGAGCTTGCCCCAGCGCTCGAAGATCGAGCCGCCGAGCGCATCGATCGCGTTCATATCGGCGAGGTCGAAGGGCACCAGCGTTGCATTGCCGCCGACCGCCTTGATCGCATCGTCGAGATCCTCGAGCCCGCCGACCGTGCGGGCGCAGGCAATGACATGGGCGCCGGCTTTGGCAAGTTCCAGCGCAGTGAAATAGCCGATGCCGCGCGACGCACCGGTGACGAGTGCGATCTTGCCCTCAAGATTGATGTTCATCTGTCCGGTTCCGGATTGGCTTGCGAAGGTGAGGGGCGCAATTAGGCCCCTCGGAAGCGAAAGTCAAAGTGGCAAGCGGCTCAGCCGTTGCTGGCAAGCATCGAAAGCTTGTTGCCCATAGACTCGCCGTTCTTGTCGAGCAGACGGGTCGGGTAGTCACCGGTGAAGTAGTGGTCGGTGAATTGCGGGCGGGCCGGATTGCGGTCCTCGCCGCCGACGGCGCGATAAAGTCCGTCGATCGACAGGAAGGCGAGCGAATCCGCGCCGATATATTTGGCCATGGCTTCGACATCGGCATACTGGTTGGCGAGCAGCTTGTCGGCATCGGGCGTGTCGATGCCGTAGAAATCGGGGAAGAAGATCATCGGGCTTGCGACGCGGAGATGAACTTCGCGCGCGCCGGCTTCGCGGATCATCTGCACGATCTTCAGCGACGTTGTGCCGCGCACGATGGAGTCATCGACCAGCACGACGCGCTTGCCTTCGATCATCGCCCGGTTGGCGGAATGCTTCAGCTTCACGCCGAAGGCGCGAATCTGCTGCGTCGGCTCGATGAAGGTGCGGCCGACATAATGGTTGCGGATGATGCCGTACTCGAAGGGAATGCCGCTTTCCTGCGCATAGCCGAGCGCCGCAGGTGTGCCGCCGTCCGGCACCGGCACCACAACGTCGGCCTCGACCGGCGCTTCCTTGGCAAGGTTCATGCCCATGTTCTTGCGTGTCGTATAGACGTTGCGGCCGCCGACGACCGAATCCGGCCGGGCGAAATAGACATATTCGAACAGGCAGAGGCGCTCCGGCTGCGGCTTGCCAGGCTTGCGCGCATCAATGCTGATCGAGCCGTCAGGCTGGATTTCGCAGATGATGACTTCGCCGTTTTCGACATCGCGGATGAACTTGGCGCCGATAATGTCGAGCGCGCAGGTTTCCGAGCAGAAGATCGGCTTGCCGTCCAGTTCGCCCATGACGAGCGGGCGGATGCCGGTCGGGTCGCGCGCGGCAATCAGCTTGGTGCGCGTCATGGCGAGCATCGAATAGCCGCCTTCCATCTGGCGGATCGCATCGATGAAGCGGTCGGAGGTGGACGCGTGGCGGGAGCGAGCGATGAGATGAAGGACGACTTCCGTATCGGAGGTCGACTGACAGATGGCGCCGGTGGCGATGATCTGGCGGCGCAGCGTCAGGCCATTGGTGAAATTGCCGTTATGGGCAATGGCGATACCGCCTTCTTCCAGTTCGGCAAAGAGCGGCTGCACGTTGCGCATGGCCACTTCGCCTGTTGTGGAGTAGCGCGTATGGCCGATCGATATGCTGCCGGGCAGGCGGGCGAGCGTCATCGGATTGGTATAATGATCGCCGACGAGGCCCATATGGCGCTCCTGATAGAAGCGTTTGCCGTCGAAGGAGACGATGCCGGCTGCTTCCTGTCCGCGATGCTGCAGGGCGTGCAGGCCGAGAGCCGTGAGGGCGGCGGCATCGGGATGTCCCAGAATTCCGAAAACGCCGCATTCCTCATGCAGCGTATCTCCGTCGAGCGGATCGTCGGTCGGGAAGGAATGGGACTGGTTCATTTCTGCGGGCCTCTGCTCTCACAAGAATGGATCGGCATTTCCAGTATCATATATCGGAAACTTGGCAGCTTTCCGATAACGTCATGCTGAACGACATCCGCTGCCAAAGCCCGCTCGCCGGCTCTGAAACGGCTGAGGTCCGGCGGAGCTGAATACCCGGCCGGACCTTTATTTCACGTCCCGCTCAAATGGCAATTGCCGGACGGCGGGTCAAGCTCTTGAACACTGTGTCAATTCGCCGGCTGCTGTGTGCCGGCTGCAGGCGCGTCTTCCGCCGGAGCCTGATCGGTGGTCGGCGGCGTGGCGCTTTCGCCGCCCTGTGCCGGAGACTGCATCTTATCACGGAAGCTTGCCTCGATCATCTGGGCAAATTGCTCCGGCAGAACCGCCTTCAGCTTCACCACCATCGAATCCAGGAAGGGCTTCGACTTGGCCTCGTTGACCCAGGCCGGGCGGTGGTCGACATCGACGAGCCAGTTCCAGAAAGCGACGGCGACCACCATCAGCAGCAGGCCGCGCGCCGCGCCGAACAGGAAGCCGAGCGTGCGGTCGAGCGCGCCGATGCGGCTGTCGATGATGAAATCGGCGATCTTCATGGTGATGAAGGAGATGACGATGAGTGCGATCAGGAAGACGACCGCGGCCGAACCGGCGATCGCGATGCGGTCGTCATCGGTGTATTTCTGCGCATAGGGCAGCAGGTAGGGATAGAGGTAGTAGGCGGCGGCGGCCGAACCGCCCCAGCTTGCGATCGAAAGAATCTCGCGGGAGAAGCCGCGGACCATCGCCAGTACGGCGGAGAAGAGCACGACGCCGATGACAATACCGTCGAAAATCGTAATGGGCATGTAATATCAACTCCAGGACTGCCGCTTGGCGGCCGTGTCGTGCCTTATCGTGTGCTTCCTATATCATCACCGTTCCCGGCAATGAAAGGATCAAACCTCGTCTTCCACACGCAGCGCTCCCTTCGATCCGGCGATGCGCGCGACCAGATCCGGCAGGCTTTCGACCTCGTTCCATCGCCCGCCGGAACCCTTCGGCAGCTCGGCGGAGGCGGAAGGAAGCAGCGCTGTGGAAAAGCCCAGCTTCTCGGCTTCCTTGAGGCGCTGGGCGGTGTGCGCAACCGGTCGGATGGCGCCCGACAGGCTGACTTCGCCGAAATAGACGCAATCGGCGGGAAGGGCAATACCGGCGAGCGACGAAACGAGCGCCGAGGCGACCGCGAGATCGGCCGCCGGTTCGGAGATGCGGTAGCCGCCGGCGACGTTAAGATAGACGTCGTGCTGGCCGAGCCTGACGCCGCAATGGGCCTCCAGCACCGCCAGGATCATCGACAGCCGGGCCGAATCCCAGCCGACCACGGCACGGCGTGGCGTGCCGAGCGAGGTTGGCGCCACCAGCGCCTGCACCTCGACGAGAACGGGCCGTGTGCCCTCCATGCCGGCGAAGACGGCCGCACCCGGCGATTTTTCGTTGCGCTCGCCGAGAAAGAGTTCGGATGGATTGGCGACTTCGCGCAAACCTCTGTCGGACATTTCGAAGACGCCGATCTCGTCGGTCGGGCCGAAGCGGTTCTTGACCGTGCGCAGGATGCGGTAGTGATGGCCGCGATCGCCTTCGAAATAGAGCACGGCATCGACCATGTGCTCGACAACGCGCGGCCCCGCGATCTGCCCGTCCTTGGTCACATGCCCGACGAGCACCATCGCCGCACCCGTCTGCTTGGCGAAACGGATCATCGACTGTACGCCGGTGCGCACCTGCGTCACCGTTCCCGGCGCGGATTCGGCAAGCTCGCTCCACAGCGTCTGGATGGAATCGATGATGACGAGATCCGGGCGTTTGCCCTCGGCGAGCGTCGCCAGAATATCCTCGACATTGGTTTCGGCCGCCAGCATCACGTCGGTATCGGCTGCCGCAAGGCGCTGCGCCCTGAGGCGAACCTGCGCCACCGCTTCCTCGCCAGAGACGTAGATGATCCTGTGGCCGCGCCGCGCAAGGGCCGCGGCCGCTTGCATCAGCAGCGTCGATTTGCCAATGCCGGGATCGCCGCCGATCAGCACCGCCGAGCCGCGCACGAAGCCGCCGCCGAGCGCGCGGTCGAGTTCCGACATGGCGGTATGGATGCGCGGCGCCTCCTCGATCTCGCCGGAGAGCGCCGTCAGCGCCACCGGCCGGCCCTTCTTCGGCGTCTTGCCGGGGCCGGAGCCGATGCCGCCCATCGGGTCTTCCTCGACGATGGTGTTCCATTCGCCGCAATTGTCGCATTTGCCGGCCCAGCGGTTATGCACCGCGCCGCAACTCTGGCAGATGAATTGTGTCCTGGCCTTCGCCATCAAATGTTTCTTTCAGTCGCGTTCTACAATGAAGCACTCGAGGGCTTCATCGAATCATGTCGTGCTTGAGATAATGGCTATCGCGACGGATCAAAACTAATGATTTCCCCATCAGCCTTCGCCGTGCCTATGCTTTTCACCTCTGATCACAGCTATGGTGGAAGATGTTCGACTATTCGCTCGCGCACTGGCTTGCATTTCTATCGGCGGCGGTTTTGCTCAACCTCTCGCCGGGCCCCGACATTGCATTCATCCTCGGCCACACGATGAGAGGAGGGAAACGCGCGGGTTTTTCCGCATTGTTCGGCGTCTGGTCAGGCGCCTGCCTGCATGTGCTGATGGCGGCATTGGGCCTTTCAGCCGTGCTTGCCGCCTCTGCCGTCGCTTTCTCAACCGTCAAATGGCTCGGCGCCGCCTATCTCGTTTGGCTGGGCATCCAGGCTTTGCGCACCGGTGGGGGCAGCGGCCTGATCAAGGCGGCCGGTGAAGAATTGCCGACCGCAAGCATCTACCGGCAGGGAATCCTGGTGTCGCTCCTCAATCCGAAAGTGGCGATATTCTTCCTGGCCTTCCTGCCGCAATTCGTCGTAGAGGGGGCCGGGCCGGCATGGGCGCAGCTCATGCTGCATGGTGGCCTCATCATCGTTGTGGCCGCATTCATCGAGCCGCCGCTCGTCCTTGTCGGAGGACGGCTTGCCGATGCGTTCAGGCACAATCAAAAGGTCGGGCTATGGCTCGACCGCGGTCTCGGCGCGCTTTTTGTGGCGCTCGGTGTCCGCCTTGCGCTAAGCAGCCGTTGAGGGGCGAGCTTTATTCTTCGGCGACGTAGCGCCGCTCGTGGCGTAGCCCCATGCTGGTCAGAATCTCGTATCCGATCGTGCCAGCCGCCCGCGCCACGTCGTCGAGCGGCATGTTCTTTCCGAACAGCTCGACATAGTCGCCAGCGCGCACGGCGTTTTCGGGCAGGTCGGTGACATCGAAGATCGTCAGGTCCATGGTGATCCGGCCGGCGACCGGGACCTTGTGTCCGGCGATGAAGCCTTGCCCGCCCTGCGGCACGGCCTGGCGCAGCGGCACGCCGCCGCTCGACTGGCTGCGCATGTAACCGTCGGCGTAACCGGCAGAGACGATCGCTAGCCGGCTGTCGCGGGGAAGCTGCAGCGCGCGGCCGTAGCTGACGGTCTCACCGGCCCCGACGGTTCGCACCTGGATGATGCGCGCTTCCGCGGTGGCGACCGGGCGCATCGGGTTCGCCATGCCGCAGACCGCCTCACCGCCGTAAAGAGCGATGCCCGGCCGGGTCAGGTCGAAGTGGTAATCCTCGCCGAGAAAGATGCCGGCCGAGGCCGCAAGACTTGAATCAATGCCTTCATAGGCGGCGGTAACCCTGCGGAATGATTCGAGCTGCTGCCGGTTCATCGCGTTAGTGGGATCGTCGCCGCAGGCGAGGTGGCTCATGACCAGCACCGGTGCGAAGCTTGCCGGCCGCGAGACGTCGTCGGCAAGCGCGATCGCATCGTCGATATGCAGCCCCAGCCGGTTGAAGCCGGTGTCGACATGCAGCGCGCAAGGGTAATCGCCATAATCGGCAAGCACCGCCATCCAGAAGGCAAGCTGCTCGTCGGAGGAAATCACTGGCACCAAGTCATTGTCGAAGAATCGACGTTCCGTGCCCGGCCATATGCCTGACAGCACGAAGATGCGCGCATCCGGCGCATAGAGGCGAAGTGTCACGCCCTCATCGACGGTCGCGACGAAGAAATCCCGTGCGCCTGCCGTGTAGAGCGCTTCGCCGGCATCCTCGATGCCGAGGCCGTAGGCGTCGGCCTTGACGACGGCTGCGGCGCGCGCAGCGCCCGAACGATGCGCCATGTCGCGCCAGTTCTCAGTCAGCGCGGTCAGGTCGACGGTCAGCCGCAGGCCTGCCGAGGCAAAGGTGTCGTCTTCGGGGACGTCGAGAAATTCGCTCATGATCCACATCGAAAAGAGGCCGGAGAAGGATTCTCCGGCCAGATTAAAGGTCGATCTTGTCCAGGGAAAGCCCGATGCTGCAGCATCGCCGGCGATCAGTGCTCTTCATACTGGATGAAGGAGGGATCAGCGAGATCGGCGAAGCGTGTGAATTCCGCCTGGAAGGCGAGCTTCACCGTGCCCGTCGGCCCGTGGCGCTGCTTGGCGATGATGACGTCGGCCGTGCCCTTCACCTTGTCGAACAGCGCTTCCCATTCCGGATATTTCGGATCGTGGGGATCGCGCGGCTCCTGGTTCTTGACGTAATATTCCTCGCGGAACACGAAGAGCACGACGTCGGCGTCCTGCTCGATCGAACCGGATTCACGAAGGTCGGAAAGCTGCGGCCGCTTGTCGTCACGGCTTTCGACCTGACGTGACAACTGCGACAGGGCGATGATCGGAACGTTGAGCTCCTTGCCGAGCGCCTTCAGGCCGGTGGTGATCTGGGTGATTTCCTGGACGCGATTGTCGCTCGATTTGCCCGAACCGGTCATCAGCTGCACGTAGTCGACCACCAGCACGTCGAGGCCGCGCTGGCGCTTGAGCCGGCGCGCGCGTGCCGAAAGCTGGGCGATCGAGATACCGCCGGTCTGGTCGATATAGAGCGGCACCTTCTGCATCATCATCGAGCAGGCGACGAGCTTTTCGAAATCGGCATCGTTGATGTCGCCGCGGCGGATCTTCGAGGAGGAGACTTCCGTCTGCTCGGAGATGATACGAGTGGCGAGCTGTTCGGACGACATTTCCAACGAATAGAAGCCGACGACGCCGCCATTCCTGGCCTTCATGCTGCCATCCGACTGCACCTCGCCCTCGTAGGCGGCGGCGATATTGTAGGCGATGTTGGTGGCAAGCGAGGTCTTGCCCATGCCCGGGCGTCCGGCGAGGATGATCAAGTCCGAACGCTGCAGGCCGCCCATCTTGGCGTCCAGCGAGTGGATGCCGGTGGAAATGCCGGAAAGGCCGCCATCGCGTTCCTTGGCGACGGCCGCCATGTCGATCGCCAGCGCCACCGCATCGTTGAAGGACTGGAAGCCACCGTCATAGCGCCCGTTTTCCGCGAGTTCGAAAAGACGGCGTTCGGTATCCTCGATCTGCGACTGCGGCGGCATGTCGAGCGGTGCGTCATAGGCGATGTTGACCACGTCTTCGCCGATCGTGATCAGCGCCCGGCGCAGCGCCAGGTCATAGATCGCCCTTCCGTAGTCCTCGGCATTGATGACGGTGACAGCGTTGCTGACCAGGCTCGCAAGATATTGTGAAACCGTCATGTCGCCGACCTTTTCGTCGGCCTTGAGGAAGGTCTTGATCGTTACCGGGTTGGCGATCTTGCCCATGCGGATAATGTCGCCGGCGACCTCGAAGATCTTCCGGTGCAGCGGTTCGTAGAGATGGATCGGCTTGAGGAAATCCGACACCCGGTAATAGGCGTCGTTGTTCATCAGGATTGCACCCAGAAGCGCCTGCTCGGCTTCGATGTTGTTGGGTGCTTCGCGATAATGCTGCTCCGAGGGAGCAACAGCTGCAATCTTTCGAGCGGCGTCGTTCATCATCATCCGTTCTGTCTTTTTCCAACTCCGGATTTGCAATTCCGGATGGAGAAAATCAAGGGGCTGCAAAAGGCGCGGAGGCCCGCATCGCCTAAATCCCGAACGCTGTGCACGTTGTTCGACTTCTCCACAGTCCGGGGGCGACACAAGCGAGAAATACCGGGAGTGTCACCCTGAGGACACTGCACGGAGCCGACTCAGCTCATTCGTTCCGGAGATGGACATGGTAGCGCGACGACATCGGGCACGCAGCAAAAACATCAGGAAATCCCCCGGTAAAAGGGGATCTCCCCGGTTGCTTCCAATCAAGCGGATGAAACGAAAAAGCCCGGCGCAACGGCCGGGCTTCCCTGTCGCGGATCGTGTCCGGCGAGACTTATGCTTCGTCTTCGTCGATGCCGTCGGCTTCCGGATCGAAGAAATCTTCCGGACGCAGTGCGTCTTCGTCGACGCCGTAGATCGCGTCGACCGAGGTGAGTTCTTCGCCCTTTGCCTGGCGCTCAGCCTCATCGGCGGAACGGGCAACGTTCAGCTCGATATTGATTTCGACTTCGGCATGCAGCTGCAGCTCGACCTTGTGCAGGCCGATTGCCTTGATCGGCGTGTTCAGGTGAACCTGGTTGCGGCCGATGTTGAAGCCTTCGGCGGCGAGAATCTCGACGACGTCACGGGCAGCGACCGAGCCGTAGAGCTGGCCGGTTTCGCCGGCCGAGCGCACGACGATGAACGACTTGCCGTCGAGAACGTCGGCGACCTTCTGGGCTTCCGACTTGCGCTCGAGGTTGCGGGCTTCGAGCGTCGCACGCTCGGCTTCGAAGCGGGTCTTGTTGGCGGCGTTGGCTCGTAGCGCCTTGCCGAGCGGCAGCAGGTAGTTACGGGCAAAGCCGTCGCGAACCTTTACGGTTTCGCCCATCTGGCCGAGCTTGGAGATGCGTTCGAGAAGAATGACTTCCATTTTCTTGTCCTTTCTTGTGTCTCAGATTTTCGTATCGGGTTGTTTGGGGGCATCGGCATCTTTCGTCGGGGTCAGCGCGATCGCCTTGCGCGTATCGCTAAGACCCACGACCAGGATGAGCAGAGCTGGCAGCAGCATGAGCATGGACGCCAGGTAGCAGAGAATGAGGGCCGGCAAACGCCAGTCCTTTCCACGCGTGCGGAAATGCAGCGAGGCGAAGCCGGAGAGCATGAAGCCGGCGCCGAAAGTGCCGATCACGGTCGCGCCGATCAGCGCCGGAACGCCGCCGAAGAAGCAGGCGGCAAGCCCGGCGAGGAAGATGAAGATCGAGTTGCGGTTCATGCGCAGCGACGAGGGAATGTCCTCGCGGGGACGAAGGCCGCGGCCGGATGCTGCGACGATGCGCACCGCGAAATAATAGGCTGCGAACAGCATCGTCACCCACATGCCGCCCTGCAAAGCCGGCAGCATCAGCAGGATCAGCGATTTGGTCTGCGCGGTCGCCGCCGGATCGGGCATGAATTCCGGCTGCTGCTGCTTGAGAGAGGTAATCAGCAGATCGACAATCGGATCGGTGATCTCCGGCCCGTAGCCGATTATCACACCGATGACGATGACGGCGAACGTCACCAGGCCGCAGAGATGCAGCAGGATATCGGAGAGCGGATACCAGGCGAGCAGGTCGTCCGGACCGCCGAGCTCGGACGCGGGACGGGCGAGGTTGGCGAGGTGGCTGAGCCAGCCGGCCGGCAGCAGCGTCACCAGCGTCATGATCAGCGCAAAGGACGGCGAGATGAACACCGCGCCGAGCGCGGCTGCGGTAACGACGGCCACAATTGCGGCGACATTGCCCCAGCCGAGCCCGACAAGCAGGATCGGCAGTGCCGAAGCAGTATAGAGGAGCGCACTGAAAAACGACGGCTGCACGCTTGCACCCAGCACCAGCAGGGCAGCGGTCAAGCCGGCGAGGGCGCCGGTCAGCAGCGTTTTAAGATCGAGTCGTTTCAAGGTCGCTGTCCTGCTTCATCAAGCAGTTAGAGGATGTTGCTGAATCGAATTCAGAAACGTCTCAACATGGGTTTTAACCGTTCCGATCCGCGCCCATCGCGGAAGGGAGGCAACCCCCGGATCAGAAATCCGGGGGTCACATATTCTATTAGGCCACGACGTACGGCAGCAGGCCGAGGAAACGGGCGCGCTTGATCGCCTGGGCGAGTTCGCGCTGCTTCTTCTGGGAAACGGCCGTGATGCGGGACGGAACGATCTTGCCGCGCTCGGAAATGTAGCGCTGCAGCAGGCGGACGTCCTTGTAGTCGATCCGCGGTGCGTTTGCGCCGGAGAACGGGCAGGTCTTGCGACGGCGATGGAACGGGCGGCGGACCGGTGCGGAGGAAGCTTCAGACATTCTTATATCTCCTTATGCACGGTCTTCGCGGGGAGCGCGATCCGGACGCGGGCCACGCTGGAAGTCGCCGTCACGGCGCGGCGGACGGTCGCCGAATTCGCGGCGCGGGCCACGGTCGCCGCCTTCACGCGGGCCGCGGTCGTCGCGGTCGCGCTTCTGCAGCATGGCAGACGGGCCTTCTTCGTGCTTTTCGACGGCGATGGTCATGTAGCGAAGAACGTCTTCGCTGATGCGCATCTGGCGTTCCATTTCCTGGATCGCAGCAGCCGGAGCATCGATGTCCATCAGCGCGTAATGCGCCTTACGGTTCTTCTTGATGCGGTAGGTGAGGGACTTGAGGCCCCAGTTCTCGATACGCCCGACCTTGCCGCCGTTTGCTTCGATCACGCCCTTGTACTGTTCTACGAGGGCATCGACCTGCTGAGCGGAAATATCCTGCCGGGCAAGGAATACATGTTCATAAAGAGCCATGACAGCTTTGCCTTTCTTGCGTTTGGTTCAACCCGATATTCGGCGGCTAAGCCTCAACGACTGCTCCTGATAGGGCGGACCCAGGCAAGAAAAGCGTTTCCGAGACGGTCGAGAGCGGAGACACGGGAGGCTGGAACGCTTCCGTTCCGAACGATTTGCGACTTGCAAACCGGCCCTCCGTTCAGCCACCAGCCAGAAGACCGGGTTAACGAACAGGGCGGCTTATACGGATTTTTCGCGGAAAGGCAACCCCAATCGGACATGCGAGCCCGACGGGGACCAATCGGCAGCGCCTGGCCGCGTCATCACAGCGTCAGCGGATACTGCCGGTGCACCTTGGCAATCTCCGCCAGCACCTCTTCCGAAAGCCTCAGCTCGGCTGCGCCGAGATCGGTTTTCAACTGCTCCATCGAGGTTGCGCCGATGATGACCGAAGCCATGAAGGGTCTCGACAGGCAGAAGGCGAGCGCCATGGCCGACGGGTCGAGACCGTATCGGGCGGCGATTTCCAGATAGGCCTTGGTCGCCGGCTCCTGCAGCGGCTGCAGGCGGCCCCCGATATCGGGATTGATCGAAGCGCGCGACCCCTTCGGCCTGCCACCATCGACATATTTGCCGGTCAGGATGCCGCCGGCGAGCGGCGAATAGGCGAGAAGCCCGACATCCTCGTAATGCGAGAGCTCGGCGAGATCGAGGTCGAAATGACGGTAGAGCAGATTGTACTCGTTCTGAACGCTGGCGACGCGCGGCAGGCTCTTCTGTTCGGAGAGGGTCAGGTATTTCTGGATGCCCCAAGTGGTTTCGTTGGAAAGGCCGATCGCCCGGATCTTGCCTTCCTTGACTAGTGCCCCCAGCGTTTCCAGGATGTCGAGCATGTTGGCGACGGCCTTGTCGCGATCCTGGTTGAAGGGGTTGTAGCTCCAATTCTGCCGGAAGTGGAAATGCCCGCGGTTCGGCCAGTGCACCTGGTAGAGGTCGACATAATCCGTCTTCAGCCGCTTCAAGCTGGCCTCGAGCGCCAGGCGGATATTCTTTGAATCCGCGCCTTCGCCGCCGCGTATATAATCGCGGCCGCGGCCGGCGACCTTGGTGGCGAGCACGATCTCTCTTCGCTTGCCGGTCTTTTCGAACCAGCTGCCGATATAGTCTTCGGTCCAGCCCTGTGTTTCAGGCGAAACCGGGGTTGTCGGGTAGAGCTCGGCGGTATCGAAGAAATTGACGCCTTTCTCGACGGCATAATTCATCTGCGCATGCGCGTCGCTTTCGCTGTTCTGCGAGCCCCAGGTCATGGTGCCGAGGCAGATCTCTGAAACGGAAATCTCGGTCCGGCCTAGCGATTTGTACTTCATGGGAAAACCTTGGGAGAGAGGTGGAAGTCTTGGGAAGCTCAGCGCGAATCTAAGCCGGATTTGGCGGAGCGCAAGAGCAAAAGCCGGGCTTTTGCGCCGGTGCGAAAGGCTTTGCGCAGAAGGTGCCGCCACTTGACTCTGCCGGAAAGAATGTCAATTGGAGGCAAAACAGCCTCGAGGGGCGCAATCAGGGACATCAGAATGACCATTGCTTTCACTTTCCCCGGCCAGGGCAGTCAGGCCGTCGGCATGGGCAAGGATCTGGCCGAGAATTTCGCGGAAGCCCGCGCCGTTTTCGACGAAGTCGACGAGGCGCTCGGTGAAAAGCTTTCGGACGTCATGTTCAACGGTCCGGAGGACAAGTTGACCTTGACGGCAAACGCCCAGCCGGCGTTGATGGCCGTCTCGATCGCCGTCGTCCGTGTTCTCCAAGCCAAGGGGTTGGATCTGAAGTCCAAGGTCGCCTTTGTCGCCGGGCACTCGCTCGGCGAATATTCCGCACTTTGCGCCGCCGGCACCTTTTCGCTCGCCGATACGGCGCGGCTGCTGCGCATTCGCGGCAATGCCATGCAGGCCGCCGTTCCCGTCGGCGTCGGCGCCATGGCGGCGATCATCGGGTTGGAACATGCCGACATCGCAGCCGTCTGCGACGAGGCCGCCGCCACCGGCGCCTGCCAGATCGCCAACGACAATGGCGGCGGCCAGATCGTCATTTCGGGTGAGAAAGCGGCCGTCGAAAAGGCCGCCGGGCTTGCAACCGACAAGGGCGCCAAGCGCGCCATCCTGCTGCCGGTCTCGGCCCCTTTCCATTCCAAGCTGATGGCGCCTGCCGCCGAGGCCATGCGCGCGGCGCTGACAACGGTTGCCAAGTCCGATCCCGTGGTGCCTCTCATTGCCAATGTTCGCGCCGCCCCGGTAACGGGCGCCGACGAGATCGCGAGCCTCCTGGTCGAGCAGGTGACCGGCCAGGTCCGCTGGCGCGAGACGGTGGAATGGTTCGCCGGCAATGGCGTGAGCACACTTTATGAACTCGGTTCCGGCAAGGTGCTGACCGGCCTTGCCCGCCGCATCGACAAAACAGTCAACGGCATCTCCGTCGGCGGTCCGGCGGATATCGACGCGGCCGTCGTCGCCCTCATGGCCTGATTGATATCTCCAGATATAAGGAACGTTTCCATGCTCGATCTTTCCGGCCGCAAGGCTCTCGTCACCGGCGCATCGGGCGGCATCGGCGAGGAAATCGCCCGCCTTCTTCATAAGCAGGGCGCCACCGTCGGCCTGCACGGCACTCGCGTCGAGAAGCTGGAAGCGTTGGCGGCCGAGCTCGGCGAGCGCGTCAAGATCTTCCCGGCCAACCTGTCCGACCGCGACGAGGTCAAGGCGCTCGGCCAGAAGGCCGAAGCCGAACTCGATGGCGTCGATATTCTCGTCAACAATGCCGGCATCACCAGGGACGGTCTCTTCGTGCGCATGAGCGACGAGGATTGGGACGCCGTTCTCGAAGTCAATCTGACATCGACCTTCCGCCTGACGCGCGAGTTGACGCACCCGATGATGCGCCGCCGCTATGGCCGCATCATCAACATCACCTCGGTCGTCGGCGTCACCGGCAATCCGGGGCAGGCCAACTATTGCGCCTCCAAGGCCGGCATGATCGGCTTCACCAAGTCGCTGGCGCAGGAAATTGCCACTCGCAACGTGACCGTCAACTGTGTCGCGCCCGGCTTCATCGAAAGCGCCATGACCGGCAAGCTGAACGACAAGCAGAAGGAGGCGATCATGGGAGCGATCCCGATGAAGCGGATGGGCACGGGCGGCGAAGTCGCCTCGGCGGTTGCCTATCTTGCGTCCTCCGAGGCTGCCTACATGACCGGCCAGACGCTGCACGTAAACGGCGGCATGGCGATGATCTGAAACGACAAACCGTCGGCATGGGGGTATTTCCGCCAATAGCATGTTGAGCAATCACGAAGCGTTGATTTTCTGGCTTTGCGGCAGACTTAAACCATGTTAAGCGGGCCATGACTGTGAACAGTCGTCCCGAGAAAGCAGACGGACCGGCGGGCTTTTCGCAAGCCTCGGAAATCTCTGAAGCCGGGTAAACGAGTTTGCCGAGGATGTCTGAAAACATCGCAGGCTGAAACAGGGTAGGGGTGCCGCAAGGGCATTCCGATCAGGACATAAGGTCGAGGAAACCGACATGAGCGATATCGCAGAACGCGTAAAGAAAATTGTTATTGATCATCTTGGCGTCGATGCCGACAAGGTCGTCGAGAGCGCCAGCTTTATCGACGATCTGGGCGCCGACTCGCTCGACACGGTCGAACTTGTCATGGCTTTCGAAGAAGAATTCGGCGTTGAAATCCCCGACGACGCAGCTGACTCGATCCTGACGGTCGGCGATGCAGTGAAGTTCATTGAGAAGGCCCAGGCCTGATCCTATATATTTGAGAAAGGGCGGGCCTGGAGTCCGCCCTTTTCTTTTCGGCCTATTTCTCCATAGAACATAAGAGACGGGGGAAAGCACGCGATGAGACGTGTCGTCATCACAGGTACCGGCATGGTATCACCCTTGGGATGCGGAACTGAGGTGACGTGGTCGCGGCTGCTCGCCGGCCAGAACGGCGCCCGCCTCGTCACCGAATTCGAGGTCGATGACCTTCCCGCCAAGATCGCCTGCCGTATTCCGCTCGGCGACGGTGCCGACGGCACCTTCAATGTCGATCAGTGGATGGAGCCGAAGGAACAGCGCAAGGTCGATCCCTTCATCATCTTTGGCATGGCTGCCGCCGACATGGCGCTTGCCGATGCCAACTGGCATCCCGAGAGCGATGAGGATCAGATCGCCACCGGCGTGCTGATCGGCTCCGGTATCGGCGGCATCGAAGGCATCGTCGAGGCGGGTTACACCCTGCGCGACAAAGGCCCGCGCCGTATCTCCCCATTCTTCATTCCCGGCCGCTTGATCAATCTGGTTTCCGGTCAGGTTTCGATCCGCCACAAGCTGCGCGGACCCAATCATTCGGTCGTCACCGCCTGCTCGACCGGCGCGCATGCGATCGGCGATGCCGCGCGGCTGATCGCGCTTGGCGACGCAGACGTCATGGTCGCCGGCGGCACGGAATCGCCCGTCAGCCGCATTTCGCTGGCGGGCTTTGCCGCCTGCAAGGCGCTGTCGACCCAGCACAACGACGACCCGCAGAAGGCTTCGCGCCCCTATGACCGCGACCGCGACGGCTTCGTGATGGGCGAAGGCGCCGGCATCGTCGTGCTCGAAGAGCTGGAACATGCCAAGGCGCGCGGCGCCAGGATCTACGCTGAAATCGTCGGCTACGGCCTGTCGGGCGATGCCTATCACATCACCGCGCCGTCAGAAGACGGCGAGGGGGCCGGCCGCTGCATGGCGATGGCGCTGAAGCGCGCCGGGCTGACGCCGGCCGACATCGACTACATCAACGCCCATGGTACTTCGACCATGGCCGACACGATCGAACTCGGGGCGGTCGAGCGGCTGGTCGGCAACGCGGCCTCGAAGATCTCCATGTCCTCGACCAAGTCGGCGACCGGACACCTTCTCGGTGCGGCCGGCGCCATCGAGGCGATCTTCGCTACGCTCGCCATCCGTGACAATATCGCTCCGCCGACACTCAATCTCGATAATCCTGAGCGCGAGACGGCGATCGATCTTGTTCCGCACAAGGCTCGCGAGCGAGAAATCAACGTGGCGCTGTCCAATTCGTTCGGATTCGGGGGCACGAACGCATCGCTCGTGCTGCGCCGTTACGGGGAGTAAAGAGGCCCGCTGCAGAGGCGTGCTGGAGTTGAACGACCGGCAGCGGCTTCGTTGAACCGTGGCAGAACCTGTTTTTGCCGCATTGCTTCGCGAAATAGCGGAATAAGGGCCAAGTTTTAGAGGATTGCCGGTGAGCGATACGACGAACCAGAGCAACGACAGCCAGGCGCAGAAGGGACCGATCATCCCGAAGTCGCCGAACGAGGCCCTGCGTCCGGAACGTGTTCCTGAGCCGCCGAAGCGCTCCAGGAACGCACGCAGCCAGATCGTCCTCTTTCTGAACTTCATCATGACGATGGCGGTCCTGGTCTGCGTCGTCGCAGTCATTGGCTTCTACTACGCGACATCGACCTATCAGAGCCCGGGTCCGCTGCAGACGAACACCAATTTCATCGTCCGCAACGGCGCGGGTCTCGCCGAAATCGCTACCAACCTCGAGCGCAATGCGATCATCTCCGACGCCCGCATCTTCCGATATCTGACGGCGACACATCTTTCCGCCGGCGAGAGCCTGAAGGCCGGCGAATACGAGATCAAGGCGAGAGCCTCCATGAGCGATATCATGGAGCTGCTGAAATCAGGCAAGTCCATTCTCTATTCGGTTTCCTTCCCCGAAGGTCTGACGGTTCGCCAGATGTTCGACCGCATGCTGCAGGACCCGGTGCTGGAAGGCGACCTGCCGGCTGCGCTGCCGGCCGAAGGCAGCCTGCGTCCGGATACCTACAAGTTCTCGCGCGGCACCAAGCGTTCGGAAATCGTCGAACAGATGGCGGCGGCACAGCAGAAGCTCGTCGATCAGGTCTGGGACAAGCGTGATTCCTCGCTGCCGCTGCGATCCAAAGAGGAATTCGTCACACTCGCCTCCATCGTCGAAAAGGAGACCGGCGTTCCCGACGAACGTGCCCATGTCGCTTCCGTTTTCCTGAACCGGCTTGGCAAGGGCATGCGCCTGCAGTCCGATCCGACGATCATCTACGGGCTCTTCGGGGGCGAGGGGAAGCCGGCCGACCGGCCGATCTATCAGTCGGACCTGAAGCGGGATACGCCGTATAATACCTATGTCATCAAGGGTCTGCCGCCGACGCCGATCTCCAATCCCGGCAAGGATGCGCTGGAAGCCGTCGCCAACCCTTGGAAAACCGAGGATCTCTATTTCGTCGCCGACGGTACCGGCGGCCACGTTTTCGCCGCGACGCTCGAAGAGCACAATGCCAACGTCAAGCGCTGGCGCAAGCTCGAGGCCGACAAGGGTTCGGATCCGAACATCGCGGTCGATGGCCAGCCGGAAGAGCAGCCGGCCGAGAATGGCGCGACTGTCGCGCCGCCGCCGAAGAAAAAGAAGATCAACTGAAGATTTCGGAGGCTCGCATGGCTTTGCAGTCCATGACCGGTTTTGCGCGGCGAGAGGGAACGAGCGGCCGCTGGCGCTGGGCATGGGAATTGCGCTCGGTCAACGGCAAGGGCTTCGACCTGCGCCTGCGCCTGCCGCCCGGTCTTGAACGCATGGAGGCGGAGGTCCGCCGCCTTGCCGGCGAAAGTTTCAGCCGCGGCAACCTGCAGGCTTCGCTCTCGGTCACCGCCGACGAGAACCGTTTCGAGGCGGTGCTGAACAGGCAAGCGCTTGCCGCCGTGCTTGCCATGCGCGAGCAGCTGGTGGACGTGATCGATCCGGCGCCGCTGAAGCTCGATACGCTGCTTCTGGTGCGCGGCATCGTGGAGTTCCGCGAGGGCGAGGACGGCGAGGAGGCGCTGGCCGCCCGGGATGCCGATATTGCCGCCGGCCTCATGGCCGCGCTTGCCGACCTCCGGGCGATGCGCGAACAGGAAGGGGCGGCGCTCTCCCGCATTCTTCTCGATCATGTCGCAACGATCGAGGGCCTGACGCGAACGATCGAGACGGATCCCTCGCGCTCGCCGCAGGAGATCGCCTCCCGGCTCGCGGCACAGGTCGCCTTGCTGATGGACGGCATGGCCGCTCTCGACCGCGACAGGCTGCATGCCGAAGCCGCGCTGCTGGCGACCAAGGCGGATCTGCGCGAAGAAATCGACCGCCTGAAGGCGCATGTCGCCGCAGCGCGTGATCTCCTGGTGAAAGGCGGACCTGCCGGGCGCCGGCTGGACTTCCTTGCACAGGAATTTAACCGCGAATCGAATACCATCTGCTCGAAGTCGAATGCCTCGGCGGTTACTGCCGCCGGCATCGAACTGAAAGTCGTGATCGACCAGTTCCGCGAGCAGGTCCAGAATTTGGAGTAGGACATGAAACCGGCGAAATCCTCGCCCGTGCAGATCGCCCGCCGCGGTCTGATGCTTGTCATTTCGTCGCCGTCCGGCGCCGGCAAGTCCACCATCGCACGCACGCTTCTGGAGACCGACAAGCATATCGGTCTTTCCGTCAGCGTCACCACGCGCCAGCGCCGCCCGAGCGAGGTCGAAGGTGTGCATTACCACTTCAAGAGCGTGCGCGAGTTCGAGCGGCTGCGCGACAGCGACGCCCTGCTCGAATGGGCCGAGGTGCATGGCAATTTCTACGGCACGCCGCGCGAGCCGGTCGAGCAAGCCATGGCCGAGGGCCGCGATATGCTCTTCGATATCGATTGGCAGGGCGCCCAGCAGTTGCAGGAGAAGATGTCGGCCGACGTCGTGTCGATCTTCGTGCTGCCGCCGACCATGACGGAACTCCAATCGCGGCTGCACCGCCGTGCCGAAGATTCCGAGGAAGTCATTCAGACGCGCCTCGCCAACAGCCGTGCCGAGATCAGCCACTGGCGCGAGTATGACTATGTCATCGTCAACGACGATCTCAACACCGCCTTCGACGCCGTCCAGTCGATCGTCAAGGCCGAACGCCTGCGCCGCGACCGCCGCCACGGCATGTTCGATTTCGTCCGCGAATTGCTGGAAGAGACGCCGTCGCTTTAAAGCGCATCAAATTTGATTCATGCGACGCGCTTTGGCCTTTTTTATATGCATTTCGTTGTCCCGGAACCGCTGCACACTTCCGGGCGACATGCATTAAAGGCAATTTGCTAACAGGCAGAATTCCTCGACGGACAGGGTCTCCGCCCGCCGGGCCGTATCGATCCCGGCCTTGACGAGCAGGCTCTCGCCGCCGAGCGGCTTCAGGCTCTGGCGCAGCATCTTGCGGCGCTGGCCGAAGGCGGCCTGGGTCACCTTTTCCAGATTGGCGACGGAGCAGGGGATGGGATTTTCCCGCGGCGTCAGATGCACCACCGTCGACGTCACTTTCGGCGGCGGCGTGAAGGCTTGCGGCGGCACGTCGAAGGCCATGCGCGCCTCGGTCCGCCAGCCACTGAGCACGCCGAGCCGGCCGTAATGGTCGTCGTCCTCGCCGGCGACGATACGCTCGCCGACTTCCTTCTGAAACATCAGCGTCAGCGACTGCCAGAACGGCGGCCAGGCCTTCGGCAGCAGCCAGTTGACCAGCAGCTGCGTGCCGACATTATAGGGCAGGTTGGCGATGATCTTGACCGGGCCTTCCGGCGCCAGGGACTCGAAATCCGTTTTCAGCGCATCGCCTTCGATCACCTCCAACCGGCCCGGATAGTGGTCGGCGATCTCGGCAAGCGCCGGCAGGCAGCGTGTGTCCCGTTCGATGGCGATCACCTTTTTGGCGCCGAGCGCCAGGATCGCCCGCGTCAGCCCGCCGGGACCGGGGCCGACTTCGAAAACGGTGGTCCCTTCGAGCCCGCCCGCCGTGCGGGCGATCTTCTGCGTCAGGTTCAGGTCCAGCAGGAAGTTCTGCCCGAGCGCCTTGCGCGCATCAAGGCCGTGACGCTGGATGACGTCGCGAAGCGGCGGCAGGCCATCGAGTGCTGCCATCAGCGGCGGCTTTCCCAAGTGCGGCCGAGCTGCGCGGCGAGCTTCAGCGCCGCAACGAGGCTCTGCTCGCGCGCCAGCCCTTTGCCGGCAATGCCGAAAGCGGTGCCGTGATCCGGCGAGGTGCGCACGAAGGGAAGTCCGAGCGTGACATTGACGCTGTCGTCAAAACCGAGCGCCTTGGCGGGGATCAGGGCCTGATCGTGATACATGCAGATGGCGACATCGTACCGCGCCCGCGCCTCGTCATGAAACATCGTATCGGCGGGCAGGGGGCCAATGGCGTCGATACCCTCGTCGCGCAGGCGCTCGATTGCCGGGCGGATGAGATCCTCGTCTTCCCTGCCGATCGTTCCGGTTTCGCCGGCATGCGGATTGAGGCCGGCAACCGCCAGCCGCGGCGCATCGATACCGAAGCGCTGCCTCAGATCTCCGTGAGCAATCCGGCAGGTTTCCATGACCAAATCCTCCGTCAGCGCCTGCGGCACGTCCCGGAGCGGAATGTGAATGGTGACGGGAATGGCCCTGAGCTTCGGTCCGGACAGCATCATCACAGGGGTCACCGGCCGGCCGGTTGCTCTGGCGGCGAGATCGGCGAGAAATTCGGTATGGCCGGGAAAGCGGAAGCCCGCCTCATAGAGCACGGCCTTGGCGATCGGATTGGTGACGACTGCGAGCGCCTCGCCGCCGATGACAAGCGATACGGCTTTCTCGATCGCCGCGATCGTGCCTTTCGCCGTTGCCGCATGCGGCTCACCCGCCACGACCTCAATGCCAACAGGCACGCTCATGACGGGCAGCGCATCGGCAAATGAGCCGGTAGATTCGTCGGCGCTGTCGATCTCACGGATGGAAACCGCCAGGTTGAGCTGGCGGGCTCGCAAGGCCAGGACATCGGGATCGCCGATCAGGAAAAAAGGCGGCAGGCCGAGTTCACGCCGCCGGAGCCAAGCCATCAGAGTGATATCCGGCCCGATGCCGGCAGGGTCGCCCTGGCTCAGCGCAAGCGGTCGTGAGAACGGTATCGCCATCGTGGTCAGCGATAGGCGATCTGCGCCTTCTTGCGCAGTTCATCCAGGTATTTCTTGCTGTTCTCGTTTTCCGGCGGGCCATTCTTGCCGGCCTTGGACTTGTCGAGATCCTCCTGGCGGAAGACCATTTCAGCGGCCTGGTCGTCGGAAACCTGGCGCTGGCTGCAGATCGCCAGATATTCGACGCCCTTGTCGGTGACGCGGGTACCAGTCGTGTTGCCCTTGGCCTGCTCGACCAGAGGCTTCCAATCCGGCGGGATCTCGGGAGCGAGCATGCGGCCGAGGTCGCGCACGGCGACATCGCGCATCGTTGCGGCAAAGACCTTTGACTGGTCGCAACCGGGGAATTTCGAGCGCGACGCCTCGGCCTCGCCCTTGCGCTTGCCGGTGATGGCGGCGCGCTTGGCTTGCGGGATGACGAAGATGATCTGCTGCAGCATATATTCCGTCGTCACCGGCTTCTGCTTGTTGTTCTGCATCATGCGCGAGACGAGATCGTAATTCGACAGCCGCGAGGTCGAGCCGTAACGCGCATTGACGACACGCGGCCAGCTCATCTGCACGGCGATGAAGCCTTTGAAATGGTCGACGCCGACGCCGGCACGATCGAGGATTTGCGACATCTGTTCGACGGAAAGCTTGTTGCCGGCCGAAAAGCGCGCGAAAGACGCATCGACGTCCTGCTGCGAAACCGACATGCGGACGCGGGCGACCTCCTGCCGCTTGAGCGTTTCGTCGATCAACTGCTCCTTGGCGGTCTTGGCATCGGCCTTCGTATGCTGCAGGCGCAGGAAGGCCTGCCGCTTGGCGACATCGCCGCTGGTGATGGCAGTGCCGTTCACCACGGCCTGGACTTCGCTTGCTGCCAGCGCCGGGCCGGCAAGGCCCATCAAGGCAAGCGCTGCGCCGGCGAGGAAGGCGGTTATGGCTTTTTTCGCGTCAATCATCTGTTGACCTCCCATTAGCGCCGCGTGACGTTGTTCGCGGCGTCCTTACCACAGTGCGAGACACGCGGAAATCGCCTCCGTCACGGCGCAAATCCCCTATGCCTCAGATATCGGCTGGCGGCAATGTCCTGCACAGGCTTACGGCGAAAGAATGACCTGAAGCCATGTTTACGCCGTTCGCCTGCTAGTTGGAGAGGCTATCGGAGCCGATCTTGATGTCGCCGAGCGTGCGGAACGTCAGCCGCGCGCCGATTGTCCAGTCGCTTGCCGACTCGTCCTCGGAATCCCGGCTGTCGGTATAGGCGATCGTGAAGATCGTGCACTCGTCCTCATAGGAAAGGCCGAGCGTCCGGCGGCTGATCACATCATTGTTCAGATCCCAGGCGATGCCGCCGAAGATCGACCAATAGTCCTTGAACTTGACTCTGCTGCTGGTCTGGATCTCGTCATTGTCCTCGGCGAAGCCGTAGGCCGGCTGGGCGCTGAGATGGGTGTAGGTCACCTGCGTCTGGAAGGTGTCGTTCTGGTAGGCCGTTGTCAGGTCGCCGCGCCGGAACTCGAAATCCTTCTCGTCGAGACGGTAGGAAGCGGCGACGGACACACCGTATGGCGTTTCGACGCCGCCGAGACCGACATAATCGGAGCGGTCGGTTTCGAGGCCCGAATCCGCGCCGACATTGACGAGGTCATCGGTCGCGAACGAGTTCTGGCCGGCGATCTGGTAAGACTGGCCGAATATGCCGTGCAGCTTGTAACCGCTGTCGAAAGTCCCGGTATACTGGACGCCGAGATTGGCGCGGGTGCCGCCTTCAATACGGTCGTAGCCTGAGAACTTGTCGCGATCGAAAAGCGACGTCGCGTCGAAGACGAAGCTCTGAGCATCCTCGTTCGGCAGCCGGCCGGCGAGTTGCTCGTCGGGGCGGGCATAGATCTGTGCGATCGGCTCGAGGATATGGGTGCTGTTATCAGTCGTCATCAGAATGGGATAACGCACCTCCAGCCCGGCGGTGAGCATCGAACGGGTGGCGGAATTGTCGTCAAGGTAATTGCCGGCGTAACCTGTGGGGTCGTTCATGTTCAGCGCGAAAGCGTCGCCGCGCGCGGCCAGAAGCGGCGTGATCACCAGGCCGGTCGGCGTAACGTAGGTGCGTTTCCACTGAAGTTCGGCGGTCAGGCGCGACGTCTGGCCCTTCAGGCCGCGGAAGCGGTCGAAGCCGTCGACAGTGTAAAAGTCGTCATGTGTGCGCGAAATATTCGTCAGGTTGACGTCCGCGGAAAGCTCGCCGCCTGCAAGCGGCTGAGGCGCTACATAATGATAATCGAGCGAGGGATAGACGATCGCCTGCTGTTTCTCGGCGGTGTTCGTGCGGTCGGCATCCTGGACGTCGAAATAAAACGCCCGCATGTCGAAATAATTCCGCTTGCCGAGCCCAGTCAGGTAGATCTGGTTCGTGCGATCCGTGCCGCTCAAGCCACGGAGCTTGTAGGTCTTCGAGAAATTGTTGTCGCTCTGCATCATGACGTCCCAGCCGAACGTCCAGCGCGGATTGATGCGGAACTCTGCCTTCGACGCCACCATGCCGCGCTGCTCGGCTTCGGCATCGCTGGTACCGGAGCTGAAATTGCCCGGGTTCGCTTGGTCGATGCCGGCGACGCGCAGAATATGCGTGCCGTTTTCGAAGCGTTGGCGGAATTCGCCTTCGACGAGGAAGCCCTGCGCCGTGTAGCCGGTTGCGGTGACCGTCGCATCCATGCTCGGCGAGATCACGTAATAATAAGGAATGGAAAGACCGAAGCCGAGATTCTGCGACAGGCTCATTGTCGGGAACAGGAAACCGGACTTGCGCTTCACCGTATTGTCGGGAACCTCGATGAACGGCACGAAGGCAATCGGGTAACCGAGCAACTCGAAGCGGGCTCGCTCCAGACGGATCGTATGGGTCTCGCCATTCTGGATCACGCGCTTGGCCTTGACTTGCCAGAAGGGCGCGCGCTTCGGATCTTCGGCGCAGGGCAGGCAGGCGGTGTAGACGCCCTTGTTGAGAATCATCTTCGTGCCGCCGACACGCTCGCCGCTCTCCGCGACGATACGCGTATTATCGGAGGTCTCGATGCGCAGCGAGTTCAGGAATCCGTCGGCAAAATTGTCGGTCACGTCAAGGTTGTCGGCATAGATGCGGTTGCCGTCCGGACTGACCATCTCGACATTGCCGATCGCAGTCATCCGGCCGGTCTTCTGATTGTACTCGACCTTCTGCGCGACCATCTTGTAGCCGCCATAGTTGATCTGCACGCCGCCGACCGCCGAGACGATTTCGGCGTCACGGTTATAGACGAGTTCATTGGCGGAAAGCAGAAGCTTGGCGCCTTCAGGAATCTTATTCTCGATATTTTGCTCAGGCGTGCTGGCCTGGCCGTAGGAGGCCGGGACGCTGCCGAAATAGGAACATAGAGCCGCACCGACAAGCAGGGCAACCGATTGTTTACTAATATACTTGCGGTCGCCTACCGCCACTAGCCGTCCTCCTGATGAAGCAAAATAGTCGCGCCCAAGGCCAGCGCGACGACCACCGGTATCCAGGTCGCCACGAAGGGAGGCACGACTCCACTGCTTCCGAATGCTTTAACAAGCACGGTGATGACATAAAGCATGAAGCCTGACAGGATTCCACCCAGAATCACGGAGCGGGATTGGTTGAACCGGCTAAATTTTAGGGACACTGTTGCAGCAATGAGAGTCATGGCCACCAGCAGCAATGGCTGGGACAACAGAGAGTTGAATTGCGTCTCCAATGCCTTGGTCGAGATGCCGAAGGATTTGGCCGCCGCAATGCGGTTGGAAAGGTCAAAGAAACCAATTGTTTCCGGCGCTGTCAGCCGCTCCTGAACGAAATCCTGTTTCAGATTGGTGCGAAGTTGGACCGAAGCTTTGCGCAGCGGGATTTCGCCAGGCTTGCGCTCGACGACACCGTTAAGCTGCCAGTAACCATCTTCCAACTTAGCCGTGGCGGCATCCTGTCTCATAATGACTCGGCCGCTTGAATCGAAATGGATCAACACGGCGTCGACCAGCTTGGTTCCGTTCTCCTGGACCGTCTGGGCGCCGATGATGACATCGTCCCGGCCGCTGATCTGGCGCAGCCACGGAATCTGTGGCGCCTTGCGCAGAACCGCGTTTTCGCCGCGCCAGTCGGATTCGACGAGCAGCGCCTGGCGCTGTCCCCAGGCGGCAAGCGGGTTGAGCGCCGTCGTCGTCAGCACGCCGAGCGCCAGTGAGCCGGCGACGAAGGGGAACATGAACTGCCAGACCGAGATGCCGGCTGCGCGGGTGACGACGAGCTCATATTTGCGATTGAGCCCGATCAAAACCGTCATGCCGACGAAGAGTGCGACGAAGGGGATTGTCTGCTGCAGGATGAGGGGCAGGCGCACGGCGGTCATCACGATGCCGCCGCCGATCGTGTAGCCAGGCAGGCCGGACATGCGTCCCGCCGTCTCGCTGAAATCAAGGAGAAAGGCGATCGCCGACGCGCCGATCAGGAACCAGGCGGTCGTCGCCAGGTAGCGGCGAAAGAAATAACGCGACAATGTCCCGAACATCATTGGGCAGCGCCCCCGCCGGACCTGCTGGTCGCGGCAAGCAGTCGTTCCTGCGTTCGTCTCCAGGAAGCCGATATCCGGTCCCTTATGAACGAAGGCATGACCGGTCGCTTGTGCAGGCTGAGGAAGATGATCGAGACGATGCTGCTGACGATCGGAAGGGCGTAGAGAACGGCGATATATTCCGGATCGGTGTCGATCTGGTTCGCCGCGTAGAAGGCAGCCCATCGCAGCGCGAAGGCATAGCCGAGCGCGCTCACCATCGGATGCAGGCGCGCTTCGCGGTGCGAGCGCGCGTCGCCGGCGATTGCCAGCGAAAACAGGGCAAAGACGACTGGCAGGATCCAGTCCGTCAGCCGCCGATGCAGTTCGGCGCGATAGCTCTGCGGCCGGATCGTAAAGTCTTTGTCGTTCGGATCCGGATTGAACAGGAACCACAGGTCACGGTCGCTGGCTTTCAGTGTCGCCTGGCCGCGGCTCTCGGTCATGTCCGAGAGGTCGAAGGAATAGGAATCGAAATTGATGACCGAGACGTTGCCGTCGGGCGTTTTGCGATGCACCTCGCCGTCATGCATGATCAGCGTCGTGCCGGTATCGTCGACGGCGCCTTCCTTGGCGTAATAGATCAGCTCATATGCCGGATCCCGCTCGTCGGCGACAAACAGGCCCTTCAGCATGCGGCCCGCCAGGCGCTGCGAGATCTGCACGTAGAGACCCTCGTCGAGCTTACGGAAGGTCTTTTCTTCGATGACCGAGGAGAGAAGATCGGCGTAGGTCTCGGCGATCATCTGACGCGCCACGGTCTTTGCCCGCGGCTCGACGATATTGTCAACGAAGAAGGAAAAGACGCTGATGACGGCGGCGAGCAGCAGGATCGGGCGGATCAGAATGCTGCGCCGTGCCCCGGCCGCGTCGATGACGGTCAGCTCGGAATCGTTGTTCATCGTCGTCAGCGTCTGGGTGATGGCGATGACAAGCGCGAAGGGCAGCACGACAGGAATGATCGACGGCAGGATCATCGTCGCCAGTTTGGCGAACGAACCGATCGACTGGCCGCTGTCGGTGACGAGGTTGATGCGCTGCAGCACCTGTGTCGTCCAAATGATCGCCAGCACAGGCAGGAGCGCCACGAGAAACATCTGGCCGACGCGCCGCAATATGTATGTCTCGAGTAGTTTCATGCCGGCCCTTGAAAGCACCTGCAGGCCCAAACGGCTTGCAGGAGAATCCCTCTACGCTCTTTGTCGCGGTTTTGCGACAAGCAGGTGTCAAAAATTCATTCAAATTTCAGAATTTTTTTGGTGCTGTTGCGACTCAGTTAATGCCAGCAGCGCTGCGAAGACGACCAGCGAGGAGAGCCATCCGAGCGTCACGTCCGAGAGATAATGCGCGCCGAAGGACAGCCGCAGGGCCGGGGTCAGGATCGAGACGGCGACGATCGGCGGTACCAGCGCGTAGCGCAGCGATTTCGGAACGAAGAGCAGCAGGCAGAACAGCCAGCCGGCGCTCGCTGCCTCGCCGGAGACGAAGGAGCAGTTGGAGACGCATTTGCCGGCAAGCGAGCCGGCCTCGACGAAATGCAGGGCGCCGCCGAAAATATCAGTCTGCACCGGCCGCGGCCGGCCCCAATGTTCCTTCAGAATGACATTGACCAGCAGCACCGGCCCGATCAGCAGCGTTCCCAAGGCAACCTTAAGCTTGCGCGCCCGCTCGGCATTGAAGGTTGCGCCGTGCTGCTGGTAGCACTCGATCAATTTCCACAGCATCACGATCGCCACGACATAGGGGAGGCGGAAGAAGATGGTGCGCAGCAGGTCGAAGTTCCCCGAGTCGCGATAGGGAAAACCGCCGCAGATGCTTCCGGCAGCGGCGGTCGCGTCACAACCGGTCTCCAGGAAAAAAAGCTGGGAAAAATAGATGTCGATCCCGGGGAAGGCGCGGAAGACGATCAGCAGCCCCCACCACGCCCAGAATAACAGCATGAATGCACCGAAAGTCGTCTTCGGCAGGCGGATCACCGGGCTCCGCCATCGATTTTTCGAAAAATCTGTCAACGCGAATATCTACGAAACTGACGGAAACATGTGGGCCTGGACGGCCGCGGGCGACCATAACAAGTGTCGCAAGCCATTGACAGACCCGGCAAACGCGAAATTATCCGCCAGGGACGGATTTCCAAGAATCCCAGCGGAGAAGACATGTCAGCAAAGTTCGAAATTTCATTCGCGAAGTCGGCAAAGCTCAATAGTGGGCTGGCGATCCTGTTGAAGACCGTGGAGGCCGACGCCGCCGCCGGCGCTGAAACGGCCGATCCGGCAGGCGTGATCGCCAAGGCTGCAAAGATCGCGCGATTCTCCGGAAAATCCATGGCCGCGCTCGATATCGTCGCCCCGGAAGGCGCACCGGTCGAGCGCATCGTCGTTCTCGGCCTTGGCAAGGCGGCCGAACTTACCGCTCATGACTGGCTGAAGGCCGGCGGCGCTGCGGCATCGAAAATCAAGAATACAGACAGGGCGGCCGTCTTCCTCGACGTTCCCGGCGTCGCGACGGACGCGCGCGCCGCCGCCGATTTTGCGCTCGGCATGCTGCTACGCGCCTATAGCTTCGATTCCTATAAGACAAAGAAGAATGACGATGAGGAGAAGCCGACGAAATCCGTCAAGGTGACGATCGTCACCGCCGATGCGACCGGCGCCAAGAAGGCGTTTTCCGCTTCCGAAGCGATAGCCGGCGGCGTCAATCTCGCCCGTGACCTCGTAAACGAACCGCCGAACGCACTCGGACCTGTCGAATTCGCCGCCAGGGCAAAGGAGCTGGAAATGCTCGGCGTCGAGGTGGAGATCCTGACCGAGAAGGAAATGCGCCGTCTCGGCATGGGCGCCTTGCTCGGCGTCGCCCAAGGTTCGGTGCGCCCGCCACGCCTGGCGGTCATGCAGTGGAAGGGCGGCAAGGGCAAGGATCGTCCGATCGCCTTCATCGGCAAGGGCGTCGTCTTCGACACCGGCGGCATTTCGATCAAGCCGGCCGCCGGGATGGAGGACATGAAGGGCGATATGGGCGGCGCCGCAGCCGTGACCGGGCTCATGCATGTGCTCGCCTCCCGCAAGGCCGCCGTCAACGCCGTTGGCATCATCGGCCTGGTCGAGAACATGCCTGACGGCAACGCCCAGCGTCCCGGCGATATCGTCACCTCTATGTCCGGCCAGACGATCGAGGTGATCAATACCGATGCCGAGGGCCGCCTCGTGCTCTGCGATGCGCTCTGGTATTGCAACGATCGCTTCAAGCCGCAATTCATGATCAATCTCGCCACCCTGACCGGCGCGATCGTCGTGGCGCTCGGCAATGTGCATGCGGGTCTGTTCTCAAATGACGACCAGCTTTCCGCCCAGCTGACGGCAGCCGGCCTTTCCACAAATGAGAAACTCTGGCGCATGCCGCTCGGCAAGGATTACGACAAGCTGATCGACAGCAAGTTCGCCGACATGAAGAACACCGGTGGCCGGCAGGCCGGCTCGATCACCGCCGCGCATTTCCTCAAGCGTTTCGTGCAGGAGACACCCTGGGCCCATCTCGATATTGCCGGCACGGCGATGGGCTCGCCGCAAGACGAGATCAACCAGTCGTGGGGTTCCGGTTTCGGCGTGCGCCTGCTCGACGAACTTGTCCGCGCCCATTATGAATCCTGATGACCGACATTCTCTTCTATCATCTGACCGAAACCAAGCTGGAAGACGCGCTTCCGCCGCTTATCGACAAAAGCGTCGAGCGCGGCTGGCGCGTCGCCGTGCAGACGCGTGAGCCGGCGCGGCGCGATGCTCTCGATGCGCATCTTTGGACGTTCCGCGAGGAGACCTTCCTGCCGCACGGCACCGACGAGGCCGATTTCGCCGAGAACCAGCCGGTGCTTTTGACGGTCACACCTGACAACGCCAATGCGGCCACGGTGCGTTTCATCGTCGACGGCGCCGAGCCGCCGCCGGCAGACTCTTACGAGCGCATCGTCTTCATGTTCGACGGTCACGATCAGGAGCAACTGGAAGCGGCGCGCGCGCAATGGAAGAGGCTGAAAGGCGAGGGGCATAACCTCACCTACTGGCAGCAGACGCCGGAAGGGCGGTGGGAGAAGAAGGCCTAAGAGCCTTCGGGGCGGTCCTTGCCGTCGGGCTGAAACAGGCAAGGACCGCCAAGTGGCTCAATCGTGGAAGGCTTCGACGAATTTCCGTTTGCCGAGCATGAAGGCGTCGGCGACATGGCGCAGCGGCGCCAGATCGACATCCGATTTGCCGGTCTTGATGATTTCGGCAAAGCGACGGTAGAGCGAGGGATATTCCTGCTCCGGCTCGGCGAATGTCAGCGTGCCGTTAATCGAAAGCTTGGCGCCGCCTTCGGCAAGCACCATCTGACCGGCCGCCGTTTCGGCGACAATGTCCCAGCTCTGCTTGCCGGTCTGGCGCCAGTCGAATTCAGCTCGAACCGGCAGGCCGTCGGCATTGCGGAAATGAATGTCGGCGGCGATCGGCGCATCGCGGTTTTCGGGGAATTCGAGCACGGCCTCGGTGATGAAGATCGGCCGCGGCAGGATGTGGGTGACGATCGACAGCGCATTGATGCCGGGATCGAAAACGCCGAGACCACCGGCCTGCCAGATCCATTCCTGGTTCGGATGCCAGTGGCGGACGTCTTCCTTCCAGATCACATGCACGCTCTCGATCGTCGTCGAAGCAAGAAACTCCTTGGCGGCTTCGACCGCCGGCGCATAGCGCGAATGCCAGCTGGCAAACAGCGACGTGCCCTGCTTTGCGGCAAGCGCCTCGAGGTCGGCGACTTCGCTCAGCGTCGCACCGGGCGGCTTTTCCAGGAAGACGTGTTTGCCGGCGACGAGCGCCTTATAGGCGGCCTCGTAGCGATATTGCGGCGGCATGCAGAGCGAAACCGCATCGATCGAGGGCTCGGCGTCGAGCATCGCCTCGATCGTCGTATAGCTGTTGATGCCCTCGACCGTGCCGTGGCGGCTGGCCGTGGCGGCGAGCTTGAAATCGGCGTTCTTGGCGATGGAGGGGAGGTGCTGGTCGCGGACGATCTTGCCGACGCCCACGATGGCGAGATTGATAGGAGACATGGTGTTTCGCTCGAACCTGTGAAAAGTATGATTTATTGCGCTTCTTGTAGCAGAAAGAGGAGCGGCGACAAGCTCTCCTCCTTCATTCATTGCATCATCCTACCCCATGATGGCCCGTCTATCTCATGATAGTTTGGCGAAGGAAGCTGTAACCCATCGCCGCGCGGGCGGCGCGCTCTTGCGAATCGCCGTCGCCGCCATGCCCGCCCAGGCCGAATTCATGGAAGAGCGGCCTATGTCCTGCCTCCTCCAGCCGCGCGGCAAAACGGCGTGCATGCGAGGGATGCACACGGTCGTCATTGGTGGAGCTTTCGATATAGATCGGAGGATAGGCGATCTCGCTCGCCGGCCTGACATTGTGAAGCGGGGAATAACCGAGCATGAAGTCCCGATCCACCGAGACCTCCGGATCGCCATATTCGTCCATCCAGGCTTGCCCGGCGCTGAACAGATGGAAACGTGTCATATCGAGCACCGGCACCTGGCACCAGATCGCGCCGAAATCATGCGGATAGCGCGTCACCATCACGCCGGTCAGCAAGCCGCCATTGCTGCCGCCCTGGCAGGCGATCCGCGACGGCACGGTGTAGCCGCGGGCGACGAGATCGCGGGCGATGGCGACGAAATCGGCAAAGGCCCGGTCTCGCCCCTGCCGTTTGGCGCTGCGATACCAGTCGGGCCCGAATTCGCCACCGCCGCGGATATAGGCCTGTACATAGGCCCCGCCTTCTTCCAGCCAGCGACCGGTCACGCCGGAATAATTCGGCGACAGCGAAACATCGAAGCCGCCATAGCCGTAGATCAGCACCGGCAGCGCGCCCCTGGTCCACTGTCTCGGCAGGACCAGCCGATAGGCAACCCTCGTTCCGTCTTCAGAAACCGCCTCCAGTAGCTCGGATGACATGCCGGTGGCATCGAAATAGCTCGGCGCCACGGCGGTGAAGGCCGGCTCTGGCTGTTTGCTGCGATCGGAGAGTTCGAGGCGGTAGCAGGTGGGCGGCTGCAGGAAACCCTGACCGACAATGTAGAGCGTGTCGTCACCAAGATGCAGATCCGCATAGAGCGGCCTGAAATGCGCCGTCTGCATATCCGCCGGCAGCGCGATCTCGCGCTGTCGGGCATCGGGCCTCGTCAGGTCGAGCACCATGAGACGCGGACGCAGCCGATCGGAGATGATGAACACGCACCATTCACGCATCAGCATCATCTGCGAGACGGACTGGCCCTCGCCAGGCTGAAACAGGATCCGCTCCGGCCCGAGCGGACCTGTCGCCGAGCCGGGATCGAAGCGCTGCAGCACCAGGCTGCCGGTGGGAACGCGCTCATCGGTCTTTGCCCGCCAGAGGCAATGATCGTGATTGAACTGGAAGTCCGCTTCCTTGGGCAGATCGATGCGCCGCTGCGTGCCGTCGTCGGCAGTCAGGAAGGCGCTGGCGACGCCGATCTCATGGGCAGCGACGAAGATGTCGATCAATCCGGCATCCGCCGAGGTGCCCGACAGGGCAGGGTCGATAACGAGATTGAAGCCATAGACGTCCTCGTCGGCGGCTTCGAACATGACGGCGGCATCTTCCGGCCGCTGCCCGCGCTTCAGTCGCCGCCCGACGCGCGGCCATCCGGAGCGGGTTGCCGAAAATCGGTCGATCGAACCGAAATAGCAGATCTCGTCGCGGCTTAGCCAGTTGGCATGCGATCGTGCCGCCGGCGTGTCGAAGCCGCCCTCGACGATCTCTTTGCTCTCTGCGTTGAATTCGAGCAGGCGGAGAAGATCGGAGCCGCCGTCCGAAAGTGTGAGCAGCACGCGCGTCGGCTCCCACGGGCAGGTGACGACGCCGCGCCAGGTCCAGCGCTTGCCTTCACTGAGGCAGAAGGCGTCGAGGTCGAAGACCACCTCCCAATCGGCCTCCGGCAGCGGCTGCTGATCGGCCGGCAGACGCAGCCAGACGCCGAGCGGATTGTCCTTGCTCTGCCGGAAATCGAACAGCCAGCCTCCGCGGCGCATCGCCACGATCAGCCGGTCCTGCCGCTCGATCAGGGTTTTGATCGCGTCGCGATCCCTGGCGAATTCCGGCGTTCTCAATACCGCGTCGGACAGCGCGTTATGTTCGTCGATGAACTGGCGGGTGCGCGGATCCTCGTCCGCTTCGAGATGAAGGTTCATGTCCCTACCGGCTTCAGTTGACGTCGATCAGATCTAGGCAGCCGGTCTCGAGTTGACAACCCGCGTTCGCGGGTCATCACGAAATCGGCCGAAGCGACGAGGTTGTTGGGGGGGCGCGTCTTCTTGAACTTCAGCGTCACGACCTTGTAGCCTTCGGCTTCGAGTTTCGAAAGCAGGGTCGGCAACATCTTCGCCGTGCGCTTGTGGATGTCATGCATGAGAATGATGCCGTGGCCGCGCTTGTGCAACTGGTCCATCGTCCGCTGCGTTACGGAGGCCGGCGTCGTGGTGAAATAGTCCTTGCTGTCGATGTCGAGATCCATGACCACCATGTCGCGCATGGCGAGGGTGGCGCGACTGTGGCTATCCCGCCATCGCTTCTTCGTATTCCGACGACAGCATCAGCCATTCTTCCTCGGCAGCAGCGAGTTTTGCCGCGGCCTCGCCGCGCTGCTTTGCCTTTTCGGCGGCCTTGGCGGGCGTTTTCTCGTAGAGGGCGGGATTTGCAAGTTCCGCGTCAAGCGCCTGAATCTGTTTCTCCAGCTTGGCCGTCAAGGATTCGATTTCGTTGATCTTTTTCTTCAGCGGCGTCAGCGAAGCGCGCCGCTCCGCATTGAGCTTGCGTTGATCGGCCTTGGAGGTCGCATCGTCAGCCGGCTGCAGCTTTTCTTCTTTTTTTTTGCCCGAGGCGACGATCAGGTCGCGATATTCGTCCATATCGCCTTCGAAGGCGGTGACGGTGCCGCCGTTGACCAGCCAGAGCCGGTCGACCGTCGCCTCGATCAGGTGACGGTCGTGCGAGATCAGGATGACGGCGCCTTCGTAATCGTTCAGCGCCTCGATCAGTGCGCGCCGGCTGTCGATGTCGAGATGGTTGGTCGGCTCGTCGAGGATGAGCAGGTTCGGCGCATGGAAGGCGGCAAGCCCCATCAGCAGGCGGGCTTTTTCGCCGCCGGAAAGATCCTTGGCGGCGGTAGCCATCTTCTCGGTCGCCAGTCCCATCTGGGCGACACGGGCGCGCACTTTGGCCTCCGGGTCGCCAGGCATCAGCCGCCGCACATGCTCCACCGCCGACTGCTCGGGGATAAGGTCGTCGAGCTGGTGCTGCGCGAAAAAGCCGATCTTCAGGGAGGGTGCGAGCTTCACTTCGCCACTCTCCGGGGCAAGCCTGCCGGAGATGAATTTCGCGAAGGTTGATTTGCCGTTTCCGTTCGAACCGAGAAGGGCGATGCGATCGTCATTGTCGATGCGCAGATTGAGGTTCTTCAGGATCGGTTTGCCTGGCTGGTAGCCGACGGCGCCGCCCTGGACCGCGACGATCGGCGATGCCGGCTGCTTTTCGGGCTCGGGAAAGGTGATCGGCTGTACGTGGTCCTCGATGACGGCCGCAACCGTGCCCATGCGCTCGAGCGCCTTGACGCGCGACTGCGCCTGCCGGGCCTTGGAGGCCTTGGCCTTGAAGCGATCGATGAAGCTCTGCAGATGTTTGCGCGCCGCCTCGTTCTTGGCCTTGGCCTTCGTCTGGAGTTCGTCGGCTTCCGCCTTCTGCCGCTCGAACTGATCGTAATTGCCGCGGTAGAAGGTGAGCTTTTTCTGGTCGAGATGGACGATGGAATTGACCGCATTGTTCAAGAGGTCGCGATCGTGGCTGATGATGATCACAGTGTGCGGATAGCGGCGGATGTAATCCTCCAGCCACATCGTGCCTTCGAGGTCGAGATAGTTGGTCGGCTCGTCGAGCAGAAGCAGGTCCGGCTCGGCAAACAGCACGGCGGCGAGCGCCACGCGCATGCGCCAGCCGCCCGAGAAGGAGGAAGCGGGACGGGCTTGCGCGTCCCTGTCGAAGCCGAGGCCGGCAAGAATGCTCGCGGCGCGCGCCTCGGCCGAATGCGCGTCGATATCGACGAGGCGCATCTGGATTTCGGCGATGCGGTGCGGATCGCTTGCCGTTTCCGCTTCGGCAAGCAGGGCCGCGCGCTCCTTGTCGGCGGCAAGCACGATCTCGATCAGGGGCTGCTCGGTCCCCGGCGCTTCCTGGGCCACCTGGCCGATGCGTGCCGCCTTCGGGATCGACACCGATCCGGTCTCCGAGCCGAGATCGCCGGTAATGACGCGAAACAGCGTGGACTTGCCGGCGCCGTTACGGCCGACGAGGCCGGCCTTGGTGCCCGAAGGCAGCGACAGGCTGGCATTGTCGAGAAGCAGGCGCCCGGCTATGCGGGCGGAAATTTCGGTGAGCGTGATCATGGCCGGCGTTTTGGCCGAAAGCGCCGGCCAAGGCAAGAGCGCTTGGCGCCGGTCAGCTTGCTTGCCGGCCCGGCAAGGCTCTTATCCGCCGCAAGAGATCGAAACCGCCTCAGCGGCCGAAGGCCTGCACCGGCTGGCGCGGGTTCGATTGAGCGGCGAGAAGGGCGACGCGGGCATTGGCCTGCAATTGCCCCGGTGTTGCCGCGTCCGTGCTGAGCGCCACGCCGACCGAGATGGTCAGCCTGCCGCTATCGCCCTTGTCTGAGGTCGCGAAGACCAGATTGTCTTCGACGGAGGCGCGCAGGCGCTCGGCAATCGCCATCGCATCCTGCATGCCGACATTGGAAAACAGCAGGGCGAATTCGTCCGCCTCGGTGCGGGCGACGAAGTCGTTCTTCTTGACCGATTTTTGGAAGAGGCCGGCGAGCTTCTTCAGGATCTTGTTGCCGGCCGGCGTGCCATATCTCTCATTGAGATCGGTGAAATTGTCGACATCGACCATGACAAGCGCACTGCCGGCGGCACCCTCTTCGCGCTCGTAGAGGTCGGCGATCACGCGGTTGAGCGCGATGCGATTGGGAAGTCCGGTGATCCTGTCGGCGACGGCGGCCGCCTGCATCGCCGAAATGCCGCGCTCGAGCGTTTCCAGCCTCTTGATATCATCCGCCAGCCTGGCGCCGATTTGCATTTCCGCCGACGATACGCTCGTCAGCGAGGCCGAGAGATAGTCGAGCTCGCCGATGAAGGCGGCAAGGCTCTGGTCCTCATGGCTGGAGACGGATTTCAGGATCGTGTCGCAGGCGCGCGCAAAGGCATCCCGGTACCGCATCCCTTCGGCAAGCCTCTCCGCTACCTCACGCAGCAAACGGCTCGCCTCGTTGCGCGACGTCTCGCCTGCCAGCCCGCAATGGCCGACGAGGCGGTATTTCAGCCCGAGCTCGTCAAGCATCGCTTGGTGCGGGTGAGGCCCGAGCGCAGCGATATCCTGGGCGAGACCTGCGTTGAGCCCGACGATTGCCTCATGGAAGAGTTCATAGTTGCGCGGCAGCCCGGCGACGTTGAGACGCGCCATGTGCTGGGCGATCTTCTGGATGTCCGCGATGGGACCAGGGCGTGTCTCGCGCGGCACCAATGCGTTTGCGCTTGCATTCTGCATGACGATCCCTCGCGGCCCCGGCCTTTTCCGTCATTCCGCTATGCCCGCAAGCTTTTAAGAGAGGCTGAATCTGAGGGTGGGAAGCGCTGGATTCCAGGCGCAACCGGTAAAGGCGGTTAATGCCCTGTTGATACGGAGACGCTCACATCCACTCGCGGCCCTCGCTGCGCAGGAAATAGATCAGGTCGAGCCCAAGGCTCGGCTTGCCGAGCGCCGTCAGCGTCATGTGGCACTGGCCGCGATGGTGGGTCTGGTGGTTGAAGAGATGGGAGAGCGCGGTCCACAGCGGCTGTGTAATCGCGATCGGTTGGCTCACCGGCGAGTAGGTGAAGTTGGCAGCAAGGCTTGTCTCGTCCAGCGTGCCCGTCCAGCCAATGATCCGCTCGTCCTCTGCCTTGCGTGCAACGGCAAGCGCATCGAACTCCTCGAAAAGCACGGCATCGAGGCTCATCGGCGCCTCGCCGGTGCCGGTGAAGCGCTTCATCCATATTCGGTCGGCAACGAGCAGATGGTTGAGGGTTCGATGCAGCGAGCCGAAGAAGGCGCCGCGGTCGCTGCGGAATTCCGCATCGCTGAGTTCGGCCGCCGCCGCATAGACCTGGGCATTGGCCCAGCGATTATAGGCGGCGAACATCCTGTAGTGCCTGAGCATGTGCTCCTCCTGTCCTGGGAAGGGCAATCAAGAGCCTTTCCTGGTTAGATTGAATCATTCTGTTGGCTCAAACGGAGTCGGATGGTCGACCGGCCGGCGCGCGTCGTAGCCCAGCTCTACGGCCAAGCCGGCCGGTCGATCAGCCGGCCCGTTTCAGCCAACCCTCCCGCAGATTTGCCTGGCAAATCTGCAAGACTCAAAAGCGCCGGACGCACTTATCGCTTCGCCATAGCGAAGCGGTGCGGCCGGTGGGCCGGGCATCTTTCCGCCAGGATCAGAGGCGATCGGCTCGGACATACCTGGGGGTATGCCCATCGCCAATCGCCTCTGCCCTGACGAAAACCTGCTCCGGCAGAATGCTTCAATCTAACCAGGAAAGGCTCTAGCTTGCTTCCGCAGAAATCGCAGTGATGACGCCATGAAATTTCCTGATTTGATCGCGGGCGCGTTCTGTCGTCGAATGCAGGGAGTTGCGATCACGAAAGGACTGTCATGACCAGAGCTCTCTATTCCCTCTGCGGCGCCGATGAGCGGCGCTTCTTTTCGCCCCATTGCTGGAAGGCGGTGATGGCGCTGGCGCATAAGGGACTCGATTTCGAAGAGATTCCGACGACCTACGCCCGCATCCGCGAAATCGGCGGCGGTGTCTCGCCGACTCTGCCCGTCCTCGACGACAATGGCAGGCTGATCCCCGACAGTTTCGCCATCGCTCTCTATCTGGAGGAGGCCTATCCGACGCGGCCGTCGCTCTTCAACGGCGAGGGCGGCAAGGCGCTGTCACGCATGGTGGAAGGCTATTCGCAGATGATCATCCATCCGGCGATCATGCGGATCGGGCTTCTCGACATCCATGCGATCCTCGACGAGGGAGACAAGGCCTATTTCCGTGAAAGCCGCGAGGCTCGTCTTGGCAAATCGTTTGACGTCATTGCCGCCGATAGCGAGGCGGAGAAAGCCGCCTTCGGCGCCAAGCTGGAGCCGCTGCGGCATATGCTGAAGTTCCAGCCCTTCATCGGCGGGCAGACGCCGCTCTTTGCCGACTATATCGTCTTCGGCGCGCTGCAATGGCTGCGTGTCTGCACCGGCCTTGCAATGCTCGCGGCCGACGATCCGGTCCTGGGCTGGTTCGAACGCTGCCTCGATCTTCATGAAAGCCGCGGCCGGACTGTGACAGCGGCGTGAAATTGCCGCCTACCTCTTGTTTTCGGGCGTTGGGGCGGGTAAAGACCGCCCACTTTTCCCGAGAAAACAGAGGATTTGACTATGGCGATTGAACGCACCTTCTCGATGATCAAGCCGGACGCAACCAAGCGCAACCTGACGGGTGCCATCACCAAGATGCTCGAAGATGCCGGCCTGCGCGTCGTCGCCTCGAAGCGCGTCTGGATGAGCCGCCGCGAAGCCGAAGGCTTCTACGCCGTTCACAAGGATCGTCCCTTCTTCGGCGAACTGGTCGAAGGCATGACCTCCGGCCCGACCGTCGTCCAGGTTCTGGAAGGCGAAGGTGCCATCCTGAAGAACCGCGAGATCATGGGCGCGACCAACCCGGCAAACGCTGATGAAGGCACGATCCGCAAGGTTCATGCGCTGTCGATCGGCGAAAACTCGGTTCACGGCTCGGACGCTCCGGAAACCGCTGCCCAGGAAATCAAGTACTGGTTCTCCGACACCGAAATCGTCGGCTGAGGCCATAGGTCGGCATTCGCTTCCAATGCCTTGAATTGACTCTCGAAAGCCGGGGCTTCGCTCCGGCTTTTTTATGCCGGGCATTTGTCGGTGTTCGAGAAATCGACGCTGCCGTCCGGCTTGAAGACCTCCGGGTTCTTGTCATAAAACGCACCCAGGACGAGCGGCTTGCTCGGCAGCACGGTCTGGTCGAGGTCGGAGCGGAACTGCGTCTTCAATTCCTGCAGCACCTTGCCGTCCTTGTCGACCAGCCGGATGCTGACGGAATAGGGGCGGTCCTTGCGCACGCAATGCAGGTTTTGGCTCTGCAGCGCGATCTTGTCGTCGATCGGGTAGACTTTCTGGTTCAGCACCAGCGGCGCGCCGCCCTGAGGATTTTCGAATTCGGCGATGATGACCGAGCCGTCAGGGATGGGACCGGTCTTCTTCAGCGTCAGCAGATAGGTGGCGCTCGCTACCCGATAGTTGAAGACGAACAGATGGCCAGTGACCTCGACCAGATTCTCGGCCTCGCGCCGGCAGGCGGACAGCACGAGGCCGATTGCTGTCGCCGTGACGATCAGATGTTTCCGCATGGGATTTCCTCCTTCTTGCGGCGATAATGCCGGTTCGCCTTGGCGCGGTTGCCGCAGACCGCCATGTCGCACCAGGCCCGGCTCCTGTTCTTGCTGCGGTCGATAAACAGCCAGCCGCAATTGCCGCAGATCTTCATGCGTTCCGAATCGGGCATGGCGATCAGTCGCAGCACCGAATGGGCGGTCGCCGCCGCCACGCTGCCGGGGTTTGCTTCGCGCAGCACCTTCGCTACCGCCTCCAGCAGTGCCGCCAGCGATTGGTCGTCGCCGCCCGTCAGTATACGCTCGCGGAAATAGAGGTCGATCGCTTCCCGCAGCGCGATGAAATCCGCCTCGTTTTCCTTAGCCACCGGGGCGATATTGCCGAAGAGGGCGCGTTCGGCGCAGAATTCGGCGGCAGCGTGCGGAAAGTCGCGCATCTGATTGCTGACAGCGAAGCGGTCGATCCGCCGTGCTGCATCGTGGCGCAGAACGACGCTGTTGGCGACATCGAGCGCCAATGCGCCGCCGGCAAAACGGTGAGGGGTCCAGGAAAAGCTCATCATAAAATTATAACTGGTGAAATGAGTTTTACCAGTTATAATTTTGGTGACGCGGAGTGTCCGGAATGGCCTATCTTCTGCAGCAGCTGGCGAATGCGGTTCCGCTTGCCGCCCTCTATGCCGCGCTCGCCTTCGGTTATGCCGTCGCCTTCGGCGTCACCAAGCGAGCCGATATCACCTATGGGGCGATCTTCGCCTTCTCCGGCCAGATCCTGCTGCTTTTCACCGAGCTCGCCTTCAACCGCTTCTGGCTGGTGCTGCCGGCCGCCCTTGCCGTCGGCGCCTGTGCCGCGATCGCCTATTCGCTGGCGGCGGGCATCTGGATCGGCCGCTCGATCATGCTGCCGCTGGTCAGCAAGTCGCCGAACACAGTCATCGTCGCTGCCCTCGGCATCATGATCGTGCTGATGGAAACCGCCCGGCTCGCCGCCGATACTAGGGCGATCTGGCTGCCGCCGTTTCTGAACGACACGGTCGTCTTCTGGAGCGATGGGCCGTTCGAGGTGACGCTCACCCATATCCAGCTGATCGATACCGCACTGATGGCGGCCATCGTCGCAGTGGGTACGCTGATCCTCCGGCGCACCGCCTGGGGCCGCCTCTGGCGCGCGGTCACCGACGATCCACTGGCCGCCGAGCTCTGCGGCACCAGCGCCAGCCGCGTCTTCCTCGTCGCCTATGTGGCCGCCGCCCTCGTTGCCACGATCTGCGGCATCCTCGCCACTTTCTATTACGGTTCGATGGATTTCGGCGCCGGCCTGATGTTCGGGCTGAAGGTGCTGCTGATCGCCGCTGTCGGCGGCTATTCCGATCCGCTGCGCTCGGCCGGCGGCGCCGCCGGGCTTGCCGTCGTCGAAACCCTATGGGGCGCCTACGGCCCCTTCGTCTGGCGCGATCTCGTCATCTTCTCGCTGCTCGTCCTATTGCTGGTCATGAGCCGCAGGGAGCGCGTGGTGCTCTGAGCAATTCCAGCAAAAGTGCGCAGCGGTTTTGCGTCCGGAATTGCGTAAAACAAGAAGAGCAGCGCATTTCCGTTGCTCGGATAATCAGGAAATGCGCTGATTTATTTCCACTTGTCGCGCGCCGCGTCGTCGGCGTCTTTCGCCGCGACCCAGTCGCCGGCAGCGCCGTCCTTGCCGTGTTCTTTCTTCCAGAAAGGGGCCGCGGTCTTCAGGAAATCCATGACGAAGTTGGCGCCGTCGAACGCCGCCTGCCGGTGCGGCGCGGCCGCAACGACGAGGACGATATTCTCGCCCACAGCGATCTTGCCGTAGCGGTGGATCGCAGTCAGGCCAAGCAGCCCGAAACGCTCGACGGCAAGTTTGCCGATGCGGGCCATCTCGGCTTCGGCCATGCCGGGATAATGCTCGAGTTCCAGCGCCGCCAGCACACCGCCGTCATCGCGGCAGAGGCCGGAGAAGGTAACGACCGCGCCGATGCCGGGCTTGCCCTTGGAGAGCAGGTCGACTTCGGCCTGCAGGTCGAAGTCGTCGCGCTGGACGCGGATGGTGGGGGTGATGGTCACCACAGGGGCCTCCGCTGCTTTGATGCGCTGCCGTATCCCCAACCTCCCTCATTCCTGTGCTTGTCACAGGAATCCAGCCACCGCGCGTCGGCGCGGTGAATGACTTTTTCCTTTTGGCAAGTGCTTCTCTCGCGCCCAAGGACTTGGGCGCACTGGATTCCTGTGACAAGCACAGGAATGAGGGAGAGAAGGGAAAACGCAGTCGTACCCATTGGCAGCTTTCCAAAGCCCAGGCGGATGAGTCTTATCCCCCCGTCATCGGCGGAAAAATCCCAATCTCGCGGGCGCCCGATATCGGCTCGTCATGCTCGACATGCTCCATATCGAGCGCCACCCTGATCACCTCGGGATATTGAAGTGCGGCCTCATATTCTTCGCCCAGCGTCTTCAAATGATTCAGAAGATCGGCGACGGTGACGACGGAGGAGGGGAGGTCGATCTCCTCCTCACCCTTGCCGATGCGCTCGCGCACCCAGGCGAAATAGACAAGCCGCGTCATTCCTCGTCATCCACGATATGTTTCAACCCGGCGCGGAAATAGTCGTAGCCGGTATAGATGGTCAGCAATGCTGCGATCCACAACAGTGCGATACCGGTCTGCGTCGTATAGGGGAAAATCTCGTCGCCGGCAGGACCCGCGAGCAGGAAGGCGATGGCGACGAGCTGCAGCGTCGTCTTCCATTTGGCAATACGTGTCACCGGCACGCTGACCTTCAGCGCCGCCAGATATTCACGCAGGCCGGACACCAGGATCTCGCGGCAGAGAATGGTGATCGCCGCCCAGATCGACCAGCCGGCGATGGTCTGGTCGGCCGCGACCAGCAGCAGGATCGAGGCGACCAGCAGTTTGTCGGCGATCGGATCGAGCATGCGGCCGATATTCGACGTCTGGTTCCAGATGCGGGCGAGATAGCCGTCGAGGAAATCGGTGAGCGAGGCGATGATGAAGATCCACAGCGCCACCCAGCGCGCCGTATTGCTGATCGACAGCCTGCCCTCGATGAAAAAGCAGAGCACGATCACCGGCACGGCAAGGATGCGGCCGTAAGTCAGAAGGTTGGGAAGGCTGTACGCACGCGATGCCATGGATCGTTTCTCTGATTGATGCGCCGCGATAGCGCCGCGCGTCTTGACGAAAATCGATTCCGATTTTCGGGCCGATGCCGTAGATGACGGCTTTGAGCGTAGACCGTCAACATTGTTTCTGTCTTTTCGTCCCCTTTGCGTGGAATTTGCGACGGACGGCGGTTATTTCGCGGCGTCGTCGTGGAAATGGTTGTAGACCTGCTTGGCAACGGCCTCCGAAATGCCTTCTACCGCCATCAGGTCGGACAGAGCGGCGCGCGAAACCGCTTTCGCGGTGCCGAAATGCTGCAGCAGCGCCCGCTTGCGCGACGGGCCGATGCCGCCGATCTCGTCGAGCGGGTTCTTGACCATTTCTTTCTTGCGCCGCGCCCGGTGCGAGCCGATCGCGAAGCGATGCGCCTCGTCGCGCATGCGCTGGATGAAGTAGAGCACCGGATCGCGCGGCGGCAGCGTGAAGCTCTCGCGCCCTGGCGGAAAAAAACGCTCGCGCCCGGCATCGCGGTCGACACCCTTGGCTATGCCGATCGCCATGACGCTGTCAGTGATGCCGAGCTCGGCGAGGATGGCGCGCACCGCCGTCATCTGCCCCTGGCCGCCATCGATCAGGATCACATCGGGCCAGGCTGGGAAGGGCATGTCGGCGGCGTCGGCAGCAGCTGCCTGCGCCGTCCGGTCGGGAATGCCTTCCTCCTTGATCAGCCGCGAGAACCGCCGTGTCATCACCTCTTTCATCATGCCGAAGTCGTCGCCGGGAGTGATGTCGGTCGATTTGATGTTGAACTTGCGGTACTGGTTCTTCACGAAACCTTCCGGCCCCGCCACTACCATGCCGCCGACGGCATTGGTGCCCATGATATGTGAGTTGTCGTAGATTTCGATGCGCTGCGGCGCATAGGCAAGCCCGAAGGTCTCCTTGAAGCCCTCGAGCAGTCGTGACTGCGACGCCGTCTCGGCAAGCTTTCGCCCATGCGCCTCGCGCGCATTGCCGATGACGTGCTCGACGAGATCGCGCTTTTCGCCCCGCTGCGGCACGAGGATGGAAACCTTGTGACCGGCCTTTTCGCTGAGTGCGGCGGCGAGCAGTTCCAGTTCCTCGACCGTCTCCGACAGCATGATCTGCTTCGGCACCGGCTTGTCGTCGTAAAACTGCGCCAGAAAAGCATTCAGCACTTCGGCGCCGGAAAGCTGCGGGTCGGCCTTCGGAAAATAGGCGCGGTTGCCCCAGTTCTGACCGGTGCGGAAGAAGAAGACCTGGATGCAGGAGACGCCGCCTTCGTGATGGATGGCGAAAACGTCCGCTTCCTCAACGCCGGCCGGATTGATGCCCTGGTGGCTCTGCACATGCGAAAGTGCCGCCAGGCGATCGCGATAGATCGCCGCCCGCTCGAAGTCGAGATCCTCGGCGGCCTGGTTCATCGCTTCGGCCATATGCGACTTCACCTTCTGGCTTTTGCCCGAAAGGAAGTCCTTCGCCTCCTGCACCAGTTCGGCGTAACCCTCGTCGCTGACCTCATGGGTGCAGGGCCCGGAGCAGCGCTTGATCTGATAGAGCAGGCAGGGGCGGGTGCGCGTTTCGAAGACGCTGTCGGTGCAGGTGCGGATCAGGAAGGCGCGTTGCAGCGAATTGATCGTCCGCCCGACCGCGCCCGCCGACGCGAAAGGTCCGAAATAGTCGCCCTTTCGCGCCCTGGCGCCGCGATGCTTGAAAATCGCCGGCGCCCGGTGATCGCCGGTGATCAAAATATAGGGAAACGACTTGTCGTCGCGCAGCAGCACGTTAAAGCGCGGCCGCAAGCGCTTGATCAGATTCGCTTCCAAGAGCAGCGCTTCGGTTTCCGTGCGCGTCGTCACGAATTCCATATTCGCCGTCTGGCGCACCATCTGGGCAATGCGGTTGGAATGCACGCGGCCGACCGCGTAATTGCCGACACGCTTCTTCAGGCTGCGCGCCTTGCCGACATAAAGTACGTCACCTTCGGCATTGAACATGCGGTAGACGCCGGGACTGTTCGGCAGGCGTTTGACGAATTCGCCGATCAGTTCGGCGCCGATGAGCCCAGTCTCGTTGAGGCTGCCGGCGTTCCAGTCGACCGCCGCCGCGAGGGGGGCGGCGGAAACCTCGCCTTCCACCTCGATCTCGTCTTCGCTCTCATCCGTTTCGTCGTAGAGAACGCCGCCATCCAGCAGCTTTCGTCCGTTCATTCCGTAATCTCCGCCACATCGGGCGTCTGCCAGGCGAGGTGCTGGCCGCCGTCGAGGGCAATCATCTGGCCGGTGATCGAGGGCGTGTCGAAGAGGAAGCGAATCGTTCGTCCGAACTCGCCGAATCCCGGCCCCGCCTTCATGATAAGCCCGTCGATCTGAGCCTGGAAGTCCTCTTCCGATTGCCGCGCGCTGCGCACCGTCGGGCCGGGGCCGATGGCGTTGACGCGCAGCTTCGGCGCAAAGGTCTGCGCCATCGTCTGCGTCGCCGTCCAGAGTGCCGCCTTGGAGAGCGTATAGGAATAGAAGCCCGGATTGAGCGCCCAGACGCGCTGGTCGATGATGTTGACGATCAGTCCGGTCGCATCATCAGGCAGCTGTTCGGCAAAGGCTGCGGCAAGAATCGAGGGCGCGCGCACATGGATATCGAAATGCTGCGCCCATGCTTCCGCATCGAAACTGCGGGCCGAATCCTGACGGAAGATCGAGGCGTTGTTGACGAGCAGATCGATCGGACCGAGCGCCTCCGCCGCTCTTTTTATGAGGGCGCCGGTTTCGCCGCTATCGGTAAGGTCGGCTTTGAGCGCGAGCGCCCGATATCCCTTCCGCCGCAATTCCGCCGCCAGTTCTTCGGCTTCGCCGAGGGAGCCGTTCGCGTGAATCGCAACGGAAAAGCCATTTGCAGCAAGGTCTTCGGCAATTGCCCGGCCTATTCTCTTGGCAGCCCCCGTTATCAGGGCCGCGCGAAGTCTTTCGTCGTTCAAAATCTAGCCTTCTGATCCCGCGAGTCTGTTTGTCGACTATATAGGGGCGGGCGGAGATTATATAAATAGGCTGCTGCGGTTGCCATCGTTGCCCTGATATTCTATGTATTATTTAAGAATGCGATTTCCTAAAATAAGTATTTTTAGTTTAACCCTTCAGTAGGGTTAATGAAGTGTATGTTGCGCTCAAGCAACATCGAATTTCAGCCATGTGGCCGCCACAATGATATCACAATTTGGCTCTTTCAAATCCGCATTTCAGTTTCAATTTCAGTCCCGATCCGGAAGGGACATCTGGCAATTTCCCCGCCAATGCTTCGCTGATAGACAGATGAAAAGCGGCGCGGGACTGAAAGGAGAAAAGTATGCGTGTACTCATTGCTGGCCTCATGGCCTCTGCTTTTGCAATCGCGGGCGTCTCGGCAGCTCAGGCGGCCGATGCCGTCGATCAGGTTCCGGAAGCACCGGTCGCCCAGGACGCCCCGGTCAAGCCGGCCGGCAACTGGGAGGGCTTCTACCTCGGCGGCGCCGGCACCTACAACATGGGTGACTTCGGTTCCGACCGTCACACCTATGGTTTCGGCGGCCAGGTCTTCACCGGCTATAACTGGCAGGCCGGCCAGATCGTCTACGGCGTTGAATCTGACCTCGGCTACAGCGGCGACGACGTTTCCTCGGGCGGCGTCGAGAACAAGTATGGCTGGAACGGCTCCGTCCGTGGCCGCGTCGGCTACGACATGAACCCCTTCCTGCTCTACGGTACCGCCGGTCTTGCCCTCGGCAACATCAAGGTTTCCGATGACACCTCGGACGAAAGCAAGACGGCTTACGGCTATACGGTCGGCGCCGGCGTCGAAGCCTTCGTGACTAACAACATCACGACGCGCCTGGAATATCGCTACACCGACTACCAGAGCAAGGATTACGACCTCGACTCCGGCAGCTTCTCGCGCGGTTACGACGAGAACAGCGTCAAGCTCGGTATCGGCGTCAAGTTCTAAGCCGACTGGACAGAAATACGAGGAAGCCGGGCACGTCGCCCGGCTTTTTTGTTGGCTCGATCCTCGTAAATCGGCTGCCGGATCAGGCGCTGGCCTTGAGCTCGCTATGAGCGGGGAATTTCTTTTCGAATTGCTCCAGCCAGTCGATCAACGGTCCATGATCGGCTTCCCACTGGTCTTTGAAGCGCAGGTCGAGATAGTCGAGCATGGCGGCGAGTGCAAAATGCCCGCCATTGAGCTTCTTTCCGAGTTTCGGCGGCTTGGCGCTGAGATGGGCAAGCCCGGCCGTCACCTTCTTCCATTGCCGGTCGATCCAGGGCTGATGGACCTTTTCCTCGTCGCGGAAGCGCCGCTCGTAGACGATCGTGAGCAGGCAGTCGCAAATGCCGTCGCACAGTGCTTCGAGCACTTCTGCATCCGTGCGTTTGCCATTTTTGGAAGGATAGAGCCCGCCCTTCGTCAGCCGGTCGAAATAATGCATGATTGCCACGCTGTCGAAGATCGACGCCCCGTCATCCGTCAGAAGCGTCGGAATTTTCCCGAGTGGATTGTTGTCCACCAGGATCGCAGGCCCGGTATTGGTGTCGACTCGGACGGCGTTCAGCTCGATACCGAGGAAATGCGCGGCCATCCGCACCTTGCTGGAATAGGGCGATGCGGGCGAACAGAGGAGCTTCATGGGACACCTGACGAGATTGTGAATGGCGCGGACTATCCCCGAAGCCGATGGTAGGGTCAATCGCCCTTGGCCGTCTTGTTCTCGCCGCGCAGCCAGAAGGCGCGTTGCGAGGCGAAGCGGTCCTGCGCCAGGTGGTCCTTCAGCGCGGGAAGCATCTGGTGCAACTCGTCCTTCAGGGTGAAGGGCGGATTGACGATGACGAGGCCTGAGCCGGTCAGTCCTGTCGTGCCGCGATCGCTGCGCACGGTCAGTTCGGCGCAGAGCATTTTCGGAATGTCGAGCGCCTGCAGCGTCTCGTGGAATTCCTTGATCGGCGCGCCCTTCTTCAGCGGATACCACAGGCAATAGGTGCCGCCGGGAAAGCGCCGATAGGCCCTCTCCAGCCCCTTGGCCAGGCGCTGATATTCGTCCTCTTCCTCGAAGGGCGGATCGACGAGCACGATTCCGCGCTTTTCCTTCGGCGGCAGATGCGCGCCGAGCGCCAGCCAGCCGTCGAGTTCGGTGATGCGCGCATGGTGATCGCCTTCGAACAGCCGGTGCAGACGCGCATAGTCCTCGGGATGCAGCTCCATCGCCGACAGCCTGTCCTGCGGCCGGAACAGCATGCGCGCCAGTTTCGGCGATCCGGGATAAAAGCGGATGCCGCCCTCCGGATTGAGTTCGCGAATTGCCGAGAGGTAGGGTTCCAGCAGCTCGGAAACCTGCGGTCCGAGGTCGGCCTCCATCAGCTTGCCGATGCCCTCAAGCCATTCGCCGGTTTTCTGCGCCTCCTCGGAGGAAAGGTCGTAGAGGCCGATGCCGGCATGCGTGTCGAGCACGCGGAAGCCGCCATCCTTCTTCTGCATGTAGCGGATCAGCCGCGCCAGCACGGCATGTTTCAGCACATCGGCAAAATTGCCCGCATGGTAGATGTGGCGGTAGTTCATTTTCGCTGATGTCCGTATGAATTCGCGTCATGGGGAGTTTTTCTGGCTTTTGGCCATTCAAGCCTTGGAATATACAAATGCCATGAACATTGCGACCCCCATCGACGCCAAATCCCCGAAGCCGGACACCAGGCTGGGCCACACGGCCTGCCCGCACGACTGTCCCTCCACCTGCGCGCTGGAGGTCGAACTATTTGAGGATGGCCGCATCGGCCGCGTGCGCGGCGCCAATGATCATTCCTACACCGCGGGCGTCATCTGCGCCAAGGTCGCCCGTTATGCCGAGCGGCTCTATCATCCCGACCGGCTGATGTATCCCTTGCGCCGCAGCGGTGCCAAGGGGGCAGGGCAATGGCAGCAGATTTCCTGGGACGATGCGCTGGACGAGATCGCCGAAGCCTTCGTGAAGGCCGAGGCTAAAGACGGCAGCGAGGCCATCTGGCCCTATTTCTACGCCGGCACCATGGGCTGGGTACAGCGCGATTCGATCGACCGCCTGCGCCACGCCAAGCGCTATTCCGGCTTCTTCTCCTCGATCTGCACCAATCCGGCCTGGACCGGCTTCACCATGGCGACCGGCACGCTGCGCGGCCCCGATCCGCGCGAGATGGGCCGAACCGATTGCGTCGTCATCTGGGGCACCAATGCGGTCTCGACACAGGTCAACGTCATGACCCACGCCATCAAGGCGCGCAAGGAGCGCGGCGCCAAGATCGTCGTCATCGACATTTACGACAACCCGACGATGAAGCAGGCCGACATGGCCTTGATCGTCGGGCCCGGCACCGATGCGGCACTTGCCTGCGCCGTCATGCACGTCGCCTTCCGCGACGGCTATGCCGACCGGAATTACATGGCGCGCTATGCCGACGATCCCGCCGGCCTCGAAGCGCATCTGAAAACCAGGACGCCGCAATGGGCGGCCGAGATCACCGGCCTTTCGGTCGAAGAGATCGAAGCCTTCGCCCGCCTTGTCGGCACGACGAAGAAGACCTTTTTCCGCCTGGGCTACGGCTTCACCCGCCAGCGCAACGGCGCGGTCGCGATGCATGCGGCCGCCTCGGTCGCCACCGTCCTCGGCTCCTGGCAATATGAGGGCGGCGGCGCCTTCCATTCCAACAGCGATATCTTCCGCATGAACAATGCGGAACTGACCGGCCGGTCGATGAAGGATGCCGATATCCGCATGCTCGATCAGTCGCAGATCGGCCGCGTTCTCACCGGCGACCCCGTGGCGCTGCGCCATCGAGGCCCGGTGACGGCGATGCTGATCCAGAACACCAATCCGGCAAACATCGCCCCCGAGCAGCGCCTGGTCAGGCGCGGCTTTGCCCGCGACGACCTGTTCGTCGCCGTGCACGAGCAGTTCATGACCGAGACGGCCGAGATTGCCGACATCGTCATCCCGGCAACGATGTTCGTCGAGCATGACGACATCTACCGGGCCGGCGGCCAGAATCATATCCTGCTCGGGCCGAAGCTGGTCGAGCCGCCGCCGAGCGTGCGCACCAATCTCTTCGTCATCGAGGAACTGGCAAAACGCCTCGAGGTCGCCGATCGCCCGGGCTTCGGTTTTTCCGCCCGCGAGATGGTCGACCGCATCCTGAAATCGAGCGATCTGCCGGATTACGATCACTTCCTCGAGCATAAATGGTTCGACCGTCAGCCGGCCTTCGAAGAGGCGCATTTCCTGAACGGGTTTGCCCATCCGGACGGCAAATTCCATTTCCGTCCGGACTGGATAAACCAGCCGGCGCCGAACAAGCCCCCGGCGGCGATCGGCGCGCTCGGGCCGCATGCGGAGCTTCCCGTTTTTCCGGATCAGGTCGATGTCATCGAGGTCGCCGATCCCGAGCATCCCTTCCGTCTCGCCACATCGCCCGCCCGCAACTTCTTGAATTCGAGTTTCTCCGAAACCAAGACCTCCCGCCAGAAAGAGGGCCGCCCCGAAGTGATGATCAATCCCGCCGACGCCGAAGCCAGCGGCATTTCCCATGGCGATCTCGTCCGCATCGGCAATAGCCGCGGCGATCTGCGGATCCACGCCCGCATCACGACTGAGGTGAAGTCGGGCGTGCTGATCGCGGAGGGCCTCTGGCCGAACAAGGCGCATGTCGACGGCGAGGGCATCAACGTGCTGACCGGCGCCGACCCCGTGGCGCCCTATGGAGGGGCGGCCGTACACGACAACAAAGTCTGGCTTCGCAGGGACACAGCATGACGCAGCCGAAATCACGCATGAAGATCGTCAGCGAGCAAACGCTGTCGAATGGCTGGACACGATTGAGTAGCTACCTGCTCGATTACATCGATCGCAAGGGCGCGACCCAGCAGCTGAAGCGGGAGGTCTATCACCGCACGCCCGCCGCCTGCATCCTGCTCTATGATCCCAAACGCGACGTCGTCGTTCTCGTCCGCCAGTTCCGGCTTGCCGTGCATCTGAACGGCGATCCCGCCTGGATGATCGAGGTGCCGGCCGGCTTGCTCGATGACGATCATCCCGAACAGGCGATCCGCCGCGAGGCGATGGAAGAAACCGGTTACCACCTGCGCGACGCGAGTTTCCTCTTCAAATGCTACCCGTCGCCCGGCGCCATCACCGAAGTCGTCCACTTCTTCGTCTCGCTGATCGACATAACCGACCGCGTGGCGGAAGGCGGTGGCCTGGACGAGGAGCACGAGGATATCGAGGTTCTCGAAATCCCGCTCGATGAGGCCGCCCAGATGATCGAAAACGGCGAGATCTTCGACGCCAAGACGATCATGCTGCTGCAATGGGCTCTGTTGAACAGGAATAAACTTCGATAGCGGATGAGCGGTCTCGAGCAACCCGCCGGGTTGGACTCAGGACGGTTTCGCTATCGCGGTTATGGCGTTCGAAAGTTCATACGTTTGTCACGAAGCGGTTCTATCCGCTGCGGTCAGTCAATCATCGATGCGGTCAGGAGAAAGCCCATGTGGCTCAGCAATTTCACTCTCGTTCTCCCGAACGAGGTGGTGAGCGAAGGTTCTGTGCGTGTTGAGGACGGCGCCATCGCCGAAATCCGGCCGGAGCCGGTCGCCGGCGCTGCCATCGATGGTGGCGGGCGGCTGCTGATGCCGGGATTCGTCGATCTGCATGGCGACATGATCGAGCGCGAGATCGCGCCGCGGCCGAACGCGACGATGCCGATCGATTTCGGCATCCACGAGCTCGACAAGAAACTTGCCGCCGCGGGTGTCACCACCGCCTTTGCCGCCGTCTCCTTCGCCACCGAAAGTGTCTACGGCCATGTGCGCTCGCTGGAGACCACATCGGCGGTGATCGAGGGCATCAACCGCCTGCGCGATAATCTGCTGATCGACCACCGCGTCCACGCCCGCTACGAAGTCACCAATGTCGGCGCCGCGCCGGCTCTCGAGCGCCTGCTGAATGCCAATCAGATCGACATGGTTTCGCTCACCGACCATACGCCCGGCCAGGGTCAGTACAACAATCTGCAGAGCTACATCCTCAGCATTTCCGAGCGCCGCGCCATTTCCGAGGACATGGCCGCCGAGATCGTCGCCAAGCGCATTGCCATGCGCAATAACCCCGACATCGAGACCAAGCTGAGAGAGATCGTCGCGCTGTCGCTGAAGCACAAGCTGTCGCTTGCCTCGCATGACGACGACAGCATCGAGAAGGTCGCCGAAATGCACGACCTCGGCGTCACCATCAGCGAGTTTCCGGTGACGGCACCCGCGGCGGAAGAGGCGCGCCGCCGCGGCCTCTGGACGCTGATGGGCGCGCCGAACGCGCTGCGCGGCCAGTCGATGTCCGGCAATCTCAGCGCCCTCGATGCCGCAAGGGCCGGACTGCTCAGCGTCATCGCCGCCGATTATCACCCGGCCGCCTTCGTGCCCGGCATCTTCAAGCTCGCAGACACGGTGGAAGGGGGCCTACCGGCCGCCGTCGCCATGGCGACCGGCAACGCCGCCCGCTCCGCCGGCCTCCTGGACCGCGGCGAAATCGCTATCGGCCAGCGCGCCGATCTGGTCGTAGTCGAGCCCGGCGACATCAACCGCATCCGCGCCACCTTCCGCGCCGGCCGCTTCGTCTACAGCGACGGCACGCTGCATCCATTGCGGGCGTTGGCGGCTTAGTACATTTCCCTAGAACTTGCGGTTCGTACCGGTGGTTGCCCCTCACCCTAACCCTCTCCCCGTAAACGGGGCGAGGGGACGTGCCAAATGCAGCGTCAAGGTTGAGGAAGCCGGTGCGGCATGTCCCTTCGCCCCGTTTACGGGGAGAAGGTGCCGGCAGCCGGATGAGGGGCCGCGATCGCATAGGGCGTTGATTGACTTTGTTCGCAGCCTGAACCGCGTCGCGCGGAGATGCGCTCTAACCGCGATCGCCGATCAGCGAGATGAGCTGGGCCTTAGGGGTAGCCGCCGAAGCCTCGGCGCCCACCGCCTTGCCGCCTTCCATCGTCACGCGGCCTTCGGCAAAGAGCCGCAGGGCCTGCGGATAGATCTGGTGCTCGACGGTGAGCACTCGCGCGGCAAGGCTTTCGGCCGTGTCGCCGGAAAGGACCGGAACGGCGGCCTGGCCGATCACCGGGCCTTCGTCCATGCCTTCGGTGACGAAGTGCACCGTGCAGCCGGCAATGCGCATGCCGGCGTCGATGGCGCGCTGATGGGTGTGCAGGCCTGGGAAGAGCGGCAGCAAGGAAGGGTGGATGTTGAGCATCCGGCCTTCATAACGCTGGATGAAGGTCGGCGTCAGCAACCGCATGTAGCCGGCCAGGCAGAGGATGTCGGGTGAAAGTTCGTCGAGCGCCGAAAAGATCGCCGCTTCATGCGCGTCCTTGCTGGCATAATCCTTGCGGGGAAAAGCGAAGGTGGCGATGCCTTCGGCCGCCGCCTTGGCAAGGCCGCCGGCCTCCGCCTTGTCTGATATCACGCCGACGATCTCGGCCGGATAGTCGGCGGCCTTCGCCGCCGCGACCAGCGCCATCATGTTGGAGCCGCCACCGGATATGAGGACGACGACGCGTTTGCGCGGCGTGCTCATATGGCAAGCGTACCCTTGTAGACCGTGCCGGCAGCGCCTTCGGCGCGGGCGATCATGCGCCCGAGCGTGACGACTTTTTCGCCTTCGGCTTCAAGCGCCTTCGATACCGCGGCGACATTCTCTGCGGCGACGACGACGATCATGCCGATGCCGCAGTTGAAGGTGCGCAGCATTTCCTTGGCTTCGACGCCGCCGGTCCTGGCGAGCCACGAGAAGACTGGCGGAACCTTGACGGCCGCAAGGTCGATCTCGGCCGCCAAATGCTTCGGCAGCACGCGCGGAATATTTTCCGGGAAGCCGCCGCCGGTAATATGGGCGAGCGCCTTCAGCGCACGCGTCTCGCGGATCGCCTTCAGCAGCGGCTTCACATAGATGCGGGTCGGCTCCAGCAGCGCTTCACCGAGCTTCTTGCCGTCGGCGAACGGCGCCGGTGCATCCCAGCCGAGGCCGGAAAGCGAAACGATCTTGCGCACCAGCGAGAAGCCATTGGAGTGGACGCCGGAGGAAGCGAGGCCGAGAATGACGTCGCCTTCGGCAATGTCGCCGGAGGGGAGCAACTGGCCGCGTTCGGCAGCGCCGACGGCAAAGCCGGCAAGATCGTAATCGCCGGAGGAATACATGCCCGGCATTTCGGCCGTCTCGCCGCCGATCAGCGCGCAGCCGGCCTCGCGGCAGCCGGCGGCAATGCCGCCGACGATCGCAGCACCTTGGTCGGGGTCGAGCTTGCCGGTGGCGAAATAATCGAGGAAGAACAGCGGTTCGGCGCCCTGGACGACGAGATCGTTGACGCACATGGCGACGAGGTCGATGCCGACGGTGTCGTGATAGTCCGCGTCGATGGCGATCTTCAGCTTGGTGCCGACGCCGTCATTGGCGGCGACGAGAACCGGGTCGGTAAAGCCTGCGGCCTTGAGGTCGAAGAGCCCGCCGAAGCCGCCGATTTCGCCGTCGGCCCCGGGACGCCGCGTCGAGCGCACCGCCGGCTTGATCTTCTCGACGAGGAGGTTGCCGGCATCGATGTCGACGCCCGCGTCGCTGTAGGTCAGGCCGTTTTTCCCAGACTGGCTCATGCTGGTCTCCGATGGCTGTTTTCAGGCGGCCGACACGCCGCGTCATCTGCCGGTCGCAATTGCATGACAGGGCCGTTTATGCAAGCGCTGCATGGCAAAAGCCCCCAATTTCCCGTGTCTTCAGCCGGCATTTTCCGGAATTGCCGCGACAGGGTTGACCATCTTTACGCCTGCATCCTATGTGCTGAATGACCGCGTCGCAGACGACGCGGCGTTCAGCGGCGGCGAGCGATCAGCGGGGAAGCGATGCCACAGCAAATCAGCGGCAACAGTCTCAAGCGCCAGATCTTCTTCTGGCTGGCTGTACTCGTCTTCTTCATCGCCTTTCTCTATGTCTTCAGCTCGATCCTTCTGCCTTTCATCGCCGGTATGGCGATCGCCTATTTCCTCGATCCGGTGGCAGACAGGCTGCAGCGGCTTGGCCTCAGCCGCTTCATGGCGACGATCGTCATCCTGATCGCCTTCGTGATCACCTTCACCCTGGCGCTGATGATCCTTATTCCCGTGCTCGTCAGCCAGTTCAACGATTTCGCCGAGCGGCTGCCGGGCTATATCAGCCAGTTGCAGCAGTTCATTGATAGCTCGAAAAACTCGCTGCTGCCGGAATGGGTCAGGAGTCAGGCCGGCACGATCAAGGATAATTTCTCCGGCATCCTCTCCGAGGGCATGGGTTTCTTGACCGGCCTCTTTGCCCAGATCTGGAATTCCGGCAAGGCGATCGTCGACGTCATATCGCTGCTCGTCGTCACCCCGGTCGTCGCCTTCTATATCCTGCTCGATTGGGACCGCATGGTCTCCAAGGTCGATCAGTGGATACCACGCGATTACGTCGCCGATGTCCGCCAGATCGCCAAGGAGATCGATCAGGCGATCGCCGGCTTCATCCGTGGCCAGGGCTCGCTCTGCCTCATCCTCGGCATCTATTATGCCGCAGGCCTCTCGCTCGTCGGCTTGAATTTCGGCCTGCTGATCGGCCTCTTTGCCGGCATGATCAGTTTCATCCCCTATGTCGGCTCGCTGGTCGGCCTCGTTCTTTCCGTTGGCGTAGCGATCGTGCAGTTCTGGCCGGATTATCCCTGGATCGGGCTGGTGATCGTCGTCTTCTTCAGCGGCCAGTTCCTCGAAGGCAACATTCTGCAGCCGAAGCTCGTCGGCTCCAGCGTCGGCCTGCATCCGGTCTGGCTGATGTTTGCGCTGTTTGCCTTCGGCGCGCTCTTCGGTTTCGTCGGTCTTCTGGTCGCCGTGCCGGCCGCCGCCGCCGTCGGCGTTCTTGTTCGCTTCGCGCTTTCGCGCTACCTTCAGAGCGATCTTTATTTTGGCGGGTCGCCGAGTGGCCGCGCTCAGAAGACGAAATCAGTTCCCAATGAATGACGTGAAGAACGTTGCGCTGAAGCGCAAGGCCGCGGAGCAGTTGTCGCTGCTCTTTTCGCACGATGCCGCCAGCGGCCGTGACGATCTCCTGATCTCGGAGCGTCTTGCCGCCGCCGTTTCGATCGTCGATGCCTGGCCGGAATGGCCGTCGCCGGTCGTCGTGCTCGCCGGCCCCGTCGGCTCGGGAAAATCCCATCTCGCCCGCATCTGGAGCGAGTTGAGCGGCGCCGTCAGCATTCATCCCGAACTTGGCTCGGACGCGGCAGTTGCCGCGGCCGCCGGCCCGGTGCTGTTCGAGGATGCCGATCGCCAGGGCTTTGACGACAATGCGCTCTTCCATGTCATCAACAGCGTTCGCGAAAACGGCACCAGCCTGTTGATAACAAGCCGTCTCTGGCCGATGTCCTGGCCGGTTCAGCTGCCCGATTTGCGCTCGCGCCTGAAGGCTGCGACGGTCGTCGAGATCGGCGAACCCGATGAGGCGCTGCTGTCGCAGGTGATCGTCAAGCTCTTCGCCGACCGGCAGCTTTATATAGATGACAAACTCGTGCTCTATATCGTTAACCGCATGGAGCGGTCGCTGAACGCGGCCCAGACGATCGTCGAACGGCTCGACCGGCTGGCCCTGTCGCGGGGCACGAAGATCACCCGGTCTCTTGCTGCCGAAGTATTGAATGAATTGGGAAATTCGGAACCGGCCGATTGACTGTCACAGTTCCGTCGTGAAACTGATATAATTGCCGTCGCGATTGAAAACGGGGTAGTGGACCATGGATAGCGCAGTCGCAGAACATCAGGAACTCACTCCGGAAACCAACGACAACACGCCCCCGCTGGAAGAGCTGCTGACCAGCCCCGAACGCTTCATCAACCGCGAATTCTCCTGGCTGCAATTCAATCGCCGAGTTCTCGAAGAGACCTTGAATACCGAGCATCCGCTGCTCGAGCGCGTCCGCTTCCTGTCGATTTCCGCCGCCAATCTCGACGAGTTCTTCATGGTGCGCGTCGCCGGCCTCGAGGGCCAGGTGCGTCAGAACATCGCCATCCGCAGCCCTGACGGCAAGACGCCGGCCGAGCAGCTCGACTCGATCCTGCAGGAGATCGACCATCTGCAGATGGAGCAGCAGGCCTCGCTCGCCGTGCTGCAGCAATATCTCGCCAAGGAAGACATCCTGATCGTGCGTCCCGGCGCGCTCAGCGATGCCGACCGCCAATGGCTGGCCGCCGAATTCGAACAGGCGATCTTTCCGGTGCTGACGCCGCTGTCGATCGACCCGGCCCACCCGTTCCCGTTCATTCCCAATCTCGGTTTTTCGATCGGCCTGCAGCTCGTCAGCAAGAACGGTCGCGAGCCGATGACGGCGCTCTTGCGCCTGCCGCCGGCGCTCGACCGCTTCGTCCGCCTGCCGGATGATGCGAACACGATCCGCTACATCACGCTGGAAGATGTCGCCAACATCTTCATCCATCGGCTCTACCCGGGTTACGAGGTGCAGGGCTCAGGTACTTTCCGCGTCATCCGCGACAGCGATATTGAAGTCGAGGAAGAGGCCGAGGATCTCGTCCGCTTCTTCGAAACGGCGCTGAAGCGGCGCCGCCGCGGCAAGGTCATCCGCATCGAGACTGACTCGGAAATGCCGGCTTCGCTGCGCCAGTTCGTCGTTCAGGCGTTGAGCATCCCCGAGAACCGCGTCGCCGTTCTGCCGGGACTTCTGGCGTTGAACACCCTGTCGGAGATCACCAAGGCGCCGCGCGACGATCTCCGGTTTCAGCCCTACAATGCGCGATTTCCCGAGCGCGTCCGCGAACATGCCGGCGACTGCTTCGCCGCCATCCGCGAAAAGGACATGGTCGTCCATCACCCCTACGAATCTTTCGACGTGGTCGTTCAGTTTCTTCTCCAGGCTGCGCGCGATCCTGACGTCCTGGCGATAAAGCAGACGCTTTACCGCACCTCCAACGACAGCCCGATCGTCCGTGCGCTGATCGACGCCGCCGAGGCCGGCAAGTCGGTGACGGCGCTTGTCGAGCTCAAGGCCCGTTTCGACGAAGAGGCGAACATCCGCTGGGCGCGCGACCTCGAACGCGCCGGCGTGCAGGTCGTCTTCGGCTTCATCGAGCTCAAGACCCACGCCAAGATGTCGATGGTCGTCCGGCGTGAGGAGGGCAAGCTCAGGACCTATTGCCACCTCGGGACCGGCAACTACCACCCGATCACCGCCAAGATCTATACCGATCTCTCCTATTTCACCTGCAATCCCGTCATCGCCCACGACATGGCGAACATCTTCAACTTCATCACCGGTTACGGCGAGCCGGAACAGGGCATGCAGCTGGCGATTTCGCCCTACACGATGCGGCCGCGCATCCTGCGCCACATCGAGGAAGAGATTCAGCATGCCAGGAACGGTGCTCCGGCGGCGATCTGGATGAAGATGAACTCGCTCGTCGATCCTGATATCATCGATGCGCTCTATCGCGCCAGCCATGCCGGCGTCGAGATCGATCTCGTCGTGCGCGGCATCTGCTGCCTGCGTCCGCAGGTGCCTGGTCTCTCGGAGAAGATCCGCGTCAAGTCGATCGTCGGCCGCTTCCTCGAGCACAGCCGCATCTTCTGCTTCGGCAACGGCTACGGCCTGCCGTCCGACAAGGCGCTGGTTTACATCGGTTCGGCCGACATGATGCCGAGAAATCTCGATCGTCGCGTCGAGACCATGGTTCCGCTGACGAATCCGACGGTTCACGAGCAGGTCTTGTCACAGATTATGCTCGGCAACGTGATTGACAATCAACAAAGCTACGAGATATTGCCCGACGGTACGTCGCGCCGCATGGAAGTGCGCAGGGGCGAGGAACCGTTCAATGCGCAGCAGTATTTCATGACCAATCCGAGCCTGTCGGGCCGTGGTGAAGCTCTGAAGTCCAGCGCGCCGAAACTCATCGCCGGCCTGCTCGAAGGCCGCAACAACAAGTAATACTGGACCTAAATGGTTGAATCTGAAGCCCAGGGGCGCCTTCCAGGGATCGCTCCGGTCTCCGTTGTCGACATCGGATCGAATTCCATTCGTCTCGTCGTCTACGAAGGCATGTCCCGCTCGCCGACCATTCTTTTCAACGAAAAGGTCCTCTGCGGCCTCGGCAAGGGCATAGCCGTCACCGGCAAGATGGATGAAGAGAGCGTCATCAGGGCTCTGGCGGCGCTGCACCGTTTCAAGGCTCTGTCCGACCAGGCGCGCGCCGCCACCATGTATGTGCTGGCGACGGCCGCCGCCCGCGAGGCGAGCAACGGTCCCGATTTCATCCATCAGGCGGAAACCATCCTCGGCCGTAAGGTTCGCGTGCTGTCGGGGGAGGAGGAGGCGAAATTCGCCTCGCTCGGCATTATCAGCGGCTTCTTCAATCCCGACGGCATTGCCGGCGATCTCGGCGGCGGCTCGCTGGAACTGATCGACATCAAGGGCAAGGAGTTCGGCAAGGGCATCACGCTGCCGCTCGGCGGCCTGCGCCTGTCGGAATATGCGGGCGGCTCGCTTTCCAAGGCCAGAGCCTTCGCCCGCAAGCAGGTGAAGACGGCAAAGCTCTTGTCGAAGGGCGAGGGGCGCACTTTCTACGCCGTTGGCGGCACCTGGCGAAACATCGCCAAGCTGCATATGGAGATGACACATTATCCGCTGCATATGATGCAGGGTTATGAAGTCTCGCTCGAAGCGATGATGCTGTTCCTCGAACAGGTGGTGACCGCGCGCGATTCCAAGGAGCCGGCGCTGCAGGCCGTGTCCAAGCACCGCAGGTCGCTGCTGCCCTTCGGCGCCGTCGCCATGAAGGAAGTGCTGAGCGCCATGAAGCCGTCGATGATTTCCTTTTCGGCGCAAGGTGTGCGCGAGGGCTATCTCTACTCGCTGCTGTCCGAGGGTGAGCGCCGTCTCGATCCGCTGCTGGCCGCCGCCGGTGAATTGGCGATCCTGCGTGCCCGGTCGCCCGAGCATGCCCGCGAACTGGCGGAATGGACCGGCCGGATGATGCCCTTCTTCGACGTCCAGGAAACCGAAGAGGAAAGCCGCTATCGCCAGGCCGCCTGTCTGCTCGCCGATATCAGCTGGCGCGCCCACCCTGACTATCGCGGCCTGCAGGCACTGAACGTCATCGCCCACTCTTCCTTCGTCGGCATCAGCCATCCCGGCCGTGCCTTCATCGCACTGACCAATTATTACCGTTTCGAGGGGCTGCACGACGACGGCGCCACCGGCCCGCTTGCGCAGATCGCCACGCCACCCTTCATCGAGCGCGCCAAGCTGCTCGGCGGCATGCTCCGCGTCGTCTACCTCTTCTCGGCCTCGATGCCGGGCATCGTCAAGAACCTGACCTTCCGCAGATCATCGAACCCGGACTTCGACCTCGAATTCGTCGTTCCCTCCGAATATCGCGATTTCGCCGGCGAACGCCTGGACGGCCGCCTGCAGCAGCTGTCGCGGCTAACGAATAAGAGGCTGGCGTTTCGGTTCGAATAGGGCAGAGATTTTTAAGGGCCGTTGTTGACGGCGCCATCCCTCCACTCTCCCTCATTCCTGTGCTCGTCACAGGAATCCAGCCACCGCGCGTCCGCGCGGTGAATGACTCACTTGCTTTTAAAGATTCTCCCGCGCTCAAGGACTTGAGCGCACTGGATTCCTGTGACGAGCACAGGAATGAGGGAGGAAGTGGGTGCGTAAACCAAAGAAAAAGGCGGCACTTCCGCACCGCCCCTCCATCTCACATCAAACCCGAATTACTTCGCGTTCAAAAACTCACCAACCTCAAGCAGGCTGAACTCGTTATTATCCGCCTTGTCGACGGCGCGGCCGGCCGAGAAGGGCAGGTTGTTGTCGTTGCCGATGATGATGTGGGTGGCGTCGACGCGATCGACGTTTTCGATCGTCACGAACGGCATGTCGTAGACGCCGTCCTTGGCTCCGGCCTTCTTCTTGTTGTCGGGGTCCTGGATGTTCAAGAGGTCGATATAGCCGATCTTGCGGACGGCCTTGCCGGCATTGGCGTCGTTGAACTCGATCTTGTAGACGCGCTTCAGTTCAGTCGGCGCCTCGAAGCAATCCGGCTTCGGCTGCTTCGGATCGGCGCAGGCCTTGTCCTTGGTGCCGGCGCCGCTGTCGCGCTCGATGACGAGAGCGGTCGTATCGTCGAGCATGTTGAAATCGCCGATCGACACGCCCTTGTCATCGAACGGATAGAGCCAGCTGCGGCCGGTCCACTTCTTGGCGGCGGCGTCGAATTCGATGATGCGGATGGCGGTGTGGCCGTCGGCCGTTTCCATCGTGCCGTCATCCTTGTAGATGGCGCCTTCGAGCAGGCCGTAGAGCTTGGCGCCGTCCTTCGACATGGCGAGGCCTTCGAAGCCGCCGGAACGCTTCAGGTTGAAGACCGGCATCTTCGCGGCCGGATTGCCCGGCAGCTGGATCAGCGGATTGTCGGGCGACAGCACCGGCTTGCCGTCGAGCGTGGTGGCAATCACATCTGTCAGGCGGCCCGCGGTGTCGAATTTCAGGATATAGGGGCCGAACTCGTCGCCGAGCCAGAAACCATCGGCAACCGGCTGGATCGATTCGATGTCGAAGTCGGCCCCGGTGAGGTAGCGCGTGTCGGTGCCTTCGAGCACGATCGGGAACGGAGCGATCTTGTTCGGGTCGGAGAGGAAGAGGTTGTTGACGACTTCAGCCTTGTTGGCGGCCCAGTCGAACTTCATCTGATGCAGGAACAGCATGGAGTCGGAGGAATTGGCCTTGGAACCGAAGCCATTATCGGAGAGCGTCCAGAACGTGCCGTCGGCCATCGTCTTGATGCCCGAGAAACCCTGGATCGGCTGGCCGTCGAACGGAAGCTTCAGGTCGGTCACACGTGCACCGTCCTTGCCGGGAACGGTGCCGAGCGCTTCGGTGCGCTTGCGGTCTTGCGTCGTGAACTTGCCGGAATGCTTGAGGAATTCGGGGGCATTGGCCGGGGCCGCAACCATGGTGTTGGCAGGCAGGATCGCCTGGCCGGCGAGCTTGGCCGGGAATTGCTGCTGGTCGGCCGAAACGGGGCCGGCAATCAGGATGAAAAGCGATACGGAAGCAAAAAGGACGTTCTTCATAATATCCCCATGGAACGGATGCGAATGGCTTTCCGCTTAGCAGGGCTTCCGTGTCAGCGAATTGACGGTTGGGTGAAGCTTTGGTGACGGGTGATAAAAGCGCTTGCTCAGCCGTGCAGAACGACTGCGGGCGTGTTCAGAACGGTCACCGCACGCGAGGAAAGCGCCATGACGCCGAGCGCCTGGCCGCGTCCCTTGACGGCATGGATGCCGAGATCGTCGCAGGAGATGTCGTCGGGAAAGGTCAAGCGCCGGGCAAGCTCCGCGGAGATCAGCACCTGTCGGTTCAGACTGCGGCAGAGCGTCTCCAGCCGCGCGGTCGTATTCACCGTATCGCCGAAATAGCTGATCTTGTGGTGATCGACGCCGACTTCCGCGGTGATGATCTCGCCGCCATGAAGGGCGGCGCGAAGCTTCGGTACCTGTCCGTAATTTTTCCGCCAGCCGGCGGCATTGGCTTCGATATCGGCGATGATATCGAAGATGCAGCGCACGCAGCGCGCATCCTTGACGCCACGGGCAAGCGGCCACGTAATGATCGCCGCATCGCCGACATAGTCGTTGATCATGCCCTTGTGGCGCCGGACCGGCTCGGCGAAAGTCGCAAACAGCGAGCTCAGCAGCTGCTGTGCCCGGAGGTCGCCGTGCTTTTCGGCAAAAGCTGTCGAATCGACGAGATCGATGAACAGGAAGACACGCTCTTCCTTGACTGGATTGCGATAGCGGCTGATGAGCATGCTGACGAATACTTCGCGGCCGAGCAGTTCGCGCACGCGAAGGATGAAGATCAGTGCCGAGCAGACGGCAAGCGCATAGAGGAAGACGTCGAAGGGCATGATGACGAGATCGAGGAGCGACGACGGCTTCAGCACGCCGAAGGCCCGAAGGAGCAGGCCGGCGCAGGCAAAGCCGATGCTCATCAGGATCTCGTAGATCACCAGCTCAGTGATGATGAAGATGAAGGTCGGCAGCTTCTGGATGCGCCGGTAGAGCCCCCGGAACAGCACCTTGCGCTCGAAGGCGATGATCGGCATGCCGATGAAAAGCGCGAAGATCGCGCCGATGACCGGCGTCTGGTCGGAGTAGAACATCGAATCATAGACGACGCCGCTCGCCGCCAGGACGAGGACGATCAGGATCCAGTTCTGCGTCGGAGATATTTCCCGCATGCCGCCCCTTCGCTTCGCAGTTTCGCCCGGCCATTGTTTCAGCTGGGAAAACAGCGTCAAGCGAATTCGATTTGGTGTCAGAGCGCGACGGTTTCAACCTTCCGGCCGGCGAATCGCAGTCCGATCTGGCCCTGGATCAGCTGCAGCGCCGGCTCGCCGAAAAGATCGCGCCGCCAGCCGTGCAGGGCCGCGACGTCGGCCTTCTCGCCATCGGCGGCGATCTTGTCGAGATCCTCGCTGTTGGCGATCACCTTCGGCGCTACGCCGTGTTTTTCCGAGATCAGCTTCAACAGCACCTTCAGGAGTTCGACGGCGGCAGCGGCCCCTTCAGGGGCCTGCGCCTGCCGCGGCGCATGTGGCATCTCCGCCTTCGGAAGCGCGAGCGCCGCGTTGACGGCCTCGATGACGGCGGCGCCGGAGGTCGAGCGCTCCCAGCCCTTCGGAATGGTGCGCAACCGGCCGAGCGCTTCTGTATCCTTGGGCTGCTGCTGGGCGATCTCGTAGATCGCATCGTCCTTCAAGACGCGCGAACGCGGCACGTTGCGCGCCCGTGCCTCGCGCTCGCGCCAGGCGGCGACATATTTCAGGATCGCCAGCTCCTGCGGCTTGCGCAATCGCATCTTCAGCCGCTGCCAGGCGTCATCAGGATGCATGTCGTAGGTTTCGCGGGCCTCGAGAACGTCCATTTCCTCGCGAAGCCACGACGTGCGGCCTTCGCGGTCGAGCTGTGAACTCAGCGACAGATAGACGTCGCGCAGATGCGTGACGTCGGCCAGCGCATATTCCAGCTGCTTGTCGGAAAGCGGCCGGCGGCTCCAGTCGGTGAAGCGCGACGACTTGTCGATATGGACGTTCTTGATGCGACTGACCAGCTGATCATAGGAGACGCTGTCGCCGAAACCGCAGACCATCGCGGCGACCTGCGTGTCGAAGATCGGATGCGGAATGAGATTGCCGCGATTGAAGATGATTTCGATGTCCTGGCGTGCGGCATGAAAGACTTTCAGCACCTTGGTGTCGGCCATCAACTCGAAGAAGGGGGCGAGGTCGATGCCCTTGGCCAGCGGATCGACGAGAACCTCTAATGTCGGGCTTGCCATCTGGATCAGGCAGAGCTCCGGCCAGAAGGTCGTCTCACGCAGGAATTCGGTGTCGATGGTAATGAAGTCGGACTTGGCCAGCTCTTTGCAGGCGGCCGCCAAATCGGCGGTGGTTTCGATCATATCAATTCATTCGCAAGGAAAAGGTCGGTTGAACCTTCCTTCTCCTTTCGCTTCGATATGTCAATACAACAGCATAAGCTTCGCGCATTGCTGGCGAAGAATCACGTCCAAACTGAGGCAAGCAAATGCTTCAGCTCACTCTGACATAGCTGGTCATGCCGGTCTTCTGATGTTCGATGATGTGGCAATGCAGCACCCAGTCGCCGGGATTGTCGGCGACGAGGGCCAATTGCACCTTCTCGTCCGGCTGGACGAGGTAGGTGTCGGAGATGAGCGGCATCACCTCCCGCGTCGAGGACGAGATAACCGTGAAGCTCATGCCGTGCAGATGGATCGGATGGGCGTGCGGCGTTGTGTTCTCCAGATTGAAGACATAGCTCTTGCCGAGCTTCAGTTCCGCCAGCGGCGCCGTCGGATTCGGGGTATCGCCCGGCCAGGGCACCTTGTTGATCGCCCAGAAGCTGTAGCCGAGCGTGCCGCAGATACTCTCGACGGCGGCATTTTCCGCGGTGGCGCTCAACACCAGCGGAATCTGTTCGGCAGCGGAAAGATCGGCCTTAGGAACGGGGTTTTCGGCAAGCGGGCCGAGATCGCCGATATTGCGTTTCAACGACGGTCCAACGGCGCGCAGGCTGGCAATCGTCTTCGGCGTCGTGCCGCGGATATCCTCGAGCGTCGCGACGGCACCTTCGCCGTCCGGCATGCGCACGGCAAGATCGAGCCGCTGTCCGGGCCCGAGCTGTAGCAAGTCGAGGGGAAAGCGTTTCGGCACCGGATTGCCGTCGATGGCGATGACGGTCGCATCGGCGCCCCCCATCGTCAGCGAGAAAATGCGCGTCACGTCGGTGATGGCGATGCGCAGCCGCACCAGTCCCCCGGCCGGCGCGTCATATTGCGGTTCCTGATGCCAATTGGCAGTGCGCACCGTGCCGTATGTGCCGCTCTTGGCGGCATCGCGCGGCCGAAAGGGGGCGATGAACTGCCCGTCTCCGCCAAGCCGCCAGTCGCGCAGGTTCAGCAGTACCTCGGCATCGAAATCGGGATCGGCCGGGTCCTCGACCACGAGCATGCCGGTCATGCCGTGTCCCATCTGCGTCAGCGTGTTGCAATGCGGGTGATACCAGAAAGTGCCGGCATCGGGTGGCGTGAAAGCATAGTCGAAGCTGTCGCCGGTGTAGATATAGGGCTGCGTTACGAAGGGCACGCCGTCCATGCGGTTGTCGATGCGCAGCCCATGCCAGTGGATCGTCGTCGGCTCGTCCAGCTGGTTGTTCAGCCGTGCCGCGTAGGGCTGCCCTTTCGTCATCCTCAGAACCGGCGGCATGCCGTCATGGCCCCAGCTCATGACATCCCGGGTCGGCCCTTTCTCGGTCAGCATGGCCTCGGTCTTCACAGCCGTCAGCAGCTGCGGCTCCGGTGCTGCCGCGGCAGGTCCGAATTTGCCGGCAATGCCCATGCCGACTCCGTAGGCGCCCGCGACAGCGGAGGCCTTGAGAAGGTTGCGGCGGGTCAGGAAAGGCATGCGTGGCTCCACGATGAGAATGCACCTCCTTTTAAAGTTGACCGCCACCTTCATCAATACGGCAAGCGCAGCCAAACTGCCGCAGCTACGGGCCGCGGCTTCGCCATAAACGCGTGCCAATCGCGTGGCGAGCACGCGCCAAGCCTTGACAAATCGGAGCGTCCATGCGCTTTTCCGCCCGATTTTCTTGTCGGCGCTTGAGGGCGTTTGAACCCTTGCTGCCGTCTTAAGCCACATGCCAGGAATTGAGATCATGCATCGCTATCGCAGCCACACATGCGCCGCCCTCCGCAAGACGGATGTCGGCTCGACCGTCCGTATCTCCGGCTGGGTCCATCGCGTTCGCGACCATGGCGGCGTTCTGTTCATCGACCTTCGCGATCATTACGGCATCACCCAGGTCGTCGCCGATCCCGACAGCCCGGCCTTCAAGCTGGCCGAGACCGTGCGTGGCGAATGGGTCATCCGCATCGACGGCCTCGTCAAGGCCCGCACCGAAGACACCGTCAACAAGACAATGGCGACCGGCGAGATCGAGCTCTACGCGCAGGAGATCGAGGTACTGTCCGCCGCCAAGGAATTGCCGCTGCCGGTTTTTGGCGAGCCTGATTACCCTGAAGACGTCCGCCTCAAATACCGCTTCCTCGATCTTCGCCGCGAAACGCTGCACCGGAACATCGTCAAGCGCACCCTGGTCATCTCGGCGATGCGCCGCGAAATGGGCGCTGTCGGCTTCACCGAATATACGACGCCGATCCTGACGGCCTCCTCGCCGGAAGGCGCGCGCGACTTCCTCGTTCCCTCGCGCATCCATCCCGGCACTTTCTACGCGCTGCCGCAAGCGCCGCAGCAGTACAAGCAGCTGCTGATGGTTGCCGGCTTCGACCGCTACTTCCAGATCGCGCCGTGCTTCCGCGACGAGGACCCGCGCGCCGACCGCCTGCCAGGCGAATTCTACCAGCTCGACCTCGAAATGAGTTTCGTCACCCAGGAAGATGTCTGGAACACCATGGGTCCGCTGATGACCCAGATTTTTGAGGAGTTCGCCGAAGGCAAGCCGGTCACCAAGGAATGGCCGCGCATCCCCTATGACGAGGCGATCCGCAAATATGGTACAGACAAGCCGGATCTGCGCAACCCGATCGTCATGGAAGCGGTAACCGACCATTTCGCCGGCTCCGGCTTCAAGGTCTTCGCCGGCATGATCGCTTCCAACCCGAAGGTTCAGATCTGGGCGATCCCGGCAAAGACCGGCGGCTCGCGCGCCTTCTGCGACCGGATGAACGCCTGGGCGCAGAGCCAGGGCCAGCCCGGCCTCGGCTATATCTTCTGGCGCAGCGAGAACGACAAGCTCGAAGGTGCGGGACCGCTCGCCAAGAACATCGGCGAGGAGCGCACCGAAGCGATCCGCACCCAGCTCGGCCTCGGCGATGGCGACGCCTGCTTCTTCGTCGCCGGCGAGCCGGAAAAATTCTACAAGTTTGCCGGCGAAGCGCGCACCAAGGCCGGCGAGGAACTGAACCTCGTCGACCGCGACCGCTTCGAACTCTGCTGGATCGTCGACTTCCCCTTCTTCGAATGGAACGACGAGGAGAAGAAGGTCGATTTCGCCCACAACCCGTTCTCGATGCCGCAGGGTGGCCTCGATGCGCTGCAGAACCAGGATCCGCTGACGATCAAGGCCTTCCAGTACGATGCCGTCTGCAACGGCTTCGAAATCGCCTCGGGCTCGATCCGCAACCAGTCGCCGGAAACCATGGTCGCCGCCTTCGAGAAGGTCGGCCTCAGCCAGCAGGACGTCGAGGATCGTTTCGGCGGTCTCTACCGCGCCTTCCAGTACGGCGCCCCGCCGCATGGCGGTGCGGCTTTCGGCATCGACCGCATCGTCATGCTGCTCGTCGGCGCCAAGAACCTGCGTGAGATCTCGCTGTTCCCGATGAACCAGCAGGCCCAGGACCTGCTGATGGGCGCGCCGACCCCGGCAACCCCGACGCAGCTGCGCGAGCTCTCGATCCGGCCCATCCCGCCGGTCAAGAAGGACTGATATAACAGGCTGCAAAGCGCCGACCGGCCTCCTTACGGTACGGCACCACGCGCTACAAGATGAACTTCCGTGGCCAGCCTCGTCCTTCGAGGCCCTGCGGGGCACCTCAGGACGAGGCCGGAGAGAGGTCGCCTTCAAAAAGATAAAAGGCTCGGCGGAGTGGTCCGCCGAGCCTTTTCGTGTTCAGATCAAAGCGATCAGTCGTTGGCCGAAACCTTGACGCCGAGCACCTGCGGCAACGTGTTCGGAGCGCCCATGGCGGCACCGACGATGGTCGGGAAGGGCACCGGCTTTTCGGGGGTGGCCTTAACGGTCAGGCTCTTCGGGTCGTCGAGGAAGGTGTTGACGGCGGCCGAAACGGCGTTCTGAAGTTCCGGGATGTTGAGCTGCGCCAGCATGATCGGCGTCATCGCCTTCAGCGAATCCGCCATCTGCTTGCCCGACATGTTCTGCTGCGCACCGGCGTAATCGAGCGCGCGCTTGGTGATCGAGGCATCCTCGAAGCGCACCTGTGCGCCTTCGAAGGACAGCTGCTGCATCAGACCCAGCATGGCAAGGCCGAGCGCCTGCTGCGCCTGTTCCTTGTTCGGATTGGCTTCGGACTCCTTCATCGCATCTTGCATCGATTTCATGAAGGCCATCGTATAGCCGGAGATCTTGAAGCCGAGGTTGAGCTTGCCGATGTTGGTGAAGTCGAAGCCGATTTCCGAAACGTCTATCGTGCCGGGCCCGAGCTCCCAGGCGCCCTTCATGGTGATGTCGCCCTGGACGTGCTGCAGGGCGAGCTTCTCGATCGCATCCTTGCTCTTGGGATCGTCAGTCTTGGTGAGATCGGCCTTCATGCTCTTGAAGGCGCCGTCGAAATCGAAGCCGGATTCGTCCTCGCGCAGCGTCAAGTTCATGTCGCTTTGAAGCAGCGAGAAGACTTCCGTGCCGTCCTTGACCACTTTCAGCGGGCCGGTATGGGCAGTCTCGTAAAGCATCATGCCATCGAGTGTGTCGCCGCCCGGCGTTGCCGGGACGGAAATGCCGCCCAGCGTCAGTTCCTGCGCCGTAACGGTCACGCCGTCTCCCGTCTTGTTGATGTCGGGGAAGGCCGCTTCCTCGATGTAATAGCCGCCTTCCTCGTCTTCCTCCACGCCGGAAAGGGTGACTTCGCCGATGGGCAGGCTTTCGCCGCCGGTCGGCTTGACCGTCACATTCTTCAACGTCACGGTCGTTCCGTTGATATCGACGCCTTCAGCCGAAATCGTTCCGCCTTGAGCCTCATAGGCGGCATTGATCTTCTTCAAGAGATCGGCGCCGTCGAGAGCGAAAGCCGAGCCGGCGAGGGAGAAAAAGGCGGCGCCCGACAGCATCAGCCGCGTTGTCCGGTAAATGTTCATGGGTGATTCCTCTGGTGGCGTGGTGGCGGTTGGAAATCTGCAGTTACGCTACTACGGATTGGGCCCGCTTTGTATTTGCGGACTTCTAAATTTCCGTTGAAAGGAACGGCAAACGAAGTCCAAATTGCGGCCGAACGTTTGTCTCATCCTTTGATGTCGGTGCCAAGACTTCATCCACAGCTGCAATACCCCGGATTCCTTGCCCGCCGGCCGCTTCTGGGCTAGTCAAGACCCATGGGACAAGAGATTTTGCCGCCTTCCGGCGGAGACGACGACAATATCCAACCGGTCGACCTCAAGGCGGCTCTCGAGCAGCGCTATCTTGCTTATGCGCTGTCGACCATCATGCATCGCGCTCTGCCTGACGTGCGCGACGGGCTGAAGCCCGTCCATCGCCGCATCGTCTATGCGATGAACGAGATGGGGTTGAGGCCGACCTCGGCCTTCAGGAAATGCGCCAAGATCGTCGGCGAAGTGATGGGTAACTACCATCCACATGGCGACCAATCGATCTATGACGCGCTTGCCCGTCTCGCCCAGGATTTCTCGCAGCGCTACACGCTCGTCAACGGCCAGGGCAATTTCGGCAATATCGATGGCGACAGCCCCGCCGCCATGCGTTACACCGAATCGAAGATGACGGCGGTTTCCGAACTGCTGCTCGAAGGCATAGACCAGGATGCTGTCGATTTCCGTGACACCTATGACGAATCGAATTCCGAGCCGGTCGTCCTTCCCGGCGCCTTCCCGAACCTGCTCGCCAACGGCTCCTCCGGCATCGCCGTCGGCATGGCCACCTCGATCCCCTCGCACAATGCCCATGAGCTTTGCGACGCCGCGCTGCATCTGATCAAGCATCCTGATGCCACCGTCGAAAAGCTCGTCGAATTCATCCCCGGCCCGGATTTCCCCACAGGCGGCATCATTATCGACAGCCGCGACAGCATCATCGAGAGCTATCGCACCGGCCGCGGCGGTTTCCGTGTGCGGGCCAAATGGCAAACCGAGGATCTCGGCCGTGGCGGCTACCAGATCGTCATCACCGAAATTCCCTTCCAGGTGCAGAAATCGCGGCTGATCGAGAAGATCGCCGAACTGCTGATCGCCCGAAAGCTGCCGCTGCTCGAAGATATCCGTGACGAGTCGGCCGAGGACATCCGTGTCGTCCTGGTGCCGAAATCCAGGAGCGTCGATCCGACGATTCTGATGGAATCCATGTTCAAGCTGACGGAGCTCGAAAGCCGCTTCCCGCTCAACATGAACGTTCTGTCGATGGGCCGCATCCCGCGGGTCATGGCTTTGAACGAGGTGCTGAAGGAGTGGCTGGACCACCGCCGCGAGGTGCTGCAGCGCCGCTCGCGCTTCCGCCTGGCAGCGATCGACAAACGTCTCGAGATCCTCGGCGGCCTTCTGGTCGCCTATCTGAATATCGATGAAGTCATCCGCATCATCCGCGAGGAAGACGAGCCGAAGCCGGTCATGATGGCGCGCTGGGATCTGACCGACAATCAGGTCGAGGCGATCCTCAACATGCGGCTGCGCGCCCTGCGCAAGCTGGAAGAATTCGAGATCCGCAAGGAGTTCGACGAACTCACCAAGGAAAAGAGCGAGATCGAGGCGCTGCTAGCCTCCGACGACAAGCAGTGGCAGACGGTTGCCTGGGAAATCGGCGAAGTGAAGAAGAAATTCGCCAAGGCGACCGAGGTCGGCCGCCGCCGCACCCAGTTCGCCGACGCGCCGGAGGCCGATGAGGAAGCGATCCAGCAGGCGATGATCGAGAAGGAACCGATCACTGTCGTCATTTCTGAAAAGGGCTGGATCCGCGCCCTGAAGGGCCATATCGCCGATACGGCGACGCTGACCTTCAAGGAAGGCGATGGCCTGAAGGTGGCCTTCCCGGCGCAGACGACGGACAAGATCCTGATCGTCACGACAGGCGGCAAGGCCTTCACGCTCGGCGGTGACAAGCTGCCGGGCGGTCGCGGCCACGGCGAGCCGCTGCGCATCATGGTCGACATGGACAACGACCAGGCGGTGCTGACCGCTTTCGTCCACGATCCCGCGCGCAAGCAGCTGATCGTCTCGACGGCCGGCAACGGCTTCGTCGTTGCCGAGGCCGAGCTGATCGCCAATACTCGCAAGGGCAAGCAGATCATGAATGTCGCGCTGCCCGAGGAAACGCAGCTGCTCGTGCCCGTCGGCGGCGACCATGTCGCCGTGGTCGGCGAAAACCGCAAGCTGCTGGTCTTTCCCTTGGCGCAGGTGCCCGAAATGACGCGCGGCAAGGGCGTTCGCCTGCAGCGTTACAAGGATGGCGGCATTTCGGACGTCCGCTGCTTTGCGATGTCGGATGGCCTCGTCTGGGAAGACAGTGCTGGCCGTACCTTCACGAAGAACAAGGACGAGCTTGCCGAATGGCTGGGCGACCGCGCCAGCGCCGGCCGCACCGTGCCGAAGGGTTTTCCGCGCAGCGGTAAATTCGCCGGTTAACGTGATTGCGGCAAAGTTGCGGGGCGATTTTGCCTTGGGAACTGCGTGAAAACAAAGGGGCCGAGCATTTCTGTGCTCGAATGCTCCGAGCCGCAAAAATTCCGTCGCCCGTCTCTTGGCGGCCGCCGGAACTTCTCTATCTCTCTGCTGTTACCGAAAAGAAGAGAAGGCCGATTCTGTGGGCGGACGGAACTGGCTGTGGCCCGTACGCCTGGGGAAGGCGCGCCTGCCCTTACCGGAGGAAAATCGATGCCCGCCAGCACCATCAAATTGCATGTCAGCCACACCTATAGAGTGCCGCCCGCTGTCGTCTACGACGCCTGGCTCAACCCCGAGATCGCCCGCCGTTTCCTGTTTGCCACCGATGACGGTCACGTCATCCGCGCCGATATCGATCCGCATGTCGGCGGCCGCTTTTTCATCGTCGACCGCCGCCCGACCGGCGACGCCTTCCACCAGGGCGTTTTCCTGGAATTGAAGCGACCGCGCCGCATGGTCTTCTGCTTCTCGGTCGAAGAGCACGACCACAATTGCGACCGCGTGGAAATCGACATCGAGCCCCTTGGCGGCGGCAGCCGTCTGACGCTGACTCACGAAATGTGTGCCGAGTGGGCCGCGCATGAGGAAAAGACCCGAAAAGGCTGGGCGCATATCGTCGAAGGGCTCGGCCGCGAGCTGGAACAGCAGCAGATGAAGGCTACGGGGTGAGCGGCACGCTGAAATCCCTGAGGAAGCGGGTCGCACCTTCTTCGTCGATCTCGCCGGCTGCGACGTCTAATACAAATGCAATGACCTGCGCGTTATCTGCATCGATGACGTACCGGTTGAGGTAGAGAAACGTAAACGCCGCGAGATAGCCTGTACGCTTGTTTCCATCCACGAATGGGTGGTTCCTAACGATGCCGTAGAGATAGGCTGCGGCGAGTACGAAGATATCGGTTTCGCCATATGCAGCCTTGTTGAGTGGACGTGCCAAGCTGGTTTCCAATGCATTGGCATCTCGCAGACCAGACAAACCGCCATGCTCGGCAATCTGCTCACCATGCATATTTTCGACCGCTTGGCGGCCGAGCCATTTAAGCCGTATCATTTTGCGAGTTCGCGCAGCGCCACTCGATATTTTTCCATGCCGATGCGGGCTGCCCGCATTTGTTCGGCGAGGTCTGCTGATTCCGGCACGAGGTGGATGTTACCCTCGATCTCCCGCAGTTCGAGGCTGTCTCCGCTGCTGAGACCCAACCGCTGCAACACCTCTTTAGGAATGATAACCCCTTCGGAATTACCGATCTTGCGGATCGTGACGTTCATTTGCTTCATCCTCTTATGTGGTAACGTAGTTATAACATGAGGGATTGACAGGCGGCAACGTCTATTCCGCCAATGGCCTGACGCTCCTTCGCCGGACCATCCAGAAGCAATGCCCGGCGATCGCCGCCACCAGAATGCCGCCGCCAAGGAGCGTCATCGTCGCCGGCGTTTCCGCAAAGATCAGCCAGACCCAGATCGGGGCGAGGACGGTTTCGAGCAGGTAGAACATGCCGACCTCTGGGGCAGAGAGGTATCGCGGCCCGGTCGCCAGGCACCAAAAGGCGACGGGCATTACGATGGCGCCGTTGAGGAGGATCCATCCGGGATAGGCGACCGAGAGCCCCGAAGGCAGAGCTTGCGCAAGCCCGAGCGCGGCCGGCAGAATGGCCGCAAGCAACGGCACGAAGCCCATTTCCCGGCGTGAGGCGCGCCCGATTGTGATGGCCGCCGCAAGTATAAGCGCGCTGAGAATGGCCATAGCGTCGCCGAAGAAATGGCCGCTGGAAAGCCCCTCGCTCACGATCAGTCCGACGCCGACGATCATGAACAGCATGGCGATCAGCGTTGAGGGCTGCGGCTTCTCCTTGAGGAAAGTCCAGGAAAGAAGCGCGCCGAACATCGGGTTGAAGGCGACGATGAAGACGACGTTGGCTGTGGTCGTATTGAAGACTGCCAGCACGAAAGTGAGGGAGGAGAGGCCGTAGAGCAGACCGGCGAGCAGACCGGGCCGACCTGGAACGAGCACCGGCCATCTGCCTGAGGCGAGACGCATCGCGCCAAGGATGATGAGTGTGGCGAGAACCGTCGCAGCGCTTCGCACGCCCAGAATCGACCAGATATCGCCATCGCCAAGGCGCACGAGCGGGATATCCATGGAAAGCGCCAGCCCGCCGATTGCCGTCAGCAGCAGACCCTTCCGATGGTCGGAAAGAGCGGTGGACATTTCAGAGCCTTTCCTGGTCAGATTGAAGCATTCTGCCGGAGCAGGTTTTCGTCAGGGCAGAGGCGATTGGCGATGGGCATACCCCAAGGTACGTCCGAGCCGATCGCCTCTGATCCTGGCGGAAAGATGCCCGGCCCTTCGGGTTGGCTGAAACGGGCCGGCTGATCGACCGGCCGGCTTGGCCGTAGAACTGGGCTACGACGCGCGCCGGCCGGTCGACCGTCCGTCTCCGTTTGAGCCAACAGAATGCTTCGATCTGACCAGGAAAGGCTCTAATCCTGATTGCTTTCGCGCATGGAGGAGGGATCGAAACGCTCCCAGCCGCGCGGGGTCAGATGTTCCTGTGGCTGGAAGCGTGTCTTGTAGTCCATTTTCCGCGACCCTTGCACCCAGTAGCCAAGGTAGACATGCGGCAGGCCGAGCGCCCTGGTGCGCCTGATATGGTCGAGAATCATGAACGTGCCGAGCGAACGCCGCTCGAGCCCGGGATTGAAATAGGAATAGACCATCGACAACCCGTCGCTCATCGTATCGGTCAGCGCCGCGGCAAGCAGCTCGCCCTTCGGCCGCTCCTCCAGTCCGGAACCTTCCTCGCGCCGGCGGTATTCGACGATTCGCGTATTCACATGCGTGTCTTCTACCATGATCGCATAGTCGAGCACGGTCATATCGGACATGCCGCCCTGCTGGTGGCGGTAGTCGAGATAGCGTCGGAAGAGCGAATATTGTTCGCTGGAAGGCTGGGCGGTGAATTCGGTGGCGATGACGTCGGAATTGGCGGCAAGCACCCGCTTCATCGATTTCGTCGGTTCGAATTCCTGGGCGAGAATCCGCACGGAAACACAGGCGCGACAGGATTCGCAGGCCGGGCGGTAGGCGATGTTCTGCGAGCGGCGGAAACCGCCTTGTGTCAGGATGTCGTTCATCTCGGCCGCACGCGGGCCGACCAGATGAGTGAAGACCTTGCGCTCCATCTCATGCGGCAGATACGGACACGCAGCCGGAGCCGTCAGATAAAACTGCGGGGATGGCGTTGTCTGCGTATTCATTTGTCGCGGAAGTTTCCTTGTCGAGACAGTGCCGTTTTCTGACAGCATGACCTAAGAATAGAAAACGTCAACAGCCGGACGATTCCCGTCCTTCATTTCAGTCTTCTAAAGTTAAATATGGAGTGTCTGCAACAGGCGGCAAAGGGAAGGCGGAGACTTTATTTCATCCCCGCCGCGTTTCAAGCGGTGCGCACCGTCACCGTGCCGACCAGCAGGTCGTGAATCAGGCGGCTGCGTTCGATGAACAGGCCGGCGAGCAGGATGAGCGGCGTCAGCACCGAATTGAGGATCCAGAACAGCGCCAGATGCACGATCGCCGTCAGGAAATCCATCGGCCGCCCATCGACGCGCACGATCGCGATCCCCATCGCCCGCATGCCGAGCGATGCCTGGCTCGGTCCGCCGACGGTCAGGCCGAAGTAAATCCCGGCGACGATGACGAAGAGGGCAGGGTAGAGAAGGAAGCCGAGCCCGAGCGTGATGATCGACAGGAAGAACAGCACGATCGCTGCGGGGATCCACAGCAGCGCCACGATGAGGTAGTCGAGGATGAAGGCAAGGACACGGCGGCTCAACACGCCGCTATAGGCGCGCCAGTCCTCCGGTGCAGCAAAAAGCGGATTGGGGTTGTAGCTCATCTCGATCTCCTCTCGCAAAAGCGATGCCGCTGATATGGTATCGACGAAGCAAAATACAATCATCCGCATCGAAACCAGGAAATCGAGCAGGATGCCGGCCGAAAACCGCGCAGATTTCGGCCGTATGCTCGTACTCACCGTTTGCTGAGAATTCTCGCCACCTCGACTGCGAAATAGGTGAGGATGCCATCGCATCCCGCCCGCTTGAAGGACAGCAGCGTTTCCAGCATCGCCCGCTCGCCATCGATCCAGCCGTTCATCGCTGCCGCCTTGATCTGGCTATATTCGCCTGAAACCTGGTAGGCGAAGGTCGGCAGACCGAAAGCCTCTTTCATCCGCCAGCAGATATCGAGATAGGGCAGGCCGGGCTTGACCATCAGCATGTCGGCGCCTTCCTCGACGTCGAGGGCCGCATCGCGGATCGCTTCTGTGCCGTTGGCCGGGTCGATATAATAGGTCTTCTTGTCGCCCTTCAGCAGCCCCCCGGTCGAGATCGCCTCGCGATAAGGTCCATAGAAGGCGGAAGCGAATTTCGTCGCATAGCTCATGATACCGACGCTCTGGTGGCCGGCCGCGTCGAGTGCCATGCGGATCGCGCCGATGCGTCCGTCCATCATCTCCGACGGCGCGATGATGTCGGCGCCGGCATCCGCCTGCATCACGGCGGCGCGCGCCACCTGGTCGACGGTCTCGTCATTGACGATCTCGCCGTCTCTCAAGATTCCGTCATGGCCATGGCTGGTGAAGGGATCGAGCGCCACGTCGGTGATGACGCCGATATTGGGCACCGCCTTCTTGATCGCCGCCGTCGCCTGGTTGATCAGGTTATTGGCTTCGAGGCTGTTCGAGCCGGTCTCGTCGCGCAGTTCCATTTCGATGTTCGGAAAGGTGGCGAGCGCCGGAATGCCGAGGCCGGCCGCTTCGCGTGCGGCTTCGACGGCCTTGTCGATGCTCATGCGGTTGACGCCCGGCATGGCCTCGATTGGATCGACGATGCCGGAACCCGGCACGATGAAGATCGGCCAGATCAGGTCGTCGACGGTCAGCCGGTTCTCCTGCACCAGCCGGCGCGTCCAATCCGCCTTGCGGTTGCGCCGCATGCGGCGATGGCCGGTGATGTCGTCGACGAGATGCGTCCTGTCCTGCATGATATCTATCCCCAGCCCATTCCATTTATCGGAGCGCTCATTATCATGGCGCCCGGAAAATCCAAACCGGACGATTGGCCGCGGCGGAAAACACCTTATGACGATGTAACTGGAACCAAGTCTGCGCAATGGAAACCGATAGCCCGACGATCCCGAAACGCACGCTGGCGGATCTCCTCTTCATTCTCTTCCTGAGGCTGGTCGCCGTATCCTGCTTCTGGTTCGGCCTGCAATACTGGGCGATGCTCGTCGGTTATTCGCTGGTCGGCGCCGGCCGCTTCGATCTTTTGAGCCTGCCGTGGAAAGTGGCAAGCACCAGCCTGGCCGTGCTCTTCCCCGTCGCGTCCCTCGGTCTGTGGCTCACCGTCTCCTGGGGGCCGGTCATCTGGGTGCTGGCGGCCGGCGGCCAGGTCCTGATGTATGGCCTGCTGCCGGATATTTTCGGCCCCAACAAGCTGATCATCCTGCTGCATCTCATGGTCGCCGTCGTCTACTGCATTTTCCGCCTGCTGCTATGGCTGGAAAAGCGCCGGCACCGCCGCCAGGTAAGCGTTGATTTACCCTGAGACAACGTGGGGTTCCCAGTAAGGCTCCGTTAAGCCTGCGGTTTAAGTCGAATTTTATATGTATTCGATAGGGTCTCACTCAAGGCGGGAAGAAAACGACACCGCCAATCAAACAGTGAGGCAGTCAATATGAACACGAAAATCAAGCCGCAGGCGGTATCGAACTTCCGTGACCAGCAGGATCAGGGCATCCGTGATCTTTACATGGAATCCCTTCATCTTGTTGAACGTCTTCACCGTCGTCTTCTCGACGTCATCAAGGACGAGTTCGACCGTCAGGGCCGCAGCGACGTCAACGCCATCCAGGCGCTGCTCCTTTTCAACATCGGCAATTCCGAGCTGACCGCCGGCGAGCTGCGCTCGCGCGGCTACTATCTCGGCTCCAACGTTTCCTACAACGTCAAGAAGCTGGTCGATCTCGGCTTCATCAACCACCAGCGCTCGCGCATCGACCGCCGCTCGGTCCGCATCAGCCTGACAGAAACCGGCCAGGACATCGCCGAGACGGTGGCGAAGCTCTACGAACGGCACATCGCCTCTATCGACAAGGTCGGCGGAATCGGCACCGACGAGTTCACCCAGATGAACAAGCTGCTCCAGCGCCTCGACCGCTTCTGGAACGACTCGATCATGTATCGTCTCTAAAATCCCTGACCTCCTTTCAGGGTTGCAGAAAGCCGGACGTGTCCCTGCGCGTCCGGTTTTGCCGTTTGCCCGCGTGGCATCTTTGCAACGCAGGGCAGGGCAAGCGTTATCGCCTGTATTCAAGCCGTTTTTTAGCCGTTATTAACCGGCACCGTTTAGCCCGTCATGGTTCGTTGCGTCGTGTATCCGACATCCGGCGGTCTATCCTCCGAGCCGGTAACACGAATTGGCCATATTGGTGTGGCAGCGGAAGGTATAACAACCGGCGCTTGAACCGATCAGAGATTCCAGGCTGCATCGCATTCTTGTGATGAGACGGGCGGAGTTTTTTGATGCGCCGGGACAACGAGTGCACAGTGATCTGCGTTACGGCGCAGTGATATCGCAAAGAGCCGCGGCTTTCCTTTATCGCGGCATTCAGTGGTTGGGACTATGTCGAAGAAAAACGGAATTGAAGCTCTTTCGCGCCGCGCTTTCCTGGCGTCGGCGGCAACGGTTGGCGCCGGCGCGCTTGCTGCCGGACCTGCATTGGCGCAATCGGCGCTCGATGGGCTCCTGAATGCGCCGCGCCGCGGCAACTGGGACGACCAGTTCGACGCCAAGGCGGCTTCGCGCACGGCGACCGCCATCGTTTCCAACACGCCGATCCTCGGACCTCAATCGGTCGCCAGCGCCCAGCAGGCGATCATGCAGTATCAGCAGATCGCTGCCGCCGGCGGCTGGCCTGAAGTCAATCCCGGCGACCAGCGCCTGCAACTCGGCGTCAGCCATCCCGCCGTCCAGGCGCTGCGCCAGCGCCTGGCGATCACCGGCGACCTGCCGCGCGAAGCCGGCCTGTCGAGCGCCTTCGATTCCTATGTCGACGGCGCCGTCAAGCGCTTCCAGGCGCGTCACGGCCTGCCGGCCGATGGCGTTCTCGGCGAATTCACGCTGAAGGCGATGAACATCCCCGCCGATGTCCGCCTGCAGCAGCTCAACACCAATATCGTCCGTCTGCAGACCTTCCCCGAAGACTTGGGCCGCCGTCACCTGATGGTCAACATTCCGGCTGCCTATGTCGAGGCGGTTGAAGACGGCAGTGTCGCGACGCGTCATACCGCGGTTGTCGGCCGCTTGAGCCGCCCGACGCATCTTGTCAATTCGAAGATCTACGAGGTCATCCTCAATCCTTACTGGACGGCGCCGCGCTCGATCGTCGAGAAAGACATCATGCCGCTGATGCGGAAGGATCCGACCTATCTCGAAAAGAACGCCATCCGTCTGATCGACGGCAAGGGCAACGAAGTCGCCCCCGAGACCGTCGACTGGAACGGCGAGGCGCCGAACCTGATGTTCCGTCAGGACCCCGGCAAGATCAATGCCATGGCATCGACGAAGATCAACTTCTACAACAAGAACGGCGAGTACATGCACGACACGCCGCAGCAGGGCCTGTTCAACAAGCTGATGCGCTTCGAATCCTCGGGCTGCGTCCGCGTCCAGAACGTGCGCGACCTGACGAACTGGCTGCTGCGCGAGACCCCCGGCTGGAGCCGCCAGCAGATGGAGCAGGTGATCGCAAGCGGCGTCAACACGCCGATCAAGCTCGCGGCGGAAGTTCCGGTCTATTTCGTCTACATCTCCGCCTGGGGCATGCCCGACGGCATCGTCCAGTTCCGCGACGACATTTATCAGATGGACGGCAATGCCGAGCTGGCGCTCGATACCACGGCCGGCATGGAACAGCCGGTGCAATAAGCGGCGACCTCTGCATCGCCCCTCGAACCGCGCCCTCCCGGCGCGGTTTTTTATGTCGGCGAGGGGCGCTCTATCCCGTCGCCATCATTCACCGGCGGGGCGCTGTCGCAAAACGACTGGAGCGCGCGCTTTGCTCAGCAAATGTCGTTCTTCGTATTGCCCTTGCCACGGGGGAAGGCTAATACCTCAGCGCATTCCAGTTGAGGAGCCCGCCCATGACCAATGCTTCCACCGAATCCTTCTTCAATCGTTCGCTTTCGGACGTCGATCCCGAGATTTTCGGCGCGATCGGAAAGGAACTCGGTCGCCAACGGCACGAGATCGAACTGATCGCTTCCGAGAACATCGTTTCCCGCGCCGTGCTGGAAGCGCAGGGCTCCATCATGACCAACAAATATGCCGAGGGTTATCCGGGCAAGCGCTATTACGGCGGCTGCCAGTTCGTCGATATCGCCGAGGAGCTGGCGATCGAACGCGCCAAGAAGCTGTTCGGCGTCAATTTCGTCAACGTCCAGCCGAATTCCGGCTCGCAGATGAACCAGGCCGTGTTCCTGGCGCTGCTGCAGCCCGGCGATACCTTCATGGGTCTCGACCTGAATTCGGGCGGCCACCTCACGCATGGTTCGCCGGTCAACATGTCCGGCAAGTGGTTCAACGTCGTCTCCTACGGCGTGCGTGAAGGCGATAACCTGCTCGACATGGATGAGGTCGCCCGCAAGGCCGAACAGCACAAGCCGAAGCTGATCATCGCCGGCGGCACCGCCTATTCCCGCATCTGGGACTGGAAGCGCTTCCGCGAGATCGCCGACTCGGTCGGCGCCTATCTGATGGTCGATATGGCCCACATCGCCGGTCTCGTCGCCGGCGGCCAGCATCCCTCGCCGTTCCCGCATTGCCATGTCGCGACGACGACGACGCATAAGTCGCTGCGCGGTCCGCGCGGCGGCGTGATCCTCACCAATGAAGAGGATCTGGCCAAGAAGTTCAATTCGGCCGTCTTCCCCGGTCTGCAGGGTGGCCCGCTGATGCACATCATCGCCGCCAAGGCGGTCGCCTTCGGCGAGGCGCTGCAGCCTGAGTTCAAGGAATATGCCGCCCAGATCGTCAAGAACGCCCGGGCGCTGGCCGAAACGCTGATCGCTGGTGGTCTCGATGTCGTCTCCGGCGGCACCGACAACCACCTGATGCTCGTCGACCTGCGCAAGAAGAACGCCACCGGCAAACGCGCCGAGGCCGCTCTCGGCCGCGCCTACGTCACCTGCAACAAGAACGGCATTCCCTTCGACCCGGAAAAGCCCTTCGTCACCTCGGGCGTACGCCTGGGCGCGCCGGCTGGCACCACCCGCGGCTTCAAGGAAGCCGAATTCCGCGAAATCGGCAATCTGATCGTCGAGGTTCTCGACGGCTTGAAGGTTGCCAATTCCGACGAAGGCAATGCCGCTGTCGAAGCCGCCGTGCGCGGCAAAGTGGTCAACCTCACAGACCGCTTCCCAATGTATGACTACATGGGGTAAGGAGTAGCGATGCGCTGCCCCTATTGCGGTTCGGAAGATACTCAGGTCAAGGATTCGCGCCCGGCGGAGGACAACACGTCCATCCGCCGGCGGCGTATCTGTCCGGATTGCGGCGGCCGCTTCACCACCTTTGAGCGTGTGCAGCTGCGCGAGCTGATGGTCATCAAGAAGACCGGCCGCAAGGTACCTTTCGATCGCGACAAGCTGGTCCGCTCCTTCGAAGTGGCGCTGCGCAAACGCCCGGTCGAGCGCGACCGCATCGAACGCGCCGTCTCCGGCATCGTCCGCCGGCTGGAAAGCTCCGGCGAGACCGAAATCTCCTCCGAGCAGATCGGCCTGCAGGTGCTGGAAGCGATGAAAAGCCTCGACGATGTCGGCTTCGTGCGCTACGCGTCGGTCTACCGGGATTTCTCGCTGGCCGAGGATTTCGAAAAGGTCATTTCGGAAATCAACGCCAAGATCGCCCGCGACCCGCTGGACAGATGAGCCATGAGCATCACGCCGCATGACGAGAGTTTCATGGCGGCAGCGATCCGCCTGTCGCGCCGGCATCTCGGCCGCACCGCCACCAACCCTTCCGTCGGCTGCCTGATCGTCAAGGATGGCGTCGTCGTCGGCCAGGCGGTCACCGCCCTCGGCGGCCGCCCGCATGCCGAGCCGCAGGCGCTCGCCGAAGCCGGCGAGGCTGCCCGCGGCGGCACCGTCTATGTGACGCTCGAACCCTGCTCGCATCACGGCAAGACGCCGCCCTGTGCCGAGGCGCTCATCGCCTATGGCGTCGCCCGCGTCGTCATCAGCGTCACCGATCCCGATCCGCGGGTTTCCGGCCGCGGCATTTCCATGCTGCGCGACGCAGGTATCGAGGTTGATGCAGGTGTGCTGGAAGCCGAGGGCCGGCGTTCGCTGGCCGGTTATCTCACCCGCCAGACGAAGTCCCGGCCCTATGTGACTCTCAAGCTTGCCGTTTCTGCCGATGGTATGATCGGCCGTGCAGGGGAGGGACAGGTGGCGATCACCGGCCCGGAGGCCCGCGCCGAGGTACAGGCGCTGCGCGCCGAAACCGACGCGATCCTGGTCGGTATCGGCACCGCCATATCGGATGATCCGTTGCTGACGGTGCGGACACCGGGTCTGGAGGCGCAGTCGCCCATCCGCATCGTGCTCGATCCGTCGCTGGCCTTGCCGCTGACGAGCAAGCTGGTTGCGACGGCGCGGGACGTGCCGGTGATCTTGGTGGCGAGCGAGCAAGTGTGGCCTTTGTCGGCGGATGCGGAGGGTTTACCCCCCTCTGTCCTGGCGGACTACCGGGGTCGAGCCACGGGTCTCGATCCGTCCTTCGAACCCCCCACAAGGGGGGAGATGACCGGCAGGGCAGAGGGGGGTACCGCACCCGCCGACGCCACCGACCTGGACTCCCGTCGCGCCGCACTCGAAGCTGCCGGCGTCGAGATCGTCTATTGCAATCCCTATCATCCGGAAATCCTGCTGCCGGCGCTTGCGACACGCGGCATTTCTTCGCTTCTGGTCGAGGGCGGTGCCAAGACGGCGCGGCTTTTCCTCGAGGCCGGCCTTGTCGACCGCATCCAGCTTTACCAGGCGCCTGTCGTCATCGGCGAAGGCGGTATTGAATCGCCGCTGGCGAGAACCGACATACCATCGGGTTTTGCCCATATGGGCACGCAAATTTTCGGCCAAGATCGCCTGGACGAATACGAAAGAGGGCTTTGATGTTTACCGGAATAGTCACCGATGTCGGCACGGTCGAATCCGTTTCTCTGCTGAAGGAAGGCATCCGGCTGCGGGTCGCGACCGCCTATGATCCCAAGACGATCGACATGGGCGCCTCGATCTCCCATGCCGGCATCTGCCTGACCGTCACCGCACTTCCTGATGAAGGCAGCAACGGCCGCTGGTTCGAGGTCGAAGCCTGGGAAGAAGCGCTGCGGCTGACGACGATCGGTACCTGGCGGGAGGGCCGCCGCATCAACCTCGAACGGTCGCTGAAAATCGGCGATGAACTCGGCGGCCACATCGTTTCCGGCCATGTCGACGGCAAGGCGGAAATCCTTTCCGTGACATCGGAAGGCGACGCCACCCGCTACCGCCTGCGTGCACCCGAACATCTGGCAAAATTCGTCGCCCCCAAGGGCTCGATCGCGCTCGACGGCACCTCGCTGACGGTCAATGCGGTCGACGGCACCGATTTCGACGTCCTGCTCATCCGCCACACGCTTGAAGTCACCACCTGGGGCGAGCGCCAGGCCGGCGATTTCGTCAATTTCGAAGTGGACACGATGGCGCGTTACGCCGCTCGGCTGGCGGAATTCCCGAGCGCATAACTGAAATCACTGTCGATTTTCTATGTTATGCGCGGGTTCAAAGTGACAGTGCGTCTGGCCGCCCAGACTCACCAAACAGGCGAGAGCTTCGTCAGATACTGGCCGTAGGCGCTCTTGCCGAGCTTCTCTGCGAGCTTGGCGAGGTCGTCGTGCGAGATGTAACCCATGCGCCAGGCGACTTCTTCGGGGCAGGCGATCTTGAAGCCCTGGCGTTTTTCCAGCGTGCTAACGAAACCGGCGGCATCGTGCAGGCTATCCGGGGTGCCGGTGTCGAGCCAGGCATAGCCCCGGCCCATCAGCTCAACGAAAAGCTGGCCGCGCTCGAGATAGGCGCGGTTGACGTCGGTGATTTCCAATTCGCCGCGCGGCGATGGCTTCAGGTTGGCGGCGATATCGACCACCTGCTGGTCGTAGAAATAGAGGCCGGTCACCGCCCAGTTCGATTTTGGCGCTGTCGGCTTCTCTTCGATCGACAGCGCATTCATCTTTTCGTCAAAGCCGACAACGCCATAGCGTTCCGGGTCGGTGACGTGATAGGCGAACACGGTCGCGCCTTCCCGCCGACTCGTGCCGGATTTCATGATTTCCGGCAATCCGTGCCCGTAGAAGATATTGTCGCCGAGAACGAGCGCCGAACTGTCGCCGTGCAAGAAGTCGGCGCCGATGATGAAAGCCTGGGCGAGGCCGTCCGGGCTCGGCTGTACGGCATAGGTCAGCGAAATGCCCCATTGCGAGCCGTCGCCGAGCAGGCGTTTGAAGGCTTCGAGGTCGTGGGGCGTGGTGATGATCAGCAACTCCCTGATGCCAGCGAGCATGAGCGTCGTCAGCGGATAGTAAATCATCGGCTTGTCATAGACCGGCATCAACTGTTTCGAGACGGCCTGCGTGATCGGATGCAGACGCGTGCCCGTGCCGCCGGCAAGGATAATTCCCTTCATGCTTTCTCCTTAAAGACCTTTGTTCAAAAGGTCTTGCATGACGATTGTCATGGATTGCTTCCACTCGGGGAGCCGGATTCCATATGTTCTGGCGAGCTTGTCGCCGTTGAGGCGTGAATTGGCAGGACGCTGCGCCGGTGTCGGGTAGTCCGCCGTCGGGATGCGCTCGACGCCGATGGTTCTACCGCCGGATTTACGAAGCTCCGAGAATATCGCTTCGGCGAAATCCGCCCAGCTTGCTTCGCCGCTGCCGGTCAGGTGAAAGGTGCCGCGCAGCGATGGCGCAGGGTCCGCGACGATACGGGTCGCGATCGCAAGAATCGCGTCGGCGATGTCGAGTGCCGAGGTCGGGCATCCCCTCTGATCGGCGACGACGCGAAGATGATCGCGCGTCTCGGAAAGCCGCAGCATCGTTTTCAGGAAATTGGCGCCAAACGGCGAATAGACCCAGGCGGTGCGCAAGATGACTTGGTTCGGGTTCGCCGCCGCGACGGCTTTTTCGCCCGCGAGTTTCGAACGCCCGTAGACGGAGATGGGCCCCGTCGCATCCTCTTCGCAATAGGCGGAGGCCTTGTCGCCGCTGAACACGTAGTCGGTCGAAATGTGGATCACGGGGACCCCGATCCGCGCGGCAGCCTCGGCAACCGCGCCGGCGCCTGCCGCGTTGACGGAAAAGGCAAGCTCGGCTTCGCTCTCGGCCTTGTCGACCGCCGTATAGGCGGCGGCGGAGACGATCACATCCGGCCGCAGAGCCGAGAAGGCGGCTGCAATGCGTGCAGGATCCGAAAGGTCCATTTCCGGGCGGCCGACCGCAATGATTTCGACGCCCGTTTCGGCGCCGCGTCGGAGCAGCGACTGAACGACTTGGCCCTGTTTACCGGTGACGGCAATGCGCATCGCTTATCACCCCTTGAAAACGCCGAGGCGTTCGCCGGAGTAGACGTTTTCGCGCAGCGGCCTCCACCACCATTCGTTTTCCAAGTACCAGTGCACGGTCTTCTCGATGCCGGTTTCGAAGGTCTCTTGCGCCTTCCAGCCGAGTTCGCTTTCGAGTTTCGTGGCATCGATCGCATAGCGTGCGTCGTGTCCGGGGCGATCCGTGACGTTGGTGATCAGACGTGCATGCGGTGCCTTGTCGCGGTAGACGCCGTCGAGAATGGCGCAGATGCGGTGAACGACATCGATGTTCCTGCGTTCATTGCGGCCGCCCACATTGTATTTTTCTCCGGGGCGCCCTCTGGATGCGATTGTGTAGAGCGCGCGGGCATGGTCTTCGACATAGAGCCAGTCGCGGACATTTGCGCCATTGCCGTAAACCGGAAGAGGCTTGTCCTCCAGTGCGTTCAGGATCATTAGCGGGATGAGCTTTTCCGGGAAATGGAATGGGCCGTAATTGTTGGAGCAATTGGAGACGACGACTGGCAGGCCGTAGGTGCGGTGCCAGGCGATTGCCAGATGGTCGCTCGCGGCCTTGGATGCGGAGTAGGGCGAGGACGGATCGTATGGCGTCGTCTCCTCGAAGAGGCCCTCGTCGTCGAGCGAGCCGTAGACCTCATCCGTCGAGACATGCAGAAACCGGAAGTCGCTCTTGCGGCGAGCGTCAAGCCCATCCCAATAGTGCCGTGCGGCATCCAGCAGGCTGAATGTGCCGACGATGTTGGTCTGAATGAAATCGGCAGCGCCCGAGATCGAGCGGTCGACATGGCTCTCTGCCGCGAGATGCATGACGATATCGGGGCGGAAGGACGCGAATGCTTCCTGCATCCCGGCGCGGTCGCAGATGTCGGCCCGAAGGAATTGATAGTTCGGCGCCGATTCGACGGATTTCAGCGATGCCAGATTGCCGGCATAGGTCAGCGTGTCGACATTCAGCACCTCGGCGCCGATCTCGCTGACGAGATGGCGCACCAATGCCGATCCGATAAAGCCAGCTCCGCCCGTGACCAGTATGCGCATCGTCGATCAATCCTGAGGTTGCTGTGCTGAATAGGAAAAGTGGCTTGGCAGATCTGCGAGCCGCGGCAGCGTCTTGTCCTTGTCGGACGATATCATGTCTCTCTCATCGAAGGGCCAGCGAATGCCGATCGCCGGATCGTTCCACGCGATGCCCCGATCATGTTGCGGGCTATAGGGTGCGGTTACCTTGTAGCTGATGACGCTGTTCGGCTCGATCGTTGCGAATCCGTGTGCGAAGCCGGGCGGTATCCAGAGCTGTTTGCCGGTGTCCGGCGAGAGCTCCTGAGAGAGCCAATTGCCGAAGCTAGGTGATCCCACGCGGATATCGACGACGACATCCATGATCCGGCCGGCAAGGCAGCGCACCAGCTTGCCCTGTGCGAAGGGCGGGATCTGGAAATGCAGCCCCCGGACGGTGCCGGCCTGCGCCGAAAGCGATTCATTGTCCTGGACGAACATGACGTCGGCCACATTTTCCCGGAACCAGGCATCCTTGAACACCTCGGAGAAATAGCCGCGATGATCGCCGAAGCGTGGCGGCGTGATTGCAACGATGCCCTGGATGGCCACAGTCTCAATGCGCATGACTTACCTTCTCTGCGGCCTTCATAACGCTCATCAGCATGTCCGCCTGCGAGCGGCTCCGAATGGCCTCAAAGCCTTTCGCGGCAATGGCATCTCGCTCGTCGGCATCGGCGATCAGCTTGTAGCACCGCTCGATCATGTCGTCATAAGGCTCAATTGCCAAGCCGCCGATGAAGGGCTGGAGGTCCGGATCGCGGATGTCGCCTTCCGTCAGCACGCAAACGCGATTGGCGAGCAGATAGGAAATGCGCACGATCTCGAAGACGCCGCTCGCATAATGATGGATGTTGATGACGATCTTGGCGCGGGCAATCGCCGCATCGCGTTCCGCACCATAGATGTTGAAGAGATGCGCCACCTTCAGCCCGCCGTCCTTCAGCGTTTTCAGGATATGGTGGCGGCGTTCGTTCATCGAGCCGTAGAAAAGCACGTCGATATCCTTGACCGGAGCGTGCTGAATCTGGCTCAGGCAACGGCTGTAACCGATTTCGAGAACACCGGCGTGGTCGATCCCCTTGGCGGCAAGGTTTTCGCGGTTGCGCGGGCTGTAGTCGAGCACCGGCATCGCCCTCAGGATCGACACATAGCGCGAATTGATCCAGCTGCTTTCTTCAGACACTTGCTCGAGGTTGATGAGAACGCTGTCTTGCGGCAGATGGCCGACGATTTCGGCCGGAAGCAGGTTGCCGCCATAAATGATCGGCGCACGGCCCGCGAACTCGTTCATGTCCCTAACGATCGGTGCCGAACCGCCGAGTTCCTCGAAGGCGCCCTGCAGGCCGAGCGCGACTTCGTCGAAGGCGTGGCTGTGATTGTAGTTTTCGGGCGTCACGATCCAGATGCAATGGCCATCCTTGTGGGCCTGCCATCCGCCGGCAAAGGGCTGCAATGCGTTGGCAAGCGGCTGCTCGATCGTCGGCGCGGCCGGTATAGCGGTCCTTTCCGTACGCACCGGCTGCTGCGGCACCGGGGAGGCGCCTGAGGCGTGCGGAGCATAGGCGCGCATCAATTCGCGGCCACCGATGAATTGGCCGCGCGGCATCCAGCCGGGCGGGTCATCAGCCCCCCAGATCAGATGCGGCTGCTTGATGAGCGGTTGGCGGCCTTGCTGCCACGCGGTCAGGAGAGCGTCGTCACGGCTCTGCAGAAAGGCTTCCTTGGCGGCGAAGAGGCCATGCAGCATCCGACCGAGGCGGACACCAAACTTCCATTCGAAATCGGCAAGGGTCGGTACGAAGGCGGCGATCTTCAATCCGGAGGCGATAGCCTGCTGGACATAAAGGCCGAGCAGACGCTCGATCACGAAGGGGCGCATCTTTGCGTTGGCATCGCGTGAGTAGTGAGCCGTACCGGAATAGGCGTTGCCCGCCGGCGTGCCGGCGCGCGCCTGGTTTTCCAGTGATTCGAGAATGCGTTCGCAAAAGGCGAAATACCCCGACCAGAATTTCCGGTTGCCGCAGAAATAGTTGCAGAACATGAAGGCAATCTTGTCCTGCGGCGGCGCGATCGGATAGCCGAGTTCCTGGAGATACAGGAAGATCGGCTCCATGCCGGGGTGACCACCAAGCAGCGAATGTTCCCAGACGTTGCTGTAGATCGCCGCGTGGCCGATCAGCGGATTGTAAAGATAGGCGTCCGCCCCTTCCGCTCTGGCCTTTTCCGCTTCCGTGACGAAGGACGGGAAGCTAGTCACCGACTTCATCTCGAATTTGCTCGAAAGTAGCCCCCAGAACACGTCGTCGCCGAGGCCGATCGCCTCGTGATGCCGATGCAGAGTGAGGAAGAGTTCATATTCGCGGGTCGTTGCCTGCGTATTGAACGAGATGTCGAACGGCATGGCCGCCGCGTCGAGCTGGCTGCGCTGCGAAGGATCGAGATAAGGCTGATAGATAATGACGGATCCCGTGCCGGCAGCCTTCTCCGTGAGAAGCGCCAGATCAGGAAGACCGGCCGGTAGAGCGGAAATGGGCTGATTGACCGTCAAGGTATTGTCCTTCGCGAATGGCCGCCGTCTTCGTGACTCACGAAACAGCATTCGGCTGGTTCGGGTGTCGACTATTGGACGTGAAGCTTGCGCCACACTGTTGGGCAGGAATTTCGCTGGTCAGCTTGGGAACAGGTTAAGCCGTGATGTTCGTGCCAGGCCAATTGCTTGATAGGGCCCAACTCGGACGGCGTCATGAAAAACGAAAAGATCTATGTAACGAAGCCCAGCCTGCCGCCGCTCGAAGAATTCATTCCTTCGCTGGAAGCGATCTGGAACAATCGCATCCTGACCAATGGCGGGCCGTTCCACGAGCTACTGGAGCGGGAGCTCTGCAACCATCTCGGCGTGAAGCACATCAGCCTCTTTTCCAACGCCACCGTTGCGCTGCTGACGGCGCTTCAGGCGCTCCGCGTCACGGGCGAAGTCATCACCACGCCTTATTCCTTCGTAGCCACGTCGCATTCGCTTCTCTGGAACGGTTTGAAGCCCGTCTTCGTCGACATCGATCCGGTGACGCTCAATCTCGATCCGGCGAAGATCGAGGCGGCGATCACGCAGCAGACGACGGCGATCATGCCGGTGCATTGCTACGGCCACCCGTGCGACGTCGATTCGATCCAGAAGATCGCCGATCTCTACAATCTCAAGGTCATCTATGACGCCGCCCATGCCTTCGGCGTGGAAGACGAGCGGGGAAGCATTCTCAATCACGGCGACCTTTCCATTCTGAGCTTCCACGCGACGAAGGTGTTCAACACATTCGAAGGCGGAGCGATCATCTGCCCTGATGTCAAGACGAAGACCCGCATCGACCAGCTGAAGAACTTCGGTTACGTCGATGAAGTGACCGTGGTGGCGCCGGGCACGAACGGCAAAATGAGCGAATTCAACGCTGCGCTCGGCCTGTTGCAGCTGAAATACATCAACTTCGCCCTTGAAAGGCGTGGGCTCATCGACGCTGCATACCGCGAGCGTCTGCGCGGCGTCGAGGGTATAGAATGCCTGCACCGTTCCGGCGAGACCGTCTCCAACTTCTCTTATTTCCCGATTCTCGTGCGCCCCGGCTATGCCATTTCGCGCGATGAGCTCTATGAGCTTCTGAAGGAAAACGGCATTCATCCGCGCCGTTATTTCTATCCGCTGATCTCAAGCTTTTCGATGTACCGCAGCCTGCCTTCCGCGCAGCCCGCGAATCTGCCGGTCGCAACCGAAGCTGCACAACAAGTGCTCTGCCTTCCCATCTATCCCGACATGGAAATGGAGATCGTCGACAAGGTCTGCGCGATCATTGCTTCTTAGGGGTAGATGAAATGAAACTGGCTATTATGCAGCCGTATTTCTTTCCTTACATTGGCTACTTTCAGCTGATCAGTGCGGTCGATAAATTCATCGTTTACGACAATATCAAGTACACGAAAAAGGGTTGGATTAACCGGAACCGCATGTTGCGCGACGGCCGGGACGCCACATTCTCTCTGCCGCTGAAGGCCGCGCCGGATAGTTTAGACGTGTACGAACGCAGCCTGTCGCCGGACTTCGATCGCAACAAGCTGCTGAATCAAATTCAAGGCGCTTATCGACGCGCGCCATTTTATTCCAGTGCTTTCCCGGTGATCGAGCAGGCGATAGGCTTCCCGGACAACAATCTTTTTTTCTATATTTTCAGCTCAATCAGGGAAATCTGCGGTTACCTTGGCATCAGGACAGACTTCGCCGTTTCCTCTGAAATAGCGATAAATCACGATCTCAAGGCCCAGGAAAAGGTTTTGGCACTTTGCGAGAAAGCGGGCGCGGAGGTCTACGTGAATGCAATAGGGGGTATGGAACTTTACTCTCAAGACGCGTTTGCTGCGCGCGGTATAGAACTGAAATTCATCAAGTCGAAGTCTGTGGAATATTCTCAGTTCGGTGCTGATTTCGTGCCCTGGCTGTCAATTGTGGATGTCATCATGTTCAATTCGGTGGAAGAGATTCAGAGGAATATGCTGGGTGCGTATGAGCTCATTCAATCCTAGATGCGGACGAGTGTTTCCTTTCGGCGGTCTGCCAAGAAGAAGATATCGGTGAAGCAATGTTCAAATGGAAGAAGTTAGGCAAGGTTTTCACGCCGCAGGAGGTGACTGATCGTCGGTGGCTTAAGGAGTTTGCTCAAGCGCCTGCAACACTGCTTTTTGACGATTTTGTGCGAATATACTTTTCCTGCCGCCCACCAGCAGATCAGGCCGGGCAATATGTCTCGCATTCTGCTTATATTGACGTGGATAGGGCTGACTTGTTTAAGATCATACGGATCAGCGAACGTCCGGTCCTGGAATTGGGCGGTCTCGGCGAATTCGATCAATTTGGTACTTATCCGATCTCCGTAGCCAGGGATGGCGACCTCATACGCGCTTACTATGCCGGCTGGACTCGATGCGAATCCGTGCCATTCAACGTGGGTATAGGATTGGCCTTGAGCACGGACGAAGGCCGGACCTTCTCTAAGGCGGGTTATGGACCCGTCGTGCCATACTCGCCGGATGAACCCTTCGTCCTGAGTGGTCCCAAGATTCGGCGTTTTAACGACCGGTGGTACCTGTTCTATATCTCTGGTTCCAAGTGGATCATGGCCGATGGGCGTGCGGAGCCTGTGTACAAAATCCGTCTAGCCACCTCTGAAGATGGCGTGCACTGGACGAAAGCGAACAGAGATCTGATCGAATCTGTCGTCGAGACCGATGAGGCACAGGCAAGCCCCGATGTGATCTTTGCCGGCGGGCGCTACCACATGTTCTTCTGCTATCGTCACAGCACGAATTATCGCGGCAAGGAAAAAGGATACCGAATCGGCTACGCCTCGAGCAACGATCTGGTCAACTGGCAACGTGACGATAGTAAAGCGGGGCTGACGGTGTCCGACACAGGCTGGGATGATGAGATGGTTAGCTACCCGCATGTCTTCGAGTTGGATGGCAAGACCTATATGGCCTATCTCGGCAATCAAGTCGGGCGCAACGGCTTCGGCCTTGCTGTTCTCGACGGAAAGCTTGGTGACGCATGACCAAGATGCGATGGAAGAAGCTGGGCAAGATCTTTGATCCCACGCTGCATCATCTGCCCGCAGGCTGTGTCGAGTTTGCGCAGTCGCCCCAGGCGCTCGTTTTCGATGGCTTTATACGAATCTACTTCTCAACGCGCGCAACTGACGTGAACGGCAAATATCTCAGCCATGTCGCTTTCGTCGATATGGATAAGACTCTGGACCGGGCCATTCGCGTTTCCGACAGGCCGGTTATTGAACTCGGCAAACTCGGTTGCTTTGACGAGCATGGCATCTTCCCGATGAATGTGATGCGACACGAAGGGAAGATCTACGGCTACACATGCGGCTGGAATCGAAGGGTTGCGGTCTCGGTCGATACGGCAATCGGGCTTGCCCTCAGTGACGACGACGGGATGTCGTTCAAGAGGATCGGCGATGGGCCGGTCTTGTCGGCGTCTCTCAAGGAGCCGTGCCTGGTCGGCGACGGCTTTGTGAAGTTCATCGATGGCATCTTTCACATGTGGTACATTTTCGGGACTGGGTGGAAAGAATACTCGCCGGGCGCGCCTCCGGATCGCACTTATAAAATTGGTCATGCGACCTCGCCAGACGGCATCAATTGGCAGAAGGAGGAAGGCAGGCAGATCATACCGGATCGGCTTGGTGCCGACGAAAGCCAAGCTCTGCCGACCGTCATCCGGATCGAAGATCGCTATCATATGTTCTTCTGCTATCGGCAATCGTCGGATTTTCGCACTAACAGGAAACGCGGCTATCAAATCGGCCACGCATATTCGCGCGATCTGATCAACTGGTCACGCGATGACCTTGAATTGGGGATTGAAGGAACGGACGGCGAATGGGATTCCGACATGTTGTGCTATCCGCACGTCTTTGAGGCGGATGAGTCAATTTACCTCCTCTATAACGGAAACCAGTTTGGCCGGCATGGATTCGGCGCTGCAATATTGGAACGTACTTCATGACGCCGGATTGGGGCCACAACCTCGCTTCGGCAAGCGACATCGCCTACCACTTGAATGAATCCGGAACTGATTTCGCCGAGGGGCTTCGCGCACGCGTGGACATCGACGCTTATGCGCTGAAAATCCTGCTCAATGCCGAGCGCTTTGAGGCATGGTCTGACGGTAGGTTGGTCGGGCTTCTGGCCATATATTGCAACAATCCCCAACAGACATCGGCATTCATTACGAATCTAAGTGTGTTCGAAGAATGGCGCGGCAGGGGGATAGCGGGAGCGTTGCTTGAACGGAGCATGGCTTTGGCCAGGCAGAAGAGGTTTGAAACCATACGCCTCGAGGTCGAGGCGAAAAACATTGCCGCCGTCGCTGTCTATCGCAGATATGGGTTCGTGGTGCTGGATAGCGAACAGTCAATGCTGACAATGAAGCGAGATTTGGGGTAGAGGATGGCTGAGAAAAAGCGCGATTATAATAGTGAAATCAAGGATGCTAGTGATCATCGCTACGCATACAACTTCGATTTTGACGTCATGCATCATTATATGCTGAAGTCTTTCATGCCCTTTTTCCGCACCGGAAGCCTGCTTGAACTTGGAAGTTTCCGGGGCGATTTCACGAAAAGGATCGTTCCCTATTTCGACGATATCACCTGCGTAGAAGCCTCCGATGAGGCAATAGCCGTCGCGCAGAACGAACTGGGCGACAGCCTGACATTTATCAATGACGTGTTCGAAGACGTGAAGCTTCCCAAGCGCTATGACAATGTCCTGCTGACACATGTTCTTGAGCATTTGGACGATCCGGTAGGCGTGCTGAAGCGCATCAATGACGAATGGCTATCGGAAGGTGGTAGGCTCTTCCTGGTATGCCCGAATGCGAATGCCCCGTCCCGCCAGATCGCTGTTAAAATGGGTTTGATAAGCCACAATTCCGCAATCACGAAGGCGGAAGCGGAGCATGGTCACCGCATCACATACTCACTGGATACCCTGGAGCGCGATGCAAGATTGGCAGGATTGAACGTTGTGCATCGGTCCGGCATTTTCTTCAAAGCTCTGGCAAATTTCCAGTGGGATCGTTTGCTTCAGACCGACATCATTTCCAGCGAATATCTGGAGGGTTGTTATCAGCTGGGGCAAGTCTATCCCGATCTTTGCGCCAGCATCTTTCTCATGTGTGAAGCAGGCCGAGCGCAATAGGCTGTGCTTTGCCGAACTCGACTTCTAAATTCCAAGGATGTCCGATGCCGCGCGTATCGATCTGTATTCCAGCATACAAGGCCGACTATTTCGAACTGTGCCTACGAAGTGCGTTGGCTCAGAGCTTCACCGATGTCGAAATTCTGGTGTCGGATGATTGTCCGACTGATGAAATCCAGGCGATCTGCCGGAACTTCGAAAGGTTTGTCCAATACAGCCGAAATCCGAATCCCGGTCCCGAGAACAATGTGCGCAGGCTGGTGGAAATCGCGAGTGGCGAATACATCAAATTCCTGTTCGATGACGACGTGCTACACCCTTTCTGCATACAGTTCCTGCTAGAGGCGCTTGAATCGACAAAGGAAAGAAACACGAGTCTTTCATTTTCTCCGCGTTATTTAATTGACGGAAAAAATCATACTACTGGCTTCATCAACCACTTCAACGCTTCCGGAGATAGCCTCAAGATCGTTTCTGGCGACGACTTCTTGCGATTGACGGCTCTCAATCACGTCAATCTAGTTGGAGAGTACACAACGGCTTTATTTCGGAAGAAGGATGCTTTCGATAGCAATGGTCAATTCCGATTGTATAAGATGGAAGGCGATCTCTTCCCTGGTTTGATTGATTTATCAGCATGGGTGGAACTGGCGCAGCTCGGCAACTTCGTCATCCATCCCACCCCGCTTTCCTATTTCAGGCGCCATGAGAACGCCACGTCGAACCCACAGGTCAACTGGAAGTTCATTTATGCAATCACTTACTATGAGGACGTGCTAAATTTCGCGTTTGAAAGAGGCTACTTGTCAGCAAGCGACTTGCCTACCTCATATCGCAACCTGCTGAATATCTACCGGTACTGGCAGAATTCGTTCCCCCAGCTTGGAGCAAGAATTGCGCAAATTGAAGAAGCACTGATGTAAAGAAAGGTGGCACATTCTCGGGCATTCGCAACTCCGCGTTCCGCGAGCCTCGGCCCATGCGGTGGATGCTCTGTGCTACGCCGTCCGCTTGACGAAATTCCCTAACGCGAAAACTGAATGACTTCGCCATTATACTGCGCGCGCGCCGTCTCGCGGAAGCCGAGCTTGGCTGCGACCCTGAGCGACGCCACGTTGTCGGGGCTGATGATGCAACTCATTGCCTTTTCCGGAAAACGCGCTGCCGCCCAGCCGATCAGGGCCGTCAGCGCCTCGGTGGCATAACCACGGCCCTGGGCCGAGGGCATCAGCGCCCAGCCGACCTCCATCGTTCCCTCGATTGACGGCTCCATTTCGCGGAGGGCTTCGAGAAATCCGGCTTCGCCGATGAACCGGCCGCTGGCCTTCTCGACGATCGCAAGAAAGCCGAAGCCCATATGATGCCACATGCCAGCAATGCGCAGCATGCGGGCCCAACTCTGCTCGCGCGTCGAGGGCGCGCCGCTGATGAAGCGGACGACATCCTCGTTCGCCCACAGCGCCGCATGCACTTCGAAATCGTCGAGGTGGTGAGGGCGAAGCGTCAACCGCTGCGTTTCGAGCGTGGGAATGTCGGTCACATCAGGTCCTCCGGAAGCCGCGCCGTCAGGCACCGGGTTCGCCCTCCCAGTAATCGAGTGGATTTTCCGCGCGTCCCATATGGCGGAATCGCCCCGGCCTTGCGCCATCTCTGCTGGTCTTGGCGAGAAACTTTCCAGAATCGGGATATTCCACGATCTCGGTCTTCGCCATCGTCGAGATGCCGAGATAGATAAGGGGCGCCGTGCCGGTATTGATGATCTGGTGCGCTGTTTCCGGGCCGCCGGCGGGCGCGCCGAGCACGTCGCCAGCCTTGATCGCATGGCGCTCGTCGCCGAAGCGGTATTCGCCGGTGCCTGCGATCACGTAGAAAAGCTCGTCTTCGACGTGGTGATTGTGGAAGGGGCAGCTCGATTTGCCCGACGGCACTTCATTATAGCTGATGCCGAGACCGGCCAGACCTAAACGTGCGCCGAACGAGGCGTCGGCGCCTTCATAGAATTCACCCTGTTTCCAGTGGTTGAGCGCGAGATCGGCGATATTGATCACCGCTTTCGATTCCCTAGCCATGATGTCCTCCTGTTGCAGGAAGAGAAGCTATCATCTTGGCGGAAAATTCAATGCCCGTCTGCGCTGATCCGGGAAATCCCCGGCATGGGCGGAGACCGCCGCCCATGCTTCGAGCGCCGCGCGTCGGATGGAACGCGCCGAGACTCTCTATCCCTGGCAATGCGCAGGAATCTTAGCGGACGTAGAAAGTGAGGCTTCCGTCAGCCGCCTGTTCGGCATTGACGATGTTGCGGACGTCGACGCCTTCATTGTTGAGCCGGCGGGCAAGCGACCTGTTGGCGTCGATCGAGGCCTGGATGCCGCGGATGGCATAACCGGAGCGTTCCGGCGCCGAGCGCGGACCCGTCGTTTCATCATCGAGATTGCGCCAGTTATGGACCTGCTCGACGTTGAAATCATTGCCGTGGAAGGTCCTGAGCGTTTGCTCGATGCCTTGGGCGGTGTTCATCCCAAGGCTTTCGGCCCGACTGGCGCCGGCAAATGCAAGCGAGGAGAGGGCGGCGGCGGCGGTGAGTGTGACAATGCGGTTCATGATTGTATCCTTTCATCTGCTATGACGGTCGGCTGTCGTTGCAGGGGATCGTCAGCGTCACGACATGGAATTGGCATTGTCCTCTTCTCGATTCAATGGGCTAAGCCGCTGAAAATCCATTAATAATTCTTCATGAAAATTGCCTTCGAATTGCCGTTTTCCGAGCGTCCGGGGAAACTGGTTTGAAAGCCTTGCGCGGCTGTGCAGCTATCCCCTTGCCGATATTTCGTCTTTGGCGTTGCGGCATCGGGCGAAAGTGCTTGCCATTCTGATGAAGGCATGTTTTGACCGCGGCCTGCCGAGTGGAAAATGTCCTGCCAACGAAGGTGAATCCATGCCGAGAGAGACCGCTCCCCATATTTTGATCGTTGAAGCCCGCTTTTACGACGACATGGCCGACGCGCTGCTCGAAGGCGCGACCTTTGCTCTGCAGGAAGCCGGCGCCACCTTTGAGGTCGTCACCGTTCCCGGCGCGCTGGAAATTCCGGCAGCGATTGCCATGTCGCTCGATGGAGACGACAATGGCGGCACGCATTATGACGGCTATGTCGCCCTCGGCATGGTCATCCGCGGCGAGACCTACCACTTCGATATCGTATCGAACGAATCCTCGCGCGCACTGATGGATCTCGCAGTCAGCGAGTCCCTTGCCATCGGCAACGGCATCCTGACCGTGGAAAATGACGAACAGGCCTGGGCGCGCGCGCGCCGCTCGGACAAGGACAAAGGCGGATTTGCCGCTCGTGCAGCTCTGACGATGATCGAGCTGAAGCAGAAACTGGGTGCATGAAGAATGAGTGACGACAAGACGGAACGGCCGGTCAAGACTGCGAACCAGCGGGGCGCTGCCCGTCTTGCTGCCGTTCAGGCGCTTTATCAGATGGATGTCGGCGGCACGGGCGTTCTGGAAATCGTCGCTGAATATGAGGCGCACCGCCTCGGCCAGGAAATCGACGGCGCGACCTATCTGAAGGCCGATGCCGGCTGGTTCCGCTCCATCGTCTCCGGCGTGGTGCGCGATCAGGTCCGCCTCGATCCGCTGATCGCGGCAGCGTTGCAGGATGATTGGGCTCTGTCGCGGCTTGACAGCACCGTGCGCGCCATCCTGCGCGCCGGCGTCTTCGAACTCATTGACCGCAAGGACGTTCCGGTGGCGGTCATCGTCACCGAATATGTCGAAATCGCGCAGGCGTTTTTCGATGACGACGAACCGAAGCTCGTTAACGCCGTGCTCGACCGCATCGCCAAGCAGGTTCGCAGCGAGGCGAAGAAGTAACCTCTTAGCCGTCAAACCATCTTCCCGTTTCTTTCTTCATGCCGCAATGGTTTTCGCCCGTTGCGGTCTTGACGCCACGTGATCGACCACGCAATCTCCGCACGGCTTAGCTGTGGCATTTCTGTGGAGAGGAAAGGCGATTCGGCGGCGTATCTGCCGGAGGAGGAGTGAGCTCCGGCCTATGGGAGGAAAGAGCGAAATGACCATTCTTTTATGCGTAATCGCATGCGGTCTGCTCTCGGTGGTCTATGCCGCCTGGGCAACCCGGTCGGTGCTTGCCGCCGATCAGGGCAACAGCCGGATGCAGGAGATCGCGGGCTATATCCGGGAAGGCGCTCAGGCCTATCTGACGCGCCAGTATCGCACCATTGCCCTTGTCGGCGTCGTCGTCTTCATCGCAGCCTGGCTGCTTCTTTCCGCCACGGCCGCCATCGGCTTCCTGATCGGCGCCGTACTGTCAGGCGCTGCCGGTTTCATCGGCATGCACGTCTCCGTCCGCGCCAACGTGCGCACCGCGCAGGCCGCGTCCGCCAGCCTCTCCGCAGGCCTCGACATCGCCTTCAAGTCGGGTGCGATCACCGGCATGCTGGTGGCGGGCCTCGCGCTGCTCGGCGTCTCCATCTACTATACCATTTTGACCGTCGGGCTCGGCCATGAGAGCGGCTCGCGCGACGTCATCGATTCGCTGGTGGCGCTCGGCTTCGGCGCTTCGCTGATCTCGATCTTCGCCCGTCTCGGCGGCGGCATCTTCACCAAGGGCGCCGATGTCGGCGGCGACCTCGTCGGCAAGGTGGAAGCCGGCATTCCCGAGGACGATCCGCGCAACCCGGCGACGATTGCCGATAACGTCGGCGACAATGTCGGCGACTGCGCCGGCATGGCCGCCGACCTTTTCGAGACCTATGCGGTCTCCGTCGTTGCCACCATGGTTCTCGCCGCGATCTTCTTTGCCGGCGCGCCGATCCTCGAGTCCGCGATGATCTATCCGCTGGCGATCTGCGGCGCCTGCATCATCACCTCGATCATCGGCACCTTCTTCGTCAAGCTCGGTTCGAACGGCTCGATCATGGGCGCCCTCTACAAGGGCCTCATCGTCACCGGCCTCTTGTCGATCATCGGTCTCGGCGCCGCCACCTCGCTGACGGTCGGCTGGGGCTCGCTCGGCACCGTTGCCGGCGCCGACGTGACGGGCACGAACCTCTTCGTCTGCGGCCTTGTCGGCCTCGTCGTCACCGCGCTGATCGTCGTCATCACCGAATATTATACCGGCACCGGCAAGCGTCCGGTCGTTTCGATCGCCCAGTCGTCGGTGACCGGTCACGGCACCAACGTCATCCAGGGTCTGGCGGTCTCGCTGGAATCGACCGCCCTGCCGGCCATCGTCATCGTCGGCGGCATTCTTGCCACCTATCAGCTCGGCGGCCTTTTCGGCACCGGCATTGCGGTCACCGCCATGCTCGGTCTTGCCGGCATGATCGTTGCGCTCGATGCCTTTGGCCCGGTCACCGACAATGCCGGCGGCATCGCCGAAATGTCGCATCTGCCGCCGGAAGTGCGCAAGTCGACCGATGCGCTCGACGCCGTCGGCAACACCACGAAGGCGGTGACCAAGGGTTACGCGATCGGTTCGGCCGGCCTCGGTGCGCTGGTGCTTTTTGCCGCCTATGCCAACGATCTCAGATATTTCGCCGCCCATGGCGACCAATATCCCTACTTCGCCAATATCGGCGAAATCTCCTTCGAATTGTCGAACCCCTATGTCGTCGCCGGCCTGCTGTTCGGCGGCCTGATTCCCTATCTCTTCGGCGGCATCGCCATGACAGCCGTCGGCCGCGCCGCCGGCTCGATCGTCGAGGAGGTGCGCCGCCAGTTCAAGATGAAGCCGGGCATCATGCAGGGCACGGAAAAGCCGGATTACGGTAAGGCCGTCGACCTTCTGACCAAGGCGGCCATCCGTGAAATGATCGTGCCGTCGCTGCTGCCGGTGCTGGCGCCCATCGTCGTCTATTTCGGCGTGCTTCTGATCTCCGGCTCCAAGGCCTCCGCCTTTGCCGCCCTCGGCGCATCGCTGCTCGGCGTCATCATCAACGGCCTCTTCGTCGCTATCTCGATGACCTCGGGCGGCGGCGCCTGGGACAATGCCAAGAAGAGCTTCGAGGACGGTTTCGTCGACAAGGACGGCGTGCGTCACATGAAGGGTTCGGATGCGCACAAGGCCTCCGTTACCGGCGATACCGTCGGCGATCCCTACAAGGACACAGCCGGCCCTGCCGTCAACCCGGCGATCAAGATCACCAATATCGTGGCACTTCTGCTGCTCGCCGTTCTCGCCGGTTGATGGCTGCAACAGCGGCTGGCAGCCCCTCACCCTAACCCTCTCCCGGTAAAAACGGGGAGAGGGGACGTGCCATGCGAGACGTTGGTAAGGGACGGAAAGAGTGCGACTATCGCCCTTCGCCCCGTTTACGGGGAGAAGGTGGCGGCAGCCGGATGAGGGGCGGGCGTCCAATCTCCTGGGCCGAAGATGACGCCGAGTAAAAACACGAGGTTTGTCAACAAAAAACCCGCCGGAGCGATCCGGCGGGTTTTGTCGTTGAAGCTTGTCCGATCAGCGCAGGCTGCTCGGATTCTGCGGCGTGCCGCCGGCGCCGCCGCCGAACAGGCTGCGGGCGGCGCTCGCAGCGCTGCCGCCGGAGAGCATCTGCTGTAGGAAGGTGAGTTCCTTGCCGCCGGTCGGCGTGACGCGTCCGATCGTGTCGAACACCTTGCCGTCCTGCAGCGTATAGTTGGCGCGCCGGCTGACGACGCCGTCCTTGTCGAAATAGATCGCCAGAACGCTCTGATCGACGACCTTCAGCTTCTGGAAGGCGACCGAACGCGTGCGCCGCTGTGAGATGTAATAGAAGACCTCGCCGTCGAAGGTCGCCGTCGTCGACGGGGTGCCGAGCGAAAGCAGCGCCTGCTCGCGGCTCGAGCCTTCTGGAACGAGGTCCAGCGACTGCTGGTCGGCGACGTATCCGCCATTGAGCACGGTGCCGGTCTGGCAGCCCGAAAGAGCAGTGGTGGAGGCGATTATGAAGGCAATGGCCGCGTTGCTGAAGAATTTCATGTCAGACTTGAAATACCGTTTCTTCAACGACATCTACTCCCTTGAGTGTCGATAGCAGCCGTTTGGGCTTTACACGCTTCCTCCTGCAAAACCATTGTGGCCATTCCGGGTCGAATTCCCGAATTCGTTCCGCCGACGCCTCGAAGGCATCGTCCCGAAACTGGCCACGATCGGCATTGCAATTCGCGCCTGCTTCGGTAAACCAGCTTTCGAAATCATGCAACAAGGCCGGACGCCAGCCGGCGTGAAGATTGAGGCATTTCCGGAAAAAACAATGATCTTCGGACTCTTCCGCAAGAAAAACAACAATCAGGCGATCGTTGACAGGCAATATGCGGCGCTGACGGCCGCCGCGCGCATGCCTGATCTCTATGAGCGGCTCAATGTGCCGGATACGGTCATGGGCCGTTTCGAAATGCTGTCGATCGCGATGATTCTGTTTTTTCGCCGCACGCGCGCCTCCGCCGTTAGCGGTCAGGAAATCGCCCAGGAGATCGTCGACGCTTTTTTCCAGGACATCGACTATTCGATCCGCGAACTCGGCATTGGCGACAACAGCGTGCCGAAACGCATGAAGAAGCTCGCCGGCATGTTCTACGGCCGGCTCGAAGCCTATTCGAAGGCGATGGATGCCGGCGATCGCGAAGCGCTCGCACTTGCCCTCCAGCGCAATATCTACCCCGAAAGTCCCGTCCCAGCCGATTTGTCCGGCCTCGCCGACTGGATGATGGCGGCCGAAGCCCAATTGTCCGCCGTTCCGGAGGAGATGATTGCCAGCGGCGCGGCAACTCTGCCGCCGGTTGTCTGAAGGAGGAAACGATGAAAAACGATCGGGACGATGTTCCCTTCTCCTATCGCGTGAAGGTCGGCCATATCTCCGCCAACCCCGTCGAGGTCCATATCGAGGCCGACGCCAGCGAATTGAAGGCGCTTGCCGAGGCCTGGAGCGTCGTCTCCGTCGAGAATCTCAGCGCCGACCTGCAGATTGCCCGCTGGAAGCGCGACGGCGTGCGCGTCAAGGGCCGGGTACAGGCGAAGATCGTCCAGTCCTGCGTCGTGACGCTGGAACCGGTCGAAGCCGCCATCGACGAAACCTTCGAGCAGATCTTCGTGCCTGAGGGTTCCAAGCTTGCCCGGCAGCCCGGCAATGATGCCGGCGAAATGCTGCTCGACCCCGACGGTCCTGATCTGCCCGAGACCTTTGTCGGCGATACGATCGACGCCGGCGAGGTGGTCGCGGAATTCGCCGCTCTTGCGATCGACCCCTATCCGCGCAAGGACGGCGTCGAGTTCGAAGGTCATATCGAGGATAGCGGCGAGAACGACAAAAAGCCTTCGGCTTTCGCAGTCCTCAAGGACTGGAAAAAGGACTGAAGCCACTCTGGCGTTTGGCACAATTCAGTTGTATGCGACGGCAAAACCGGTATTTTGGCCGAAATTTCGCCCCTCGGCGGAAAGAAGGATCAGGGACGCGTGATCAGAATATCTCTCGACCTCATGGGTGGCGACTTTGGTCCCCAGGTTGTCATCCCCGGCGCCGCCAAGGCGCTGGATCGGCATCCGGATATTTCCTTCGTATTTTACGGTCTTAAGGAACAGTGCGATCCTGTTCTCGCCAAGTTTCCGAAACTTAAGGAAAAATCGGTCTTTCACGATTGCGAGCTTGCGGTCAGCATGGAAGAGAAGCCGAGCCAGGCGCTGCGCCGCGGCCGCTATATCTCCACCATGTGGCGTTCGATCGAGGCGGTGAAGACGGGCGATGCCGATGTCGCGGTCTCGGCCGGCAATACCGGGGCGCTGATGGCGATGGCAAAGTTCTGTCTTCGCACCATGGCCAATATCGAACGCCCGGCGATCGCGGCGATCTGGCCGACGCTGAAGGGTGAGAGCATCGTGCTCGATGTCGGCGCGACGATCGGCGCCGATGCGCAGCAGCTGATGGATTTCGCCCTGATGGGCGGGGCTATGGCGCGCGCGCTTTTCGAGATCGAACGTCCGACGATCGGACTTCTGAACGTCGGCGTTGAAGAGGTGAAAGGCCAGGAAGAGGTCAAGGAGGCCGGTCGGCTGTTGCGCGAGGCGAACATCGATTCGCTCGAATATTCCGGCTTCGTTGAGGGCAACGATCTCGGCAAGGGTACCGTCGACGTCGTCGTCACCGAAGGATTCTCCGGCAATATCGCGCTCAAGACCGCTGAAGGCACTGCCAAGCAGATTGCCGAATATCTGCGTGCGGCCATGTCGCGCACGCTGCTCGCCCGCATCGGCTATCTCTTCGCCAAGAGCGCCTTCGACATGCTCCGCGAGAAGCTCGATCCGAGCAAGGTCAATGGCGGCGTGTTTCTCGGCCTGAACGGCATCGTCATCAAGAGCCATGGCGGCGCCAATGCCGAAGGCATCGCCGCCGCCATCGAAGTCGGCTACGATATGGCCAAGAACGGCCTCAATCAGAAAATAGAAAACGATCTTAAGAAATATCATGCCAAGCGCCTGCCCCCGATGGGCCCGGAAGCGGCATGAGCGATGGGGTACAATCGAATATGATCCGTTCAGTGGTTCGCGGGTTCGGAGCCGCACTTCCGAAGCGCGTTATGACCAATCGCGACATGGAGGCCATCGTCGATACATCGGACGAATGGATCGTCCAGCGCACCGGCATCCGCCAGCGTTACGTGGCCGGTGACGACGAGACGACGGCCTCGCTCGGCGAGGCTGCCGCGCGGGCGGCGCTCGAAAATGGCGGCCTGACGCCCGCCGACATCGATCTCATCATCTGCGCCACCTCGACGCCTGACAACACCTTTCCGGCGACCTCGGTGAACATTCAGAACCGTCTCGGCATGAGCCACGGTTTCGCCTTCGACGTTCAGGCCGTCTGCACCGGTTTCGTTTATGCGGTGACGACCGCCGACGCCTATATCCGCGGCGGCCTTGCAAAACGCGTTCTGGTCATCGGCGCGGAGACTTTTTCGCGCATTCTCGACTGGAACGACCGCACAACCTGCGTGCTCTTCGGCGACGGCGCCGGCGCGATCGTGCTCGAAGCGGCCGAAGGCGAGGGGACGTCTGCCGACCGCGGCGTGCTGACCGCGCACCTGCGCTCCGACGGTTCGCACAAGGACAAGCTCTATGTCGACGGCGGACCGTCGACGACGGGCAGCGTCGGCAAGCTGCGCATGGAAGGCCGCGAGGTCTTCAAATACGCCGTCGGCATGATCACCGATGTCATCCAGGCTGCGTTCGATTCGACCGGCACCACCGCCAACGATCTTGACTGGCTGGTGCCGCATCAGGCCAATCGACGCATCATCGACGGTTCGGCGAAGAAGCTGAACATCGCTGCGGAAAAGGTCGTCGTCACCGTCGATCTGCACGGCAATACCTCGGCTGCCTCGATCCCGCTCGCCCTGGCGACCGCTGCCGGCGACGGCCGCATCAAGAAGGGTGACCTCGTGATGCTCGAAGCGATGGGCGGCGGCTTCACCTGGGGCGCCGTTCTGCTGCGCTGGTAAGCACGAATCCTAAAAAACTGGCGGCGAACAAGAGCTTGACCGTGGGGCGCAAGACAAATACTCTTCCTTCGCTTTCACAAAATAATTTGTATTGGGCGGGGAAACCATGACCGGAAAAACAGTGACGCGAGCAGACCTGGCGGAATCGGTTTTCCGAAAGGTCGGGCTTTCCCGGACGGAATCCGCCGAACTTGTGGAAACCGTCATCGACGAAATCTGCAATGCCATCGTCCGCGGTGAAACCGTCAAGCTTTCTTCCTTCGCCACCTTTCAGGTTCGCGACAAGAACGAGCGAATCGGCCGCAACCCGAAGACCGGCGAGGAGGTTCCGATCTCTCCCCGCCGGGTGATGACCTTCAAGGCATCGAACGTGCTGAAGACGCGCATCCTCAAGGCGCATGTCTCTCGCAAGGTGAAGCTGAAGCCACAGAACCCAGCCCTCTGATATCGGCTAGGTCCTGCTCGGAACGGCCTTTTTTCACTCGCATCGTCCATCGCCTGTGCGCAACGTCGACACATGACTTGAATTGTCGGCGCCAAACCTTTGAAATATGGTGAGTCGCCGTTGGATCGAGCCTGCGAGGTTGCGTAGCAGTATGACGTTGGACAAGAGCCCCGATGCCTTTCGCACCATCAGCGAAGTCGCAGACGATCTTGATCTGCCGCAGCATGTGCTGCGCTTCTGGGAAACGCGGTTTCCCCAGATAAAGCCGATGAAGCGCGGCGGCGGCCGTCGCTATTATCGGCCGGAAGATGTCGACCTTCTCAAGGGCATCCGGCATTTGCTCTATGATCACGGCTATACGATCAAGGGCGTGCAGAAGCTTCTGAAGACCAATGGCAACAAGTTTGTCATATCGGTCGGCCACGGCGATCTCGCCAGCGTCGAGGCACTTGCCTCGGGTGTGCAGGAGATGGGATCGGGCGAGCCGCGCGTCGGCATGTCCGAGGAGGACCAGATCGTCGGCCGCGCCAAGCCGCCGATCACCCGCCGGTTCTTCAACTTCGTCGCCGGAGACGACGATCAGCCGGAAGTCTCGGTCGGTAAGTCGAGCGTCGGCAAGGAAGACAGGGCGCTGCTGCAGGAGGCGCTTTACGATCTCCTCGAATGCAAGCGTCTGCTCGATCAGGTGCGCTGAGGAAACCCTCCTCAGGCTTCGGCAAGCAGCTTCATCGCCTGTTCGAGCTCGCTGAGCTGAAAAGGTTTTCGCAGCACCGGCAGAGTGCTTGGGGTGCTCCCTTCCGGTGCACTGCCATAGCCAGTCGCATAGAGATAAGGTTTGCCGCGCTCGTCGAGCAGCTTTGCGACCGGCAGCGAACTCCGGCCGGCAAGCGAGACGTCGAGGATGGCGGCGTCGAACTCTGTGTCTCTGGCAGTTGCGAGCGCCCGTTCCAGATCGGGGGCAGTTGCGCAAACCCGATAGCCGAGGTCGCTGAGCATGTCCTCGAGCAGCATGGCGATCAGTGCATCGTCCTCGACGATGAATATGTCTTTCATGATCCCGTCCACCATTCCCCTTGCCGGGCACGAAGATTTATCTGGCCCGCTGTGCAACGCGTCAAGACGCTGCGCGCGGCGGCAGACCTGTCGCGCAAAACCGTGGCGCGGTTTTACGACACGACATGTGTAAACATAAAAGGTTAAGGCACGGCAAGCGAATCTGAAGGATCGCGCCGTGCTTTGGAAACACTATATTGCCCGGCGAAATTCGATGTGCAAAAGCTGGTATGCCGTTTCGGCGGCGGCTACTGCATAATTCCTGAAATCGGAATCGATTTACGGATCAAATTATGCAGTAATTCAAAGCGTTGCAGCGTCCTTTGCGCGTCTGAACGGACGCGCGGGGAGAAAGGGTGTGGAATGGATTTGCTGAGTGCCACGGATTGGCTGCGTCACAGGCCAGGCTACACCTATCCGCTGGCCGTTGCCTTCGTTGGTCTGACGTTTATTCTGCGACTTGCCGCCAGCGACTATCTCTCCGGTTTTCCCTTCCTGAGCTTCGTCCCGGCGATATTGCTCGCCAGTTTTATCGGCGGCGCCGGGCCGGGCATTGTCGCGGCCATGGTTGCGGCCTTCGTCGTTCAGCAGTTTTTCGTCGAGCCGCATGGCGCGTTCTGGCCGGTCAGCGTCGGCCAGTGGGTTGGTCTTTCGACCTATCTGGTCAATGCCGCGATCATCATCGGACTGATGGAGATGATCATCATCGCCCATGGCCGGCAGAGCCGCCTTCGCTCCGAGCTCAACAGTTTCAATTCGCGCCTGGAGGAGACGGTGGCCGAGCGCACTGCCGCACTCAGGCACGAGATGGAAGAGAATGCCGCCGCCCAGGCGCAGGTCCGGCAGTTGCAGAAGATGGAGACGATCGGTCAGCTCACAGGCGGCGTCGCCCATGATTTCAACAACATGCTGGCGATCATCATCGGCAATCTCGATCTCGCTCAGCGGCGCATGACCGGACATGAGGATCCGCGCCTGCTCAACTCCCTTCAGAATGCAAGAGATGGAGCCCAGCGGGCCGCGGTGCTGACCGCGCGTCTTCTCGCCTTCTCGCGCCAGCAGCCGCTCGCCCCGGAGGTGATCGACGTCAACAAGCTGGTCGGCGGCATGTCGGAGTTGCTGCGACGCACGCTCGGCGAACATATCCGCATCGAAACCGTTCTCGCCGGCGGCCTCTGGCCGAGCTTTGCCGATCTGAGTCAACTCGAAAACGCCATGCTGAACCTGGCCGTCAATGCACGCGACGCCATGCCTAGCGGCGGTCATCTGACGATCGAGACTGCCAATACGGAACTAGATGAGCGGTACTCGCGGATGCATTCGGAGGTCGAAGCGGGCCAGTATGTGATGATCAGCATTACCGACACCGGCACCGGCATGTCGCCTGATGTGATCGACCGCGCCTTCGACCCGTTTTACACCACCAAAGGACCCGGCAAGGGGACGGGACTCGGCCTCAGCCAGGTCTACGGCTACATCAAGCAGAGCGGCGGCCACATCAAGATCTATTCGGAGATCGACCGCGGCACGACGGTGAAGATCTATCTGCCGCGTCACGTCGGCAAGGCGGACGCCCGCCTGGCCGCTGGAGCACAGCCGATTCCTCAGGGCAGCGTCAACGATACGATTCTGGTGGTGGAGGACGACGAACACGTCCGCACCATGACTGCCGAAAGTCTGCATGAACTCGGTTACACCGTATTGCAGGCGGCAGGCGGCCCAGAGGCGCTTCTCCTTCTGGAGGAGAATCCGGACGTCGACTTGATCTTCACCGATATTGTGATGCCGCAGATGAGCGGGCGTCAGCTTGCCGACGCCGTTCAGGAAAAATGGCCGACGATCAGAATCCTATACACCACGGGTTACACGCGAAACGCCATCGTCCACAATGGCGTGCTTGATCACGGCGTTTCGCTGCTTGCCAAGCCTTTCAGCCTCGAGCAGCTCGCCCATAAGATCCGCGAGCTTTTGAATATGCCGGTAAGGACGGGAGACGAGGGGCCGTGACGTGGCAGCCGTGCGTCTCCCACCCTCAAATCCTTATTCAAGAACCTGGATCACGCGGTGCGTCTTCGGCTCAACGATCACCCGCCGCTCGTTGACGACGGTGTAGGCGTAGTCGGCGTTGGGCACAGTATGGACTTCGATAGTATCCGGCAGCGTGGTGCCAACCGTGATCTCGCCGTCATAGACGACGGACGGCGTATTTTGCTCCATGACATAGGTACGCACCTCGCCGGGCAGGACGACGGAGCCGGTAGGTGCGGGATCGGTGACAACGACGGTGCTTTGTGCAAAGGCGGCCGAGCAGATGGTCAGCATGGCGGCGGTAGCCAGCATGATCTTACGCATGGGATGTTCTCCTTTTTGAACTCTGAACATCAAGGCAACGCCGCCCATACGGCATAGTTCCGCCAGCAGCTTGCCGTCGTGGCAGAGGCGGGGAGCCGATTCCTTGTTGCTAAGCCAATTTATGCTCCATAGGGTTGAGCTGTCCGAATCACATTCAGTGCGAGTCGTCCGGTGGCAGCAGGGTCGGGCTCTTTACCCTTCGTTAACCATGTCGGCGGTTTATGGCAGGTGAACGGCCGGGTGGTCGTTGATTCGAAGGTCCGTCGCGTTTCGGTTCGCGAATGGACATCTGGAAAGACGGTTGCGGCGGCTCGACACATGCGCTTGCGGAAGACGATATCGCTGGTGGCAATAGCGGGCATGATGGCCGGCTGCACGTCGACAGGCGGTGTGCGGCAGCCTTCCGGGCCGGAGACGGTGGCGCCTGAAAAGGCGCTGGTTCTGCCGCCGCCGGGTGGCCCATCGATCGTCAGCGTCGTCGAGCGCAAGCGTGGCAATGGCGTCGAACAGACGGTCTCGCTGTTTACGTCCTCCTCGGTGCCCGGCCAAAATTTTCTGAAGATCCAGTTTTTCGGCGCCTCCGGAGCTAATCCGGGAACGGGCAACGCCGGCTTCAGCATGATCAACGAGAGCGCTATCGCCCGCGAAATGGCCCGCGCTGCCCCCGGCGTCCCGATGGCTACCTCGGCGACCTTCCTGCAAAACGCTTATGGCCCATTCGGTTATGCCTCCGGCCGAAGCCGCGCCGGCGATGCCTGCATCTTTGCCTGGCAACAGATCCGCTCCAGCGCGGCCGCCAATACGCAGGCCCGCAATTTCGGCATGATCCAGCTGCGTCTGCGCCTATGCGATGCGCGCGCATCCGAGCGCCAGCTGCTGGGTATCGTCTACGGCTACACGATAACAGGCACCTTCGACGGCGTGATCTGGAACCCCTATGGCGCTCCGCCGCCCGCTGACGCGGCGCTCGGGCGTACCGGCGCTCCGATCTATCCCGACGAGGGCGGATATCGCGCCAGTCCGATGCCGATCGGTTATGAGCCGGCGCCTGCCGTAACCAGTCTGCCGCGGACGGCTCCGGTTCGCAGCGCCCCGAGCCGGCAACCGGCGCAAGGCGCCGCACCGTTGCCTGCTCCGATCGGCCCGCGCGTGCCGCTGCCGGGCGAGGCGCCGCCGACGAACGCGGCGCCGGAGGCGGCCGCAGCGCCGTTGGAACAATCGGCAAGGGCTATCGGCGTCACCGTGCCGTCGCCGGACTGCATAGGCGACGCGGCCATGACGGCCGTCTGCCGGAGATAGAGCATGATGCCGGAAAGTGTGAGCGGTTTTCGGACGAAGTCATGATCTAACTCTTTAACTTAGAACAGGATTCAGATTTAGCCGACCTGGCCTGAAATCATCCTGTTCCAGCGAGCCTGCCCGGGGTGTCGGAGGATGCCCTCGGCGAGCAATTTCGAAGGAACGTCGATGCGCAAAGCCCGCAGCGTCTTCATATGGGCCCTGGTTTCGCTCTGCATGATCGTGCTGATCACCCTGCCGGTTAACCTGCAGACTCAGCTCATCACCAGTATCTCGGTGGTCACGGTGATGGCGCTGATCAAGATACTGAAGGGCGAGGGGACGTGGCGCCTGGTGGCGCTCGCTTTCGGCACGTCGATCGTGCTGCGCTACGTCTATTGGCGCACCACCAACACGCTGCCGCCGCTGAACCAGCCTGAGAATTTCATTCCCGGCCTGCTGCTCTATCTTGCCGAAATGTATAGCGTGGCGATGCTGGCGCTCAGCCTTTTCATCGTCGCCACACCACTGCCGCCGCGCCCATCGCGTGCCGCCAATCCGGGACGTTTGCCGCATGTCGACGTCTTCGTGCCCTCCTACAACGAGGATGCCGGCCTTCTCGGCAACACGCTGGCTGCTGCCAAGGCGATGGACTATCCGGCCGATAAGCTGCATGTCTGGCTGCTCGACGACGGCGGCACCTTGCAGAAACGCAACTCCGGAAAGTTGCTGGAGGCGCAGGCGGCGGCGGCCCGCCACATCGAACTGAAGCAGCTTTGCCAGGATCTTGACGTCACCTATCTCACGCGCGACCGTAACGAGCATGCCAAGGCTGGCAATCTCAACAATGGCATGAAACATTCGACCGGCGAACTCATCGCCGTCTTCGATGCGGACCACGCTCCGGCCCGCGACTTCCTGCTCGAGACCGTCGGCTACTTCGAAGACGATCCGAGGCTCTTCCTCGTCCAGACCCCGCACTTCTTCATCAATCCGGATCCGCTGGAGCGCAACCTGCGCACCTTCGACAAGATGCCGAGCGAGAACGAGATGTTCTACGGCATCATCCAGCGTGGCCTGGATAAATGGAACGCCGCCTTCTTCTGCGGTTCGGCCGCGGTTTTGAGCCGCAAAGCCCTCGAATCGCAGAACGGCTTTTCCGGCATCAGCATCACCGAGGATTGCGAGACGGCCTTAGCGCTGCATGGCAGCGGCTGGAACAGCATCTATGTCGACAAGCCCCTGATCGCCGGCCTGCAGCCGGCCACCTTCGCAAGCTTCATCGGCCAACGCAGCCGCTGGGCGCAGGGCATGATGCAGATCCTGCGCTTCCGCTTCCCGCTGTTCAAACGCGGACTGTCGATCCCGCAGCGCCTTTGCTACATGTCCTCCACGCTTTTCTGGCTCTTCCCGTTCCCGCGCACGATCTTTCTGTTTGCGCCGCTCTTCTACCTGTTCTTCGATCTGGAGATCTTCACCGCCTCCGGCGGCGAGTTCCTGGCCTATACGCTTGCCTATATGCTCGTGAATCTGATGATGCAGAACTACCTCTACGGCTCGTTCCGCTGGCCCTGGATTTCCGAACTCTACGAATATGTACAGACGGTGCATCTGCTGCCGGCTGTCGTCTCCGTCATGCTCAATCCGAGGAAGCCGACCTTCAAGGTCACCGCCAAGGACGAATCGATTGCCGTCAGCCGCCTGTCGGAGATCAGCCGTCCGTTCTTCGTCATCTTTGCGGTGCAGATCATTGCGCTCGTCATCACCGTCTACAGGATTTATGCCGAACCCTATAAGGCCGACGTCACACTCGTCGTCGGCGGATGGAATCTCGTCAACCTGATCATGGCCGGCTGCGCGCTGGGCGTCGTGTCGGAACGCGGCGAGCGCGCCCTGTCCCGCCGCGTCCGCGTCAACCGGCGCTGCGAATTCGGCGCCAATGGCAAATGGTACGCGGCCTCGATCGAGGACGTTTCCGTCCATGGCGCGAGGCTTCACATCTTCAACAAGCAGCTGGATGAGATGCTGGTCGGCGCACCCGGCGAGATCCGCTTCCGGCCCTATAGCGGCGCCGAGCTGGAAACCCTGCCGCTTATCGTCCGCAACATCGAGCCCTCGGGCGATATCAGCAATGTCGGTTGCCAGTATGTGCCGAAAAGCGCCCTCGACCACCGCCTGATCGCCGACCTGATGTTCGCCAATTCCGGTCAGTGGACCGAGTTCCAGGCCTCGCGCCGCCGCAATCCGGGCCTGATCCGCGGCACCATCTGGTTCGTCGGCACCGCGCTCTATCAGACCAGCCGCGGCCTCGTTTACCTGTTCCGCAGCATGCGGCCGGAACGGGAGGCACAGCAGCAGGCGGCAAAGGTCAATGCCGGATGAAAAGCATCGTCGCCGCCTCGTTTCTCCTGCTGAACGCTTCCGTCTTCGCTGAGGCGCAGACCGCACCCTTCGACATGTCCGGCGAACGGCCGCGCGGCGCATCCGTCGCCCCGAGACCGACGCCGCCGGCGACAGCACCGGTGCCTGTCACGCCTCCGATTTCGGTAGCACCCGCACCGGCGGCGCCGGCAGTTCCCGCGCCGATCACTGTCCTGGCGCAGCCGGCGCCCCGGCCTGGGGCGGCAGCAAATGCCGCTTCGCAGCCGGAGCCCCGCGTTATCAGGCATTATCTTGTGCCCTTCTCGAAATTCAGCCTCGGCGGCGAATACGATCGCCGCTCATGGTCGGTCTATCTGACCCCCGAGCAGGCGGCGGCCAAGGCAAGTTTCACCTTCGCCTATCAGAATTCGATCGTCGTCGCGCCCGAGGCCTCGGCGCTGACCGTCTATCTCAACAATCGCCCGATCGGCCAGCAGCGCGTCGGCTCGCCGGACGGCCCATCGGCCGTCACGTTCGAGGTTCCCTCCGGTCTGCTGCAGCCGGGCGCCAACCTCGTCACCTTCCAAGCCGATCAGCGCCATCGCACCGATTGCAGCATTGAATCGACTTATGAACTGTGGTCGAACATCGATCCGGCCGGAACCTATCTGAGTTTCGCCGGCAGGAATGCCGCTGAGCTCTCAAGCGCCGACGCAATCCGCGCCATCGGTGTCGACGGCACCGGCAGGACGGAGTTCGACATCGTCGTCCCGGCGCTGGAGCAGCCGGGAACCACCAAGCCGCTGCTGCGGCTGGCGCAGGGCCTGGCGGTGCTGAGCAGCATGCCGAACCAGGTCTTTGCCTTCAACACCACTTCGCTTCCGGCCGCCGGTCCAGGCAGGCTCGGCGTGTTCGTCGGCACCGCCGCGGAGCTGCGGCCGCTCTTTCCCGGCCTGCCGCCCGGCGCCGAAAGTGCCCCGCTCGCCGCTTTCGTGACCGATCCGCGCAGCAGCTCGCCTGTGCTGCTCATCAGCGGCCCGTCCTGGCAGGCGGTCTCCGCGGCGATCGACACCATCGTCTCGCCGGTGGACAGGCCCGCCGATGTCCGCCGCGACGTGCTGACCACCGAGCGCTGGAGCGCACCGAACGCGCCGCTGATCTTTTCCGATACCAGCATTCCCTTGTCGGAGCTCGGGGTAAAAACCACCGAATTCTCCGGCCGCCGGTTGCGGACCAGCTTCAATGTCGCCGTGCCGGCGGATTTTTATGCCAATGCCTATGGCGAGGCGAAGGTGCTGCTCGATGCCGCCTATACCGACAAGGTTCTGCCGGGCAGCCACATCGATATCTACGTCAATGACAACATCGCCTCCACGGTTCCGCTGACCTCGACGGCAGGCGGCATTCTCCGCCATCTGCCGATCCGGGTGACGATGCGCCACTTCAAGCCGGGTCTGAATACCGTGGCGATCGAGGCGATCCTGACGACCGAGGGCGATGCCGCCTGCGCGCCGGGCGGCAGCGCCGATGCCAATGCGCGCTTTGCCCTGTTCGATACCTCCGAATTACACATGCCGGATTTTGCCCGCGTCGGTCAGCTTCCCAACCTGGCGGCCATGGCCGGCACGGCCTATCCCTATGGTCGGGCCACCGAGCCGACACCGCTCTTCATCGACCGCATCGACGCCGATACGCTCTCGGCCGCCGCTACCCTGCTCGGCCAAATGGCGATCATGGCCGGCCATCCGATCGCCGTCGAAAGCGTGGCTTCGCCGAATACGATCGGCGATCGCGACGCCATTTTCATCGGCTCGATTTCACAGATGCCGGCGACCGCCTTGACGCAGGCCAATGTCTCCACGGCGAGCCAGGCCTCGTGGCGTCCCGTGGTCGATGCGCAGCCCGGCGTCGTTGATACCGGTGCTGCGATCGAGGAATGGAATTCCAAGGTCAGCGGCGGTCTGTTGCGCGGACAGATCGCCGCCTTCCGCGAATGGGTGGCACGCAATTTCGATATTTCCCGCAGTTCGCTGCAATTCATCCCAGGGGCTGAAGAGATATTCTCGCCGCCAAATGTGGCCACGCTGCTGGTTGCCCAGGGCTCCAGCCCCGCGGGCACTGGCGCATGGACGGTGGTGGCGGCGCCATCGGCGAAGGATTTGCGTGAAGGGGTCGAGGTGATGACTTCGCAGCTGAACTGGACGCAGATATCAGGCCACATCACCACCTATTCCAGCAAGACCGGCAAGATCGAGGCGGTGCCGGTTACCCGTTTCGATTTCGTGCCGTCGACGCCCTGGTCGATCGCCAACTACCGGCTGATCGCCGCCAACTGGTTGTCGACCAATATTCTCTCCTATGCCGCGCTGCTGGTCGTCTTCGTGCTGTTGATCGGCGTCACCACGTCGGAAATGCTCAAAAAGCTGGGTCGGTCGAAATGAGGCGGTGGTGCATCCTCCTGCTGGCCGCAACGGTCGCGCTTCCACCGAGCCCGCCCGCCATCGCGCAGCAGGCGATGATCAATGCCGCCGCATGGTCGGCCTACAAGACGAAGTTTCTCGATCCGACCGGCCGCATCATCGACAACGGCAACGGCAACATCAGCCACAGCGAAGGGCAGGGCTATGGCCTGCTGCTCGCCTATCTCGCCGCAAGCCCCGCCGATTTCGAGCAGATCTGGTACTTTACCCGCACCGAACTGCTGTTGCGCGACGATGGCCTGGCCGTGTGGAAATGGGATCCGAACGTCAAGCCGCACGTGACCGACACCAACAATGCCACCGACGGCGACATTTTGATTGCCTATGCGCTGGCGGTGGCCGGCACCGCGTGGAAACGAGAAGACTATATCCTCGCCGCCTCCCGTATGGCGCAGGCGCTGCTTGCCGAAACCGTCGGCCGCTCGGGGGGCCGCACCTTGCTGATGCCGGGAACCGCAGGCTTTACCGGCAGCGACCGAGAAGACGGTCCCGTCGTCAACCCGTCTTACTGGATTTATGAGGCGATCCCGGTGATGGCCGCACTCGCTCCGTCGGATGCCTGGAAAAAACTGTCGGACGACGGCGTGGAGCTGTTGAAGACGATGCAATTCGGCCCGCGCAAGCTCCCTGCCGAATGGGTGAGCCTGCGCGATAAGCCGCGGCCGGCAGAGGGGTTCGACGCCGAATTCTCATATAACGCCATCCGCATCCCGCTCTATCTCGCGCGGGGCGGCATCACCGACAAGGAGCTGCTGATGCGCCTGCAAAAGGGGATGTCGCAGGACGGCGTTCCCGCCACCATCGATCTGACCACCGGCCGGCCGAAGACCGTGCTGTCGGACCCCGGTTATAGAATTGTTAACGATGTTGTGGCCTGTGTGGTCGATGGGACCAAGCTGCCGAGCTCGGCGCTGCAGTTTGCCCCCGCACTCTATTATCCGTCTACCCTTCAACTGCTGGGGCTGGCCTATATTGGGGAGAAGCATCCGGAGTGTCTGTGAAGTCTTCTCTCGTGGCGGTTTCAGCGGCAGTGGTGGTGGCAAGCCTCGTCACCGGGCTGAAGGACCGTGCCGCTCTGCAGGAAAAGTTTGGCATTCCTGCCGCCAAGCCGGCGCCGGAGTTGCTGATGATGGGCCGCATCAAGCCGACCGATGCTCCTGCCGGCAGCGCCGACTTCAATGCCGAGGCCGTCGCCGACAAGATCGAGGCGATCACCTCTCCGCGGCCTCCCGCACCGGACACGCCTGAGCCGAACGCCGCAAAAGAGCCGCCTGCAGCAGCGCAATCTGAGGCGCCTCAGACAGCCGGCGAACCTGCGCCGGTCCCTCCCGCGATCGTCACCGAGCCGCCGGCGCCGCAACAGGCAGCAGCGCCGCCGCAGCCTGACGTCGATGAAAGCGCGCTTCGCTATTTTGCCAGCCGCGGCGACAAAGTGCGACTGCAGGCTGAAATCTCCCGCCTGCAGGCGCTTTATCCGAACTGGGTGCCGCCGGCCGATCCGCTCGCTGTGCCGCAGAACGGCGACAAACAGCTCGAAGCCATGTGGAAACTCTATTCCGATGGCCGTTATGCCGAGCTGCGCAAGACGATCGCCGACCGGCAGGCCGCCGATGCCGGCTGGCAGCCGCCGGCCGATCTGCTCGATCGGCTTGGTGTCGCCGAGGCCCGCGCCCGTCTGATCAACGCGTCAGATCTCAAGCAATATGCGACGGTGGTCGATATTGCCGCCGCGACGCCAAGCCTGCTGACCTGCAGCGAGGTCGACATTCTCTGGCGCGTCGCCGAAGCCTTCGTTCGCACGGAGCGATCGCAGCGCGGCCAGGATGCCTATGCCTATATATTGAAGAATTGCGGTGATCCGGCCGAGCGCCGGGCGACGGTCGAAAAGGCCTCGACGCTGCTTGGCTATCAGCCCATGCAGACGCTGCTTGCGCTGGAGAAGCCCGCTGCCGACGGCGGCAGGGAATTTGATGCGATCCGCGACAACCTCGCCCGACGCTTCTTGGCCGAGAGCAATGAGGATCCGAAGCTTGCCATCGCGCCCAGTTACATCGCCCGCCTCGAAAAACTGGCCGAAAGCGAAGGTCTTGCCTCCGATGCGCTGCTGCTCGGCTGGTACGAGCTTCGCCGCAACAATCCTGCCGATGCCGAGAAGTGGTTCCGCGCCGCCCGATCCAAGGAGGAAACGGCAGCAGCTTCGCAAGGCCTGGCGCTGGCGCTGATTGCACGCAGGGCGCCTCAGGATGCCGAGGACGTGATGTTCCGCTGGCGCGCCGATTCCGACGATGCGACATCGACCTATCTCGCAGCCACCGCCAATCTGATGGCGCTGCAGCCGCAGGCCGATCTCGCCGAAGATGTCTTGCATCGTATCGCCGCCGAGGTCATCGCCCGCAAATATGTGCCGACGGCGCAGCAGTTCGGCTGGTATGCACGCTCTCTCAACCAGTTCCAGACCGCCGCGCGCTGGTTTGAAACCGCGCTTGCCTGGAAGCCGGACGACGAACCCTCCGCCTACGGCCTTGCTGTCACCAGAGAGCAGTTGAACGACCGCAAGGGCGTGCTCGACATCCAGCGCGCCTGGGCCGGCCGGTCGGCGCGTATCGCCAATCTCGTGGATACCTCCCTGCCGGCAACGAATGCCGCCACGCAGCCGGCAAAGCCGCCGCTTGCCCCGCAGCAGCCGGTCCAGCCGGCAGAGCCGCCACAGACCCCGGCCGCTTCAACGCAGCCGGAGCCGCAAGTCTCCGTTCGCGCCGCAAGACCGGCGATGCAGACGGTGGCGGTCGAGCGCGGTCCGCGCCGGGCGCGGGGCTGCTCGACGACCATCGAGCCCGGACAACTTGGGCCGTCCGAGGCGCTGTCGCGCGGCTGGTGCCTGATGGAGATCAATCGGCCGATGGAGGCGATCCCGGCCTTCGAGACGGCTTTGCAGAGCCCGGTCCGCAGGATCCGCGAAGACGCAGCCTATGGCCAGAGCCTTGCCTATCTGCGCGCCGGTCTTTCCAGCAATGCCGCCGTGGCGGCAACCAAGGCGCCGCAAAGCCGCCAGCGCGCTGTCGAACTGCAGGTGGCGATCCTCGCCGATCGGGCGCTGCAGGCCTTCGGCGCCGGCCGTTATCGCGAAACCCTCATCTATCTCGATCAGCGCGCCCAGCTGCAGCAGGAGCGCATCGATCTGATGGTTCTGCGCGGCTACTCCTATCTCAATCTGAAAATGTACGATGACGCGGGCCGCATCTTCCAGGCTGCCGCCGCGACCGGCAACCGAGATGCCACGCGCGGCCTCGCCGATCTGCGTAAGATCACCCATCCCGACGTCAACGACTGACGTTGACCTCGCCGCAACTCTCCGTTACTCGCCTGCCTACTGCCTCGCGCTCGCAAGGAACACCCCGTGCCCGCTATCAACGACGTCCTCGACAGGTCCTATGACGCCTTCCTCTTCGATATGGATGGAACGCTGCTGAATTCCATTGCCGTCGTCGAGCGTGTCTGGAGCGAATGGGCAAGACGCCATGGCTTCGAGCCGGAGGTCTTCCTGAAGACGATCCACGGTATCCGCGCCTCCGACGTGATCCGCGGGCTGGGTCTGCCGGGTGTCGATCCGGCCCACGAGGCGGATCTGCTGCTTGCCGAGGAGATGGAGGATGTCTCCGGTATCGTCGAGATCCCCGATGCCGTCCGCTTTCTGAACGCCATCCCCGACGGCAAATGGGCGATCGTCACTTCGGCGCCGATCGAGCTCGCCAGGCGCCGCATGGCCGCCGCCGGCATCCCGATGCCGAAGGTCATCGTCAGTGGTGGCGAGGTCAAATCGGGCAAGCCCAGCCCAGAAGGCTATTTGCTCGGCGCAAGCCGGCTCGGCGTCGATCCGGCGAGGTGTCTGATTTTCGAAGACGCCGTTGCCGGCATCCTAGCCGGTGAGGCGGCTGGCGCCGATGTCACTGTCATCACCGAAACTCACGCCACGCCCTTCGAAACCCCGCATTTCTCGATCGCCAACTATCAGGCCTGGCAGCCCCGCCAGACCGCCGAAGGCCGATTGAAGATCGCCGCGATCTGATTGTTGCCAGCCGAACTGCTTCCTTTTTGTGGGAGGCAGGTTTTTTCCGCTTGCATTGCACGCGCCGAAAAACTAAACGAAGCAAGCCGTTTCGGCAGGTCGGGGCGTAGCGCAGCCCGGTAGCGCACTTGACTGGGGGTCAAGGGGTCGCTGGTTCGAGTCCAGTCGCCCCGACCATTTATCCCCTTGAATCCAGTCAAAAACTTCCGCTTTGGCGGTTAGCGCCGCGGGCGTTTCGAATAAGAGAACATCGGCCGTCAGTGCGGTTTCTGCGCGATTGCGATCATCGATTTCGCCAGGAGCGGAATTCTCCCGACATATTCGAAGTCGACGTCTTCGAAACCGGTTTCATGCAGCAGCGTGCTGAGCGTTTCCGGCGACCAGAATTTGATATGACCGTGGTCCTTCAGCGGCATGAAATGGTCATCCATCTTTCCGCTCACGGCAAGCGCCAGATTTTTCCAGTAACCGTGGAAAGGCGTCGAGACAACGGCGATGCCGCCTGGTTTTACCAAATCGTACATCGTCGCCGTGAAAGCCTTGGGGTCGTATACATGCTCCACCACCTCCAGGCTGATCACCGCATCGAAGGTCCCGTAGCGGCTGGAAAGATCTTCGTATCCGGAGCCGATTTCCAGGGGAAGATCGGGATGGACAGCTTTCGCCTTAGCGATGCCGTCCTCCGACGGATCGACGCCGACGACATCGTAGCCTTTCTCCGCCAGCACGGAGGCAGCCCCGCCGGTGCCGCAACCGAGGTCGAAGACCGCTGTTTCGTTTGCCTCGTGGAAACTGTTTTCAAGAACATTGACGACAGTCGGCAAGATATAGGAATGAGCGGTCGCCGGCTTGGCGTGGACATAGGTAGTCGCGTCCAGTTCGATAGACATTTCACCTCCTGAAAGAGTGGGCCCGCGGACATAATGGTACGGCGGAGTTTGACGGGAGTGTGGTGCCGTTGTGGTATTAAGGTGATTAACGCCCAAGGCGTTCGCGCCGGCAGTCGATTGACGCTCCGAGACAGATCGGCCGGCGTTCTTAACGCCCTCTTCATTACAATGCGAGGGATGGTGATGCGAGCACCAGAGACCCCCCGAAGCCGATTGACAGGGTGCCGAGAAGGTGCTGAAAACGACCGAGATCCGGATCCGTCGGATTGCGGCGAAATAAATGGCCGATCTTTCGGCTTCGGCTTTGGCTATTTAAAGAAAATGGCGCGAGCAAATGCCTCCTTAAATGGAGTGATTGCAAATAATTCATCTGGTTGTTTTAGGAGTACATTGGTCGGGTGGGTAGATAGTTGTTTTCTTGTTAAGGCTATACACGACGTTGCGACAAGATGTTTAGTTTTTGCTTAGGAAATCTCAATTCGCTTCGCATGTTTCGTAAATACGTGTAGATTAACATGATCCTTGTCACAGATAGCCTGGTGCGAGCCCATGCCGGATATGAACCAGAATCTAACTTGCAGGCAGGCTCTTGCCAGCGCGTTCCAGGCTCTGTCGGACGAGGCGGTCAGGGCCGGCTGGCCGGAGGGCGACGTTGCCCTCGCGCTTGCTGAACTGGCCGAGGAGCGGGTGATCGAGATGACCGCCAAGGTGATCATGGAAGGCTCCATGCACCCGCAGATCGTGGCCGCTGGCCACCGCCGAAGCTGATCGCAGACACTCCGGATCGGTTGCTCCGTTTTCGCTGACCTCGCACCAGCAATCCTACCGTCTTTGCTGCCGTCGCGTCCGCGCTTGCCGGGCCATCGCTTCAGATATTCGACGGCGTCCCAGGCAGTGGAAAGCGATGAGGTTGTCGGTTGGAGAATGGGTTCGGACAGGGGAGGGGAAGCGTCTTTCACTCAACGTTTGTACTCGCTCATTCCTTCTGCAAAGGCGGCGGTAACGCTCCAGACAATATTTTGTTCCACATGAATTTGCGCAGTTGCTAAAGTTCTGGCCCTCGCGCATAATCGAATTATTGCCGGTTGCGGAGGGCGTCCGGCGATGCAAGCGTGAAGGCGTTTGCCCTCGGAGGGAAGTGCGGCGTGATGTTACGGTCATCAATTCATCCGCATGATTTACCGCTCTTTTCGGAAGATCTCGATCTGCTTTCGCAAGTGCTGGACAAGGTCTGTGTCGAACGCGGACTTGTCAGAACGGCGCCGGAGGCCGAGCGGATCGGTGCGGTCATCATTCAGCTTTACAGGCAGGGCGTGAGAGACGGCGGCAAACTGGCCGACCTTGCCAAGACCTATCTGTGACACTCGGGTTCTGGTTTAATTTAGGACAGGGCGACGGTCATTCCGTCAATCGTCATTGGCGGCGTTGAGATTTTCCGGCCGGATGCCGTCATCATTTGACGTGCGTGCCCGCAACCGAATGCCGGGGCCGCCTTCATCCTGATTGCCGCTCGAAAGGAAGATGATGCCGTGCGCCTCGAGCGTGCTGCGCACGTCGAACAGCGCATGCGGCTCGCCGGCAAAATCGCCTTTTTCCAACGCAGCCACCGTCTCGACCGGCAGGCCGCTTGTGGCGGCGAGCTCTTCGAGACTCATCCCGATCATGGCGCGCGCGCCGCGTATCTGTGTCGCTGTTATCATGACGGAAAATCTAGCGCATTGACCGCACTTCTCAAGTGGCATGGCCGACCGGACTGACCATATTGAGACGGGATTATGCCGAAGAACGCCTTCTCCCATAGGTTGGGCGGCGCGCGCTGTGCACTCACGCGCCGACGGGAAGCCTGCCTCGACAACGGCTGGATCGGTGCGGTAGAGTATTTCCTCCCGCCTTCTGGCGCAGCTCCCCGCTTACCGGCAGGAGCGCCATGCCGGCGGCGCGTCTTAGAATATGGGCGGAACCGGCAAATGCGGAGCCAATGTCATGAGCTTTACGGCGCCGTCATTATTGGCCAGATCCCTTATCGATCCGCATGGCATAGGCGACGGCGCCATCCCGTTCGAATTCCGAAAAACCAAGGTGACGGTAAAAACCTCTGGCGCGTGCGTTGTTGGGATCGACACCGAGATGCACAGCTGCGACCCTTTGATTGCGAAGCGCTTCAAGCTCGGTGCTGATCATTCTGCGCCCCCAGCCGCCTGCCTGATGTCCGGGAAGAATGTTGATGTGAAGATGGGCGGGGTAGTGGTCTTGAAGCCAAACCGTTCCGCTGCGCGGATTTTGAATGCGTTCGATCACGTCGGCATCGCGCGCGCAAGTGGGCGTCAGTCCCGCGGTCTGCCGGCGGACCAACGGCCACCAGTTCGCCTCCAGCTCTTTGTCGAACTCGCTGGTATCAGGCACCCCGACGACATAGCCGACCGGACGATCGCCTTGCACAAGAACAAAGGCAAACTCTCTGGCGAATTTGAGATAGGGCACCGACCAGATGTAACCTGGCAGATGCGGGTCACTGTAAAGCGCGCTGGCATCCTCGCCGCCATTCGCGGTCCTCAGGCAGATGTCAAAAAAGGCTTCAGTATCCGCTTCGATCGCGGGACGGATGAAGCAGTTGCTGTCCATCACTTTGCCACCTCCTGCGTGGCGCTTTGTCATTTGAGGTCGCGAGAGGAGCTGATGCACTGACGATTACCTCAGATTCGCCAACCAGGCAAAGCTCTGGGGGAAGAAAACGTTCGGCCGGTCGCCAGGCGCGAAGCCGTAACGGGGAGTGGAGAATAAACCAAACGAGGTGGAGCAGATGAACAGAACCGTGAAATCGATCAGCATACTGCCGGCATACCGATTGAAAGCAGCTGTCGCGCTTGCCGGCGCGGCGCTCGTGAGTTTTGGTCTTTCCGCCGCCCGCGCCGACGATCTGGCCGTGTGGGACGACCAAACCTTTGAAGGTCAGAGCGCGGTCATAGAGCAACTGAACAAGGACTTCGAGGCCGCGCATCCCGGTGTCACGATCAAACGCACCGCCCGCACCTTCGATGACATGAAGCTGACGCTGAAGCTTGCAGTTTCGGCCGGCGACGGCCCTGTTGTCACCAAGGTCAACCAGGGCGCCGGCGACATGGGCGCGATGGTCAAGGAAGGCTTGCTGCTGCCGGTCGACGAGTACATCAAGAAATATGGCTGGGATAAGCGGCAGTCGGATTCGGTGCTTGCCAGAGACCGCTGGGAGGGGGCGAAATTCGGCGTCGGCAAGACCTACGGCATATCGGGTCTCGCCGAGATCGTCGGCCTTTATTACAATAAGAAAATCCTCGACGACGCGGGCGTGGCGCTGCCGCAGACCTTCGAAGAACTGCTGGCCGCTCTCGACAAGCTCAAGGAAAAAGGCGTCGCGCCCTTCATGATGGGCTCGGCAAAACAGCATCTCGCCCTGCACATGATCGGCGCCATCGATCAGGCGCATATCGACGCGGCCAATCGCGCCGAGCTTGACGACCTGATCTACGGCAAAGGCGGTTCCTGGAACACCAAGGGTAATATCGAATCGGCCAAACTCGTGCAGCAATGGGCACAGGGCGGCTACTTTTATCCCGGCTTCGAGGGCATCTCGGGTGATGACGCCGTCCAGTTGTTCATATCGGGGCAGGGCGCATTCCTGATCTCCGGGACCTGGTACTTCGGCGACATGCAAAACAATCCGGATATCGGCTTCATGGCCATTCCCGCCCCGAAGGGCATTTCCAAGCCGATGAGCGTCGGCGGGGTGGATCTTGCCTGGGCGATAACCAGCCTTGCCAAAGACAAGGCAAAGCAGGACCTGGCCGGCGAGTACATCGACTATATGGTGTCTGAAAAGGCCGCTGAAAGCTGGGCCGCGGCAGGCTATCTTCCTGCAACATCGCTCCCGGCGGATGCAAAGCCGAAGCTCACGCCGCTCCTGACCTCCGGCATCGAGATCTGGAAGACACTCAATGCCAACGATGCGCTCGGCCACTACCCCGATTGGTCGAGCCCGACGATGCTGAAGACAATCGACGACAACACGCCGCTTCTCTTGTCCGGCAAGATCACGCCCGAAGCCTTTGTCGATGCCATGGACAAGGACTATCAGGCCTATTTGAAGGATAAGAAATAAGCAGTGCGGACGCCGGTCACGACGGCCCCGGCGGTCCGACCGGCGTCCCGTTCATCACGTTAAAATAAGTGCTACGAGCTCACGGCTTGTTGCGCGATGACCAGAGCTTTGGCAGGGAGTACTGGATGAAACGCTCCGCACTCGATGGAACGCGACAGACCAATTTCATCTATTTATTGCCTGGATTGCTGCTCTACGCAGCGTTTGTGTTTGGGCCGATTGTCGCGGCTTTGGCTTTGAGCCTGACCAGCTGGGACGGCCTGACCATGCCCAGATGGGTTGGCCTTGGCAATTACGCCGATCTCTTTTCCGACAGTCGTTTTTACATCGCCTTGCGCAACAATGCCGAGCTGATGATCTTCTACTGCGTCCTGCCGCTCGTGCTCGGCATAACGCTTGCCGCCTGCGTGTGGAACTTGAAGCAGCGCGAACAGCTCGCTCTCAGAACGTTCCTGTTCCTGCCTTATATCATGCCGACTGCCGTGCTGGGCATCATCTGGGCATGGCTCTACAATCCGGCATTCGGCCCGTTCAATCAGTTTCTGCGAGCGGTAGGCTTGGGGAGGTTTGCGTTACCCTGGCTCGGAGATTTCAATTTTGTGCTTCCCGCGGTCGGGATCGTTGCTACCTGGTATTTCTTCGGTTTTTGCATGGTCATCTTCCTCACCGGAATCCAGCGCATCGACCCGTCTCTTTTCGACGCCGCCAAGGTCGACGGCGCGTCGCCGCGAAAGACTTTCTTCTGGATAACGCTGCCGCTTCTCATGCCTGAGATCAGGGTGGTTTTGCTTCTGACGGTTATTGCCTCGATCAAAAGCTTCGACCTGATCTTCACGATGACCCGCGGTGGACCCGCCAACGCTACGCTCGTGCCGAATATCTACATGTATCAGCTCGGCTTCGAACTCAATCGCTTCGGCGCCGCAGCCGCCATCGCCATTGTCGGCGCCTTGCTGACATTCGCAATCAATTTCGCAATTCACCGGCTGGTGGGCTCCAGAAGCAAAGGATTGGCTTGATGAGCCGTTCGTCCAACATTCCCGCCGCGCTCTTCCTTCGCATTGTCCTCTGGCTTCTGGCTTTCGTAACGATCACCCCGTTCCTGCTTCTGCTGCTGACCTCGATAAAGAGCAAGGCCGACGTCCTGAAAGGCGCATTCGCCCTTCCGGCCTATCCGCATTTCGAAAATTACGTCGATGCCTGGAATGCCGGGCATTTCAACATTTACTTTTGGAATTCGATTGTCGTCGTCATACCCGTCGTTGCTGCAAGCGTCTTTCTAGGCCTGCTGACCGGTTTTGCCTTCGCCTACCTGTCATTTCCGCTGCGACGCACGCTGTTCGCGATCCTGACGCTCGGCATGATGGTGCCGGCGGAGGCCTTCATCATCCCGCTTTATTATGAAATGCGCTATCTCGGGCTGATCAATACCTATGCGGCTCTCATCATCCCGCAGATCGCCATGTCGATACCGTTCTCAACGATCTTCCTCGCCAGCGCGATGCAGCAATTGCCGGAGGAGGTTCTCGAAGCGGCGGTCCTCGATGGCGCCGGACGCTTCTATATCCTGCGCAAGATCGTCGTCCCGCTGATGATACCGGCGATGTCGACACTGGCGCTGTTCCTGTTCATATGGACATGGAACGAGTTTCTGATTCCGTTCATTCTGGTCAATGACGACGCCTATCGGACGCTGCCGCTCGGCATGCTGTTTTTCCAGGGGCGTTATACCGTCAACACGCCGGTTCTGACCGCCGGCGCTGTGATCGTCATTTTCCCGCTGATCCTGACCTACCTCGTTTTCCAGCGGCGGTTTATTGCCGGTCTGACGGCGGGTGCGACGAAATAGGTTGCGCCGCTTCTCTCGGCCTCCGACTGCGCCGGTGGCGGGCTTCCAGCGCTGCGCAGCCCCAGACCGTGCCAAGCAGCAGATAGACATGGCGCCAGTGGTCGATGTCGATCACGTTGCCGATCGCCGCATGGCCGAGGACAGAGATCCAGGCGACCATCAAAAAGGGTTGCCACGGCCGGTCGAGCAGCAGGTATCGGAAGCCGAGCGCCAGCGTCCAGATAAGCATGCCGACATAGCTGACGAAGCCGAGCCAGCCATAGGAGGTGAGCGATTTCAGCCAGATATTGTGCTCGTCCTCGGGAAACATCGTGCCGAACACCAGCGGGCCGATGCCGAGCGGGCGCTCCATCATCATGGTGAAGCCGATACGGTGACGCTCGAAACGGCCGAGATGTTCGCCGTCATATTGCTGCACCAGCTGGGCGCGGGCGGAAAACAGTTCGGCGACCTTCGGGACTTGAAGCGCCACCAGTAGCGACGCGATCAGCATGATGATCGCCGCCAGCGACAGCACCAGCACTCGCAGGCGAAAGGCGCCGCTGCGCTCCTTCAGCAGCATGATGAAGATCAGCAGTCCTACGCCGAGCGCAAACAGCCCCCAGGCGGCACGGGAAAAGGACAGGAAAATGCCGAGCGCCAGCACGAGCAGGGCGGCAGCCTTCAGCGGCGATTTCTTCAGGTCGCCCACTAGAATACCGTGGACGAGATAGAGCGATGGCGGCACCAGGAAGGGGCCGAAGACGTTCGGATCCTGGAAGGCGCCCTTGGCGCGGTCATAGAGGGTGAAGATCTCCGCGCCTGGAAAGGCATGGAAATAGCCGAGTATGCCGAGCGCCGAGGTGGCGACGGCGGCGAAGATCCAGGCATTGAAGATCAGTGGCAGCCGCTTGTGGCTGTCCTCGATGATTGCCGCGTAGAAGACCGCGGTCAGCGCCAGGAAGGTCGACACGGCGATATACATCGGCGCCGTTGCCAGATCCTTCATCTGCGTCAGTGACAGCATGCCGCCGATGTTGAAGGTGAGCAGCAGGGCAAGCAGGGGCGCCACACCGCGTGAAATCTTCAATCCCAGGATGAACCAGAGACCGATCAGCCCGGCCATCCAGAGTTCATAGGGGGCCGGCTCGTCGATGACGAAACCGGAGAGGAAGACGCCGAAGGCGACGAAGGCCGAGCCGATCAGGCGCAGCGTCATCCGCTGCGGCTGGGCGACACCCGGATATGTCGCCTCGACCGTGCTCAATAGGCGTTTTCCGTGTTGAGCAGCCGGATCGGCGTCAGGAACAGGATCTTCAGATCGAACCAGAGCGACCAGTTCTCGATGTAATACAGGTCGTAGGCCGTGCGGAACTTGATCTTCTCGTCATTGTCGACCTCGCCGCGCCAGCCGTTGATCTGCGCCCAGCCGGTGACCCCTGGCTTGACGCGGTGGCGGGCGAAATAGCCCTCGACGACATCGCCGAAGGCGCGGTCGCGAGCCTGGGCGAGCACGGCGTGCGGGCGCGGGCCGACCAGCGAAAGCTCGCCTCTCAGCACGTTGAAAAGCTGCGGCAGCTCGTCGATCGAGGTCTTGCGGATGAAGCGGCCGACGCGGGTGACGCGCGGATCGCCCTTGGTCACCGCGGCCTTGCCGGTGGGGTCGGCCATGTTGGTGTACATTGAGCGGAATTTGAAGACGTTGATGATTTCATTGTTGAAGCCATGACGCTTCTGCATGAAGAAAACCGGGCCTTCGGAGGTCGCCTTGATGGCGGCAGCAGTGACCAGCATCAGCGGCCACAGCAGGGCAAGGGCGACCACGGTGAAGAAGATGTCGAAGCCGCGCTTGGCAACCGAATCCCAGTCGCGGATCGGCTTCTTGAAAATGTCGAGCATCGGCACCGAGCCGACATGCGAATAGGCGCGCGGCCGGAAGCGCAGCCGGTTGGCATGCGCTGCAAGACGGATATCGACCGGCAGAATCCAGAGCTTCTTCAGAAGGTCGAAGATGCGCGCCTCTGCCGACAGCGGCAGGGCGATGATCAGCATGTCGATGCGCGTCAGCCGCACAAATTCGACGAGCTCCGCCACGGTGCCGAGCTTCGGATAACCGGCGACCATGATCGGCGAGCGCTTCTCGCCGCGGTCGTCGAAGATACCGCAGATGCGAATGTCGTTGTCAGCCTGCTGTTCCAGGATGCGGATCAGCTCCTTGGCTGGCTCGCCGCCGCCGACAATGACGGCGCGCCGCTCCATGATGCCGTTGCGCGCCCAGTTGCGAATGCCGTAGGCGACGAGGAAACGCTCGCCGGCAAGGAAGAGTGCACCGGCGGCAAACCAGGGGAGATAGGCCACGATCATTGCCGATGTGGTGCCGCGGACGAGCGCGAACAAGCCGATGGTGAGGACGAGGGCGATCGTCCATGCGGCGAGGATGCGCGGCATCAGCCGCAGCTTCGCCCGAAGTGCCGGAATGGTGTAGGTGTCGGCAAGCTGCAGGCAGGCCACGGTCAGAGCCGAAGCGATCGCCGCCATGCCCGCCCGCACCAACAGGGGATCGCTGCCGTCGCCGGGTGCGAAGAAGTAGACGATCAGGGCGATCGAAAAGAGGGCCAGGAATTCGAGCAGCCGTAATTGCCCGATGATGATGACAGGCGAACGGGTTCCGTCGCGGAACTGTTCGGCGATCTGCCGGGCATAGGCATTGATTTCGGTCGGCTCGGAGGCCTGCTCCCGACTTGCATTGCGTCGCGCCTCGATGTCGGAGACCTGCTTGCGCAGTGCTTCCACGTCGAACGGACCGCTTTTTTCCAGCTTGTTCATGGGGTTTTGTCGCTCGTTGTCAGCAAGCGAAATACCAGAAAGCCCCTAAGAAATATTTACGAGGCGGCAGACATTGCTTGGCCCGCGGCGGGATCGACCAGCTCATGGTACAATTTCAGCACATCACGCGCCATGACGGCGGAGGAAAATACCGCCTTTACCGCCTCCGGCTTCGGCATCGTCCTGCCATGCCAGCCGGGCATGGTCAGCGTTTCCGCCATCACGCGGGCGAGGTCGTCGGCATTGCCGGGTTCCACCAGTGCCGCGCTGTCGGCGCCGAGCACCTCGGGAATGCCGCCGACGCGGCTGGCGATGACCGTCTTGCCGGCGCCAAGGCCCTCGAGGACGATATAGGGCATGGCTTCGGCGCGCGAGGGAACGACAAGGTTCTGCGCCATCGAAAAAGCTTCGTGGACGCGCATTGCCGGCAGCATGCCGATGCGCTTGCCGAGGCCGCGTTCGACCATCATCTCGCGGTAACGGTCCCGGTCAGGCCCGTCACCGATCATCAGCGCCGACAGCGGCCTGCCGAGCAGCCGCTCGGTCTTGGCAAAAGCATCGACAAACAGATCGGGACCCTTGAGGTCCCGGAGCATTCCGACATAGATGAAATGGACGGCGTCCGAGCGGGTGGGGATCGGTTCGAAATCACGCTCGCCGATGCCGTTATAGATCAGTCTCGTCTTCGTCCGTGGTCTGCCCACCTTGCGCATATAGGTGTCGCGCTCATATTCGCAGATGAAGACCAGCGCATCGGTGAAATATTCCTGCAGGCGCTCCATCCTGAGGACGAATTGTCCGCTGAGCGAGGAGCGCGAATAGTGCAGGCTTCCGCCATGCGCGGTATAGAGGCGGGCTACGCGATACCTGTTCACCCGCAGGGCTGAGCCGGCAAGTCGCGCGAGCACGCCGCCCTTGGCGCCGTGCCCGTGCAGCACATCCGGCCGCAAGCTTTTGATTTTCTTGTACGTATCCCACATCGTCGCAATATCGGACGGGCTGACCGAGCGTCGGATCGGCACGCGTGTCAGGCCGAGCGAGAGATAGGGACGAATATCGTCGAACAGGTTGTCCTCATGCTCGCCGCCGGTCGAGCTGTCGCAGAGGATTCCGATGTCATGGCCCTCCTTCGCGTGCTCCTCGACCAGGTCGCGGACATGGCGGAAAATTCCGCCGACCGGCGATCTGAAGCAATGGAGGATGCGGAGCGGCTTCTGTTTTCCCATAACTCAGAAGAGCCGTTCGCGGACGTAGATCGTGTCACCGGCGATGATCGGCCCGGATATGTTGATGCGGCCGGTCAGCACCTGTCCGTTGATCTTGCGGGTGACATCGACCATGCTCTGGTTGGCGCGGCTGGTGAAGCCGCCGGCAACGGCGATGGCATTCTGCACGGTCATGCCGGGAACATAGGCATACTGGCCGGGCTGGCCGACTTCGCCCATGATGAAGATCGAACGGTAGCGGTCGACGTCGATGGTTACGTCGGGATCGCGAAGATAGCCCTGCTGCAGCTTCTGGGCGATCTGCCCTGAGAGTTGCTGCAGGGTTCGGCCGCGGGCAGGGACCTGGCCGATGAGGGGGAAGGCGATATAGCCGGCCTGATCGACCGTATAGGTATTGGTCAGGCTCTGCTGGTCGAAGACGGTGATGCGCAACCGGTCGCCGCTATCAAGCGTATAGGGCTGGATAGTCGCCTCATTGAAGGCTTTCGGCGCCGGCTTGTAGGTCGTGCAGCCGCCCAATGCCGCCGTCATGGCTGCAAGGCTCAGGGCCAAAAGGATCTTGGGCGGGGCGACAGACATCCGCAAGTGCTCACAGAAATGAACTCGGTGAAGCCGTTATCGATCTGTTAGGGTTAATGCCCGGTAAAAAGAGCATGACAAATTCCTGAGTTCTTTGCCGATCGGGCATATTTCTTGGCAAATCACCATTAACCGTTGAGTTACCACGGTCGTTTACGCTTGCGGCACCTTTGTTGTGGAGTAAGAGCATGTCCGGCGTATCGCGTGATCAGGATGTGGACATCGATCTCAGTCAGCTGGTTCGCGCCGTCTGGGCGCGCCGGCTCAGGATCTTGACGATCACGCTCGTGGGGGCGGGCGTCGCTTTCGCCGGCGCCAAGATCATGTCGCCGCAATATCGCAGCGAAACCCGCATCCTCATCGAGCCCCGCGCGCCGGCCTTCGCCAGCACTCAGCAGGTAAACGACGCAGGCGCCGGCCCGCTGATGGACGAGCTGAATATCGCCAGCCAGGTGCAGCTGTTGCAATCTGCCGATCTCCTGAAGAAGGTGATCAACGACCTGAAGCTCTACAATCTGCCGGAATTCGACGATGCCGCCAACGGCTCGGCGATGAGCAGCATCCTCGTGAAGCTGCATCTGAGGAAGAACCCGATGGAGAACCCGCCGGAAGAGCGGGTGATCGACGCTTTCGTCGAGCGGCTGCAGGTCTATCAGGTGCCGGGCTCACGCGTCATCGGCATCAGTTTCACCTCCAAGGACCCGAAGCTCGCTGCCGCCATTCCGAACGCCATGGCGAATGTTTATCTTTCCACCCAGAGCGGCGCCAAGCTCGATTCCAACTCCGAGGCGACGCGCTGGCTGGAGCCGGAGATCGAAAGCCTGCGCCGCAAGGTCAGCGAGGCCGAGAAGAAGGTTGCCGAATATCGCACCAGCCATGGGCTCTTACAGACGAACGGCACGACCACCTTTCCCGCCCAGCAGCTGAACGACATCTCCGCTGAGCTCACCCGCGTGCGCGGCGACCAGGCCAATGCCGAGGCGAGGGCGCAGGCGGTGCGCAATGCGCTGTCTTCGGGCGAAGCTTCCGACACGCTGCCTGACATCATGTCCTCGCAGGCGATTCAGCGGCTGAAGGGAACGGAATCGGGCCTGCGGTCGCAAGTCTCAGACCTGCAGACCAGCCTTCTCAATAGCCATCCGCGGCTGAAAAGTCTGCGTGCCCAGCTTGCCGACATCCGCGGACAGATCCGCCAGGAGACACAGAAGATCCTCGCGAGCATCGAAAACGAGGCGAAGGTCGCTGATCTCAGGGCAAGCGAGCTCGAGCGGCAGAAGGACACGGTGCAAGCCAACAGCGCCCGCGCCGGCGAGGACGAAGTCGGCCTCAATGCGCTGGAGCGCGAGGCGACCGCTCAGCGTCAGTTGCTCGAAACCTATCTGGTGCGCTACCGCGAGGCCGCCTCCCGCGCTGACAGCAACTCGAGCCCGGCCGACGCCCGCATCGTTTCCAAGGCCATCGAGCCCGTCGATCCCTATTTCCCCAAGGTCGTGCCGATCGTCGTCGTCGCAGCCGTCGCCACACTGATCCTCAGCGCCATCGTCACCATGCTGGCCGAACTCTTCAGCGGCAGGGCGCTTCGCCCGATCGATGCGTCGGCTGAGACAATCGAGACGGAAACGGGCGCCGAAAAGAAGATTGGGCCGCAGGCAGCTCCCGTCGTCGCCGTCCGGAGTCCCGCCCGGGCGAGCATGCTCGCCGTGGTCGCCGAGGAAGAGGATGCGATCGACGAGGCTGCTGCGCAGGTACCGGAGGACGACAATGAATTCTCCGTCGCCTCGGTTGCCGTTTATCTCACCGGCAGCCGGGCGCCGCTGGCAATCGCGATATCTCCGACCGGTGACGATGGTTCGGCGGCGACGGTTTTGCTGACCCGCATTCTCGCCGATGCCGGCCGTCGCGTCGTCCTGATCGATATGACCGGTTCCGGCCATCCCACGGAACTGATGGCCGAAGACCAGGGCGCTCCTGGTGTCACCGACCTGCTCTGCGGCGAGGCCGCCTTCGGCGACACGATCCACAGCGATCGGCTTTCAGATGCCCATCTAATCCCACAGGGCCGGAGCGACGTACGCCGCGCCATGCGCGGTGTCGATCGGCTGGCGCTGCTGCTCGATGCGCTGGCCTCTGCCTACGATCTCGTGGTCGTCGAATGCGGCGCTGCCGATGTTGCCGGCGTCTCGCGCCTGACGCGCAGCCGGGATGTCGAGATCATCCTCTCCCTGCCGCAGATCGAGGAGACCGTTTTCGTAACGCTGATGACCGAATTCCAGGCTGCCGGCTACGAGCGCGTCGTGCTGATGTCGGACGGCGAAGCGGCAGAGCAGAGGCTCGGCCAGGCGGCCTGACGCATTGCGAGGGTGTCGCGATTTGCGGCAACAACATGCCAAGGACAAAGACCGCTCAGCCGATCCTTGCCCGGATCGCCTGGGCGAATTTATAGAGCTTCGGGCGCGCCTTGATATGCGCCTTGCCCCGCGTGACGATCCTGTGCGCCGCGCCGGCGGCGACGCCGATCGGCGAGACCGGCAGCACCACGTCGTAATGCGCGGTCTCGACCGGCGCCCAGGATCGTTTGTAGGTCTGATCGCCGAGGCCGAAATCGAACAGCGCGACGCCTTTGCCGTGCAATCCCGAGATGGTCTGCCAATAGAGGAATTCGCCGGGGCTCGTATCCGGCACGAGGTCTTCGTCGATCGCCCCGAATTGGCAGATGACGTGATCGCCCTTACGCGAGATGCCTGAGATCGCAGCGATCCGGTCCTCATTCCCGCCCTTCAGCCGCAGGACATGCATCTGCAGGCCGAAGAACTGCCTGGTTTCATCCTGCTTGTCGATGAGGCCGTGCAGGAAGGCCTGTGTTTCCCGCTCGGCAAAGACATCGGGCAGGCCAAGGCTGGCGAAGCGGGTACTTTTCAGACGGAAGAAGATATCGAGCAGGCGATGCTGCTCTTCCGATGTTTCGGGGATGACGTATTCGACGCCGCCGGCGGCCTCGAGACGCCGCGATTGAACGCGGAATTTCTTACGCCGGCTCTTGGCGTTGATCTGTTTCAGCGTCTCCTCGAAAACGGCAAGCAGCGGCAGTTGATAGGCGTGGTTCTGGTTTTGCACCATCGGCAGCCCGGTAAGCGGCGTCTGCCGTCCGCGCCATTCCAACGGAATGTTTTGCAGCAACAGCAGATCGGCCCGCCCCTTCAACGCTTGCTGAAGCTGACGAGCGAATTTTTCGGCGTCGATGCTGCCGCCGCTTTCGGCGAAATTCCTCGAGAATAGACCGGTATTGATATTGCTGTGATCGGCAGCGATGAATTTCGCGACGGCAAGACCGCGCGACTTGACGATCTCGACCGGCAGAATGAAGGCCGTCTCGCCGGCATAGGTGCCTTTGAGGATGGCCAGCGGGCGTTGAAAGGCGCTTACCCAGGCGGCGCACCAATCGTAGCTCTGATGGAGCGACTGGAGATTGTCGGCCTCCAGAGCCCGCCAATCATCCTCCAACGGCTGCATCGCGTCGAAAACCGCGATGTCGATATTGGCCATGGCAAGTTTCATGCTCACCTGGCGGAGGCGTGAAATCGCCGTGTCGGCCAGCGCTGCGTCGTCTGACGGCTGTTCACGGACGTCGAACTTTTGCGTCTGCACTGGAATTCTCCGGTCAAAATGCTGAGCGGGAAGGTAGTAATGCAGGGCGTATATTAGGTTTAATCGTCGGCTATCAGCGAGGTTTTCCCCCGATCACGGTTATCCGGCCGTTAATGGCCTACTGCTGCCGCGGTCCGGCCATCCATTTGATGATCACCATCGCCGGCAAGACCCAAAGCAGGCCGGTGAGCAGGAAATAGAGCAGGTGCCCCCACCACGGCGCGTTGCCGAGCGTCGCCACGGCGATCGTGTTCGCCACCAGCGCGTAGACGAGCACGAGCACGATGATGAGGATCGTGCCGATGAATTTGCGGAGGCGGACGGGCATTTTGATCCCTTGTCTGGGTGGCGCGAACCGGCGCGACGGCATGCCGCAAAGGTTCGGGGCTTGTTTTGCATGAGCCGGTGGGGCAAATCAACTGCCGGATAGAAGGAGACATCATGGCCGTCGCGAACCTCACCACGGAACAGGCGATCCTGAGCGAAGTGCGCAAGCAGAACCGCAATCGCCGCGCCTTGCGGCTGTGGCTCGGCTTCGTGCTTTTAGCACTCTTCTGTCTCGTGCTCGTCGGCGGCGCCACGCGGCTGACCAATTCCGGCCTGTCGATCACCGAATGGAAGCCGATCCATGGCGTCATTCCGCCGCTGTCGGCTGCCGAATGGGAGGAGGAGTTCCGCCTCTATCAGCGCATTCCCGAATTTCAGCAATTGAACAGCTCCATGACGGTCGACGAGTTCAAGGGCATTTTCTGGTGGGAATGGGCCCACCGGCTGATCGCCCGCGGCATCGGCGTGATTTTCGCGCTGCCGCTTATCTTTTTCTGGCTGACGGGACGCATCGAAAGGCGCCTGCGCTGGCCGCTCGTCGGCATTCTGGCGCTCGGCGGCCTGCAGGGTTTTATCGGCTGGTGGATGGTGTCCTCGGGTCTTTCCGTCCGCACCGATGTCAGCCAATACCGGCTCGCGACACATCTCGTCATGGCCTGCCTGATCTTTGCCGGCTGCATGTGGATCATGCGCGGTCTCTCGCCACATTCCAACGATCCGGCGCCGGCACGAAGCTCGCGCGCATTTGCTGCCGCGATCGCTATTTTCTCGCTGTTCCAGATCTATCTCGGTGCGCTGGTGGCCGGGCTCGACGCCGGCCTTTCCTACAATACCTGGCCGCTGATGGACGGCGCCGTCATCCCGTCGGATCTGCTGATCCAGCAGCCTTTCTGGATCAACGCCTTCGAGAACCCGAAGACCGTACAGTTCATCCACCGCATCGGCGCCTATGCGCTCTTCGCGTTGACTTTGATCAACATGGTCATTGCTCTGCGCGCCGCACCCTGGACCACCCACGCCCGCCGCGCCGTGGTGCTTTTCTCGCTGGTGACGCTGCAGGCGGCGCTCGGCGTCGCCACGCTGCTGATGCAGGTGCCGCTCCACTGGGGCCTGCTGCATCAGGCCGGCGCTCTGGTGGTCTTCGGTTTCGCCGTCGCCAATTGGCGCGGCTTTTACGGCGAATATCCGCACGCCACGGCAATTGCGGAGCGCGATTGAAGCGCAAGCCGTTTAACGCAGCACGCCGTCGAGCAGCGGCATGCCGATGATCGCAGCGGCGGCGATCAGCACATAGCAGGCGATGCGGAAGGTCCGTTCCTCGGCCAGGCCGAACAGTTTCGAGCCGCCGTAAAGCCCCAGCGCATAACTCGGCAGAATGACGGCCGTCAGGGCAAAGACGGCGGGGACGAGCAGACCGCCGACATAATAGCTGATGGCGCTGAAGATGGTGGAAATGGAGAAATAGAGCACGACATTGGCTCTGACGCGCGTGAAATCGCTCTTGCCGCCGAGCCAATAGGAGACGACAGGCGGTCCGCCGAGCTGTGCGGCGCCACTGAACAGGCCGGCAATCAGGCCGACGCCGCTGCTGAGTGGTGCCGAAGGCGCGCCGTGATAACGCCATCCGGAGACGAGAAGCGCGAGCAGTGAGATGGCGATGATCGTGATGCTCCAGCGCAACAGCGTCGGGTCGAGCAGTGCCAGCATTGCCGTGCCGGCCGGGACGCCGAGTGCCGCACCCGCGGCCATGACGAAGACCTCGGGCCGGTTGGCGTTGCGCCAAGCGGGTGGAATCATCCCGAGCGTGGCAATGCCATCGATGACGAGCAGGATCGGCGAGGCCAGTTTTGGCCCGATGATGGCGCCACCGAGCGGAATGAAGATCAGCGCTGCCCCGAAACCGGAAAAGCCGCGGGCGAGCCCGGCGATGAAGGCAAAGGCCATCAGGGCATAGATGCCGTGATCGGGCAGGGCGGCGGCAAACCAGGCCTGCCCGTCGGTGATAAGCGCATCCAGCGTCATGACGTCAGGAAGCGAGCATCAGGTCCATGTTCTGCACGGCGGCACCCGAGGCGCCCTTGCCGAGATTGTCGAGCAGCGCCACCAGATTGACCTGGGAACCGCCCGGCGTGCCGAAGACGAAGAGCTTCATCGTGTCCTTGCCTTCGAGTTCGACGGCGTTGACACGCGGGAGCGCCTTGCTGTCGGAAAGCGGCACGACGGTGACGATGTCCTGGCCGGCATAATGGGCGGCGAGTGCCGCATGAATGCTCTCCATCGTCGTGCCCTCGGCGAGATCGTCGAGATGCAGCGGCACCTGCACGATCATGCCCTGCGCGAATTTGCCGACCGATGGCGAGAAGATCGGTGCGCGGTCGAGCAGGCCGTGCACCGTCATTTCGGGCACGTGCTTGTGGGTGAGGGGAAGACCGTAGAGGAAATGCGGGGCGGAGATCGCATCCGGGTGATCCGGATTTTCCATCTGGGCAATCATCTGCTTGCCACCGCCGGTATAGCCGGAAACCGCATTGACCGTGACCGGGTAGCCGTCCGGCAGAATGCCGGCGGCACGCAGCGGCCGGATAAGGCCGATTGCACCGGTCGGATAGCAACCGGGGTTGGCGACGAAACGCGCGGCTTTGATCTTGTCGGCCTGGGCGCCGTCCATTTCGGCAAAGCCGTAGGCCCAGCCGGGATTGACACGGAAGGCGGTCGAGGTGTCGATGACGCGCACATTGTTGTTGACCGAGACCATCTGAACCGCTTCCTTCGATGCATCGTCGGGCAGGCAGAGAATGGCGATATCGGCGTTGTTCAGCATGTCCTCGCGCATGGCGGCGTTGCGCCGCTCAGCCTCGGGAATGGACAGAAGCTCGACATCGCGGCGGCCGGCCATGCGCGTGCGGATCTGCAGACCCGTTGTGCCGTGTTCGCCGTCGATGAAGATTTTCGGTGCCATGTTAACCTGCGCTTTCAATGGGTTCAGAAGGTTTCCGGATTCATTTTGGGATAATAAGTCAGCCTTGTGACACGGCGATGGCGCGTCGCTCCGCATGAAGCCCCAGCATATACATCGCCACCGTTGCCCCGGCAATGGCGGTGATATCGGCGTGGTCGTAAGGTGGCGAAACCTCGACGATATCGGCGCCGCGAATATCGAGCTGATGCAGGCGCTGCAGCACTGAGAGGATCTTGGCGCTCGACGGTCCGCCGGCGACCGGCGTGCCGGTGCCGGGCGCAAAGGCCGGATCGAGGCAATCGATATCGAAGGTGAGATAGGCCGGCGCCCCGCGAGTGTGGGAGATGATTGCCGAAGCGATGTCGCCGGCAGTCATATCCTCCACCTGATGACCATGGAGAATATTGATGCCGCAATCCTCCGGCGCATGGGTGCGGATGCCGATCTGAATCGAGCGATCGGGGTCGATGATGCCCTCGCGGGTGGCCCGTGCGACGAATGAGCCATGGTCGATACGCCGCTCTTCGTCGAACCAGGTGTCCTGATGCGCGTCGAACTGCACGAGCGCCAGCGGCCCGTGTTTTGCCGCATGCGCTTTCAGCAGCGGCCAGGTGACGTAATGATCGCCGCCGAGCGTCAGCAGAAAAACGCCGCTGTCGAGGATCACGTTCGCCTGGCGTTCGATCGCGCCAGGCGTATCCTGGTGATTGCCGTAATCGAGCAGGCAATCGCCGTAGTCGATCACGGCCATGTCGGCGAACAATTCGCGGTTGAAGGGATATTGCGCATCATTGTCGAAGATCGCCGAGGCACGCCGGATCGCTTGCGGGCCGAAGCGCGTGCCCGGCCGGTTCGATGTGGCGGCGTCGAAGGGAATGCCCCAGACGGCGACATCGACGCCGGAAAGTTCCTTGGTGAAGCGGCGGCGCATGAAGGACAGGGCGCCGGCAAAGGTCGGGTCGCTGGCAGCTGAGGTGAGGCTGGTCGCCGTGAAGGCGTGATCGATGGTCTTGTTCGCCAAGTCATGCTCCTTGTTTCGGTCGCAGAACCAATGTCGCGTCCAGTGCAGACGCTGCATTGCGGGGTGTTCGACGCAGAGCGTCGGCGTTGGTCCGCGCAAAGGAATTGGCCGATCCCTTTGCGCAGAAAGGGGTAGGCGAGGTGTCAACGGATTTCAAGCAGTCGTTCGGATAACAGCATCGCCGAGGCTTGCCAACGAGGCGCTGTCATCCCTCTGCACTGACGATTTTGATAAAAGCTGTGGTTTAGTCTGTTCTTCCCCAAAAGTTATAATTGCAGAAAAATTGCTGTTTCTCTATGCAAGGCCGGATTGCAGATTCGGGTGCTCATAGTCGGTAAGAATACGAAATTTTTGGGAATATTTAAGTGATTTACCGACGAGAGATTGACGGCCTGCGGGCAGCCGCAGTGATGCCCGTTATTTTATTTCATGCGGGCTTTAGTCTCTTCAGCGGCGGTTTCATCGGCGTCGACGTCTTCTTCGTGATCAGCGGATTTCTGATCTCCTCGATCATCCTCGAGGAGATGCGCTACGGCACCTTCTCGCTGGCGGCGTTCTTCGAGCGCCGCGCCCGCCGACTCCTGCCAGCCCTGTTTCTCGTCGTTCTGTGCTGTCTGCCCTTTGCCTGGCTTTGGGTGATGCCGGAGGAGTTTCGCGCCTTCTCCGACAGCCTGATTGCCACCAGCCTCTCCGGCGCCAATTTCCTGTTCTGGTTCAAGAGCGGCTATTTTGCGCCGGAGGCCGGAGAGGTGCCGCTGCTTCACATCTGGAGCCTGGCCGTCGAAGAACAGTATTACATGTTCTTTCCGCTGCTCGTCATATTCATGTGGAAGCGCAAGCCGAGCTGGCTCTTTGCGGTCCTGGTTGTGATCGCGCTTGCCAGCCTTGCCTACAGCGAGTGGGCGTCGCGCGCCTTTCCCTCGGCCAATTTCTGTTTCTTGCCGTCGCGGGCCTGGGAATTTCTGGCCGGATCGATCTGCAGTTTCATCCAGTTAAAGGGGCAAACGCGCGGCAGCAATCCGTTGTCGCTCGTTGGCTTCGGCATGATCGCCTTCTCCGTCCTCTATTTCGACGAAACCGCGCCCATACCCTCGACGCTTGCCCTGGTTCCCGTGGTCGGCGCGACGCTCGTGCTGCTCTATGCGCGACAGGGAACCTGGGTGGCGGCAATGCTTTCAACCCGCGCCCTGACGATGATCGGCCAGATCAGCTACAGCGCCTATCTCTGGCATCAGCCGCTTTTTGCCTTTGCGCGGATCCGTAGTATTGATCCCCCGCCGCTGACCGTAATGGGCGCTCTCGCCTGCCTTTCGCTTGTACTGGCCTATATCTCGTGGCGTTTCGTCGAGCAGCCGTTCCGCAGGGGTGAGCGCCGATTGTTGCCGTCGACCCGCAGCCTGGTCGCATCGGTATCCGTGGTGCTTGCAGCCTTTATCACCTTCGGCATTTACGGCCACGACACGCGCGGCATTCCATGGCGTCTGCCTGCGCCAATCAAGGAATTCATGGCGAACAATGATTGGAGCAAGACCTGCCTTCTCGAGGGCGCGTCGGGCTGGGATACGATGCCGATCAAGGGCTGCGTATTCAACGGCAGCCACGCACAGACATACGCCATCCTCGGAGATTCCCTGGCCTCGTCGCTGACGCCGGCGCTGGCCAAGCGTCTGGACGGCATGAATATCGGCCTGCAGCAGATCACCCACAGCTTCTGTGCGCCGATCGCCGACGTCTCGATGGTCCCGCACCAGGCGCGCGACTGCGGTGCCTTCAACGCTGCGGCGATCGACCATCTCGTCAAGAGCAAGGTGAAAACGGTCTTTCTCGCTGCCTCCTGGAAGATCTTTTTCGAGCAGTCGCGCTACAGGTTCAGCGGCGAGGAAGTCGCGACATCAGACGTAGGGCAGCGGTTGAGGGATGCCTTCGACAAAACCGTCGGCGAGCTGACGTCGGTCGGCATCCGCGTCGTCATCATCTATCCGCATCCGCGCGGCGACACGGAGATCACCGCCAAGGTCGCGAAGCTGATGCACAAGGGCACGCCGGCGCCGACGATCACGATCGCCTAGGATGAATTTCTCAAGCAATCGGCGCCTACCTATGCCTATCTCGACGACCCCAAGGATAGCCATGTGCTGCGCGTCAATCCGGCCAAGATTTTCTGCGGGATGGAGACGGGCCGGTGCGATCTGGCGCGGGGAGGCAAGACCTTCATTTCCGACAAGGTGCATTTCACCCCGGCAGGTGCGGAAGCCGTCGCCGACGAAATCATGGTCACTCTCGGGCGAGACGACATGGCGGACGGGAATGGTATGGCAGCGCTCGCTTCCGACTAATGCATGTCGCCCGGAAGTGTGCAGCGGTTCCGGTAACGACCTTCATAAAACCAAAGGACTGAAGCGCGTCGGATCTTTCAGACGCGTCCTTCTGCTTTATTTACGCATGCCGTTGCCGCAGAAGCGCTGCATGGTTTTGCGCGGCATGCTGTGGGTCCTGAAGCGCGCACAGCGCTGCAGCGGCTCCGACCTTTTAAGAGCCGATTGCACAACAAAAAAGGCCGGGTTTCCCCGGCCTTCGTATTTCCGTCTGTCCAAAGCGATTAGCGCTTGGAGAACTGGAACGAACGGCGGGCTTTTGCCTTGCCGTACTTCTTGCGTTCGACGACGCGGCTGTCGCGGGTCAGGAAGCCGCCCTTCTTCAGCACCGAGCGCAGGCCCGGTTCGAAGTAGGTGAGCGCCTTGGAAAGGCCGTGGCGAACGGCACCGGCCTGGCCGGAGAGGCCGCCGCCGGCAACGGTTGCGACGATGTCGAACTGGCCGTCACGGGCAGCCGCGACGATCGGCTGGCGCAGGATCATCTGCAGCACCGGACGGGCGAAATATTCCGCGAATTCCTTGCCGTTGACGATGATCTTGCCGGAGCCCGGCTTGACCCAGACGCGGGCGACGGCGTTCTTGCGCTTGCCGGTCGCGTAGGAGCGGCCGAGCGAATCGACCTTGCGGACGTGCGCCGGAGCAGCAGCTTCGGAAGCCGTGCCGAGATCCTTCAGGGAGGAGAGGTCAGCCATGATCAGGCGCTCCTTACATTCTTTTTGTTGAGCGCGGCAACGTCGAGGGCGACCGGCTGCTGGGCTTCATGGGGATGGTTGGCGCCGGCGTAGACGCGCAGGTTCTTCATCTGGCGACGGCCGAGCGGGCCGCGCGGAACCATGCGCTCGACGGCCTTTTCGAGGACGCGCTCCGGGAAGCGGCCTTCGATGATCTGGCGTGCGGTGCGCTCCTTGATGCCGCCGGCGTAACCGGTGTGCCAGTAGTAGACCTTGTCGGAATACTTCTTGCCGGTGAAAACGACCTTGTCGGCATTGATGACGATGACGTTGTCGCCGTCGTCAACGTGGGGGGTGAAGGTTGCCTTGTGCTTGCCGCGCAGGCGCATAGCGATGATGGAAGCGAGACGGCCAACGACCAGCCCTTCGGCGTCGATGATCACCCACTTCTTCTCCACCTCTGCAGGCTTCTGGGAGAAGGTAGCCATAGTGAATACTCTCTTTTGGGACCCTTGCCCGAAGGCTGGAAGGGCGTTTCTTGTTGCTTGGATTGGCAGGCGCAAGACATGCCAAAAAGAAAGCAGCCCGGAAGGCTGCGTTCTGGTGCGGTGTATAAAGGGAATGTGACATCGGGTCAATATCGTCATTTTCGGCGACCTGAAAAAAACGATAGGAAAAACAACAACTTACCTATACGGTATTATAATACCTCATAATTGCCGAGATCGCTGGATGGCCTGCTTTGGCTTTTTACCGCTACCGCGACTTGGATTTGACGCGACGGGCCAGGATCGCAAGTGGTCCTAATCCTTGAACTCCCGCAGACATTTCATCATTTCCCGAAGGCCGCGTGTCAGATGTTTGTCCCGGCGCAGAACCATGCCGAGCCGGCGCATGAGCTTCGGTTTCAGCGACGACGTTGTCACCAGACCGGCAAGGTCGCGCTTGAGCGCCAGCCCCGGCAGGATCGACCAGCCGAGCCCCACCGCCACCAACTCCTTGATAGCCTCGACGCTGCCGAACTCCATCGCAGGGCGGGTCCTGATATCGGGGGCGGCCAACCAAGCGTCGATTGCTCGCCTCGTATTGCCTCCCTCATAAAGCAGCAGCGTCCTGTCGCGCATGAAGGCAGCGTCCGGCCCGCCTTCGGGCACGAGGCTGCCGACGGGAGCGACCGCGAGCAACTCCTCCTCGTAAAACGGTTCGATCGCGAAATTCCGTCCCGAGGCCGGCAGAGCGACGACGGCGATGTCGAGACTGTTGGTTTCCAGATCGCGCAGAATATCGTCGGCATTGCCGATATGGACGGTGATTTCGAGGCCGGGCATCGCCTTCCTGGCAGCGGCGATGGCGCGTGGAAGCAGGTGGATCGAGGCGGTGCCGCCGCTGCCGATGCGCACGCGGCCGCTGGCGCCTTCCCTGTGCGGCAGCATCGCTTCTTCCGCCGCTGCCACTTGCTGAAGCAGACGCCTCGCGTGCGAAAGCAGGTCAAGGCCCGCCGCCGTCGGCTGCGCTCGCCGTCCGACACGCTCGATCAGCCGGACGCCGAGCCGCTGCTCAAGGCCTTTGACCTGCAGGCTGACCGCCGGTTGCGTCACGCCCTCCTTGTCGGCGGCGGCCGTAAAGCTTCCGAGGTCGGCGACATTGACGAAGCTCGCGAGCTGATCGAGATTAAGTGGCATATAAAAGAAATCCTTATGCACATCATAATATCCATAAGCTTCTTTCATTCCATCTTCCAGCGCATCCTTCCTTCGTTGAGAAAAGGACGAAGAGATGACCCTGGAATTCGATGCAATCTTTGAAACGCCGCGCAATGCGCTTCGGTCGAAACTCCGGCGGACGGTCCGCTGGGGTCGAGGCTTGTCGGCGGCCGTCGAGCATTGGCTCACAAAGCGACGCAGCCGCCGCAGGCTTTCGGAACTCACCGATGAAGACCTTCGCGATATCGGCCTGACCCGTGCGCAGGCGACGGCCGAGACATCGAAATCATGGTTCTGGTCCTGACCATGCCGCCGGGGGGAGGGAGGATCCTGCTCGAAAGTGCCGGCGCCTTGTGGCAGAACAGCTGTGTGGAAATCGAGCAGCAGGGAGCAGCATCATGGCCGAAATCGTATCATTCCGGAAGGAAGCGGACAGGGCGGACGGGTTGTTGCTTCGCTCCCTGCGCGATGGCGTGCTGCGTCTCGTGCTCAACGACCCGCCGGCCAACGCGCTTTCGATCGCGCTTCTCGAGGCGCTGATGGCTGAGCTCGAAAAGGCGGGATCGGATGCTGATGTGCGCGTCATCGTTATCGCCTCGACCGGCTCCGTCTTTTCCGCCGGCCATGACCTCAAGGAACTCACCGCCCATCGCGTCGATGAAGATCAGGGGGCTGCCTTCTTCGAGAAGAGTTTCCGGCTCTGCGCCGATCTGATGCTGAAGATCACCCATCTGCCAAAACCCGTCATCGCCGAGATCGACGGGCTTGCAACGGCTGCCGGCTGTCAGCTCGTTGCCTCCTGTGATCTGGCCATCTGCACGGACACCTCGACGTTCTGCACGCCAGGCGTCAATATCGGCCTGTTCTGTTCGACGCCGATGGTGGCGGTAACCCGTGCCGCCCATCGCAAGCAGGCGATGGAGATGCTGCTGACCGGCGAGACGATCGATGCTTCGACGGCCAAGGATTTCGGCCTCGTCAACCGCATCGTGCCGAAGCAATATCTGGCGCAGGTCGTTGCCAAATATGCGGCCGTGATCGCCGGCAAATCGCCATTGACACTAAAGATCGGCAAGGAGGCCTTCTATCGGCAGCTCGAACTGCCGGTGGAGGCGGCCTATGACTATGCCGCCAGGGTGATGGTGGAGAACATGCTGACGCAGGATGCGCAGGAGGGTATCGGCGCCTTTCTCAGCAAGCGCAAGCCGGAGTGGAAGGGTGAATGATCACCCTAGCTTCAGAACCAGCACGCCGGCTGCGATGACGACGCCGGCGACGTAACGCCAAATTCCGGCTTTTTCCTTGAACACGGCGACCGAGATGACCAGCCCGAAGACGATCGCGGTTTCCCGCAACGCGGCGACGGTCGCGACCGGGGCCTTCGTCATTGCCCAGAGCGCCAGTCCGTAAGAAGCAATCGAACCCGCGCCGCCGATAAGGCCGCGCCACCAGTTGCGGCGAACGTGGCGCAGCACCGTCAGGCTGCCGCGCCGGGACGCCGCCCAGGCAAACAGCAGTATGGGCGGCAGCAGCGACATCCACAACGTATAGGAAACCGCGTTGCCTGAAAGGCGCGCGCCGATGCCATCGACATAGGTGTAGCTGGCGATGACGAAGGCATTGGCAATGGAGAGGACGACGGCACGGCCACTGCCCCGACGCGCCTCCAGGGCGAGCGTCAGGACGCCGGCTGAGATCGTCATGATGCCGGCGAGCGCGGCGCCGGAAAGGTCTTCACTGAGGACGACACCGCTTGTCGCGGCGATCAGCAACGGCGTGCAGCCACGCATCAGCGGATAGACCAGGCCGATATCCCCGGCCCGGTAGGCGGCGGCTACCAGCTGGAAATAGGCGAACTGCAGGATGGCCGAAGCGCCGATGAACGGCCAGGCCGCACTTTGCGGCAAGGGCAAAAATGCCAGGAACGGCAAGGCTGATACCGCGCCGCCGGCCGAAATCAGCGCCGCATCAAGGGATTTGTCGCTGCCCGCTTTGACGATCGCGTTCCATGTCGCATGCAGCAATGCACCGAACAGAACGAGCAGGATGACGTCGAGAGGCAAGGACCAAATCCGAAACTGCAGGGGAGGACATGCGCTTCGCCCCGACGGGGCAAGCTTCTGCAAGGACAACTGCGATTTGCACGAAACTGCTTTGCCGCGGTCGCGGATGCCTTCCTGTCTGGAATATCACCCTTTCAATATCCAAACAATCGCGGGGTACCCGACAATTATTACGTGCGCGCGACATACGTTCAATCCACGAGATCTCCTCAACTATGAGATGCTGCTAATGGACGACGGAACATAGGGTGGCCCTAAAGGGAACGAAAGAGGAAAGCGCCCGGAGGAATTTCGGAAGGGATCATTCTATGTTGCTGAAATACAGATATTATTCTATAACTTTGAAATACGCGGAAAATAAAGCTTTTGATTGTAAATTCCTTGGAAAATCGTAGCGCGCGATTGAGCCAGCCAACATTCGCAAACGCGAAGGGCGTAGGGCATCTGCCGCAATCACGGCGGCAAAAACCTCAAAGCTGATGATGTGGAACGAACAGCATCCCGTCCAGGTTGTCTATGTTCTGACAGTTCAGAACGGGGCAGCGAGGATCGTCTTTCGAGGGGATGTGGGTCCACTCGGCATAGTCGGTCGCGTCGCAATAATGGCTGTTGCGGACGTAACGATCATAGAGGGGCAGACCGCGGGGGGACTGATAGCGGAAGATGACGGCGCCCTGATTGTGGATGGCGGCGCGCACGCTGGCACAGCTCATGGTGAGTGGATTGTAGCGCGAGATTGCCAGTGCCGGCGATGCGGCGAGCACGAGCATGAGGGCAAGAGCGATTTTTTTCATCGAATCATCCTCAGAAACTATCCAACCCATATATACGGGAAAGGCGCGCAACTGGTTTCACGCAAAAGCAAAAATCACGCGCGCCGTGGCGAACGACTTTCGCAAGTGGAGAAGCGGACATGAATCACGACAGCTACACGGATGACTTCCTCGCCGGCATCTTGCATTCGGTGAAGACCATCGCCCTGACCGGCGCTTCGCCCAATCCGGCGCGGCCGAGCAACGGCGTCATGGGCTACCTGCTGTCGCGCGGCTATGAGGTCATTCCGGTCAACCCGGGGCAGGCGGGTAAACAGATCCACGGCCGCACTGTCTTTGCCCGGCTCGCCGACATTCCTGTGCCGATCGACATGATCGACGTCTTTCGCGCTGCCGAATATCTGGACGGCGTCGTCGAGGAGGCGCTGGTGCTGAGGCCGTTGCCGAAGGTCATCTGGGCGCAGCTCGGCGTCCGCGACGATGCGGCTGCGGCAAAGGCGGAGGCCGCCGGCATCAAGGTGGTGATGAACCGCTGCCCGGCGATCGAATATCCCCGGCTCATTGCCTGATCTCATTGCTGCGCTCCGCAGAGACGGATTTTCCACCGAACGCCGGTGGGTTGAAACGGATCGCGATTAACTTTCGTCCGGGAGAGGCTATGATCCCGGCCGTCAGCAATAACTGGAGGACGACATGGCCAAGAATGATCCGGGATTCAACACGTTGGCGATCCATGCCGGCGCCCAGCCCGACCCGGCGACCGGTGCGCGGGTAACGCCGATCTACCAGACGACCGCTTACGTCTTCAACGATTCCGATCATGCCGCCGCGCTCTTCGGCCTGCAGGCGTTCGGCAATATCTACACGCGCATCATGAACCCGACGCAGGCCGTGCTGGAGGAGCGCGTCGCAGCGCTCGAGGGCGGCACGGCGGCCCTTGCCGTCGCCTCCGGCCATGCCGCACAGATGATCGTCTTCCACACCATCATGCGCCCCGGCGAGAATTTCATTGCTGCACGCAAGCTTTACGGCGGCTCGATCAACCAGTTCGGCCATGCCTTCGAGAATTTCGGCTGGCAGGTGCGCTGGGCCGATTCCGCCGATCCGGCAAGCTTCGAAAGCCAGATCGACGAGAAGACGCGCGGCATCTTCATCGAGAGCCTCGCCAATCCCGGTGGCACCTTCGTCGATATCGCGGCGATCGCCGAGGTTGCGCACCGCAACGGCCTGCCGCTCATCGTCGACAATACGATGGCAACCCCCTATCTCATCCGTCCGATCGAACACGGCGCCGACATCGTCGTGCATTCGCTGACGAAATTCCTCGGCGGCCACGGCAATTCCATGGGCGGCCTTATCGTCGACGGCGGCACTTTCGACTGGTCAAAATCCGGCAATTACCCCATGCTGTCCAGCCCGCGGCCGGAATATAACGGCATGGTCCTGCATGCGACCTTCGGCAATTTCGCCTTCGCCATCGCCGCCCGCGTTCTCGGCCTGCGCGATCTCGGGCCGGCGATCTCGCCCTTCAACGCCTTCCTGATCCTGACGGGGATCGAGACATTGCCGCTCAGGATGCAGCGCCACAGCGACAATGCGATCGCCGTGGCGAGGTGGCTGAAGGCGCACAGCAAGATCGCCTGGGTGAATTATGCCGGCCTCGAGGACGACCCGAACCACACCCTGCAGCAGCGCTACTCGCCGAAGGGCGCCGGCTCCGTCTTCACCTTCGGCGTCAAGGGCGATTATGAGGCGGGCAAAACGCTGGTCGAGGGCCTTGAGCTCTTCTCTCATCTTGCCAACATCGGCGACACCCGCTCGCTCGTCATCCATCCCGCCTCGACGACGCACCGGCAGCTGAGCGACGAACAGAAGATCGCCGCCGGCGCCGGCCCCGATGTGGTGCGCCTTTCCGTCGGCATCGAGGACGTCAAGGACATCATCGCCGACCTCGAACAGGCGCTTTCGAAGATCTGAAACAGCCCAACCGGGAGGTAAGGCTGGCGAGGGGATCAGCTGGTCTTCACCCGATCCGATTACCGTTGGACAATCACTCGGGTCCCCGGCTGGACCATATCGTAAAGCTCCTCGACGTCCTCGAGGTACATTCGAAAACAACCACTCGACGCATTGGTTCCGATGGAGGACGGGTCGTTGGTACCGTGGATGCGCAGCAGCCCATCGGCAAGGTATATCGCTCGGGTCCCTAGCGGATTGTTGGGGCCTGGCTTCACGACCGCTGGAAGCCTCGGGTTCTTCTGACGCATGCTGGCCGTTGGCCGCCATTCGGGATGCATTCGCTTCGACACCACCCGCGTCGTTCCGTACCATTGCTTGCCTTCGCGGCCGACGGCTATGGGGTAAACGAACTGCTCTCCGTTTGCTGTCGTATAAATAAGTGTGTGTTCGCGCGTGGCGATCACGATGTTTCCTCTAGCGCTTCGCGTCGAGGGTGCCCTGCGATCATACAGGGGTTCCTCATAGCCAGGGGCGGGGTCGTAATAGGGCGGAGGTGGATACGGGCTGTAGGGGTCATCATAGCCGTAGCCCCCGTATTCGTCGTATCCATCATACGGTTCATAAACTTGGGCGCGGGCCTGAACCACCGTTAGCAAAACGGCCACCGCAAGGAGAGCCAGCAATCTCATTTTTCGCCATCCGCCTGTCTATCAAGCGGTATTGGTCCCAACTCTATGGCGTCACTATGGCGGACCGGTGCGACGATGTTGAACGCATGCTGCAAAGGCGCATGGGAAAACCAATAATTGCGAGCGCGCCTCATCTAAACCTATGCTGCGAAGAACACTCAATTCGAAGAGATCCAGAATGACTGTTAGCAACTTCATCACCTTCGGCATCGATGGCGTCGAACCGGAGTTGGGCGCGCCCGAACCCGGTCGGATCATCTCCGGCGATCCGCAGTTCCGGACCTGGAATCTGGAGGAGGCCGAAGGCGGCCTCTATTGCGGCATCTGGGAGGCGACGCCCGGCAAATGGCGGATCGTTTACGAGGAATGGGAATATTTCAGCCTGCTGTCCGGCCATTCGATCGTCACCGAAGACGGCGGCGAGCCGGTTCATCTGAAGGCGGGTGACCGGATGATCCTCAGACCCGGCTTCAAGGGAACCTGGGAAGTCGTTGAAACGACTCGCAAGGACTATGTGATCAGGCTTTGAGCGGCGGCTGCAGATCGGCTGTGATGATGCCGGGCCTGTCCCGGTTTGCGGCGATTATGCGCCGGTTCTCCTGAAAAGACCGCTTCGCATTTGCGGATAGACGGCATTTGATCTTTCCCATTAATGGGACCTACATCGTCAAATGCTAGAGCTTACCTGCAGCGCATTGCGGACATGATGTCTCCTGCCGTCACAACAGACATGGCCTTGCAATTCATCTTTTCGGGATTGGCATGTCGTCGAATCTTGCGGGTAGGCACGTTCGCACCCAAACCTCTTCCATCATTGCGACAACGGTCTGCTTCCTTCTGGTAGCCCTCGTTCTCACAGGCCTCATGGCCCATGTCGTCGCGACTATGACCCGGTCGGCGAACGGGATCGACGATGCCCGCGCCACTCGCGCCGCCCGCGCCGCGATCGCAGCCTTTGTCGCCCGCCTCGGTGCGACAACGACGGATAATGCCGTCTGGGACGATGCCTATCGTGCGGCTTCCTCTCCGAATGCTGCGGATTGGGCCTATGAGAATTGGGGAAAGACCAGCGAGGATTACCCGCTTTACGACGGTGCGATCGTAATCGGACCCGACCGGACGTCGATCGTGTCGGCCTATGCCAAGGGCAAGCCCTTCGAGCCCGCCGCGTTCTTCGGCAGGGCCTTTTATCAGCAGATCAATGTGGCCGCCGATCCGGCGAAGGCGCCGTTGGTTAATTTCATCAAGACCGAAACCGGTATCGCGCTGATCGCATCGCAGGCAATCCAACCTTTCGATGACGTTGCCGACACTGCAAAATTCAGCACGCTGAGCTTTTACAAGGAATTCACGTCTGAAGTCCTCGATATGCTGTCGAATCAACACGAGCTTGACGGTTTGCGCCTGGAGAAGGTTCCGACGCCGGAATTCCTGAACGCCCCGATCACAGACATGAAGGGTGCGGTCATCGGCTATCTCGTCTGGCCCAGCAAGGCGCCCGGAAGCACGGTGTTCCATCAGGTGACGCCTTACATCGCGGCCGCCATCGTTATCCTCGTGCTGTTCCTGGTCGGTGTTCTGATGGTCGGCGCGTCCGAGGCGCGGCGTCTGCGCCAGCTGGCGCAGGCAGCGCTTTACGAAGCGGGCCACGATAGTCTGAGCGGCCTGTTGAACAGACAGGGGCTGCTCAGCCTGCTCGAAGAGCTGCAGGATCCGGCCTCAACGCCGCCCCGGCTCTATCTGGTCGATCTCGATGGCTTCAAGGCCGTCAACGATGCCTGGGGGCATGCCGTCGGCGATGACCTGATCCGCCTGGTCTCGAAGGCGTTGACGGCCTGCCATCCGGAAGTCGTCGCCGCCGCCAGGCTGGGGGGCGACGAGTTTGCGCTGGTGCATGTTGGCGCTGCCACCTGCGATGAGATGGAGAGGGCCGTTCTGGCGCTGTTTGCCGAGCCCTTCAACATCGATGGGCGGACAATCGAGGTCGGCGCAAGCATCGGAGCTGCCGCGCGAGACGGAGACATCGAGCCCCTGGAGCTTCTGCGCAGAGCGGACATGGCGCTTTATCGCGCCAAGGCAAATGGCAGAGGCCAAGCGATCGAATACGACCCCGAGCTCGACCGTGAGCGCCAGCGGGTCGCCGAGCTGGAGACCCTCCTGAAGAGCGCCATCGGCGCCGGTACGATCGAAGCCGTCTTCCAGCCTCTCGTCTCTGCCTCGACCGGCACGGTGACCGGTCTTGAAGCGCTGGCGCGCTGGCGAACGGCGGCCGGCAATGTCAGCCCGGAGGTCTTCATTCCGCTCGCGGAAAGATGTGGTCTCATTGATGCGCTCGGCGCGCACATGCTGAGAACATCGGTCGCGCATGCCAAGAACTGGCCGGACCTGGCGCTGTCGGTCAATGTTTCGCCGGTCCAGCTCTGCAATCCGGAATTTGCCGCCGAAGTGATCTCGGTCCTGCGGGAACTCGATTTCGACCCGAAGCGCCTGACATTGGAGATCACCGAAGGCGTTCTGATGACGAATTCCGATCAGGCCCGGCGCTCGATCGACCAGCTCAAACGCGTCGGCATCAAGTTCGCGCTCGACGACTTCGGCTGCGGTTACGCCAGCATCGGCGCATTGCGGCAATTCGGCTTCGATCGCATGAAGATCGACCGCTCGCTCGTCTCCGCGCTCGACGAAGGCGCAAAGGGCGCCGATGTTCTTCGGGCAACCATCTCGCTGGCGACCGCCCTGCAGATCCCCGTTACCGCCGAAGGCATCGAGAATTCGCGCCAGGCGGCGATCCTGCGGGACGCCGGATGTGATCAGCTTCAAGGCTATCTGATGGGAAAACCCATGTCGGCCCGCGACATCTCCGGCAAGCTGCAGGAAGAGGCCGCCGCCTAAACATGTCTTACAAGAGTGTTTAGCGCGTCGGATTCAACCGGCACGCCGCACGGGTCCTCCAGTCGCCGAGGGTCAAGCCTCGGGATCACCACTGCAAATCCAGCCGCTCCAGCCCGTGGAAATGGTAGACGTCCTTGACCACGGGCGTCTTCGCGAGCCTCAGGCCGGCAAGCCGCTCGAACAGGATCGGCAGCACGACGTTGAGCTCCAGCCGCGCCAGCGGCGCGCCGATGCAGAAATGGATGCCGGCGCCGAAGGAGAGGTTGGGCGCCTCGCTGCGGTCGGGCCGGAAGGCGAGCGGATCGCTGAATTTCGCCGGGTCGAGATTGGCGGCGGCGAGGATGAGGCTGACCTTGTCGCCGCGCTTGAACGAGACGCCGTCGATTTCGGCGGGCTCGAGCGCCCAGCGCTGGAAGATGTGAACTGGCGCGCAGATGCGTAGCGTCTCCTCGACCGTGCGCTCCGCCGTCGTCTCGTCGCGGAAGAGCGTCGCCGGATCCGAGCCGCTGTCGAGGATGGTGCGCACGGAATTGCCGATCTGGTGCACGGTCGCCTCATGGCCGGCGTTGAGCAGCACGATCGTCGTCGAGATCAGCTCTTCCTCGGTGAGATATTGGCCCTTGTGTTCGGTATGAATCATGTGGGTGAGCAGGTCGTCGCGCGGCGCTGCGCGGCGCTCGGCGATGACGGTCCTGACATAGGCGGAAAATTCCTTCGCCGCCCGTTCGGCCTCTTCCTCCTGGGCGCGCGTGCGGCCGAACATGTACATGCGGACATAGGCGTGCGACCAGGCGAGCAGCTGCGGCCCCATCTCCTCGGGAATGCCGATCATGCGGGCGATCATCGTCACCGGGATGATGTCGGCAAAAGCCGAGAGCAGTTCGACCTCGCGCTTGTCGGCGAAGCCGTCGATCAGCCGGTTGGCGAGCTCGGCAAGCTCCGGCTTCATCCTCTCGACATGGCGCGAGACGAAGGCGCGGTTGACGAGGGTGCGCAACCGCGTGTGCTCCGGCGGTTCGAGTTCGAGCAGGGAATAACGTTCGGAGAGATCGAAATTTTCAAGATGCGGCATCGGCTCGGCAAGGCCGAGCTCCTCGCGGCTGGCGATATGCAGGATCTGCCGGCCGAAGCGGCGGTCGCGCAACAGCCCGTTCACATGGTCGTAGCCGGTGAAGAACCACTGTTTCTGCTCGGTCCAGTAGAAGGTCGGGCAATGAGCGTGAAGCGCGGCATAGACGGCATTCGGATTGCCATAAAAGGCCGGGTTGCGCGCGTCCAGCGAGACATGGCGGCTGGCCTGATCGATCGAAAGAAAGGGCGGTATCGTCATGCCCCGAGGCTTAGCGGATTTGCCGGGCCTCGAAAAGATGCGGATCAGGAGAGCCGGCCGGAAACAAAGCTTGTCCGATCGGAGGCGCCGGCGACATTAAGATCCGTGTCTAAGCTCAAGGATTGATTCTATTTTCACGCGGCGGCTAACGCATGTCCCGGAAGTGTGCAGCGGTTCCGGGACAACGACATGCATAAAAAACAAAGAGCTAAAGCGCGTCGATGCGCTTTAGCCGGCCCGCGACAGTGTGCCCATGCGCCGCAGCGCCTCGACCTGATCATCGACCGTCGGCACGAGTTCGCCGGCAGTGGGGCTCGGGGTGGCCGGCGCCGGGGCCGCCGCTTCCGCTTCGCCGAAGGTGACCGTGCAGTTGCGGCCGGCGGCCTTGGCGGCATAGAGCGCCCGGTCGGCGGCCGAAATCAGCTTGTCGATATTGGCTTCGATCGAGGCGGCGAGCGCAATGCCGATACTGACGGTAACCGGAACGATCGCTTCGCCGGTGGCGACGGGAAGGCGGCAGAATTCGGTGCGGATCGCTTCGGCGATCGCCTCGGCTTCCATCTGGTCGGAGACGGCGGCAAAGGCGGCGAATTCCTCGCCGCCCATGCGGCCGAAGATGTGGTTTGGAATATACTGCCGGGCCATGCGCGCGAAGGCGGTGAGCACCGCGTCGCCGGACTGGTGGCCGAAGCGGTCGTTGACGCGCTTGAAATGGTCGAGGTCGAATAGGATCACCGCGACCTGCCGCTGTTCGCTATGGGCTCTTTCCTGAATGGTCTCGAAATAGCCGAGCAGGCCGCGGCGGTTGAGCACGCCCGTGAGTGAATCGGTCAGTGTCATTGTCCGCAGATGCCGTTCGGAGCGTTCCATGACCAGCCGGCAGGTAAGCGCGAAGGCGATGGTGAGCAGGAAGGCGCTCGCCATTGCCGAGACGCCGCCGAGATTGGTCGCGTCGATATCGCTGGGCAGCGTTACCGCCATCGTCAACGCCGAGCCGAAACACAGGCAGCCCTGTATGACGAACACGCCCATCAGCTTGATGCGGGTGCGCTCGCGGCGCATGTCGCCGGCGGCGACAGCCATGGCCAGCGCCGTCGCGCCGGTCGCCGAAGCGAGATTGTAGAGCACGACGCGGTTTGAATAGTCGGTGTTGACCCACGGCAGGAACACCCCGGCCAGCCAGATTGCAGGAGGCAGCAGCGCCCACCATTCGATCTTCTTGCGGTCGAGCGCCAGAAAACCCGCCACCCAGGCGCTCTGGCCGAGCAGGGCGATGGCATTGCCGATCTCGACGGACACCAGGCTGGGGACTTGGCCGCGCAGCGCGATCATCGCAAAGCCGATGCCGGTCAGAAGAAAGCCGAGGCCCCAATAGAGATAGGCTTCGTTCCTGACGTTGTGGCGCCAGGCGACGAAAAGCACCAGAGCGAGTGTCATGGCCTCCGAACACCAGATGGCGAGACCTGTAGCGATATTGAACACGGCAGCAACCCCTTGCCCGTCGACCTTGTCTGTTGGGGCGCATCCTTGCCGAGGAAGCTCGCCACTTCCTTAATGCTGTTGCGTTGCGGCATGATTTCCAGCCGGTATCTGGCGGTAGGCTTTCCGTTGGGTAAACGTATGTGAGCGCTGCCGGATGGAGTAAGCTTTCCTTCATCCTGTCATGGAGAAAAGCCGGGGGAGACGCCGCCGGGGGCTCGCGGTCATCAGCCATTTACGGGAAAGAGGCTGCTGGCGCCGAAGCTCGATGCATGTCGCCCGGAAGTGTGCAGCGGTTCCCGGATGACGACATGCATCAAAGAGGAGCCCGCCGTGCCCCGTCTTCTTAACGTTATCCTCATGCGTGTCTTGAAGAGGAGGGCACGGACACTCTATGTAGGGATATGGCATTTTCTTTGATTCCCGGCGGCCGCCGGCATGACGTTGACAAAGGACGCACATGAGAAACCCAGTTGATACCGCAATGGCCCTCGTGCCGATGGTCGTGGAACAGACCAACCGCGGTGAACGCTCCTACGACATCTATTCCCGCCTGTTGAAGGAACGCATCATTTTCCTGACTGGCGCCGTCGAGGATCACATGGCGACGCTCGTCTGCGCCCAGCTGCTCTTCCTCGAGGCCGAAAACCCGAAGAAGGAAATCGCCCTCTACATCAATTCGCCCGGTGGCGTCGTCACCGCCGGCATGGCGATCTACGATACGATGCAGTTCATCAAACCGGCGGTTTCGACGCTTTGCATCGGCCAGGCCGCGTCCATGGGCTCGCTGCTGCTGGCCGCCGGCCACAAGGACATGCGCTTCGCCACGCCGAACTCCCGCATCATGGTGCATCAGCCCTCGGGCGGCTTCCAGGGCCAGGCTTCCGACATCGAGCGCCACGCCCGCGATATCCTCAAGATGAAGCGACGGCTGAACGAGGTCTATGTGAAGCACACCGGCCGCAGCTACGAGGAAGTTGAAAAGACCCTCGATCGTGACCATTTCATGGATGCGGACGAAGCCCAGGGCTGGGGCGTGATCGACAAGGTTCTGACGTCCCGCCTCGAAATGGAAGGCGAGCAGGCCTAGTAATAAATTGGGATGGTGTTTTTGCCGCCACAGTTCTATCTCATTTGTGATCGAACAAGGCTTTCAACTGGCGACGAAGACGCTAATAGTAACTATTAATGCTATGTTGAATTTTTGTGACATAGCATTTGGCATTCGAAGGGGATTCGTTGCCGCCGGAACCAGGACATGGTTGACTGGAACCGGTTCGTAGCCCCTGAAGCCCTTCTCGGCAAAGGCTCCGGAAACGGAGTGCCGCCAGGAGCTGATAGAGTGGACCGCGATTTCGCCTTGAAATGCGGCGTGCTGGAAGGAAAATGATATGAGCAAGGTCAGCGGCAGCAACGGCGGCGACTCCAAGAACACCCTCTATTGTTCGTTCTGCGGAAAGAGCCAGCACGAAGTCCGGAAGCTGATTGCCGGACCGACCGTCTTCATCTGCGATGAATGCGTCGAATTGTGCATGGACATCATCCGCGAGGAAAACAAGTCCTCGATGGTCAAGTCCCGCGATGGCGTTCCGACGCCCCAGGACATCATCAAGGTCCTCGACGAATATGTCATCGGCCAGCGGCAGGCGAAGAAGATCCTGTCTGTCGCCGTTCACAACCATTACAAGCGCCTGGCGCACGCTTCCAAGAACGGCGAAGTCGAGCTGGCGAAGTCGAACATCATGCTGGTCGGCCCGACCGGCTGCGGCAAGACCTATCTTGCCCAGACGCTGGCCCGGATCATCGACGTTCCCTTCACCATGGCCGATGCGACGACGCTGACCGAAGCCGGCTATGTCGGCGAGGACGTCGAAAACATCATCCTGAAGCTCCTGCAGGCGGCTGACTACAATGTCGAACGCGCCCAGCGCGGCATCGTCTACATCGACGAAGTCGACAAGATTTCGCGCAAGTCCGACAACCCGTCGATCACCCGCGACGTCTCGGGCGAGGGCGTGCAGCAGGCGCTTCTGAAGATCATGGAAGGAACGGTCGCTTCCGTTCCGCCGCAGGGCGGCCGCAAGCACCCGCAGCAGGAATTCCTGCAGGTCGACACGACGAACATCCTGTTCATCTGCGGCGGCGCCTTCGCCGGTCTCGACAAGATCATCTCTGCCCGCGGGGAGAAGACCTCGATCGGCTTCGGCGCCACCGTCAAGGCTCAGGACGACCGCCGCGTCGGCGAAGTCCTGCGCGAGCTGGAGCCGGAAGACCTGGTCAAGTTCGGCCTCATTCCCGAATTCATCGGCCGTCTGCCGGTTCTGGCGACGCTCGAGGATCTCGATGAGGATGCGCTGATCCAGATCCTGTCCGAGCCGAAGAACGCGCTGATCAAGCAGTACCAGCGCCTGTTCGAGATGGAAGACGTCGAACTGACCTTCCACGAGGACGCGCTGCGCGAAATCGCCCGCAAGGCGATCGTGCGCAAGACCGGCGCCCGCGGCCTCCGTTCGATCATGGAGAAGATTCTTCTCGACACGATGTTCGAACTGCCGACGCTGGAAGGTGTGCGCGAGGTCGTCATCTCGGAGGAAGTGGTGCGCGGTTCGGCCCGTCCGCTCTATATCTATGCCGACCGTCAGGAAGAAAAGGCCAACGCTTCGGCGTGACCTTGCACTTTCGCACCATTATTTTGGGGGCTTGCCATCGGCAGGCCCCTTTCTATTTGAAAAATCATGTGAGGCGTTGTTAATATTTTGCCGGTGGGACCGGAATTGCCTTTGCCGATGTTGCGCAGGGGTAATGCTTGGCAATGATGGGATGATCTCGTAAGCCTTTTCTGGCGTTGTATTGAGCCTGGTCGGAAATGGTAAGCGCCGGTCCAGCTAGGCGCTTCATAGTGTTGACGTTCCGTTGTAACAAAGCTGTCACATCCCGGGGAACGCGGGCGTTAGCGTGGCTTGAAAAGCGTAGTCAGAACCTCCACTTGTAGAGCCAAGTGAGAGCCGGCCGGTCCCAAGCGGCCGTGCAGAGAGCCCGGTAACGGGACGATGGAAAGGACAAAAAAATGACGAAGAAAACGTCTGTAGCGAGCAGCACTGCCTACCCTGTTTTGCCTTTGCGCGACATCGTGGTGTTCCCGCATATGATCGTGCCGCTGTTCGTCGGACGGGAAAAATCGATCCGTGCGCTCGAAGAGGTCATGGGCTCCGACAAGCAGATCATGCTGGTGACGCAGATCAACGCCAGCGACGATGATCCGGACCCTTCGGCGATCCACAATGTCGGCACGGTCGCCAATGTGCTGCAGCTGCTTAAGCTGCCCGACGGCACCGTCAAGGTTCTGGTCGAAGGCCGCGCTCGCGCCGAGATCGACACCTATACCAGCCGCGAAGATTTTTATGAGGCGCTCGGCCATGTGCTCGAGGAGCCGCATGACGATCCTGTCGAGCTGGAAGCTCTTTCGCGCTCGGTCGTTTCCGAATTCGAGAGCTATGTAAAGCTCAACAAGAAGATTTCGCCCGAAGTGGTTGGCGCTGCCAGCCAGATCGACGACTATTCCAAGCTTGCCGATACAGTCGCCTCGCACCTGTCGATCAAGATCACCGAGAAGCAGGAGATGCTGGAGACGACCAGCGTCAAGGCTCGCCTCGAAAAGGCTCTCGGCTTCATGGAAGGCGAGATCTCGGTTCTGCAGGTCGAAAAGCGCATCCGTTCGCGCGTCAAGCGCCAGATGGAAAAGACCCAGCGCGAATACTACCTCAATGAGCAGATGAAGGCGATCCAGAAGGAGCTCGGCGACGGCGAGGAAGGCCGCGACGAGATGAGCGAACTGGAAGAGCGCATCGCCAAGACCAAGCTCTCCAAGGAGGCCCGTGAAAAGGCCGATGCGGAGCTGAAGAAGCTGCGCCAGATGAGCCCGATGTCGGCGGAAGCCACCGTCGTGCGCAACTATCTGGACTGGCTGCTCGGCATTCCCTGGGGCAAGAAGTCGAAGATCAAGGCCGATCTCAACAATGCCGAGAAGATCCTCGAAGCCGATCACTTCGGTCTCGACAAGGTCAAGGAGCGCATCGTCGAATATCTCGCCGTGCAGGCCCGCGCCACCAAGATCAAGGGCCCGATCCTCTGCCTCGTCGGCCCTCCGGGCGTCGGCAAGACCTCGCTCGCCCAGTCGATCGCCAAGGCGACCGGCCGTGAGTATGTCCGCATGGCGCTCGGCGGCGTTCGCGACGAAGCCGAAATCCGCGGTCACCGCCGCACCTATATCGGCTCGATGCCCGGCAAGGTCATCCAGTCGATGAAGAAGGCGAAGAAGTCCAACCCGCTCTTCCTGCTCGACGAGATCGACAAGCTCGGCCAGGACTATCGCGGCGATCCGTCCTCTGCTCTGCTCGAAGTGCTCGATCCGGCGCAGAACTCGACCTTCATGGACCACTACCTCGAAGTCGAATACGATCTGTCCGATGTGATGTTCATCACCACGGCGAACACGCTGAACATTCCGGCGCCGCTGATGGACCGCATGGAAATCATCCGCATCGCCGGCTACACCGAGGATGAAAAGCGCGAGATCGCCAAGCGGCACCTGCTGCCGAAGGCCATCAAGGAACATGCGTTGCAGCCGGAAGAATTCTCGGTCAGCGACGACGCCCTGATGGCGATCAGCCAGCAGTATACCCGCGAAGCCGGTGTCCGCAGCTTCGAACGCGAATTGATGAAGCTCGCCCGCAAGGCGGTCACCGAGATCATCAAGGGCAAGACGAAGTCCGTTCACGTGACGGCCGCCAACATCGCCGATTACCTCGGCGTCCCGCGCTTCCGTCACGGCGAAGCCGAGGGCGAGGATCAGGTCGGCGTCGTTACCGGTCTTGCCTGGACGGAAGTCGGCGGCGAGCTGCTGACCATCGAAGGCGTGATGATGCCGGGCAAGGGCCGCATGACGGTCACCGGCAATCTGAAGGACGTCATGAAGGAATCGATCTCGGCAGCGGCTTCCTATGTCCGTTCGCGCGCCGTCGATTTCGGCATCGAGCCGCCGATGTTCGAAAAGAACGACATCCACGTGCACGTGCCGGAAGGCGCGACGCCGAAGGATGGCCCCTCGGCCGGCGTCGCCATGGCGACCGCCATCGTCTCGATCATGACCGGCATCCCGGTCAACAGGCACGTGGCCATGACCGGTGAGATCACCCTTCGCGGCCGTGTGCTGCCGATCGGCGGTCTCAAGGAAAAGCTGCTCGCGGCGCTCCGCGGCGGCATCAAGAAGGTGCTGATTCCGGAAGAGAACGCCAAGGATCTGGCGGAGATCCCGGACAATGTGAAGAACAGCATGGAGATCATCCCGGTCTCCCGCATGGGCGAGGTGATCAAGCACGCGCTCGTCCGCCGGCCCGAGCCGATCGAGTGGGATGGCACGGTGGAAACGCCGGTGATCACATCGGTCGAAGGCCTTGATGAGACGGGCGCAACCATAGCGCATTGAGTGGCGCTTGCCACATTTATGCCCATTTGGCGCAAAAGACGCAAAAAGGCTGGCGGAAACGCCAGCCTTTTTTGTGAAAACGTCATGGAGACGCTTGCTTTTCCTTGATTTGCAGGGCTTTTGGGTTCCCGGCGGGCCTGATGAAACCTATTCTGCGCCTAGCTTACATTTGAGTCGTTTCATACCATTTAGAAAGGGGTGGAAACATGAACAAGAATGAACTCGTGTCCGCAGTGGCCGAAAAGGCAGGACTGACGAAGTCTGACGCGGCTTCCGCTGTCGACGCGGTTTTCGACGTTGTCCAGGCTGAACTCAAGAACAAGGGCGACATCCGCCTCGCAGGGTTCGGCAGCTTCACCGTTTCTCATCGTGCCGCATCGAAGGGCCGCAACCCGTCCACCGGCGCTGAAGTCGATATTCCGGCTCGCAACGTGCCGAAGTTCACGCCCGGCAAGGGCCTGAAGGACGCCGTCAACGGCTGATTTGAGATTATCCGCCAGCCGTAAACGAGACCGGCTGTGTAGGGTTTTTTTGAGAGGGGTTCGGCATTGCCGGGCCCCTTTTCGTTATGGCCGCTTGCCGCATACGGCACTTTGTTTTACCACGGAGCTGTTCTCAGGGCGGGGTGAAACTCCCCACCGGCGGTAAGGGCTGCGGCCCGAGCCCGCGAGCGTCTTCCCAAGCTTCGGTTAGGGAGGGGTCAGCAGATCCGGTGCGATTCCGGAGCCGACGGTATAGTCCGGATGAAAGAGAATGAGCATGGCCGCGCGCGGGCAGGGGACTGCCGGCCTCAGCGTGTCGTCGCCTCATGCGTCCTGATTTATGTTGGTCCCAGGTTTCGGATGAAAGACATGAATCAGAATTCCCTTGCAGTCTCGCAATCGCGCGCCCTTGCCGGCGCAACTTTCATGGTGCTTGGAGGCGTGGCCTTTTCGCTCCTCAACGTCGTCACCCAGTGGCTGACCATGAAGCTCGCCTTTCCTCCGGCCTCGGCGGCCTTCTGGCAATATGCCTACGCCTTCCTTTTCTCCTTGCCCTTCCTGCGCAAGGCAGGTCTTTCGGCCATGCGCACCAACTATCCTTGGCGGCATGTCGTGCGCGTGGTCTTTGCCGCGCTCGGCGTCGCGGCCTGGGTTTCCGGCCTTGCTTCGGTGCCGATCTGGCAGGCGATTGCGCTCGTCATGACCTCGCCCTTCTTCATCATCCTCGGCGCCCGCCTGTTCCTCGGCGAGCGCGTCGGCGCCGCCTGATGGGCGGCCACCGCTGTCGGCTTTGCCGGCGCGATGATCATCCTGCAGCCATGGTCCGACAGCTTCACCTGGGCAGCATTGCTGCCGGTGCTCTCGGCGCTGCTCTGGGGCGCATCGTCGCTGATCACCAAGAGCCTGACCGGCATTGAGAAGCCGGAGACGATCACCGTCTGGCTGCTGGTGCTGCTGACGCCGATCAACGGCGGGCTGGCGCTTGCGGCGGGCCTTGCCGTGCCGACGGGTGCGACGCTAGCGCTCTTCCTGCTGGCGGGCCTCCTGACGGTCGTGGCGCAATATCTGCTGACCCTTGCCTATGCCAGCGCCGACGCTGCCTATGTGCAGCCGTTCGACGATCTGAAGCTGCCGCTCAATGTGCTCGCCGGCTGGCTGTTCTTCGGTTATGCGCCGGCCGGTTATCTCTGGCTGGGAGCCGGATTGATCCTCGCCGCATCGCTCTTCATCATGCGCAACGAGATCCGCCGGGAAAGGCAAGCGGCCTCCTCGTGAAAATGTCACGGACTGTCATGTCTCTGTCATGGCAGTCCCGCAGAAAACCCATGTTTCGACTATTCGACACATGGGGGATTTCATGACAATTTCATCGCGCAAGGCAGCGCTTGCTGCCGTGCTTCTCGCATCCGTCGCCCTTCCGGCCGCGGCCGAACCGGTTTTTAACCGCATCGCCTCTTTCCCGGTCGCCCAGAACCTGCCTGACGACAAGGACAAGCTCGCGGCGACATCGGCCGAAATCATCACCGCGACCGACGACGGCAAGACGCTGATCTACAGCGACAGCCCGCTCGGCGCGATCGGCTTCATCGACATCACCGATGCCAAGGCGCCGAAATCAGGCGGCGCGCTGATGATGGATGGCGAGCCGACATCGGTCACCTCGAGCGCCGGTAAGGCGCTCGTCGCCGTCAACACCTCCGAGAGCAAGGCGAAGCCCTCAGGCCGTCTGGCGATCGTCGACGTGGCGACCAAGAAGATCGAGAGCACCTGCGATCTCGGCGGCCAGCCGGATTCGATCGCCCTCAACAAGGACAAGACGCTCGGCACTATTGCAATCGAAAACGAGCGCGACGAAGACGTCAATGACGGCAAGATCCCGCAGATGCCGGCCGGCGACCTCGTCGTCTTCCAGGTTAAGAACGGCACTGTTGATTGCGGCAGCATCAAGCATGTGACGCTAACCGGTCTCGCCGGCGTTGCCCCTGAGGATCCGGAGCCGGAATTCGTCGCCTTCAACGGGCTGAACGAGATTGCCCTGACGCTGCAGGAAAACAACGAGATCGTCATCATCGACGCCAATACGGCCGAGGTGAAGACGCATTTCTCCGCCGGCAGCATCGATCTCACCGGCATCGACACCAAGCGTGATGGCGCCCTGAAATTCACCGGCGAATCGAAGGGCGTGCTGCGCGAGCCCGATGCCGTGAAGTGGCTGGACGACAACCGCCTCGTCGTTGCCGATGAAGGCGATTACCAGGGCGGCTCGCGCGGCTTCACCATCTTCGATAAGGCGGGCAAACTTCTCTACGAATCGGGCGCATCCTTCGAACGCGCCGTCGCCCATATCGGCCACTATCCGGAAAGCCGTTCGGGATCGAAGGGCGTCGAGCCGGAAGGCCTCGAAGCCGCCAAGTTCGGCGATGACCAATATTTCTTCCTGCTCGCCGAGCGCGCCTCGCTCGTCGGCGTCTATAAGGATACCGGTGCGGATCCCGAGCTCGTGCAGCTGCTGCCATCGGGCATTTCGCCGGAAGGCGCGGTCGCCATTCCCCAGCGCAATCTACTGGCGACAGCCAACGAACTCGACCTCGGCAAGGATGGCGGAGCACGCTCGCATGTGATGATCTACGAGCGTTCGGAAGGTGGGAAAGCCTATCCGCAGATCGTCTCCGCCGATAAGGACGGCAATCCGATCGGCTTCGCAGCCCTTTCCGGTCTCGCTGCCGTTCCCGGCAAGCCGGGCATGCTCTATGCCGTCAGCGACAGCGTTCTCGGCTCGCAGCCGACGATCTACACGATCGATGCCAGCACGAAGCCGGCCGTCATCACCGACGCCCTCGTCGTCAAGCGTGACGGCGCCCCGGCTCAGAAGCTCGACATCGAAGGCATCGCGGTCGCCGCCGACGGCTCCTTCTGGCTCGCCTCGGAAGGCTATGGCGAGCGTCTCGTCCCGCACGCCCTCTACAACGTCAACGCCAAGGGCGATATCAAGGCCGAGATCGCCCTGCCGAAGGAACTCGCCGCCAACGAAATCCGCTTCGGTTTCGAAGGTGTGACCATTATCGGCAGCGGCGACGATGCCACGCTCTGGATGGCGGTTCAGCGCGAGTGGGCCGACGACGAGAAGGGCTTCGTCAAGCTCGTCTCCTACAATCCGAAGAAGAAGGAATGGGGCGCCGTGCGCTATCCGCTCGACAAGACGGAAAGCGGCTGGGTCGGCCTGTCGGAAATTTCGGCTCAGGGCGACAGCGTCTACATCATCGAGCGCGACAACCTCGTCGGCGATGCCGCCAAGCTGAAGAAGCTCTACAAGGTGGCGATCTCGGAGCTGAAGCCCGCCAAGCTCGGCGGCGAACTTCCCGTCGTCAAGAAGACCGAAGCCCACGACTTCCTCGGCGAGTTGAAGACGGCGACCAACGGCTACGTGCTCGACAAGCTCGAAGGCTTCACCTTCGATGCATCGGGCAAACCCTACGCCGTCACCGACAACGACGGCGTCAGCGACTCCTCCGGCGAGACCTTGTTCTTCCCGGTTGATCTCAGCGCGACAAACTGAGTCGTCACAGACATACAAAAGAAGAAGCCGGGCGAAAGCTCGGCCTCTTCTCTTTGATGCCGTAACTCCTCACTTCCGTTATCACAGCCTTGATGCCGAGGACCCATGGGGCGTCCGCATTCGCAGTGAGGCGAGGGCATCCGACTGAAGAACATCTGCAAAGCAGAGGGCTTCGGCATGGATGCTCGGGTCAAGCCCGAGCATGACGGAGATTGGGGGGAAACGGGCGGCAGGAGGCGAGATGCTGTAGCAATTCCAATAGCCTGCGTGGTGCCGCGACGTCGGAGTTTGGCATGGACGCTTCCCCACACTTCGTCATCCTCGGCCTTGAGCCGAGGATCCATGCCGCGGCCTCTCACGCATGCGGGTGCATGCTCGGCTCAAGGCCGCGCATGAAGAAGGAGAGGCGTGAGGACGAGGTCGGCTCACCGATGCTTCGGCAGCCCCCAGCTCCAACCCTACCAGCGCTGATGCACATGCGGCGCGATCAACCGCGCATAAATCTCGCGTGTTGCCGCCATGACATCGGCCGAGAGCGGCGCCAGATCGGCGGCGGCCGCATTGGCCTTGGCCTGTTCGCCATTGCGGGCGCCTGGAATGACGACGGTGACGGCGTCGCTCATCAGAATCCAGCGCAGCGCAAAGGCGGCCATGGTCCCGCCGGCGGGCACCAGCTTGCGCACCTCTTCCACAGCCTGCAGGCCGACCTCGAATGGCACGCCGGCAAAGGTCTCGCCGACATCGAAGGCTTCGCCGTGGCGGTTGAAATTCCGGTGATCGTCGCTGGCAAAATGCGTCTCGCGGGTGATCTTGCCGGAGAGCAGGCCGCTTGCCAGCGGCACACGGGCGATGATCGCCACGTTCCTGCGGCGCGCCTCGGCGAAGAACAGGTGATCGGGGCGCTGGCGGAAAATGTTGTAGATGATCTGGATGCTGACGACGCCGGGATATTCGATAGCCTTCAGCCCGTCCTCGACCTTTTCGACGCTGACGCCGTAGCCCTTGATCTTGCCGGCCGTCTGCAGCGCGTCGAGACCTTCGAAGACCTCCGGCTGGTAAAACACTTCGCGCGGCGGGCAGTGCAACTGCACCAAGTCGAGGCTGTCGACGGAAAGGTTTTTCAGGCTGCGGTCGATGAAGCCTTCGAGATTGGCCTTGCTGTAGCCTTCGGCGATATGCGGATTGAGGCGGCGGCCCGCCTTGGTGGCGACCATCGGGCGCTTGCCGCCGCGCGCCTTCAGTACGTCGGCAATGATTTTTTCCGAGCGGCCGTCGCCATAGACGTCAGCCGTATCGATGAAGGTCATGCCGGCGTCGAGTGCGGCATTCAGCGCCGCGCGCCCGTCCGCTTCGCTGATATCGCCCCATGAGCCGCCGATCTGCCAGGCGCCGAAGCCGACATTGGTGACGGTGAAGGGCATACGTCCGAAAGCATGGTGTTTCATGAGAAATTCTCCCAATGCATGTTGTCCGGAAGTGTGCAGCGGTTCCGGGATAACGACATGCGTAAAAACAAAGAACTAAAGCGCGTCGCATGAACCAAGTTCAATGCGACGCGCTTTAGGTGATGAAAGATATTGGCCTATCAGCCGGGCGACTATGCGGCAATTGCCGATCCGGCCTTGATTGGTCGCTTCGATGAAATATCGTCAGCTTACAAGGCTTCAACCGCAATGGAATAGAAAAGGAAAAATCATGGAGATCAAACCCGCCGGCTCTCGCCCCTCGATGAAACCGCCGGCCGATTATTTCACCGGCGCCGTTCGCCAAGATCCGCTGATCGAGCCGCCGGCGCCCGCCCGGGTACGGGCAACCTCCGTCACCTTCGAACCCGGCGCCCGCACGGCCTGGCACACGCATCCGCTCGGCCAGACGCTGATCGTCACCTCGGGCAAGGGCCTTGCCCAGAGCTGGGGCGATGACATCCGCGAGATTCGCGCCGGCGACACCGTCTGGTTCGCGCCGGGCGAAAAACATTGGCACGGTGCTGGCCCGGACACGGCGATGACGCATATCGCCATACACGAGGCGCTGGACGGCAAACATGTCGACTGGATGGAGCATGTCAGCGACGCGCAATATTCCGGCGCGGTGTCGGCCGGTTAGAGCCGTTTCAGGCAATAGGAAAAATGCGCATGTGATTCGACGGTCAGGAACTCGAATTGCCAGCCATAATCCTTGCAGAATTTGGTGACCGCCTCGACGACGCCGTAGACGATCGGCTTGACCGTATTGCCGGTGCAGAAATCATGCCCGGCAATGCGCCCTGTCCGCTTCACTTTCTTTTCGCAGAGCAGCAGCTCCTGCCAGGTGAGTTCGAAGGAATGGTCGGTATCGATATAGGCCCAGTCGAGAAAGTCGTCCTCGAATTCGGCCAGCTTTTCGAGAGACGTGCCCTGCATCAGGTGCAGCCGCCCGGCCGCGATCTCGGCCGCGAATTGCGTGTGGATCGAATCGAGGCCGGAGCTGTAGCGGTCCATCGACCAGGGATCGATGAGGTAGAGCTGCGCCGGGCGGTTCTTTTCCAGGATTTCCGCCGTATATTCGCCGAAGGCGGCCCCCACCTCGACGCCGATGCCGCCATTCGGGATCCGGTAGAGCAACTCGCCGCGATCCGGCAACAGGCGGGCGTTTTCTATATGATGGGCGCTGAGTGGGGTGCGCGGCATGCTCGCCCTAAGCGCCTGCCTTTCTTCACGTGTCTTCATCTCTGATCTCGGATTGCGGGCGGTTGACGGCCCAGATGCGGGTCTGCGGGGAACGTAGGAGCAGGGGACCTCGATGACAACCACATGACGGGAATTTGCTTCTTTCGGACAAATCGCTAAGTTTCATTCGTGGACCGACGAAAAAGCCTCGGGAGGAGCGATTTCATGAGACGCATGTGGCCGGAAGAATTCAACGCCGTCTTCAACGGAGCCGAGGAGGTGATGTTGGAATCACCCGCCGAGGCCGGCGAAGCGCCGTTGCACCGGAAGGCGCTGAGGGCGCGCATCACCATGGAGGATTACGAGCGGATCTGGCCGCTCGCCGAGATGCGCTTCCGGCTGGGCGAAGGGAATCTGGCCGGCAAGGCCGTCACGCTGATCACCACCAATCCCCACTACCACGCCTGGCATCCGAAGGACGGCGGCAGCGTCGAGTCGGTCTCCGACAGCGGCCGCCACTTCAAGACGGATTATATCGTCGTGCATTTCCTGCTCGACGACGTCAAGGAAACCTCTCCCGCCTGATATGTCCAAGCCGGTGCCGGCCCGCGAGCCCGCACCGGCATCCGCATTCTGTTGACGCCGGCGTGATTCCGAGCCTGATGACAATCGCGGCGATATCGCTAAGTTTGCGGAAATTTCTCACCAAATTGGAGGTTCCCGTGACGGCGAACGTGCTGGATATTCCTGTCAAATCAGTGGATGGTCGTGAAACCACGCTCAACGACTACAAGGGCAGGGTGCTCTTGATCGTCAATGTCGCCTCGAAATGCGGGCTCACGCCGCAATATGAGGGGCTCGAAAAGCTCTACGGGGAAAAGCGCGAGCGCGGCTTCGTCATCGCCGCTTTCCCCGCCAACGATTTCAAGGGCCAGGAGCCCGGCACCGACGCCGAGATCCTCGATTTCTGCACCAGCACCTACGACGTCACCTTCCCGATCTTCTCGAAGATCTCGGTCAAGGGCGAGACCCAGCACCCGCTTTACCGGCAACTGATCAAATCAGGCGTGAAGACCACCGGCGACGGCCCGATGCGCGAACGGCTGAAAGCCCACGGCATATCAGCTGGCGACGAGGACGACATCCTCTGGAACTTCGAAAAATTCCTGATCGGCCGCGACGGTAAAGTCGTCGCCCGCTTCGCGCCTGACGTGACGGCAGATGATTCGCGGCTGGTTTCGGCAGTGGATAAGGAACTGGCAAAGGGATGAATGCCCTCGGGCTGCCAGGCGCTGAACGTCTTCAGATACCAAGCACGGTCACCATCGGAGGCGTAAAGTCCTTGAAGCCCAATCTCGGCCAGTCGCATCTCGCGTCAAAGCGCGCCTTTGGTTTGTGGCGCTGGCAGTTCGGCTTCGTCTTGAATGCATAGCCAGGCAGGCTGACATAGGTGGGACTTGGCGCGCCAACGGCAATCGCGATGCATAGCGTCAATGCGGAGATGAGAGTCCTCATGGCACCCCCCAGGCGTGAGAAACCTTCAAGCGCGGAGACTTTCCGGGCGGCGAATATTCCCACTTTTGCCGCCTCCCATCCATTCGCCCAATCGGAGGTGCCTCAGCAGCGGGAGTAGTCCGTTCTGGTGGAGGTCTCAGACGGCGAACGCATCAGAATCTGCCGGACGTCGCGCTGTTCTGGGGCGAAATGTCTTCCCCGAATCCACCTCGAAAGTGGGTACGAAGGAGCGCCGAGCGTCGGTCTGCGAGCCCGCGATATGACTTAGGTATTGATCGGACAGGAGAGAAAATGGTGGGCGATGAGAGACTCGAACTCCCGACATCCTCGGTGTAAACGAGGCGCTCTACCAACTGAGCTAATCGCCCATCGCGAGCGAAGCCGGATCGGCCTGCCGCGTTGGTGGCCGTGATCTATGCGGATCGCGGCAAAACCGCAAGAGTGTTTGTGAAGAATTTTTGATTTTTTTGGCGTCAGTCCTGTCCTTTGCCGTCGCAGTTGGGCACAGCCGGCTGTGGATAAAGGGGAGGGGAAGGTGGCAGGCATCACGGCTTCGACCGGGTCGTCGGCTTCGATCGGGCTCCGTGCCGCAGCGGCAAACGAAATTGCCGGCTTTTCATTCTCCCCGCATGGGTCTTGCCGAAACAATTCAACGACTGTCATGGTTTTGTCTCCAAACCTGCTTGACACTAAAAGACGAACCCCGTAGTTAGCCGCTCATCGAAACGGGCAGCCGTTTTGGTGAGGGTGCGAAGGCATCCGGATTGCTTGAAATGAAGTGCGGGTGTAGCTCAGTCGGTTAGAGTGCCGGCCTGTCACGCCGGAGGTCGCGGGTTCGAGCCCCGTCACTCGCGCCATTTCAAAAAAGGCGACAAATCGCCGCCGTCCGGCTCTTTCGTCCACTATGCGCGGGTGTAGCTCAGTCGGTTAGAGTGCCGGCCTGTCACGCCGGAGGTCGCGGGTTCGAGCCCCGTCACTCGCGCCATTCTCTTCCGATAGCCATGCAGTTTCCAGGGGTCAGGCATGCAGCTTGAATCAGCTTCTGCGGATTTGTCGCGACATCGTTGCATCTGCTTGATAATGTCCGCGCGCGACGCGTCGAATTGCCTCTGTAAAAGTCTTGCGCCGGGGCTTCGGCTGCGCTAACCACGGCTTGTTGCAACGCACGTTCGCTTGCCGGGCAATTGCCCAAATGCGCCGCCTGGCGCCTCCGGCAAGCAAGGATGAACATGATGACTGAACTGCTCAGTTCCTATATTCCGATCGCTATCTTCATTGCTATCGCGCTTGTCATCGGCCTGGCGCTGCTCATTGCGCCGTTCGCCGTGGCTTTCAAAGCGCCCGATTCGGAAAAGCTCTCGGCTTACGAATGCGGCTTCAACGCTTTCGACGACGCCCGCATGAAGTTCGACATCCGCTTCTATCTCGTGTCGATCCTCTTCATCATCTTCGACCTCGAAGTCGCCTTCCTCTTCCCCTGGGCCGTTTCCTTCGGCGCCATCGGCTGGTTCGGCTTCTGGTCCATGATGGTCTTCCTCCTCGTGCTGACCATCGGCTTTATCTATGAATGGAAAAAGGGAGCCCTGGAATGGGAGTGACCCCTGTGAGCAATCAGCCGCTCGTTGCCCGGCAGTCGAAGGGGATCATCGATCCCTCGACCGGCAAGCCGATCGGCAGCAATGACGCCTTCTTCGGCGAGATCAACAACGAACTCGCCGACAAGGGTTTCCTCGTCACCTCGACCGACGAGCTGATCAACTGGGCCCGCACCGGCTCGCTGATGTGGATGACCTTCGGCCTTGCCTGCTGCGCCGTCGAAATGATGCAGTTGTCGATGCCGCGTTATGACGTCGAGCGCTTCGGTTTTGCGCCGCGCGCCTCGCCGCGTCAGTCCGACGTGATGATCGTCGCCGGCACGCTGACCAACAAGATGGCACCCGCTCTGCGCAAGGTCTACGACCAGATGCCCGAGCCGCGTTACGTTATCTCGATGGGCTCCTGCGCCAATGGTGGCGGCTACTACCACTATTCCTATTCCGTGGTGCGCGGCTGCGATCGCGTCGTGCCGATCGATATCTACGTGCCGGGCTGTCCCCCCACGGCGGAGGCGCTGCTCTACGGCGTGCTTCTGCTGCAGAAGAAGATCCGGCGCACCGGCACGATCGAACGCTAAGGGTTAAGGACAAGGCATATGAGTGAAGCCCTGACTGAGCTTGCGTCCTATCTTGGCGAAGCGCGCGGCAATCTGATCGCCGCATCGCAGATGAAGTATGGCGAGCTGACGCTGACGGCGACGGGTGAAAACCTGATCCCGCTTTTGACCTTCCTGCGTGACGATGCCAAATGCGGTTTCGTCAACCTGATCGATATTTGCGGGGTCGACTGGCCGCAGCGCGAACTGCGTTTCGACGTCGTCTATCATCTGCTGTCGCCGAAGCAGAACCTGCGCATCCGCGTCAAGGTCGCGACCGATGAGGATACCCCGGTGCCGTCCGCCTGCGCCGTCTATCCCGGCGCCGACTGGTTCGAACGCGAAACCTGGGACATGTACGGCGTTCTCTTCACCGGTCATCCGGACCTGCGCCGCATCCTGACCGACTACGGCTTCGAAGGCCACCCGCTGCGCAAGGACTTTCCGACGACCGGTTTCGTCGAAGTCCGTTACGACGATGCTGCCAAGCGCGTCGTTTACGAGCCGGTCGAGCTTAAACAGGAATTCCGCAACTTCGACTTCATGTCGCCCTGGGAAGGTACTGAATACGTGCTGCCCGGCGACGAAAAAGCGAAGCAATAAACTGAAGGCGGCTGGTGGGCTTGTGCCTGCCACTCACTGGTTATCTGAGAACGCGAGCCCATCGCCATGACCGAACATAACGTCCGCAACTTCAACATCAATTTCGGACCGCAGCATCCGGCGGCGCATGGCGTTCTTCGTCTTGTCCTGGAGCTTGACGGCGAAATTGTGGAGCGGGTCGATCCGCATATCGGCCTCTTGCACCGCGGCACCGAGAAGCTGATCGAGACCAAGACCTATCTTCAGGCCGTGCCCTATTTCGATCGACTCGATTATGTCGCGCCGATGAACCAGGAGCATGCCTATGCCCTGGCCGTCGAAAAGCTGCTCGGCATCGACATCCCGATCCGCGGCCAGCTGATCCGCGTGCTCTATTCGGAGATCGGCCGCATCCTGTCGCATCTCCTGAACGTCACCACGCAGGCCATGGACGTCGGCGCGCTGACGCCGCCGCTCTGGGGCTTCGAAGAGCGCGAAAAGCTGATGGTGTTCTATGAGCGCGCCAGCGGCTCGCGCATGCATGCCGCCTATGTCCGTCCGGGTGGAGTCCATCAGGATCTGCCGGAAAAGCTGGTGCAGGATATCGGCGACTGGTGCGACCCCTTCCTGAAGGCGCTCGACGACATCGACAACCTGCTCACCGGCAACCGCATCTTCAAGCAGCGCAACGTCGATATCGGCGTCGTTTCGCTGGAAGACTGCTGGGCCTGGGGCTTCTCCGGCGTCATGGTGCGCGGTTCGGGCGCTGCTTGGGATCTGCGTCGCGCGCAGCCTTACGAATGTTATTCCGATCTCGAATTCGACATTCCGATCGGCAAGAACGGCGACAATTATGACCGTTACCTGATCCGCATGATCGAGATGCGCGAATCTGTCCGCATCATGAAGCAATGCGTCAACCGTCTGCTCTCGGATGCCAAGACCGGTCCTTTCTCGTCGATCGACGGCAAGGTCGTGCCGCCGAAGCGCGGCGAGATGAAGCGCTCGATGGAAGCGCTGATCCACCATTTTAAGCTCTATACCGAGGGCTACCATGTTCCGGCCGGTGAAGTGTACGCCGCGGTTGAAGCGCCGAAGGGCGAGTTCGGCGTTTATCTCGTCTCCGACGGCTCCAACAAGCCGTATCGCTGCAAGATCCGCGCGCCCGGCTATGCGCATCTGCAGGCGATGGACTTCATGTGCCGCGGCCACCAGCTTGCCGACGTCGCAGCCGTGCTCGGCTCGCTCGACATCGTCTTCGGCGAGGTGGACCGCTGATGCAGCGTCTGCCGCTTGCCGTCGCTCTCCTTCTTTCGGCATCCGGGGTTTCGGCTCAGGAGGCCGACACCCTCGGCACGCCGTTGGGCCATAAGGAAGTGACGCCGCCGGCGGCGCAAGCGTCCATGGGCGAGCTTTTGTCCAAGGGCTATCAGATCAAGGCTGCCATCCCGAATGGCAGCAAATTCGTCGTATTTATGCAGAAAGACCAGTCGGCCTATGCCTGCGAAATGCAGTCTTTGACCGCTTCGCGGTGTGGAACCCTAAACTGACAAGGCGTGAGGAAGAATGTCCGTTCGTCGATTAGCCGAAGATCAATTTCAGCCTGCCGCATTCGCTTTCAGCGATGAAAATGCGGTCTGGGCGGACAAGACGATCCAGAAATACCCCGCCGGCCGCCAGCAGTCGGCGGTTATCCCGCTGTTGATGCGGGCGCAGGAGCAGGACGGCTGGGTCACGCGCGCAGCGATCGAAAAGATCGCCGACATGCTCGACATGGCCTATATCAGAGTGCTCGAGGTCGCGACCTTCTATACGCAGTTCCAACTGCACCCCGTCGGCACGCGCGCCCATGTGCAGGTCTGCGGCACGACGCCCTGCATGCTGCGCGGCTCGGAAGCGCTGATGTCGGTCTGCAAGAGCAAGATCCATGCCCATCCCTTCGAGCGCAATGCCGAAGGCACGCTGTCGTGGGAAGAGGTCGAATGTCTTGGCGCCTGCGTCAACGCCCCGATGGTGATGATCGGCAAGGACACCTATGAGGATCTGACGCCGGCCCGTCTCGAAGAGATCATCGATACCTTCGCCGCCGGCAACGGCGCGAGCATCAAGCCGGGCACCCAGATCGACCGCATATTCTCGGCGCCGGAAGGCGGCCCGACTTCCCTGACGACGGAAGAGCCGAAAGCAAGGGCACGCGCCAAGAAGGCCGATACCGAAAGTGTGTCGGCTCCGGTCGACGCCGCTCCGGTTCCGCCGTCGGAGGCCGCCCGCCCGAAAAGCACCGATGCCGAGACCAATGCGGCGCTGAAGACGCCGGCAACGGCGCCGAAGGCGGCGGCCAGGAATGCCAAGGCAGCCGAGCAGCAGCCGGTTTCCGGCACGGCGCCCGCCGAACCGGCGCCGGCGCCTGCTGCCAAAGCCGAAGCCGCCCCGGCGGCAAAGCCTGCGCTCACCGACAAGAACCGTCCTGCCGGTATCGAAAAGCCCGCCGCACCGGATGATCTGAAGATGATCTCCGGCGTCGGCCCGAAGATCGAGGCGACGCTGAACGACATCGGCATCTTCACCTTCTCGCAGGTCGCGGGCTGGAAGAAGGCCGAACGCGAATGGGTCGACGGCTACCTGAATTTCCGCGGCCGCATCGAGCGCGACGACTGGGTCAAGCAGGCCAAGGTGCTCGCCAAGGGCGGCGAAGCGGAATATATCAAGGTCTTCGGCAAGAAGCCGCGGTAAGAGGTGAAGCATGTTACAAGATAAAGACCGCATCTTTACCAACATCTACGGCCTCAAGGACAAGTCCCTGAAGGGCGCGATGAGCCGCGGCCATTGGGACGGCACCAAGCAGATCCTCGAAAAGGGCCGTGACTGGATCATCAACGAGATGAAGGCGTCAGGCCTTCGCGGCCGCGGCGGCGCCGGTTTCCCGACGGGCCTGAAATGGTCCTTCATGCCGAAGGAAAGCGACGGCCGCCCGCATTATCTCGTCGTCAACGCCGACGAATCCGAGCCCGGCACCTGCAAAGACCGCGACATCATGCGCCACGATCCGCATACGCTGATCGAAGGCTGTGTCATCGCGAGCTTCGCCATGGGCGCCAATGCCGCCTATATCTATGTGCGCGGCGAATATATCCGCGAGCGCGAAGCGCTGCAGGCGGCGATCGACGAATGTTATGATTACGGCCTGCTCGGCAAGAACAACAAGCTCGGCTGGGACATGGACATCTTCGTCCATCACGGCGCCGGCGCCTATATCTGCGGCGAGGAAACCGCGCTGCTCGAAAGCCTCGAAGGCAAGAAGGGCCAGCCGCGCCTGAAGCCGCCGTTCCCGGCCAATATGGGTCTTTATGGCTGCCCGACGACGGTCAACAACGTCGAATCGATCGCCGTTGCGCCGACGATCCTGCGCCGCGGCGCCGGCTGGTTTTCCTCCATCGGCCGTCCGAACAATGTCGGCACCAAGCTGTTCATGCTCTCCGGCCACGTCAACAAGCCGTGCACCGTCGAAGAGGAAATGGGCATCACCTTCCGCGAACTGGTCGACCGCCATGCCGGCGGCATCCGCGGCGGCTGGGACAATCTGCTCGCCGTCATTCCGGGCGGTGCATCCTGCCCGATCGTTCCGGCCAAGGACATTATCGACTGCCCGATGGATTTCGACGGCCTGCGCGGCGTCGGCTCTTCCTTCGGAACGGCCGCCGCGATCGTCATGGACAAGTCCACCGACGTCATCAAGGCGATCGCCCGCATCTCCGCCTTCTTCAAGCATGAGAGCTGCGGCCAGTGCACGCCCTGCCGCGAAGGCACCGGCTGGATGTGGCGGGTGATGGAACGCATGGCCAAGGGCAATGCCCAGAAGCGCGAAATCGACATGCTGTTCCAGGTGACCAAGCAGATCGAAGGCCACACCATCTGCGCGCTCGGCGACGCCGCCGCATGGCCGGTGCAGGGTCTGATCCGTAACTTCCGTCCCGAGATCGAAAAGCGCATCGACCAGTATACGGCAAGCGCGCTCGACCACGGCGCGGTTCTGGAGGCGGCTGAATAATCATGACGGACAAGGCATCGAAAAGTGGGAAGAAGGAAGAGAGTGCCGATTTCGCGGCCGGCTTCGGCCGTCTTGCCGCCGAGATGCTGGAAAACGCACGGGCGATGCCGGTGCATCCGTTGATGGCGCATCCCGCCGCAGCCTTTGCCGCCGCAACGGCGATCGGCTTCGGGTTCTCGACGCAGATGGCGGGCGCCTTTTTCGGAGCCTTCCAGAGCGCTCTGGAAACGACCGGCAAGGTAGCTGCCGCTCTCGACGACACGCCGCCGGAGGAGCCGGCGCCGGAAGTCGATATCCGGCCGGAAAATATCCGTCCGGCCGTCAAGGCGTTCACCAAGCCTGCTGCGGAGAAGCCTGCTGCCGAGAAGAAAGCCGGGCCGAGACTGACGGTGGTCAAGCCCGACAGCGCGCCGATCCAGGCAAGCGAGCCGGCGCCGGCGAGCCAGCCGAAGCCGGCCGTCAAGGCAAAACCGGTTGCGCGGGCTGCCAAGGCCGACGATCTGAAGCTGATTGCCGGCATCGGCCCGAAGCTGGAGCAGGTGCTGAACGCCAAGGGCATTCGCAGCTTTGCCGAGATTGCCGCCTGGACCGACGAGGACATCGCCCGGCTCGACGGCGAGCTTGGTTTCAACGGCCGCATCGGCCGCGACGACTGGACCGGCCAGGCGAAAATCCTGGCAGGGCGCGGGCGCAGAAGGAAATGAACTGTCCGGCCGGATCGATCGGCCGGAGAAAGGGCAGAACGGCGCGGGGGCGGGGGCCTCAAGCTGCAGATGCCGATGCGGGTTCCGAACCTGGAACGCGCAATAGAGAATTTGGGCAACATCAGCTGCCAGCAGGACGAAAGATCCGGCTTGGCACTGAGACTGTTGCAAAAAACAGGTTTGTTTGCCGTCATCAGGCAAACGGGAAACAGGACTGAGCGACGATGGCAAAACTGAAGATTGACGGCAACGAGATCGAAGTTCCCGATCATTTCACGCTATTGCAGGCGTGTGAAGACGCCGGGGCCGAGGTTCCGCGCTTCTGCTTCCACGAGCGCCTGTCGGTTGCCGGCAACTGCCGCATGTGCCTTGTCGAAGTGAAGGGCGGCCCGCCGAAGCCGCAGGCTTCCTGCGCCATGAGCGTGCGCGATATCCGCGGCGGCCCGAACGGCGAACTGCCGGAGGTCTTCACCAACACGCCGATGGTCAAGAAGGCTCGCGAAGGCGTGATGGAATTCCTGCTGATCAACCATCCGCTCGATTGCCCGATCTGCGACCAGGGCGGCGAATGCGACCTGCAGGACCAGGCGATGGCCTTCGGCATCGATACCTCGCGCTATCAGGAAGATAAGCGCGCCGTCGAGGACAAGTATATCGGCCCGTTGGTCAAGACGGTGATGAACCGCTGCATCCATTGCACGCGCTGCGTCCGCTTCACCACCGAGGTCGCCGGCATTTCCGAACTCGGCCTGATCGGCCGCGGCGAAGACGCCGAGATCACCACCTATCTCGAACAGGCGATGACCTCCGAACTGCAGGGCAACGTCGTCGACCTTTGCCCGGTCGGCGCGCTCACCTCCAAGCCATTCGCCTTCACCGCTCGCCCCTGGGAATTGAACAAGACCGAATCGATCGACGTCATGGATGCCGTCGGTTCGGCGATCCGGGTCGATACCCGCGGCCGCGAAGTCATGCGTATTCTGCCGCGCGTCAACGAGGCGATCAACGAGGAGTGGATTTCCGACAAGAGCCGTTTCATCTGGGACGGTCTTAAGACCCAGCGCCTCGACCGGCCCTATGTCCGCCGCGACGGCCGCCTGCAGCCGGCGACTTGGGCCGAGGCTTTTGGCGCCATCAAGGCCGCCGTCGGCGCCACCTCGGGCGACAAGATCGGCGCGATCGCCGGCGATCTTGCTTCCGTCGAGGAAATGTATGCGCTGTCCGAACTGGTGAAATCCCTCGGCTCGGCCAATCTCGACTGTCGCCAGGATGGGGCGGCACTCGATCCGTCGCTCGGCCGTGCAAGCTACCTCTTCAACCCGACCATCGCAGGCATCGACCAGGCCGACGCGCTGCTGATCATCGGCGCCAATCCGCGCTTCGAGGCGGCCATTCTCAATGCCCGTATCCGCAAGCGCTGGCGCCGTGGCAAATTCCCGATCGGCGTCATCGGCGAGCCGGGCGAGCTGCGTTACAGCTATGACTACCTCGGCGCCGGTCCGGACACGCTGAAGGATGTGGTCGACGGCACACACGCCTTTGCCGACGTGCTGAAGACCGCCGCCAAGCCGATGATCATCATCGGCCAGGGCGCGCTGTCGCGCAGCGATGGCGCCAGCGTCCTTGCCAGCGTCGCCAAGCTTGCCGGTTCGGTCGGCGCGGTTGTCGAAGGCTGGAACGGCTTTGCCGTCCTTCATACCGCCGCCTCGCGCGTCGGCGGCCTCGACCTCGGTTTCGTGCCGGGTGCCAAGGGCGTCAATGCCGCTGAAATGCTGACGGCGATGGACGTGCTCTTCCTGCTCGGCGCCGACGAACTCGACTTCAGCGCCAAGAAGGCCAAGCTCACCGTCTATATCGGCTCGCATGGCGATAACGGCGCCCATCATGCCGACGTCATCCTGCCGGCCGCAGCCTATACCGAAAAGTCCGGCACCTGGGTCAACACCGAGGGCCGCGTTCAGATGGGCAACCGCGCAGGCTTTGCGCCGGGCGACGCCCGCGAGGATTGGGCGATCATCCGTGCCCTTTCCGACGTGCTCGGCAAGAAGCTTCCATTTGATTCGCTGAATGAATTGCGTGGCCGGCTCTATGCCGCTTTCCCGCATTTCGCCGCCATCGACGAGATCGCCGAAACCGATAGCGCCCAAATTGCCGCAGTTGCGAAAAAAGCCGGCAAGATGAACAAGTCAGGGTTTGCGTCGCCGGTCAAAGACTTCTATTTGACGAACCCGATAGCGCGGGCCTCGGCTGTCATGGCCGAGTGCTCGGCATTGGCCCGCAACAACTTCAAAGTCGCGGCAGAGTAAGGGCAGGGGACCATGGATTCTTTCTTTTCGACCTATGTCTTGCCGGCGATCATCATGATCGGTCAGTCGCTGCTGCTTCTCGTCTGCCTGCTCGTTTTCATCGCTTACGTGCTGCTCGCCGACCGCAAGATCTGGGCGGCCGTGCAGCTGCGCCGCGGCCCGAACGTTGTCGGCCCCTTCGGCCTGTTCCAGTCCTTCGCCGACCTTCTGAAGTTCGTCTTCAAGGAGCCGATCATTCCGGCCGGCGCCAACAAGGCGGTCTTCCTGCTCGCCCCGCTGGTCACGGTGCTGCTCGCACTGTCCACCTGGGCGGTGGTGCCGCTCGCCGACGGATGGGTGATTGCCAACATCAATGTCGGCATCCTTTATATCTTCGCGATCTCTTCGCTCGAGGTTTACGGCATCATCATGGGTGGCTGGGCTTCGAACTCGAAGTATCCCTTCCTCGGCGCCCTGCGCTCGGCCGCACAGATGGTCTCCTACGAAGTCTCGATCGGCTTCGTCATCGTCACCGTGCTTCTCTGCGTCGGCTCGCTGAACCTGACCGACATCGTCAATGCACAGCATACCGGCCTCGGCACCATGCTCGGCCTGCCTGCCTCGTTCCTCGACTGGCACTGGCTGTCGCTGTTCCCGATGTTCATCATCTTCTTCATTTCGGCACTAGCCGAAACGAACCGTCCGCCATTCGACCTTCCGGAAGCCGAATCGGAACTCGTCGCCGGCTTCATGGTCGAATACGGCTCCTCGCCATACATGATGTTCATGCTCGGTGAATATGCGGCCGTCTGCCTGATGTGCGCGCTGACGACGATCCTCTTTTTGGGCGGCTGGCTGCCCCCGGTCGATATCTGGATCCTCAACTGGGTCCCCGGAATCATCTGGTTCACGCTGAAGGCCTGCTTCGTGTTCTTCATGTTCGCGATGGTCAAGGCCTTCGTTCCGCGCTACCGCTACGACCAGCTCATGCGCCTTGGCTGGAAGGTCTTCCTGCCGCTGTCGCTCGCCATGGTCATCATCGTTGCATTCGTGCTGAAGCTGATGGGATGGGCTTGATGACGCCCGCTCTCGTTTCCGGCAAAATTGGAGGTTGAAGATGGCAAGCTTGTCCAGCTCCATCAACTCGCTGTTCCTCAAGGAATTCTTTGGCGCGTTCTTTCTGTCGATGCGCTATTTCTTCCGCCAGAAGGCGACCATCAACTACCCCTTCGAAAAGGGTCCGGTCTCTCCGCGTTTCCGCGGTGAGCATGCACTGCGCCGCTATCCGAACGGCGAGGAACGCTGCATCGCCTGCAAGCTTTGCGAAGCGATCTGTCCTGCCCAGGCCATTACCATCGAGGCCGGTCCGCGCCGCAACGACGGCACACGACGCACCGTGCGCTACGACATCGACATGGTGAAGTGCATCTATTGCGGCTTCTGCCAGGAAGCCTGCCCGGTCGACGCGATCGTCGAGGGTCCGAATTTCGAATTTGCGACGGAAACCCGCGAAGAGCTTTATTTCGACAAGGCGCGCCTTCTCGATAATGGAGACCGGTGGGAGCGCGAAATCGCCCGCAATATCGCGATCGACTCGCCGTACCGCTGATTCGGTTTTGTAATGCCGCGACGGAGCTCTGCTGCTCCTGTCGCGGTCAATATGCACAGGAGCTTTGCCGGACAGCACCGGCGAAAGCTCTATCGGGCAGAAAAACTCCCGGCTGCCCGGGGAAGATGAAAAAGGCACCAACATGGGTCTGCAGGCTCTATTTTTCTATCTTTTCGCCTTTGTCGCGGTGGCGTCGGCGTTCATGGTCATCTGGGCGAAGAACCCTGTTCACTCGGTACTGTTCCTGATCCTGGTGTTCTTCAACGCGGCCGGCCTGTTTCTGCTGCTCGGTGCCGAATTCCTGGCGATGATCCTGCTGGTTGTCTATGTCGGCGCCGTCGCCGTCCTCTTCCTCTTCGTGGTGATGATGCTCGATATCGACTTCACCGAATTGAGGGCAGGGGTTCTCGAATATGCGCCGATCGGCGGGCTGATCGGGATCATTCTCGCTGCCGAGCTGATCGTCGTCATCGGCGGCAGCGTCATCTCGCCCGAGATCGCCAAATCAGTCGCCATGCCGATCCCGGCGCTAACGGAGCGCACCAATACGGCCGCCCTCGGCGACGTGCTCTACACCAATTACGTCTACTTCTTCCAGATTGCCGGTCTGGTTCTGCTGGTCGCCATGATCGGCGCCATCGTCCTGACGCTCCGGCACCGCACCAACATCAAGCGGCAGAACATCCCCAGGCAGGTTGCCCGCACACCCGCCACCGCCGTCGAGGTGGTTACGGTCAAGCCCGGGCAGGGCGTCTAAAGGCAGGTCAAGGAACAAAGAACATGGTCATCGGTCTTTCCCACTACCTGACGGTCAGCGCCATCCTCTTCACGCTCGGCGTCTTCGGCATCTTTCTGAACCGCAAGAACGTCATCGTCATCCTGATGTCGGTCGAACTGATCCTGCTTGCCGTCAACATCAACATGGTCGCCTTCTCCTCCTTCCTGAACGACATCGTCGGACAGGTCTTTGCGCTGTTCATCCTGACGGTGGCGGCTGCCGAGGCGGCGATCGGTCTTGCAATTCTCGTTGTCTTCTACCGCAACCGCGGCTCGATCGCGGTCGAAGACGTCAATATGATGAAGGGCTGAGTGGCTCATGTTCCTCTATAAGGCTATCGTCTTTCTTCCCTTGATCGGTGCGATCGTCGCCGGCCTGTTCGGCCGCGCCATCGGCGCCAAGGCTTCGGAATATGTCACCAGCGGGCTGATGATCATCGCCGCCATCCTCTCCTGGTACGTCTTCTTCACCGTCGGCATGGGCCACGCCGAAGGCGGCCCGATCAAGGTCGAGGTGCTGCGCTGGATTCAGTCCGGCGGCATCGATGTCTCCTGGTCGCTGCGGGTGGACACGCTGACCTCGGTCATGCTGATCGTCGTCAACACGGTCTCGACGCTGGTTCACGTCTATTCGATCGGCTATATGCACACCGATCCGCATCGCCCGCGCTTCTTCGCCTATCTCTCGCTTTTCACCTTCGCCATGCTGATGCTGGTGACGGCCGACAATCTGGCGCAGATGTTCTTCGGCTGGGAAGGAGTCGGTCTCGCCTCCTATCTGCTGATCGGCTTCTGGTTCAAGAAGCCGTCGGCGACGGCTGCGGCGATGAAGGCCTTCATCGTCAACCGCGTCGGCGACTTCGGCTTCGTGCTCGGTATTGCCGGCGTCTTCGTGCTGTTCGGCTCGATCAATCTCGACACGATCTTCGCTAATGCCTCGAATTTCGCTCCGCATGAAGGCGGCGGCGAGGCGAGCGAAGTGATCCTCAACCTCTTCGGCATGCAGCTCGACAAGGCACATGCGCTGACCGGCATCTGCCTGCTGCTCTTCATGGGCGCCATGGGCAAGTCGGCGCAGTTCCTGCTGCACACCTGGCTGCCGGATGCCATGGAAGGCCCGACCCCGGTCTCGGCCCTCATCCATGCTGCCACCATGGTCACCGCCGGCGTCTTCCTTGTCGCCCGCATGTCGCCGCTCTTCGAACTATCGCACGATGCTCTTGTCGTCGTCACCGTGATCGGCGCGATCACCGCCTTCTTCGCGGCAACCGTCGGCCTGGTGCAGAACGACATCAAGCGCGTCATCGCCTATTCCACCTGCTCGCAGCTTGGCTACATGTTCGTGGCGCTCGGGGTAGGGGCTTATGGCGCGGCAATCTTCCATCTGTTCACGCATGCCTTCTTCAAGGCGCTGCTCTTCCTCTGCGCCGGCTCGGTCATCCACGCCGTCGATGGCGAGCAGGACATGCGCTACATGGGTGGCCTGCGGCCGCACATCAAGGTGACGTTCTGGCTGATGATCATCGGCACGCTGGCGATCACCGGCGTCGGCATTCCCTTCACGCCGATCGGCTTTGCCGGCTTCTTCTCCAAGGACGTGATCATCGAGGCGACCTATGCTTCGCATTCGCCGGTGGCAGGCTTTGCCTTCTCGCTGCTGGTCATCGCCGCGCTCTTCACCAGCTTCTATTCCTGGCGTCTGATCTTCATGACCTTCTTCGGCAAGCCGCGCGCTTCGCACGAGGTCATGCACCATGTGCACGAGTCGCCCCAGGTCATGCTGGTGCCGCTCTATCTGCTGGCGATCGGTGCGGTGTTTGCCGGCGTGCTCTTCGAAGGCCGGTTCTACGGCGAGGAATATGCCGAGTTCTGGAAGGGGGCGCTCTTTACCGGCGCCGAGAACGAACTCCTCGAAGAGTTCCACCACGTGCCGGCGCTTGTGGCTTTGAGCCCGTTCATCGCCATGGTGCTCGGCTTCGTCACCGCCTGGTACATGTATATCCGCTCGCCGCAGACGCCGCGCGTCCTCGCCAAGCAACACCGGGTTCTCTACCACTTCCTTTTGAACAAGTGGTACTTCGACGAGCTCTACGACTTCCTCTTCGTCCGCACGGCAAGGGCGCTTGGCCGCTTCCTGTGGAAGAAGGGTGACGTCGGGGTCATCGACACCTACGGCCCGAACGGCGTGGCCGCCCGCGTCGTCGCCGTCACCGACCGCGTCGTCCGCCTGCAGACCGGTTACCTCTATCACTATGCCTTCGCCATGCTGATCGGCATTGCGGCGCTCGTTACCTGGATGATGCTCGGGAGTTCCTTCTGATGACCGATTGGCCTATTCTTTCAACGGTCACCTTCCTGCCGCTCGTCGGCGTGGTGCTCCTGCTGCTGATGAACGGCGAGAGCGAGAGCGGCCGCAGGAACGTGCTGTGGATCTCGCTGATCACCACGGTGTTCACATTCATCGTATCGCTCTTCATCTGGATCGGTTTCGACAATGCCAATCCGGGCTTCCAGATGATCCAGAAGTTTGACTGGCTCGGCACCGGCATCGGTTACCATGTCGGCGTCGACGGCATCTCGATGCTGTTCGTCATCCTGTCGACCTTCCTCATGCCCTTCTGCGTGCTGGCGAGCTGGCTCTCGATCGAGAAGCGCCTGAAGGAATACATGATCGCCTTCCTCATCCTCGAAACGATGATGGTCGGCGTCTTCGTCTCGCTCGATATCGTGCTCTTCTACGTCTTCTTTGAGGCGGGCCTCATTCCGATGTTCCTGATCATCGGCGTCTGGGGCGGCAAGGATCGCGTCTATGCGAGCTACAAGTTCTTCCTCTATACGCTGCTCGGCTCGGTGCTGATGCTGCTCGCCATCATGGCGATGTACTGGCAGGCCGGAACGACGGATATCACCGCGCTGCTCGCCTACAAGTTCCCGCCGGCGCTGCAGACCTGGCTATGGCTTGCCTTCTTCGCTTCCTTTGCGGTGAAGATGCCGATGTGGCCGGTCCACACCTGGCTTCCGGATGCGCACGTCCAAGCGCCGACGGCAGGCTCGGTGATCCTGGCCGGCGTGCTGCTGAAGCTCGGCGGCTACGGTCTCATCCGCTTCTCGCTCGGCATGTTCCCGGTGGCGTCCGATTATTTCGCGCCGCTCGTCTTCGCCCTGTCCGTCATCGCCATCATCTACACCTCGCTGGTGGCAATGATGCAGGACGACATCAAGAAGCTGATCGCCTATTCCTCGGTGGCGCACATGGGCTACGTGACCATGGGCATCTTCGCCGCCAACATGCAGGGCGTCCAAGGCTCGATCTTCCAGATGCTGTCGCACGGCATCGTCTCGGGCGCGCTCTTCCTCTGTGTCGGCGTCGTCTACGACCGCACCCATACCCGCGAGATCAACGCCTATGGCGGCCTCGTCAACAACATGCCGAAATATGCCGTCGCCATGATGGTCTTCACCATGGCCAATGTCGGGCTTCCCGGCACGTCGGGCTTTGTCGGCGAGTTCCTGACGCTGATCGGCGTCTTCCGGGTCAACACCTGGGTCGCGCTCTTTGCCGCCACCGGCGTCATTCTCTCGGCCGCCTATGCGCTCTGGCTCTATCGCCGGGTGATCTTCGGTGCGCTGGAGAAGGAAAAGCTGAAGGCGCTGCTCGATCTTTCCAGACGTGAACAACTGATCCTCTACCCGCTGGTCGCACTGACCATCTTCTTCGGCGTTTACCCGGCTCCGGTCTTTGATGCGACGGCCGCCTCGGTGGATCTGCTGGTCAACAACTACACGGCCGCCGTGCACGCAGCGCAGAATGTTGCGCTGTCTATGAAATGATGACGGGACTTATCGGACATGACCGCTGAAACAATCCTCCTCAGTCTGCATCTTTCCGCGCCGGAGCTGATCCTCGCGGTCGGCGCCCTGGTCCTGTTGATGGTCGGCGTCTTCTCAGGCGAGCGGTCGGGCCTCGTCGTCACCGGCCTCGCCATCGTGCTGTTGCTGGCCTCCGGCCTGTGGCTGCTCTTCGTGCCGGCCGAAGGCCTGGCCTATGGCGGCGTCTATATGGCCGACGGCTTCTCCCGCTTCATGAAGCTGGTGGCGCTCATCGGCTCGCTGGTCGCCCTGTTCATGACGATGGGCCACGCGAGGGAAAACCAGCTCGACAAGTTCGAGTTCCCGGTTCTCCTGGTGCTCGCGACCCTCGGCATCCTGCTGATGATCTCGGCCAACGATCTGATTTCGCTTTATCTGGCGCTGGAACTGCAGTCGCTGGCGCTCTATGTCGTCGCCGCGATCAACCGCGACAGCCTGAAGTCGACCGAAGCCGGTCTGAAATATTTCGTCCTCGGCGCGCTTTCCTCCGGCATGCTGCTCTACGGCATGTCGCTGGTCTATGGCTTCACCGGCCATACCCACTTCGCCGAGATCGCCCAGGCGCTTTCGGTCGAGGGCGCGCGTTCGCTCGGTCTCATCTTCGGCCTGGTCTTCATCCTCGCTGGCATTGCCTTCAAGATCTCGGCCGTTCCCTTCCACATGTGGACGCCCGACGTTTATGAGGGCGCGCCGACGCCGGTCACCGCCTTCCTGGCCGCAGCCCCGAAGGTTGCCGCCATGGCGATGATGACCCGCATCGTCATCACCGCCTTCCAGCCAGTTCTGGCCGACTGGCAGCAGGTTGTCGTGTTCATCTCGATCGCCTCGATGCTGCTCGGCTCGTTTGCGGCAATCGGCCAGAAGAACATCAAGCGGCTGATGGCCTATTCATCGATCGGCCACATGGGGTACGCGCTGGTCGGTCTTGCCGCCGGCAACCAGACCGGTGTTTCCGGCGTCATGCTTTACATGGTCATCTATATGGTCATGACGCTCGGCAGCTTTGCGATCATCATGTCGATGCGCCGCAAGGACGGCACCGTTGTCGAGGAGGTCAACGATCTCGCCGGCCTTTCCACCACCAACCCGTTCATGGCTGTGGTGCTGACGGCGCTGATGTTCTCGCTTGCCGGCATTCCGCCGCTCGCCGGCTTCTTCGCCAAATATTTCGTCTTCGTTGCGGCGATCGAAGCCAAGCTTTACGCGCTTGCCATCATCGGCGTTCTCGCCTCGGTCGTCGGCGCCTATTATTATCTGCGCGTCATCAAGCTGATGTGGTTCGATGAGGCGACCGGCGAATTCGCCCGGGTCTCCGGCTCCCTGCGCCTGGTCTTCGGTCTTTCCGGTCTCTTCGTCACCGCCTATGTGCTCATCGGCGGGCCGATCGGCGGTGCGGCAGAGCTTGCCGCCGCGACGCTCTTCTAATGGTTTCCGACAGGCGGCGCCGGATATCGCTCGGCGATTTCAGGCACGAGGCGCTGTCGGAAACATCGTCCACTAATAGCGAATGCCTCGCCCGGGCGCGGGCGGGCGATCCCGGAAATCTCTGGGTGACGGCCGAGAGACAGACCGGCGGCCGCGGCCGCCGCGGCCGCCTCTGGGTGTCCGAACGCGGCAACCTTTACGCTTCGCTTCTTCTGGTCGACCCGGCGCCGAGGGATCGCCTCGGCTCGCTGCCGCTGGCGGTTGCCGTCGCCGTGCACCAGGCGATCCGCCAGGTGCTGCCGCCGGGCGCCGAACCGCTCGAGGTCAAATGGCCGAACGATATTCTCATCGGTCGAAAGAAGACCTGCGGCATCCTCGTCGAGGGCGAGCAGTTGCCGGACGGCCGTTACGCGCTGATCGTCGGCATCGGCATCAATGTCTCGGTCATGCCGGACAATCCGCTCTATCCCGTCACCTGTCTGCGTCAGCATGCAAGCGCGGCTTCGCCGGAAGAGCTCTTCGCCCATCTCTTCGCGGCAATGGCGGATGTGCTCGATATATGGGACCAGGGCCGCGGCATTGCCGAGATCACTGCGCGCTGGCGCACTATTGCCTGTGGCATAGGTGAAAAGATCACGGTCAATTTACCGGACCGGTCGATTTCCGGACAATTCGCCGGGATTGATGATAATGGCTTGTTGATGCTCGATACCGGCGCTGGCAGGATCATTCCCATTGCCGCCGGTGATGTGTTTTTTGAATAGCGGAAAAAACGAAAATTATGGTGAAACAGGACGAGTTGGTATTCCTACCTCTGGGCGGCGTTGGGGAGATCGGCATGAATCTCGCTCTCTATGGCTACGGCCCGCCCGAGCATCGCCAGTGGATCATGGTCGATTGCGGCGTCACCTTTCCCGGCCCGGATCTGCCGGGCGTCGACCTCGTCCTGCCCGACATCCGCTTCCTCGCCAGCGAACGCAAGAACCTCAAGGCGATCATCATCACCCATGCCCATGAAGATCATTATGGCGCACTCGCCGATCTCTGGCCCGGGCTCAACGTGCCGGTCTATGCCTCGGGCTTTACCGCGGGTCTGCTCGAAGCCAAACGGAATTTCGAGAAGGCGAAGATCGGCGAGGTGCCGGTGACGCCGTTCAAGGCCGGCGACACGATCAATGTCGGCCCGTTCAGCATCGAAGGTGTTGCCGTCAATCACTCGATCCCCGAGCCGATGTCGCTGATGATCCGCACGCCTGTCGGCAATGTCATCCACACTGGCGACTGGAAGATCGACCACGAGCCCTCGCTCGGGCCGCTGACCGATGAGACGCGCTTTCGCCAGTTGGGCGACGAGGGCGTGCTGGCGCTGATGTGCGATTCTACCAATGCCTTGCGTGACGGTGTTTCGCCGTCCGAGAAGGATGTGTCCGAAAGCCTGCGCAAGATCATCGAAGATGCCGAAGGCCGGGTGGCGATCACCACCTTCTCGTCGAATGTCGGGCGCATCCGCACCGTTGCCGAGGCCGCCGAGGCGGCGGGCCGCGAAGTACTGCTGCTCGGCAGCTCGCTGAAGCGGGTCGTCGACGTCGCCCAGGATATCGGCCTGATGGAAGGCGTGAAGCCCTTCATCTCCGAGGAGGAATACGGCTACATCCCCCGCGACAAGGTCGTCGTCATCCTGACCGGCAGCCAGGGCGAGGCGCGGGCAGCGCTTGCCAAGCTTTCCCGCGACGAGATGCGCAATGTGGCCTTTGCGGCAGGCGATATCGTCGTCTTTTCCTCGCGCGCCATTCCCGGTAACGAGAAGGCGATCCAGGACATCAAGAACGGCCTCGTCGAGCAGGGCGTGCACATCATCACCGATACTGAAGCCCTGGTCCACGTGTCCGGCCATCCCCGCCGCAACGAGCTGCAGCGGATGTACGAGTGGACCCGGCCGAAGGTCGTTGTGCCGGTGCATGGCGAGGCGACGCATCTGACGGCGCACAAGGAGCTTGCCGAGCAATCCGGCATCGCGATCGTCCCGCGGGTGCGCAACGGCGATATCCTGCGGCTGGCGCCAGGCCCGGTCGAGGTGATCGGCGAAGCCCCGCACGGCCGCATCTACAAGGACGGCATGCTGATCGGCGATTTCGACGAGATGGGGATCGGCGAGCGCAAGAAGCTTTCCTATGTCGGCCATGTCGCGGTCAGCGTCGTGCTCGACGCCCGTTATGATATTGTCGGCGATCCCGATCTCGTATCAATCGGCCTGCCGGTCTATGACGACGAGGGCGATGAGATGGAGGATACGCTGTTCGACGCGGCGATCAGCGCCATCGAAAGCATTCCGCGCGCCCGCCGCAAGGATATCGACATGCTGCAGGAGGCCGTGCGCCGCGCCATCCGCGCCGCTGCCAACCAGAGTTGGGGCAAGAAGCCAGTCGTAACCGCCTTCGTCACCAAGGTCTGATCATGCTCGGCCGGGTGAACCATATTGCCATCGCCGTCCCCGACCTGTCGGCGGCGGCCGCCGCCTATCGCGACACGCTGGGCGCTGCCGTGTCGCAGCCGCAGGCGCTGCCGGAACATGGCGTCACCGTCGTCTTCGTCGAACTGCCCAACACCAAGGTCGAATTGCTTGAGCCGCTTGGGGAAGCCTCGCCGATTGCAGCCTTCCTAGAAAAGAATCCGTCTGGCGGCATGCACCATATCTGCTACGAGGTGGACGATATCGTCGGCGCCCGTGACCGGCTGATCGAGGCGGGGGCGCGGGTGCTCGGCGACGGTCAGCCGAAGACCGGCGCGCATGGCAAGCCGGTGCTGTTTTTGCATCCCAAGGATTTCTTCGGCACGCTGATCGAACTCGAACAGGCCTGAGCTAAATGCGATGCCAAGTGCTTTCTCTGCGGCAGAGTGATCCGCAGGCGGCGAAATGGCTCGTTCGCTTTGAATTGGCTCGCATTCCGCCGTATAAGGACGCCAAATCAAAGCGACAGAACGTCCTTCGTCCTGACGCGCGACACTACCGGGAACAATAATGCTTCAGACCTTCCTTCAGGGATTTGCCGTCTACTTTATCATCTGGTGGATGACGCTTTTCGCCGTCCTGCCGATCGGCCTGCGCACCCAGGCGGAAGACGACGATATTGTGCTCGGCACCGTTCCAAGCGCGCCCACCCGCTTTCGCGCCGCCTTCGTCTTTTCGCTGACGACGCTGATTTCGGCTCTTATCTACGGCCTCTGGTATATCTGCGACACTTATTTCGGTTGGGGCTTCGACGCCCTTCCACAACTCGGTCCTAGCTTCTATTGATTTAGCTTTTGCTCAAAGTTTGAGCAGATGTAAAATTTTCCGGAACAATCCGTTTCGTCATATCGCCGTCACCCTGTTGCGGCAAAGAGCTCGCCTAACGGGATGGGTGCATCTCCTTACGGAAGGAGATCTCGTTCCTCGTCGGGAGGGGAGTTGAAAAGCCAAAAAAAAACAAGGCTGAAAGCCTTGTTTTAAGTATCGCGTGATCTGTAACCGTTGCCGGGGCAGCGACGAGCGCGCCTAAGATCTGATCCTCCCAAGACTTGACCGCGAATTCGGCAAGAATTTAGCTTCCTGCCTGTTTTGTGAGCTAAAGCTAGCTCAAACATTGGGCTTTGTCATTAGCTTTTTTTGCATTTTTGCTACACTCTAGCAAAATATTTCTGTTGACAAGATTTTCGTACAAGTCCTTATAAACACGCGCTTTTTTACGCCCTTTCTTTTCGCGGGCGCGAACATGCCTGTCCGGGAGGTCGCCGACGGCGGTTGCGGGTTTCCTTCCTGCCGCGAAGCGGCTATGAACGCTCCCACATTCATAATGTACCTTCGATTCCGCTTGCCGGCGGGATCTCAACTGCTCCGGAATCCGCCATGCGTCTGTCCCGCTACTTCATGCCCATCCTCAAGGAAAACCCCAAGGAGGCGGAAATCGTCTCCCACCGGCTGATGCTGCGTGCCGGCATGATCCGCCAGCAGTCGCAGGGCATCTATTCCTGGCTGCCGCTCGGCAAGCGCGTGCTCGACAAGGTCAACGCAATTATCCGCGACGAGCAGAACCGCGCCGGCGCCATCGAGCTGTCGATGCCGACCCTGCAATCGGCCGAGCTCTGGCAGGAAAGCGGCCGCTACGACGCCTACGGCAAGGAGATGCTGCGCATCAAGGATCGCCAGGATCGGCCGATGCTCTACGGTCCCACCAACGAGGAGATGGTGACGGATATTTTCCGCTCCTCCGTCAAATCCTACAAGGACCTGCCGCTCAATCTCTATCACATCCAGCTGAAGTTCCGCGACGAGATCCGTCCGCGTTTCGGCACCATGCGCTCGCGCGAATTCATGATGAAGGATGCCTATTCCTTCGACCTGACGCGCGAAGGGGCCGAACATTCCTACAACAAGATGTTCGCCGCCTATCTCAGAACCTTCGAGCGGCTCGGCCTGCGCGCCATCCCCATGCGCGCCGACACCGGCCCGATCGGCGGCAATCTCAGCCATGAATTCATCATCCTCGCCGATACCGGCGAATCCGAAGTCTTCTGCCACAAGGATTTCGTAGGCTTCGATATTCCGGACGAACGCACCGATTTCGACAGCGTCGAGGGCCTGCAGGCGATCTTCGAAAAGTGGACCTCCCTCTATGCGGCGACCTCGGAAATGCACGACGAGGCGGCTTTCAATGCCGTTCCGGAAAGCGACCGCCTCTCGGCGCGCGGCATAGAGGTCGGCCACATCTTCTATTTCGGCACGAAATATTCCGAGACGATGGGTGCGAAAGTGCAGGGGCCTGACGGCAAGGAACACTTCGTTCACATGGGTTCCTACGGTATCGGCCCGACACGCCTTGTTCCCGCCATCATCGAAGCATCGCATGACGACAACGGAATCATCTGGCCGGCTTCGGTCGCGCCCTTCGATATCGTGGTGATCAACATGAAGGCGGGCGATCAGGCCTGCGACGATACCTGCGAGCTGATCTATGCCGCGCTCACCAAGGCCGGCAAGGATGTGCTCTATGACGATACCGACGACCGGGCCGGCACGAAATTCGCGACCGCCGACCTGATCGGCGTACCCGTCCAGATCATCGCCGGCCCGCGCGCGGTCGCAAACGGCGAGGTCGAAGTGAAGGACCGCAAGACCGGCGCCCGCGAAACGATGACCATCGAAGCGGCGATCAACAGGTTCGTGGCTTAAGGAAACGGAGGCGAAATGGCAGAGGCAGCAGTGGACCGGAGTTCAACATCCGGTTTGGGTCAGGCTGGCAAGCCATTTTCCACCTTCGAACGTCTCGTGGCCTGGCGCTATCTGCGCGCCCGGCGCAAGGAAGCCTTCATCTCTGTCATCGCCGGCTTCTCTTTCGTCGGCATCATGCTCGGCGTTGCGACGCTGATCATCGTCATGGCCGTCATGAACGGCTTCCGCACCGAGCTCGTCTCGCGCATCCTCGGCATTAACGGCCACATGATCGTCCAGCCGGTCGATGGCCCCTTCACCGATTATCCCGAGCTTGCCAGCAGGCTTGCCGCTGTGCCCGGTATCAAGATGGCGCTGCCTTTGGTGGAGGGTCAGGTGCTTGCTTCCGCCCAGGCCGGCGGCAGCACCGGCGCCCTGGTGCGCGGCGCCCGCGCCGAAGACCTGACCAAGCTCAAGACGATCTCCGACAACATCAAATCCGGCGACATGGTGGGCTATGCCTCCGGCGAGGGCGTGCTGATCGGCACCCGCATGGCAGACCAGCTGGGTCTGCGCGTCGGCGACCTCATCACCCTGACCTCGCCCGAAGGTGACGTCACGCCGATGGGCGTCAATCCTCGCGTCAAATCCTACAAGATCTCCGGGCTCTTCGAGATCGGCATGTCGGAATATGATTCCTCGATCATCTTCATGCCGCTCGAGGAAGCGCAGCTCTATTTCAATGCGGCGGGGCTGGTGCAGTCGATCGAGCTCTTCGTCGATCATCCCGATGATATCGACGCTCTGCGGCCGAAGGTGGAAGAGGCGGCCGGCCGCCAGATCAACTTGACCGACTGGCGACAGCGTAATCAGACCTTCTTCTCGGCGCTGCAGGTCGAGCGCAACGTCATGTTCATGATCCTGACGCTGATCGTGCTTGTCGCGGCGCTGAACATCATCTCCGGCCTCATCATGCTGGTGAAGGACAAGGGCAGCGATATCGCCATTCTGCGCACGATGGGCGCCAGCGCCGGCGCCATCATGCGCATCTTCTTCATGACTGGGGCGGCGATCGGTATCGTCGGCACCATCGCCGGCGTGCTGCTCGGCGTCCTCGTCTGTGTCAACATCGAATCCATCCGCCAGTTCTTCTCCTGGATATCAGGCACCGTGATCTTCAATCCGCAGGTCTATTTCCTCAGCCAGTTGCCGGCCGAGATGGATCTCAGCGAAACGATTTCGGTCGTGGTCATGGCACTGACGCTCTCCTTCATCGCCACCATCTTCCCGGCTTGGCGCGCCTCCAGGCTCGATCCGGTGCAGGCCCTGCGCTACGAATAAGGAATGCCGCCTTCATGAAACGCAACGTCGTTCTCAAGCTTACCGGCGTCGAGCGCCATTACGGGCAGGGCGATACGCTGCTCTCGATCCTGAAAGGGGCGGATTTCTCGCTGTCGAAAGGCGAGATTGTCGCCCTTGTCGCGCCCTCGGGCACGGGCAAGTCGACGCTGCTGCATGTCGCCGGTCTGCTTGAGCATCCCGATGGTGGCGAAGTCAGCATCAACGGCAAGGCCTGCGACGGGCTGAGCGACGAGAAGCGCACGGCGATCCGTCGCCGCGAGATCGGCTTCGTCTATCAGTTCCACCACCTGCTGCCGGAATTTTCGGCGCTCGAAAACATCATGATGCCACAGCTGATCGCCGGCCTGTCCTGGAAGGAAGCCGGAGAGCGGGCCGGCCAGCTTCTCGACTATATGCGCATCGGCCATCGCGGCTCCCATCGCCCCGCCGAACTATCAGGTGGCGAGCAGCAGCGTGTCGCGATCGCCCGCGCCGTCGCCAATGCACCGACCCTGCTTCTGGCCGATGAGCCGACCGGCAATCTCGATCCGGAAACCGCAAGCTACGTCTTCGACGCGCTGGAGGCCCTGGTGCGCCAGTCCGGCCTCGCCGCCCTTATCGCCACGCACAACCACGAACTCGCCCGCCGCATGGATCGGCGCGTGACGATCTCCGACGGCAAGGTCGTCGATTTCTGATCGATGTCGCCCGGACGTGCGCAGCGGTTGCGGGAAAAAGACGAAGAGATGACGCGTCTGGCGGCAGGCTCGAATCGACCCGCCTCCGGCTCCGTCAGGGGATGATCAGTCCGCCGCGATAGTCGAGCGCGTAAGCCTTCCGTCCGCCGACCATGATGCATTCATGACCGCTGAACCGTTCACAGCCGCCTTCGCTGCGATCGAGATAGCGGCCGAGCGGATGGTCGAATTCCATGCCGCCGAGAAACCGGCCCTGCCGGTACATGGCAGAAAGCGCCGCCTTGATCACTGTGCCAGCTGCGCTGGCATCGATGAGATCGGGCGTAATGACCCAGCCGAAATAATTCATCGCCCAGATCGGCTCGTCGGCAAACCACACCACCTCCTGTCCGGCAAAATCAGTGCCGCCGAAATAACTGTCGAGATAGCGCCAGTCGCCGCGTTTGTAGCCGATATCGTGAGACCCCGGCCGGCAGGGCGGGCGCGGCACGCCGCCGCCGACATAGCTGGCAGCTTTGGCTTCGACGACGAATTCGTTCAGCATCGCAGTCTCGGACATAGGATCCTCCTCCTGACTCGCCAGTAGGGATATAGCAGGATAACTAGAACATAAACAGAACAGATGCCGGGAGCCTTCGTGGCTCGGCATCTCAAGCCCGTCACCGAAGCTGCCACCGAATCGCTGCATCGCTGGATGTTTGTCAAACGCAAGGAGGAAGGAAAAGATTCCTGTTGACATCAGAACATAGATCGAACAAATTGAAAACATAACGAGTAAAGGAGAGCCAAATGACTGACATGATCCGTGATATCGCAGCATTCACCTCCATCGCAATGTTCGTTGCCAGCTTCTCACTCATCGTCATCGCGATCTAAATTTTCAGGGGACTGCATGGTCATCATGCGGTTCGGACGCCGGACTTTCTGGACATCATCGCCCTCCATGCCGACAATGCGTCCGATTCATTCGGTGATTGGGAAGTGATGTCATGGCGGATACGGTAAAGGGTTCGACGGGTGAGGCAATCGGCGGCACGCCGGGCTTCATTCACCTGAGGGTCCACTCCGCTTATTCGCTTCTCGAAGGCGCACTGCCGCTGAAGAAGATCCTCTACAAGGCGACCGGCGACAGCCAACCGGCCATCGCGATCACCGACACCAACAATCTGTTCGTCGCCCTGGAATTCTCCCAGAAGGCAATGGACGAGGGACTGCAGCCGATCATCGGCTGCCAAGTCTCGATCGACATGGAAGACGGGCTGGAGACCGAAAAGCGCGGCGGCCAGCAGGCGTTGGTCAAGCTGCCGTCGATTGTCCTTCTCGCCGCGACGGAGGCCGGTTACGAAAGGCTGGTCGACCTCGTCAGCCGCGCCTATTTGGGCGGCGACAGCAACCAGGCCATTCATATCAAAGCCTCCTGGCTGGAGGACGCCGGCACGGAAGGGCTGATCGCCTTGACCGGCGCCCTGACCGGGCCGGTCGATGCGGCCGTCCGGGATGGTCATCCCGCCCAGGCCGAAGCGCGGCTGCTCATGCTGAAGCGTCTCTTCGGCGACAGGCTCTATGTCGAACTGCAGCGTCATGGCACCTACGATAAGCGGCACGAGCAGAAGATCGTCGGGCTCGCCTATGCCCACGACCTGCCGCTGGTCGCGACCAACGAGGCCTTTTTTCCGACGCGCGACGATTACGACGCCCATGATGCGCTGATGGCGGTTGCTCATAACGCCATCGTCTCCGACGACAGCCGCTTTCGCCTGACGCCGGATCATTATCTGAAGAGCCGGGCCGAGATGGCCAAGCTCTTTGCCGATCTGCCGGAAGCGCTGGAGAACACGATCGAGATCGCCAAGCGTTGCTCCTTCGTGTTGAAGACGCGCAAACCGATCCTGCCACGCTTCACCGGTGCGACCGACGATGCCGAGGAGGCCGAGCGCGCCGAGGCGAGCGAACTGCGCCGCCAGGCGGTCGAAGGGTTGGACATGCGGCTTTCGACCCTCGGCATGTCGCCGGGTTATGAGGAGAAGGATTATCGCGAGCGCCTGGATTTCGAGCTCAGCGTCATCGAACGCATGCGCTTTCCCGGCTACTTCCTGATCGTTGCCGACTTCATCAAATGGGCCAAGCAGCATGACATTCCGGTTGGTCCCGGCCGCGGTTCCGGCGCCGGTTCGCTGGTCGCTTACGCGCTGACGATCACCGACGTCGATCCCTTGCGGTTTTCGCTGCTGTTCGAGCGCTTCCTCAATCCGGAACGCGTCTCGATGCCGGACTTCGACATCGACTTCTGCCAGGACCGCCGCGAAGAAGTGATCCGATACGTCCAGGCCAAGTACGGCCGCGAACAGGTGGCGCAGATCATCACCTTCGGTTCGCTGCAGGCGCGCGCCGCACTCCGCGACGTCGGCCGCGTGCTGGAGATGCCCTACGGCCAAGTCGACAAGATCTGCAAACTTGTACCGAATAATCCGGCCAATCCGACGCCGCTCTCCAAGGCAATCGAGGAGGAGCCGAAGCTGCAGGAGGAGGCGGCGAAGGAACCGGTCGTCGCGCGCTTGCTCGATATCGCCCAGAAGATCGAGGGGCTTTACCGCCATGCCTCGACCCATGCCGCCGGTATCGTCATCGGCGACCGGCCGCTGTCCAAGCTGGTGCCGATGTATCGCGATCCGCGCTCCGACATGCCGGTCACCCAGTTCAACATGAAATGGGTTGAGCAGGCGGGCCTCGTCAAATTCGACTTCCTTGGCCTGAAGACGCTGACCGTCCTGAAGGTCGCCGTCGATTTCGTCGCCAAGCGCGGCATCAGTGTCGACCTTGCGGCCATTCCGCTGGACGACAAGAAGACCTACGAGATGCTGTCACGCGGCGAAACGGTCGGCGTGTTCCAGGTGGAAAGTGCCGGCATGCGCAAGGCGCTGATCGGCATGAAGCCGGACTGCATCGAGGACATCATCGCGCTGGTGGCGCTCTATCGTCCGGGCCCGATGGAGAACATCCCGACCTACAATGCCCGCAAGCACGGTGACGAAGAGTTGGAATCGATCCATCCGATGATCGACCACCTGCTCAAGGAAACCCAGGGCGTCATCGTCTATCAGGAACAGGTGATGCAGATCGCCCAGGTGCTGTCCGGTTATTCGCTCGGAGAGGCCGATCTTTTGCGCCGCGCCATGGGTAAGAAGATCAAGGCCGAGATGGACCAGCAGCGCGAACGCTTCGTCGATGGCGCTGTCAAGAACGGCGTATCGAAGCCGCAAGCCGACAATATCTTCGAACTGCTGGCGAAGTTCGCCAATTACGGCTTCAACAAGTCGCATGCCGCCGCATACGCCATTGTCTCCTACCAGACGGCCTATATGAAGGCGCATTATCCGGTCGAATTCCTCGCCGCCTCGATGACGCTCGACATGTCCAACACGGAAAAGGTCAATGACTTCCGCCAGGACGCCAAACGCCTCGGCATCGAGGTGATCGCCCCGTCGGTGCAGACCTCCTTCCGCCAGTTCGAAACCGGCGACAACCGCATCTATTATGCGCTCGCCGCCCTCAAGGGCGTCGGCGAATCCGCCGTCGACCATATCGTCGAGGTGCGCGGCGACAAGCCGTTCGCCGGCATCGAGGATTTCTGCCTGCGCATCGATCCGCGCCAGGTCAATCGCCGCGTCTTGGAAAGCCTGATCTTTGCCGGTGCCTTCGATTGTTTCGGCACGGACCGCGCCCAGCTTTCAGCCGGGCTCGACCGTATCCTCGGCTATGCCCAGCGCGCCCAGGAAAACAAGCTGAGCGGCCAGTCGGATATTTTCGGCAGCACCCTGACCTCGGGCCCCGAGAAGATCGCCCTGCCGCCGTTTTCGCCCTGGCTTGCCTCGGAGCGGCTGCTCAAGGAGTTCCAGGTGCTGGGCTTCTATCTCACCGCCCACCCGCTCGATTCCTACAGCAACATCCTGCAGAAGATGCGGGTGCAGACCTTTGCCGAGTTTTCCGCAGCAATCAAGCAGGGCGCGTCGAATGCGCGCCTTGCCGGCACCGTCATCTCCAAGCAGGAGCGCAAGACCCGCACCGGTAACAAGATGGGCATCATCGTCTTTTCGGATTCGTCGGGCCAGTTCGAGGCCGTGCTGTTTTCGGAAATGCTGAACCAGTACCGCGACATGTTGGAGTCCGGAAAATCCTTCCTGCTGACCGCGACCGGCGAGGAGCGGCCGGAGGGCATCGGTCTGCGCATCCAGACGATCCAGTCGCTAGAGGAAAAGTCGCTGCAGATGCAGAAGGCGCTGCGCGTTTATATCAGAGATTCCGGGCCGCTGAAAATGGTCGCCGGCCATCTGAACGCCAAGGGCGACGGCCTGGTTTCCTTCATCGTCATCAAGGAAGAGGGCAAGCGCGAGGTCGAAGTGGCGCTGCCGGAGAAATACCGCATCACCCCGGAGATCGCCGCCGCTCTTCGTGCCGCCCCCGGAGTGGTCGACGTCGAGCTTGTCTGATCGCGAAGCGGATCGCCGGGGGCGAAGTAGATCGCCAGCGGCGAGTGGATCACCAGCGGCGAGTGGATCGCCAGGGGCGAGTGGATCGCCAGGGGTAATGCACCTTACCCAGCGTGATGCACCTCGCCCCGGGCTGATGGCCGTCAGCCGCGGGTGATGGTAATGAAATTCGTGCCTTCCCCGGTCTCGGTGCCGAGACCGGTATCGGAGATTGTCAGCGTCGAGCCGGGCGCGATCAGCGCGTCGATCTTGCGGCGGGTTTCGTCGGGGATGGCAATCCTGCTCAGCGAACGGGCAATCGGCTTGCCGGTGACGATCGAGCTTTCCTGATTGCTGATCCCGAGGCGCTTCATCGTTTCGCGGGAGAGATTGTTTTCGAGGGTGATGCCGAGCCAGTCCGCCGTTCCGGCCTTTTCATCGACCGCGTGCAACGTGAAGAAATGCGTGCCGAGCGCCAGCCCCGGATCGGTGATCGTCACTGGCGCCTCGAACACCGGTTTGAACGCCTTCCGCACCATGATGACGCCGTTCGGCGGCTCGCCCTTGCCGGCCGCGGCATAGACGGCTTTGAGCAGCCTGTCGGAGATTAGGCTTCTGTCGCCCGCAAATTCCGCTGGACGCAGCGTCTTGAAGGCAGTGACCGCCTGCACGGTCGACGGGCCGAGCAAGCCGTCCGGATCGCCGGCTGAAAAACCGAGCTGGTTGAGAAGGGTCTGAATGTCGATCACCGTCTCGCGCAGCGTCCGGCGTGTGATCAGTATGCTGATCGGCTCGGATGGCGGCTCGATTTCGGGCTTTGGCATCAGCGCCGCTACCGGCATCGGCATGGCCGCCGTGTCGTTCATCGCCACCTGCACCGGCTTTTGCGGGCTGTCTGGCATGGAGGGCCGCAATTCGACATCCGAAAGCAGCGGCATCGCCACCGATGTCTCCGGACGGAAGAGGTTGGGGTGGTCGATCGGCTGCGGCGCCAGCTCGCCATCGCTGATAATGACGGGGATACCGTTGCCGGTCATGCCATAGAGCATTTTTGCGAAAGCGCCGGGCATGCGCACGCAGCCATGCGAGGCCGGATAACGCGGCACCGAATTGGATTCGTGCAGCGCGATGCCGGACCATGTCAGCCTTTGCATGAAGGGCATCGGCGCGTTCGAGTAGAGATTGGATTCGTGGTGTTTTTGCTTTTCCAGCACCGAGAAGATGCCGCTCGGCGTCGTGTGGCCGTCCTTGCCGGTCGAAACCTTCGAGGTCGCGACGACCTCGGTGCCGTCATAGACCGCAAGCGACTGCTTGTCCTTCGAAACGAAGATCTGCAGCGTGCGTGCATCCGCGGCAAAAGCAGGGTGCACGAGTGCGGTGGCCGACAGCAAGCCGAGGCCGAAGACGAAACGCGAGACCATGATACCCAACCATACGCAATACTGGTCCGGCACATTATGGGACGAAGTTTAAGGAAGATTTGATAGGCCGAACGGCAGCCGGGGTAACAGCCTCAGCGCTGTGATTTAACGCATGTCGTTACCCCCGAACCGCTGCGCAGTTCCGGGCGACACCTCAGTGATCGCGCTTGCTGCCGAAGGTATAGCCGGTCTCGACCGTGCCCTTGCCGAACTTGTCGCGCAGCTTGTCCATCGCCGCTTCGGCCGCTGCCCGCCGGCCCGACTGCCGGTCGATGAGATCGGGCGGGTCGGCGCGGGCGGCGTCGCCGAGATCCGTGACGCCGATGCCGATCAGGCGGAATTTCGTGCCGTCCGTCTCCTTTTCGAGCAGCTCGAGCCCGATCCGGAAGATCCTGTCGGCCAGCTGGGTCGGGTCCTCGAGCCTGCGGTTGCGGGTGCGCGTCTTGAAGTCGGCGCTCTTCATCTTCAGCACGACGGTGCGGCCGGCGATGTCGCCTTTCTTCAAGCGCCAGGAGACCTTTTCGGAAAGATTGCGCAGGATCGGCACCAGATCGTCGTGGCGCGAGATGTCGTCGAAGAAGGTCGTCTCGGCCGAGACGCTCTTGGCGGCATCATTGAGATGCACCTCGCGGTCGTCGATGCCGCGCGAGAGGCGGGCGAGCCGCTGGCCGATGCTGCCGTAGCGGCGCATCAGCTCGTTCTCCTCCATCTGCTGCAACTGGCTGATGGTGCGGATGCCATCCGCTTCCAGCGTCGCGGCAAGGGCCTTGCCGACACCCCAGATCGTCGTGACGGGACGCGGCGCCAGGAATTCGACCGCTTCTTCGCGGCCGATGACGGAAAAACCGCGTGGCTTCTGCAGGTCGGAGGCGACCTTGGCGAGGAATTTGCAATAGGAAAGCCCGACCGAGACGGTGATGCCAATCTCCGTTTCGATGCGCCGGGCGAATTTGGCGAGCGTGCGCGCCGGCGGGTCGTGATGCAGCCGCTCGGTGCCGCCAAGTTCCAGAAATGCCTCGTCGATCGACAGCGGCTGCACCAGCGGCGTCAGATCCTGCATCAGCGCCCGTACCTGGCGCCCGACCCGGACATATTTCTCCATATCAGGACGGATGACGACGGCCTGTGGGCATGCCTCCAGCGCCTTGAACATCGGCATCGCCGAGCGCACTCCGTGGATGCGGGCAATGTAGCATGCAGTGGAGACGACGCCGCGTTTGCCGCCGCCGATGATCACGGGCTTGTCGGCAAGCTCGGGATTGTCGCGCTTCTCGACGGCCGCATAGAAGGCGTCGCAATCGATATGCGCCAGCGTCAGTGCATGGAGCTCGCGATGGCGCACCAGACGCGGACTGCCGCAGGATATGCAACGGCGCGCCTCACCCTTCTGCTCGGCAAGGCAGTCGCGACAAAAGCCGGGTGTCTTGTCAGGGGCGGGCGTCATTGTGAGAACAAAGGTTGAACGTCGCGACACTACGCCTTAAGCTGACGAGTCTCAAGAGCCGCGGGAGCTTTGCCTTTGGATAACGATATTCGTTTCGAGCCGGTGACGGCGGAACGCTGGGGTGACTTCGAAACCCTGTTCGGGCCGCAGGGCGCTTTCTACCATTGCTGGTGTGTGGCGCTGCGTCTGCCGCATGCGGTGAGGACGAAAATGCCGGCCGACGAGCGCAAGGCGCATATGCAGCAACGGATCGAGGCAGGGCCGCCGCCGGGCATCCTCTGTTATGCCGGTGGCGAGCCGGTCGCCTGGGTGCAGGTCGGGCCACGCCACGACGTGCCGCAGTTCAACTCGCCGCGCACCGTTTCGCGACCGCTGGAAGAGGGCGATGCGCATGATCCGTCGATCTGGGCCGTCAGCTGCTTCTTCCTGCTGCCCAGGCTGCGCGGCAAGGGAATGAGCCATCGGCTGCTCGCCGGCGCGATCGATCACGCCAGGCGCCAGGGCGCGCGGCTGCTGGAAGCCTGTCCGATCGACCAAGTGAAGCAGTCGAAATCCGTGACGCTCTGCATCGGCTCGACTGCGATCTTTGATGCGGCCGGCTTCGAGACTGTGGCTAGGCGCAAGGACGGGCGGCCGCTCATGCGGCTGGAATTGCGCGACTGAGCGTGCCGGCGAGGAAATGCGCCTCGATCAGCTCAGCGGCATGCGCCCAGTCGATGGCGCGGGTAATGTCGTCGGCCGCTGCCGGCGCGAAACGATGGACCGGTGAGTCCGGCATCAGATGAATGAGCAGGCAATCGGCCACATGTTCCCTGACGGAATGCAGATTGTGCGCCATATCATCGATGAAGGCGACGGGAAAGGAGCGGCTGGCATGCAGCGCGTGAACGATCGGCCCCTTGGGCTGCTCGCAGGCAAGCAGCGGAAAGAGCAGCCCGGCGCTGTCCAGCAGGCGGCGGCGCTGATCCTGGAACCGTGGCGGCATCGCCGTCAGGAAAAGGATATCGGCCGCCTGCGAAAGCCGGTCGAGCGTTTCGATGACGTGGTCGACCGGCGTCTGCCACAGTTCCTGCGCTTCGAAAAACTCTTCGATCAGCCGGCTGACCTGGTTGCCCTCGATCTCCGCACCGTCCGCCGTGGAGACGATGTTGCCGTGCAGCCGGAACGATCGCGGCAGGAACTCATGACCCAGGCTTTGAAGAAAAAGCTGGAACGGATCGATGAACTGCAGCACCACATCGTCGACGTCACAGACGATCAGCGGCCGCTCGCCGAGGCGGATATGGGAAATATCGAGATCGGTCACGCTCAGTATTCCCCGGAATCGAGACCCGGCGAGGAGAAATGCCGCCAGGCTGCGGTCACCGTCTCCGGGCTGAGGCCGCTCGCCGCGCAGAAGGCCATCGCCGTCGGCTCGTGGTTCATCAGGAAATCCATCATGCCGGCGAGAAAGCCCGGATCGTTGACGGCGTTGCGCACCTGCCCAGGGGCCACGCCCGTGAGCGCGAGGAAGCGGCCGAACATCTCGGGATCGTCGGCAAGCCAGCCGAGCACGGCGATCGCCGTCTCGTGCGGGTCGGCCGCCAGTTGTTTCGAAGTCTTGAAGTTGCTTTGCATTTCGAGGGGTAAGTTACCTTTTCTTCAACCAAATACCGCTAGCGTGCGCTATCGGTTTCACGGAGCTCTTCATCCGCATGTGCCTTTCTCATGGGACGAACCGCTGCGCGAACGGACGTAGGGACAGCTTGTCATGCCCAAACAGGTGATGATTGTAGAAGATAACGAGCTCAACATGAAGCTCTTTCGCGACCTCATCGAGGCGTCCGGCTATACCACGATCCAGACGAGAAACGGCATGGAGGCGCTCGATCTGGCGCGCAAGCATCGCCCCGACCTCATCCTCATGGATATCCAGCTTCCCGAAGTCTCCGGCCTGGAAGTCACCAAATGGCTGAAGGAAGACGACGAACTGCACGTGATTCCCGTCATCGCCGTCACGGCTTTCGCAATGAAGGGCGACGAGGAACGGATCCGCCAGGGCGGATGCGAGGCCTATGTTTCCAAGCCGATCTCGGTTCCGAAATTCATCGAGACGATCAAGACCTATCTGGGCGATGCCTGACGCATCGGAAAGACGCTTATGACTGCGCGAATACTGGTGGTTGACGATATTCCGGCCAACGTGAAGCTGCTCGAAGCGCGGCTGCTCGCGGAGTATTTCGACGTGATGACAGCCGCCGATGGCCACGAGGCGCTGGCAATCTGCGAGCGCAACCAGGTCGATCTGATCCTGCTCGACATCATGATGCCCGGTATCGATGGTTTCGAGGTCTGCGAGCGGCTGAAGGCCAGCCAGAAGACCGCCCATATCCCCGTCGTCATGGTCACAGCGCTCGACCAGCCGGCCGATCGCGTGCGTGGCCTGAAGGCCGGCGCGGACGATTTCCTCACCAAACCGGTCAATGATCTGCAGCTGATCTCGCGGGTAAAGAGCCTGCTGCGGCTGAAAACATTGAGCGATGAGCTGCGCATCCGCGCCGACACCGCCCATACGATGGGCATGGGCGACCTGATGCGGGCAGGCGAGGGCCGCGCCGACGAGGCCGGCCAGGTGCTGCTGGTCGATGGCCGCGCCAATTCGCAGGAACGCATCGTCAGGGCGCTGAAGCCCGTCGCCGACGTGCTTGCCCTCTCCGATCCGCAGGCAGCCCTCTTCGAAGCAGCCGAGCACGCCTTCGACCTCGTCATCGTCAACGCCAATTTCGACGATTACGATCCGCTTCGCCTCTGCTCGCAATTGCGATCGCTGGAGCGCACACGCTTCCTGCCGATCCTGATCATCACCGAGCAGGGGGCTGACGAGATGGTCGTGCGTGCGCTTGATCTCGGCGTCAACGATTATATCATCCGTCCCGTCGATCCGAACGAGCTGGTCGCCCGCAGCCTGACGCAGATCCGCCGCAAGCGCTACAATGATCGGCTGCGCGCCAGCGTCAAGCAGACGATCGAGCTTGCCGTGACCGATCCGCTGACCGGACTTAACAACAGGCGTTATCTCGACAATCACCTCACCGTGCTCTTCAACCGGTCGATGGCGCGGGGGCGTCCGCTTTCGGTGCTGATCACCGATATCGACCGTTTCAAGCAGGTGAACGACACCTACGGCCATGACGGCGGCGACGAAGTCCTGCGCGAATTCGCAAACCGCGTCCGTTCGACCATCCGCGGCGCCGATCTCGCCTGCCGCTACGGCGGGGAGGAGTTCGTCGTAGCCATGCCGGACACGTCGCCGGAAGTGGCCGCCGCTGTCGCCGAGCGCCTGCGCGCGGCAGTCGAAAGCGCTCCCTTCATGCTGAAGCACTCCGGCGAAGCGCTCAACGTCACCGCCTCCTTCGGTATCGCCTCACGGATCGGCTCGGTGCTGACCCCCGACCAGCTGATGAAGCAGGCCGATCTTGCGCTTTACGAGGCCAAGAATACCGGCCGCAATCGCGTGGTTGCCGCAGCTGCCTGACGAATCACCCGGCCTCTTGCGGGGCTTTGTGGGTTTTTCCACTGTCGTAAGCCAATTATTACCGATTTTTAACGTTCGCCCATGCGACGCAGGGCGAAAAATCTGCAACTTGATAGCCCAAAAATGGACGCCAGGCGTTGCTGTGGATAACGGCGGCGTGCGACATTTTCTGGAATGCCGGACGGCGCGCGGAATGAAATGGGGACTATAAAAGAATGTCTGCTGACAACAGGGTCAAATAGAGTGCGGCGGCGTCACCTCACGTAAGGGGAGGGGCGGCTTAAGTTATTAAGTTATATTGTCGAATTTCTTCTAACCCTTCACCGCTAGGCTTTGGGTGCAAGCAGAGACGTCAAATCTTTGTGTGTGCCAATCCTGGACTTTTAACCATAAAATCAAGCTGAGAAAATTCATCATTAAGAATTTGTTGATTTTCTTTCATTTCTGCGCAAATTATCGGCTCATAAGAGAAGAGCTCCCGAAGAGGAGCTGTCCATACCCCATGATGCTCAGGTCCGCCGCATCTCCTGGGTCGTGGGGTTGGTCGGCTGGTAGGCAAGTCATAACGGTTCCTCGTGCCGTTTTGCATGCTGGCCGACCCCCTTTCAGGAAAACGCCGTCGCTTCCCGAAGATGGAAGGGCGGCGTTTCTTGTTTGCGCTATCATTTCTCAAAGGAGACCGTTCCGGACAATAAAAAACGCGCAACCCAAGGGCGCGCGCTTTTTTGAAATCCGTCAGGCCAAGTGATTACTTGATCTTGGTTTCCTTGAACTCGACATGCTTCTTAGCAATCGGGTCATACTTCGTCTTCGTCATCTTGTCCGTCATCGTACGGCTGTTCTTCGTCGTGACGTAGAAGAAACCGGTGTCGGCTGTCGACAGCAGCTTGATCTTGATTGTTGTAGCCTTGGCCATGGTCGTCCTGCCTTTAAGAAAATGAAAGCCGTGGAAGCCGGATGGGGCTCCACGGCAAATTCTGGCGCGAAACTACGAATCCCGCCCGAAAAGTCAAGTCCGTTTTCGAATGAACATCAATCTGATGCCGGAAAGTAGGGCGTAAAAGCCGAAGAAGGCGGCAATCGCCCAGGCGAAACCGCTATTTCCGGCGACATCGATCGCTGCGCCGATCGCCTGCGGCCCGGCCACGGTTCCCACCGCATAACAGAAGACGAAGGCGGCATTGGCCGCCGCAAGGTCGGAACCGGTCAGACGCGAGCCGAGATGGCTGAGGCCGACCGTATAGAGGCCGGAGACGCAGCCACCCCAGAACAGCAGGAGTCCGGCCATCAGCAGCCAGTTGTCGACCAACAACGGCAGCATCATCGAGCCGACGAAGCCCATCAGCGCCATGCCGGCGAGAAGCGGCCGCTTGTCGGAGATGCGGTCGGAAAGCAGGCCGAGCGGGATCTGAAAGATGACGTTGCCGACCCCCATCATAGTGAGCAGCAGTGCCGCCTGCGATTCGGTGAAATGGGCGCGCACGGCAAAGATCGGGAAAAGCGACAAGCCGCCGGCTTCGACGGCGCCGAAGATGAAGACCGCTGCCGTCGCCGTCGGCACCAGGAAGACGTAGCGCATGAAATGCAGCTCCGGCTTTTCCTCGAGCGCCGGGCTTTCGTAGCGGGCGATGAAGATCGGAATTGCGGCGAGCAGGATGGCGCCGGCGCCGACCAGGAAGGGGAAGATCCCGTCGCTGCCGAGCAGCGAAAACAGCAGCGGCCCGGCGGCAAAGCCCAGCGAAAGCACGGTCGCATAAATGCCGAGAACAAATCCGCGCTTGGACGGCGGCGAGGCGGCGTTGATCCAGAATTCGGAGAGGATGAACAGCGTCGTCGTTGCGCCGTGGAAGGCGAAACGCAGGGGAAACCACATCCAGAAATCCTGGGCATAGTAGAAACCGAGCGCGCTCAGCGCTGAAATCACCACAGCCCAGAGCATGGTCGGCGCCACACCGTATATGTGAGCGAGCTTGGTTGTAACGGGCGCGGCGGCCATCGCCGCAATGCCTGCCATCGCGGTATTGAGCCCGATCAGGGTCGATGAGATGCCGCGTTTTTCGAGGATGATGCTGAGCAGCGGAAGTCCGAGACCGATTGCGATGCCGACGGCTGATATCGACGAGATGGCTGCCACCAGAGAAGGCCAATGGATTTCTTCGAGATCGCCCGGTGTGCCGTTTCTCGGCTGAGACATTTATCCATCCTTAGAAAGCTTCGCGAGCGAATCGGCCGGTCGCTTCGCATAGAAAGACACGGACGTGCCAAATCCCGGTGACGAGCAGCGTTTCGCAGTATTTCCGATGTGAGTGACCGCCTGCGGAATGTAAAGCCTGTTCAGACAAGAAAAGCTTACCATGTCAACTCGTTGAGGATCGACGACGCCCGCGTCCGATAGTGGTCGGTGGATGGCAGCCACTACACGTTAAATATGTCTGGAAGGTGAAGGCATTCAATCCGGCCGCCGGGGAAGATCGTAATCATCGGGGCCATCGCTCTCCCCGCCGAAACCGTGCATGCGTAGCGCCCATTGCAGCCCGATGACGCCGCCTTTGATCGGCTGGATCGAGGCAAGGGCGGTGACGACGGTGATCGGGGCCCAGATGGCGAGATGAACCCATACCGGCAGAACGAAGGTCATGTCGGTCAACATGTAACCACCGACGAGGACATGGCCGAGGACGAGGATGACGATATAGGGCGGCAGGTCGTCGGCGCGGTGATGATGCATCGGCTCGCCGCAGGCAGCGCAGTGATCGACCGGTTTCAGGAAAGCGCGAAAGAGCTTGCCGTCGCCGCAGGCCGGACAGCGGTTCATCAGCCCGCGCAGGATCGAGCGCCGGAGCGGACGTTCGACCTCGGGCGTGCCCCCGTAGCGGACCGTCGGATCGGTCTGTGTGCCCATCGCATGTTCCTTTTCAGCCCGAAAGCGTAGGGCTCCTGAATCAGGCTCGATGTCGTGAGATGCTTTAGCGCCGCCCGCGCGGCGGCCTCGTCCCCGGTTTCTTGCGAACCTGGCCCTTGTCGCGGCGGCCGGCCTTATGGAAGGAGCGCACCGCCGTCGGCATCTCGCGCCCCTCGCTCAGCATTTCGAAACGCAGCGCGCCGGCAAGCGGAATCGCTTCGGCAAGTTTCACGGTGACGCTGTCGCCGAGGCGATAGCCGAGCCCCGTGCGTTCACCCGAGAGTGCCTGATGCGCCTCGTCATAGATGAAATAATCGCTGCCAAGCGTCGATATAGGGATGAAACCATCGGCGCCATAGTCCGGCAGAGCGATAAAAAGCCCGGATTTCGTCACCCCCGAGACCCGGCCGGCAAATTCCTCGCCGACCCGGGTGCTCAAGTGATGGGCGATCAGCCGATCGATGGTCTCGCGCTCGGCCGCCATTGCCCGGCGCTCGAATGTCGAGATTTCGGCGGCGATATCGTCGAGGGCGGCTTCTTCGTCCGGCGTGATGCCGCCTTCGCCGAAGCCGAGCGAGCCGACGAGCGCGCGATGCACGATGAGGTCGGCGTAGCGGCGAATCGGTGAGGTGAAGTGGGCGTACTTCATCAGGTTGAGACCGAAATGGCCGATATTCTCAGGGCTGTAGATCGCCTGGCTTTGCGAGCGCAGCACCATCTCGTTGACCATGGTCTGGTGCGCCGTGCCTTCCGCCTTGGCCAGAATGCCGTTGAAGCTATTGGCGCGCACATTGCCGCCCTTGGCGAGCGAGATGCCGAGGGTCGCCAGGAACTCGCGCAGGACTTCCTGCTTGGCAAGCGTCGGGCCGTCATGGATGCGGTAGACCAGGACCTGGCGCTTCTTTTCCAGCGTTTCGGCGGCGGCGACGTTCGCTTGGATCATCATCTCCTCGATCAGCTTGTGCGCGTCGAGCCGCGGCGGCACGAAGACACGATCGACCGTGCCGTCGGGCTTCAGCAGGATCTTGCGCTCCGGCATGTCGAGTTCCAGCGGCTGACGCCGGTCGCGGCCGCGTTTCATCACCGCATAGGCGTGCCAGAGCGGCTTCAGGATCGGCTCGAGCATCGGTCCGGTCTTGTCGTCGGCGTTGCCGTCGATCGCCGCCTGCGCCTGCTGGTAGGAAAGCTTGGCGGCGCTCTTCATCATGATGCGATGAAACGTATGGCCGATCTTGCGGCCTTCGCTGGAGAAGCTCATGCGCACCGCGAGCGCTGGACGGTCGAGGCCTTCCTTCAGCGAGCAGAGATCATTGGAGATGCGCTCCGGCAGCATCGGTACCACCCGATCCGGGAAATAGACGGAATTGCCGCGTTTCAGCGCCTCGCGGTCGAGCGGCGAATTGGGCCGGACATACCAGGAGACGTCGGCGATCGCGACGGTGACGATGACGCCGCCGGGATTGTCGGGGGAGGGGTCGAGCTCGGCATAGACGGCGTCGTCATGATCCTTGGCGTCGGCCGGATCGATGGTGATCAGCGGCACGTCGCGCCAGTCCTCACGATGCGACATCGTCGCCGGTTTCGCCGCCTCCGCCTCTGCCATGACGGCGGGCGGAAAGACATGCGGGATGCCATGGGCATGGATGGCGATCATCGAGATCGCCTTTTCCGAGCCGACGGAGCCGACGACGGACAGAACCTTGGCGCGTGGCAGGCCGAAGCGGCCGAGCCGGGCGACTTCGATCTCGACCAGGTCGCCATCCGCAGCGCCGCCGGTGAAGTCGGGATCGATCACCATCTCCTCGCCGCGCCGCTCGATCGGCAGCAGCCGGCCGCCGCCGCCGGGCGCGGTGCGGAAAACCCCCATGGCGGCGCCGCGGCGCCTGTCGATCACCTTGATGATCCGCGCCGTATAGGCCGGCCCGCCGCGGTCGACGGCCGGGAAGATCTTCGCCAGGATACGGTCGCCGAGGCCGGCAACGGGTGCCTTGCCCTTGCCCTGGCGGCCTGCCGGCGATTGCTGGCGGATAGCGACGGCAGGGGCGACACCCTGATCTTCCGGCCATTCCGCCGGTCGGCCGATCAGATCGCCGTCCTTGTCGCGCGTGGTGATATCGAGAACGGTGACGGGCGGAAGGGCGCCGGGACGGATGAGCGACTTGCGGCTCTTCTGCAGCATGCCTTCCTGTTCGAGCTCCTGCAGCAGATGCTTGAGCTCGACGCGGCTGTCGCCCTTCAGCCCGAAGGCCTTGGCGAGCTCACGCTTCGAGGCCTTCTGCGGATGATCGGCGATGAAGCGCAGGATCACCTCGCGCGAAGGCAGCGCGCCGTGGACGATGTTCAGCGGTTCGACGGCGGGAGCATCCTTGCCGGCACGGCCGATCTTGCCCGGGCGTTTGCCCGTGAGGTCCGTTCTGTCGCGCGGTGTCCTGCTCACTTCAGCCCTTTTTCGATTTCGCCGGCGCTTTCGCCTTCGTTGCCTTCGGCTTGGCGGCCGTCTTCGTGGTCTTGGCTTCGGTCGCAGCCGCCTTCGGCTTGGCTTTCGCCCTTGCCGGCTTTCCGGCGGGTGCCTTGCCGGCCTTTTCGGTGATCAGCGCCAGCGCTTCCTCGATGGTGATCGCCTGCGGATCCTTGCCCTTCGGCAGGGTGGCGTTGACCTTGCCCCAGTTGACATAGGGACCGTATTTTCCGTCACGAACGGTGATGGCGCCGCCGTCGGGATGATCGCCGAGCGACTTCAGCGCCGCCGGCGTGCCGCGCGCACCCCGGCCCGGCGCCTTGTTCGCCTTTTCGGCGATGACGGTCACGGCGCGGTTGAGGCCGACCGAGAACACGTCCTCGACGGTATCCAGATTGGCGTAGGAACCGTCATGTAAAAGGAAGGGGCCGTAGCGGCCGATGCCCGATGAAATCATCTTGCCGGTTTCGGGATGTTTGCCGATATCGCGCGGCAACGAGATCAAAGCCATCGCCTTTTCATAGTCGATGTCTTCGGGCTTCCAGCCTTTCGGCAGCGAAGCGCGTTTGGCTTCCTTGCCGTCGCCACGCTGGATATAGGGGCCGAAGCGGCCCGAGCGCAGCGTCAGTTCTTCTCCGGTCGTCGGATCGGTGCCGAGGTTCTTCGGCTCGTTGAGGGCGACACCTTCCGCTTCTCCGCCGTTTTCGGAGGAGAGCTGACGGGTGTAGTTGCATTCCGGATAATTCGAGCAGCCGACGAAGGCGCCGTATTTACCGAGCTTCAGCGACAGGTTGCCTGTGCCGCAGACCTGGCAGATCCTGGGGTCGCTGCCATCTTCGCGCTTCGGGAAGACCAGCGGCGCCAGCGCCTCGTTCAGCGAATCGAGCACGTTGGTGACGCGCAGTTCCTTGGTGTCCTCGATCTGCGCGAAGAAATCCTTCCAGAAATCGCGCAGCACCTGCTTCCAGTTCAACTCGCCTGCCGAAATCCGGTCGAGCTTTTCCTCGAGGTCGGCCGTGAAGTCGTATTCGACATATTTGGTGAAGAAGCTCTCGAGGAAGGCGGTCACCAGCCGGCCCTTGGCCTGCGGGATCAGCTTGCGCTTGTCGATCGTCACATAGTCGCGGTCGCGCAGCGTCGCCAGCGTCGCCGCATAGGTGGAGGGCCGACCGATGCCGAGCTCTTCCATCTTCTTGATCAGCGAGGCTTCCGAATAACGCGGCGGCGGTTCGGTGAAATGCTGCGTCGAATTGATCTTCTGCTTGGCGAGCGTCTCACGCGCATTGATCTCCGGCAGGCGGCCATCCTCGTCGCCGTCGTCGCTCTGCTCGCCGTCCTCTTTCTGGTCGGTATAGGCGGCGATGAAACCGTCGAAGCGGATGACCGAACCGACGGCGCGCAGGCCGGCCTTCTCGCCCTTGTTGTCGGCGGTGATTTCAGCCGTCGTGCGTTCGATCTCGGCCGACGCCATCTGGCTGGCGATGCCGCGCTTCCAGATCAGCTCGTAGAGCCGGATCTGATCGGCGTCGAGGAATTTGCGCAGACGATCGGGCGAGCGGTAGAAATCGGTCGGACGGATCGCCTCGTGTGCCTCCTGGGCGTTTTTCGCTTTGGTCGAATAGAAGCGCGCTTTTTCGGGCAGATAGCGTTCGCCGAACTGATCGAGGATGGCGCGCCGGGCCGCGTCAATCGCCTCGGGCGCCATCTGCACGCCGTCGGTTCGCATATAGGTGATGAGACCGACCGTCTCGCCGCCGATATCGACGCCTTCATAGAGTTTTTGGGCGATCTGCATGGTGCGCGAGGCGGAGAAACCGAGATTGGAGGAGGCGGCCTGTTGCAGTGTCGAGGTCGTAAACGGAGGTCCCGGATTGCGCTTGACCGGCTTCGCCTCGACCGTGTCGACGATATAGCTCGCGCCTTCGAGTAATGCCTTCAGGCGGCCGGCATCTTCGCCGTTGCCGATGGCGCGCGGCGGCAGCCGTTTGCCGTTCGCCGAAACCAGTCTTGCCTCGAACTCGTCGCCGCGCGGCGTCTTCAGAAGTGCGGAGAGATTCCAATATTCTTCCGAAATGAAGCGCTCGATCTCGGATTCACGGTCGCAGACCAGACGAAGCGCCACCGACTGGACACGTCCGGCCGAACGCGCGCCGGGCAGCTTGCGCCATAGGACAGGCGAAAGATTGAAGCCGACGAGATAGTCGAGCGCACGGCGCGCCAGATAGGCGTCGACCAGCGGCACGTCGATGTCGCGGGGATCGGCCATCGCGTCGAGCACCGCCTTCTTGGTGATCGCGTTGAAGACGACCCGCTTGACCGACTTGCCGTTCAGCACCCGCTTCTTGTTCAGCATGTCGAGGACGTGCCAGGAAATCGCTTCGCCTTCGCGATCCGGGTCGGTCGCCAGAAAAAGCCCGTCGGAGGATTTCACCGCCTCGGCAATATCCTTCATCCGCTTGGCCGAGGCCCCGTCGACCTCCCAGAGCATTTCGAAATCCTGATCGGGGAGGACCGAGCCATCCTTGGCAGGCAGATCGCGCACATGGCCGAAGGAGGCGAGCACTTTGTATCCCGAACCCAGATACTTATTGATCGTCTTGGCCTTGGCAGGCGATTCCACCACTACAACATTCATGATGATTCTCTAAAAAAGACTCCGCGCCGGCGTGGAAGCCAGCGCAACACGCAGCGCAACTTGGATACTGGCCCTCCGACATGGACAGGGAAATCGCTGCGGTCAAGGGGTTTGCTACAATTTTACTTCTTGCGTACGGTGCAATCGAGGGGAGATTGTGTGCTGAATACAATTTTAAGACGGCGCACCTATTGAATTCGACACGCGGCTCCTGCAACTCCCGAGGCGGCTCTCTTATATCGCGCAAAGCTCAAACGGAAAGCGAAACGAGGCCGCCCTGATGCCGATGCAGCCTGCCTGATATGTCGAGTTCCAGAAGAATGAGATAGACGGCCGAGGCCGAAAGGCCGGTGTGGCGGATGACGTCGTCGATCTCGACCGGCGTCGGCCCGAGCGCATCGATGATGCGCATCCGGTCTGAATCGCCGGGCGGCATCGTTATTGGCCTGCTCTCGCCTGCCGGTTCCTCTGCCCTCGACGAGGGGAACAGCTCGAACTGCGCCAGCGGCGCCAGCGCCTCGATAACATCGCCAGGTTCGGTAACGATCGAAGCGCCGTCCTTCAGCAGGCCGTTGGTGCCGTGACAGCGCGGATCGAGCGGCGAGCCGGGCACGGCAAACACCAGCCGGCCGAACTCGCCGGCAAGGCGGGCGGTGATCAGTGAGCCCGAGCGCGTCGCTGCTTCGACGACCACGAGACCGAGCGCGATGCCGGCAATCAGCCGGTTCCGGCGCGGAAAATCGCGGGCGCGGGGCTCCCAGCCGAAGGGCATTTCGCTCACGGCCAAGCCGTTGCCGCCAGCTATCTCCTCGATGAGGCCGAGATTCTCCGGCGGGTAGGGCTTGTCGAGGCCGCCGGCAAGGGCCGCGATCGTGCCCGTCTCGAGGCTTGCCCGGTGCGCGGCCGTGTCGATGCCGCGCGCCAGGCCGGAAACCACCGTGTAACCCGCCCGGCCGCAGTCGCGCGCCACCATCGCCGCAAATTTGGCGCCGGCGATCGAGGCGTTGCGCGAGCCGACGATGCCGACGGCCGGCCGCTTGGCGGCGGCAAGCGCGCCTTTGACGGCTAGAAGCGGCGGCGCGCCGTCGATCTGCTTCAGCGCCTGCGGATAGTCCGGCTCGCCGATGCCGACGAAGCGGGCGCCGAAACGATGCGCCGCCTCCAATTCCCGGTGCGCCTCGGCTTCGCTGGCAATGCGGATCGCCCGCGTTGCGCCGCCGCGCGCCGAAAGCTCCGGCAGCGCCGCAAGCGCTGCCTCGGCCGAACCGAAATGATTGATGAGGTCGCGAAAGGTCGCAGGGCCCACATTGTCGGAGCGGATCAGGCGCAGCCAGGCAATTCTCTGCCGTTCGCTCAGCACCGTACCTTTTGATCCCGCGCTCGGCGCGTCCATTATCCCTTCGCCCCGATCTTGTTTTCCGTCCCGCCCATCAGCCGGGAGATATTGGCCCTATGCTTCCAGTAGGAGATGACAGTCATGATCGCCATGACCGCCGCAACCTTTTCATTGCCGAGGATCAACAGGGCGACCGGAATGACGAGCATGGCGACGAGCGCCGACAGCGAGGAATAGCGGGTGGTGACGGCGACCGCCAGCCAGACGGCGGCGAAGAGCACGACCATGATCGGTGCGACGCCGAGAAGGGTGCCGATATAGGTGGCGACGCCCTTGCCGCCCTTGAAGCCGATCCAGACCGGGAAGAGATGGCCGATGAAGGCGAAGAAGCCGGCGATGATCGCGGCCTCTTCACCGAGGAAATAGCCGACGATCCAGGCTGCCGCCGATGCCTTCAGCGCGTCGAGCAACAGCGTCGCCGCGGCGAGCTTCCGGTTTCCGGTTCTCAGTACATTGGTGGCGCCGATATTGCCGGAGCCGATGCTGCGCACATCGCCGAGGCCGGCCGCGCGCGTGAGGATCAGACCAAAAGGAATGGAGCCGAGGAGATAGCCGATGACGGCGGCGGCAAGCGCGATCGGCAGCGTGATCTGCCATGACATGAGATTGGATAACATATGCCCCCTCGGCCCTCCGATGGCCCGTCCTCAGTCCAGCCGGTCCCTAAAGTGTGTGGACAAGCCTTCCCGAGACGTATGTCGCGACCGCCCGCCCGCTGAAGCGCGCATCCTCGAACGGCGTGTTCTTCGAGCGGGAGAGAAGCATGTCTTTGGCGACAAGCCAAGGCTCATCGAGATCGATCAGCGTGATATCGGCGGCAGCACCCGGCTTCAGCGTGCCGGCATCCAGGCCGAAAATCTCCGCCGGCCGGGTGGACATGGCGTCGATCAGGCGCATCAGGCTGACCTGGCCGCCATGGTGAAGCCTGAGGGCAGCCGCCAGCATGGTTTCGAGGCCGACCGCGCCGTCCGCCGCTTCGCCAAAGGGCAGGCGCTTCGTATCGACGTCCTGCGGGTCATGCGCGGAGACGATGATGTCGATGGCGCCGCGCGCCAGCGCGTCGACCATGGCGACCCGGTCGTCCTCCGGGCGCAGCGGCGGATAGAGCTTGAAGAAGGTGCGGTATTCGCCGATATCGTTCTCGTTGAGCGCCAGATTGTTGATCGAGATGCCGGAGGTCACCTTGGCGCCGCGGCTGCGGGCAAGCTCGATCGCCTCGACCGATTGCGGCACGGAAATCATCGCGGCATGATAACGGCCCCGCGTCAGCGCTGCGATCCGAAGATCGCGTTCGAGCGGGATGAGTTCGGCTTCTCGCGGAATGCCGGAGAGCCCAAGCCAGCTGGCGAAAAGCCCCTCATGCATGACGCCGTTGGCGCCGAGATATTTGTCGCGTGTTTCGCAGCAGATGACGGCGCCGAATTCACGTGCATAGGTCATGATCCGGCGCAGAACCTGCGTGTCGTGGACGCTGGAATGGGCATCGGTGAAGGCGACGGCGCCCGCCTGCATCAACAGGCCGATCTCGGTCATCTCCTCGCCGGAAAGACCTTTGGTGATGGCGGCGGCCGGATAGACGTTGACGGCGGCGGTATCGCGCGCCGTCTTCTTGACGAATTCGACGAGTGCGATGTCGTCGATGACGGGATCGGTGTCCGGCATGACGATAATCGAGGTGACGCCGCCGGCCGCCGCTGCCCGGCTTGCCGAGGCGATAGTCTCGCGGTGTTCGCCGCCGGGTTCGCCGATATGGACGCGCGCATCGACGAGGCCCGGTGTGGCCACGAGACCGGCGCAGTCGCGCACGACGGCGCCGTCCGGCGTGCCCTGGTTCTGAGCTGCGCTGCCGGCGGCAAGAATGACGCCGTTTTCGGCGACGATCGTGCCGATTTCGTCGAGATTGCGCGAGGGATCGACGATGCGGACGTTCTTAAGGACGATCGGGTTGCTCATGCCTTCATTCCGCCGGTTCGGGGGCCCTGGTTCTGAGAGACGAGCAGCGTCTCCATGACGGCCATGCGTACCGCGACCCCCATTTCCACCTGTTCGGCAATCACGCTCTGCGGGCCGTCTGCCACCTCGGAGGCGATTTCGACGCCGCGGTTCATCGGGCCTGGATGCATGACCAGCGCATCCTCTTTCGCCGCCTTCAGCGTTTCGGCGTCGAGTCCGTAGAAGCGATAATATTCCCGCACCGACGGCACGAAGGCGCCCGACATGCGCTCGCGCTGCAGCCGCAGCATCATCACCACGTCGGCGTCCTTCAACCCTTCCTTCATCGAGTGGAAGACCTCGACGCCCATCTCGGCGATGCCGGAGGGCAGGAGGGTGGCCGGCGCGACGACGCGCACGCGTGCGCCCATCGCATTGAGCAGCAGGATATTGGAGCGCGCCACCCGCGAATGCAGTACGTCACCGCAGATTGCCACGATGATGCGCGAGAGCTTGCCCTTGGCGCGGCGGATCGTCAGCGCGTCGAGCAGCGCCTGGGTCGGATGTTCGTGCTGGCCGTCGCCGGCATTGACCACCGAGCAGGAGACCTTCTGGGCGAGCAGCGCGGCCGCACCCGCGCTCGAATGGCGGATGACAAGAACGTCGGGGCGCATCGCATTCAGCGTCATCGCCGTATCGATCAGCGTTTCGCCCTTCTTCACCGAGGAATTGCCGACCGACATGTTCATGACGTCGGCGCCGAGCCGTTTGCCGGCAAGTTCGAAGGAGGCCTGCGTGCGGGTCGATGCCTCGAAGAAGAGGTTGATCTGCGTCAGCCCGCGGAGTGTCGACGTCTTCTTTTCTCTCTGGCGGCTGATCTTGACGGCTTCGTCGGCCTTGTCGAGAAGATAGGTGATATCCTGCTCGGTGAGGCCCTTGATGCCGATGAGGTGGCGGTGGGGGAAAAAGACCATGACCCTGCCTCTTGCTGTCTCTGGCGGGTCTATAAAGAGTGCGGCCCGCCGGGGCAAGCATGCGCTGTGGGCAAAGGCTTATGTCCCCATGCATTTTCGCCAGAATTCCGATAGAGCAGAATGAACCGAATCATAACTTCCGGTTTCCCTTTGCCGGGTTCTTACACTAGAAGCGAATTATGACCTCCGCCAACCGGACTGACGACAAACTCGCAGAACTCAACCAGCCGAGCCTGTGGTCCGGCATCAACGCCTACCGGTCCGATCCGCTGATCGTCGATCTGACGGCGGCCCTGCCGCGCGGCATCCGCGAGGATCTGGAAAACATGGGCCGCTACGTCACCTCGCCGGAGGCGCAGGAACTGGCGCGCATGGCCAATCAGGGCGCGCCGCAGCTGCGCACCCACGGTCCGCGCGGCGAGCGCCTCGACGTCGTCGAGTTCCATCCGGCCTGGCACGCGCTGATGCGCCGCTCCATGTCGGTCGGCCTGCATTCCTCCGTCTGGGATCCGCAGGCCGATACCGACGCCAAGGACGAGGCCCACAAGGTTCGCGCCGCCCGCTTCTATCTGACGGCACAGCTGGAATCCGGCCATCTCTGCCCGCTGACGATGACGAGCGCCTCCGTTGCCGCGCTCTCGGCCTCGCCCGCGGTGCAGAAGGACTGGGCGCCGAAGATTCTCTCGCGCAAATATGATTCGTCCAACCGCCCCGCCATGCAGAAGTCCGCGGTGACCATCGGCATGGGCATGACGGAAAAGCAGGGCGGCACCGATGTCAGGGCCAATCGAAGCGCCGCCGAAAAGGTCAGCGAAGGCATCTACCGGCTTTCCGGCCACAAATGGTTCATGTCCGCCCCGATGAGCGATGCTTTCATCATGCTGGCGCAGACCAAGGAAGGCATGGGCTGCTTCCTCGTGCCGCGCCTTCTGGAGGACGGTTCGGCCAACGGCCTGCAGTTCCAGCGGCTGAAGGACAAGGTCGGCAATCGCTCCAATGCCTCTTGCGAGGTCGAATTCACCGACACGTTCGGATTCCTGCTCGGCGGCTCCGATGCCGGCATCCGCACCATCCTCGACATGGTGACGTTGACCCGTCTCGATTGCGCGCTGGCCTCGTCGGGCATCATGCGCGCCTCGCTCGCCGAGGCCGTGCACCACACGCGCGGCCGCAGCGTTTTCGGCAAGATGCTCGTCAACCAGCCGATCATGACGCGCGTACTTGCCGACATGGCGCTCGACGTTGCCGCCGCCACCGCGCTGTCCTTCCGTCTTGCCGATGCCTTCGACAAGGCGCGTGGCAATGCCGAGGAGGCGGCCTATGCCCGCGTCATGACGCCGGTCGCCAAATACTGGTGCTGCAAGATAGCGCCCGCCTTGATCTATGAAGCGATGGAATGCATCGGCGGCAATGGCTACATCGAGGAACGTCCGATCGCCCGCCACTATCGCGAGGCTCCCGTCAATGCGATCTGGGAAGGCTCCGGCAACGTCATGGCGCTCGACGTTCTGCGTGTGCTCAACCGCGGCAAGGACCTGTTCGAGACGGTTTTTGCCGGCCTCGCCCGCGATCTCGGACCCGCCGGCAAGAAGACGATCGACGTGCTGCGCGCCGCAATCGCGCTCTGCGAACAGGATGAGGGTGCGGCGCGCCTGCTCGTCGAGCAGCTGGCGCTTGCGGCCGGTGCCGCCGAACTCTATCGGCTCGGGGCAGGGCGCATTGCCGATGCCTTCATCGAGACCCGCCTTGCCGGCGGCTGGCGCTCCACCTACGGCATGCTCGATTCCCGCTTCGACGCCAGCTACATCGTCGATCTTCTCTATCCGCCGGCGGGCTGACCGCAGGCGGGGACAGCTCGAGCCGGAGCACCGCCCCTCATCCGCCTGCCGGCACCTTCTCCCCGTAAAACGGGGCGAAGGGGACATGCCGCAAGCTCTCGGTCTCTCGCCAACGTCTCGCAGGGCACGTTCCCTCTTCCCGTCAGAACGGGGGTCCGCAGGACGGGTCGAGACCAGCGGCTTGACCCCGGCAAGGTTAGGGTGAGGGGCAGCCGTCGACGCACCGCATTGCTATCGCTCGGCTCGATTGGGCACCGCGACCACCTGGGACAATCACCGTCTGCCGTCCGGCTGGTCGCGACGTATCTCGTCCAGCTCGCCTTCCCAGCCTAATCCAGCGAGATCTGCGATCGCATTTTTCCGGCGGTACCTCTCGACGAGATTTCGTAAAGCCAGTTCTACCATGGTCTCTCTTGTCGCCAATCCCGTGGCGATCATTGCGGCGTCGAGCAAGCCATCATCGATATCGATCGTCATCCGCATGATCACCCCGCGTATACCAATATTGTCAAGGTACACGCCCAGCCTCCAGGGTTCAACTTTGCTAAACAAGCACCACAATAAACAAAAATCCGGCCGCGTCGCCGCGGCCGGATTTTCTCATTTACGTCCGAAAATCAGCGTTCAGAAGAAGCCACGGCGCTGCCACCAGCCGGCTTTCTTCGGCTTGCCGTCGTCGCTTTCGCCATTTTCGCTGCGGGTTGATTTCACCGTCGGCTCGGACGAGGCGATGTTGGATTCGCGGTTGGCGCGAACCGGCTTTGCCTCTTCCTGGGCAGGCGTTTGAAGGTCGGCGGAGGCCTCGGTCAACTCCGGCTCGGCTTCGGAGGCGGGTGCTGCTTCGGCTTCGACCACAAGCGCCTCGACCGGCGATGCGGCGGGCTTGCGGCGGCCGCGACCACGGGCGGGCTTCACTTCCTCGCTGACGACGGCCGCACCCTCGACGGCGGCCGCTGCGGCCTGGTCTTCGCCGGGCTGTTCGGGAACTGTCTCGACGATTGCAGCTTCGGCAGGAGCGACGTCGTTCGAAACATCGTCGCTTTCGTCCTCATCGCTGCCGTTGCCTTCGCCGGCTTCACCGGCGGTCAGTTCGGAACCGTCCTCGGCGCGGTTGCGGCGACCGCCACGCTTACCGCGACGACGGCGCTTGCGGCGCTGTGAGTCGTCGTTTTCGGCACGGTCCTCGGGCGCAGCGCCGGTGGTTTCATCGCCTTCGGCGCCTTCGTCGTCGCCGTCCTCGTCCTCATCGCCGGCTTCGCCCGCAGCCGATACAGGCTGTTCGGCATTGCCGTTGCGGCCGCGGCGGCGCCTGCGGCGCTTGCGCTTGCGATTGCCGTCACCATCGCCTTCCGAGCGTGCCGTGGCGGCGCGTTCGGCAGCAGCCGGCTTTTCCTCGAGTTCCTCGTCTTCGTCCTCATCCGCCTCGATGATGATATCGTCGTCGTCATCCTCGGGAATAGCTGCGAAGTTGAAGAGCGTTTCGATCTTGACCGGATTTTCTACGGCCTCGCCGCGATCGATGGCGAAATGCTGCGCGCCAACCGAGCCGTCCGCATCGATGACGATCGCCACGCCGAAGCGGCTCTCATAATCGACGATCGTCTGGCGCTTGTGGTTGAGCAGGTAGAGCGCGATGTCGGGGGTGGTCCGCACGGTGATGTTGTGCGTCGTATTCTTGAGCAGATACTCTTCGATGCCGCGCAGGACATGCAGCGCGACGGAGGACTGCGAACGGACGTGACCGGTGCCGGCGCAATGCGAGCAGACCTGCGTGGTCGATTCGAGAACCGAAGCGCGAATACGCTGGCGCGACATTTCGAGCAGGCCGAAATGCGAGATCCGGCCGACCTGGATGCGGGCACGGTCGTTCTTCAGGCATTCTTTCAGCTTCTTCTCGACGGCGCGATTGTTGCGCTTTTCTTCCATGTCGATGAAGTCGATGACGATCAGGCCGGCGAGGTCGCGCAGGCGAAGCTGACGGGCGATTTCTTCCGCCGCTTCGAGGTTCGTCTGCAGCGCCGTGTCCTCGATCGAGTGTTCGCGCGTCGAGCGGCCGGAGTTGACGTCGATCGAAACCAGCGCTTCCGTCTGGTTCATGATCAGATAGCCGCCGGAGCGCAACGTCACCTGCGGCTGCAGCATGCGGTCGAGCTGGGCTTCGATGCCCGAACGCGAGAAGATCGGGTGGATGTCGCGATAGGGCTGAACCACCTTGGCGTGGCTCGGCATCAGCATCTTCATGAAGTCTTTCGCTTCACGATAGCCTTCTTCGCCGGCAACGATGATCTCACCGATATCCTTATTGTAGAGATCGCGGATCGAACGCTTGATCAGCGAGCCTTCCTCATACACCAGGCAGGGAGCGGTGGAGGCGAGCGTCAGCGTGCGCACGTTCTCCCACAGGCGCATTAGATATTCGAAGTCGCGCTTGACCTCGACCTTGGTACGGTTGGCGCCGGCGGTGCGCAGAATGACGCCCATGCCCTGCGGCACTTCGAGCATGCGCGCGATTTCCTTCAGGCGCTTGCGGTCGGCAGGGTTGGTGATCTTGCGGGAAATGCCGCCGCCACGCGCCGTATTCGGCATCAGCACGGAATAGCGGCCGGCGAGCGAGAGATAAGTGGTCAGCGCCGCGCCCTTGTTGCCGCGCTCTTCCTTGGCGACCTGCACCAGCAGGATCTGCCGGCGCTTGATGACTTCCTGGATGCGATACTGCTTGCGCGGCTTGCGCTGCACGCGGTCTGGCACTTCTTCCATCGCGTCTTCGGCGCCGACGGATTCGATGACTTCCTCTTCGCCGTGATCGTCATCGTCATCGTCGTCATCGTGACGACGCTTGCTGGTATCGACGTCTTCGGAGATCGAGTCGGTTTCCACCATCGCGGCCATTGCTCCGCCGGTCGAGCCGTCATCCTCATTGTCAACGCTCGAAGCGCCTTCGGCCTCGACGTCTGTGGGAACGGCGTCCTCGGTCGCGGTCGTTTCAGCAGCTGCTTCGGTGACCTTCTTGCGGCTGCGGCGCGGCCTTGCCTTCTTGGCCGGCGCTTCCTCGGCGGCTTCGGGCGATGCCTCGGCCTCGGCAGGTGCGGCCGGCGCAATCTCGTCGGCTACGGCAACCGGTGCTTCCGCAGGCACGATGCCGACATCCGGCTGGTCCTGGGTCGAAAGGTCGACCATCGGCGCGGTTTCGACATGCTCGACGTCTTCGTCCCGGCGATGCTCTTCGGCCTCGGCCCGAAGCAGCGCCTGACGGTCGGCGAGCGGTATCTGGTAATAATCGGGGTGGATTTCGGCGAAGGCCAGGAAGCCGTGCCGGTTGCCGCCGTAATCGACGAAGGCGGCCTGCAGCGAGGGTTCGACCCTCGTTACCTTTGCGAGATAGATATTGCCGCGGATCTGCTTCTTGTGCTGCGACTCGAAGTCAAATTCTTCTATGCGGTTTCCGCGAACGACAACGACGCGCGTCTCTTCCTCGTGAGACGCATCGATAAGCATTTTGTCTGCCATGTAAGCTGTGCTCCTCGGCGTGGCCGCGAGAGCGCATTCCCGACTGCTGTAGAAACAGAAAGAATGCGGTCCACCGTGGCCGCGCCGGATAATGAAAGTCGCGCCTGGCGCGAAGAGGAGAGCAGCAGCCAGACCGCAGCCGGAACCGTTTCGGTCCGGGGCCTGTACACTTCAGATAAAACCTGCTGCGAAACCATCAACAACCAAGCGTGATCGACAAATACGAAGACCCTTTTCGGGTCCGATGAGGTTGCTCCCTGAGAGCGTGGTGGCTGATCCACCAATGAAGTTCCGACAAAAAGCCGGAAAATCAGGATCCAGTACTGGGGTTGAAACGCATGAGACGGCGGACGATGACCGATGTGGCGCCAGGTCCAGATCTGGCTGGCAGCCCTTGCGGCGACTCTATCCCGTCAACACTTCTACCCTAAAATGCGTTGTATGTTTTCTCTGTCACAATAGCAAGGGAAAAGCCAAATGTGCCATAATATTGATGGATTTCGGAACACATAGAAGCTGGGGGCCAGCGATTGCGATTCGGCAGGCGGCAAAGGCGTTTCGCTCTCGGGCGTCCGCTCCGGCCATGTCGGGTCCATCGCGCTATAAATAGGATGTGGCAGTTTATTGTTTAAGAGGGCTCGGATCGCGGCGCAGTCCGCAACGCGGCGATCGACATTCGCAAGGCGGCTCATGACGGCGGTGTTTGTCGCCGGCTGTATTCTGCCTGGGGTCGCGGGGTCGGCCGAGACGGGAGATCCGCTGCTTGCCTACGGCGCGCGCATCATCGGCGATGACGCCAGAACACGGATTGTCATCGATTTCGACCGCGAACCGCGGTTTTCAGTTCACTATATCGCCAATCCTGAGCGTATCGTCATCGACCTGCCGGCGACCGCCTTTGGCTTTCCGGGCAAGGATCTGGCCGCCAGCGGCCTCTTCAGAGACATTCGCTACGGCAAGATGGACGAGGAGAGCGCCCGCATCGTGTTGACAGCGGCAAGGCCGGCGAAGCTTTCCCTCGCCAAGGTGCAGGCCGATGAGGCCGGCAAGGGGCATCGGCTGGTGCTTGAGGCCGAGATGATCGACAAGCAGGCCTTTGCCGAACTGGTCAAGACGCAATCATGGGGCGACCGGACCTGGAATGATCGGAACGCCGCGGCCCAGACGACGAGTGCCATTCCCGCACCTGCGAAAACCGCCCCCGGGGATTTCGTCATCGCCGTGGACGCCGGCCATGGCGGCATCGATACCGGCGCGATCGGCGTCGATACCAAGACCGAGGAAAAGCAGGTGACGCTCGCCTTCGCCAAGGCTCTGGCCGACCGGCTGAACAAGGAGCCGGGCATCAAAGCCTTCCTGACCCGCAATGATGATGAGTTCCTCTCGCTTTCGCAGCGCGTGCTGATTGCCCGCCAGAACCATGCCGGCCTGTTTATTTCGCTGCATGCCGACACGCTGAAGCAGAAGGATATCCGCGGCGCGACCGTCTATACGATCTCGGACAAGGCCTCCGACAAGCTCGCCGCCGATCTTGCCGAACGCGAAAACCTCTCCGACCAGATCGCCGGCAAGGAAACGGTCGCCGAGCCTCCCGAAGTCGCCGACATCCTGCTCGACCTGACGCGGCGAGAGACGCAGGCTTTCTCGATCTCGCTGGCCGAGAGCGTGCTGAATTCCTTCAAGGATCAGGTCGGTACCATCAACAATCCGCACCGCCATGCCGGCTTCCGCGTTCTGCAGGCCCCCGACGTGCCTTCGATCCTGCTCGAGCTTGGATTTCTCTCGAATGCCGAGGATGAGAAACTGCTGCTCGATGAGAGCTGGCGCGGCAAGATGGCCGATCTGCTGAACGACGCCGTGAAGCGGTATCGCAGCGGCGTCGTTGCAAATGGCGGTTGATGCGTGCAGCAGCTCAGAGTGTTACAGTCTCCCTTGCGTCTTTGAGAGACGCGCGGCCCCGCCCTATCAGGGGGCCAGCCGGTTGAGTGAGGTCGATAACCATAAAAACAAGGAGTTGAGTGTGCCGCTTGAATCAATTTCGCAGGCACGCGCTGCGGATTGGCGGCGGGCAGGGCGTTGCTTGGATGTGACAGTCGCGATGAAACGGGGCCTCAGCGGTGAATGCGGCGGGGAGGGCCCTATTTTGCTCACATTCACGCCGTTACTCCGGCTTATGTTTCACCGCCTGAAGCGCGGAATCGGCTTGTAGCGGTAGCGCTCATGGAGTAAGCCGCGCGCAACGTGCAAATTGCCTTGATCTGTGCAATCGTTGCGTCTGTGCCGATTGACGATCGAAGAGACCGGTAGCTGAAAATATGGTTAGACTTGTTGGATATTTCTTCGGAATGGCCTGCGTCCTGTTTCTGGTCGCGGCGGCGGGTATTGCCATCTATCTCGCCAATGTCGCGAAGGATCTCCCGGACTATGCCGTTCTGAACAGCTACGCGCCGCCGGTCACGACCCGCGTGCATGCCGGCAACGGCGCTCTGATGGCTGAATATGCCAAGGAAAAGCGTCTCTTCCTGCCGATCCAGGCCGTCCCCGACCGCGTCAAGGCCGCTTTTCTGTCGGCTGAAGACAAGAATTTCTACAACCATCCGGGTGTCGACCTGACCGGCCTCGGCCGCGCAATCCTCGTTAATCTGCAGAATTTCGGTTCCGGCCGCCGCCCGGTCGGCGCCTCCACGATCACCCAGCAGGTGGCCAAGAACTTCCTTTTGAGCTCGGATCAGACGATCGACCGCAAGATCAAGGAAGCAATTCTCTCCTTCCGCATCGAGCAGGCCTACAGCAAGGACAAGATTCTCGAGCTCTACCTGAACGAGATTTTTTTCGGCATGAATTCCTATGGCATCGCCGGCGCCGCGCTCACCTATTTCAACAAATCCGTTACCGAACTGACCGTTGCCGAAGCCGCCTATCTGGCATCGCTGCCGAAAGGTCCGGCCAATTATCATCCTTTCCGCCATCCCGAGGCTGCGCTCGAGCGCCGCAACTGGGTAATCGACCGTATGGTCGAGAACGGCTATGTCAGCCAGAGCGACGGCGCGGAAGCCAAGAAGCAGCCGCTCGGCGTTACCGCCCGCAGCACAGGTCCATCGCTCTTCGCTTCCGACTTTTTCGCCGAAGCCGTGCGCCGTCAGTTGATCGATCAATATGGCGAGAAGGTCCTCTACGAGGGCGGCCTTTCCGTGCGTACCTCGCTCGATCCGCAGATGCAGCTTGCTGCCCGTAAGGCGCTGCAGGATGGCCTCGTGACCTATGACGAGCGCCGCGGTTTTCATGGGCCCATCAAGCAGATCGATGCAAGCGGCGACTGGGGCAAGGCGCTTGCCGATATTCCTGCGCTCTCCGACGTGCCGGAATGGCGTCTCGCCGTCGTGCTCGCCGCATCGGATAGCAATGTCGACATCGGCTTGCAGCCGGGCAAGGACGGCAGCGGCAAGGTCGCGGCCGACCGGCAACGCGGCACGATAGACGCCAAGAACATGCAATGGGCCTACCGTTCGGCGGACGGCTCGCGCAAGACCGCAAAAACGCCGGCCGGCGTCTTGAACCCGGGCGACGTCGTCTATGTCGAGAAGCTCGGCGATCAGTCGTCGACCTCCTATCGTCTGCGCCAGCCCCCGAAAGTGCAGGGCGGCCTGGTCGCCATGGATCCGAAGACCGGCCGCGTCCTCGCCATGGTCGGCGGTTTCTCCTATGCCCAGTCCGAATTCAACCGCGCCACCCAGGCGATGCGTCAGCCGGGCTCCTCCTTCAAGCCCTTCGTCTATGCGGCGGCGATGGACAATGGTTATACGCCGGCCTCCGTCATCATGGACGCGCCGATCGAAATCGTCTCGGGCGGCCAGGTCTGGAGGCCGGAAAACTACGGCGGCGAATCCGGCGGTCCGTCGACGCTGCGTTCGGGCATCGAGCATTCGCGCAACCTGATGACGGTGCGCCTCGCCAACGATCTCGGCATGAATATCGTTGCCGAATATGCCGAACGCTTCGGCATCTACGATCACATGCTGCCGGTTCTCTCGATGTCGCTCGGCGCCGGCGATACAACGGTGCTGCGCATGGTTTCGGCCTATTCGGTGATCGCCAATGGCGGCAAGCAGATCAAGCCGACCCTGATCGACCGTATCCAGGATCGCTACGGCAAGACGATCTTCAAGCATGAGGAGCGTCTGTGCGAGGGCTGCAATGCCGGCGACTGGCAGAACCAGGAAGAGCCGAATGTCGTCGACAACCGCGAAACTGTTCTCGACCCGATGACCGCCTATCAGATCACCTCGATGATGCAGGGCGTCATTCAGCGCGGCACCGCGGCCGGCAAGATCGATCTCGGCGGCCGCGACGTCGCCGGCAAGACCGGGACCACCAACGACGAGAAGGATGCCTGGTTCGTCGGCTTCACGCCGGATCTGGTCGCCGGCCTCTATATGGGCTTCGATACGCCGGGTCCGCTCGGCCGCGGCGGCACCGGGGGCGGTCTCTCCGCCCCGATCTTCAACGAATTCATGCAGGCCGCCGTTAAGGACACGCCGGAATCGAAGTTCGTCATTCCGCCGGGCATGAACCTGATCCCGATCGACCGCAAGACCGGCATGGCCGCCGTCGACGGCGATCCGAACACCATCATCGAGGCCTTCAAGCCCGGCACCGGCCCGGCCGACAGCTTCAACGTCATCGGCATGGACAGCACCATGGCGCCGGAAGAAATCCTGAAGACCTCGCCGCAGGCCAACCAGGCCGTCCAGACCGGCACACCCGGTCTCTTCTGACCGTCGCCCTAATTTTTGAAGCCTGCCGCGGGCCTTTACATCCGCGGCGGGCGTCTCTATGTCACCAGCACTTGAAAGACCGAGACAGAGAAGCAGGAAAATGCGAGCCGAAATCGAAAACGTGGTCGATGAAACCAAGCAGGCTATCACCCTGCTGAGGAGGCATCTTTGACTGGGACCAGGCGATAAGACGACTGGACTGGTTGAACAACAAGGCAGAGGATCCGAACCTCTGGAACGACACATCCGAAGCGCAGAAGCTGATGCGCGAGCGCCAGCAGCTGGATGACGGCATCAACGGCGTCAAGCAGCTCGAACAGCAGCTCAACGACAACATCGAGCTGATCGAGCTTGGCGAGGAAGAGGGCGACCAGAGTGTCGTCAAGGAAGCCGAAGACACGCTGAAGGCCCTCAAGGCCGAGGCCGCGCGCCGCCAAGTGGAAGCCATGCTTTCCGGCGAGGCCGACGGCAACGACACCTATCTCGAAGTTCATTCCGGCGCCGGCGGCACCGAAAGCCAGGACTGGGCGAACATGCTGCTGCGCATGTATACCCGCTGGGCCGAACGCCAGCGCTTCAAGGTCGAGCTTCTCGAAGTTCACGACGGCGAAGAGGCGGGCATCAAGTCCGCAACCCTGCTCGTCAAGGGACACAACGCCTATGGCTGGCTGAAGACGGAATCGGGCGTCCACCGTCTGGTGCGCATCTCACCTTACGATAGCAACGCGCGTCGCCACACCTCCTTCTCGTCGATCTGGGTCTATCCCGTCGTTGACGACTCGATCCAGATCGAGATCAACGAAAGCGATTGCCGCATCGACACCTATCGTTCGTCGGGCGCCGGCGGCCAGCACGTCAACACGACGGATTCGGCCGTGCGCATCACCCATATCCCGACCGGAATCGTCGTGCAGTGCCAGCAGGAGCGTTCCCAGCACAAGAACCGGGCCAAGGCCTGGGACATGCTGCGCGCCCGCATGTATGAAGCCGAGCTGAAGAAGCGGGAGGACGCCGCCAACGCCGAAGCCGCTTCCAAGACGGATATCGGCTGGGGCCATCAGATCCGCTCCTACGTGCTGCAACCCTACCAGCTGGTCAAGGACCTGCGCACCGGCGTCGCCAGCACCGCTCCTGATGACGTGCTCGACGGCGATCTGAACGAATTCATGGAAGCGGCCCTTGCCCACCGCATCAGTGGCGCCGCCGACGCGGTCGTCGAGGATGTCGACTGACAGGTAGTTGCGAGATCGAATGACGAGAAGGCCCCGGAGACGGGGCCTTCTTCGTTCAGGCGATGGCGCGGATGTCGCCGTGCTGAAACAGCGCTGCCGACAGATCGGCGGTCTCGTCATGAATGGCGGCGCGCTCGATATCAGGGGGATCGGTGAAGAGCTCGGCCGCAAAGGCAAAGCCTAATCCCGTGCCCTCCGGTACGAAGACATAATGCCCGAGGCCGCCGCCGAAAATCTTCAGCGCGCTGCGCGCCAGTCGCGCATGCAGCCATGTTGAACATTCTTCGGCCGGTGCCGCCCTGTCCGCGTCGCCAACCAGGATAAGGGCGGGTGCCGCGACCGTTTTCAGACTTTCCTCGCTGAAAGCGAAAATGGAGCGACCCGGCGCGCAGAGCAGCGCGGCCGTGATCCTGTCGTCACGATAGGACTGCGACATGCGGGACCATGACTGGCGAAACACATCGCTCTCACGCAGCAACGAGGGGATATGATCGGCAAGGTCGGGAAACTCCCTTGGGCCGCGCGGCCCACCCGGTTTCAGTCTTGACGGTTCGAACTGCGAGAACTGGGCGACGGCGCCGAGAAGCAGCATGACGCTATAGGCTCCGGCCGAAAATCCGGCCGCAAACGCACGGGCTGTATCAATCCGGCCGGCGAGATCGCCGAGCCAGTCGCGGCTGCGGTCCAGCATCAGGCTTAGATCCGGCGCTCGTTCCCAGAGACAGGCAAACCCTTCGGCTCGATAGGGCTCGATCCCGGTATTGCCGTGATGGTTAACGCCGAGCGCAACAAATCCGCGATCGACCAGGCGCCGCGCCAGCCATTCCAGCCCCGCCGCAGATCCGCCGGTGCCGTGCGACAGCAGGACCAGGGGATAAGGCCTGCTTGCCGGCCGAATCGGCGCGTCGCGGGCGACTGCCGCCTTGCGAAACCAGCTTCGTTCCCGAATATCGCTTTCCAGCGCGTCATCGGCAGCCGGGTACCACAGAGCCCAGCTGACGGGCCTCGGGCCGGCTGCGTCCCAGTCCGGTCTTTGGTCGTCGTAAAGAACGCCGTCACGAAAGCCGAGTTTCATCGTCCAAGCCTGTGCAAACAGTGCCCGTTGTTCAATTGGTCGCTTTCTCGACGGTGATGTCACCGAATTCGTCGATCAGCACCGTCCAGCCATCCGGCTCGGCCGCAGGGTCGGTCTTCAGATAGATGGTGGCGAAGAGGCCTGGTTGCTTGCTGATGCCGCTCGAATTCTCCGGGCGTATATCGGTCACGTAGGGCTTCAGATCGCTGATCTCCTGCAACTCGACGGTCGAGGCGATCGCCGGGCCGCTCTCCGTCTGGGCAATCTGCTGAAGATAGACCTTCGAGGTCCGATCCGGCTGGCGCACGGCAAAGAGCTTGTAATAGCCATGGCGCTTTCCCTGAGGGGCGGAAACATTCTCGGCGGCGGAAGGCGCCCGCTCGATATCAGGTGCGTTGCCGTCGTCCTCCCAGTAGCCGGTGCTGGTGGCAAAGATCACCGAAGCCGGCAGGATGGCGTCCTGAGCGGGAGCGGCGATTGCGGCCGAGCATCCGACGAGGAACATCGTGGTCATCAATATCCGTCGCATTGCCATCGTCTCAATCCTTGAACTGCTCGGCGAGGATACGGTCGGACCAGGAGCGGTCGGGATCGGAGAGGATGCGCGCCGTCATATGCTCCGACTGGGCGATGCGGACATGCAGCACCGACTTGACCTCGGTATTGTCGGCCACCGCATTCACCGGCCGCTTCACCGGCTCGAGCACGTCGATATCGACGGTCACCTTGTTGGGAAGCAGAGCCCCCCGCCAGCGCCGCGGCCTGAAAGCGCTGACCGGTGTCATGGCGAGCAGCGGCGCCTCGAGCGGCAGGATCGGGCCATGGGCGGAAAGATTGTAGGCCGTCGATCCGGCTGGGGTCGCCACCATCAGCCCGTCGCAGATCAGCTCCTCCAGGCGCACGTGCCCGTCGACCACGACCCTGAGATTGGCGGCCTGATAAGACTGGCGGAACAGATAGACCTCGTTGATGGCAAGAGCCGTTGAATTGGTGCCGTCGGCATTGGCCGTCGTCATCTTCAGCGGCCGGAAGGCGTTTTCGACGGCGACGCAGATGCGCTCCTGAAGCCGTTCGGTGCTGTAATCGTTCATCAGGAAACCGACCGAGCCGCGATTCATCCCGTAGACCAGCTTGCCGGAGTTCATGGTGCTGTGCAGCGTCTGCAGCATGAACCCGTCGCCGCCGAGCGCGACAATAACGTCGGCCTTATCCTGCGGCACGTCGCCATAGATGCGAATCAGCTCTTCGCGCGCGGCGAGCGCCTCCATCGTTGGCGAGGCGATAAACGAAAGCGTCTGAAATGAACGGCCCATGCAATGCCCTTTGTGAAGCTGCTCTAGCTAAAGGATAAAAGGCCGCTGCGACAAGGCCGTTTTGCACGGCCCCGGCGTTTTGGCGCCAAGCCGGACTGTCCGCAGAATCGGATTTTCCTTTACAGGATCGCAGAATCTGTTAGTTGGGCAGCTATTGCCCTTGTAGCTCAGTTGGTAGAGCACCTGATTTGTAATCAGGGGGTCCCGGGTTCGAACCCTGGCGGGGGCACCATCCCTATTCTCCGATATGCTGTGACTCGATGAACCTTGCCTGAAGGGCTGCTTCAGCGGCAGTTCAGCCGCTCTGGGGCATTGTCTCCTCATCATCAATGAGGAAGCAGCGCCATGAAGCTCGCACACATTATTCTCACCGTAACCATTGCCGCCGGTGCGGCTTTTGCCTCCGTCGCACCTGCTTCCGCTATGCCCGCTGAACGGCCCGCGATGACGGCGCAGGGAGATGTCGTCAAAATTCGCGACAGCTGGCGAGGTGATCGTTGGCGTGATGACGGTGACTGGCGTGGCGACCGTGGCTGGCGCGATCGGCGCGATTGGCGCCGCTCCGACTGGCGCGATGATGACCGCCGCTGGCGGCGGTGGCGCGCGGAGCGGTGGCAGGAACGCCGGGAGTGGCGCCATCGCGATCGCGATCTCCCCTTCTGGCTCTACCGCGGTTGAGCGCGGTTGCGAATCGCCCGGGCCGTCAGCTCAATGCGCGACCGGTTCGTTGACGCTTGCCTCGATCCTGTCGCTCTGGCCTGCGCCGGAAGGCGACAGGATTGCAATGCTGAGAACGGAGGCGACCATGAAGGCGACGACGGCGATCATTATGCGCATGAGCGTACAATCCTCATTCGGTTGGGGATCAACGCGCAATCGCCGGCTGCGTTCCTCGCGGCCTATTGCACCGGTCCCGGCGTCGCCGGGCCGGGTGCCATCGGCGATAGAGGATCGGGCTGGTGGACCGGGTGCGAGGTGTCCACCCAGATGATGCTGAGGATGATTCCCACAAAGGCCGCGATGAACAGGATACCGAAAATCAGCGGTCGAATGGCCATGATGGGGATCACTCCTTCTTGCTTGTGACCGGTCGCTACGATCGATCGCCGCCCGATCATAGTGCTCCAGAAGGTCATTCCAAGGCAAAAGTGGATTTCTCCTGTCTAATGCCTGTCGCCCGGAAGTGTACACCCGGTCCCGGGATAACGACATGCATAAAGAAGAGCTAGACCGCGTCGCGGCGGACGAGCGAAAGCGGCTGCCGCCTTCTTCCTTGACTTGTGGAAATGCAGTCGGCGCGCATGTGGAAGCCAAGCGACGCACTGTCATGGCTCATCAGCGTCAGGCTGAGACCGTCGATATGCAGGCGGCGAGTTTCAGTCGGGCGACATTGGCCATCCCCTTTGCCGCGGCCCGTAAGCCGGCCTAGCAAGTCCAGCCTATGCCTTCAAGTAAAGCCGCGCTGCATAAAGCGCGATCGCCGCCGCGTTCGAAACGTTCAGCGATTTGATCGCGCCCGGCATATCGAGGCGGGCAAGCGCGGTCACGGTCTCGCGGGTTTTCTGCCTGAGCCCCTTGCCCTCCGAGCCGAGCACCAGCGCCACCTTGTCGCCCGAAAACGTGCCTTCGAGCGGCGCCGGCCCTTCCGAATCGAGGCCGATGGTGGAGAAACCGAGCTTGTGCAATTCGCCAAGCGCATCGGCGAGATTGGTGATCTGTATATAAGGGATCAGTTCCAGCGCGCCGGAGGCGGATTTGGCGAGCACGCCCGACTCGGTCGGGCTATGTCTCTGGGTGGTGATCACCGCCCCGGCATTGAAGGCGACCGCCGAGCGCATGATCGCGCCGACATTATGCGGATCCGTCACCTGGTCGAGGACGAGCAGAAGAGGGCTGTCCTTCAGCGCTTCGAGCCGGCGCACCGGCAGCGGCAGTGTCTCCAGCATGACTCCCTGATGGATCGCCTCGGGGCCGAGCACCTTGTCGATCTCGTGCGGCGAGACGATCTCGAAGGCAATGCCGAGCGTCTCGACGTCGATTTCAAGCCGCGCGAGTGCGTTCTGTGTCACGGAGAGCTTGATCTTCTTGCGCTCGGGATTGTCGAGGGCCGCGCGGACCGTATGCAGGCCGTAGAGATAGACCTGATCGGGCGCCAGCGCCGGCGGCTTCCAATCCTCAGGCCCACGCTTGCGCTTCTGCGGCAGTGGTGTCGGGATCTCGCCGCGTTCGCGTTTGGCGTCACGGTGCGCACGCCTGAGATTGGCGTAATGCGTATCCTTGGCGGATGGGTCTGCTGCGGCCTTGCCGCCGGATTTCTTGTCTTTGCTCATGCGGCTTTATAGCTATGGCCTTGGCTGCCGCATAGGCTTTCTTTCATATGCCGGCTTTCGGCGGCGAATGAAATTTTTCGTGTTTTTTCCGTTGTCATCGTGTTGACAGACGGAAATGCTCCGGTCATATACGCGGCGCAGACGACGGGCGGCAACGCTTCGAAGTCTGACGAACTTGGTCTAACGATCCGGACGAAAACTGGAGAGATGCCCGAGTGGTTAAAGGGGACGGACTGTAAATCCGTTGGCTCAGCCTACGTTGGTTCAAATCCAACTCTCTCCACCATTCGTCATCGGATCGGACCATCCCGCGGGTATAGCTCAATGGTAGAGCAGCAGCCTTCCAAGCTGAATACGCGGGTTCGATTCCCGCTACCCGCTCCAGTTTTCCCGAAGTCCGTTGATACGACCGCTGCCGCGGCGATGCCGATGATGTTTCGGACGCCGGCAATGGCGGCGATCGTCTGGCAGGTGAGGGCGCTCGACGCCCAGCGTCCAGTGCTCTTCTCCTGTTGGGCAGGCAATTTTCTCTGGGATTTCAGCGGTTTTTGAGGGGGCTGCGGCGAATCGCCTTGCAGGCGGCGAATTGTCTCCCATATGCGCCTTCACGCCAAGAATGGCGTCTGCAATTAAGTCTTGCGCAATTTCGCCGAAAGCCTTAAACGGCGGCACTAAACCGGTTCGCCGGGGCCACCATTTCGTTCACAGGAAGCATTCAAATGGCAAAGAGTAAGTTTGAGCGCAACAAGCCGCACGTCAACATTGGCACGATCGGCCACGTTGACCACGGCAAGACGTCTCTGACGGCAGCGATCACGAAGTACTTCGGTGAGTTCAAGGCGTACGACCAGATCGACGCGGCTCCGGAAGAGAAGGCGCGCGGCATCACGATTTCGACCGCGCACGTCGAATATGAGACGCCGGCCCGCCACTACGCGCACGTCGACTGCCCCGGCCATGCCGACTACGTCAAGAACATGATCACCGGTGCTGCCCAGATGGACGGCGCGATCCTGGTGTGCTCGGCTGCTGACGGCCCGATGCCGCAGACGCGCGAACACATTCTGCTGGCCCGCCAGGTTGGCGTTCCGGCGATCGTGGTGTTCCTGAACAAGGTCGACCAGGTTGACGACGCCGAGCTGCTCGAACTGGTTGAGCTCGAAGTTCGCGAACTGCTGTCGTCCTACGACTTCCCGGGCGACGACATCCCGGTTGTCAAGGGTTCGGCGCTTGCCGCTCTTGAAGATAGCGACAAGAAGATCGGCGAAGACGCGATCCGCGAGCTGATGGCAGCGGTCGACTCCTACATCCCGACGCCTGAGCGTCCGATCGACCAGCCGTTCCTGATGCCGATCGAAGACGTGTTCTCGATCTCCGGCCGCGGCACTGTCGTAACCGGCCGCGTCGAGCGTGGCATTGTCAAGGTTGGCGAAGAAGTCGAGATCGTCGGCATCCGTCCGACCTCGAAGACGACGGTGACCGGCGTTGAAATGTTCCGCAAGCTGCTCGACCAGGGCCAGGCCGGCGACAACATCGGCGCGCTGGTTCGCGGTGTTAACCGTGACGGCGTCGAGCGTGGCCAGATCCTGTGCAAGCCGGGTTCGGTCAAGCCGCACAAGAAGTTCATGGCTGAAGCCTACATCCTGACGAAGGAAGAGGGCGGCCGTCATACGCCGTTCTTCACCAACTACCGTCCGCAGTTCTACTTCCGCACGACCGACGTGACCGGCATCGTCACGCTGCCGGAAGGCACGGAAATGGTCATGCCGGGCGACAACGTCACGGTTGCCGTCGAGCTGATCGTTCCGATCGCGATGGAAGAAAAGCTGCGCTTCGCCATCCGCGAAGGCGGCCGCACCGTCGGCGCCGGTATCGTCGCCTCGATCGTCGAGTAATCCTGGGATTACCTGCAATTCAGGAAAAACCCCGCTGGCGACAGCGGGGTTTTTTCGTTTTGATGCCTGATCGACGGATTAACACGTGTTGTAAAAATATCGTTAATTAGGCCCGTCACAGTATTTTGTTCATCTCACGTTCAGAAACCGGTTTGTGATTGGCGCATTTTAGTTCAGACTCCTTCTTGTAGAGAGGAGAGTTCGCATGATTCCAAAGGCCACATTTGTTGCGACGATATTCGCAATGTATGTTTTCACGATGTTTTTCATCGCTGCGATCCCGCAAGAGGTTGTTCAGTCGGCCGGCGTACAGGTCGATGAGGTCAGTATCGTCAAGTGACGGCGCTGCAAATCATCGCCGGATTCGGCGGTGATTGGAAGTGAATGATCAGGCGCTTGACGCAGGCGGCCTGATGAGGCGGGAGTGAACTCTCGCAGGACGCTCGCTTGCTCTTCGCGCGGAAGCGTCTAACTATGCCTCCGATCTCATGACGCGGAGGATATTCCATGAAAAAGCGGATCCTGTTCACGGGTGGTTCGGGCAAGGCGGGTCGTCATGCCGTGCCATGGCTCGTTAAATCAGGTTACGAGGTGCACAACCTCGATCTCGTGCCGCTGGACAGCCCCGGCGTCACCAATCTCATCGCCGACATCACCGATAGCGGTCAGGTCTTCAACGCGCTCTCCATGCATCGCGATTTTCCCGATCTCGACGCGGGCAGGGGCGTCCAGTCCTTCGATGCGGTCGTGCATTTCGCCGCCATCCCCCGCATCCTGATCAAGCCCGACAACGAGACCTTCCGCATCAATACGATGGGCACCTACAATGTCATCGAGGCGGCGGTGAAGCTCGGTATCCGGAAGATCATCGTCGCGTCGAGCGAGACGACCTACGGCGTCTGCTTCGCCGAAGGTCATCGCGATTTTCACCAGTTCCCGCTGGAAGAGGACTACGACGTCAATCCGATGGATTCCTACGGCCTGTCGAAGGTGGTCAACGAAAAGACCGCGCGCGCCTTTGCCGAGCGTTCGGGCTTCGACATTTATGCGCTGCGCATCGGCAACGTCATCGAGCCGCACGAATATGAGAGGTTCTCGACTTATTTCGCCAATCCCGAGATGCGCAAGCGAATCGCCTGGAGTTATATCGACGCCCGCGATCTCGGCCAGATCTGCCATCTCTGCATCGAGAAGGACGGTCTCGGCTATCAGGTCTTCAATGCCGCCAATGACACGGTTTCGGCCAATACGCCGTCGAAGGAACTGGCGAAGCGATTCTACCCGAACGTGCCCTTCACCCGCGAAATCGGCGAATATGAAGGGCTGCTTTCCAACCGCAAGATTCGCGAAGTGCTGGGCTTCAAGGAAGAGCACGACTGGCGGAAATATGTGAAGGTCTGAACGCTTGCGGGCAGCACGATGGGAAAGCCCGGTCGCCTGCAAATGAGCAGAACGGCTCTGAAAATCGAAAATCGTGCTTGCCAATCCGCCGCTGCCGTCTTAAAGGGAGCGCCATGCATTTCGGCAGTGATTTGCGGGCCTTGGCCCGGGCGCTGAAGGAGAGGCATGAAGGGGTATAGCTCAGTTGGTAGAGCGGCGGTCTCCAAAACCGCAGGTCGGGGGTTCGAGCCCCTCTGCCCCTGCCATCTTCCCTGATACGGACAGCGCGGCCATGCTCGCGGCATTCCGGCCGGGGTTGATCGGTGGTAACTTATTTCGTTAAACTTCGGTTTCCCTCTTGTGTAATCGGAAATCGGTGTTTATTTAGGGTTCAACAGACACGCGGTGCGTGGGGCTGATAGTTTCAGCTTTACGCGCCGTAATTGCGTGGGCAGTCGATGGCATCCAAATCCAATCCATTCGCGTTTCTGCAGCAGGTTCGCTCCGAGACGTCCAAGGTCACATGGCCGTCGCGCCGCGAGACGATGATCTCGACGGTCATGGTGCTGGTGATGGTGGTGTTCGCCGCGCTGTTTTTCTTTGCCGCTGACCAGCTGATCGGCTGGGTTCTGAGCTTCGTGCTCAATACCGGCAACTGATACGGGTGGAGATGAAAATGGCGGCACGTTGGTACATCGTCCACGCGTATTCCAATTTTGAAAAGAAGGTGGCTGAGGACATCGAGAACAAGGCTCGCCAGAAGGGGCTCGAGCACCTGTTCGAAAAGATCCTCGTGCCGACCGAAAAGGTGGTGGAAGTGCGTCGCGGCCGCAAGGTCGACAGTGAGCGCAAGTTCTTCCCGGGTTATGTCCTCGTCCGCGCCAATCTGACGGATGAAGCCTATCACCTGATCAAGAATACGCCGAAGGTCACCGGCTTCCTCGGCTCCGACAATAAGCCCGTTCCGATTCCGGATTATGAAGCCGAGCGCATTCTCGGCCAGGTCCAGGAAGGTGTTGAGCGGCCGAAGGCGTCGATCACCTTCGAGATCGGCGAACAGGTTCGCGTTTCGGACGGCCCGTTCGCTTCGTTCAACGGCACGGTTCAGGATGTGGACGAAGAACGTTCGCGCCTGAAAGTTGAGGTGTCGATCTTCGGCCGCGCAACGCCGGTCGAGCTGGAATACGCTCAGGTCGAGAAGGTCTGATTGTAGGAGATTGGAAGCTGGCCCGTGCGGCCTGTTTCCCGCGGACCTTGTCCGCATTCGCGTGGAAGGTGAGGGGTCTTAGCCGGACCCTAATGATCCGCACCACGCAACCGCAGCCGCCGGAGAGATCCGGCATCACGGGCCGGGCGACCGGTCGTTCATGAAAGGCAGAGAGATATGGCTAAGAAAGTTGCAGGCCAGCTCAAGCTTCAGGTCAAGGCAGGATCGGCAAACCCGTCCCCGCCGATTGGTCCGGCGCTTGGTCAGCGTGGCATTAACATTATGGAATTCTGCAAGGCGTTCAATGCCGCCACGCAGGAAATGGAAAAGGGTATGCCGATTCCGGTCGTCATCACCTATTACCAGGACAAGTCCTTCACCTTCGCGATGAAGCAGCCTCCGGTCAGCTACTGGCTGAAGAAGGAAGCGAAGATCACGTCCGGTTCCAAGACGCCCGGCAAGGGCGCAAAGGCCGGTACCCTCACCAAGGCTCAGATCAAGACGATCGCCGAAGCCAAGATGAAGGACCTGAACGCAGCGGATATCGAAGGTGCAATGGCGATGATCGAGGGCTCTGCCCGCGCCATGGGCCTGGAAGTGGTGGGTTAAGATCATGGCTGGCAAGCGCACTCGCAAGATCAACGAAGGTGTTGATCCCACCAAGCTCTACGCTCTGACCCAGGCCATCGGCATGGTCAAGGAACGGGCTGTCGCCAAGTTCGACGAAACCATCGAAGTCTCGATGAACCTCGGTGTTGACCCGCGCCATGCGGACCAGATGGTTCGCGGCGTCGTCAACCTGCCGAACGGCACGGGCCGCACGGTTCGCGTCGCCGTCTTCGCTCGTGGCGCCAAGGCTGACGAAGCCAAGGCCGCTGGTGCCGATGTCGTCGGCGCCGAAGACCTTGTCGAGATCGTCCAGGGCGGCAAGATCGAATTCGATCGCTGCATCGCCACCCCCGACATGATGCCGCTCGTCGGCCGTCTCGGTAAGGTTCTCGGCCCGCGCGGCATGATGCCGAACCCGAAGGTCGGCACGGTTACCATGGATGTCGCCGGAGCCGTCAAGGCTTCCAAGGGCGGCGCTGTCGAGTTCCGCGTCGAGAAGGCTGGTATCGTCCATGCCGGCATCGGCAAGGCCTCTTTCGACGCCAAGGCTCTGGAAGAAAACATCCGCGCCTTCGCCGACGCCGTCATCAAGGCGAAGCCGGCCGGCGCCAAGGGCAACTACGTCAAGCGCGTGGCGATTTCCTCGACCATGGGCCCGGGCGTCAAGATCGAAGTCGGCTCGGTCACCGCACCGACTGCATAAGTTGATTGCCGGACCTCGGTCCGGTCACTGAATTTCCGGCCTCGCAAGGGGCCGGAATATTCCGGAGAAATCCGGAATCCTGTCCGAGATTGCAGGTGGTTTTCCCTTAATCACGTTGCCTGCATGAGACGGGTAAGACCCGAATTCATGAAGTTCGCTTCTAGAAACTCGGTTCGAGCCTTGGATGCCTTGTGCCTTCTTAGCCTTGATTGGCGCGGAAGCGCGGGGGGACAGGATCCTCAAGCGTCGCTTGGGATCTCGCATGATCCCGGGAGGCAAAAGGCAACCCGGCGGGCCCGTTTTCGGTCCCGTCAACTGGAGATAGGCAGTGGAAAGAGCGGAAAAACGCGAATTCGTCACGGAACTGAACGAAGTCTTCAAGGCTTCGGGCTCGGTTGTCGTGGCCCACTATGCTGGTGCCACAGTCGCGCAGATGAACGATTTTCGTTCGAAGATGCGTGCAGCTGGCGGTACCGTCAAAGTCGCGAAGAACCGCCTGGCCAAAATTGCCCTTCAGGGTACGGAAGCGGAAGGGATGTCGAATCTCTTCAAGGGTCAGACGCTGATTGCATACAGCACCGATCCGATCACCGCTCCGAAGGTCGTCATGGATTTCGCCAAGACCAACGACAAGATCGTTGTTCTGGGCGGCGCCATGGGAACAACCACGCTCAACGCCGATGCAGTCAAGTCGCTTGCGACCCTGCCTTCGCTCGATGAGCTGCGTGCGAAGCTGCTGGGCATGATCCAGACACCGGCTACCCGCATCGCTGGGGTTGTTGCAGCACCGGCAAGCCAGCTTGCCCGCGTGTTTGCGGCCTACGCCAAGAAGGACGAAGCCGCTTAAGGCGGTTTTTCGCTGTTTATAAACAACCGGTTCGAACCGAACAAAAGGAACTAGTAAAATGGCTGATCTCGCAAAGATCGTTGACGACCTCTCCTCGCTGACCGTTCTGGAAGCTGCAGAACTGTCGAAGCTTCTCGAAGAAAAGTGGGGCGTTTCCGCTGCTGCTCCGGTAGCTGTTGCTGCCGCTGCTGGCGGTGCTGGCGCTGCTGCTCCGGTCGAAGAAGAAAAGACCGAGTTCGACGTCATCCTCACGGATGCCGGCGCCAACAAGATCAACGTCATCAAGGAAGTCCGCGCCATCACCGGTCTCGGCCTCAAGGAAGCCAAGGACCTCGTCGAAGGCGCTCCGAAGGCTGTCAAGGAAGGCGTTTCCAAGGCTGAAGCCGCTGACATCAAGAAGAAGCTCGAAGACGCCGGCGCCAAGGCCGACGTCAAGTAAGCTTGTACTGCTTTTGGGAGGTGGCCTTTGCTGCCTCCCATTTGCCGTTTTTCTGAACGAATTACCCAAAAGCCGTGTCAAAACGGCTTTTGGGTAATGGGTTCTTCAAAAGGATAGTCTCGCACCGAGGGCAGCACAGCAATCCGAGCTGGGCGTTTTCGGGAGTCGGACGAGATTGAACTACCCATTGATTGACGGGGTCGACTGGCCATCGGTTCCCGTCCGTTGCAGGCCCGGGTGCAAGATTTTGAAGGAGCGACGATGGCTCAGACCCTTTCGTTCAACGGTCGCAGGCGCGTACGCAAGTTTTTTGGTAAGATCCCCGAAGTCGCAGAAATGCCGAACCTCATTGAGGTTCAGAAGGCGTCCTACGACCAGTTTCTGATGGTGGAAGAGCCGAAGGGCGGCCGGCCCGACGAGGGTCTTCAGGCCGTCTTCAAGTCGGTTTTCCCGATCACTGATTTCTCCGGCGCCTCTATGCTGGAATTCGTATCTTACGAGTTCGAGCCGCCGAAGTTCGACGTCGACGAATGCCGCCAGCGCGACCTGACCTATGCCGCGCCGCTGAAGGTGACGCTGCGCCTCATCGTGTTCGATATCGACGAGGATACCGGCGCGAAGTCGATCAAGGACATCAAGGAACAGTCCGTCTACATGGGCGATATGCCGCTCATGACCAACAACGGCACGTTCATCGTCAATGGCACCGAGCGCGTCATCGTCTCCCAGATGCACCGTTCGCCGGGCGTCTTCTTCGACCATGACAAGGGCAAGAGCCATTCTTCCGGCAAGCTGCTCTTTGCTGCCCGCGTCATTCCCTATCGCGGCTCCTGGCTCGATATCGAATTTGACGCCAAGGACATCGTCTACGCCCGTATCGACCGCCGCCGCAAGATTCCGGTGACCTCGCTGCTGATGGCGCTCGGCATGGACGGCGAAGAAATCCTCGACACCTTCTACACGAAGTCGCTCTACAAGCGCGACGGCGAAGGCTGGCGCATTCCCTTCAAGCCGGAAACGCTGAAGGGCGCCAAGGCGATCACCGAGATGGTCGACGCCGATACCGGCGAAGTCGTCGTCGAAGCCGGCAAGAAGCTGACCCCGCGCCTGTTGCGCCAGCTGTCTGACAAGGGCCTGAAGGCGCTGAAGGCCGGCGACGACGACCTCTACGGCAATTACCTCGCCGAGGACATCGTCAACTACTCCACAGGTGAAATCTATCTCGAGGCCGGCGACGAGATCGATGAGAAGACGCTCGGCGTCATCCTGGCGAACGGTTTCGACGAGATCCCGGTTCTCGGCATCGACCACATCAATGTCGGCGCCTATATCCGCAACACGCTGTCGGCCGACAAGAACGAGAACCGTCAGGACGCTCTGTTCGACATCTACCGCGTCATGCGTCCGGGTGAACCGCCGACCATGGAATCGGCCGAAGCCATGTTCAACTCGCTGTTCTTCGATGCGGAGCGTTACGACCTCTCCGCCGTCGGCCGCGTCAAGATGAACATGCGTCTCGACCTGACCGTCGAAGACACCGTCCGCATCCTGCGCAAGGACGACATCCTGGCCGTGGTCAAGATGCTGGTCGAACTGCGCGACGGCAAGGGCGAGATCGACGACATCGACAACCTCGGCAACCGCCGCGTCCGCTCGGTCGGCGAGCTGATGGAGAACCAGTACCGTCTCGGCCTCTTGCGCATGGAGCGCGCGATCAAGGAACGCATGTCCTCGATCGAAATCGATACGGTCATGCCGCAGGATCTGATCAACGCCAAGCCGGCTGCCGCAGCTGTGCGCGAATTCTTCGGTTCCTCGCAGCTCTCGCAGTTCATGGACCAGGTCAATCCGCTCTCGGAAATCACCCACAAGCGCCGTCTTTCGGCTCTTGGCCCGGGCGGTCTGACCCGCGAGCGCGCCGGCTTCGAAGTCCGCGACGTGCATCCGACCCACTACGGCCGCATCTGCCCGATCGAAACGCCGGAAGGCCCGAACATCGGTCTGATCAACTCGCTTGCGACCTTTGCCCGCGTCAACAAGTACGGCTTCATCGAAAGCCCGTACCGCCGCATCGTCGACGGCAAGGTGACGAATGACGTGCTCTACCTCTCCGCCATGGAAGAGGCGAAGTACTATGTCGCCCAGGCCAACGCCGAAATGAACCCGGACGGCTCCTTCGTCGACGAATTCGTCGTCTGCCGTCACGCCGGCGAAGTTATGCTCGCCCCGCGCGACAGCATGAACCTGATGGACGTTTCGCCGAAGCAGGTCGTTTCGGTTGCTGCGGCACTCATCCCGTTCCTGGAAAACGACGACGCCAACCGCGCCCTCATGGGCTCGAACATGCAGCGTCAGGCCGTGCCGCTGCTGCGTGCCGAAGCCCCGTTCGTCGGCACCGGCATGGAGCCGGTCGTCGCCCGTGACTCCGGCGCCGCCATCGGCGCCCGCCGCGGCGGCGTGGTCGACCAGGTCGACGCGACGCGTATCGTTATCCGCGCCACGGAAGACCTCGAAGCCGGCAAGTCCGGCGTCGATATCTATCGCCTGCAGAAGTTCCAGCGTTCGAACCAGAACACCTGCGTCAACCAGCGTCCGCTGGTCACCGTCGGTGACGTCGTCAACCGCGGCGACATTCTCGCCGACGGTCCGTCGACCGATCTCGGCGACCTGGCGCTCGGCCGCAACGCGCTCGTCGCGTTCATGCCGTGGAACGGCTACAACTACGAAGACTCGATCCTGCTCTCCGAGCGTATCGTCGCCGACGACGTGTTCACCTCCATCCACATCGAGGAATTCGAAGTGATGGCGCGCGACACCAAGCTCGGTCCTGAGGAAATCACCCGCGACATTCCGAACGTTTCGGAAGAAGCGCTGAAGAACCTCGACGAAGCCGGCATCGTCTACATCGGCGCCGAAGTTCAGCCGGGCGATATCCTCGTCGGCAAGATCACGCCGAAGGGCGAAAGCCCGATGACGCCGGAAGAAAAGCTGCTGCGCGCCATCTTCGGCGAAAAGGCCTCCGACGTGCGCGACACCTCCATGCGCATGCCACCCGGAACCTACGGCACGATCGTCGAAGTTCGCGTCTTCAACCGCCATGGCGTCGAAAAGGACGAGCGCGCGATGGCGATCGAGCGCGAAGAGATCGAGCGTCTTGCCAAGGACCGTGACGACGAGCAGGCGATCCTCGACCGTAACGTCTACGGCCGTCTGATCGACATGCTGCGCGGGCAGGTCTCGATTGCCGGCCCGAAGGGCTTCAAGAAGGGCACCGAGCTTTCGAACGCTGTCGTCTCCGAATATCCCCGCTCGCAGTGGTGGATGTTCGCAGTCGAGGACGAGAAGGTCCAGAGCGAGCTCGAAGCACTCCGCGGCCAGTACGACGAATCCAAGTCGCGCCTTGAGCAGCGCTTCATGGACAAGGTCGAGAAGGTCCAGCGCGGCGATGAAATGCCTCCTGGTGTCATGAAGATGGTCAAGGTCTTCGTCGCCGTGAAGCGCAAGATCCAGCCGGGCGACAAGATGGCCGGCCGTCACGGGAACAAGGGCGTGGTCTCGCGCATTGTGCCTGTCGAGGACATGCCGTTCCTTGAAGACGGCACGCATGTCGACGTCGTTCTGAACCCGCTCGGCGTGCCTTCGCGCATGAACGTCGGCCAGATCCTGGAAACGCATCTGGGCTGGGCTTGTGCCGGCATGGGTCGCCAGATCGGCGAATTGATCGAAGCCTACAAGGCGAACGGCAACATCGAGCCGCTGCGCAAGACCATCGGCGATGTCGTCGGTGCCGGTCCGAAGGCCGAGCAGGTGCACGAATTCGACGATGACTCGGTTCTGCGCCTCGCCGACCAGTGGAAGCGCGGCGTTTCGATTGCAACGCCAGTCTTCGACGGTGCCAACGAAGGCGACGTCAACGACATGCTGCGTCTGGCGGGTCTCAAGGACACCGGCCAGTCGACGCTCTATGACGGCCGTACCGGCGAGCAGTTCGACCGCCAGGTCACGGTGGGCTACATCTACATGCTGAAGCTCAACCACCTGGTCGACGACAAGATCCATGCCCGCTCGATCGGTCCTTACTCGCTCGTCACCCAGCAGCCGTTGGGCGGCAAGGCGCAGTTCGGCGGTCAGCGCTTCGGCGAAATGGAAGTCTGGGCGCTCGAAGCTTACGGCGCGGCCTACACGCTGCAGGAAATGCTGACGGTGAAGTCGGACGACGTCGCCGGCCGCACCAAGGTCTACGAAGCCATCGTCCGCGGAGACGACACGTTCGAAGCCGGTATTCCGGAAAGCTTCAACGTTCTCGTCAAGGAAATGCGCTCGCTGGGCCTCAGCGTCGAGCTGGAGAACACCAAGCTTGACGAAGCGCAGGCAAACCAGCTGCCCGACGCGGCCGAGTAAGCATTGATAGGGCGTGCGCTGCCATGCGGCGCACGCCGGTCCCGCCGGACGCCGCATCCATGTCGGCCCGGAAGGGAGGTTTCGCCGCATCTTGCGGTTATTCTCGTTTAAGCGAGGGAGGCGGCTCCCGGGAAATTGCCGCTGACCATCGCATTTTGAGGGCGCTTTAGCCCATGAAGGAGACAGGCATGAACCAAGAGGTCATGAATCTTTTCAATCCGCAGGTGCCTGCACAGAATTTCGATTCCATTCGGATTTCGATCGCGTCTCCGGAGAAGATCCTCTCCTGGTCCTACGGTGAGATCAAGAAGCCGGAAACCATCAACTACCGCACGTTCAAGCCGGAACGCGACGGTCTGTTCTGCGCGCGCATCTTCGGGCCGATCAAGGACTACGAATGCCTGTGCGGCAAGTACAAGCGCATGAAGTACAAGGGCATCATCTGCGAAAAGTGCGGCGTCGAAGTCACGCTGTCGCGCGTTCGCCGTGAGCGCATGGGCCATATCGAGCTCGCCGCTCCCGTCGCCCATATCTGGTTCCTGAAGTCGCTGCCGTCACGCATTTCGACGCTGCTCGATATGACGCTGAAGGATGTCGAGCGCGTCCTCTATTTCGAAAATTACATCGTCACCGAGCCGGGTCTGACCGCTCTGAAGGAGCACCAGCTTCTCTCGGAAGAAGAATACATGCTCGCCGTCGATGAATACGGCGAAGACCAGTTCACCGCGATGATCGGCGCCGAGGCGATCTACGAGATGCTGGCCTCGATGAACCTCGAGAAGATTGCCGGCGACCTGCGCTCCGAGCTTGCCGACACGACGTCGGATCTCAAGCAGAAGAAGCTGATGAAGCGCCTGAAGATCGTCGAGAACTTCATGGAGTCGGGCAACCGTCCGGAATGGATGATCATGAAGGTCGTCCCGGTCATTCCGCCGGATCTGCGTCCGCTCGTTCCGCTCGACGGCGGCCGTTTCGCGACGTCGGATCTGAACGATCTCTATCGCCGCGTCATCAACCGTAACAACCGCCTGAAGCGCCTGATCGAGCTTCGCGCGCCGGGCATCATCATCCGCAACGAAAAGCGCATGCTGCAGGAATCGGTTGACGCGCTGTTCGACAACGGCCGCCGCGGCCGCGTCATCACCGGCGCCAACAAGCGTCCGCTGAAGTCGCTGTCCGACATGCTGAAGGGCAAGCAGGGCCGCTTCCGCCAGAACCTGCTCGGCAAGCGCGTCGACTATTCCGGCCGTTCGGTCATCGTCACCGGTCCGGAACTGAAGCTGCACCAGTGCGGCCTGCCGAAGAAGATGGCGCTCGAGCTCTTCAAGCCGTTCATCTATGCCCGCCTCGACGCCAAGGGTTACTCCTCGACCGTCAAGCAGGCCAAGAAGCTGGTCGAGAAGGAAAAGCCCGAGGTCTGGGATATCCTCGACGAGGTCATCCGCGAGCATCCGGTTCTCCTGAACCGCGCGCCGACGCTGCACCGCCTGGGCATCCAGGCCTTCGAACCCACCCTGGTCGAAGGCAAGGCGATCCAGCTGCACCCGCTCGTCTGCACGGCCTTCAACGCCGACTTCGACGGCGACCAGATGGCCGTTCACGTGCCGCTGTCGCTCGAAGCCCAGCTCGAAGCCCGCGTGCTGATGATGTCGACCAACAACATCCTGCATCCGGCCAACGGCGCGCCGATCATCGTTCCCTCGCAGGACATGGTTCTCGGCCTCTATTATCTGTCGATCCTCAATCAGAACGAGCCGGGCGAAGGCATGGCCTTCTCCGATCTCGGCGAACTCCATCACGCCCTCGAGAGCAAGGTCGTGACGCTGCACACCAAGATCCGCGGCCGCTTCAAGTCGGTCGACGAGGATGGCAAGCCCTACTCGAAGATCTATGAGACGACGCCTGGCCGCCTGCTCATCGGCGAACTGCTGCCGAAGAACGGCAAGGTGCCCTTCGACATCTGCAACCAGGAAATGACCAAGAAGAACATCTCCAAGATGATCGACACGGTCTACCGCCACTGCGGCCAGAAGGACACGGTCATTTTCTGCGACCGCATCATGCAGCTCGGCTTTAGCCATGCCTGCCGCGCCGGCATTTCGTTCGGCAAGGACGACATGGTCATTCCGGATGCCAAGGCCAAGATCGTTGCCGACACCGAAAGCCTGGTGAAGGAATACGAGCAGCAGTATAATGACGGTCTGATCACCCAGGGCGAAAAGTACAACAAGGTTGTCGACGCCTGGGGCAAGGCCACCGAAAAGGTCGCCGAAGAGATGATGGCCCGCATCAAGGCGGTCGAATTCGACGAGAACACCGGCCGTCAGAAGCCGATGAACTCGATCTACATGATGAGCCATTCCGGTGCCCGCGGTTCTCCGAACCAGATGCGTCAGCTGGGCGGCATGCGCGGCCTGATGGCCAAGCCGTCGGGTGAAATCATCGAGACGCCGATCATCTCGAACTTCAAGGAAGGCCTGACCGTCAACGAGTACTTCAACTCGACCCACGGCGCCCGCAAGGGTCTGGCAGACACCGCCTTGAAGACCGCAAACTCCGGTTACCTAACCCGCCGTCTCGTCGACGTCGCGCAGGATTGCATCGTCACGCATGTCGATTGCGGTACCGAAACCGGCCTTACCATGACCGCCATTGTCGATGCCGGTCAGGTCGTCGCCTCGCTCGGCGCCCGCATCCTCGGCCGTACGGCGCTCGACGATATCGATCATCCGATCACCGGCGAGCGTATCGTCGATGCCGGCAAGATGATCCTTGAGCCTGATGTCATCGAGATCGAGAAGGCCGGTATCCAGTCGATCCGGATCCGCTCGGCGCTGACCTGCGAAATCCAGACGGGCGTCTGCTCGGTCTGCTACGGCCGCGACCTGGCCCGTGGTACGCCGGTCAACATGGGCGAAGCCGTCGGCGTTATCGCCGCTCAGTCGATCGGTGAGCCGGGCACCCAGCTCACCATGCGTACCTTCCACCTTGGCGGTACGGCGACCGTGGTCGACCAGTCGTTCCTGGAAGCGTCGTACGAAGGTACGGTGCAGATCAAGAACCGCAACCTGCTGCGCAACTCGGAAGGCAGCCTCGTTGCCATGGGCCGCAACATGACCGTTCAGATTCTGGACGAGCGTGGCGTGGAGCGCTCCTCGCAGCGCGTCGCCTACGGTTCGAAACTGCACGTCGACGAAGGGGACAAGGTCAAGCGCGGCCAGCGTCTGGCGGAGTGGGATCCTTACACCCGTCCGATGATGACGGAAGTGGCCGGTACGGTTCAGTTCGAGGATCTCGTCGACGGTCTCTCCGTTCTCGAAGCGACCGACGAATCCACCGGCATCACCAAGCGTCAGGTCATCGACTGGCGTTCGACCCCGCGCGGTTCGGACCTCAAGCCGGCGATCGTCATCAAGGACGCCAGCGGCAATGTCGCCAAGCTGTCCCGCGGCGGCGACGCCCGCTTCATGCTCTCGGTCGACGCCATCCTGTCGGTCGAGCCGGGCACGAAGGTCTCCCAGGGTGACGTTCTCGCCCGTTCGCCGCTCGAAAGCGCCAAGACCAAGGACATCACCGGCGGTCTGCCTCGTGTTGCCGAACTGTTCGAAGCGCGCCGTCCGAAGGATCACGCCATCATCGCAGAGATTGATGGTACGATCCGCCTCGGCCGCGACTACAAGAACAAGCGTCGAGTCATCATCGAGCCGGCGGAAGACGGTGTCGAGCCGGTCGAATACCTGATCCCGAAGGGCAAGCCCTTCCACCTTCAGGACGGCGACTATATCGAAAAGGGTGATTACATCCTCGACGGTAACCCGGCTCCGCACGACATCCTGGCGATCAAGGGCGTTGAGGCTCTGGCTTCCTACCTCGTCAACGAAATCCAGGAAGTCTACCGTCTGCAGGGCGTCGTCATCAACGACAAGCATATCGAGGTGATCGTCCGTCAGATGCTGCAGAAGGTGGAAATCACCGACGCAGGCGACTCGACCTACATCGTCGGCGACAATGTCGACCGGATCGAGCTCGAGGACGTCAACGACCACCTGATCGAGCAGGGCAAGAAGCCCGCCCATGGCGATCCGGTTCTGCTCGGCATCACCAAGGCGTCGCTGCAGACCCCGTCCTTCATCTCGGCCGCTTCCTTCCAGGAAACGACCAAGGTGCTGACGGAAGCGGCAATCGCCGGAAAGACGGACGGCCTGCAGGGTCTCAAGGAAAACGTCATCGTCGGCCGCCTCATCCCGGCCGGTACCGGCGGCACCATGACCCAGATCCGCCGTATCGCCACCTCGCGCGACGAGCTGATCCTCGAAGAGCGTCGCAAGGGCACCGGTGCAGCCGTTGCCACTCCGATGCTGCAGGACATGGCTGAAAAGGCCCCGGCGGCGGAATAATTCCGCGGCTGAAGTCCCGACACTTAAGATACGAATTGAAAAACCGCCCAGAGCGATCCGGGCGGTTTCATTTTTGCTGTGCGCTATCTATTCGGCGGGAGGGTAGGGGCTTTGCCTGTCAGCCAGCTCTCTTCGAAGCAGCGCTCGCTGATGCGGCTGCGGTCAGTTGAACCGAATGATCGCGACCTCGCCGTCGACCGCGCCCTGGTACGCTGAGGCATGCGGCTCTTCCGCCGGAACTTCGGTCAGCATGCCGATCTGGTCGAGATCGGCCTCGATGAAGCCCTCTTCGGCAAGGGCGTTCAGGGCCTCGCGTACAGCCGTGTCGTCGTCGGGCGCCTTCAGCATGATATGCAGGTCGATGCCTTCGCTGGAGTCGGACTCATAGCCCTTGCCGATGATGATGAAGATCATCGGCCCATCGAAATTGTTGTCGTTATCAGGTGTCGTGATCATCGCCTGTCCTTCGGCTTCCGTGACGATTCGATCGCTCGAATCCTGCTGTGAGGGCTTAACGCCGCAATTGCTGATTCCTTAACTGCTTTTGCTGCGATGCCCAAGTTTTTATCTTGGATCACGCCCGTGGATTCGTCTACAAGGGTGAAAACAGGGCATCCGCCCCGCATATCAAGGCGATAGGGCGAGTTTATTTCTTAACCGGCCTTGACGAGAGGGGTGGAAACCAGTAGTACCCCGCCCATCAGATCCCATGTGAGGCTTGGCTGTTCGGGGCGACGCGCCCTGAAGTTCACCTCAAACAAGGTTCTAAACGCACGTTGAAGTCATGATGCTGCACGCATGACGCATAATTTCATGCGTCCTCTGCTCCTTGTGGTCCATCTGCGGAAGCGGATCGGGCCATATTTTGCGCATTGAACCGAAAGCATGCGTCATTGCCGGAGACGGCGCGAGTTCAAGCCCGCAAGGGTACTGAGATAAACGTAAGGGATGGTTGAATGCCTACCGTAAACCAGCTGATCCGCAAGCCTCGCCAGGCGAACGTAAAGCGTAATAAGGTTCCCGCTCTCCAGGAGAACCCGCAGAAGCGCGGCGTTTGCACGCGCGTCTACACGACGACGCCGAAGAAGCCGAACTCGGCTCTGCGTAAGGTCGCCAAGATCCGCCTGACCAACGGCTTCGAAGTCATTGGTTACATCCCCGGTGAAGGCCACAACCTTCAGGAACACTCCGTCGTGATGATCCGCGGCGGCCGCGTCAAGGACCTTCCGGGTGTCCGTTACCACATCATCCGCGGCGTTCTCGATACCCAGGGTGTCAAGAACCGCAAGCAGCGCCGCTCCAAGTACGGCGCGAAGCGTCCGAAGTAATTCGGTTTTGAATAGTCCGGCGCTGCGCGAGGTCCTCCGCGTGATGAAGCGCCTTAACGGTTGAAGAGACGAAAAGTATGTCCAGACGTCATAAAGCAGAAAAGCGCGAGATCAATCCGGATCCGAAGTTCGGCGATCTCGTTGTCACCAAGTTCATGAATGCCATCATGCTCGATGGTAAGAAGTCCGTTGCTGAAAACATCGTCTACGGTGCGTTCGACGCCGTTCAGGGTAAGTCCAAGCAGGAGCCGCTTTCGGTTTTCCATTCTGCGCTCGACAACATTGCCCCGCACGTTGAAGTCCGCTCGCGCCGCGTCGGTGGTGCGACCTATCAGGTTCCGGTCGACGTTCGTCCGGAGCGCCGCCAGGCCCTCGCCATTCGCTGGCTGATCGCCGCTGCCCGCAAGCGCAACGAAACGACCATGATCGATCGTCTTTCCGGCGAACTGCTCGATGCGTCCAACAACCGCGGCTCCGCCGTCAAGAAGCGCGAAGACACGCACAAGATGGCTGACGCCAACCGCGCGTTCTCGCACTATCGCTGGTAATTCCGAACGGTATCGAAAGGCAGTCCACAATGGCTCGCGAATATAAGATCGAAGACTACCGTAATTTCGGTATCATGGCGCATATCGACGCCGGCAAGACCACGACCACCGAGCGTATCCTTTATTACACCGGCAAGTCGCACAAGATCGGCGAAGTCCACGACGGCGCAGCCACCATGGACTGGATGGAGCAGGAGCAGGAGCGTGGCATCACGATCACGTCCGCTGCCACCACGACCTTCTGGAAGGGCCGTGACGGCAAGATGCGCCGCTTCAACATCATCGACACTCCCGGCCACGTCGACTTCACCATCGAAGTCGAACGTTCGTTGCGCGTTCTCGACGGTGCGATTGCTCTTCTCGATGCCAACGCCGGCGTAGAGCCGCAGACGGAAACCGTCTGGCGTCAGGCCGAGAAGTACAATGTTCCGCGTATGATCTTCTGCAACAAGATGGACAAGACCGGTGCGGACTTCTACCGTTCGGTCGAGATGATCAAGACCCGTCTGGGCGCGATCGCTGTCGTCATGCAGCTGCCGATCGGCGCTGAAAGCGACTTCAAGGGCGTTATCGACCTGGTCGAGATGAACGCTCTGATCTGGCGCGACGAATCTCTCGGCGCCCAGTGGGACGTCGTCGAAATTCCGGAAGACATGAAGGCCAAGGCTGAAGAATATCGCGAAAAGCTGATCGAGACGGTTGTCGAGATCGACGAAGCGGCGATGGAAGCCTACCTCGAAGGCAACATGCCCGACAACGACAAGATCCGCGAACTCGTTCGTCGCGGCACGATCGACGTCAAGTTCCATCCGATGTTCTGCGGCACCGCTTTCAAGAACAAGGGTGTTCAGCCACTGCTCGACGCCGTTGTCGATTACCTGCCGTCGCCGCTCGACATTCCGGCAATCAAGGGCATCGACTTCAAGACGGAAGCTGAAATCGAGCGTCATGCAGACGACGCTGAGCCGCTTTCCATGCTCGCATTCAAGATCATGAACGACCCCTTCGTCGGTTCGCTCACCTTCGCCCGTATCTACTCCGGCAAGCTCGAAAAGGGTTCGTCGGTCATGAACACGGTCAAGGACAAGCGCGAGCGTGTCGGCCGCATGCTGCAGATGCACTCCAACTCGCGTGAAGACATCGAAGAAGCCTTTGCCGGCGACATCGTTGCTCTCGCCGGCCTCAAGGAAACCACCACTGGCGATACGCTCTGCGACCCGCTGAAGCCGGTTATCCTCGAGCGCATGGAATTCCCGGAGCCGGTCATCCAGATCGCTATCGAGCCGAAGTCCAAGGGCGACCAGGAAAAGATGGGCCTCGCGCTCAACCGCTTGGCTGCCGAAGATCCGTCCTTCCGCGTGAAGACGGATCAGGAATCCGGCCAGACGATCATTGCCGGCATGGGCGAACTGCACCTCGACATCATCGTCGACCGCATGCGCCGCGAGTTCAAGGTTGAAGCAAACGTCGGCGCGCCGCAGGTTGCTTACCGCGAAACCATCACGCGCCAGCACGAAGAAGACTACACGCACAAGAAGCAGTCCGGTGGTACCGGCCAGTTCGCGCGCGTCAAGATTGTCTTCGAACCGAATCCTGAAGGCGATGACTTCAAGTTCGAATCCAAGATCGTCGGTGGTGCTGTTCCGAAGGAATACATCCCGGGCGTTCAGAAGGGTATCGAGAGCGTTCTGTCTTCGGGTCCGCTCGCTGGCTTCCCGATGCTGGGCGTCAAGGCGACCCTCATCGACGGCGCCTTCCACGACGTTGACTCCTCGGTTCTGGCGTTCGAAATCGCTTCCCGCGCCTGCTTCCGTGAAGCTGCGAAGAAGGCCGGCGCTCAGCTGCTCGAGCCGATGATGAAGGTCGAAGTCGTTACCCCGGAAGATTACGTCGGCGACGTTATCGGCGACCTCAACTCCCGCCGTGGTCAGATCCAGGGTCAGGAAAGCCGCGGTGTGGCCGTTGTCATCAACGCCAACGTCCCGCTGGCGAACATGTTCAAGTACGTCGATAACCTGCGCTCCATGTCGCAGGGCCGTGCTCAGTACACGATGACCTTCGATCATTACTCGCCGGTCCCGTCGAACGTCGCAACCGAAATCCAGGCAAAGTATTCCGGTCAGAAGTGACCGGAATACCAATTGACCGATAACAAGAATTAGCTCCCCTCGGGGACTAGCAAAACGGAGAGCCGAAAATGGCAAAGAGTAAGTTTGAGCGCAACAAGCCGCACGTCAACATTGGCACGATCGGCCACGTTGACCACGGCAAGACGTCTCTGACGGCAGCGATCACGAAGTACTTCGGTGAGTTCAAGGCGTACGACCAGATCGACGCGGCTCCGGAAGAGAAGGCGCGCGGCATCACGATTTCGACCGCGCACGTCGAATATGAGACGCCGGCCCGCCACTACGCGCACGTCGACTGCCCCGGCCATGCCGACTACGTCAAGAACATGATCACCGGTGCTGCCCAGATGGACGGCGCGATCCTGGTGTGCTCGGCTGCTGACGGCCCGATGCCGCAGACGCGCGAACACATTCTGCTGGCCCGCCAGGTTGGCGTTCCGGCGATCGTGGTGTTCCTGAACAAGGTCGACCAGGTTGACGACGCCGAGCTGCTCGAACTGGTTGAGCTCGAAGTTCGCGAACTGCTGTCGTCCTACGACTTCCCGGGCGACGACATCCCGGTTGTCAAGGGTTCGGCGCTTGCCGCTCTTGAAGATAGCGACAAGAAGATCGGCGAAGACGCGATCCGCGAGCTGATGGCAGCGGTCGACTCCTACATCCCGACGCCTGAGCGTCCGATCGACCAGCCGTTCCTGATGCCGATCGAAGACGTGTTCTCGATCTCCGGCCGCGGCACTGTCGTAACCGGCCGCGTCGAGCGTGGCATTGTCAAGGTTGGCGAAGAAGTCGAGATCGTCGGCATCCGTCCGACCTCGAAGACGACGGTGACCGGCGTTGAAATGTTCCGCAAGCTGCTCGACCAGGGCCAGGCCGGCGACAACATCGGCGCGCTGGTTCGCGGTGTTAACCGTGACGGCGTCGAGCGTGGCCAGATCCTGTGCAAGCCGGGTTCGGTCAAGCCGCACAAGAAGTTCATGGCTGAAGCCTACATCCTGACGAAGGAAGAGGGCGGCCGTCATACGCCGTTCTTCACCAACTACCGTCCGCAGTTCTACTTCCGCACGACCGACGTGACCGGCATCGTCACGCTGCCGGAAGGCACGGAAATGGTCATGCCGGGCGACAACGTCACGGTTGCCGTCGAGCTGATCGTTCCGATCGCGATGGAAGAAAAGCTGCGCTTCGCCATCCGCGAAGGCGGCCGCACCGTCGGCGCCGGTATCGTCGCCTCGATCGTCGAGTAATTCCTCGGCCGCTCCGGCGGAGTGGCCGATTCGATGACATTATTATGAAGCAGGCGGCGGAAGCCGCTTGCTTATTACACAGAAATATAGCAAATGGCGCGCGAGCGCGATTTGCGTACTGCTTTGGATAACGAAGCGGTGACTAAACAACCAATTAAGGTGGGCTAGAAGGCCCTGAAGACAGGATAGGGTTCCGTTTCGGCGCCCTCTCGATCTTTGAAACCGGTGGTCCGCCTTAGGAAGAAAGAACAACCCGTGTCTTGTCCAGAGACATGTGGGAAACAAACACAAGGATAACGTCGAATGAACGGCCAAAATATCCGCATTCGCCTGAAGGCGTTCGATCACCGGATTCTCGATGCTTCTACGCGCGAGATCGTGTCGACGGCGAAGCGCACCGGTGCAAGCGTCCGGGGCCCCGTTCCGCTTCCGACCCGCATCGAGAAGTTTACGGTCAACCGGTCCCCGCACATCGACAAGAAGAGCCGCGAACAGTTCGAGATGCGCACGCATAAGCGCCTTCTCGACATCGTAGACCCGACCCCGCAGACGGTGGACGCGCTGATGAAGCTCGATCTCGCCGCCGGTGTCGATGTTGAGATCAAGCTCTGAGCTTGCTCGAGCTGAGTTGGAAGGATTGAACCGATGCGTTCAGGTGTGATTGCACAGAAGGTGGGAATGACCCGCGTCTACAACGACGCCGGCGAGCATGTCCCGGTAACGGTACTGCGTATGGACGGCTGCCAGGTCGTTGCCACGCGCACTGTCGAAAAGAATGGCTATACCGCAGTTCAGCTCGGTGCAGGCCAGGCGAAGGTGAAGAACACGTCGAAGGCGATGCGCGGCAACTTTGCTGTCGCCAACGTCGAGCCGAAGGCCAAGCTCGCAGAATTCCGCGTCTCGGAAGACAATCTGCTCGAGATCGGCACCGAGATCAAGGCAGGTCACTTTGCCGCCGGTCAACTCGTCGACGTGACGGGCACGACGATCGGTAAGGGTTTTGCCGGTGCCATGAAGCGCCACGGTTTCGGCGGTCTGCGCGCCACGCACGGTGTGTCGGTTTCGCACCGCTCGCACGGTTCGACCGGCTCGCGCCAGGATCCGGGCAAAGTTTTCAAGAATAAGAAGATGGCTGGTCACATGGGCCAGACGCGCGTCACGACGCAGAACCTGGAAGTGGTTTCGACCGACGAAGATCGTGGTCTGATCCTGATCAAGGGTGCTGTTCCCGGTTCCAAGGGTGCCTGGATCATCGTGCGCGACGCCGTCAAGTCGGCCGCGAAGTAAGGGAGCCAGATCAATGGAATTGAACGTCAAGACCCTCGAGGGAAAAGACGCCGGGAAGGTTTCCCTTTCGGACGAAATTTTCGGCCTCGAGCCCCGCGAAGACATTCTCGCCCGCGTCATCCGCTGGCAGCTTGCCAAGAAGCAGCAGGGCACGCACAAGGCAAAGGGCCGCGCTGAAGTTTCGCGCACCGGCGCCAAGATGTACAAGCAGAAGGGTACGGGCCGCGCCCGTCACCATTCGGCTCGCGCTCCGCAGTTCCGCGGCGGCGGCAAGGCCCACGGCCCGGTCGTCCGCAGCCACGAGCACGACCTTCCGAAGAAGGTTCGCGCGCTTGGCCTTCGCCACGCCCTTTCGGCCAAGATCAAGGCCGATGACGTCATCGTCATCGACAACCTGATTGCTGCCGAAGCCAAGACCAAGGCTCTCGCGTCCGCTTTCGAGACGCTCGGCCTGACAAACGCCCTCTTCATCGGCGGCGCAGAGCTTGACGGCAACTTCAAGCTCGCAGCTCAGAACATCCCGAACATCGATGTTCTGCCGATCCAGGGCATCAATGTTTACGACATCGTGCGCCGCGGCAAGCTTGTGCTTTCCAAGGCTGCGGTTGAAGCGCTAGAGGAGCGATTCAAGTGACCGATCTCCGCCACTACGATGTGATCGTCTCCCCGGCGATCACCGAAAAGTCCACGCTGGTATCCGAGAACAACCAGGTTGTTTTCAATGTCGCCAAGCAGGCGACGAAGCCGGAAATCAAGGCTGCGGTCGAGGCGCTCTTCGGCGTCAAGGTCACGGCCGTCAACACTCTGCTGCGCAAGGGCAAGACCAAGCGGTTCCGCGGTTTTGTCGGCAAGCAGAAGGACGTGAAGAAGGCTGTCGTGACGTTGGCTGAAGGCCAGACGATCGACGTCTCCACCGGTCTCTGAGGAACAAGAAAATGGCATTGAAAACATTCAATCCGACGACCCCGAGCCAGCGTCAGCTGGTCATCGTGGACCGCTCCTCGCTCTACAAGGGCAAGCCGGTCAAGGCGCTGACGGAAGGTCTGAGCAAGAGCGGCGGTCGTAACAACCTCGGCCGCATCACTGCCCGCTTCATCGGCGGCGGTCACAAGCGTAGCTACCGTCTGGTCGACTTCAAGCGTCGCAAGTTCGATGTCGAAGGCACCGTCGAGCGTATCGAATACGACCCGAACCGTACGGCTTTCATCGCGCTGGTGAGCTATGCCGACGGCGAGCAGGCCTACATCATCGCTCCGCAGCGTCTTGCTGCCGGCGACAAGGTCATCGCTTCGGAAAAGGCCGTCGACGTCAAGCCCGGCAACACCATGCCGCTGCAGTACATCCCGGTCGGCTCCATCATCCACAACGTGGAAATGAAGCCGGGCAAGGGCGGTCAGATCGCCCGTTCCGCCGGTTCCTACGCGCAGCTCGTCGGTCGTGACCAGGGCATGGCGATCCTTCGTCTGAACTCCGGCGAACAGCGTCTGGTCAGTGGCATCTGCCTCGCTTCGATCGGCGCCGTCTCGAACCCGGACCACGCCAACATCAACGACGGCAAGGCCGGTCGTACTGTCTGGCGCGGCAAGCGTCCGCATAACCGCGGTGTCGTCATGAACCCGGTCGACCATCCGCACGGCGGTGGTGAAGGCCGCACCTCCGGTGGTCGCCATCCGGTGACACCATGGGGCAAGCCGACCAAGGGCAAGCGCACCCGGTCGAACAAGTCGACCGACAAGATGATCATGCGCTCGCGTCATCAGCGTAAGAAGTAAGAGAGGAAGTCTCCAATGGCTCGTTCAGTATGGAAAGGTCCGTTCGTTGACGGCTATCTTCTCAAGAAAGCTGAGAAGGTTCGTGAAGGCGGACGTGCAGAAGTGATCAAGATCTGGAGCCGTCGCTCCACGATCCTGCCGCAGTTCGTCGGTCTTACCTTCGGCGTCTACAACGGCAGCAAGCATATCCCGGTCAGCGTCAATGAAGACATGGTCGGCCACAAATTCGGTGAATTCTCTCCGACCCGCACCTACTACGGTCACGGCGCGGACAAGAAGGCGAAGAGGAAGTAACAATGGGCAAGGCAAAAGCCGAACGCCGGCTGAAGGACAACGAGGCGCAAGCAGTCGCCCGCACGCTCCGCGTCAGCCCCCAGAAGCTCAACCTGGTTGCTGCGGCCATCCGCGGCAAGAAGGTCGAGCGTGCACTCGCTGAGCTGGAGTTCTCCCGCAAGCGCATCGCGGGCGCCGTCAAGAAGACGCTCGAATCCGCGATCGCCAATGCCGAGAACAACCACGATCTCGACGTCGACGCTCTTGTCGTCGCAGAGGCTTATGTCGGCAAGTCGATCGTCATGAAGCGCTTCCACGCTCGTGGCCGCGGTCGCGCGTCGCGCATCGAAAAGCCCTTCGCGCACCTGACGATCGTCGTTCGTGAAGTGCAGGCAGCAGAGGAGGCCGCATAATGGGTCAGAAAATTAATCCGATCGGTTTCCGTCTCGGCATCAATCGTACCTGGGATAGCCGCTGGTTCGCGGACAATGCCGAGTACGGTCAGCTGCTGCACGAAGACCTGAAAATGCGCAAGTTCGTCATGAGCGAACTGAAGCAGGCCGGGATCTCCAAGGTGGTCATCGAGCGTCCGCACAAGAAGTGCCGCGTCACGATCCACTCGGCCCGTCCGGGCCTTATCATCGGCCGCAAGGGCGCCGACATCGACAAGCTCCGCAAGAAGCTGTCCGATATGACCAACTCGGAAACGCACCTCAACATCGTCGAAGTGCGCAAGCCCGAAGTGGACGCAACGCTGGTCGCTCAGTCGATCGCCCAGCAGCTCGAGCGCCGCGTGGCTTTCCGCCGCGCCATGAAGCGCGCCGTTCAGTCCGCGATGCGTCTTGGCGCCGAAGGCATCAAGATCACCTGCGCCGGCCGTCTCGGCGGTGCGGAAATCGCTCGTACGGAATGGTACCGCGAAGGCCGTGTGCCGCTGCACACGCTGCGCGCCGACATCGACTACGGCACGGCTGAAGCCGAAACCGCATTCGGTATCTGCGGCATCAAGGTATGGATCTTCAAGGGCGAAATCCTTGAGCACGATCCGATGGCTTCCGAACGTCGCGCGCTGGAAGGCGACGCACAGGGTCCGGCAAGCCGCGAACGCGACCGTGGCGATCGTCGCCGCGAACGCGACAACGCGTAATTAGCGCTGGCGAAAGATAAGCTCGGAGAAGTAAGAAAATGTTGCAGCCAAAGCGTACTAAGTACCGCAAGCAGTTCAAGGGCCGCATCAAGGGCGTCGCCAAGGGCGGTTCTGACCTGGCATTCGGCGAATTCGGCCTGAAGGCCCAGGAGCCCAACCGCGTCAATGCACGCGAGATCGAAGCGGCCCGCCGCGCGATCACGCGTTACATGAAGCGCGCCGGCCGTGTGTGGATCCGCGTGTTCCCGGACGTTCCGGTAACCGCAAAGCCGACCGAAGTCCGCATGGGTAAGGGTAAGGGCTCCGTTGAGTACTGGGCATGCAAGGTCAAGCCCGGTCGTATGATGTTCGAGATCGACGGCGTCAGCGAAGAGATCGCCCGTGAGGCGCTTCGTCTCGGCTCTGCCAAGCTCTCGGTCAAGACGCGCTTCGTACAGCGCATTGCAGAGTAAGGATTGAGCTCATGAAAGCCTCAGATGTTCGCGCGTTCACCGCCGACCAACTCAAGGACGAGCTTGCCAAGCTGAAGAAGGAGCAGTTCAACCTGCGCTTCCAGAAGGCGACCGGCCAGCTCGAAAAGTCCTCGCGCATCAACGAAGTCCGCAAGGACATCGCCCGCGTCAAAACCATTGCCCGCCAGAAGGCGGCAGAAGTTAAGGCCTAAAGGAAGAAAAACATGCCGAAGCGCATCCTGCAGGGCGTCGTCGTTGGCGACAAGAACGAGAAGACGGTAGTGGTTCGCGTTGAGCGTCGTTTCGCTCACCCGCTGCTCCAGAAGACCGTTCGTCGTTCCAAGAAGTACAAGGCCCACGACGAAAACAACCAGTACAAGATCGGCGATACCGTATCCATTGAGGAATGCGCGCCGATCTCCAAGGACAAGCGCTGGACGGTGATCGCCGCCCAGGGCAAGTAAACAGAATTTTGCGCGAGGCCTTGCGTCTCGCCGAAATATCTGTATGAAGCAGCGTCGGAACGCTCGAATGCCGGGCGTTCTTTTGCTTTGAGCGCACGGAAGGTCCCGTTCGGGAAACCACCCTGGCACGATCGACCCCGCGCTATTCAGCTATTGCCGCGTTCCTGCTTGCCTTAATGGCAGGTTGGTCGGCGAACATTTTCATAAGCCGGAGTAGGGGGCCCAGGCCCAACCATTCCGGTAAACCAAGAAGGCGACCTGATATGATTCAGATGCAAACAAACCTCGACGTCGCGGATAATTCCGGCGCACGTCGTGTCATGTGCATCAAGGTGCTGGGCGGCTCGAAGCGCAAGTATGCCTCGATCGGCGACGTCATCGTCGTTTCGATCAAGGAAGCGATCCCGCGCGGCCGCGTGAAGAAGGGTGACGTGATGAAGGCGGTTGTCGTTCGCACCGCCAAGGACATCCGTCGTCCGGATGGCTCGGTCATCCGCTTCGACACCAACGCAGCAGTCCTCATCGACAACAAGAAAGAGCCGATCGGCACCCGTATCTTCGGACCGGTTCCGCGCGAACTTCGCGCCAAGAACCACATGAAGATCATCTCGCTGGCTCCCGAAGTACTGTAAGGAGCAGAAGCGATGCAGAAGATTCGTAAAGGCGACAAGGTCGTCATGCTCGCTGGCAAGGACAAGGGCCGCACCGGCGAAGTCGTTCAGGTCATGCCGAAGGAAGATCGTGCGGTCGTCCGTGGCGTCAACGTCGTCAAGCGCCACCAGCGCCAGACGCAGACCCAGGAAGCTGGCATCATCAACAAGGAAGCCCCGGTTCACCTGTCCAACATTGCATTCGTCGACAAGGACGGCAAGCCGACCCGCGTCGGTTTCAAGGTCGTTGACGGCAAGAAGGTCCGTGTGGCCAAGCGTTCTGGAGAAGTGATCGATGGCTGAGGCAAAATACGAGCCGCGGCTCAAGAAGGAATATGTCGAGCGCATTCGCAAGGCGATGCAGGAGAAGTTCTCCTACGCCAACGAGATGATGATCCCGAAGCTCGACAAGATCGTGATCAACATGGGTGTCGGCGAAGCGACCGCTGATTCGAAGAAGCCGACGGTAGCTGCCGCCGACCTCGCAGCGATCGCCGGCCAGAAGCCGGTCATCACCCGTGCACGCAACTCTATCGCAGGCTTCAAGGTCCGCGAACAGATGCCGATCGGCGCCAAGGTCACCCTGCGCGGCGCCCGCATGTACGAGTTCCTGGACCGTCTCGTGAACATCGCGCTCCCGCGCGTTCGCGACTTCCGCGGCCTGAACCCGAAGAGCTTTGACGGCCGTGGCAACTTCGCCATGGGCATCAAGGAGCACATTGTGTTCCCTGAGATCAACTACGACAAGGTTGATCAGATGTGGGGCATGGATATCATCGTTTGCACGACGGCGACGACCGACGACGAAGCACGGGCTCTTCTGAAAGAGTTCAGCTTCCCGTTCCGTCAATAACCGTAACGACGAGCGTAGAAAAGGAACCTGACATGGCGAAGACAAGCGCAGTTGAAAAGAACAAGCGCCGCCGTACTACGGTCGCCAACCAGGCCGCTAAGCGGGCTGCGTTGAAGGCGATCATCATGAACCAGGCTCTTCCGATCGAAGAGCGGTTCAAGGCCTCGATCAAGCTGGCATCCCTGCCGCGTGATGGATCGAAGACCCGTATTCGCAACCGTTGCGAAGTTTCGGGGCGTCCGCGCGCATATTACCGCAAACTGCGCATGTCGCGTATTGCGCTGCGTGAACTGGGCAATCTCGGCAAGGTGCCGGGCATCGTCAAGTCGAGCTGGTAAGGAGCAGGTTAGATGACAATGACTGATCCGTTGGGCGATATGCTCACCCGTATCCGTAACGGCGCTTCCCGCCGCAAGTCGTCGGTCTCGACGCCTGCGTCCAAGCTCCGTGCACGTGTTCTCGATGTCCTGCAGTCCGAAGGCTACATCCGTGGCTACTCCGTTGTCGATTTCGGCAACGGCAAGTCGGAACTCAGCATCGAGCTGAAATATTATGAAGGCGCATCGGTGATCCGTGAGATCGGCCGTGTGTCCAAGCCGGGCCGCCGGGTTTATGTCTCGGTCAAGTCCATTCCGCAGGTCGCGAACGGTCTCGGCATCACCATCCTTTCAACTCCGAAGGGCGTGATGGCCGATCACCAGGCTCGCGAACAGAACGTTGGTGGCGAGGTTCTTTGCTCGGTCTTCTAAGATCGGGCAGGGATCTCCATAGCGAACAGACAGGATTGAAACATGTCTCGTATCGGTAAAAAGCCCGTTCAGGTGCCTGCTGGGATCACGGCTACGGTCGATGGCCAGAAGGTTACTGCAAAGGGCCCGAAGGGCGAGCTGTTTTTCGTCGCTAACGACGAAATCAGCCTCAAGCTCGAAGATAATGCGGTCGTCGTGACGCCCGTGAACCAGACCAAAGATGCACGGTCGAAGTGGGGCATGTCCCGCACGATGATCGAAGGTATCTTCAAGGGCGTCAAGGACGGTTTCGAGCGCAAGCTTGAAATCAACGGCGTCGGTTACCGCGCCGCCATGCAGGGCAAGAACCTGCAGCTGGCCCTCGGTTTCAGCCACGACGTGGTCTATGAACCGCCGGTCGGCATCACGATCGCTGTTCCGAAGCCGACGGAAATCGTCGTCAGCGGTATCAACAAGCAGCAGGTCGGCCAGGTTGCCGCCGAAATCCGCGAATATCGCGGTCCCGAGCCCTACAAGGGCAAGGGCGTCAAGTATGCCGACGAGCGGATCGTCCGCAAAGAAGGCAAGAAGAAGTAAGGATCACGCGAAATGGCTAGCAGGAAAGAAGCACTTGCACGTCGTGCCAACCGCGTGCGCCGTCATATCAAGTCGGTGGCCAATGGCCGTCCGCGCCTGTCGGTTCATCGCTCCTCGAAGAACATCTATGCCCAGATCATCGATGATGTGGCCGGCAAGACGCTTGCGTCCGCCTCCACCCTCGACAAGGATCTGCGCGGTTCTCTGAAGACCGGTGCCGATACCGCCGCCGCTGCTGCAGTGGGCAAGCTCGTCGCCGAGCGCGCCTCCAAGGCCGGCGTGTCGGACGTCGTGTTCGACCGTGGCGCCTTCATCTATCATGGCCGCATCAAGGCTCTCGCCGAAGCGGCCCGCGAAGGCGGTCTCACCTTCTGATCAGTTTCCGGCCGGACGCTTTTGCGCCGGCCGGATTTTCGCCGGATCGCAAGGCACTCCCCAAGAAGGGGAGGCTGATGCGGTCCACATTTGTTTGCCGATTGCACCCGGAAAAGAAAAAGGAAGAGGACAATGGCACAGGAAAGAAGGCCGCAGCGGGAAGACCGCCAGAGCCGTGAAGAGCGCGATAGCGAATTCGTCGACAAGCTTGTCGCGATCAACCGCGTCGCCAAGGTCGTCAAGGGCGGCCGTCGTTTTGGTTTCGCAGCACTCGTCGTCGTCGGCGACCAGAAGGGCCGCGTCGGCTTCGGCCATGGCAAGGCACGCGAAGTGCCGGAAGCTATCCGCAAGGCAACCGAAGCCGCCAAGCGCGAACTGATCTTCGTACCGCTGCGTGACGGCCGTACGCTGCATCACGACGTTCATGGCCGCCACGGCGCCGGCAAGGTTCTGCTGCGCTCGGCCAAGGTCGGTACCGGTATCATCGCCGGCGGTCCGATGCGTGCCGTTTTCGAAACTCTCGGCATGCATGACGTCGTCGCCAAGTCGACCGGTTCGTCGAACCCCTACAACATGGTTCGCGCCACCTTCGACGCTCTGAAGCACCAGGTTCACCCGAAGGACATCGCAGCTCAGCGCGGCATCAAGTATGCAACGCTGCAGGCTCGTCGTAGCGCCTCCGGCAACGCCTCTGAAGAATAAGAGGAGCTGACCAATGGCCAAGGCTACCAAGAAGGCTGAAGCGAAGACTGTCACGATCGAACAGATCGGCAGCCCGATTCGCCGTCCGGACGTCCAGCAGCGCACGCTGATCGGTCTCGGACTGAACAAGATGCACCGTCGCCGCACGCTGGAGGATACCCCTTCGGTTCGTGGCATGATCCGTGCTGTCCAGCATCTCGTTCGCGTCGTCGACGAGAAGTGAGACGGAGGAAACGCTCATGAAACTCAATGAAATCAAGGACAACGAAGGCTCGACCCACAGCCGCAAGCGCCTCGGCCGCGGTATCGGTTCGGGCTCGGGCAAGACCGGTGGTCGCGGTGTGAAGGGTCAGAAGTCCCGTTCCGGCGTCGCCATCAACGGCTTCGAAGGCGGCCAGATGCCGATCTATCGTCGCCTGCCGAAGCGCGGCTTCAACAACATCTTCGCTTCCGACTTCGTCGTCGTGTCGCTCGCCCGTATCCAGGCTGCGATCGACGCCGGCAAGCTCGATGCGAAGGCCACCGTTGACGCAGCCTCCCTCAAGGCTGCCGGCGTCATCCGCCGCGCCAAGGACGGCGTTCGCGTTCTCGCCGACGGCGAGCTCAAGGCCAAGATCACCATCGTCGTCGCAGGCGCTTCCAAGCCTGCCGTCGAGAAGATCGAAAAGGCCGGCGGCAGCGTGACCCTGCTTTCGGCTCCTGCTGCAGCCGAATAATAATCTGATGATATGTCGCCCGGGGTGCTTCACACCGGGCGATTTTGCTCCCATATGTGGGCCTCACAAAATGTTGGCTGGCGCGCCCGCGTCATGCCGATAAGACTGGAAACAAGGGTGAGGCATGGGGTTGCGCTGCAATCCGTTCCGAGCCCGGTTTGAATAATTTTCATACTGATTCCGGGGCCGGCCTGTCCCTCAGAGACGGTCGGAATTGGTAGCGCGGAGAATCGCATGGCTTCTGCAGCGGAACAATTGGCATCCAACCTCAATTTTTCGACCTTTGCCAAAGCCGAGGATTTGAAGAAGCGCCTGTGGTTCACACTGGCAGCTCTCCTCGTCTACAGGCTCGGTACCCACATTCCGCTTCCGGGTCTCAACCCCGAAGCCTATGCCCAGGCTTTCCGCGGCCAGGCAGGCGGCATCCTCGGCCTTTTCAACATGTTCTCCGGCGGCGCAGTCGAGCGCATGGCGATCTTCGCGCTCGGCATCATGCCTTACATTTCCGCCTCTATCATCGTGCAGCTGATGACCTCGGTCGTGCCAGCGCTCGAAAACCTGAAGAAGGAAGGCGAACAGGGTCGTAAGATCATCAACCAGTACACCCGTTACGGCACGGTGATTCTCGGCGCACTGCAGGCCTACGGCATTGCCGCCGGTCTTGAGAGCGGCCAGGGCCTCGTCGTCGATCCGGGCTGGTTCTTCCGTGTTTCCACCGTCCTGACGCTGCTCGGCGGCACGATGTTCCTGATGTGGCTCGGCGAGCAGATCACCTCGCGCGGCATCGGCAACGGCATTTCGCTGATCATCTTCGCCGGCATCGCCGCCGGTCTTCCCACGGCCCTTGCAGGCACGCTCGAACTCGGCCGCACCGGTGCGCTGTCGACCCCGCTCATCCTGCTCGTCATTATCGTCGCGATCGGCGTGATCGGCGTCATCGTCTTCGTCGAACGTGCGCAACGCCGGCTGCTGATCCAGTATCCGAAGCGCCAGGTCGGCAACCGCATGTTCCAGGGCGACACCTCGCATCTGCCGCTGAAGCTTAACACCTCGGGCGTCATCCCGGCGATTTTCGCGTCGTCGCTGCTCCTGCTGCCGGCAACGATCGCCGGCTTTGCCAGCACCACAGCGATGCCGGCCTGGGCGACCTCGATCGTTGCGGCGCTCGGCCATGGTCAGCCGCTCTACATGGTGCTCTATGCGGCACTGATCGCCTTCTTCGCCTTCTTCTACACCGCCATCGTCTTCAATCCGAAGGACACGGCCGACAATCTGAAGAAGCACGGCGGCTTCATTCCCGGCATTCGCCCGGGTGAGCGCACCGCCGAATACATCGACTACGTGCTGACCCGTATCACGGTCATCGGCGCGATCTATCTCGTCTTCGTCTGCATCCTTCCCGAGATTCTGGTGTCGCAAACCGGCATTCCATTAGCCCTTGGTGGGACTTCGCTTTTGATCGTGGTTAGCGTAACTCTTGATACGGTTGCACAGATCCAGGGTCACCTGATCGCGCAGCAATACGAAGGCCTGATCAAGAAATCGAAGTTGCGTGGAGGAAAGAGGGGGCGATGAGACTTATCCTTTTGGGGCCGCCGGGCGCGGGCAAGGGAACCCAGGCCCAGCGGATCGTGGAAAAGCACGGCATTCCGCAGCTTTCCACGGGTGATATGCTGCGTGCGGCGGTAGGTGCCGGCACAGAAGTCGGCAAGCGCGCCAAGGCGGTGATGGACGCCGGCAAGCTGGTCTCGGATGAGATCGTCATTGCTATCGTTTCGGAGCGAATCGACCAGCCCGATTGCGCCAACGGCTTCATTCTCGACGGCTTCCCCCGGACGCTGGTCCAGGCTGATGCCACTGAGGCGATGCTGAAGGCGAAGGGTCTCGCTCTCTCTGTCGTTGTCGAATTCCGAGTCGATGATGCCGAACTAGTCCGTCGCGTTGCCGGTCGCTACTCCTGCGCGCAGTGCGGTAGCGTCTATCACGACACCGACAAGGTTCCGGCCAATGAAGGCGTTTGCGACAAGTGTGGTTCAACCCACTTCAAGCGCCGTCCGGACGACACTCCGGAAACCATGACGGCGCGGCTGCAGGTCTACTACAAGGAAACCTCACCGCTGATCGGCTACTACCATGCCAAGGGCAAGCTCAGGTCCGTCGACGGCATGGCGGAGATCGATCAGGTAACCGCCGAGGTCGAAGCCATTCTTTCCAAGCTTTAAGGCTTTGAAAATAAAACTTGGCGGAACGGTTGCTTTTCAGCAGTGATTCCGCTAAACACCGCGCCAACTCGCGACATTCCATGCGATCGGCGCGGATTTCCCAGGGAAGTCCGGGTTCGGTCGTTTTGACATGTTGCGGACCTAAATTTGAACGGGCGGTTCCAAAGACCGCATAACGAAGCCCACTTGCCGGATGGCAACTGGAATGCAAGGAGAACAGGCGTGGCACGTATCGCTGGCGTCAACATCCCGACTGCAAAGCGCGTCGTCATCGCGCTGACCTACATTCACGGGATCGGTCCGAAATTCGCACAGGAAATCGTCGAGAAGGTCGGTATTCCGGCTGAACGTCGTGTGCATCAGCTGACGGACGCTGAAGTCCTTCAGATCCGCGAAGCCATCGACCGCGACTATCAGGTCGAGGGTGATCTTCGTCGCGATACCGCGATGAACATCAAGCGCCTGATGGATCTCGGCTGCTACCGCGGCCTGCGTCATCGCCGCGGCCTTCCGGTCCGCGGTCAGCGCACGCACACCAATGCCCGCACCCGCAAGGGTCCGGCAAAGGCAATCGCTGGCAAGAAGAAGTAATTTCCGGGAAACCGGGATGAGGGGGCTGGCGGGCTGCGCCGGCCTCTTTTGAGTTTGGAGCGGGACCATATAGGCGCCGTTCCGGTGTAGCCGCTGGCATTACGGCGGTGAAGAGATCAACGAAAGGAATAGCATGGCTAAGGAAGCCGTCCGCGTTCGCCGTCGCGAGCGCAAGAATATCTCGTCGGGTGTCGCTCACGTCAACTCGACCTTCAACAACACGATGATCACCATCACCGATGCGCAGGGCAATGCGATCGCCTGGTCGTCGGCCGGCGCCAAGGGCTTCAAGGGCTCGCGCAAGTCGACCCCGTTCGCCGCCCAGATCGCTGCCGAAGACTGCGCCAAGAAGGCCCAGGAGCACGGCATGAAGTCGCTGGAAGTCGAAGTCTGCGGCCCGGGTTCGGGTCGTGAATCGGCTCTGCGCGCGCTCCAGGCTGCGGGTTTCATGATCACGTCCATCCGCGACGTGACCCCGATCCCGCACAATGGCTGCCGTCCGCGCAAGAAGCGCCGCGTCTGATCATCGCTATCGTCACCGGTGAGCGCCTTCGCGCTCCCGGTGGTTTTCAAGCTCGGTTGCCACGATTGGATGGTGGCAACGAACGGAAGGCAAACTCATGATTCAGAAGAACTGGCAGGAACTGATCAAGCCGAACAAGGTGGAGTTCTCCTCGAGCTCGCGCACCAGGGCGACGCTCGTTGCCGAACCGCTGGAGCGCGGCTTCGGCCTCACCCTCGGCAACGCGCTGCGTCGCGTTCTGCTCTCCTCGCTGCGCGGTGCCGCCGTCACGGCGGTGCAGATCGACGGCGTGCTGCATGAATTCTCCTCGATCCCGGGCGTCCGCGAAGACGTCACGGACATCGTGCTCAACATCAAGGAAATCGCCATCAAGATGGATGGCGACGACGCAAAGCGCATGGTCGTGCGCAAGCAGGGCCCGGGCGTTGTTACGGCTGGCGACATCCAGACGGTCGGCGATATCGAAATCCTCAACCCCGAGCATGTGATCTGCACGCTCGACGAGGGTGCCGAAATCCGCATGGAATTCACCGTCAACAACGGCAAGGGCTACGTTCCGGCCGAACGCAATCGTGCGGAAGATGCTCCGATCGGTCTCATCCCGGTCGACAGCCTTTATTCGCCGGTCAAGAAGGTGTCCTACAAGGTTGAAAATACCCGCGAAGGACAGGTTCTCGACTACGACAAGCTGAACATGACCATCGAAACCGATGGCTCGATCACCGGCGAAGACGCCGTCGCTTTTGCGGCGCGCATCCTCCAGGATCAGCTTGGCGTCTTCGTCAACTTTGACGAGCCGCAGAAGGAAACCGAAGAGGAAGCAGTCACCGAACTCGCTTTCAACCCGGCTCTCCTCAAGAAGGTGGACGAACTCGAGCTGTCGGTCCGTTCGGCAAACTGCCTGAAGAACGACAACATCGTCTACATCGGCGACCTCATTCAGAAGACCGAAGCAGAAATGCTCCGCACACCGAATTTTGGTCGCAAGTCGCTGAACGAAATCAAGGAAGTTCTCGCTTCCATGGGCCTGCACCTCGGCATGGAAGTGCCGGCATGGCCACCCGAGAACATCGAAGATCTCGCCAAGCGTTACGAAGACCAATACTGAGAAAACAAAAGGCAGGCTCTATCGGCTGCCTTTCCCCGTCAAACAGCAGGCATATCGCCTGCATGTGCCAGGAAACGGCAGGCCCGGTAACGAAGTAAGGGCACTGCATTAAAGGAGAATAGCAATGCGCCACGCAAAGGCCGGCCGCAAGCTGAACAGAACCGCAAGCCACCGCAAGGCGATGTTCGCCAACATGGCGGCTTCGCTGATCACCCACGAGCAGATCGTCACGACTCTGCCGAAGGCCAAGGAAATCCGTCCGATCGTCGAGAAGCTCGTCACGCTCGGCAAGCGCGGCGACCTGCACGCTCGCCGTCAGGCGATCTCGCAGATCCGCGACGCCGCCGTCGTTTCGAAGCTGTTCGACACGATTGCAACGCGTTACGCCACCCGCAATGGCGGCTACCTGCGCATTATGAAGGCCGGCTTCCGCCAGGGCGACAACGCCGCCATGGCCGTCATCGAATTCGTTGACCGCGACACCTACGCCAAGGGCGCCGCTGACAAGGCCCGCGTCGCTGCCGAAGAGCAGGCCGTCGCCGCTTAATCTTCCGCTCCTGCGGAAACGAAACAGCCGGGCTGCAAAGCCCGGCTGTTTTCGTTGGTGCGGACGATGCGAGGAGGGGGCGTCGGTCCGGGCAGGTAACGCCTCGTTCGATCATTGGAAATTGGCACTTCAGCCGCAGCGGCGGCTGGGCTTGAGACAGGACAGGTTCATTTGTCTGAAATCGTTCAAATCAGCTCTCGCCTACAGGTCCGTCGTCTCGCCGCCGTCCTTGTGGTGATCGCACTCGGGCTGGCGCTCAGGCGCTTTGGCTATGCGGCCGGTCTGCCCTTCGTCCTTGTCAAATATGGTGGGTCGGCGCTCTGGGGCGCAATGGTCTATCTGCTGGTGGCGCTGATTGTCGCCAGGCCAGGACCGGCTGTCATTGCCGTCATGGCGCTGTTCATCGCGATCTCGGTGGAATTATTCCGGCTCTACCACACGCCCTGGCTCGACGCGTTTCGACTGACCACAGCAGGCGCGCTGCTGCTCGGCCGCATCTTTTCCCCGTGGAACATTCTGGCCTACGCGGTTGGCATAGCGGCAGCGTACCTGTTCGATCCCGCACGCCGGTGATCCCTTATGAAGCCGACGCCACAGCGCGATTGCGCGTCCGGCCCTGGGCCTTTTTCCGGCTGCGGGCGATCGGCCGCCAGGAGCGGTAGAGGATAAGGGCGATGATCAGCCCGACATAGATATATTGCTCGAGATCGAGGATCTTGGTCGAAAGCGCGAAGTGCAGCGCCCCGCTGGCGGCGATGATGTAGACCAGACGATGCAGCCAGTTCCAGTTCGCGCCAAGGCGGCGGATCGAGAAATTGTTGGACGTCGCCGCCAGCGGAATAAGCATCGCCAGCGCCGCCATGCCGAACATGATGAAAGGGCGCTTCAGCACGTCGTTGATGACCGCTTGGATATCCATCGCCTGGTCGAGCACCATGTAGACGGTGAAATGCATCAGCGCGTAGTAGAAGGTCAAAAGCCCCAGCGCGCGGCGGTAGCGCAGATAGTTCCAGCCGAGAAGCTCGCGGATAGGCGAGACGGCAAGTGTTGCGATCAGGAACCGGATCGTCCAGATGCCGAGGAAGAGCTCGAAGGTCTTGACCGGATCGGCGCCGAGCTGATCGGTCGCGCCGAGATAGAAGGTCCAGGCGGCCGGCAGGAGACCGACGGCATAAAGCAGCCAGACCGAGGCGGGTTGCCAGCGTTTCGGAATGGCGAGCGAAAAGTCCGCCATCAGAAGTTCGCCTTCAGGTCCATGCCGGCATAAAGGCTTGCCACCTCGTCGGCATAGCCGTTGAAGGGCAGGGTGGGGCGGCGGCTCGCGCCGAAGAAGCCGCTTTCGCCGATGCGCCTCTCGCTTGCCTGGCTCCAGCGCGGATGGTCGACGGCAGGGTTGACGTTGGCATAGAAGCCGTATTCCTGCGGATTGGTCACCTGCCAGGTATTCTTCGGCTGCTGGTCGGTAAGGGTGATTCTGACGATCGACTTGATGCCCTTGAAGCCGTATTTCCACGGCACGACGAGGCGGATCGGCGCGCCGTTCTGGTTCGGCAGCGTTTCGCCATAGAGCCCGACGGCAAGCAGCGTCAGCGGATGGCGCGCTTCGTCGAGCCGCAGGCCCTCGACATAAGGCCAGTCAAGCGACTGGAAGAAACCCTTCTGCCCCGGCATCTCTTCCGGACGGACGACGGTTTCGAAGGCGACATATTTGGCGCTGCCGAGCGGCTCGACTTTGTCGAGCAGCGATGCCAGCGGAAAGCCGTCCCAGGGAATGACCATCGACCAGGCCTCGACGCAGCGCATCCGATAGGTGCGTTCCTCGATCGGGAATTCCTTGATCAGCGCCTCGAGGTCGAAGGTGCCAGGCTTGTTGACCATGCCGTCGACCTTGACCGTCCAGGGCAGCGGCTTGAAATCGCCGGAATTTGCCGCAGGGTCACCCTTGTCGAGGCCGAACTCATAGAAATTGTTGTAGGTGGTGACGTCCTTGATCGGCGTCGGCTTCTCGTCGACCTTATACTTGCTCTCGACGGCAGAAAGGGCGGCCGCACTCGCCTTGCCGGCGCCGTAAAGCGCCATGGCGCCGAGCGCTGCAGCACCGAGGAATTCCCGCCGGCGCATATAGATCTGGCGCGGCGTGATCTCCGACGACGCGATCTTCGGGGGGCGATAGCTTGGCATGTCGAAACCTCCAGGGCGGATTTCTTGAATATAGTTCTTAAACGAACCGCCCGCATGTTCGGATTAGCTATGCCTCGAATCTCGCCGACGGGAAGCCAATTTTTTGTGTTCGGCTGTGATGGAATAGGCTGTAACCAAAGCTCGCGCCGAACCGTATATCATCGATGGCGCTCGAGGTGCCTTCCCGGCAGCGTACCGGATTTGACCTTGCCGGTAGTGACAGCCCCGGTCGATTGGATTAGGACAATTCCAAAAGGCAGCGTTCGCCCGGCCGGCAGGCTTCATGCCGTCGCTTCGCCTGACCATTTCCGACACGTCGAGGAAGACACCGATGCCAGCTTACCGTTCCAGAACCACGACCCACGGCCGCAACATGGCAGGCGCGCGCGGCCTTTGGCGCGCCACGGGCATGAAGGATTCGGATTTCGGCAAGCCAATCATCGCGGTGGTGAATTCCTTCACCCAGTTCGTGCCCGGTCACGTGCACCTGAAGGACCTCGGCCAGCTCGTCGCCCGCGAAATCGAGGCGGCCGGCGGTGTCGCCAAGGAATTCAACACGATCGCCGTGGACGACGGCATCGCCATGGGCCATGACGGCATGCTCTATTCGCTGCCGTCGCGCGAACTGATCGCCGATAGCGTCGAATACATGGTCAATGCCCATTGCGCCGACGCAATGGTCTGCATTTCCAACTGCGACAAGATCACCCCCGGCATGCTGATGGCGTCACTGCGCCTCAATATCCCGACCGTCTTCGTCTCCGGCGGTCCGATGGAAGCGGGCAAGGTTGTGCTGCACGGCAAGACCCACGCGCTCGATCTCGTCGATGCCATGGTCGCCGCCGCCGACGACAAGATCAGCGACGAGGATGTCCAGACGATCGAACGCTCGGCCTGTCCGACCTGCGGTTCCTGCTCCGGCATGTTCACCGCCAATTCGATGAACTGCCTGACGGAAGCGCTCGGCCTGTCGCTGCCCGGCAACGGCTCGACGCTCGCCACCCATGCCGACCGCAAGCGCCTTTTCGTCGAGGCCGGCCATCTTATCGTCGATCTCGCCCGCCGTTATTATGAGCAGGACGACGTCAAGGCGCTGCCGCGCACCATCGCCTCCAAGCAGGCCTTCGAGAACGCCATGGCGCTCGATATCGCCATGGGCGGTTCGACCAACACCGTCCTGCACATCCTGGCCGCCGCCCATGAAGGCGAGGTCGATTTCACCATGGCCGATATCGACGCGCTGTCGCGCCGCGTGCCGTGCCTTTCGAAGGTCGCGCCCGCCAAGAGCGACGTGCATATGGAAGACGTGCACCGCGCCGGCGGCATCATGTCGATCCTCGGAGAGCTCGACAAGGGCGGCCTGCTGAACCGCGATTGCCCGACCGTCCATGCCGAGACGCTGGGCGACGCAATCGACCGCTGGGACATTACCCGCACCAACAGCGACACCGTCCGCAATTTCTATCGCGCAGCTCCGGGCGGCATCCCGACCCAGGTCGCTTTCAGCCAGGAAGCCCGCTGGGACGATCTCGACACGGATCGCCAGAACGGCGTCATCCGTTCGGTCGAGCATCCTTTCTCGAAAGACGGCGGTCTTGCCGTGCTTAAGGGCAATCTTGCGATCGACGGCTGCATCGTCAAGACGGCCGGCGTCGATGAATCGATCCTGAAATTCTCCGGCCCCGCCCGCGTTTTCGAAAGCCAGGACGCCTCCGTCAAGGCGATCCTCGCCAACGAGGTGAAGGCCGGCGATGTCGTCGTCATCCGCTATGAGGGCCCGAAGGGCGGCCCCGGCATGCAGGAAATGCTCTATCCGACGAGCTATCTGAAGTCGAAGGGCCTCGGCAAGGCCTGCGCGCTGATCACCGACGGCCGCTTTTCCGGCGGCACCTCCGGCCTTTCGATCGGCCATGTCTCGCCGGAAGCGGCGAATGGCGGCACGATCGGCCTGGTCCGCGAGGGCGACATGATCGACATCGACATCCCGAACCGCACCATCAGCCTGCGCGTCGGCGAGGCCGAACTTGCCGCCCGCCGCGCCGAGCAGGACGGCAAGGGCTGGCATCCCACAGAAGTCCGCAAGCGCAATGTCACCACGGCGCTCAAGGCCTATGCCGCTTTCGCAACAAGCGCCGACCGCGGCGCCGTGCGCGACCTGAACGCCCGCTAAGAGCCAGCTGCTCTGCCGACCGGCCGCTTCAAAGCGGCCGGTTGATGTTTTTATAACTCTCGCCGAGCTGCTTCATCCGCTCGTCATAGGCCGCCTTGATACAGGCCGCATCTGCCCCGCATTCCTGCCGCTTCTTCAGCCAGGCCGTCTGTTCGTCCTGCAATGTTCCGCGCGAGCCCATGGCCATCAGCCCGGAGAGCAGCTCGAAGGTCGTGACCATCCTGACATCGGCATCGTTGAGTGCCCGGTTGTCACAGATTGCTTTTTCGTCCGGCTTCAATTCTTTCGCATCGCAATCGAAGCTCGCCGCCTTGGCCATCTCCGATCCCGAAGTGAGGATCGCCAGGCCAAGGGCCATCGTCATCGCTTTTTTTGCCATCATTCCTATGTTCCTGTTGCCGCCCATCAGGCCAGCTGGCGCAATGCCAGAGCCAGGAAGATGATGCAGGCGAGCCAGACGGCAAGCATGAAGATCAACCCGCCTCGCCCGGAGGGACGCTCGAGGCGCCTTGACGCTTCCACACGCAGCTCGCTCATCACATCAGCCGGAACAAGCCGTATCGCCAGCAGGATGCCGAGCGGCACGATGACGAGATCGTCGAGATAGCCGAGCACGGGAATGAAATCGGGGATGAGATCGACCGGCGACAGCGCATAGGCCGCAACGGCGCCCGCAACCGCCTTCGCATACCACGGCACCCTGGCATCGCGCGCAGCAAGCCACAGGGCGACGATGTCACGCTTCAGTGACTTCGACCAGATTTTGGCTTTGGATATCAGTTGCATGGCCAGTCTTCCTGAATCGTATTCTCAAAGGCCTGAAGCAAAATCTCCTGAGGCCCCGACTGCCTTATTCTTCCATGCTTCCGCCCTCTTTCCTTTTTAGCGTCGGGTCGCAAAACAGGGCGATTTCAGGCCGGTTCGGCCTAAAATCTGAACCCTGTTCGCAATTGAATAGTTAGAGCATGATGTCGTTTGAAAACCGCTCACACTTTTCGGCATCATGCTCTAAAACGTTGCTCAAGAGGATTCAAAAGGGATAATCATGCAAGGCCCGTTCAAACACGCCTCCGTTTCGCTGCTCGCTCTGACGCTGTTTCTGCCAGCCGCGGCTTACGCACAGACGGCAAAGACGGTGCCCGAGAGCCAGATGCAGATGCAGCTCTCCTTCGCGCCGCTCGTCAAGCAGACATCGGGCGCTGTCGTCAATGTCTATGCGGAAAAGACCATCCAGCGTCAGTCGCCCTTTGCCGGTGATCCCTTCTTCGAGCAGTTTTTCGGCCAGCAGATGCCGAACCGCTCGGAAAAGCAGTCCTCGCTCGGCTCGGGCGTCATCGTCGAGGCGAACGGCACCGTCGTCACCAACAATCACGTCGTCGAAGGCGCCGATGATATCAAGGTGGCGCTGCCGGATGGCCGCGAATTCCCTTGCAAGGTGGTGCTGCGTGACGACCGCGTCGATCTCGCCGTGCTGAAGATCGACAGCAAGGAGAGCTTCCCGGCGCTGCCGATCGGTAATTCCGACGCGGTCGAGGTCGGTGATCTCGTGCTGGCGATCGGCAATCCCTTCGGCGTCGGCCAAACGGTGACGAACGGCATTGTCTCGGCGCTTGCCCGCAACCAGGTGGTCAGGAATGAGTTCGGCTTCTTCATCCAGACCGATGCCTCGATCAATCCCGGCAATTCCGGCGGCGCGCTGATGAACATGAAAGGCGAGCTGATCGGCATCAACACGGCGATCTTCTCGCGCGGCGGCGGCTCGAACGGCATCGGCTTCGCCATCCCCGCCAATCTCGTCAAGGTCTTCCTCGCCTCGGCCGATGCCGGCGTCAAATCATTCGAGCGGCCCTATGTCGGCGCGAGCTTCGATGCCGTGACCTCGGAAGTGGCTGAGGCGCTGGGGCTCAACAAGGCGCGCGGTGCGCTCGTCGTGAAGGTCTCGGAAGGCGGCCCGGCCGCCAAGGCCGGGCTGAAGGCCGGCGAAATTGTCACCGCCGTCGACGGGATTTCCGTCGAACATCCGGATGCGCTGCTCTACCGGCTGACCACGGCCGGTCTCGGCAAGTCGGTCAAACTCACCGTCGTCGAGAATGGCCGCGAGCAACAACTGTCGCTGACGCTCGATCGCGCCCCGGAAACCTCGCCGCGAGATCAGCGCACGATCGGCGGGCGTACCCCCTTCAGCGGCGCTGTCGTCGAGAACCTGTCGCCGCGGGTGGCCGACGAGCTTCGCATGCCGCCCGAGTCGGCCGGTGTCGTGGTCTCCGACGTGAAGGAGGGGTCGCCCGCCGCCCGTCTCGGTTTCGAGCCGAAGGACATCATCGTCTCGATCAACGGCACCGATGTGAATACCACCAGCGAACTTTCCGAGATCGCTGAGAGCGACCCCGGGCTCTGGCGGGTGGAGATCGAGCGTGATGGTCAGCGCATACGGCAGTTCTTCCGATGAGCAATGATCTCTTCGCGCCGCGTGTTCCGGAGGAGGTCGCCGCCAGGCGGCCGCTTGCCGACCGGCTGCGGCCGAAGACGCTCGCCGATGTCACCGGTCAGGACCATCTGACCGGTGAGGATGGCGTACTGAAACGAATGATCGAGAGCGGTTCGCTCGGCTCTATGATCTTCTGGGGCCCGCCCGGCACCGGCAAGACGACGGTGGCGCGTCTGCTTTCGGGTGAGGCCGGGCTGGCCTTCGAGCAGATATCGGCGATCTTTTCCGGTGTCGCCGATCTGAAGAAGGTGTTCGAGGCGGCCCGCATGCGCCGCATGGACGGCCGCCAGACGCTGCTCTTCGTCGACGAGATCCATCGGTTCAACCGCGCCCAGCAGGACAGTTTCCTGCCTGTTATGGAGGACGGCACCGTCATCCTCGTCGGCGCCACCACCGAAAACCCGTCCTTTGAGCTCAACGCCGCTCTTTTGTCGCGCGCCCGCGTCCTGACCTTCAAATCGCATGACGAGGAGAGCCTGGAGGAATTGCTGAAGCGCGCCGAGGCGATCGAGCAGAAGCCGCTGCCGCTGGTGGAAGAGGCACGTGCCAGCCTGATCCGCATGGCCGACGGCGATGGCCGCGCGGTGCTGACGCTCGCTGAAGAGGTCTGGCGCGCCGCCCGCGAGGGCGAGAGTTTCGATACCGAAGGCCTGACGCGCATCGTCCAGCGCCGCGCCCCGGTCTATGACAAGGCGCAGGACGGCCATTACAATCTGATCTCGGCACTGCATAAATCCGTTCGCGGCTCGGATCCCGATGCCGCGCTCTATTATCTCGCCCGCATGTTCGATGCCGGCGAGGATCCGCTCTATCTCGGCCGGCGGCTGGTTCGTATGGCGGTCGAGGATATCGGCCTTGCCGATCCGCAGGCGCTGGTGATCTGCAACGCCGCCAAGGATGCCTATGACTATCTAGGCTCTCCGGAAGGGGAGCTGGCGCTCGCTCAGGCCTGCGTCTATCTCGCCACCGCGCCGAAATCCAATGCCGTCTATACTGCCTTCAAGGCGGCAAGCCAAGCCGCCAAGCAGAACGGCTCGCTGCTGCCGCCGAAGCACATCCTCAATGCGCCGACCAAGCTGATGAAGGGCGAAGGTTACGGCGAAGGATATCGCTACGACCATGACGAGCCGGACGCTTTTTCCGGCCAGGACTATTTTCCGGAAAAAATGGGCCGGCAGACCTTCTACGACCCGCCGGAGCGCGGGTTTGAACGTGAGATTCGCAAGCGGCTGGAATGGTGGGCGAAGCTTCGCAAGGAGCGCAATCCGCGCTGAGCCGCCTCAATCTCACGAAGGGCGCGGCGTCTTCTGATTGGCTGGCGCGGCGATCACCTTGACGGCGGATTCCGCCAACCCGTGATGACCTTCCATGTCGACGACGACATGCCAGTGGCCGCTTTCCGGGACGGCGATCTTGACCGGCGATTTGCGTGCGACGCCGCCGATATATTTGAAATCGAGAACTTCGGTGAAGCGCTGGAAATTCGGCGCCGTCATCAGCCGCACATTGTTTACCGCATTCAACGACACCTCGACGATCGTTCCGGCGCGTTGTTCCTTAAGATCGTAATGGGTGAAGCGGAAATTCGGTTTCGGCATCGGTCTCGCGGCATCTGAAGTCTCTGCGCGAGATTTTACCAGCACGCCGGTTAAAGAAAAGTTGGAAATCGGCCATTCCGCCAATCGGCGTGTTGCCTGCGCGGAACCGTGCGGAAGGGCTCAGAGCGCAGCGTAGACGATGTAAAGTTCGACGCCGGAGCAGAACGCTGAAGACGATCAGCACCCAGGCGGTGCGCTTTTCACGCATCTGCCGGCTGCCGCGCCTGATCCTGCGTGGACGGAGAGGGTGGAAGGCGAAGGACGGAATATTTCGCATGGCATTTGACCCTTGCAATGATGCCGCGAGTCTACTGCCGGCCGCGATAGGAAATCCATTCGGGGCGAGGGGCGAAAATATAGAAATGGCATAAAGGCGGTTTGCACAAATTTCGAAACAGAGTGTCGGAAAATGATGGCCACTGCCGTCCTTGCGGTATCGATCCAAACCGGGAGCAAGGAACATGTCGAAGACGAGACTGATATCGATAATCGCAGCGGCGGCCGCCTTCCTGGCCGCGCCCGATATGGCAGGCGCCGGCGCGGCTTCTATCGAGGACAAGGCAGCAGCGCCGATCGTCAGGAAGGGAAGCGTGCCGGTCAACTGCATCGATTATTATTACGAGATCCGCGGCGAGGGAGAACCGCTGCTGCTGCTGCACGGCGGCCTCGGGCAGATCGAGATGTTTACGCCCGTCATGCCTGTTTTCACCGATCACCGGCAGGTGATCGCCGTCGGTCTCCAGGGCCATGGCCGCACGCCGCTCGGCAATCGGCCTATCGAGCTTCCTGATATCGGTGCCGATCTCGCGGTCCTGGTGAAGCAGCTCGGCTACGACAAGGTCGACGTCTTCGGCTATTCTTTCGGTGGCGGCGTGGCGCTGAATATGGCAGCGAATGCGCCAGATCGCGTCCGCCGGCTGGTGATCCTCTCTGCGCCCTATGCGCAGAACGGCTTCTTCCCGGAGATGCTGCCGCAGCAGGCAGCCGTCGGCGCCGGCATGGCCGAGATGATGAAGGACACGCCGATGTTCCTCTCTTATAAGGCGGTGGCGCCCGACGTGTCGGAATTTCCGAAGCTGCTCGACGCCATGGGAGCGCTGATGCGCAAGCCCATCGATTACAGCGATGCCGTCGCCAAGCTCACCATGCCTGTCATGCTGATGTACGGCGATGCCGACATGATCCGCCCCGAACACATGATCGACTTCTATCACAAGCTCGGCGGCGGCCTGCGCGATGCGGGCTGGATGCGGGAAAACATGTCGAAGAACCGCCTGGCGATCCTGCCCGATCTCACCCGTTACGAGACCTTCGCCTCGCCCCTGATGGCGACCATGGCGATGACCTTCCTCGACGGTGGCGGCAAGGCGCCGAACTGGGCCGAGCAGGTCGGAAAATAGGCGAGGCGGCCGCTTTCCCGGCCGTCTTCCCGCCGTCGTAACAGCGCCGCCGCCACACTTCCGAGACCGGAAATGTGGCGGCGGCACTCATGTCTGTCTTCAGGCTGCGCTTGTTGCCTCGCTGGGAAAATCCGTCGAGACAGCGAGCTCCCGCCAGGCGGCCAGTTCCTTTTCGACGCTCGCATGCTGCGCCTCGATCAGCGCCACGGTATCGCTGCCGAACGGCATGCGCAGCGGCGGGTTGGCCGAGCTGACCATCGTCATGATGCCGGCAGCGAGCTTGGCAGGGTTGCCGGGCTGGGCATGGTTGGCGTCGGCGGCGAAATTGCGCATGTTGCCCGCCGGCGTGCCTTCGTAGTCGGCAATGGTGGCCGGGCTTACCGCCAGCGACGTGTCGGAAAGAAAGTCCGTCCGGAAGAAGCCGGGTTCGACCATCGTCACCTTGATGCCGAAGGGTTCGAGCTCGGCGGCCATCGATTCCGACAGCCCCTCGACGGCGAACTTCGTCGAGCCGTAGACACCCCAGCCGGGATAGCCGAAATAACCGCCAATGGAGGAGAAGTTCAGGACATGGCCGGAGCGCTGGCGGCGCATGTAGGGCAGTACGGCGCGTGTCACCTTCAGGAGACCAAAGACATTCGTGGCATAGAGCTTTTCGATCTCTTCGGCCGTGGCTTCCTCGACGGCGCCGAGCAGTCCGTAGCCGGCATTGTTGGCGAGAACATCGATGCGGCCGAAGCGGGCGATGCCGGCAGCCGCAGCCTCTTTCGCCTGCGCCTCATTGGTAACGTCGAGGGCGACGGCAATGAGGTTCGGATGATCGCCGAACTGCTCGGTCACTGTCTTTGGATTGCGGGCGGTGGCGATGACGCCATCGCCGGCTGCCAGCGCTTCCTTGGTCATAAGCGCGCCGAAGCCGCGGGATGCACCAGTGATGAACCAGATTTTCATGACGGATTCCTTTGTGCTGATTGATTGTGTTGGCGTCGTGCCTCTGTGCTGACGGACTGAATTTGACCGAAAAACTGCTGATGTATAAGATTTGTTATTCCTGAAACTATGATGAGTGAAGTTCAGCAATGCGCGCGACCGAACTCTCCGAACTTGCGGCCTTCGCGGCTGTGGCGCGGCACAAGAGCTTCCGCAAAGCGGGGGAGGAGCGGGGCGTCACTGCCTCTGCCGTCAGCCATGCCGTGCTCAATCTCGAGGACCGGATCGGCATCCGTCTGCTCAACCGCACGACACGCAGCGTTTCGTTGACCGAAGCCGGCGAACTCCTGATCTCCCATCTCGATCCGGCCTTCGGGGAAATGGCGGCGGCGCTCGATGCGTTGAACCGTTATCGCGACACGCCCTTCGGCAAGGTGAGGATCAACGTGCCGAATTCGATCGGTCCCATCGTCATCGGCCGCATCATTGCACCTTTGCTCCAGCGCAATCCGAATTTGCAGCTGGAGATCAACGCGACCGACAGGCTGGTCGATATCGTCGAGGAGGGTTTCGATGCCGGCATCCGTTTCGGCGAGCGCGTCACCGAGGGCATGATCGCGCTACGTATGAAGCCCCGGATCCGCCTGGTCGTGGTCGGTTCGCCCGCCTATTTCGAGACCCGGCCGAAGCCGGCGACGCCCCACGAGCTAAAGCGCCATCTCTGCATCCAGAACATGTTTCCATCAGGTGCGCGGTATGCCTGGGAGTTCGAGAAGGACGGCCAGACGGTGAGCTTTCAGCCGACCGGACCGTTGTCGCTCGATGATCACGAACTGATGATGCAGGCAGCGCTCGACGGCGTCGGTCTTGCCTATATCTGGGAGCCCCGTGTCGAAAGAGCGGTTGCCGGCGGCGAGCTGATCCAGGTGCTCGACGACTGGTGCCAGCCGGAGGAACCGCTCTATCTCTACTATCCGAGCCGCCGCCACATGTCGGCGGGCTTCAGGGCGGTCATCGACGCGATCAGGGCGGGGTAAAGACGCTCAATTCCTATCCGCGCATGCTGGCGATCGTCTGAAGCGCCTCAAAATAAATCGTCAGGTCGCGGGCGGGATCCTCCGGCAGCTCTGCCGCTCGGAATACCTTGCCTCCCGTTGCCTCGATGCCCCCGTCGATCATCAGGTTATCGGCCATGCCGTGATTTTCGATCGCGATGCCGTCCGGTCCGCGCGGGCGTCCGCTCGCCACATCGATCTCCAGCCCCGCATACCAGATCGAACGAACACGCAGGCCATAGTCGTCGGGGTGGTTGGTATAGGCGAAAACCGATTTCCCCAGCGCGATCATGAAGCCGATTTCGTAGACCGTGCCCGGGTCGGCGCTGATGCCTCGAAACGGCGTGATGTTGGCAAGGCAGATATCGGCCCGGCGCATCGCGTCGTCGTTGCGTGCGTAGATCTCTGCGGCCGTTCGCTTCACTGGCGTCTGATTTTCGTCGCTGCCGGGACCGGTCGGTTCGAAACCGAACTGGCGCGCCAATCGGCGTTTTTCGGCCATGATGGGCATGGCATCGGGAAGAAAGACTTCCGGGCCGGCAAGATAAATCGTGGTCATCGGTATCCTTCATGCCAGCGCGAGCCGAAGCGCCGGGGTTGGGGCAGGCAGCCTATTTCCGACGGAAGCGCGGCAATTGGCAAGCTGCACCGGGACGGATTATCGTTTTTTCTTTTCGGCCTTCGGTTAAGGCGGGCGCATGACAAAGCGCGAGGTTCTTGCCCAACACCCTTTTGACTCCGGTGGGCGAAGCGGCCAAAGATACCGCATCGCCAGCATCGGGAGAGGTTGATGAAGGGTGGGACTTTGCCAAATCGAAGAGCGTCCAAGCGGCTCGGATATCTGTTTCCCGCCATCGCGGCGCTGCTGCTATCGGTGTCGGCAGCGCCGGGACAGGAAATCGGGCCGCAAAGCGAGGGCTCGCGCGTGCAAGTCGAAAAACTCCTCGGTCTCTGGAAGGAGCATTTTGCCGGCGCCGACAGCCTGCAGCAGCGGCGGACAGCGTTCGAGCGGCTGATGCAGACAATGCCGGGACCGACGCGCATCCAGGTCCGGCAGGTCGATGCCGATGGCGTCGATGCCGAACTGATGTGGCCGGCCCGGCTTCATCACCCGATCGGTGAGAGGGTGATCCTCTTTATTCATGGCGGCGGCTTTTCCGGCGGCTCCATCCGCACGCACAGCCTGTTCGCCGGCTCGCTCGCTAAGGCCGCATCCAGCGACGTGCTGCTGATCAATTATCGGCTGATGCCGGAACATGGCTATCCCGCCCAGATCAACGATGCGCTGACGGCCTACCGCTGGCTTCTCGACAACGGCTATCGCAACGACAATGTCGTGGTGGCAGGCGACGGTGCCGGCGGCAACATCGCGATCGAGACCGTGCTGCGGCAGATGCAGGCCGGAAAGGCGCTGCCGGCCGCCGTCATTGCGCTCAGCCCCATCACCGATCTTGCCGCGACGGGCGGATCGATGACATCGAATGCCGAAAACGATCCGCTGGTCGGCAAAGACTGGATCGAGACTTTACGCAAGGCCTATCTCGGCCGAAAGTCTCCGACCGATCCCCAGGCATCGCCGCTTTATGCCGACCTGACGGGCTTTCCGCCGCTGCTGCTGCAGGTCGGTTCCGGCGAAGTCCTGCTTGATGATACGCTGCGGCTCGCCGACAAGGCGCGCCAGGCGGGCGTCGACGTCACGACCGAGGTCTGGCCGGGCATGCCGCACCAGTGGCAGTTGTTTCCTTCGCTGCTCGACGATGCTGATCGGTCGAGCCAGAATATCGCCGAGTTTGCAATCCGGCATTTTGCCGACAAGCCGCAGGAGTAGGGGGCTACGCCATCATTGCGCTGTGCCGCGCGATGGGGAAGGCGCAAGAGGCCTCTCGACCTCCCGGCCGACGCTGAGCGCCTTGCGCACATTCGGCTCCAGCCGCTCGATATAGGCGTGGTCGGGTGCGGCACCCAACGCATCCAGCATTTTCGAGAAGAAGCACCGGGCCGCCGCCGCGGCCGTGACGTCGAAGACCTCGGCATCGCTCAGCCCATGTTTCTTCAGCCCGTCTATATCCTGCTGCGTCACCGACGTGGCGTCGCGCGCCACCTTGGCGGCAAAGGCCATGATCGCCCGTTCGCCGGCGTCGATCGGCGCCTTCTCGGTCTCGTTGACGACAGCCGTCAGCCCGTCGCTGGTAAAACCCTCGCGCAGCAGCACGGAGCCGTGCGCGAGCATGCAATAAGAGGATTTCAGTTCCTTGGCCGCCGCCAGTGTCGCCAGTTCGTAGCGCCTGAGGCTCATATGGCCGCGAATGCTCGCAAGCAGTGCTGCCCAGCACTCCATTACCTCCGGCCGGTGGCCGAAGGCACGATACATGTTCGGCAGATAACCATAATTGGCCTCGGCCGAGGCATACATCGAGGTCGTCTTCTCGCTGGCGGATGCATTGGGGGTGTGAATGAAAGCCATGGCATGGTCCTCCTCTATTGCGAGAAGGATAGGGTAGATATGCCGGACAGCAATCCTGCGCCGTCGGTTCGAGCGCGAGCCGTCAGCCCTGCTTAAGAGGCCTGAGTGATCGCGCAATCATTGTTTGCCGGAACGTCACCATGTCTTTTGACCGGAAGGGTAACGGTGAATGTCGATCCACACCCTCTTGCGCTTTGCACCTCTATCGAGCCCTGGTGCAGCTCGACGATCTGCTTCACCAGGTTGAGGCCGATACCGGTTCCGGCAATCCCGGTCGAAGTGCGAGCGCGGAAATAGCGCTGAAACAGCCGGGGCACGTCTTCGGCATCGATCCCCACCCCGTCGTCGCTGACCGAGATCTTGACGTTGCCGGTCTCCTCCCAGGCCGCAATGCGAATTTCGGACGTTCCCGGCGCGTATTTGACGGCATTGGAGAGCAGGTTGGTGAAGACCTGGGCCAAGCTGGGGGGATCGGCATCGATGAACTCAGGCAGCCCGTCTACGTCAAGCACGAAGCTATGCGTCTTCGAGATCGACGACTGCCGCTCGCAGCAGCTTCGGATCAATGATCTGAGCGCGCAGGCGCCGTAGCTGATATCGATCGTGCCGGTATCGAGGCGTCCGGCTGACAGGATACTCTCCATGAGATCGACGATGCGGCTTACCGATGCACGGATCTGTTCGACTTTGTCGCTCAGAAATTCGGGCTCGACCGCGCCTGCTTTTCGCAGCAGCCGCTGGGCGGCAGCGTCGATGATTGCGAGCGGAGTGCGGAACTCATGCGATGCCATCGCCACGAACTGCCGCTGCAATTCGTTGATGTTTCTTTCCTGCGCGAGCATTCGCTCCAGTTCACGCGCCTGCCGCTCGACCTCAGCCGTGCGGTTCCGCACCGTCACCTCGAGCTGATCGTGGTGGCGGCGCAGCTCTTCGGCGAGCCGCACGGTCTTGGTGACGTCCTCATGGGTCGCCACATATCCACCGTTCTGCATCGGATTGTGAGTGATCTTGACGATGCGGCCGTCGGTGAGCGCGATGTTCTGGCTGGCCGGCGCGCCGAGCGCCGTCGCTTCGAAGACGACGTCGAAATAGGTGGCGGTGTCGGCCGGACCGTTTCTCTCCTCGGCTCGATAGGCCAGGATATCTGCGAGCGGTGTTCCCGGTTGTGTCAGTCGATCCGGCAGATTGTACATCCGCGCGTATGATGCATTGCACAATATCAGGTTCTTGGCTGAATCGAACATGCACAACCCATGCGGCATATTGCTAAGGCTGCGTCGAACCGGTGATGTTGCTCGGCCAGACTGTCTTCGACGCGAATGAGCGTCGAGATATCTTCATAGCTCAGGATCCAGCTTCCCTCGCTCGAGGGCGCGCAGGTCAGCGAGATCATCCGTCCGTCAGGCAATGCAAACTGCGAGGCGTGCGGCTTGCCGGTCGGCGAACGCGAACATGCCGCAGCATGACAGGCCGAGGTGCCCGGCAATCCGTCGATGCTCATTCCCTTACGGAGGACGCCCTCCGCAAGGCCGAGAACTTCCAGCGCGCGGGAATTGAAAGCCGTGACCGTATTGGCAGAATCAAGCAGAACAATGCCCTGCGGCAGGTTTTCCAGAATGGATTCGAACGAATGCGGCATCATCCGGCCCTGCTCAGATCTGGCGCGTTGCGCGCATCCGTAGCATTGGCCAGAAACAATAAAGTTTCGCTAATGTCCGTCGATGGGTGCTCCTCGACGAAGATCAGGCCCTTTACCGCGGTTCAGCCGAGTTCGGCCAGTTGCTCGTCCAGAAGATCAAGGCTGTCCTCTCCGACCTCGTTGACATCGCTTGGCATCGGTTCGCCGGTTTCCTGAAAGACAAGCCAGGCGACGTACATTGTTGTCGTGGTGAGCGCATTCCAGCCGTCTTCGCTGGTTTTCCGGCGGCCTCGGAGAGCCGGCGAAGCGTCCCGCGCTCATCCTCGCTGTAGATCAGATCGGAGAAATAGCGGCCGGTCAGATCCGCGCCATCGCCCCAGCCGCGGATTGCCGCCAAGGCGGCCTCCGCTTCCGTCGCATCGATCTCGCTCTTTGCGATGTGCGCGAGAAGAAACTCCGCGACGGCCGCCAAGCGCCGCCTGTTTGCGGGGCGGCAGGGCGGTGAGTTCGGTACGCAGGTTCATGTCTTCGATCTCCAACGGGGTGCAACAAAGCCACCAACATATTGACGGCCTTCCTGACTTCGATGGCGGCGCAGAAGGGCCCGCCTCTCCGACAATTTGGATCGATCCGCTCGCCTGTGGAAGGCGGTATTTCAGGTCCGGATGGGCGGAAATTTAGATCGATCCAAACGTGCTGCTTTGGAATCATCACCACGAATAGCGTGAAGTACCGCCGAAAATGGTGAATTCATTAAATTCCTCTTGACATAATTGGAACGTTCCAAATATTAGGAGTTAAACGGCGCCACCGGAGAGAGGCATGACAAAGACGCGGGTAACCGTCATCGACATTGCGAAGGCCGCCGGCGTTTCGAAGTCGACGGTGTCGCTGGTGCTTCAGGGTTCTTCTCTGGTCAATGAGGGGACGCGCTCGAAGGTCAATGCCGTGATGCGGGAGCTCGGCTATGTCTATAATCGCGGCGCGGCGAACCTGCGCCAGGCCGGGGCTAAATCGAGGATCATCGGCGTCGTCGTCAACGATCTGACGAACAGCTTCTTTGCCGAGCTAGCGGTAGGCGTCGACATGGTCGTCCAGTCGGCCGGCTTCGTGCAGTTCCTGTCGAATACCGGCGAGAGCATCGACCGGCAGCGCGAGGTTGTTGCATCGATGCGCGAGCACGGCATTTCGGGGCTTATCGTATCACCGGCGCGCGCTACCGATGCCGCAGATTTCAAGCCGCTCGTTGCGGCGGGCATACCGGTTGTGGTCGTCGTTCGAAACCTGCCCGGGGCGAAGGTCTCTTCCATCGTCTCGGACAATCAGGCTGGCATGATGTCGGCGGTCCAACACCTGGCGGGGCTGGGTCACAGGCGCATCGCCTTTCTCGGCGGCTTTCCCGACACAGCAGTCTTCGACGACCGCCTTGCCGGCTACCGAAGTGGCATAGAAGCGGCCGGGCTCGGCTATCGGGGGGAGCTCGTCGTCTCGTCCGCGCCTTCGCGGGCCGGTGGGGTTGAGGCGATCGCAAAGGCGATTGCTCTTGCCGACAGGCCGACGGCGGCCGTCTGCTTCAACGACGCCGTCGCCTTCGGTGTTTGCGACGGACTGCGCGCGCGCCGTCTGGAGCCCGGCGCCGATTTCGCCGTCGTCGGTTTCGACGATGTTATCGAGGCGCAGGCGGCGGTTCCGGCACTGACGACCGTCTCGGTCGATCCGCAGGGCATAGGGCGGCGCGGAGCGCAAATGCTTCTCAAGCAGATCAATGCGGGCAAGGCCGAGGCGGAGACGGTGACAACGGCCGTTCGGCTGGTCGTCCGCGAAAGCTGCGGCGCCGCAAGAGCGTGAAAACCAGACAGGATACCGAGTGACGCCCATGAAGAAGCATCTCGCCCCAGCCGAAGCGGCCGCGCTCATCCCGGACGGCGCCGTCGTCACGGTATCGTCTTCGAGCGGTCTCGGTTGCCCGGACCTCATGCTGAAGGCGATTGGCGAGCGTTTCGAGACGACCGGCCACCCCCAAGGCATCACGACCCTGCATCCGATCGCTGCCGGCGATATGAGCGGCATCAAGGGCGTCGATTACATCGCCAGGAAAGGCCTGCTCAAGTGCATCATCGGTGGCTCCTATCCATCCGGGCCGTCATCGTCCGAGCCGCCGCTGATCTGGCAGATGATCACCAACAACGAGATCCCGGCCTATAACATTCCCTCCGGCATTCTGTTCGACATCCATCGCGAAGCCGCCGCCAAGCGGCCGGGCGTTCTGACCAAGGTCGGCGTCGACACTTTCGTCGATCCTCGGCGTCAGGGCTGTGCGATGAATGAGCTGGCTTCGGAACAACAGGTGGTCAAGCGCGTCAGCTTCGAGGGCGACGACTGGCTGTTCTTCCCCTCGATCGTCCCTCAGGTCGCCATCATCCGTGCCACCACGGCCGATGAGCGCGGCAACCTGACATACGAACATGAAGGCGCCTATCTCGGCGGCCTCGATCAGGCGCTTGCCGCGCGCAACAATGGCGGCATCGTCATCGCCCAGGTCAAGCGGATCACCAAGGAAGGCTCGCTGAAGCCGCATGACGTCCGGGTGCCGGGAATGCTGGTCGACTATATCGTCGTCGATCCCGATCAGAGGCAGACGACGCAGACGTTGTACGATCCGGCGATATCCGGTGAGATTTTCCGCCCGCTCGATAGCTTCAGCGTTCCGGAATTCAATGTTCAGAAGGTCATCGCGCGCCGCGTCGCCCAGGAACTGCAGGCGGGAAGCTGCGTTAATCTCGGCTTCGGCATCTCGGCCAACGTGCCGCGCATTCTGCTGGAAGAAGGGCTCCACGGCGCCGTCACCTGGGTGATCGAGCAAGGCGCGGTCGGTGGGGTGCCGCTACTCGACTTCGCCTTCGGCTGCGCCTCCAATGCCGACGCCTACATGCCGTCTCCCTATCAGTTCACCTATTTCCAGGGCGCGGGCTTCGACGCGTCGCTGCTGTCCTTCCTCGAGATCGGCAAGGACGGGTCGGTCAACGTTTCCAAGCTTTCCTTCCGGCCGCATGTGACGGCCGGCGCCGGCGGCTTCGTCGACATCACGGCGCGGGCAAAGAAGATCGTCTTCTCCGGGATGTTCAACGCCGGGGCGAAGCTTTCGATCGCCGGTGGGGCTCTCGTCATCGAGAGGGAAGGCAAACTGAAGAAACTGGTGAACGAGGTCGAACACGTCACCTTCAGCGGCAGGCGGGCGATCGAGCAGGGGCAGGAGATCATCTATGTCACCGAGCGGTGCGTGATGAAGCTGACGCCTGAAGGCATCGTCCTCACCGAGATCGCGCCTGGCGTCGATCTTCAGTCTCAGATCCTCGATCAGTCTGAATTCCCGCTGATGGTCGCGCCCGACCTGAAGGTCATGGATGCGGCACTCTTCCGCGAAGCAGGCATCGGCTTGTCGCTTCCTGCCAAACGGGCACGGACACTGGAGGGCGCCATCCATGGCTAGCGGAACAGTCAGAATCGATATCGACGGACATGTCGCGACCTTGACGATTTCTCGTCCGGAGAAGTTGAACGCGCTCGATCTCGATATGCTGAAAGCCTTGGCCGAGGCGGCCGATGCGGTGGAGGCGGTCCCGGATGTGCGCGCTGCCGTTCTGACGGGTGAAGGAAAGGGCTTTTCGGCCGGAGGCGATATCAAAGCCTGGGGCGGAATGCTGCCGCAGGAGTTCGGCCATGCCTGGGTTCGGCACGGTCACCGTATCTTCGAAAGAATGGCGACGCTCCGGGTGCCGCTGGTCGCGGCGCTGAACGGCCACGCTCTCGGAGGCGGGCTCGAACTGGCGGGCGTTGCCGACATTCGCATCGCCGAGGAACACATCAAGATCGGCCTGCCGGAGACCGGGCTCGGAATGGTGCCGGGCTGGTCCGGCACCCAGCGTCTCGTACGCCGGTTCGGCGCCCAGGCCGTTCGCCGCATGGCCTTGGGTGGGGAGATCTTCACCGCCGAGGAGGCGCGCCTGCTCGGCATCGTCGACGCGGTTGTTTCGACAGGAAACTCGCTGACTGCCGCCCGGGACTATGCGCAGCGGATTGCCGCAAGGGGACCGGCAGCGGTCGAGATCGCCAAGCTGATGATCGCATCGGCGAACGGCGAAGACAACGGAACGGCGGTCGAAGCCCTGGGCTCGATCCTCGCGGCCAAGACCGGCGATCTGAAAGAGGGCGTCGCATCATTCAGCGAGAAGCGCCCGGCAACGTTCAAGGGAGAATGGTAATGACGGTCCTCGTCAACCCGACTGCGCTCAGCGACCACAGGGCACGCGATTTCAAGATGCTGATCGACGGCAAATGGGAGGCGGGCGCCTCCGATCCGATCGAGCGCGTCGCGCCAAGCCATGGTGTCGTGGTCAGTCGCTTCCCAGCCGGCAGCCGGACCGAAGCCGAGCGCGCCATCGCTGCCGCGCGCAAGGCCTTCGACGAGGGGCCGTGGCCGCGCATGACCGCGTCCGAACGGTCCGCCATCCTGCTCAGAGCGGCCGATCTGATCGCCGCGCGGGCGGAAGAACTGGCGTTTCTCGACGCCATCGAGGCGGGTAAGCCGATCACCCAGGTGCGGGGAGAAATTGCCGGCTCGGTCGACATCTGGCGTTATGCGGCGGCTCTGGCTCGCGATCTCCATGGTGAAAGCTACAACACGCTCGGCGACGGCACGCTCGGCGTCGTCCTGCGCGAAGCGATCGGCGTGGTGTCGATCATCACGCCGTGGAACTTTCCGTTCCTGATCGTCGGCCAGAAGCTGCCCTTCGCGCTCGCCGCAGGCTGCACCACCGTCGTCAAGCCCTCGGAGCTGACATCGGGATCGACGCTCGTGCTCGGCGAGATCCTGCAGCAGGCGGGCGTTCCCGATGGTGTCGTCAACATTGTCACCGGCACGGGACCTGAGGTCGGCGCGGTCATGACGTCCCATCCAGACGTCGACATGGTCTCCTTCACCGGCTCGACCGGTGTCGGTAAGCTGACGATGTCGAATGCGGCGCAGACGCTGAAGAAGGTCTCGCTGGAGCTCGGCGGCAAGAACCCGCAGATCGTCTTCCCGGATGCCGATCTCGATGCCTTCGTCGATGCGGCGGTCTTCGGCGCCTATTTCAATGCCGGCGAGTGCTGCAATGCCGGCTCGCGGTTGATCCTTCACAAGTCGATCGCTTCCGACGTCGTCAGGCGTGTCGCCGAACTGGCGAAGGGGGTACGGGTCGGCGATCCCCTTGATCCCTCGACGCAGGTCGGCGCGATCATCACGCCGCAGCATCTGGAGAAGATCTCGGGCTATGTCGCCGGCGCCAGAAGCAGCGGCGCCCGCATCGCGCATGGCGGCGAGACGCTCGACCTCGGCATGGGTCAGTTCATGTCGCCGACGATCCTCGAAGCGGTCACCCCAGATATGGCGGTGGCGCGCGAGGAAGTGTTTGGTCCTGTTCTGTCGGTTCTGACGTTCGAAACAACAGCCGAAGCGGTGAGCATTGCCAATTCCATCGACTACGGCCTGTCGGCCGGTGTCTGGAGCCGCGATTTCGACACCTGCCTGACGATCGGCCGGTCGGTGAGGGCAGGCACGGTGTGGATGAACACCTTCATGGACGGTGCCTCGGAGCTGCCCTTCGGCGGCTACAAGCAGAGCGGCCTCGGCCGCGAGCTCGGCCGCCATGCGGTCGAAGATTACACGGAGACCAAGACGCTCAACATGCACATCGGCAAGCGCACCAACTGGTGGATGCCGCAGACGGAAAAGCTGGTTTAGCCGGCAAGCAAACTGCGCCCGAGGAGGGCGGGTGATCGGATGTGGGAATAGTCCCGCATCTTCTAAAGAGGGAACTGGGAGGTTCTTCGATGAATAGGTTTCTGACCACGACTGCGGTGATCGCATTGGCTCTCGCCAGCGCTCATGTCTCCGCCCAGGCCGCCGACGTAAAGGAAGTGCAGATGCTGCACTGGTGGACATCAGGCGGCGAGGCGGCTGCCTTGAACGTGTTGAAGGAGGATCTGTCGAAGGAAGGTTTTGCCTGGAAGGACGTGCCGG